>NZ_JASNRD010000045.1 GCF_030412015.1 Massilia sp. YIM B02763 | reverse complement strand
AATTACGCTTTCGCAGCTTGACAGGCAAGACGGTATCTACGGCACGCCACGGCGTAGGGTGGGCACCACGTGCCCACCATCACCGTCGCCTATCACACCGCCGGCGTCGTCCGGTGCCCCAGCGTCGCCGAGATCTGCGAGGCGGTGCCGACCAGGTCGTCCAGCCATTCTTCCTGCAGGCGGTCCGCCGGCGCCGAGATCGACAGGCCCGCGACCAGCTTGCCGCCGTCGTCGTAGATGCCGGCCGCCATGCAGCGCACGCCCAGTTCCAGTTCCTCGTTGTCGCGCGCATAGCCGCGCGCGCGTACCAGCGACAGCTCGCGCTCCAGGCGCGCCAGGTCGGTGATCGAGTTCTTGTTGTGGCCGGCCAGTCCCGTGCGGGTGGCGTAGGCGCGGATCGTCTTCGGTTCGTCGATCGACAGGAACAGCTTGCCCGTCGAGGTCAGGTGCAGCGGGCCGCGTCCGCCGATGGCGCGCACCACCTGCATGCCGGAGCGTTCGGAAAACGCGCGGTCGATGTAGACGATCTCGTCGCCCTGGCGCACCGACAGGTTGACCGTCTGGCGCGTCTTGTTGTGCAGCAGGCGCATCAGGTCGAGCGCCGCCTCGCGCACCGACAGCCGGCTCTTGACCACGTTGCCCAGTTCCAGCAGGCGCATGCCGAGGCGGTAGGTGCCGGGCTCGACGCGGTCGACGAAGCGCGTCACCACCATGTCGTTCAGGATCCGGTGCGCCGTCGACGGATGCAGGCCGGATACCCGCGACAATTCCTTCAGGCTGACCGGATCGGGGTAGCTGGCCAGGACGTCGAGCAGGGCGACCATGCGCTCGATGACCTGGATCGACGTCTTGGCCGGTTCGGGAGTTTCCAGTTTCATGATGTGGTTGGTGCGGTGCGGTATATTTCTTCAGTTTATACCATAATGTGAAAAAAAGTGGTCGTCAACGCACATTCATGTTGCGCGGCTGTCAAGCTATGTGGGCATAATGGCGGTCCTGTACAGCATTGCGAGCACCATGGAATTACCGAGCAGCGAGTTCAAGAGCAAAGGCGGCCTGAAGCGGATTTTTTCGGCCATCCGTTATTCCTTCGATGGCTTCAAGGCGGCCTGGCAACATGAACACGCGTTCCGCCAGGAGCTGATGGTCGCCGTGCCGGCCGCGATCGTGGCACTGCTGCTGAAGATCTCGGCCTTCCAGAAGCTGGCGCTGATCGCCGTGCTGGGCCTGGTGCTGCTGGTGGAACTGATCAATGCCTCGATCGAGGCGGTCGTCGACCGGGTGTCGCTGGAACGCCACCCGCTGTCGAAGGCGGCCAAGGACCTGGGCAGCGCCGCCGTCGCACTGGCCATCATGATCGCGCTCGCCACCTGGGCCGTCGTGTTGTACAACCGGTTCTTTTAAACTCACCTGAAGGAGATCAAGATGACCTTACGCCTTGGCGACACCGCGCCGGACTTCGAACAGGATTCCACCATCGGCAAGCTCCGCTTCTACGATTGGGCGGGCGACTCCTGGGTGGTGCTGTTCTCGCATCCGGCCGACTTCACGCCGGTCTGCACCACCGAACTGGGCCTGACGGCCAAGCTAAAACCGGAATTCGACAAGCGCAACGTCAAGGCGATCGCGCTGTCCGTCGACCCGGCCGACAAGCACGGCGAATGGATCAAGGACATCGAGGAGACCCAGCAGACCGTGGTCGGCTTCCCGATCATCGCCGACGCCGACAAGACCGTCTCCGAACTGTACGACATGATCCACCCGAACCAGTCGGCCACGGCCACCGTGCGCTCGCTGTTCGTGATCGACCCGGCCAAGAAGGTGCGCCTGATGATCACCTACCCGATGAGCACCGGCCGCAACTTCGACGAAGTCCTGCGCGTCATCGACGCCCTGCAGCTGACCGACGGCTATACCGTCGCGACGCCGGGCAACTGGAAGGATGGCGACGACGTCATCATCCCGCTGACCGTGCAGGATCCGGAGCAGCTCAAGCAGAAGTACCCGAAGGGCTTCAACGCGCCCAAGCCTTACCTGCGCCTGACGCCGCAGCCGAACAAGTGACACTTGTTCGGCGTAGGGTGGACGGCTCCGCCGTCCACGCGTCCAACCAGGGCATGCGTGTCGATCCATCAGCCGATGGTCGGGCGCGTGGACGGGAAACCCGTCCACCCTACCTGAGTCTCACAGTCCGCATAAGCAAATAAGGAAGCTATCGTTTGCCCCGCGGATGAGGTGCCTTACCCTTGGCCGTTCCAAAGGGTAAGCGCATGTCCATTACATACATTCTGTCGGGATTCGCCGTCGGCCTGCTGGTCGGCATGACCGGCGTCGGCGGCGGCTCGCTGATGACGCCGCTCCTGACGCTGCTGTTCGGCGTCAACCCGTCGGTCGCCGTCGGTACCGACCTCGCATTCGCCTCCGTCACCAAGAGCGCCGGCACCATTACCCACCGCGTGCGCGGCACCGTGCAATGGCATATCGTCGGCCGCCTGTGCGCCGGCGCCTTGCCGGCCGCACTGCTGGCCACGCTCGCGCTGCACCGCTTCGGGCCGCTGGACGCGGCCATCGGCCAGGTCATCCGCTATTCGATCGCCGTCTCCGTGCTGCTGACCGTCGTCGCCATCCTGCTGCGCGGCCGCATGCTGGCCTGGATCCATCGCCATCCGCAGCGCCAGTTGCGCGGACGCTCCCTGGTGGCGGCCACCGTCGCCGCGGGCGCCGTGCTGGGCGTGCTGGTCACCGTGTCCTCGATCGGCGCCGGCGCCATCGGCGCGACGCTGCTCGTCATGCTGTACCCGAGCCTGCAGCCGGCCGAAGTGGCGGGCACCGACATCGCCTACGCCGTGCCGCTGACGGCCATCGCGGCGGTGGGCCACTGGTGGCTGGGCTCGATCGACTGGATGCTGCTGCTGACGCTGCTGATCGGTTCGCTGCCCGGCATCACGCTCGGTTCCTGGGCGGCCAAGGCGGTGCCGGAGCGCTTCCTGCGCGGCTTGCTGGCGATGACGCTGGCGGGCGTGGCGGTGAAATTGCTCCATTGAGTGGGACGTCTACCGACGACACGAGGCGCTGCGGCGTCTTTTTCGTTGGCGCTGCAAATACATGCAGGTTGTAAGCAAATGATTTTTGCTTCGTTTGCAATATGCGTTTCCAATGCGATTATGTGTCGCTATTAGAAGAAATTGTAATAAAGGCGGACTAATGAATACTCTGGTGCAATCCCGTAGCAGCGCGAACCGGGTCATTCCCGGCTTCGGCCTGTCGCTCGGGTTCACGCTGTTCTACTTGGCGCTGCTCGTGCTGATCCCGCTGTCGGCGATCTTCCTGAAGACGTTCACGATGAGCTGGGATGCGTTCTGGACGGCCGTCACGTCCGAACGCGTGATGGCGTCCTACCGCCTGAGCTTCGGTGCCGCGCTGCTGGGCGCCGCCATCAACGTCGTGTTCGGCGGCATCGTCGCCTGGGTGCTGGTGCGCTACAGCTTCCCGGGCAAGCGCTTCGTCGACGCGCTGGTCGACCTGCCGTTCGCGCTGCCGACGGCCGTCGCCGGCATCACGCTCACCGCCCTGTACTCGACCAACGGCTGGATCGGCCAATACCTGGACAAGGTCGGCATCAAGGTCGCGTTCACGCCGCTGGGCGTCGTCGTCGCGCTGACCTTCATCGGCCTCCCGTTCGTCGTGCGCACCGTGCAGCCGGTGCTGGAAGACGCCGAGCGCGAGCTCGAGGAAGCGGCCGCCAGCCTGGGCGCGAGCCCGTGGCAGACCTTCGTGCGCGTGATCCTGCCGAGCATCGTGCCGGCCCTGCTGACGGGCTTCGCGCTCGCGTTCGCGCGCGCCGCCGGCGAGTACGGCTCCGTCATCTTCATCGCCGGGAACATGCCGATGGTCTCGGAGATCACGCCGCTGTTCATCATCACCAAGCTGGAGCAGTACGACTATACGGGCGCCACCGCGATCGCCGTCGTGATGCTGGTCGTGTCCTTCGTCCTCCTGTTTGCCATCAACCTGTTGCAGGCCTGGACGCGCAAGCGTGCGGGGAAATAAATGAGTGCCGTTCTCGATCGCGCCGTCAAGGACGCCGCCGCCGCGCAGGCCCCGCGCCGCGCCGCCAACACGCTGGAGCCGGCCTGGGTGCGCCATGCGCTGATCGCCGTCGCGCTGCTGTTCCTCACGTTGTTCCTGTTCGTGCCCCTCGTGGCCGTGTTCGCCGAGGCGCTCAAGCACGGCTGGAGCACCTACAAGGACGCCGTTCTGGATCCGGACGCGCTGGCGGCGATCAAGCTGACCTTCATCGCGGCCGTCATCGCCGTGCCGCTGAACCTCGTGTTCGGCGTGGCCGCCGCCTGGGCCATCGCCAAGTTCGACTTCCGCGGCAAGAGCCTCCTGATCACGCTGATCGACCTGCCGTTCTCCGTCTCGCCCGTGATCGCGGGCTTGATCTACGTGCTGCTGTTCGGCGCCCAGGGCTGGTTCGGCCCGTGGCTGATGGACCACGACGTCAAGATCCTGTTCGCCGTGCCCGGCATCGTGCTGGCGACGATCTTCGTGACCTTCCCCTTCGTCGCGCGCGAACTGATCCCGCTGATGCAGGCCCAGGGCAGCGAGGAGGAAGAGGCGGCGCTGGTGCTGGGCGCTTCCGGCTGGTCGACGTTCCGGCGCGTGACGCTCCCCAACATCAAGTGGGGGCTGCTGTACGGCGTGATCCTGTGTAATGCCCGCGCGATGGGCGAGTTCGGCGCCGTCTCGGTGGTGTCGGGCCATATCCGCGGCGAGACCAACACGATGCCGCTGCAGGTCGAGATCCTCTACAACGAATACAACTTCACGGCCGCCTTCGCGATCGCGTCGCTGCTCGCGCTGCTGGCGCTGGTGACGCTGGCCGTCAAGACCTTCATCGAATGGCGCATGCACCAGGCCGCGAAGGCCACCACCCTGGAAGAATAAATCATGACGATCGAAGTCCAACACATCCGCAAACAGTTCGGCCAGTTCACGGCCCTGGACGACGTCTCGCTGCAGTTCGCCGACGGCGAGCTGACCGCGCTGCTGGGGCCTTCGGGCTGCGGCAAGACCACGCTGCTGCGCATCATCGCCGGCCTGGAATTCCCGGACGCGGGCCGCGTGCTGCTCGATAGCGACGACGCGTCGAACCGCCATGTGCGCGAGCGCCAGGTCGGTTTCGTGTTCCAGCACTACGCGCTGTTCAAGCACATGACCGTGTTCGAGAACGTCGCCTTCGGCTTGCGTGTAAAACCGCGGCGCGAGCGGCCCAGCGAGGCGCAGATCCGCGAGAAAGTGAAGAAGCTGCTGGAGCTCGTGCAGCTGGACTGGATCGCCGACCGCTATCCGCCGCAGCTCTCCGGCGGCCAGCGCCAGCGCATCGCCCTGGCGCGCGCGCTGGCCGTGGAGCCGCGCGTGCTGCTGCTGGACGAGCCGTTCGGCGCGCTCGACGCCAAGGTGCGCAAGGAATTGCGGCGCTGGCTGCGCCAGCTGCACGACGAGCTGCACGTGACCTCGATCTTCGTAACCCACGACCAGGAAGAAGCGCTCGAAGTGGCCGACCAGGTGGTCCTGATGAACAAGGGCCGCGTCGAGCAGCTGGGCACCCCGGACCAGGTCTACAACCAGCCCGCGTCGCCGTTCGTGTACGGCTTCCTGGGCAACGTCAACCTGTTCCACGGCCGCGTGCAGGACGGCGTGCTGGCCAGCGGCGACGCCACCTTCCGCACGCCCCAGCACGCCGGCGTGAAGAACGGCGCGGGCATCGCCTACGTGCGGCCGCACGACCTGGACGTCGAACACTATGTGGCCGGCGGCGAGGGCGTGGCCGTCAAGCTGCGCCGCGCCCATGCGATCGGCCCCTTGGCCCAGCTCGACCTCGAACGCGCCGACACGGCCGAGATCATCGAGGCCGTGATCCCGAACGAGCGCTATCGCGAGCTGTCGCTGAAGGACGGCGACACGCTGCTGGTGAAACCCAAGCGCATGCACGTATTCGTCGACGAAGAGGAGGGGGCATGAATTTCCAGCAGCTGCGTTCCGTGCGCGAGGCCGCGCGCCGCAACTTCAACCTGACCGACGTGGCGAACGCGCTGTTCACCTCGCAGCCCGGCGTGTCGCGCCAGATCCGCGAACTGGAGGACGAGCTCGGCGTCGTCATCTTCGAGCGCAACGGCAAGCGCCTGACGGGCCTGACCGATCCGGGCAAGGGCATCCTGAAGATCATCGAACGCCTGCTGGTGGAAGCGGAAAACCTGCAGCAGGCCAGCACGGAATACGCGGGCCAGGACAGCGGCACGCTGCGCGTGGCCGTCACCCACACGCAGGCGCGCTATGCGCTGCCGCAGGTGGTGCAGGCCTTCCGCACGGCGTATCCGGGCGTGCGCATCGCCCTGCAGCAGAGCGCGCCGGAACACATCGCCGAATGGGTGCTGTCCGGCCGCGCCGACATCGGCATCGCCACCGAGGGCCTGTCGACCTTCCCGGACCTCGTCTCCTTCCCGTGCTACCGCTGGAGCCACGTGGTGGTGGTGCCGGACGGCCATCCGCTGCTGGCGCACACGCCGTTGAAACTGTCCGACCTGGCCGAGTACCCGCTCATCACCTACGACGTCGGCTTCACGGGCCGCAGCCACATCGACGCCGCCTTCGCCGCGGCCGGCGTGAGCCCGGACATCGTGCTGACGGCGATGGATTCCGACGTGATCAAGCAGTACGTGTCGCTGGGGCTGGGCGTGGGCATCGTCGCCTCGATGGCCTTCGACCATGGACGCGACCGCGGGCTGCGCGCGATCGAATCGTCGCACCTGTTCGCGCCCAACGTGACGCGCCTGGCCGTGCGCCGCGGCGCCTACCTGCGCGCGTACGCCTTCGATTTCATCGAGCGGTTTGCGCAGGGGTATACGAAGGCGGATGTGGAGAAGGCCTTGCAGGCGGCGGCGGTGGAGTAGAGACAACGTCGTCCCTGCGAAGGCAGGGACCCAATTTTGCCGACGTTACCGAAACGCGCGCAGAGCTTGGGTCCCTGCCTTCGCAGGGACGACGGTTTTGGGGCTAACGGTTTTTAAATTTACTGCCCGGGATTCGTGTACCGCGCATGAATCCCATCGATCGCCTTCACCACCTCGTCCGATAGCACGATGCTCTCCGCATCGATATTCTCCTTCAGCTGCGCCAGCGTGGTCGCCCCGATGATCGTCGACGCCACGAACCAGCGCGAATAGCACCACGCCAGCGCCATCTGGGCCGGCGTCATGCCGTTGGCGCGCGCCAGCGCCGCGTATTCCTTCGTCGCTTCCACCACCATCGGCCGCAGGTAGCGCGGGCTCCAGGTCGGCGGGTAGATCGTCAGGCGGCCGACGGCCTGCGGGTCGTCGACGTACTTGGCGCTGAGCTGGCCGAAGGCGAGGGGACTGTAGGCCAGCAGGCTCACGTCCTCGCGGTAGCACACCTCGTCCAGCAGCGTCGTCTCGAACGCACGCGCCGTCAGGTTGTACAGGTTCTGGATGGTGGCGATGCGCGGCAGGCCCTTCGTCTCGGACTGCTTGACGTATTCGCACACGCCCCACGGGCTCTCGTTCGACACGCCCACGTGGCGGATCTTGCCGGCCTTGACGAGGTCGTCCAGCGCGCCCAGCGTGTCCTCGATCGGCACGCTATTGCGCTCCTTCTTCGGCTCGAAGCTGTTGGCGCCGAAGATGGGCACGTTACGGCTCGGCCAGTGCAGCTGGTACAAATCGACGTGGTCCGTCTGCAGGCGCTGCAGGCTGGCGTCGAGGGCGGCGCGGATGTTCGCCGGGTCCAGGTTGTGGCGGCCGCCGCGGATCCAGGTCTGGTTCGCGTTCGGGCCGGCGGCCTTGGTGGCCAGCACGATGTCGTGGCGCTTGCCCGTCTTTTTCAGCCAGGTGCCGATGAAGCGTTCCGTCGCGCCTTGCGTGCCGGCGCTGGGCGGCACCGGATACATCTCGGCCGTGTCGATGAAGTTGATGCCGCGCTCCAGGGCATAGTCCAGCTGGGCATGCGCATCGGCTTCCGTGTTCTGTTCGCCGAAGGTCATGGTGCCCAGGCAGATGCGGGATACGAGAAGATCGGTTTTACCCAGTCGGTGCATTTTCATGACAATCCTTATTCGCTAAACACCGTCCCCCCTGCGCAGGCAGGGGCCCAAGTTCGCGTGCAACGAACAAAACTGGGCCCCGCCTGCGCAGGGGCGACGATGCAATGTTTTACTCGCGCAGCGCGTCCGCGCATTCGCGCACCAGCGCCGGACCGCGGTAAATGAGGCCGCTGTACAGCTGCACGAGCGAGGCGCCCGCATCGATCTTGGCCTTGGCGTCGCGCCCGCGCAGGATACCGCCCACGCCGATGATGGGCACGGCGTCGCCCACTTCCTTCTTCAGCGCGCGGATCACGATGTTCGACAGGTCGAACACGGGCGCGCCCGACAGGCCGCCCTGTTCGTTCGCGTGGCGCATGCCCTCGACGTCGCGGCGGTTCAGCGTGGTGTTGGTGGCGATCACGCCGTCGATGCCGTGGCGGATCAGCGCGGCGCCGATGTTGCGGATCTGGTCGCCGTCGACGTCCGGGGCGATCTTCAGCGCCAGCGGCACGTAGCGGCCGTGCTGGTCGGCCAGGCGCGATTGCTCGCCCTTCAGCTGCGCGAGCAGGGAATCCAGTTCGGACGCGCCCTGCAGCTGGCGCAGGTTCTTCGTGTTCGGCGACGAGATGTTCACCGTGACGTAGCTGGCGTAGGGGTAGACCTTGCGCAGGCATTCCAGGTAGTCGTCGGCGGCGCGCTCGATCGGCGTGTCGGCGTTCTTGCCGATGTTCAGGCCCAGCACGCCCTGGCGCTCCTGGTAGAAGCGCGAGGCCTGGACGTTGGCGACGAAGGCGTCGACGCCGCCGTTGTTGAAGCCCATGCGGTTGATGATGCCCCTGGCCGCCGGCAGGCGGAACATGCGCGGGCGCGGGTTGCCGGGCTGGGCGCGCGGCGTCACGGTGCCGATCTCGATCGAGCCGAAGCCCAGCGCCGCCAGGCCGTCGATATACCTGCCGTCCTTGTCCAGGCCGGCCGCCAGGCCGACGGGGTTCGGGAAGGTGATGCCCATGACCGTGCGCGGGTCGGGCTTCGGCTTGCGCACCAGTGCCGTCAACCCCAGGCGCTGCGCCTTGACGAGGCCGGGGAGGGTGACGTTGTGGGCCGTTTCAGGATCGAGTGCAAACAGCAGCGGGCGGGCGAGGGCGTACAAGAGTGTGTCGGACATAGTATTCCATCGTGAAGTCGCGACATTTTACCTTGCGTTGCTGCTCTGCCGCATATTTCACGATTGCATCATATGGCGTTCGCCATACCATTCCACCACACTGTTACCGGTCGAGTACGCCCCACTCCCCGTCGATGCGCGCTTCCAGCGGCTTGAAATTGATCTTGTACGCCATCTTCGGGCTCTGCTCGATCCAGTAGCCCAGGTAGACGTAGGGCAGGCCCAGCTCGCGCGCCTGGCCGATCTGCCACATCACGTTGTAGGTGCCGTACGAGGCGCCTTCAACGTCCGGGTCGAAGAAGGTGTAAACGGAGGACAGGCCGTCCGACAGCACGTCGATGATGGAGACCATGCGCAGCGTCCCGTCCGGTTCGCGGAATTCCACCAGGCGCGTATTGACGCGGCTTTGCAGCAGGAACTGGGCGTACTGGTCGCGGCTGTCCTGGTCCATGCCGCCGCCCACGTGGCGCGTGGTCTGGTAGCGCAGGTACAGCGCATAGTGCTCGTCCGAGAACGACAGGTTGGCGACCATGGCGGCCAGGTCGCCGTGGCGCTTCCAGGCGCGGCGCTGGCTGCGGTTGGGCGCGAACTGGTCGGCCGCCACCCGGACCGGGATGCAGGCGCGGCAGCCGTCGCAATACGGACGGTAGGTAAAGATGCCGCTGCGGCGAAAGCCGTTGCGTACCAGTTCCGAATAGACGTCCGCGTTGATCAGGTGCGACGGCGTGGCGACCTGCGAGCGCGCCTGGCGCGCGTCGAGGTAGCTGCAGGGATAGGGTGCCGTGGTATAGAACTGCAGCGTGGAAAATGGCAGGTCATTTAGGTGCGTCATGCAATGCTCTCGAGACGACGTTTGACGCCATTGTAGCCAAAGACGCCGGCGCGCACCGTTAGGTGGTCAACGGTGACGCGACTTCCCACCGTGCGATCTGCGGTTCGGCGATGGCCTGGCGCAGGTGGGCCAGGAATTCACGGCGCGCGATGGGGACGGCCCCGAGCGAGGCCAGGTGGCCGGTCTCCTGCTGGCAGTCGAGCATGTGTACGCCATGGCCGCGCAGAAAGGCCACCAGGTAGGCCAGCGCCACCTTGGACGCATCCGAGACCCGCGCGAACATCGATTCGCCGTAGAACATGCGCCCGATCGAGACGCCGTAGGCCCCGCCGACCAGTTCGCCGTCCAGCCAGACCTCGGACGAGTGGGCATGGCCCATCGCGTGCAGGCCCGTATAGCCGGCGATGATGTCTTCCGAGATCCAGGTGCCGGGGCCGTCCTTGCGCGGCGCGGCGCAGGCGCGCATCACGTCCTCGAAGGCGGAATCGAAGCGCACGTCCCATCGTCCGCCCTCCAGGCGCGAGCGCTCGACCTTCTTGAGCGTCTTTTTCAGGCTGTCGCTGACCTTGAAGCGGTCCGTGTACAGCACCATGCGCGGGTCGGTGCTCCACCACAGGATCGGCTGGCCTTCGGAAAACCACGGGAAGATGCCGTTGCGATAGGCCTGCAGCAGGCGCTGCGGCGACAGGTCGGCGCCGGCCGCCAGCAGGCCGGGCGCGTCGCTGGTCAGCGCCTCGGAGACGTCGGGGAAGGGGGTGTTTGCCTCGAGCCAGGGGATCATGGTGCGGTCCGATGGTGAGGGTTCAATCCGGCTGCACGGGCGCGCGCATGGGGCGCGTGATGTCCTGCGTGTGGAAGCCGTAGCCGTCCTGCCGGCCCGCGCGGATGCGGGCGCGGTCGGCGAAGAAATAGTCGAGCGTCGTGCGGATGGTGGGGAAGGCGAGATCGTCCCAGGGGATATCTTTTTCCGCAAACAATTGCACGTCCAGGCTTTCGATGCCGGGCGCGTAGTCGAGGTCGACGAGGCGCGCCAGGTAGAACAGGTGCACCTGGTGCACGTGGGCCACGTTCAGCAGCGTGAACAGCGGACCCAGCGCGACGTTGGCGCCGGCTTCCTCCTCGGTCTCGCGCACGGCCGCTTCCTCCGTCGTCTCCTCGTTTTCCATGAAGCCCGCAGGCAGCGTCCAGTAGCCGTGGCGCGGCTCGATGGCGCGCTTGCACAGCAAGACCTTCAGTTCGCCGTCGGCCTCCCAGACGGGGATCGAGCCGATCACGAGCTTCGGGTTCTGGTAATGGATGGTGCCGCAATGGGTGCACACGTAGCGCGGCCGGTTGTCGCCTTCGGGGATGGCCACCGTGACCGGATGGGCGCACTCGGAGCAGAATTTCATGGAATAAAACGCAGGTTGAATGTTGCCCTTACTTTACCACCGTCTCGCCCTGCTGTACCGCAATCGGCGCGCGCGGCGTCCTGCGCAGGCGGGCAGCTTATGCCGCTGATCTCCCCAAAAATGCACTGCCATTGCCAAAAGGGTGCAAGGTGCGTATAATGCGAAGCANCGGCGTCCTGCGCAGGCGGGCAGCTTATGCCGCTGATCTCCCCAAAAATGCACTGCCATTGCCAAAAGGGTGCAAGGTGCGTATAATGCGAAGCATCAGACGCGGGGTGGAGCAGTCTGGCAGCTCGTCGGGCTCATAACCCGAAGGTCACAGGTTCAAATCCTGTCCCCGCAACCAGATTCGAAGCCGTTGATACCTGTCCAGGATCAACGGCTTTTCCATTTTCAGCCCGCCGCTCATGGCGGACTCGACGCGTCGCAATCTCCCTCCGCATCGCCGCAACCGTTGCCGTCCAGGCCGGTCGAAGAAGTACCGGCTGCGCTGCCGGCTTTTCTTGCGGAGCATGACGATGATTACCGTGGAAGACATCAATGAAGCGTGGGGCTGGGTCGGCCTGAATGCCGTCGAGGTATTGGGCGAGAACGCCTTCGGCAACCTGATCATCCGCGACGAGGACGGGATGTACTGGCGCCTGTCGCCCGAAGACCTGTGTTGCGAACCCGTGGCCGAGGACCGCGCCGCCCTCGATGCGCTGTCGTACAACCAGGAATTCCTGGACGACTGGTACATGCCGGAACTGGTGCGCCTGGCCGAATCCACGCTGGGACCGCTGGCGGCGGGACGCAAGTACTGCCTCAAGATTCCTAGTGCCCTGGGCGGCCACTACGGGCGCGACAACCTGGCGACGGTGCCCTTGTCCGAGCTGATCCGTTTTTCCGGCGAAGGGGCGCAGCAATTCGATGGACTGCCGCGCTGTAATGCGTGACCGGGAGCCAATCGTAGGGTGGGCACCATGTGCCCACCAGATGCTCGCGTCACGTCAGCGCCCGGTGGGCACGTGGTGCCCACCCTTGTATCTTGATTGAGTTG
>NZ_JASNRD010000044.1 GCF_030412015.1 Massilia sp. YIM B02763 | reverse complement strand
ACCCCACCAGGTGATGCTGGTGGGGTTTTTTGCTTTGTGGCTTTCGATGCGAAGTCCTTTCAAGCCGCCTGCACGTTGTCCCACAGCTTGTCATGCAGGGGCATCAGCAGCACATTGCACACGGGTTCCAGCACGGCCGCCATGCCGCCGAACGCCATCGAACCGGTGGCGACGAACATCACGAGGAATGCCACCACCATGTGCATGCCGGTCTGGCTGATCTTTTCCAGGCTGCGCATCAGGGTGCGGCGATGTCCGGTGGTCCCATGGGCCTTGCGCGCCCAGGCGCGTTCGTGGAAAGGCAGCAGCAGCACGTTCAGGACCGGCTCCACCAGAACGGCCAGTCCGCCCAGCGCGATCGACCCGGTGCAGGCATAGGCGATGACGAAACCGATCGCCATGTGGGCGATGACTTGACTGCTCTTGCGCGCGACGACCATGGAAGAACTCCTGCTTTGACCTGATGAGGTAAATGATACCCATTCTCATCTTCTCCGGCCAATCGGATCGTTCGAACCGCGCGATAGCTCCGCCCTATGATGGCTTGCGCAAGGCGAGCAGACGTTCCAGCAGCGGTTCGGCGGCATCGGCGATGCGGTCCAGGCTCGCTTCGCGCAGCGCCGTCGCGTCCACCGCGTGCGCGCTGTGCAGGCCGGCCCAGCGCAGCAGGGCGGCACAGGCGGCGGCGTTGTCGAACAAGCCGTGCAGGTAGGTGCCGAGGATCTGCCCATCGTCCGAGCAGGCGCCCTCCGGCCGCCCGTCGATGCGGAATGCGGGCCGCTGCAGCGCGGGCCCGCTCGACGTGCCCATGTGGATCTCGTAGCCGCCCACGGCAGCGTCCAGCGCATCGGCGGCGAACGCGCAGTGGCCGCTCACTTGCGCGAGCCGCTTCTCCCGCGTGAGCACCGTGTCGACATCCAGCAGGCCCAGGGCGGCGGAGCTTCCCGCCGTGCCTTCGACGCCGTGCGGATCGTCGACCTGGCGGCCCAGCATCTGGAAGCCGCCGCAGATGCCGATCACCTTGCCGCCGTAGCGCAGGTGGCGGCGCAGCGCTTCCGGCCAACCCTGGCGCTGCAGCCAGGCCAGGTCGCCGCGGGTGTTCTTGCTGCCCGGGAGGATGACGAGGTCCGCGCCGGGAATCGCCTCTCCCTCACGCACGAAGCGCAGGTCGACGTCCGGATGCGCACGCAGCGGGTCGAAGTCCGTGTGATTGCTCATGCGCGGTGTGCTGGGGACGACAACGCGGAACCTGCCGTCGCGCCGGGTCACGCCCTGCACCGCATCCTCGGCATCCAGGTACAGCCCGTGCAGGTAGGGCAGTACCGCCAGCACGGGCTTGCCGGTCTGCGCTTCCAGCCAGTGGAGTCCCGGTTCCAGCAGCTTGATGTCGCCGCGGAAGCGGTTGATGACGAAGCCGATCACGCGCGCCCGTTCGCTGTCGGACAGGCAGGAAAGCGTGCCGACCAGGTGGGCGAACACGCCGCCGCGGTCGATGTCGGCCACCAGCACGACGGGGCAGTCGACCGCTTCGGCGAAGCCCATGTTGGCGATGTCGCGCGCGCGCAGGTTGATCTCGGCCGGGCTGCCGGCGCCTTCGACGATCACGGCCTCGTACTGCGCGCGCAGGCGCGCATGCGATTCCAGCACGGCGCCCATCGCCACCGTCTTGTACTGGTGGTAGTCGCGCGCGTTCATCTCGGCGCGCACGCGGCCGTGGATGATGACCTGGGCGCCGATGTCGCTCGACGGCTTGAGCAGCACCGGGTTCATGTCCGTATGCGGTGCGATGCCGGCGGCGATCGCCTGCAGCGCCTGGGCGCGGCCGATTTCCCCGCCGTCGGCCGTGACGGCGCTGTTCAGCGCCATGTTCTGCGGCTTGAACGGCGCCACCCGCACGCCGCGCCGGCGCAGCAGGCGGCACAGGGCGGCGACCACGGTGCTCTTGCCCGCATCCGAGGTCGTGCCCTGCACCATCAGGGTGGCGTATGGGAAGCCGCTCATGGCTTCGGCTTTGCGCCGCGGTGCTGGCGCGCGATCTCCAGCTTCTCGCACAGCTGCTCGGCGCCAGCGATCATGCGCGGGCCGGCGCGGTTCACCAGGTTGCCGTCGATCGTGAACAGGTTGTCGTTACGGACCGCGGCCAGGTTCGGATAGGGCTTCCACAGGTTCACGCCGCCGTAGTTCTTCTCGGCGGTGGCGAAGATCGCTTCCGGGTTCTCCTGCAGCACGCCTTCGATGGAAACCACGGGGGCCGTCACGTTCAGCTTGGCGAAGACGTTCTCGCCGCCGCACAGGCGCAGCGCGTCGCTGACGATCTGCTTGCCGTTGAGCGTGTACAGCGGCTTGTCCCAGACCTGGTAGAAGGTGCGCACGACGGGGCGGTTGGCGTAGCGCCGGCGCAGGTCGCCGATCCGCTTGCGCAGGTCGGCGGCGGCGGGGCCGGCCACGGCATCCGTCCCCATCAATTGGCCCAGCTTGGCCACGTTGTCCGCGATGTCTTCCAGCTTCTGCGGCTCGCTGTGGAACATCGGCACGCCCAGCTGCTTGACGACGTCGATCTGGCGCTCGGAACTACCGTGGCGCCAGACCACGACGAGGTCGGGTTTCAGCGCGATGATGCGTTCCAGGTCGAGTTCGCGGTTCGATCCCACCTGCTGGATCTTCTTCGCCTCCTCGGGAAAGTCGCTGTACGACACCACGCCCACGACGTGGCTGCCGCCGCCCGCGGCGAACAGCAACTCGGTGATGTGCGGCGCCAGCGAAATCACGCGCATTGCCGGCTTCTGCACGGTGACGGTATTGCCGGCGTCGTCCTTGACGGTGACGGCGGCGTTGGCATACAGGCTTGCGGCCATCAAGGTGGCCAGGAAGATCGGTCGTTTCATCGTTCGGTCCATTCTCGGGTCCACTCTTGCAATGCGTGTTCGATGCGGCGCCAGTGCGCCTCGGGGGCGGGCAGGCCGACGCGGATGCCGCGCGCGGCTTCCCGGAACAGGCGTACCCAGATCGCGCGGCGTGCCATGTGGTCGTGGAACGCTTCCGCTCGTGCTTCCGGCCACCAGTGGAACAGCGGCGTGCCGCCGGCCGCGATGCCGGCGCCGGCCAGCAGCGCGCGCATGCGCGCGCCGTCGCGTGCCAGCCGTTCCTGCGTCGCGCGCTGCCAGGCGCCGTCGTGCAATGCCGCGATGGCGATTTCCTGGGCCGGTCCGCTGACGGCCCACGGTCCGAGCAAGTCTTCCAGCGCCTGCAGCAAGGCCGGTGCGGCGCCGACGAAGCCCAGGCGCAGGCCGGCCAGGCCGAAGAATTTGCCCACCGAGCGCAATACGATCAGCCCATCCGCGCCCGCGTGGGCCGCGATGCTGAGCGAACGCGCCGTGTCGCCGAACGCTTCGTCGACGACGAGCCAGCCGCCGCGCGCCGCCAGGCGCGCATGCCAGTCCAGCAGCCGTTCGGGCGCCACTACTGCGCCGG
This sequence comes from Massilia sp. YIM B02763, assembly GCF_030412015.1. GTDB lineage: Bacteria > Pseudomonadota > Gammaproteobacteria > Burkholderiales > Burkholderiaceae_D > Telluria. The sequence goes on along the minus strand of NZ_JASNRD010000044.1, from coordinate 10,525 downwards.
TCGGATTGTTCGGGTTGCAGACGACGAGTACGTCGCTGGACTCGACCGCCGCATCGAGCGCATCGTACGGAATCTGGCGCAATTGGTGGCCGTGGCGCCCCCAGTGGTGGGCGTGTTCCGCATACGATGGCGCCGCGACGGTCACGCGTGCCGGTGGGCGCAGGCGCGGCAAGGCCTGGATCGCGGCCTGGGTGCCGGCCACGGGCTGCAGCAGCGGCGCGCCGTAGTAGTCGCAGGCGGCGCGCACGAGGTCCGGGCTCGGTTCGGGCAGGCGCTGCCAGGCATCCGGCGACGGCGCCGGTGCCGGATAGCCGACCGGGTTGATGCCGGTCGACAGGTCGATCCAGTCGTCGCCGCCGTAGTGCAGCCGGGCGGCGCGCAGGTTGCCGCCGTGTTCAAGCATGGGGGCCTCCCGCCAGGATGAGCGCGGCGGCGATGGCGGCGCCGATCCACAGCAGCGTGGTGCGCCACACGAGGCGCCAGGCGCGCACGATGTCCACGCCGCGCGCGGCGGGACCGCTGCCCAGCACGGGGCGTTGTTCGACCTCGCCGTCGTACACGGCGGCGCCGCCCAGCGACACGCCCAGGGCGCCGGCGCCGCTGGCCATCACGGGGCCGGCATTCGGGCTGCTCCATTGCGGCGCCTGGGCGCGCCAGCAGCGCCAGGCGCGCAAGCGGCCGCCGTCGGCCAGCAGCACGTAGGACAGCGCGGTCAGGCGCGCCGGCACATAGTTCAGGACGTCGTCGATGCGCGCGGCCACGCGGCCGAACAGGTTGAAGCGCTCGTTGCGATAGCCCCACATGGCATCGAGCGTGTTCGCCAGGCGGAACAGCACGGCGCCGGCGCCGCCGCCGACGAGGAACCAGAACAGCGTGCCGAACACGGCATCGTTGCCGTTTTCCAGCAGCGACTCGGCGCCGGCCTTGGCCAGGTCGGCCTCGTTCGCCTGCGCCGTATCGCGGCTGACGATGCGCGAGGTCAGCCAGCGCGCGCGCGCCAGATCGCCGTCCGCGAGCGCAGCGTGGATCGGCAGCGTATGGTCGCGCAGGCTGCGCAGGCCGATGCAGAAGTACAGCAGCAGCGCGTGCAGCGCCAGGCCTGCGCCGCCCGGCAATGCGCATGCGTACCAGGCCAGCGCGGACAGGGGCAGCACGGCCAGCGTCCAGGCGAGCAGGCCGCGTCCGATGCGCATGGTCCCGCGGTTCAGCCGCCGCTCCAGCCGGTGCGCCAGGTTGCCGAAGCCGACCAGCGGATGCCAGCGCCGCGCTTCTCCCAGCAGCAGGTCGAGCGCCACCCCGGCCGCCAGCAGCAGCGCCAGGGTCAGGGGCGGCAGGCCGCTCAGCACGGCGCGCCTTTCAGCGCCAGCGGCAGGCCGGCCGCCACGAACAGCACGCGTTCGCAGCGCGCGGCCACGTCCTGGTGCAGGCGTCCCGCCTCGTCGACGAAGGCGCGTGAGATGGCGCCGTAGGGCACGACGCCCATGCCCACTTCGTTGGACACGAACACGACGTCGCCCTCGCAGGGAGCATCGAGCCAGTCCAGCAGCGCGCGGCGCTCCTGGTGGAACAGCGGCGCCAGGTCGATCGGGCCCACCTCCGGATAATCCTGGTGCGTGGAGAACATCAGGTTCGTGAGCCACAGCGTCAGGCAGTCGACCAGCACGATGCGCCCCGGGGCGCACAAGCCGCGCAGGGTGTCGGCCAGCGCCGTCGGTTCCTCCACCGTGCGCCAGTCGCAGGGACGGCGCGCGCGGTGGTGGGCGATGCGCTCGGCCATTTCGCCGTCGCCCGCGCGCGAGGTGGCCAGGTACACGACTTCTTTACCGGAGTCGCGCGCGAGGCGTTCCGCCAGCGCGCTCTTGCCGGAACGGGCGCCGCCCAGGACCAGGGTGCGGCTCATGGTGCCACTCATGGCGCCGCTCCGAACAGGGTGGCCGCCGCCGCCGGGTTCGAGGCGAAGAAGCCGTGGAAGTAGGAGGCCGTGAGCGAGCCGGCGCGGTAGACCGCTTCGCCCTGCGCGCCGGACGGATGCTTCGTCGTCCATGCCACGGGTTCGGCCGGCGTGTCCAGCAGCGAGTAGTGGAAGGTATGGCCGCGCAATTCCCCGGCGGCGGTCGGCATCGCCTGCGGGCCCAGGCCGGCCAGGCGCGCCTGCATGCGCACGCGGCCCGGCAGCAGGGCGGGCATGGGCCAGGTCAGGCCGTCCTTGTCGGTGATCGATTCGGACACGGCCATCATGCCGCCGCATTCGGCCAGGATCGGCGTGCCGGCGCGGTGCAGGGCGCGGATCGATTCCTGCCAGCGCGCCGCGCGCGCCAGCGTGGCGCCGTGCAGTTCCGGATAGCCGCCCGGCAGGTAGACGGCATCGGCGCCTTCCGGCACCGGCTCGTCCGCCAGCGGGGAAAAGAAGCGCAGCTCGGCGCCCAGCGCGTGCAGCACGTCGACGTTGGCCGGATACAGGAAGCAGAACGCGGCGTCGCGGGCGATCGCCACCGTCTTCCCGGCGAGCAGCGGCGCAATGGGCTCTGCCGGTACGCTGGCCGGCATGCGCGGCGCCAGCGCGTCCCACGCCTGGCGGTCCAGCTGCAGGCCGTCGGCCAGCGCGTCGAGCATGGCGTCCAGGCCGTCGACGTCGTCCGGCGTCACCAGGCCCAGGTGGCGTTCCGGCAGGCGCTGCGCCTGTTTCGGCAGTGTCGCCAGCAGCGCAATGTCGCGCAGCGAAGCGGCGACCATGCGCGCGTGGCCCTCGCTGGCGATGCGGTTCGCGACCACGCCGGCCAGCTGCACGGGACCGTAGTCGCGCAAGCCCATCACGACGGCGCCGGCGGTCTGCGCCATGGCCGACGCATCGATGACGGCCAGCACGGGAAGGTCGAACGCGCGCGCCAGGTCGGCCGCCGACGGATTGCCGTCGTACAGGCCCATCACGCCTTCGACCAGCACCACGTCGGCGTCCAGCGCCGCCTGCGCCAGGCGCTGGCGGCAGGCTTCCGGCCCGACCATCCACAAATCGAGCGAATGGACCTTGTCGCCGCTGGCCCGTTCCAGCAGCATCGGGTCGATGAAGTCGGGACCGCACTTGAACACGCGCACGCGCTGGCCTTCGCGTCTGAACTTGCGCGCCAGCGCCGCCGTGACGGACGTCTTGCCTTGTCCGGACGCGATCGCCGCGACCATGACCATGCGTGCACCTGGCATCCTCATCACCACTCCGTTCCCGCTTGCGCCCCGATGCCCGCCTTGAACGCGTGCTTGACGACGTTCATCTCGGTGACCGTGTCGGCGATGTCGACCAGCTCCGGCGGCGCCGCGCGTCCCGTGATCACCACGTGCTGCATGATGGGGCGCTCGAGCAGGTCGGCGATCACCTCGTGCACGTCGAGGTAGCGGTATTTCAGGGCGATGTTCAGTTCGTCCAGCACCACCAGGCCGTAGGCCGGGTCTGTGAGGAAGCGGCGCGCCTGTTCCCAGGCTTCGCGCGCCTTGGCGATGTCGCGCTCGCGGTCCTGGGTTTCCCAGGTATAGCCTTCGCCCATCGCGTGGAAGCTGACTTCGTCGGGAAAGCGGCGCAGGAACTGTTCTTCGCCTGTGGCCATGGCGCCCTTGATGAACTGGACCACGCCGACCTTTATGCCGTGGCCCAGCGCGCGCACGGCCATGCCGAAGGCGCTCGAGCTCTTGCCCTTGCCGTTGCCGGTATTGACGATGATGATGCCGATCTTCTTGTCGGCGGCCGCGATCTTCGCGTCGATGACGGCCTTCTTGCGCTCCATGCGCTCGCGGTGGCGCCGGTTCAGCGCATCCTGCGCGGCGTTCTGTTCGGAACTCGTATCGGTCATTGGGATACCTCCAGGGGAATGAAGATGCGCCGGCCTCCATGCTCGATCATCTCGATGGGGTGGCACAGATAGTCGCTCAGCAGGTCGGCGCGCAGCGTGTCGCGCGCGGGACCGGCGTGCCAGCGGCCGGCGCCGTCCAGCAGCAGGGCGTGGGTCGAGATGCCATCGGCCAGCGTCAGGTCGTGGCCGATGGCGACGACGGTCTTGCCGCGCTCGCGGCACAGGCGCGCCAGCAGCGACATCACGCTCACCTGGTGCGCCAGGTCGAGCGCGTTGGCCGGTTCGTCCAGCAGCAGCAGGGGCGTGTCCTGGGCCAGCAGGGCGGCGATGGCCACGCGCTGGCGCTCGCCGCCGGACAGGGTACGGACGTCGCGCGCGGCCAGGTGCGCGACTTCCATCGCGTCCAGGGCATCGTGGGCCGCTGTATGGTCGTCGCTGCCTTCCCAGTAGCGCTTGCCGTGGTAAGGGTGGCGCGCCGACAGCACGGTCTCGAGCACGCTGTAGGCGAACGCGTCCTGGCGCGCCTGGGCCAGGTAGGCGCGCTGGCGCGCCAGCGCTTCCAGCGGCCAGTCGCTCAGCGCGCGGCCGTCGATCTCGACGGTGCCGGACGCGGGCGCCTGCAGCCCGGCCAGCGTGCGCATCAGCGTGCTCTTGCCGGCGCCGTTGCGCCCGATGATGCTCCAGCATTCGCCGGCGCCGACTTGCCAGTCCAGGTTCTGCACGAGGGTGCGGCCGGCAACCTGCAGGTTCAATGCGCGGGTGGCGATCATGGGGCTCATTTGCGCAACTGGTGCAATTGGTAGAGGAAGACGGGCGCGCCGATCAGCGCGGTGATGGCGCCTACCGGCAGCTGCGTCGGCGCGATCACGGTACGCGCCAGGGTATCGCACAGCACCAGCAAGCCGCCGCCCGCCAGCACCGCCGACGGGATCAGCACGCGGTGGTCGGGACCGAACGCGAAGCGGCAGGCGTGCGGCACGATCAAGCCGACGAAGCCGATCGAGCCGGCCGAGTTCACCGCGCTGGCGGTCAGCAGGGCCGAGATGAAGAACAGGCCCTTGCGCAGCGCGCCGACGCGGATGCCCAGCGTGGCCGCGCCGTCCGCATGCAGGGCCAGCATGTTCAGCGCGCGCGCATTGCGCAGCGCGAACGCCAGGCCCACGGCCAGCACGATCCAGGGGAGCAGGCGTAGCGGCACGCCGGATAAATCGCCGATCATCCAGAACACCATGCTGCGCAGGCGGCTTTCCGGTGCAACGGACAGCATCAGCGTGACGAGGGCCATGCTGGCCGACATCAGGATCACGCCCGTCAGCAGCAATTGCGAACTGCCGCCTTCCGCGGCGGAGCCGTGGCGCAGGTCGCGCCGCGCCAGCACGTACAGCAGCAGCGAGATGGCGACGGCGCCCCCGATGGCCGCCGCGTCGACGGTGGCCGCCGCGCACATCATCAGCAGGGCGAACAGCGCGCCGACCGAGGCGCCGGCGGAAATACCCAGCACGTACGGGTCGGCCAGCGGGTTGCGCAGCAGCGCCTGCATCATGACGCCGGCCAGGGCCAGCGCGCCGCCCGTCGCGAAGGCCATCAGCGCGCGGGTGGCGCGCAGCGCGACCAGGGAGGCGGCCAGCGTGTCCGTGCGGCCTTCCAGCGCCTGCATCAGCGCGCCCGGCAACTCCCCCGGTGCCACCGCGACCGAGCCGCTCATGCCGGCCACGAGCAGGCTGGCGATGGACAGGCAGGCGAGCACGCCGACGATGAGGACGGCGCGGCGGCGAAGGGGAACGTTGGCGTGCATGCGTGGACGAAGGCGGATCGATGGTTAGCGGATGCCGTAGCGCAGCGCCGCGAACCAGGTCTGGCCGGCGGTACGGTAGTTGCGCGCCAGCTCGTAGCGCTTGTCGCCGACGTTTTCCACGCGCAGCAGCAGCGACCAGTCGGGGCTGACGTGCCAGCTAGTGTACAGGTTCACGAGACCGTAGCCGCCCAGGCGGTTGCGGTTGGCGGCGTCGTCGAAGCGGTCGCCGGCGCCCTGCACCTCGGCGCCGACGGCGACCGGGCCGACCGTGTAGTCGGCGGCCAGCGTGGCGTGGCGCTTGGCGCGGCGCGCCAGGCGCTTGCCGGTGGTGTCGTCGCGCGGATCCTGGACGTCGGCGCTGGCGCGCAGGTCCAGGTTGCCGAAGCGGCGGTCGGCTTCCAGCGTCAGGCCTTCCAGCGTGGCGCGGTTGACGTTGTAGGCGCAGCTGCCGGTGGCGGCGGGGCAGGGCGTGACGTTGACGAGCATGTCGGTCAGGCGGTTGTGGTAGTAGTTCGCCTTCAGCTCCGTGCCGGCCACGTTCCAGCGCAGGCCTACCTCGGCGTTCTTGCCCTGTTCCGGCTTGTTGGTCGGCAGGCCGTAGCCGGGGTAGTACAGTTCGTTGAAGGTCGGGGCGCGGAAGCTGGTGCCGACGCTGGCGGTGGCGCGCAGGTCCTTGGTGAACTCGTAGCCGTAGCCGGCCGCGCCCGTCGTCTTGGAGCCGTACACCGAGTGGTCGTTGCGCACGCTGACGTCGACCAGGTGGCTGCCACGGCGCATGTCGTACGACGCCGCCACCGAATTGGTGACGCGCGCGCGGGTGAGGGCTTCGCTGGAGCTGGACAGCACGTCTTCCTTGCGGTGGCCGACCAGCACCTGCAGCGTGTCGGAGCCGACGTCGAAGGTGTTCTGCCAGGTGTATTCGTCCTGGCGGGTATTGATCTGGCTGATGCCGGACGCCGTGAAGCTGCCCGACTTGTCGTTCGAGCGCGCGGCCTGCAGGGTGCTGTGCCACCAGGGCAGGATGCGGTCGTTGGCGAACACCGCATAGCTTTCCAGCTCCTGCAGGTTGTGCGTGTCATAGGCCGCGCTGCCGTTGTCGTATTGCGCGTTCAGGCGGCTCTTGAGCAGCTGGGCGCCGATCTCGTGGCCCGGCGCGACCTGCAACGCGATACGGCCGTTGAAGCTGTTGCGGGTATAGCCGTCGTCGTCGCGGTTGTAGCTGCTGCCCACGCCCGGCCGGGTGGCGTTGAAGCCCCGCGACTCCTCGTGGGCGCCGCTCAGCGCGTAGCTGACCGAATGCTCGCCGCCCGTCGAGCCGGAAACTCCGGCGTCGTACTGGTTGCTGCCGTAGGTGCCGCCGCCGCCGCTGGCGACGAACGCCGGCTGGCCATCGCTCTTGCGGGTGAAGATCTGGACCACGCCGCCGATGGCGTCGGCGCCGTACAGGGAGCTCAGGGGGCCGTAGACGACCTCGATGTGGTCGATCGAGGACAGCGGGATCGCGTTCCAGCTGGCGCTGCCGGTCGTGGAGGAGCCCACGCGCACGCCGTCGACCAGGACGACGACCTGGTTCGCGTTCGAACCGCGCAGGTAGACGCTGGTGTTGGTGCCGGCGCCGCCGTTGCGGACGATCTCGATGCCGCGCTGGCGGCGCAGCACGTCGGCGACGGAGCCCAGGCCCGAGCGGGTGATCTCGTCGCGGCCGATGACGGTGACGTCGGCGATCACGTCCTCGGCACGCTGCGGGGTGCGCGACGCGGTGACGACGACGGTCTCGGGGTTGGCGGTATCGGCGAAGGCGCAGGGAGAAGCAATGGCGAATGCGAGCGCCACCGCGGCTGCCAGGCGTGAAACTTGAAGATGCATGATGTTCTAATGTCGGACAACCGGCCGACGTCCCCGTCGGCCAGATGAACAGAAGTGCACGGCAGGCCGTGCGCTTCCACCTTTTGGCCGGTATCCGGGCTGGCGAGTATGGCCGTCCGACCTTCCCATGCGATGCACAGTGGTCGTGAGGACGGTTGCCGCGCGAACGCGTTCGCGATGCGGCACTTGCTTACCGTTGCGGGGGCAGCACACCTTGCGTTTCGCCGATGCGGCGACGACGTCGTGTTTCCCGTTTAACTGCGCCCGAGAATACGGGCGCGAGCACCAAAACGGCGCCATTATAAGGGTTTTACCGGATGTCCAGTACCTGCAGCTCGCCGTAGCCGATACGGTGCGGCGTGCTGGCCGCGTCCAGCGCTGCCTGTTCGAGGGAGAGGCCGGGCCGCATCGCCAGCAGCAGGCGGATGGTGCCGGCGTGGCAGATCACCAGTGCTTCGGTCGCCTCTGCGGCCAGCAGCGCGGCGCGGAAGGCGGCCACGCGGCGCGCCACGTCCATCACGTTCTCGGCGCCGCCGGGGCGGTAGTGGAGCAGGTCGGCGTTCCAGGCGTCGACATCCGTGCGCGGGATCTCCGACCACGACCGCATCTCCCAGGCGCCGAAATCCATCTCGGCCAGGCGCGCATCGACGTGCAATGCGGCGGGCGTGAGCGCGCTGGCCAGGTCGCGGCACCGCCGCAAAGGGCTCGTGTAGACGGGCAGGCTGCCGGGCAGGCCGGCTTCCAGCAGCGCCGCCAGGACCTGGTCCAGCGCGGCGGCGTCGGCCGGCACGTCGCTGGCGCCGTAGCACAGGCCGTGGTCGACGGCGGGGCGCGGATGGCGCAGTAGGTGCAGCTTCATGCGGGCCAGGCGCCGTAGCCCAGCGTCGCCAGGATCGCGGCATAGATCGCCACTTCGGCCAGCTGCTGCACGGCGCCCAGGCAGTCGCCCGTGTAGCCGCCCAGGCGCACCACGAGTTTGCGGCCCAGCCACAGCGCGGCGCCGGCTGCGGCCACGATGGCCGCCAGCACGGCCCCGGGCGCGATCCAGCCCCCGGCCAGCAGCACGGCCGCCGGCAAGGCGCAAGTCAACGCGGCGATGGAGAATTCGCCGGTGCTCATCTGCTGGGCGAGCGGCTTGGCCTTGCCTTCGCCGCGCACGTAGTCGAGCTTCCAGATGAGCGCCGTCGCGGCGAGGCGCGACAGCGGATGGGCGAGGCACAGCGCGGCCACGGCCAGCAACGGGGGCAATGCGGCGAGCAGTACCAGCTTCGCGGCCAGCATGCAGACGATGCCGATCGCGCCGTAGGCGCCGACGCGCGAATCCTTCATGATTTCCAGCACGCGCTCGCGCGTCATGCCGCCGCCCAGGCCATCGCAGGTGTCGGCGAAGCCGTCTTCGTGGAAGGCGCCCGTGACATAGATCGAGGCCGCGGTCGACAGGACGGCCGCCGCCGGCGCCGGCAGCACCAGTGCCGCGGCGAAGTAGACGGCGGCGGCGATGACGCCGACCACGCAGCCGACCAGGGGGAAATAACGCGACGCATGCTGCAGCCAGCTCGCCTCGAAGCCGACCCACGCCGGGATCGGCAGCCGCGTGAAGAATTGCAGGGCGATGAAGAAGAGGCGGACCTGCTGCATGGCGGCGCGACCGGTCGGGTTCAGGCGTCGGCCGATTTTTCGCTGACGCTCGCGGAGGCGAACGTCGCCATCTGCGCCAGGAAGTTGGCGGCCGCGTGCAGCAGCGGCAGTGCCAGCGCGGCACCCGTGCCTTCGCCCAGGCGCAGGCCCAGCTGCAGCAGCGGGGCGGCGCCCAGCTGGCCGAGCATGCGGCGGTGGCCCGCTTCGTCCGAGCAGTGCGCGAACACGCAGTAGTCCAGGACCGCCGGCGCCACGCGCGCGGCGACCAGCAGGGCGCTGGTGACGATGAAGCCGTCGATCAGCAGCACCTTGCGCAGTTCCGCCGCCTTCAGCATGGCGCCGACCATCATCGCGATCTCGAAGCCTCCGAAGGTGGCCAGCACGGCGAGCGGTTCGTCGACGCCTTCATGGCGCTCGACCGCTGCCTCGATCACGCGCTGCTTGTGCAGCACGCCTTCTGGCGACAGGCCGGTACCGGCGCCGACGCACGCGGCGACGGGCACGCCCGTCAGCTTGTGCATCAGGGCCGCGGCGGCCGTCGTGTTCCCGATGCCCATCTCGCCGAAGCCGACGACGTTGCCGGGCAGGGCGGCGACGATGGCCGCGCCATGTTCCAGCGCGGCCGCGCATTGTTCGGCGCTCATCGCCGGTTCGACGGCGAAGTTGCGCGTGCCGTGGGCGATCTTGCGGTCGACCAGGCCGTCGCGTGCGCCGAAATCATGGTGCACACCGGCATCGACGACGTGCAGCGCGCAGCCGCTCTGGCGCGCAAATACATTGATCGCCGCGCCGTCGGCCAGGAAGTTTTCGACCATCTGCCAGGTGACGTCCTGCGGATAGGCGGAGATGCCTTCCGCGACGACGCCGTGGTCGGCCGCGAACACGACGATGGCGGGGCGGTCGATGGCCACTGCCGTCGTCTGCTGGATCAGGCCCAGGCGCTTTGCAAGGGTTTCGAGCGTGCCGAGGCTGCCGAGCGGCTTGGTCTTGTTGTTGATGGCGTCGTCGAGGGCGGCCGCCAGGGTAGGGTTGGCCGTCGGGGCAATGGTCGGAATGCGCATACGAGAGTCGGTCATATAAAGGCGGCAAAGATAGCACACTGGAAACGCATGGGCCGGCCGACGCTATCTGGAAGAAGCGGAGAACCCCGTGTTGTACGCGGGGCGCATTTTCTGAAAATCACCTCTTGCGGACCTGCTCATCCGTTTGCTATAGTTCGCTTCCTGCTTCTGCAGCACAAGAAAAGCTGAACGAAATCAAGTAGTTGAGCTAGGTGTTTTGATAACACCGCTAGCGCTGAAGAAAAAGAGGGGTTGACGAGTCAGGTAGTTTGCTTCATACTCTCGTTCCTCTGCTGCTGACGAACAAAACGATTCGCAGAACGCAG
>NZ_JASNRD010000043.1 GCF_030412015.1 Massilia sp. YIM B02763 | reverse complement strand
CGTACTTGGCAGCGACTCCTGCGCAAAGTACGCCGCCGCTTTTTTTACAATGTCCCGCTCCATTTCTACCTGGGCCAGCTGCTTTCGCAGCTTTGCGTTCTCCACCTCCAGCTCGACAACGGAGCGGCTTCCAGGTGCTGTCTGTGCGGCTGGTCCGCGTTTGGCTGCAGCTACCCAATTGGCCAGCGTCCCTTTTGGGATGCTTACTCGTGCTGCTGCCTGCTCAATGGACAGGCCCTGCGCCAGGACCAGCTTCACGGCTTCTTCCTTGAGTTCCGGTGTGTACGTCTTCTTCAATATCTTCATAAAGGCTCCTGTTGGCGAACTTTACCAAACAAGAGTGTCCGAAAAAATCAGAGTACCTCAGTTCTCCGCCGCCCAAGTAACGGCACGATCGGAATCCTACATGACACGAAGGCAGCGCCAGAGCAAGCCCCGTAGTGAACGCAGGCTTTGTGATCTTGCCAAAGCGCTGGATGGTCGAGCGTACCCACGCCTGGACGGAACGCTGGCGCCGCACGGTCATGCATCACGACCGCAAGCTGGATGTCTTGGCCGCTTGGGTATGGCTGGCCGAGGCGCGTATGCTACTCAATAGACTTGCCCATCAAGTTTGATTTCGTCTACACCCTGTAAGAGGTTTTTTGCGACATGCAGCCTCTGCGATGCCGTCAGCTGCACATCGGGGTCGGCCAGCTGGGCTTGAGACAATCCGCTTCCTGCTAGCAACTTAACGGATGGAAGGCCGCGCTCGCAGCCGAAATCGAACAGCAGGCGCGTGCTCGCAGGCCCACGCGCAAAATTATTTAAGTTCATCATCAAGCTTTTCAAATCATTAAACTGACCCAAATCATAAAAGTTTAGTCCTCGTGCGCTATGGGCTCCCTAAGCAGGCGAGCGCATTATCTAAAGGATAGAACATATTGCAAGACGTCGTAAAGCTCGCACGCCGTCTCGTCGGGCCGGAGACGTCACGATGACAACGAGACGAACATGGGCGCAAACGTCGAGCGGGCGTGTGAAGTCCGAATGCCTGGATCAATCGACACAACAGGGCACGCGGCGGACATACACATAATACAGCTAGCGTCTGGGGCTTCAGAGCTTCAGAGCATGACGATCGGCGCAATCCTTATCCGCCATGAACCCAGGCACCTGATTCAAGAAAAGGTTGTCACGCTACATTATTATGGCAACAAAATGAAGTCTTTCAATATAGAACCAAATTCCGAGAAGAACAGAAATTTAATCTAGGCAAGTTTTCATTAAATTTGTGACAAAGTAGAGCAATTCCTCTAAAAATTTTTCGTGCTAAATTTTTATGCCTTAAAATCATCCCTGCGCAAACAGTTGCTTCATTGAGATTCGCTGATACGTGTGAAGGTTGTGCCACTCAGTTGTACAACGCTTGCATCAACTCGAACTATTTCCATTGACACTTTTTCCTTTAATGGAGTTTGAATGACTCTTCAATTAGATTCCGCAGCCGATCCAAACGTCGAATACAAGCACCATACTTTGATGTCAATTCTACTTGGCCTCGTTATTCTTGCAATGGGCCTGGCTCTTTTTGTGGGCGGAGCATATTTGTTGATATTAGGGGGCAGCTTCTATTACATTGTCGCTGGAGCGCTTTTTTCGGTAGCAGGATATTTGACGATCAAAAGAAAAATTGTCGGGTTCTATGTCTATAGTGCGGCGTTTGCGTTTACGCTTCTGTGGACATTTTGGGAAGTTGGTCTGTCCGGCTGGGAATTGGCGCCGCGCCTAGCTGTACCGTTTGTTCTTTTCGTTCTTACTGTTCTGCTTATACCAGCGCTGGGTGCGCCAAACGGAAAATTGCAACGCCGGTTGGGTCTATACGCTGTTGCAGTCTTCGTCGTAGTACTTGCAGTTCTTGTTCCGGCGTTCAATCGGTACCCGGCACCAAGTCAATTGCCTGCGATTCAAGCCGGTGCTATTTACGAGGATGCGTCATATGCGCCGGTAAAAGGCGAGTGGAACGCTTATGGCGCTGGCGAAAGTGCTCAACGCTATTCGGCGTCTACCCAGATTACTGCAGCAAACGTGAAGGATCTGAAGCGGGTCTGGACGTTTCATACCGGCGATATTCCAGGAAAGTACGGATCGGAGCTTACGCCTCTTAAAATTGGCAATGCATTATATGGCTGTACGCCGATGAACAAAATTTTTGCTCTTGATGCTGCTACCGGAAAAAAGCTCTGGATGTACGATCCGCAAGTACCACAGAACTGGATTCCCTATACAGCGGCATGCCGCGGCGTCACGTATTATAAAAACCCGAAGGCTATGGCTGGCCAAGCTTGCGCAGAACGCATTATCGAAGGCACTCTCGACATGCGTTTAATCGCGGTTGACGCAAAATCTGGCCAGCTTTGCAAAGACTTCGGAACCAACGGCGCCGCCGATCTCAAAGTAGGACTGGCGCAGAAGGATAGCGCGACAGGTGCTGTCACGCCGGTCATTCCTGGTACAGCCGCCATTACAGCGCCACCAGTTATCGTGCGAGGGATTGTTGTTACCGGCCACCAAGTGCTTGATGGGCAGCGTCGCTGGGCAGCCTCCGGTGTAATCAGGGGATATGACGCCATAAGCGGTGAGCTGCGCTTTGCTTGGGACATCAATCAACCCGAGGTCACCAAATTACCTCCTATCGGAAAACCGTATTCGTTCGGCACACCAAACATGTGGACTACGGCGGTCGGTGACGAAAAGCTAGGGTTGGTATATCTGCCAATGGGAAACTCAGCTGCTGACTATTTTAGTTCTCTTCGCTCGGCCGAGGAAAAGAAATATAGTTCGTCACTCGTCGCACTTGACGTAGTAACTGGTAAGCCGCGTTGGGTCTACCAAACAGTGCACAATGATGTCTGGGACTACGATCTCGGCTCGCAGCCCACGCTAGTGGAATTCCCTACGGCGAATGGTAGATTGCCGGCAATTGTTTTGCCTAGTAAAACTGGCGATGTTTTTGTGCTAGATCGCTTGACCGGCAAGCCGTTGCACAGGGTCGACGAGCGCTCGGTGCCGCAGGGCGGGGCCGAGCCAGACCAGCGTTCCAAGACACAGCCTTTCTCGCTTTACCACACTCTGCGCAAAGCTGAGCTTCGCGAGAAAGATATGTGGGGTATTTCGCCAATTGACCAAATGATTTGCCGAATCAATTTTAGGCGTGCACGATATGAAGGTCCATATACCCCGCCCGAAGTTAATCGCCGCACTATTGAATACCCGGGGTATAACGGTGGATCTGACTGGGGCAGCGTTGCGGTCGATCCGCGTCGCGGAATAATCATTGCGAACTACAATGACATGCCAAATTACAACATGCTTATAAATCGTGATAAGGCAAATGCACTGGATCTATTTCCAGCAGGAGATCCGCGTGCAGCGGGTAGCGCTTCGGGGGCAGAGGGCGCAGGTGCGCAGACAGGTACTCCATTTGGTATATTAGTCAATGCAGGTTGGCAGATGCCTACCGGCGTGTTGTGCAAGCGTCCACCATATGGTGGCATCCGTGCGATCGAACTTGCCACTGGTCGGACGCTCTGGGACCGCCCATACGGCTCGGCAAGACGTAATGGGCCATTTGGTATTCCTTCCTTAATTCCACTCCAAATTGGCACTCCGAATAATGGTGGCCCAGTTGTAACAGCTGGCGGTCTTATTTTCATTGCTGCGGCAACCGATAATCTAATTAAGGCAATAGATATTAAGACCGGAGATATCGTATGGAGCGATACCCTTCCGGCCGGAGGGCAGGCAACGCCAATTGTCTATGAGCAAAACGGAAAACAATATCTCGTAATCATGGCTGGGGGTCATCATTTCATGATGACCCCCTCGGGGGACTCACTTATCGCCTATGCGTTGCCGGAAAAAAAATAGCGAGTCATCAGATTTATCTTTTGAAAACGCTGATATTATTTTTCGGTTTTAGTCAGTGGGTGGTTATATTAATTTTAAGTCGACTCACAATATTGAGGAGTAAGATAATGTTCGTGCCGAAATTAGAGCAACATGCCATTAATTTCCTGCCACCACATTTCGATCCAGATTACGTCGAGCATGCGGTAAAACCATTTATGGCTGGCTCGATTGTCACCGCTGAAAAGCCGATGCTACCGTTGATTGATTTGGAGTTGAGTAAGGAGAAAGCAATTCCACCGCATATTTTTGGCATGCTTTACGAAAACTGGGTGCCAAATATGGAAGAAGAGGGGCTCTCCGTTTTTCTGCAAGGATATGAGAATCGAGGCCCCGATAACGAGCGCAAGCGAATCTACTATTCTGCATTTACTGCTGATCTTGTTAAAGAGAACTACCAGCCTAAATTTTCGTCGTTTGCTGAAAATTTATTTGCGGAAGGAAATGTTGGTAAACCACTCATGCAGACCTATTATGATAGGTACTTTGATCTTTATTGGAGTTTGCACTTAGGTGTGGCTGATAATGATATCCCAGACGAGATTCGCGAGATTGGCAAGGCCTTCAATACTGTCATTGGCTTCTGGTTTCCCACATCGGACATCGTATATGAAAGCTACATGAAGGTACGTAAGCTACGTCCGTTTCTACGCGATTGGGTTGATGCGCGGATTGAAGATATTGTTCAAGGTCGAATTAATGGCCACGAAAAAACAATTGTTTATCAATGGATAAAAAACGGAGAGTTCAAGGAAAATTTTCGACGTAAAGATATCGTCTTCGAATGTTTCCATAATTTTCTTGCGTTTAGCCAGTGGGGTAACACGTTATTTAACATCGTCGCGCGACTATCTGAAAGTGACGGAGACCAGGCTATACGGGAAGCTTTCCAGCGAACGATGTCTGATCCTGATCGGCGTGATGGTTCATCTTTCTCTGCGCTAGAGCGCTTCACAATGGAATTGTTTCGCGTGATCTCACCAAATGGTGGTAGCTATTCGGTGTCCAATGCGCGTCAAAGTATCAGCGGACAAGGTTATAACGGCTTGCTGACAGTACATCCTACATCGAACAACAATTTGCTCCATTGGTCTGACCCCCAAGTGTTCAACCCTGACCGTTATATGGATGTTCCATTAACGTCGGAACACGCTGACGCTTCCGCACAAAGTGCCGGGTTACATGAATGCCCGTTCGCAAAGAAATCGCGATCTTTGCGCGATGGCCGTAATGGCACAATTGAAAACAGCGTCTTCGGCGCGGTTTACGCGACGGTGAACGGCGTCACCACGCCGGTTCCCGATACGCCAGGTTATGCGCCGTTCGGTTTCGGATACCGTCGCTGCCCCGGCGAACTGTTCACTATCAATTTTATATCAACTATCTTGCGCAAAATCCATTCGACTGATGTGCGCTTCGAGAAAGTATCTGACCCGCATCCTGCGAAGCTACCAGTGGGCCCTATTACCGTAATTGACGATTGCTATTTCTTTCATTTCGACAGCTAAAAATTTCAGTATGTCTTTGAAAAATGTTTCAATGGTCAATTCCACAGCTGACTTGTTGTTCCATGCGTAAAGTAAGTAATTTAATTAAAGTCTTCCATTTTTAAAAATTTCACTTTTTTAATAGAACGCATTTTCAATGCTTCGATTTTCTTATGCTGCCTAGCAGTTAATCCTTGCGGGGAGTTGCATGCATTAAGGGAGTGATTTTTATGTTTCCTTGGCGAGGCGTCTATCATAAAGTGTGGCTGCTTTTTAACGTGGAATGTACTTAAACTTCAAGGTTATTATGTACCCTATCGAATTCACTGCCGATATTGAAGTTGTTGACGAGGAAGAAATGAAGCTGACGCATGACATCGTCGAGCAAATGGCGGCGTCTGCGCGATGCGCTTTCGAACGTCATCGTCATGCGCTGCGCGATGCGCACGCCAAGTCGAATGGAATTTGAAAGGAGAATTAGTCGTGCATTCAGGACTGCCAGAAGAGTTGCGTCAAGGCATATTTTCCGAGCCCCGCACACTACAAGTTGTTGCGCGCCTCTCATCGTCGCCGGGCGATATTCATTCTGATAAAGTTCCTGCTCCGCGTGGTTTTGCTGTTAAGGCTCTCGGTGTTGAGGGACAACGTCTGACCCCTTCGATCGACGGCTTTCATCAAGATTTTCTGATGGTAAATTTTCCCGCACTTGCTTTCGGTACGTTGCCGAAATATAAAGTAATGCTTTCTATTCTCGAGGCCAATGCAAATGCGCCGGATACAATTCAGCGTCTAGGGAAGCGCTGAATAAATAGATTCTTCGGCCCTTTCGACGTGACAAAGTCGGTGTCAGACCGAAGTGTCGTCGAGATCAGTTATTTTTCGCGCTCCAGCTTGGACGTCAGGCTCGTTTTTGCCTGCTGTGGCATGCATTTGCGCACTCAAGACGGAGTTCGGGCGTGCGCGCTCCCAAAGATCCGGCCAGCCAATACCAAGTTCGCGAACGCGAACAAGGTGTGCAGCTGCGCTGTGTTCTTAGCCAGGCCGCGATAACGCGTCTTGCGATACCTGAACCCGATTTGGCATCGACGCCGATATGGGCCTTCATACCGAAGAACCAGTTCTTGCCTTTCTTCGACTGGTGCATTTCCGGATCGCGCTTCTCGTCTCGGTTCTTGGTCGATGGCGCCGCCGCGATCAAGGTCGCGTCGACGATGGTCCCCGGTAATCTCCCCGCAAAAAGAGCGCGTTTAGAAGTAGAATTTTCTACTTAACAGAAAGCTCTACATGAAGACGTCCCGCTTTACCGACAGCCAGATCATCACCATCCTCAAGCAAGCCGAAGCTGGTAGCCCTGTCCCGGAGCTGTGCCGCGAGCACGGCATCAGCAACGCCACGTTCTATAAGTGGCGCGCCAAGTACGGCGGCATGGACGCGTCGCTCATGGCACGCATGAAGGAACTCGAGGACGAGAATCGGCGCCTGAAGAAGATGTATGCCGAGGAGCGTCTCAAGGCCGAGATCGTCGCCGAGGCGTTGACAAAAAAGTGGTAGCGCCATCTCAGCGGCGAGAGATGGCGCAGTGGGCGGTGGCGCAGCGGTCTGCCACGATTAACCTGGCATGCCGGGCGTTTGGAATCAGCCAGACCTGCTACCGCTACAAGGCCAAGCTGGACGCGGAAAATGACGTCATCGCCGATTGGCTGGTGCGGCTGACGAACAACCAGCGCAACTGGGGCTTCGGGCTGTGCTTCCTGTACCTGCGCAACGTCAAAGACTTCAAGTGGAACCACAAGCGCGTCTACAGGATTTATCGCGAACTCGAGCTGAATCTGAGAATCAAGCCGCGCCACCGCCTGGTACGCGAGAAACCACTGCCATTGGCCGTCCCGACAGCGATCAACCAGAGCTGGTCGATGGACTTCATGCATGACCAGCTCGCCGACGGCCGCAGCATCCGCCTGTTCAACGTCATCGATGACTTCAATCGGGAAGGCTTGGGGATCGAGGTCGATTTCTCGCTGCCATCCGAACGCGTCATCAGGTCGCTGGACCGGATCATCGAATGGCGCGGAAAACCGGATGCGATCCGTTGCGATAACGGGCCGGAATACATCAGCGCCGTGACCTTGGCTTGGGCTGCAAGACGAGGCATCCGCATCGACTTCATTCAGCCAGGTCAGCCTCAGCAAAACGCCTACGTCGAGCGTTACAACAGGACCGTGCGCTACGACTGGCTGGCTCACCACCTCTTTGAAACGCTCGACCAGATCCAGGAATTTGCCACCCGCTGGCTGTAGACCTACAATCACGACCGGCCCAACATGGGACTCGGCGGCATTACACCAAAACAGAAACTTGCCCTTGCCGCTTAACCTCTACTTTTAGCGAGCTCTAAAAATGGGGGAATTACCGGGTGAGCTGGCCTTCATCGGATCGGACACCGCCAGCAGCCCGGCCAGCACACCGTCCACCGCCAAGTACATGACGCTGGCGCCGCCAGGGGCTCGACCGCCACGCCGGCCTGTGCCATCAGCGCGGTGTTTCCCAGTGCCAGCACGCGCTCGCCGATGCGGCCGCGCACGCCGATGCCCGAACCGGACTCGAAGTCCTGCACCGTGTCCAGCGCCAGGCCCTGCGTGCGCGCCTGGCGCACGATGGCGTCAGCCAGCAGATGCTCGCTGCCCTGGTCCAGGCTGGCGGCCAGGCGCAACACTTCGTCGGCATCGAAGCCCGCGGCGGGAATGGCCCGCTCGAAGGCCGGGCGGCCCTCGGTCAGGGTGCCGGTCTTGTCGACGATCAGCGTGTCCACCTTGCGCAGGTTCTCGATCGCCGCCGCGTCGCGGAACAGGATGCCGGCGGTGGCGCCGCGCCCGGTCGCCACCATGATCGACATCGGCGTGGCCAGGCCCAGCGCGCACGGGCAGGCGATGATCAGCACCGCCACCGCGTTGATCAGGCCGAACACCCAGCCCTGCGCCGGGCCGAACAGGCCCCAGGCGAAGAACGTCAGCACCGCCACCGCCACCACCGCGAGCACGAACCAGCCGGCCACCCCGTCGGCCATGCGTTGCAGCGGCGCACGCGAGCGCTGTGCCTGGGCGACCAGTTGCACGATCTGCGACAGCACCGTGTCGGCGCCGACCCGCTCGCAGCGCATCAGCAACCCGCCGTTGGTGTTGAGGGTGGCGCCGATCAGGCGGTCGCCCGGACGTTTGCTCACCGGCAGCGGCTCTCCGGTGAGCATGGACTCGTCGACCGCGCTGCCGCCGTCGAGCACCACCCCGTCCACCGGCACCTTCTCGCCGGGCCGCACGCGCATGCGGTAGCCCACGTGGACGTGGGTCAGCGGGATGTCCTCCTCGCCGCCGTCCTCGCGCACGCGCCGGGCGGTCTTGGGTGAGAGGCCCAGCAGCGATTTGAGCGCCGCCGAGGTCTGCGAGCGTGCGCGCAATTCGAGCATCTGCCCCAGCAGCGTCAACGAGATGATGACCGCTGCCGCCTCAAAATAGACGTTGACCCGGCCCATCGACTGGAAGAACGCCGGGAACGCGCCCGGCGCCAGCGTGGCAACCAGGCTGTAGACGAAGGCCGCGCCGGTGCCCAGGCCAATCAACGTCCACATGTTGGGGCTGCGGTTGCGCAGCGACTGCCAGGCGCGGGCGAAGAACGGCGCGCCGGCCCACAACACCACGGGCAACGCCAGCAGCAGTTCCACCCAACTCTGGGTGGCCATGGCGAACAGGTGCAGCCGATGCCCGAACATGGCCAGCAGCATCACCGCCACCGACAACGGCAGGGTCCACCAGAAGCGCCGGGTGAATGCCCGCAACTCCGGGTTGTCGTCGTCTTCAAGGTTCGGCAACACCGGCTCCAGCGCCATGCCGCATTTGGGACAGGCACCCGGATGGTCCTGACGGATTTCCGAGTGCATCGGGCAGGTATAAACCGTGCCGGCGGGCGCAGGAGCAGCCGATGCTTGCGTCGCCGCCGAATGATCCGCGTGCGGATGCACAGCGCAAGCTGGATGAGGGGGCGCAGCCGATGCCGGCGATGACGAAGACGCAGCGGCCTCATCCGCATACTTGTCGGGCTCGGCATCGAATTTTGCCTTGCACCGCGCGCTGCAGAACACGTAACTGCGCCCTGTGTATTCGCTGCGGTGCGCGGACATTGCGGAGACGTCCATGCCGCAGATGGGATCGCGCATTTTCCCGCTCGTGCCGACATTGGGCCCCGACACCTCCGATGCCGTGGATTGGCCGGCACCACTAGCAGGGTGGTCGGAGGCGCAATGCATGGGTGCGTTCATGGAAGCTCCGGGGAATTTTCGCCACGCGTCGCTTTGAGGATATGTGGCGCCGTGGAGTCGGATGCAGTATAGTCTTTAATGAGTACAGTCATTAAGAAGGGGCTCCCCGTGGTCAAAGCTCTAGGCGCACCTGCTGTCCCGCGCCGGCGCGAGCGCAACATCCCCGACAAGCATGCACGTATCTTTCACGCGGCCGCGCACCTGTTCGCCGAGCGCGGCTTCGGCGGGGTGACCACGCAGGCAGTGTCCGAGCGCGCCGACATCGCGGCCGGCACGCTGTTTCGCTATGCCGCGTCCAAGGACGCGCTGCTGCTGATGGTCTACAACCAGGAACTGCGCATCGCGCTGGCACAGGGCGCCGAGCGGGCCGGTCGCTTGCCGGACCTGGTGGACAGCGTCGTGGCGATGGTGGCGCCGATCCTGGAACTGGGGCGCCTGCATGCCGAGAACTTGGCGGTCTATCAACGCCAGGTGATGTTCGGCTCGCCCACGGAGAAGTATCGGCTGGAAGGCCTGGCGCTCTTCGCCGATCTGGAGGCGGCCATCGCCGCGCGTCTGACCGCGCACGCGGAGCGATCGGACTGCCCCCCGCAGCCGGATGCGGCCCGCTTGGCCAGCATCTCGGTGTTCGCGGCGGCGCACTTGGCGGTCTCGCGCGCCTCGACCGGCGCGCATCCCGGCCACTCCCCGATGGAGGACCTGCGTGCGCAGATCCGGCAGATCGTGGACGGCTATCTGGCCGGCCTGACAGCGGGCATCCCGGCGTCGAGACGGAAGCGACATTCACCCACAGGAGCGACACGATGAATACCATCAGCAAGGTGACGGTACTGGGCACCGGTGTGCTGGGTGCGCAGATCGCCTTTCAGGCGGCCTACAGCGGCTTCGACGTCAGCGCCTACGACATCGGCGAGGCGGCCCTGGAACAGGCCCGGCAGCGTTTCGCTGGCCTGGCTGCGACCTACGCGAAGGACGTACCCGGCGCGGACAGCGCCAAGACCGACGCGGCGCTGGCGCGCATCGTCACCTTCACCGACCTGGGCGCGGCCGTAGCCGAGGCCGACCTGGTGATCGAGGCGATCCCTGAAGTGCTTGAGCTCAAGCGGCAGACCTACCAAAAACTCGCCACGCTGGCCCCCGCCAGGACCATCTTCGCCACCAACTCCTCGACCCTGCTGCCGAGCGAGATCAAGGATTCCACCGGCCGGCCGGACCGCTTCCTGGCACTGCACTTCGCCAACCAGATCTGGAAGTTCAATACCGCCGAGGTGATGGGCACAGCGGACACCGACCCGGCCGTGTTCGATGCGGTGGTCGCCTTCGCCGCCGCGATCGGCATGGTGCCGATCCCGGTACGCAAGGAGAAGGCCGGCTACGTGCTCAACTCGCTGCTGGTGCCGCTGCTCAACGCGGCGGCCGAACTGGCGGCCGGCGGTTATGCCGACCCACACGACGTCGACAAGGTCTGGCGCATCGCCACCGGCGCGCCGCTGGGGCCGTTCCAGATCTACGACGTCATCGGCCTGACCACGCCCTACAACATCCTCTCCCACGGCGATGAGCACACCCGGCAGCTCGCCGCATGGCTGAAGGAGAACTACATCGACAAGGGCAAGCTGGGCATCGCCAGCGGCGAGGGTTTCTACAGCTACAAATCTGCCCGTTGATCAATCAGCACCCAAGAATAGGAGATCGTCATGCACTACAGCAGTGGAAACTATGAGGCCTTCGTCCGTCCCCGCAAACCCGAGGGCGCGGACAGCAAGACGGCCTGGTTCGTGGGCTCGGGGCTCGCCGGGCTGGCCGGCGCCGCCTTCCTCATCCGGGACGGCGGTGTCGCGGGCGAGAAGATCACCATCCTCGAGGAATTGGCCATTCCGGGTGGCGCGCTCGACGGTCTCGACGTGCCCGAAAAGGGCTTCGTCATCCGCGGCGGCCGCGAGATGGAGGAGCATTTCGAGTGTCTGTGGGATCTCTATCGGTCGATCCCGTCGTTGGAGGTCGAAAACGCCAGCGTCCTCGACGAGTTCTACCGCCTCAACAAGGACGACCCGAACATCTCGCTCCAGCGCACGACGCAGAACCAGGGGCAGGACGTGCCTGACAAGGCGCTGTTGACGCTGAACGACAAAGCGCAGAAAGAGCTGATCTCCGTCTTCCTGGCGACGCGCGAGGAGATGGAGAACAAGCGGATCAACGAGGTCTTCGGCGAGGATTTCCTCAAGAGCAATTTCTGGCTCTACTGGCGCACGATGTTCGCCTTCGAGGAATGGCATTCCGCCCTGGAGATGAAGCTTTATCTCCACCGTTTCATCCATCACATCGCCGGTCTGGCGGACTTCTCGTCGCTGAAATTCAACCGGTACAACCAGTATGAATCGATGGTCCTGCCGCTGGTCAAATGGCTGACGGACCAGGGTGTCCAGTTCCGCTACGGCGTCGAGGTCACCGATGTCGATTTCGACATCCAGCCGCACCGCAAGCAGGCGACCCGCATTCACTGGATCGAAAACGGCGTGCAAGGTGGTGTCGATCTCGGGCCCGACGATCTCGTCTTCGTCACCATCGGATCGTTGACCGAGAATTCCGACAATGGCGATCATCACACGCCGGCCAAGCTGAAGGACGGCCCGGCACCGGCCTGGGATCTGTGGCGCCGCATTGCTGCCAAGGACCCCTCGTTCGGCCGTCCCGACGTGTTCGGCGCACATATTCCCGAGACCAAGTGGGCTTCCGCGTCGATCACCGCCTTCGACCCGCGCATTGCGCAACAGGTGGAGAAGATCACGAAGCGCAACCCGTTCACCGGCAAGGTCGTCTCTGCCGGTATCGTGACGGTGAAGGATTCAAGCTGGCTGTTGAGCTGGACGGTGCACCGGCAGCCGCATTTCAAGAAGCAGCCGAAGGATCAGATGATCGCCTGGTTCTACGCGCTCTTCGTCGACAGGCCCGGCGACTATGTGAAGAAGCCGATGCAGGAATGCACGGGTGAAGAAATCACTCAGGAATGGCTGTATCACCTCGGCGTGCCGGTCCAGGACATCCCGGCACTTGCGGCGACCGGCGCCAGAACCGTCCCGACGATGATGCCCTACATCACCGCCTTCTTCATGCCGCGCCAGGCGGGCGATCGGCCGGACGTGGTGCCGCAGGGCGCGGTCAATTTCGCCTTCATCGGCCAGTTCGCGGAGTCGAAGCAGCGGGACTGCATCTTCACCACGGAGTATTCGGTGCGCACGCCGATGGAGGCGGTCTACACCCTGCTGAACGTCGAACGCGGCGTGCCGGAAGTCTTCAATTCCACCTACGACATCCGCACCTTGCTGGCGGCGGTGCATACCTTGCGCGACGGCAAACCCGTGGGTGCCGGTATCCCTGCATTCCTGCGCGACCGCCTGCTGAAGAAACTCGACAGCACCCAGATCGGTGCGCTGCTGCGGGAAAACGGCCTGGTGCCGGAGGATTAAACTGCCCGCAGCACGTGGGCAGCCCAATGAACGGGCCACCCCGTCCAAAAGCAAGAGCGCAGCCCCTCGGCTGCGCTTTTGCCGTCAGGATACGACGACGGCAAACCGTCCGTGCCCGCTGCGGCCCGCCTGGGCTTTCCGCTGCAACGCGTGGATGTGTCACCCCCGGCCGCAGAGGCAGCAGCATTGCGTGGCACCCAGCTTTTTGGGTTAGCAGGCCGTTGAAATACCGCCGATCAACATGCGCGGTGGCCTTGAGATTCGGTTCAGCTCAGTCGCCCGACCTTGCGCCTGATCAGAAGGGCGCACAGCCGGGGCGAACGCAGTCGTTCACGAGGTCGCAAGGCGATTTCGGCGATTTGGTGCACTGCGCACGTACCTGTGCCAAGGTCCAAAGGACTTCAGGCTGGAGGCCGCGGCGACCAGCGTCAACAGATAGTCGGCCTAGGTGTGATGTTTCAATAGGTTGTTCTGGTTCATTCGGATTGGATTTGAGAAACTGGAAATCGCCAAACCCCCAGTTCTCAAGAAAACCAACCGAATGAACATCCATAAGAATGCCCGATTGACCTTCATCCGTCGAGTCGAAATGGTCGAAGACGTCCTCAACGGCGGCCTGCCAGCCGCTCAAGCCGCCCAGCTGTATGGCGTGAGTAGCGCCACAGTTCGCAAATGGGTCGGCCGCTTCCTGGCCGAAGGATGCGCGGCCCTGGCCGACCGATCGTCGCGCCCAGCCTGCAGCCCACGTGCCATCGATGGCGCAAAAGCGCTGACCATCGTAGAGCTGCGCAGGAAGCGCATGACGCAAGCGCGCATTGCCGAGTATCTGTCGCTATCGAAGGCGACGGTGAGCCGGGTGCTGACCCGTGCCGGCCTGGCGCGTCTATCCGACTTGGAGCCGGCCGAACCAGTGCAGCGCTATGAACACGAGCGACCCGGCGACTTGATTCACATCGATACCAAAAAGCTGGGGCGTATCGAAAAGACCGGACACCGCGCTACCGGCGATCGCCGTGACCGCAGCCGTGGCGCCGGCTGGGAAGTCCTGTTTGTCGCCGTCGATGACCACGCACGCATCGCGTACACCGAGCTGTATCCGGACGAGTCGCAGGAGAACGCCTGTCGCTTCCTGGCAAACGCACATGCGTATTACTCTTCGCTGGGCGCCAAGCCCAAGGCCCTGCTGACCGATAACGGCTCGGCATTCCGAGCCAAGAGCTTCAGCCGTGTCGGCGTAGCCTTGGAAATCAAGCACCGCTACACACGGCCCTACCGGCCGCAAACCAACGGCAAGGCCGAACGCTTCATCCAGTCGGCACTACGTGAATGGGCATACGGCTTCGTCTACAAAAGCTCTGACGAACGTACCGATATGCTGAGTCAGTGGAATCACCACTACAACTGGCACCGCCCGCACCAGGGCATCGGCGGCAAAGCACCGATGTCCAGACTCTTATCCAACCGAAACAACCTCTTGCAACTCCACACCTAGCGCATCGCGCCGATCACCTTGCCTCATTCGAAGCACTGCTCGATGCGCTTTCTCTTGCGCTGGCTGACCTCGTAGCCTGGATGCCGGGTGGCGCGTCCCTCAATGGTGCCGCCTCCCACGTGTTCGGTGGTCTGCGGCACGTGCGGCGTGATATGGATGCTGCGGCACGCTTTGACGAAGCCTCGGAGGTCGCAGGCCTTGTCAGGCTGGCTACTTCAAAGTCAAAGCGAGACGCAGGTAGCGGCTGGTCAGCATGTCGTCCGCGAGCACCACCTGGGCCCGCCCCGCTCGAAGGCATCCAGGACCAGTTCCAGAAACTGCCCTCCTTCGCTCTCGGAGTAGTGGTGGCAAATGCCACCGTGCAACACGTCTGCACCTTTACTTGACGTGGGTTTATTAATAATGGACACTCGTCTATTATTGCTCTCAAATGCTCTCAAATGCTCTCAAAGAACAGCAGCGGGCTTGGCATGTCAGACCAGAACACAGCAGTACCCTCACGGCGCATCCAGCGCCGGGCCGAACAGCCGCCCCGCGGGGATGAGCGCGAGCGAGCCATCCTGGCCGTGGCCAGGGCGGCGCTGAAAGCCGGTCGTTTCGATTCCGTGTCCATCACGGAGTTGGCTGCCAGCGCCCAGGTTTCCCGCCCCAATTTCTATTTCTACTTCGCTTCCAAGGACGCCTTGCTGGCAACCCTGATCGAGCAGGTGCTGGCTGAAATCTTTTCCAACTTGGAACTGGCGATTTCACGTGAAGGTTCCGATGTGCGGGCAAGGGTCAGGGAAGGTGTCGGGCATGTCGTCGCGGCCTAGGGGTCTCACCGCGAAATTCTCTGTGCGGCCGTCGAGGTCGCCACCCGTCTGCCCGTCATGACGGATCTGTGGCGTCGTGCTGTGGTCGGCAGTGTGGATCTGTTCCTCAGCCGTCTCGACCTGGAACAGGTGTGCCGTGATCCCGACACGCTACGGCGGCAGGCCCGACTGTTCGCCTGGGGACAGGAGCGCAACCTCTACAACCTGGCGAAATCGGGTGGTGACGCCGCGGCATTCGCGGCTGGACTTCCCCCACTCCGGTAGACATTTCTGACCTATGATTGGACTTCCCCCACTCCGGTAGACATTTCTGACCTATGATTTGAGCATAGGAGAAATGAATGAGCACACAGCGTTACACGCCGGAATTTAAGGAAGAAGCAGTTCGCCAGGTCGTCGAGCGGGGCTACCCCGTTCCCGAGGTTGCGGCCCGGCTGGGGGTGTCGGCCCATAGTTTGTACAAGTGGGTCAAGGCAGTGATGCCGACGAAGGAGGAAAAGCAAAGTGCCGAGCTGGTTGAAGCAAAAAGCGAGATCCTGCGGCTTCGCTCCCAGATGCGCCGTCTGGAAGAGGAGCGCGATCTGCTAAAAAACCGCCCCACACGGTTGCCCGTGGCCCTTATGAATAGAAACTCTGGACGAGTACACTGGGCTCATGCAGAGACCGTGACCGAACGCTTTTTGGAGGCATAGACCCCGTCAAAAAACCTGGTCCAGGGGAAGCTGCGGACTCATCTGTGGCGGCGCCATCTGGCGACCCCGTTTAGGAAGTTGATCAAATCCGAGCCCCCGTCCTGCACCTGACTTTCCAGGAGGTGGCCATGTCCAGAGAGCGCTCCCGATCCAAGCCCAGAGGGCTGCCGATCATTCATCCATTCGCCGCCGGTATCGATATCGGCTCGCGATTCCACGTCGCCGCCGTCAGTCCGGACCTATGCGATGAACCAGTTCAGACTTTTCAGGCTTTCACCAGTGACCTGGAGCGTATGGCCGACTGGCTGGTCGCGACCGGAACGAAAACGGTTGTGATGGAATCGACCGGTGTCTATTGGGTTGCCGCGTATGAGGTGCTTGAGACGCACGGGCTGGAGGTCATCCTGGCCAACGCCCGCGAAGCGCGTGCGGTTCCCGGACGGAAGAGCGATGTCAATGATGCCCAGTGGTTGCAGCGCTTGCACGCCTGCGGACTTCTGCGTGCCAGTTTCCGCCCTGGCCGCGACATTGCGGAGTTGCGTGCTTACCTTCGCGCACGCGAGAAGCATAGCGACTACGCTGCTGCACATATCCAGCACATGCAGAAGGCGCTGACCTTCATGAATATTCAGCTTCATCTCGTCATTGCCACGATCACCGGCGTCAAGGGCATGAGAATCATTCGTGCGATCGTCGCCGGGGAGCGTGATCCCGATAGGTTGGCTGCGATGCGCGATGTGCGCTGTAAGGAAAGCCTGGAAACCATCCGCGGTGCCCTGGTCGGCAATTACCAGCCCGAGCATGTGTTCGCGCTCAAGCAGGCACTAGCCCTCTACGATTTTTATCAGCAATGTATCGACGAATGCGACGTGGAAATCGAGCGTACGGTGGCTGGTCTGAACATTGGAAAACCGGTACCGGCCTCGCCGCTTCCCAAAGCCAAACACCGCAGCAAGCTACCAAGCGACCCGAAGTTTGACGTGCGCGCGGCAATGTATCAGCTCACCGGCACAGATCTGACGCAAATTCATGGCATCGGTCCCTATCTGGCACTGCGGTTCATTGGCGAGTGTGGAACGGACTTCAGTCGATGGCGTACCGCAAAACATTTCACCTCATGGCTGACGCTGTCGCCCGGCTGCAAAATCAGCGGCGGCAAGGTGCTGTCGGCGCATACACGCAAGACAAGCAGCCGGCTCACCGTCGCGATTCGGCTTGCAGCTGTCACCGTCGGGAGGAGCAACACCGCACTCGGCGCGTTCTACCGGCACCTTGCTGCACGCATCGGCACAGCCAAAGCAGTGACAGCTACCGCTCGCAAGATCGCGGTCCTGTTCTATAACGCGATGCGATATGGCATGGACTATCGAGACCCCGGTGCGGACCACTATGAACAGCAGTATCGAGACCGCGTCATCAAGCAGTTGCACCGTCGTGCAGCGCAGTTCGGCTTTGCTCTGCAACCCCAGGAATCAGCAGCTAACGGGTGAGTTTCTTAGGAAGCGGCGGCGTACTTTGCGCAGGAGTCGCTGCCAAGTACG
>NZ_JASNRD010000042.1 GCF_030412015.1 Massilia sp. YIM B02763 | reverse complement strand
TAGCTGCTCTTCCTTATTTATCCCGGACAGCAGTGCGCGAAGGCGGGAACCCATACGGCGCGTCATGAAGAGGCTCAGCATGGGTTCCCGCCTGCGCGGGAACGACGTTGTTGACTAGGCGATGTTGCGTGGCTTACTTCGCCCTGGCCGTCGCGATCTGGTCCAGGATATGCTTCGGCACCGCCGCGTAGTGCTTGAACTCCATCGTGTACGTGGCCCGGCCCTGGGTCAGCGAACGCAAGGTGGTCGAGTAGCCGAACATCTCGGCCAGCGGCACGACGGCGTTGATGATCTTGCCGCCGCCGCCCGGGATCTCGTCCATGCCCTGCACCACGCCGCGCCGGGTCGACAGGTCGCCCATCACGTTGCCGGTGAATTCTTCCGGCGTCTCCACCTCGACCTGCATCATCGGCTCCAGCAGTTCCGGCGACGCGCGGCGCATGCCGTCCTTGAAGGCCATCGAGGCCGCCATGCGGAAGGCGTTCTCGTTCGAGTCGACGTCGTGGTAGGAGCCGAAGGTCAGCGTGGCGCGCACGTCGACCACCGGGTAGCCCGCCAGCACGCCGGCCGGCAGCGTCTCCTGGATGCCCTTGTCGACGGCCGGGATGTACTCGCGCGGCACGACGCCGCCCTTGATGGCGTCGACGAACTCGTAGCCCTTGCCCGGCTCCAGCGGTTCCAGCTTCAGCACCACGTGGCCGTACTGGCCCTTGCCGCCCGACTGCTTGACGAACTTGCCCTCGACGTTCTCGACGGCGTTGCGGATCGTCTCGCGGTACGCCACCTGCGGCTTGCCGACGGTGGCCTCGACGCCGAACTCGCGCTTCATGCGGTCGACCAGGATCTCCAGGTGCAATTCACCCATGCCGGACATGATGGTCTGGCCCGACTCCTCGTCGGTGCGCACGCGGAACGACGGGTCTTCCTGCGCCAGGCGGTTCAGGGCGATGCCCATCTTTTCCTGGTCCGCCTTGGTCTTCGGCTCCACCGCCTGCGAGATCACGGGCTCCGGGAAGATCATCTTCTCCAGGACGATGACCTTGTCCGGATCGGACAGCGTGTCGCCCGTCGTCACCGCCTTCAGGCCCACGGCCGCCGCGATGTCGCCGGCGAACACCTCCTTGATCTCCTTGCGCTCGTTGGCATGCATCTGCAGGATGCGGCCCAGGCGTTCCTTCTGGCCCTTGGTCGGGTTGTACACGCTGTCGCCGGAGTTCACCACGCCGGAATACACGCGGAAGAAGGTCAGCTGGCCAACGAACGGGTCGGTCATGATCTTGAAGGCGAGCGCGGAGAACGGCTCGTCGTCGGCCGGATGGCGTTCGATCGGATTGTCGTCCTCGTCGGTGCCGGCGATCGCCGGGACGTCCACGGGCGACGGCAGGTATTCGACCACGGCGTCCAGCATCGCCTGCACGCCCTTGTTCTTGAATGCGCTGCCGGCCAGCATGGGCACGATCTCGCCGGCGATGGTGCGCTGGCGCAGCGCCGCCTTGATCTCGTCTTCCGCCAGTTCCTCGCCGTTCAGGTATTTCTCGGTCAGTTCCGGCGTGGCCTCGGCCGCCGCCTCGACCATGTTCTCGCGCCACTTGCGCGCCACGTCCTGCAGTTCGGCCGGGATGTCGCCGTATTCGAAGCGCACGCCCTGGCTCGCGTCGTCCCATTTGATGGCACGCATCTTGACCAGGTCGACGACGCCCTCGAAGCGGTCCTCGGCGCCGATCGGCACCTGGATCGGCACGGCATTGCCCTTCAGGCGGTCCTTGATCTGCTGCTGCACGCGGAAGAAATCGGCGCCGACGCGGTCCATCTTGTTGATGAAGGCGATGCGCGGCACCTTGTACTTGTTCGCCTGGCGCCACACGGTTTCCGATTGCGGCTGCACGCCGCCGACCGAGTCGTACACCATCACGGCGCCGTCCAGCACGCGCATCGAGCGCTCGACCTCGATGGTGAAGTCGACGTGGCCCGGGGTGTCGATGATGTTGATGCGGTGTTCGGCGAAGTTGCCGGCCATGCCTTTCCAGAAGGCCGTGGTGGCGGCCGAGGTGATGGTGATGCCGCGTTCCTGCTCCTGCTCCATCCAGTCCATCGTGGCCGCGCCGTTGTGCACTTCGCCGATCTTGTGGTTCACACCCGTGTAGAACAGGATGCGCTCCGTGGTCGTCGTCTTGCCGGCGTCGATGTGGGCACTGATACCGATGTTGCGGTAGCGGTCGATGGGGGTTTTACGGCTCATCACAATCTCCTTGGATTAGCACCGGGCGCTCAGCGCCAAGCAGCGAGGACGCGTAGGTGGAGGCTTGTTTCCGCGTTTCAAGGCCGGCAATCTCTATCCGAAGATAGGGCCATGCAGGATGGGTGAAACGGGGCTGCACCATGGAGCAATGTAGCCGAAGTCGGCGCTGTTTGCAGGAGGCGACCATGAAACGACGTCGTCCCTGCGAAGGCAGGGACCCAATTTGCGCGCGCTATCGCAGTGCGGACAAAACTTGGGTCCCTGCCTTCGCAGGGACGGCGGCTTTACGTGTACCTGCTCAGGCCAGCACGGTCTGAATCGCCCTCGCCGGAATCTCCACCGTGGTCTCGACCTTGTCGATGAACAGCCGGTAGCGCTGCGCCTGCCCGGTCTTGTTCATCACGACCACGGCCAGGCTGCCGTCCGGGTTGCGGAAGGCCGTCGTGTCCAGCACGCTGCGGCTCGTGGTGGCGGAGACGCGGCGCGCCTGCGGCTTGAAGTAGCGGCTGATGTGGGCGATATAGGGGAAGATCGGCGTGACCACCAGCTCGCCGTCATCGCTCGCGTGCAGCGGCGCGAAGCAGTAGTTCTGCACGTGGTTCGGGCCGCCGCGCATGTCGAGCAGCATGTTCCAGTCGATCCAGCCGCTCGCGCCGGCGTTCAGGTCGGCGATCATCTGGCTGCCGTAGCGCTCCCCGTTGGCCCAGTCCTGCAGGCGGCTCGCATCGTACTTCTCGATGCAGCCCTCGGTCATCAACAGGGGCACGTCAGGGTAGGCCTCGTGCACGGCCGCCACGTTGCGGTGCATCGGGTCGCCGCCGGCCCAGGTCTCGTACCAGTGGTAGCCCACGCCCCAGATGTAGGGGCGCGCCCTGGGGTCGGACAGGATGTGGGCGGCGCGCTGCGGCAGCAGGTCGCGGTTGTGGTCCCACACGACGATCTTCTTGTCGGCCATGCCGGCGTTCTTCAGCGCCGGTCCCAGGTAGTCGCCCAGGAAGCGGGTCTCCTCCTCGGCCGTGTACAGCATCGATTCCCATTTCTGCGTCGCCATCGGCTCGTTCTGCACCGACAGCCCCCAGATCGGCACGCCGGCCTTTTCGTAGGCCTGGACGAACTTCACGTAGTAGCGCGCCCAGACGTCGCGGTATTCCGGCAGCAGCTTGCCGCCCTGGAGCATGCTCTTGTTCGACTTCATCCAGGCCGGCGCGCTCCACGGCGAGGCGAAGACGCGCATCTCGCCGCCGTGGCGCCTGGCCAGCGCCAGCGCCTCGCGCAGGAAGGGCACGCGGTGCTTCATGTCGTGGGCGATGTCGAACGAGGCGAGCGACGTGTCGCCCTCGCGCACGTAGCTGTAGGTGTCGGTGCCGAAGTCCGAGCTGTTGATCGTCGTGCGCACGACGTTGTAGCCCATGCCCTCGCGCGGGTCGAAGCAGGCCGTCATGAACGCCTTCTTCGCGGCGGGTTTGAGCTTCGCATACAGGTCGGCGGTGGCGTCGGTGACGGCGCCGCCGAAGCCGAAGATCGCCTGGAAGCGCTTGCCCGTGTCGACGAAGACCGAGATGTCGGTCTCCACCGGCTGGGTGGCGGCTTGCGGCGTGCCGAGCGCGCGCGTGGCGAAGCGCTGGGCGCCCATGGCGGTGGTCACCACCTGCCATGGGCGGCCCGCGGCGGCTGTCGCCGGGGCCCCTGCGGGTGCGGCCGCGGCGCCGGACTGGCCGGCGGCGCGTGCCAGCGGGGTGGCGGCCAAAGTGGCAACGCCCATCAGGCGCAATGCATCTCGTCGTGTGGTCAAATCGTGTCTCCTCGTCGTCGTTCGTGTCGTCCGCGGCCGGCGCGCCCATGCGGCCGGCCACGGCAGCTTACAGCTTGTAGTTCAGGCCGAACAGTACCTGGCGGCCGTAGGTCGTGTAGCGCTCGGGCGCATAGGCGCCGCTGGCGAACGGGCTGCCCTGCTTGGTCTGGTAGGGCTGGTTGTTCAGGTTGTTCACCTGCACCAGCAGGCCCAGGTTCTTGTACGGGCCGTCCTGGAACTCGTAGCCGACCTGCACGTCGATCTGCTTCTCGGCCAGGATCTCGCTGAACGAGCGCTGGGCGAACAGGCCCGTGACCTCGCCGCGGAAGGCGGAGCGATAGCGTTCGCTGATGCGCGCCGAGAAGCCGTATTTTTCGTAGAACGCCGTCAGGTTGCCGACCACGCCGGACAGGCCGGGCAGCTTTTCCTTGGTGCCGGGGCCGTTCGGATGGATCGAGCTGTCGGTGCCGGAGGCGCTGGCCTGCACGCCGAAGCCGTCCAGGCGGTTCCACAGCATGCCCAGTTGCAGCGAGACGGTCGCCTCGATGCCGCGCACGAAGCCGCCCTGGCCGTTCGATGGCTGGTTGACCGTGCCGATGTTCGAGATCGGCACGACGGTGCTCGGGTTCGGGAAGCCGGTGAAGTCGAAGGCGCGCTGCTGGTTGTAGATATAGCTCTTCAGGTCCTTGAAGAAGTAGGCCAGCGAGACGTAGCTGCCCTTGCCCAGGTAGTGTTCCAGCGACAGGTCGTAGGAATTGGCGCGCCATGGTTCCAGGTGCGGGTTGCCGCCGCTGCCGTTCCATTCCAGCGTGCTCTGGCTGACGCCGGCCGCGATGCCGGCGCGCATGTCCGACATGCGCGGCCGGGCCACCGTCTTGGCCGCGCCGAAGCGCAGGTAGGTGTCGCCCAGGTAGTTGCCGAGGTCGAAATTCAGGTTCACGCTCGGCAGCACGTCGTGGTAGGTAGCGCCGTCGCGCAAGTCGGTGACGATGCCGCCGTTGACGGCCTTGCCCTCCGCTTCCTGGTTCACGCGCACGTACTGCACGCCGGCGTTGCCGCGCACGGGGATCTTGCCGAATTCCGTGTCGATGCCGAAGCGGACGAAGCCGACCGTCTGCTTCTCCGTGACGGCCCAGTCCTGCTGGGCGACATCCGTATCGATCGGCATCTTGTCGTAGAACTGGTTCAGCGCGGCCAGCGGATCGAAGCTCAGCACGCCCGGAATGCCGGCCCAGGCCAGCGAGGTGCTCTGCTGGATCAGGTTCGCGGGCACGGTGGTCAGCGCGCGGCCGTTCTTCAGGGCGTAGCGCTGCGACACGTCCTCGTGCGACTTGTCGCGCTTGGAGTACGACAGGCCCACCTGCACGTCGCGCAGGACCGGCATGTCCAGTTCGCGCTTGGCGTTGAACTTGGCGGCGCCGAGCTTGTCCTCGACGATCGGGTGGTGCATGGTGGCGTCGTGGCCCCAGCCGCCCGGATCGGTCAGCTTGATGATCGCGGGATTGGCCAGGTCGACGCCCGGCGTGAAGGTCGGCAGCCCGGCGCCCGTGGGAATCGAAAAGCCGAAGTTGTTGTCGGCGGCGCCCGTGCCGGCGCGTCCCAGGCCCGCATACGTCTCCGACGTCTCTTCCTTGCGCTTGGCCGTCGAATACGACAGGTCGCCGTCCAGCGTCCATTTGCCGTCGCGCCAGTTGGTATTCCAGCCGGCGGCTCCCAGGTGGTCCTTGCGGCGGTTGGCGTCGTTGCGCACGATCGGCTCCAGGTTCACGAGGGTGCCGCCCGTGAGCATGCGCACGTTGCCCATCGATTCGATGACGGGATCGCGGTAGGTCACCGTGTCGGCCGAGTTCCACATCGCTCCGCGCATGATTTCCTTCTGGTCGAACTGCGAGTAGTACAGGTCGACGACGGAGCGCAGGTTGCGGTTCGGCTTCCAGTCCAGCACCGCCATCAGGCCGTCGCGCTTCTGCTCGCGCGAGGTCGCTGTAACTTCCGCGCCCTTCAGTGCCGTGACATCCTCGTTCCCCGGCGGGAGCTTGTTGTTGGTGCCCCAGTACCAGGACTTGTATTCCTTCTGCTGGCCCGGCGAGTCGAGGTGGGCATAGCCGACGGCGACGCCGAAGGTATTGTCGAGGAACTGGTCGATGTAGGAAACGGAGAACCGGCCGCCGTTGCGCGACCAGCCTTCGTTGATGCTGCCGTTGCCGTTGCGCTCCCCGCGCGCGTTCAGCGCGACGGTGCGGCCGCGCCGGTCCAGCGGGCGCACGGCGCGCAGGTCGATGGTGCCGGACAGGCCGGCCGACGTCATCGACGCGTCCGGCGTCTTGTACACGGTGACGCCGCCCAGCAGCTCGGACGGGTACTGGTCGAATTCGGCGCTGCGGTCGTTGCTGGTCGAGGTCTGCTCACGGCCGTTGAGGAGCGTGACGGCGAAATCCGGCGCCAGGCCGCGCAGCGAGATCACCTGGGCGCGGCCCGCCACGCGCTGCGCGGTCAGGCCCGGCAGGCGCGCGATCGATTCGGCGATCGACACGTCGGGCAGCTTGCCGATGTCTTCCGCCGTGATGGCCTCGACGATCTGGTCCGCGTCCTTCTTGATCGCGGTGGAGCTCTCGATGCTGCCGCGGATGCCCGTGACGACGACGCGCGAGGCGTTGTCGCTGCCGGCGCCGTCCTGCGCCCCCTCCTGCGCGCTCGCCGATGCACTGCACAGCAGCAGCGCGCAGGCCGCGGCGATGGGGCTCAGGGAGACCATGCGGGATTGGTTGCGGGAATGAATGCGGGAATGGTCGCGTACGGGGGCAGCGCCTCGGTTGCTCATCGTCGTGTCTCCAGTGTCGTCGTTATCGTTGTATTGGAAACGTTGCCAAATCGAAGCGCAATTTGGAAACATTGCCAGTTTGGTCGGACCACGCTCTGCCCATCGCGATCGATGGCGGCGTCAGGTTCCGCGAGTCGGCAGGTTTCCAGCCAGGGCAGTCACATTGGAAACGTTGCCAAACTCAAGCGCATTATTGACGTTCGTGAAATTTACTGTCAAGACGAATTTGTATGTGCGCAACAGCTAGACGCGCGGCTTGCGTGTCCGCTTTGGCGCCGCGCAATGCACGAGCGTCGAGCGCAGGCTGACGCTGACGGGGAAGGTGCGGGTAACGGGACGCTCGATGCCGTAGCACAGGTTCATCAGGGCCGCGATGCCGTTGCGCGTCATCTCGCGCCAGGGGATGTGCACGGAAGTCAGGCGCGGCGTGGCATAGGCGGCGCCGGGCGCATCGTCGTAGCCGATGACGGAGACGTCGCGCGGCACCTGGATGCCCGCTTCGTGGAAGTAGGACAGCGCCCCCAGCGCCATCTCGTCGTTGGCGCAGAACACGGCGCTGAACGGGCGTCCGGATGCCACCAGTTCCTCGGCGGCCGAGCGGCCGCCCGCCGGCGAGAAATCGCGCTCGACGCACCACAGCGACGCCGTGTCGATGCCGGCCGCGCGCAATTCGTCCATGAAGCCGGCGATGCGCTCGACGTTGTCGAGGGCGTCCGGCGGACCGGCGACGACGGCGATCTCGCGGTGCGCATGGTCGAGCAGCGCGCGCGCCGCCAGCCGGCCGCCCAGGCGGTGGTCGACCGTGAAGCACTGCGCCGGGATGCTGTCGAAGCTGTGGTTCAGCGCCACGAGGCGTTCGCGCTTGGCGCCGAAGGACGCCAGGTCCTCGTCCGTCAGGGGGCTGTTCAGCACGATGACGCCGTCGCAGCCCCGCTCCAGCAGGAAGCCGATGCCCTCCACCGCCTGGGCGCGCGCATGTTCGCGCTCGCGGCCGAACGTGACCATCATGTGCAGGCCGGCGCCGCGCAGCTCCGCATCGATGATCTGCAGGACGGCCGCATAGAAGGTGCCGGACAGCAGCGGGATATACACGCCGACCATGCGGCTGGTCCCGTACAGCAGCGAGCGCGCCGCGTGCGAGGGCCGGTAGCCGAGGGCGTCGATGGCCCGCCTGACCCGTTCCAGCTTCGCCTGCGACACCGAGCCCTTGCCGCGCACGACGCGCGACACGGTGCCCAGTCCCACGCCGGCCATGCGCGCCACATCCTTGATCGTTGCCACACCCGCTCCGTTATTCGAACAGCGCAAGCATACCGCATGCCCCGTCCGGCGGCATCAGGAACCGTCGCCGCGCCACGCGAGCGTGGCCACGCTGCCGGCCGGCAGCTGCCAGCGGAAACTCCGGCCCTGCACCCGCACCGAGAACGCGCGCTCCTGCGCAGCCCCGTTCGCGACCAGCAGCACCAGCGTGCCGTCCGGGTTGCGGAAGGCGACGTTGGCGAGGTCCTTGTCCTTGGTATCGGAAGCGATGCGGCGCGCGCCCGGCAGCACGAAGCGGCTGGCATGGGCCAGCGCATAGTACTCGACGTTGCGCGTGACCTCGCCCGTGCGCGAATCGATCGTCACGACGCCGCGGCAGTTCTTGCAGCCGCCCAGGAAGGGACCGTCGTTCTCGTCCAGCGCGAGGTTCCACAACAGCACGCCGCGCGCCCAGCCGCGGGTCGTGTCGATGACGAGGGTGCGCGTGAAGTACATCAGGTTCTTGCCCCAGTCGGGCGCCCACTTCCCGCCCGAGCACTCGGTGAACCACGTATCCTTGTCCGGGAAGCGGTCGTGCAGGCGGCCCATGGCGCGCACGTCGCCGCCGTAGCAATGCCAGGCGATGCCGCTGACGTATTTCGCGGCCTTCGGGTCGGACAGCACGATGGCGGGCGACTCCGGCTCGTCCCAGTTGTGGTCCCAGTCGAACAGTTGCACGCCCGGCTGCTCGGCGGCCAGGCGCGGACCGAGGAAGTCGCGGATCAGCGCAGCGCGCTGGGCCGGCTCCACGCGCATGCCCGGATAGTCGTCCGGCTCGAAGTGCGGCTCGTTCTGCAGCGTCAGCGCGGAGACGGGCACGCCCTCCTTCTTCATCTCGGCCACGTAGCGGCTCAGGTAGCGCGCGAACGCGTCGTAGGCCTGCGGCTTCAGGCTGCCCTTCACGAGACTGTCGGTGCTCTTCATCCAGCCCGGCGCGCTCCAGGGCGAGGCCATCACCTTCAGCTGCGGATTGATCGCCAGCGCCGCCTTCACGGTCGGCAGCACGGAGTCGCGCTGCGGCGCCAGCGAGAAGCGTTCCAGCTTGGGATCCTGCTGGCCCGGGGGCATGTCGTCGAAGCTGTAGTGGGAACGGGAAAAGTCGGAAGCGCCGATGGTCAGGCGGGTGAACGACAGGCCGATACCCGGCGTTTCGTGTTCATGCGCTTCATGCCCAGGTGATGCCCGGCCGAACAGTTCGCGCAGCAGCGCGTCGCGCTGGGCGGGCCGGAGGCGCTGCTGGATCAGCCAGCCCGAGGCATCCGTGATGGCGGCGCCGAAGCCGGCGATCTCCTGGTAGCGCTTGTCCGGATCGACGTCGATCACCGTCGTTGCCGGCGCGTCCTTTGCGAAGGCGGCATCCGGGGCACGCGCCAGCAGCTTGCCGCGGTCGCCGGTAGTGACCCAGCCCTGCACGGCCTGGGCGTGGGCATGCACCTGCGCGCCGGCGCACGCGGCCAGCAGCGCGACGGCGCCGATGCGCCGCAGCTCGTTCTTCATCTCGTCTCCTCCGTTCGCCGGCATCGTCCTCTCGCGCAGCGAGATTGGAAACGTTGCCAATCTTGTCTGGCCCACTATACCGGCCTTATTTCCGACTGTCAAAAACAGCAAACGGACTTGTGCGACATCAAGCGCGCGCTTGCGCCATGCAAGCAATCGACTGCACGCCGGGCGCAGACTAGCGCCACCATGCAGATCGTGATCGCGCTCCTCCTCGCCGCCCTGCCCGTGCTGGCCGCCTGTTCCGTCAAGGACAAGCCCCCGGTCAGCGTCACGCCCCAGGTCGTGCCGGGCGAGCTGTGGGTCGCGCCGAGCGGGCTGGACGACAATCCGGGCACGCGCTCGGCGCCCCTGCGCACGCTCGCCCAGGCCGCGCGGGTCGTCCGGCCGGGCACCGTCGTCAACGTCCTGCCCGGCACCTACCATGGCGGCTTCCGGACGGACGTCGACGGCTTGCCGAACGCCCGCATCGTGTTCCGCGCCACCGAACGGGGACGGGCCCGCATCGTGCCGCCGCCCCGGTCGAAGCGCGACATCGCCTGGGACAACCGCGCCAGCTGGATCGACATCGAAGGCTTCGAGATCGACGGCAGCCAGCACGTGGCCGGCGCGCCCTGGCGCATCGGCATCTACAGCGGCGGTTCGTACAACCGCATCGCCGGCAACCGCGTGCGCCACATCGCCGTCGACGTGCCCTGCACCAGCGCAGGCGGCTCGGCGATCGGCGTCGACAGCTACTACCGGGGCAAGCACACGGACGTGATCGGCAACGTCGTGCACGACATCGGCCCGCCCGGCTGCCGCTGGGTGCAGGGCATCTACGTGAACACGCCGGCCACGGTACGCGACAACATCGTCTACCGCGTCGCCGAGGCGGGCATCCACATGTGGCACGACGCCCACGACGTCGTCGTCGTCAACAACACGGTGGTGGCCTGCAACACGGGCATCCTCGTGGGCGGCGGCGATTTCTATTACACGGAGGGGCCAAACGACCGTACGCGCGTGCTCAACAACATCGTGTTCGACAACCGCTACGGCATTGCGGAACAGGGCGCGACGGGCAAGCACAACAGCTACCGCCACAACCTGGTGTTCGGCAACACGAAGGCAGACTGGCGGCTGGCGCCCGGCATGACGCACAGCGGCACCGTGGCCGCCCCGCCCGGTTTCGTCGGCTACTCGCGCAGCGGGACGCCGGATTTGCGGCTGACGGCGACGTCGCCGGCACTGGGGCGGGGGCTGGCCGATACGGGGCTGGCAACTGCCGGGCTGCCACCGGCCTCGGACGGCGGCACAGATGGCGCCGCGCGCGGCAACCCACCGCCGGCCGCCGTGGACATCGGCGCGCGGCCATAGGTGCGGCAAGCGCCCGGATGTCCTAGAGGATCTCGTGCACCAGCTCGGCCGGCCGGCACAGCCGCACACCCTTGGGCGTGACGACGAAGGGACGATTGATCAGGATCGGATGGGCGAGCATCGCATCCAGCAAGGCATCGTCGCCAACGGCCGGATCGTTCAGGCCGAGCTCGGCGGCCAGCGCTTCCTTGGCGCGCAACGCATCGCGCACGCCCAGCCCCGCACGGGCGATCATGTCCCGCAGTGCCTCGCGCGACGGCGTATCGGTCAAGTAATCGACCACACGTGGCTCGATGCCCGCTTCGCGGATCGCCGCCAGGGTGTTACGCGACGTGCCGCAGCGCGGGTTATGGAAAATCGTGACGTCCATCCTCATATCCTCGTGAAGGTGTTACTCGAAAGGCAAGGATCATACCGGCGGCCGCACAACGCTTCCAGTTTTTTTCGCTTGTTCCCATCTTGACGGCCATATAGAATGCGCGGTTTGCTTTCCGAGATGCAATGCGATTTACCGCACGCACACTCGTTGCAAGACCGACACGAAGCACGGAACGACGCGATCAAGAGGCCGCCCACGGCCCGCCCGCGAAGGAGAGAATATGGAACCGATCGACCAATATCTGATGCGCCCGGCGGCATTGCCGACTTGGGGCCAGCGCACTTCGCTGCGCCTGCTAAATTTCTTCGGCTGGAATTTTCGCTGGAAACCCCTGCCCGGCCCGCACGGCATCGCCGTCGTCTATCCGCACACCTCGAACTGGGATTTCCCGATCGGCCTGCTGGCCAAGTGGACCGTCACGCTGCAGTTCCGCTGGCTGGCCAAGGATTCGCTGTTCCGCGGTCCGATGGGCCGCCTGATGCGCTACTGGGGCGGCGTCGCCGTCGACCGCAGCGCGCCGCAGGGCGCCATCACGCGCCTGGCGCAGACGATGCGCGCCGCCGACTGGTTCTGGCTGGCGATCACGCCGGAAGGCACGCGCGGCTACCGTCCTTACTGGAAGAGCGGCTTCTACCGCATCGCGATCGCCGCCAAGGTGCCCGTGCTGCTGGTCAAGCTCGACTACGGCAAGAAGGTCATCGACGTCACCCAGAGCGTCGTCCTGACGGGGGACGAGGCGGCCGACATGGCCGTCATCGCGCGCGCCTTCGACGGCGTGCAGGCCAAGCACCCGAAGGATGCCGCGCCGATCCGCCTCGCGCCGAACGATGCGGCGCGTCCGGACGAAGGCTCAGGCGCCTACCGCAAGCAGGCATAAGCCGGCCGCGCCGATCGCCGCGCCGAACACGCGGCGCAGGCGCGGGCCCGGCAGCGCGGCGCCCGCCGCGATCACCAGGCAGCTGGCCAGGATGAAACCGGCGCCGCTGGCCATGCCCGCCAGTTCGCGGCCATGCGCCAGGCCGTGCAGGAAGGCGCAGGCGCCCACCGTCAGCACCGCCACTTCGCGCGGAACGCGCGCCTGCACGCTGGGCGCGCAGGCGGCCAGTGCGCCGAGCAGCAGCACGGTGGCGGCGATCGACGTCTCCAGCAGCGGCAGCGTGACAAAGCCTGCGCACGAGGCGCCCAGCGCCATCATCACGAGGAAGCTCGGCGCCAGCACCGCACCCTGGCGCTGCTGGCGGCTCCACAGGCCCACGGCCAGCAGCGCGAGCAGGTGGTCGAATCCCGTGAGCGGGTGCAGGCAGCCGGCCAGGAAGCCGATCTCCACGCCATGTCCCGGGTGCGCGGCCGCCGGCAGCGCCAGCGCCATCGCGGCCGCCATCAGGCCGGCCTTGTGCATCGTCGTCATCGTCTTCTCCTTCAGTGTTGTGCTTCGGTGCGGTGGTCCAGCAAGCCTTGCTCCCGGATGAACGCGACCACCTCGGCCACGCCCTCGCCCGTGCGCAGATTGGTGAACACGAAGGGCCGCGTGCCACGCTGGCGCCGCGCGTCCTCGGCCATGATGTCCAGGTTGGCGCCCACGTGCGGCGCGAGGTCGGTCTTGTTGATGATCAGGAGGTCGGAGCGCGTGATGCCGGGCCCGCCCTTGCGCGGGATCTTCTCGCCGCCCGCGACGTCGATCACGTACAGCGTCAGGTCGGACAGCTCGGGGCTGAACGTGGCCGCGAGGTTGTCGCCGCCCGATTCGACCAGCACCAGTTCCAGGTCCGGGAAATCGGCCTGCAGCCGCGCGATGGCTTCCAGATTGATCGACGCATCCTCGCGGATCGCCGTATGCGGACATCCGCCCGTCTCCACGCCCATCAGGCGTTCCGGCGCGAGCGCGCCGGCGCGCAGCAGGATCTCCATGTCCTCGCGCGTGTAGATGTCGTTGGTGATCACGGCCATGTCGTAGCGGTCGCGCATGTCGCGGCACAGCTGCTCGCACAGCGCCGTCTTGCCGGAGCCGACAGGGCCGCCGATGCCGACGCGCAGGGGGTTCGAAGTCATGTCAATATCCTTGTCAGCTTAAAGACCGTCGCCCCTGCGGAGGCAGGGGCCCAATTTGCACGCGTTGCCGCGGCACGGAGAAGATTGGGTCCCTGCCTGCGCAGGGACGACGAAGTTATCGTTGTGGTCACGAGCGATACAACCTGCCATGCTGCACCTCATGCCGCATCGACAGCATCGACAGCCCCGGCGCCCAGTTGGACAGCTCCTCGTCCGCCAGCGCTTGCGCCACCTGCGCGGCGCGCTCGATGTCGGGGCGCAGCGCCAACAGCAGGCGCTGCCCCGCCACCTGCCCCAGCGGCACCGACTTCACGCACACCAGCACCTGGTTCTCGAGCCAGGAAAAGATCATTGCCAGCAGCGCCTCCTCGTGCGGGATGTCGAGGCCGTCGACAGCGCAGGCATAGGCCAGCGGCAGCGTGACGTCGGCGCCCAGCGCCGCCGTGTCGGCCACGCCCAGCTCGGCGACGAGGCGCGCCAGCGAATAGCCCATCTGGACCGTCTCGGCGCGCAGCTCGGCCGTGTCGCGCGAGGCGAGGAAGCATTCTCCCCATTCGGCGATCGCCGCCGCGTCGCGCGCCGCGAACGCTTTCAGCAGGCGCCACAGGATCGGCGCATCCCAGCGCGCGACGACTTCGTCGAGGTAGCGCGCCATCCAGGCCTGCGCCGTGCCGGCATCGTGCACGAGGCCCTGCTCCAGCGCCGCCTCCAGGCCCTGCGAATAGCTGTAGCCGCCGATCGGCAACGCGGGGCTGGCGAATTGCAGCAGGTGCAGCAGGGCCGCCGCGTTCATGCGGGTTCCGGACGCGCGACGTCGGACGGACGGTGGATCTTCTGCCGCACCGGGACGGGCGCCAGCAGGCCGCCGCGCCCATGATCGTGATCGTGGCCGTGGGAATGGCCCCCCGCATAGGCGCCCGCCTCCGGCTCGAACTTGGCCAGCTCGGTGTCGACCTGGGCGCCGAGGCCTTCGACCATTTCCTTGAGCACGGGGTCGACGCGGATACGCAGCCAGCCGGTGCCGACCTGGGTCTGCGTGTGGCGGTTCCCCAGGTGGAAGGCGCAGCGGGCCAGCATCGTCGCGTCGCTGCAGCGCACGAGATAGGTCGGCTCGGGCGCGGCGACGACACGCACCACGCGGCCGTCCTCGCCCGTCAGCAAGTCGCCGTCGCGCAGCACGGTGCCGCGTACGAGGAACAGCGCGACTTCCTCGCCGGATGCGAGGCGGGCGCGCTGGCGGCAGCGTTCGCGCTGCTCGAACGGCAGTACCAGCAGGTCGTGGACCACCGGGGCATGCGCGATCTTGGTATGCAGGGAATACATGGTTGGCTCTCTAAAAAAGGAAATAGCGCTGGGCCAGCGGCAGCACGGTGGCGGCTTCGCACACCAGCAGCTGCCCGTCGGCCCGCACTTCATAGGTTTCCGGGTCCACCTCCATGTGCGGGGTGGCGCCGTTGCGGATCATGTCGCGCTTCCTCAGGCCGCGCGTGCCGCGCACGGGAATCACGGTCTTCGCCAGGCCCAGTTCGCGGGCGATGCCGGCGTCGAACGCGGCCTGCGAGACGAAGGTGAACGACTTCTTCAGGCCGCCGCCGAAGGACCCGAACATGGGCCGGTAGTGCACGGGCTGCGGCGTCGGGATTGACGCGTTCGGGTCCCCCATCAGGCTGGCGGCGATCATCCCGCCCTTGAGCACCATCGACGGCTTGACGCCGAAGAAGGCGGGACGCCACAGCACGATGTCGGCGATCTTGCCCGGCTCCAGCGAGCCGACTGCGTGCGCAATGCCGTGGGCGATGGCCGGGTTGATCGTGTACTTGGCGACGTAGCGTTTCACCCGTTCGTTGTCGTTGCGCGCCGAGTCGCCTTCCAGCGGGCCGCGCTGCACCTTCATCTTGTGCGCCGTCTGCCAGGTGCGCATGATGGTCTCGCCCACCCGGCCCATGGCCTGCGAGTCGGACGACATCATCGAGATCGCGCCGATGTCGTGCAGGATGTCCTCGGCGGCGATCGTCTCGCGGCGGATGCGGGACTCAGCGAACGCGACGTCCTCGGCGATGGCCGGATCGAGGTGGTGGCACACCATCAGCATGTCCAGGTGCTCGTCCAGCGTGTTGACGGTGAAGGGCCGGGTCGGATTCGTCGACGAGGGCAGCACGTTCGATTGGCCGACGGCGGCGATGATGTCCGGCGCGTGCCCGCCTCCGGCTCCTTCCGTGTGGAAGGTGTGGATCGTGCGGTCCTTGAAGGCGGCCACGGTCGACTCCAGGAAGCCTGCCTCGTTCAGCGTGTCCGAGTGCAGCGCCACCTGGATGTCCATGCGTTCGGCCACGGACAGGCAGTTGTCGATGGCGGCCGGCGTGCTGCCCCAGTCCTCGTGCAGCTTCAGGCCGACGGCACCCGCCTCGATCTGCTCTTCCAGCGGCCTCGCCTGGCTGACGTTGCCCTTGCCGAAGAAGCCCAGGTTCATCGGAAAGGCATCGGCCGCCATCAGCATGGAATGGATGTGCCAGGCGCCCGGCGTGCAGGTGGTGGCCGCCGTGCCGACCGCGGGGCCCGTGCCGCCGCCCAGCATCGTCGTGATGCCGGACATCAGGGCTTCGTCGATCTGCTGCGGGCAGATGAAGTGGATGTGGGTGTCGATGCCGCCCGCGGTGACGATCATGCCTTCGCCCGCGATGATCTCCGTGGCGCCGCCGATGGGCAGCGTCACGCCCGGCTGGATATCGGGGTTGCCGGCCTTGCCGATGCCGGCGATCAGGCCGTCCTTGATGCCGATGTCGGCCTTGACGATGCCCCAGTGCTCGACGATGACGGCATTCGTGATGACGGTGTCCATGACGCCGGCGCGCGGCAGCTGCGACTGGCCCATGCCGTCGCGGATCACCTTGCCGCCGCCGAACTTCACTTCCTCGCCGTAGATCGCATGGTCGCGCTCGATCTCGATCACGAGGTCGGTGTCGGCAAGGCGGATGCGGTCGCCCGTCGTCGGGCCGTAC
Organism: Massilia sp. YIM B02763; assembly: GCF_030412015.1. GTDB lineage: Bacteria > Pseudomonadota > Gammaproteobacteria > Burkholderiales > Burkholderiaceae_D > Telluria. Next base: position 2,283 of record NZ_JASNRD010000042.1, on the reverse strand, counting down.
ATGTCGGCATAGGCCTGGCGCGAGATGGTGGCCATCAGTCCCCTCCCCGCGGCAGGCTGCCGTTCACGCGGCCCTGGAAGCCGTGCACGATGCGGGCGCCGTCCAGGTCGACCAGTTCCACGGTGCGGCGCTGGCCCGGCTCGAAGCGCACGGCGGTGCCGGCCGCGATGTTCAGGCGCATGCCCAGCGCCAGCGCGCGGTCGAACTGCAGCGCATCGTTGGCTTCGTAAAAATGGAAGTGCGAGCCGACCTGCACGGGACGGTCGCCCGCATTGGCCACCGTGACGGACAGCGTGCGCCGCCCTTCGTTCAGGGCGATGTCGCCGTCTTCCAGCAGGTACGCGCCGGGGATCATGCGGCCTCCGGCGCGAACAGCGACTTGTAGTAGATCGCCGTCGGCCGCCAGGCGCCGTCCGGCGTGCAGGCGTAATCCGGCAGCTCGCCCGCGCGGGTATAGCCGAAGCCCCGGTACAGGTGCTCGGCCCCGGAGCCGGCCTCGGTGTCCAGGAACAGCAGGCCGCGGCGCAGTTCGCGCGCTTCCGCCTCGGCGGCGCGCAGCAGCACCCCGCCGATGCCGCGCCGGCGCGCGCGGCTGTGCACGATCATCTTCTGCAGCTCGGCGCGGTGGCGGCCGTTCGCCTTCTGGCACAGGTCCAGCTGCACGGTGCCGACGAGCGTGCCCTCGTGGGTCGCGGCCAGCAGCACGCGCGAGCCCTGCGCCACGGCCGCGCGCACGTCCTGCCAGTAGCCGCGCGCGTCCGCCGCATCCAGGTCGGCCAGGAAGCCGACCGAGGCGCCGTTCGCCACCGCATCGAGCAGCAGCTCGGCCAGCTGGTCCTGCACCTCGGCACAGGCCGATGCATCGAGTTTGTGGATTTTCATCGCGCCTCCTTCGCGTGGGGCATTCAGGGAATCGGGTGGTGGACGGTGACGAGCTTGCTGCCGTCCGGGAAGGTCGCCTCGACCTGGATTTCCGGGATCATCTCCGGCACGCCTTCCATGACGTCCTCGCGCGACAGGATCGTCGTCCCTTCGCTCATCAGCTCCGCCACGCTGCGGCCGTCGCGCGCGCCTTCCATGATGGCCGCCGTGATCAGGGCGACGGCTTCGGGATAGTTCAGTTTCAGGCCGCGCGCGCGGCGCCGTTCCGCCAGCAGCGCGGCGGTGAAGATCAGCAGCTTGTCTTTTTCGCGTGGGGTCAGGTCCATGGGCGGGTCTTCCTTCAGGTGTTCCAGATGCGCGGCATGCATGCGGGCCGGCCGAGGTAATGGGGCCGCAACGCCTGCCACACGCGCAGCATGGCGGCGCGCGCCGCTTCGCCGTCGTCGCCCAGGTGGCGCGCGACGAACACCGACTTCACCTGGCTCAGCGCCAGCAGCGGGTCCGCCGCGCGCAGGCCGGCCTGCACGGCCGCCGGCACGGGCGCGCCGACGGCGAGGAAGGTGGCGCATACGGCATGGCCGCCGAGGCCGAACGGACTGGCGATGCCGGCCGGCGCGAGGATGCCCTGCTCGCACCACAGCAGGCGGCCGTTCTCGCGGATCCGGGTGCGCTGGCGCACGCGGCCGCTGGCGAAGCGCTCGCCCGACGCGCGGCGGCCGAACACGAGCACTTCGCTGCCGAGATAGCGCGCGCCCGGCGCCAGCTCGACCTCGTGGTCGAGGTCCACGTGGGCGTCGTCGTAAAAGATGGTTTCCTGCGGCAGCCATTCGATGGCGGCCCCCTCCCCGGCCCGCAGGCGCACGGTCTGGCGGGAGATGCGGCCATTGGCGCGGTACCACTTGGCCGCGCCGGGGCTGGTCGCGAGCACGTGGCAGGCGACGTCGGCGTCGATGCCGACGTCGAGGCGGTCGCCGCCGACCACGCCGCCGGGCGGGTGCACGACGATCACGTGGCAAGCGTCCGGGCCTTCGGGATAAAGCGCCTTCTGCACGCGCAACGGCCCGCGGTGCTCGCGCCGTACCAGGCGCGTGGCGTCGCCGGTGCGGGTGAAGCCCAGATGCAGGCTGGCCTGCCAGGCGGGCGTCGCGGTGGATGTGTCGGAAAGGCTACAGTCGGGCATATTGATGGATTAGCACGATGCGTGCCAAGCCCAAACCCGGTGCAGGATGCCCGCCGATGCGCCGCGGGATACCGCACACGCACCACGTCGGCCCAGGTGCACTACGACAGTGCGAAAGATAAGGCTAAATGGGAGAACGAGTTCCTGTAGTAGCAGATGTGTAATGCAGTTCAGTTAACGACGTCGTCCCTTATACGTCATGTAGACGTTATGATTTCCGA
>NZ_JASNRD010000041.1 GCF_030412015.1 Massilia sp. YIM B02763 | reverse complement strand
TCGTTTTGTTCGTCAGCAGCAGAGAAGTGAGATTATGCAGTTTTTCGCTTGAACCGTCAACTTCTTTTTTTCTTCTTCACTGCCGCGTTACGCTGCCTGCCGTGAAGAGGACGCGCAGTATAGCAACCTGCCCTGGGTAGCGCAAGCCCGGTCCCGCGACGTCCTCGAGCCTTCTATATATCAGCGGGTCCCGGCTGGCGGCGCAACTGCTCCGCATCGCGGATGGGCGACGCCCCGAACAGGCGCCGGTACTCGCGGCTGAATTGCGAAGGGCTTTCGTAGCCGACCTCGTAGGCCACGCTGGCCGTCTCGACGTCGCTGCTCATCAGGCGCTTGCGCGCTTCCAGCAAGCGCACCTGCTTCTGGTATTGCAGGGGGCTCATCACCGTCGCCGCCTTGAAGCGGCGGTGCAGGACGGAAGGACTCAGGTGCACGGTGCGCGCCAGCGCGTCGATGCTCAGCGGCTCGTTGTAATGGTTGCGGATCCAGTTGATGGCCTCCCCGACCGCGCGCTCGCGCTGGCCGCCCGTCACGCCGCGGGACAGGGTCGCGCCGCCCGGCCCCGTCACCATGCGGTAGATGAGTTCCTGCTTGAGCAGGCGGCCCAGCACCGGCACGTCGCGCGGCGTGTCCAGCAGGCGCAATACGCGCACGAAGGCGTCGAGCAAGGCATCGTCCGCGCGCTCCACCGTTACCGCCGGCGGATCCGCGGCCGGCACCGGCAAGGAAAGCCCCATCTCCAGCACGAAGGCAGCGACCTCCTTCGGGTCGATGTCGATGCGGATACCATAATAGGGAGCCTCCCCATCCGCCTCGACCACGCGGCCCGACACGGGCATCGCGACCCCCGCCTGGACATAGGACCCCGGCCCGTAATGCAGCACCTGCTGCCCCACCAGCATCTCCTTGCGGCCCTGCACCAGCAGGCAGGCCGATGGGGTCAGGATGCCGCGCCCGACCTCCGTCGGCCGGGCGCGGCGGATCAGCCACAGCCAGGGCAGGTCCGTCGCCTGGTCGACGTCGTCGTCCGGCGCGCCGGACAGGCGCCGCGCGACCAGGCCGCGCAGCTGCCCGATGGATGGATGTTCAGAGGGTGGTGTCATATCCCATGGTGGCCTTGGGTTCCAGGTATTCCTCCAGGCCGAAGGTGCCGAATTCGCGCCCGATGCCCGACTGCTTGAAGCCGCCGAACGGCGCTTCCGGCTCATCATACAGGCCATTCACGAACACGCGGCCGGCCACGATCCGCGCCGCCACCCGGTTGGCGCGCGCCAGGTCGCCTCCGAACACATAGGCATGCAAGCCGTAGGGCGTGTCGTTGGCGATGGCGATGGCATCCTCGTCGTCGCGGTAGGCGATGATGGACAGGACCGGGCCGAAGATCTCCTCGCGCGCGATGGTCATGTCGTTCTTCACGTCGCCGAACACGGTCGGCCGCACGAACCAGCCCTGCTCCAGTCCTGCCGGCCGGCCCGGCCCGCCCTCCAGCAGCGTCGCCCCTTCCTCGATGCCCTTGCGGATATAACCCTGCACGCGCTCCCACTGCTTCTGCGTCACCAGCGGTCCCACCGCGACGTCCGGATCCGACGTCGGGCCGACCTTCAGGGCGCGGAACGCCTGCACCGCGAGTTCCTGGGCCTCGGCCGCGCGGCTGGCCGGCACCAGCAGGCGGGTGCCGTTGATGCAGGCCTGGCCGCTGTTCATCACCGCGGCCAGGGCGGCGATCGGCACGGCCTTGGCGAAATCGGCGTCGTCCAGCAGGATGGTCGGCGACTTGCCGCCCAGTTCCAGCGTGACGCGCTTCATGGTGTCGACGGCGCCGCGCGCGACCGCCTTGCCGACGGCGGTGGAGCCCGTAAACGAGATCTTGGCGATGTCCGGATGACGCGTGATTTCGGCGCCGACCGTCTCGCCGCGGCCCGTGACGATATTGAAGACGCCCGGCGGCAGCCCGGCGCGGTGCATGGCGCGCGTCAGGACTTCCGTCTGCACGGCGCTCAATTCGCTCGGCTTGATGACGGCGCTGCTGCCGGCGGCGATCGCCATCGCCAGCTTGCCCGCGATGAAGCCCGCGTTCGCGTTCCACGGCGTGATCATGCCGACCACGCCGTGCGGCACCATGGTCACGCGCGCGCCGCCGACCTGGCGCTCGAACGGATAGTCGGCCAGCAGCTTGCGCGCCAGCGCGAACGAGGCGGCGGAGCGGCGCGCGGTGCCGACGGCCATCGCCATGGTGCCGCCGTATTCCTGCACCATCGCCGCGACGATCTCGTTTTCCGCCGCCTGCACTTCGTCGTGCAGGCGCTGCAGCCACTCCATGCGCTGCGCGCGGCTGGCCTGCGACGTGGTCGCGAATGCGGCCTTGGCGGCGGCGATCGCGCGCTGCGCGTCGACCTCGTCGGCCAGGACGACGGTGGTGGTTTCCTGCCCGGTGGCCGGGTCGACGAGGACCAGGCGCTCGGTGCCGTGCGGCGCGACGAAGGCGCCGTCGATATAGATCGTGTCGATGGTATGCATGCTGGACTCCTTGTTGGTCATGGATCCATGGTAGGAGCCCGAGCCTGCATGGCGGTAGACCGATCCTGACGAAGGATTGCCCGATCCTGCCGATGGATGGGGAAATGGGCAATCCTCCCCCGTTCGGCGGATGACGCCCCTCTTCCCATCTTTTAAGGTCCTTACCAATTTTGTAACGAAAGGAGTCCGATGTCGCCCTTCCCCTTCGCGGCACGCCTGCTCGTGCCGCTGTGCGTCGTCGTCCTGCATGGCCCGGCCCTGGCCCAGCACGGGGACATGCACGGCGCCATGCAGCACAACCCGCACCAGGCCGCGACGCCGGCCGCCCGTCCGGTCTTCGTCGCCAGCAGCGCCAAGCCGTTTCCGGCGCTGATGGCCGACGCCATGGCCGTCATGGACGACGGCATGGCGCGCGCGCCGATGAACGGCAATCCCGAGCACGACTTCGTCACGATGATGATGCCGCACCACCAGGGGGCCATCGACATGGCCAGGGCCGTGCTCCTGCATACCAAGGATCCCGGACTGCGCAACCTCGCGCTCGGGNCGACTTCGTCACGATGATGATGCCGCACCACCAGGGGGCCATCGACATGGCCAGGGCCGTGCTCCTGCATACCAAGGATCCCGGACTGCGCAACCTCGCGCTCGGGATCATCGCCGAGCAGCAGAACGAGATCAACGTGATGCAGGCCTGGCTGAAAAGTCACCCACAACGGAAAGGAGAAAAACAGTGAAATCGAAGTCCTTCCTTCTGGCGGCAGGCGTCGCACTGGCAGCGCAGGCCGCGTCGGCCCAGCCGACCGGCGCCGACCGCATCTACACGGCGGACCAGAATACCAACACGGTGTCGGTGTTCGACCCGTCGACCAACAAGCTGCTCGGCCAGATCAGGCTGGGCAACCAGCGCCCCGACGTGCTCTCGCCCCTGTACCGCGGCGAAACCAACGTGCACGGCATGGGCTTTTCGCCCGACCACAAGACGCTGCTGGTGATCTCGAACGGCTCCAACTCGGCGATCTTCATCGACACGGCGACCAACAAGGTCAAGGGCAAGACCTATGTCGGCCGCTCGCCGCACGAAGGCTTCTTCACGGCCGACGGCAAGGAGGCCTGGGTGGTGGTGCGCGGCGAGGACTATATCTCGGTGATCGACCCGGCGACGTACAAGGAGATCCGGCGCATCCCGACCGCCGTCGGCCCGGGCATGGTCCAGTTCCTGCCGGATGGAACGCTGGCGTTCTGCGTCTCCAGCTTCACGCCGGAGGTCGACGTCATCGACGTCAAGACGCACAAGGTGATCAAGCGGATCCCCGTGGTCAGCCCGTTCTCGCCCTTCCTGCAGTACACGCCCGACTACAAGGAAGTGTGGATGACCCACAAGGACGTCGGCAAGGTCACGCGCATCGATGTGCGCACGCAGGCCGTCACCCAGGTCATCGACACGGGCCCCATCACCAACCACCTTTCCTTCGCCACCGTCCACGGCAAGGTGTATGCCTATGTGTCAGTGGGCGGCGAAAACGTCGTCAAGGTGTACAGTACCGACAAGGAAGCGAAGCTGGTCGCCACGATTCCGACGGGCGCCCTGCCGCACGGCATGTGGACGTCGGACGACAGCAGCCGCGTCTACGTCGGCCTGGAAAACGGCGACGGCGTCGACGTCATCGACCCGGCCGTGAACAAGGTGGTGGCCCACATGGGCGGCGGCCAGGCGCCCCAGGCCCTGATCTTCCTGTCCAAGGTGGCACGGCCGGGCAGCGCCGACAACCTGGTCCCGCGCGTGAACGACGACCCCGTCAACGTCAAGCTCAAGCCCGTGCACGAGCAAGGCCGCGGCTTCGTGGTCGCGCGCAACCTGGGCTTGGTCGATGCGTTCGAGGTCTCGCTGTTCAAGCTGAAGCCGCAGACGATGTACAGCGTCTACCTGGCCGGGCAGGATGCGCCGGTGGCGAACTTCAAGACCGATGCGAAGGGCGCCGCCAACGGCAGCGTGATCGGCCCCGTGAAATCGTATGCGGGTGCACAATCGGGAGGCAGTGGAGCGGGCCACCGCATCGTCGTCATGGAAGGCAATGCGAAAGCCGATGCGGCGCAGGCCGTGCTGGTGGACGCCGGCTAAGTACTCGAACAGAAAGAAATGTGAGTTTTGGCGAACAGAACCGGATGCGATGCAAGGCGGCGACCGCGCCGCAGTGCGAGCACTGCAAGTGGGAGCCAACGCAGCAGCGCGCCGGTTCTGGAAGCCAAAAACACATTTATTTCTGGGCGAGTACTTAGGCCCGGATGAGGCGCTGATCAGGACCGGATCACCTGTTCGAACGCCTGCGCCGCCTTGCTGCGGTAGCGCTCGCGGTGCCGCAGCAGGAAGAAGGGACGCGGCGGCAGCGCCAGCGGCGCCCTGGCCAGCAGGCCCGCCGCGATATAGGGCGCTGCCACCAGTTCCGACAAGCCGGCGGCATAGCGTCCCGTCATCACGGCCGCGCGCACGGCTTCGTTGGACGGCAGCGTCAGGGCGACGTTCAGCGCCGCCACGTCGATGCCCTGCCCGGCCAGCATCGCCTCGAACACGGAACGCGTGCCCGAGCCGGGCTCGCGCATGATCCACTGCGCGTCCTGCAGGTCGCGCGCCAGCAGCCAGCGCTTGTTCGCCCACGGGTGGCCGGGGGCGACAACGACGGCCATGCTGTCGTGCCCGACCTCGTCCAGCGCCAGCGCCTCGTCGGCCACCGTCCCCTCGATCAAGCCCAGGTCCGCGCCCCCTTCGCGCACGGCGGCCGCCACCGCCTGGGTATTGCCCACGTCCAGGTGCACGTCGATGTGCGGATAGGCGTCGCGAAAGCGCACCAGCAGCGGCGGCAGCCAGTAGCTGGCGATCGTCTGGCTGGCGTGGATGGCGAGCGCGCCGCGCTGCAAGCCCGCCAGCTCGGCCAGCGCGCGTTCGGCGCCGGCGGCGCGTGCCAGCGTGGCGCGCGCCTCGTCCAGGAAGATGCGGCCGGCCGCATTCACTTCGATGCGCCGTCCGACGCGGTCGAACAGCAGCGTGCCGTAGCGTTCCTCGAGTCCGCGGATCGACGCGCTGACGGCGGACGGCGTCAGCGCCAGCGCGTCGGCCGCGCGGGTCAGGTGCTGGCGCTCGGCCACGGCGACGAAGATGCGAAGCTGTTCGAGGGTCATCGTTCGATTCTACTACACGTTTTGTTCGATATTTCAAGATGGACCGAACGATGGCGCCGGTTCGATACTGGAGACTCTTCAATGGAGCCCACCATGAACAACAAGATGATCCAATTCATGCCCGGCCTGGTCCTCAGTGCCGCCGTCACCCTTGCCGCCTGGCTGCTGGAACTCGTGGAGGTCGGCATCTTCGGGCGCGCCTGGCTGGAAAGCCTGGTGCTGGCCATCCTGCTCGGCAGCCTGATCCGCACCTGCATGCCCGTCCCGGAGCGCTTCGAGCCGGGCATCCGCTTCTCGGCCAAGATCCTGCTCGAAGTCGCCGTCGTGCTGCTGGGCGCCTCGGTCAGCGCGGCCGCCATCCTCGAGCGCGGCCTGCCGCTGCTGGGCGGCATCGCCCTGTCGGTGGTGCTGGCGATCGGCTTCAGCTATGCAGTCGGCAAGCTGTTCCGCCTGCCGCACCGCATGGCGCTCCTGATCGCCTGCGGCAATTCGATCTGCGGCAACTCGGCGATCGCCGCCGTCGCCCCCGTCATCGATGCGGACGGCAAGGACGTCGCCGCGGCCATCGCCTTCACGGCGGTGCTGGGCGTCGTCGTCGTGCTGCTGCTGCCCGTGCTGGACCATGCGTTCGGCATGACGACGCTGCAGTACGGCGTGTTTGCCGGCATGACCGTGTATGCGGTGCCCCAGGTGCTGGCCGCGGCCGCGCCCGTGTCGCAGGCCAGCCTGCAGGTCGGCACGGTCGTCAAGCTGGTGCGGGTGCTGATGCTGGGCCCGGTCGTGCTGCTGCTGTCGCTGTTCGGCCGCCAGGGAGAGCAAGGCGAGCAACGCCGTGCGCCGGCGCTGTCGCACCTGGTGCCGTGGTTCATCGTCGGTTTCCTGGGCCTGATGGCGCTGCGCTCGTTCGACCTGCTGCCCCATGCGCTGCTCGCTCCGGCCCATGTGGGGGCCGGCTGGCTGACCAGCATGTCGATGGCCGCGCTGGGCCTGGGCGTCGATGCCCGCTCGGTGCTGCGCGCCGGCGGCAAGGTCAGCCTCGTCGTCGTCGTGTCCCTCGTCGGCCTGGGCGCGATCAGCTGGAGCCTGATCGCACTGCTGGCGATTCGCTGAGGTTCGCTGATGTGGCACGGGCACAACTTGCAGACAGTGTGACCACGGGTGCGGAGCGCGGTTCCCCTCGGTTCAGCACCAGCTGATACCGGTCTGCGTCCGGGCAAGTCGCCACGTGCCTTCCGCCGTTTCGTTCAAAATGCTTGCATTACACACCGAGGAGCGTAATAGTATGTGCGATAAACGAGGAAGGGACGGGAATCCACCCTAGCCGCATTCCTCGGAGAACAGTCCGCAAAAAATAACGACGGCCATGGCCGTCAGTTAAGGACACAGGAGACAGCATGCTGGAGATTGCCGTGGAACACGTCAAGCGTGTCCACTCGGTCGTCCGTGGGCGGCTCGAGTCGGATCACGCATTGGGGACAGCCTCCCCGCAGCACAAGCGCACAGTACACCATCCAGGCACCGCCAACCGGATCACGCAATCGTGGATCCGGTGTCTCAACGAATACAAGCTCGACCCCGGCAGCTGCATCGACCCCGAAGTGGTGTCGGCCGCCGAGCTGCAGGAGCGCCAGGAACGGCTGGCCGACGTGCAGGCCGTGGCCAAGGTCGAAATGGCCAACCTGTACCAGCAACTGGCCGGCTCCGGCTACGCGATCATCCTCACCGACCGCGACGGCGTGCTCCTCAATTACTTCGGCGACCCGGCCTTCACCCATGCGGCTTCCCGGACCGGCCTGATGCCCGGCGCCTTGTGGAGCGAGCGCGTGCAGGGAACCAACGGCATGGGCACCTGCCTGTTCGAGCGCCGTCCGCTCACCGTGCACCAGGACGAGCACTACCTGTCGCGCAATATCGGCCTGTCATGTGCAGCTGCACCCATCTTCGACCACGAAGGCGACCTCGTCGGCGTGCTGGACGCCTCCGGCGAATCGCGCCTGGCGCAGCAGCACACGCTGGCGCTGGTCAATATGTCGGTGCAGATGATCGAGAACCGCGTGTTCCTGCACCGGTTCCGCCACGAATACATCGTCCGCTTCCACAACCGGCCCGAATTCGTCGGCACGCTGAGCGAGGGCGCGATCGCCCTCAGCGTCACCGGCAAGGTGCTGGCCGCCACGCGCTGCGCGCTGTTCCAGCTCGGCCTGCGCAGCCACGACGAGATCGTCGGGCGCGACATCGGCGAACTGTTCAACGTGACTTTCTGCGGCCTGATCGATTCCAGCATCCGCAAGTCCTCGCACCCGGTCCCCGTCTTCGAGACCCGCAGCGGCGCGCGTTTCTTCGCCGTGATGTACCAGCCGGTGGCGCCCGCGCATGCGCGTCCCGTCCTGCGCGGCGTGGCGTCGGAAGACGGCGGCGCGGCCTGCTCGGCCCTGGATGCCCTGCATTTCGGCGATCCGCGCATGGCAGCCAGCGTCGAGACGGTCAGGCGCGTGCTCGAGCGTAACGTCGCCATCCTGCTGCAGGGAGAGACGGGCACCGGCAAGGAGATGTTCGCGCGCGCCGCCCACCGGTCGAGCAGCCGCGCGGCGCGGCCCTTTGTGGCGATCAATTGCGCATCGATTCCCGAAGCCCTGATCGAAAGCGAGCTGTTCGGCTACCGCTCCGGCGCCTTCACCGGCGCCAGCAAGGATGGCCAGCGCGGCAAGCTGCTGCAGGCGAACGGCGGTACCCTGTTCCTCGACGAGATCGGCGACATGCCCATCGAGCTGCAGGCGCGGCTGCTGCGGGTGCTGGAAGAGCGCGAAGTCGTGCCGCTTGGCGGCGACACGCCCGTCAAGCTCGACATCCACCTCATCAGCGCCACCCACTGCGACCTGCACAAGAAAATTAGCCAGGGGACGTTCCGCGAAGACTTGTACTACCGCCTGCAGGGGGTGACGATCACGCTGCCGCCCCTGCGCGAGCGCCTCGACCGCTGCGCCCTGATCCGCCACCTCGCGCTCGAGGAAAGCGACGAGGGCAGCCCGGTCGAGCTCGACGACCGCCTGCTGGACATGCTCGAGCGGCAACGCTGGCCGGGCAATGTGCGCCAGCTGCGCCACCTGCTGCGCACCATGGTCGCCTTGCGCGACAGCGACCTGCTCACGGTGCACGACCTGCCGGACGACTACCGTGCCATCGCGCCGGCCCCGCTCGACGGCGGCAACGCTGCGCCCGACGTGACGGATACGCCGCCGGAGGAGGCTGCGGACCCGGCGCCGCCTGGGCAAAAGCTGAATCCGCTCGAAAGCGCGGAACGGCGCGCCCTGCTGCAGGAGCTCGCGAGGCACGAATGGAATCTGAGCGGCGTGGCACGGGAATTGAACATCAGCCGCAACACGCTGTACCGCAAGCTGCAGCGGTTCCAGATCAAGCCGCCCGACAAATCCCTGTTTCACTGAGCCCCATTTCATCGATACCCTGCCGAGCATGCATCCGCCATGGCTGCCCGCTACACGTCCACCGCCATCTTCCTGCACTGGCTGATCGCGCTGCTGCTGCTCGGCCAGTTCGCCTTCGGCGTGCTGCTGGGCGACATTCCCCGCGGTACGCCCGAGCGCGGCTTCTACGTCAACCTGCACAAGAGCAGCGGCATCCTGATCGGCCTGCTGGTCCTGTTGCGCATCGGCTGGCGCCTGGCCCACAAGCCGCCGCCGCTGCCCGCCGCGATGCCGGCGTGGCAACGGCATGCCGCCCGGTTGAGCCATGTCGTGCTGTACCTGTGCATGGTGATGCTGCCCCTGTCCGGCTACCTGGCCTCGAACTTCAGCAGGTACGGTGTCAAGTTCTTCAACATCGTCCACTGGGCGCCCTGGGGCCCCGACGACAGGACCTGGTATGCGTTGTTCAACCAGACCCACCACGCCGCCGCGCTGGTGCTCGCCATCTTCGTCGCGCTGCACCTGCTCGCAGTCGCCAAGCACGTGCTGGTCGACCGCGATGGCCTGTTGCTGCGCATGTGGCCGGCGCGTGTCCGTCCCCTTCCCGCTCGACCAACCCCATCTCCGGAGATCCGATGAATCCACGACGCCACACCGTCCGCCTGCTGCTTGCCACGGCATTCGCCACGACATTGTCCGCCGCGTTGTCGCCCTTGCACGCCGCGCCGGCAACTGTTCCCGCAGCACTGGCGTACGTGCCGAACGAAGGATCGGGGTCGATTTCCGTTATCGACACGACGACCGATGCCGTCGTCGCGGAACTGCCCGGAGGCACCAAGCCGCGCGGCCTGGCGGTGGGGCCGGACCGGCGCTGGCTGTACGTCAGCGACCAGCCCCACAGCCGCCTGCAACTGGTCGACCTGGCGTCGCGCAAGCTCGGCCCCGCGATCGCGCTGGGCGAGTCGCCCGAAGGCGTGGGGATCTCCCCGGACGGCCGCTGGGTCGTGACGGCCGTGGAAGGCAAGAACGAGATCGTGGTGACCGATACGCGCGGCAATACGCTGGCGTTCTCGATCAAGGTGCAGGGCAAGAATCCCGAGCACGCGGTCTTCAGCCCGGACGGGCGGCTGCTGTTCGTGAGCGCGGAGGAAGGCGAGGCTGTCGACGTCATCGATTTCGCCGCCCGCAAGCAGGTAGCCCAGGTGGCGGTGGGCGCGCGCCCGCGCGGCATCGGCTTCCTGCCGGACGGCAAGCGCGCCTATGTCGCCACCGAGAACGCCAACGAGGTATTCGTCATCGACACGGCCGGCTTCGCCGTCCTCGCCCGCATCAAGGCCGGCCTGCGCGCCAACGGCATCGCCGTCCATCCAGACGGACGTGAAGTGTATGTATCCAACGGCGGCGACGCCAACGTCTCCGTCATCGACACGGCCACCGACAAGGTCGTGGCGACGATCCCCGTCGGCCAGCGGCCATGGAATATGGCATTGACGCCCGACGGCAAGAAACTGTATGTGGCCAACGGGCGCTCGAACAATGTCTCCGTGATCGACACGGCCAGCCGCACCAAGCTGCGCGACATCCCGGTCGGCAAGCTGCCCTGGGGCGTGGTGATCCGCTAGGTAACAGGATTCCTCGGATTCCTCCGGGTTTCCTTGGACCTCCTCGGGTCTTCCGTCACCGACCCGGCGTCTCAGAAAGCGCCGACGTCCACGCTGACGGCGCGGCGCATGGCGGACGGTATCGGGACCGGTGCCGGCCCTCTCAGCAGGTCGAGCACCAGGCCGGCCGGATTGCAGCCGATCGATGCGTGCAGGCCCGCATAGGCGGCGGTGAGGCGCGGATTCACGTCGAGCACCACCGTGCCCTGCGGCGTGAGCACGAAATCGATGCCGACATAGCCCCACAGGCCGGGAATGGCGGCGGCCACCTGGTGGGCCAGGCGGGCGAGCGCGCCGTCGTCGTCGCCCAGGCCATTGACGACGCTGCCGAGAAAATAAAACCGGTTGTCGCGCATCGCCACCCGCTCCTGGTTGCAGGCCAGGACCTGGGCCGCGCCGTCGCGGCAGATCAGCGACAGGCTGCCCAGCTTGCCGGCGACGAAAGGCTGCAGCACATAGCCATCGGCCGCGTTGGCGCGGATCCATGCCAGTGCTTGCGCGCGGTCGCTGAACAGCAGGGTATCGAGGCAACCGGCGCCATCGTCGGGCTTGACCACCCAGGGACCGGCAATCTGCGGCAAGGCTCCGTACGGACTGTAGGTGGCCACCGCCGCCACGCCGCCATCGGCCAGCGCGCGCGCCAGCTTGAGCTTGCTGGCGGCGACCTCGACGGCGCCCGGGGCACTGCCCAGCAGGATGCGCTTGCCGTCGAGGACGCCGCGCGACAACTGTTCGAGCGTGCCGCCCGTCTCGCATGCGAGCGGCCACACGGCATCGGCCGCGCGCATTCCTGCGGCGAAATGCGTACCGAAGGGTGGTTCGGCGTATACCGCCTCCAGCGATTCGCCCACGCTGTAGGCCGGGATGGCCGCGCTGCTTGCGTTTCCGCCCACCTTGCCATCGACCGTTGTGCCGGTGGCGCCATCCACCCCGGCGCTCGCAGCAGGAGCGCCCGGTCGGCCGCTGCTTGCCGTCACGACCTCGACATCGGACAGCGCGCCGAGATCGGCAAGCAGCGCCTGCAGCAGCATGCCGTCCTGGCGCCTGATCCCTTGCGGCAGCGCCCGTGCGGCCGCCGGACCGCGCGCGGGAGCGGCGCGATGATCGAACACGAACACTTTCAAGCTTGCCATCCATGCCTCCGGCAGGTTGCATGTCCATGTGCACGGCCGCGCCGGCAATCATTGTCGCGGATGCGTGACGCCGGCCAGCGTGAGCGTCTCGTCGATTGCCGGCAAGGCGGCGGAGGAATTCTTGGCCGGGGCGGCCGTGGCGACGACGGTCGCGTCCCGCCTCCTGCCGTGCTCCCGGCCCTTTTCCTGCACCATATTCCAGTTGGTCAGCGAACTGCGCAGCTGGAACAATTCGCCCGGCACCTGTTCGCTGAAGACGAAGGTATAGGTCTTGTGCACAAAGCGTTCGAAGCGCGCATGCATCGGATCGTCCAGGTAGGGCTGGATGCGCACCGTCCGCGCCGGCAGCGACTTGCCGTTCCAGGTAATGGTCTGCATTTCGACGCGCGCCCGTTCCGCCAGCGCCATCCGTATCCGCTTGCGGAAATACGCGGCCGAACCGCCGGTCAGGCGGCTCATCTCGGCAATGTCGCGCTCCAGGAAACCGAGCAGGACTGGATTGCCGTGCGCATCCTCGAGCGCCGGCACCTCGTGTGCATGCGCCCCTGACAGGAAATGCAGCGTGGCGCGGATGCTTCCATTGCCCTTGGCGCCCGACGCGCCGGCGCCCTTGCCGGCAGCGAGGTCGAGCCTGACCTCGTCGCTGAAGCCGGGCTCGACATTGCTCACCCTGCGGAATGTGTACACGAGCACGGCGGGGGGTGCCACATGGGCCAGGTGGTCGGTGTCGAACAGCAGCGTCTCGGCCGGCGAGACGGCGCCGGCGCCGGGTTGCGTGGCCTCCTGCCGACTGGCGTTTCCATGTGCCGGCTCATCCGTCTGCTTATTGACTGGCTTATTGGCTGGCTTATTGGCTAGCTTATTTGCCCGCGTATTTTCCGGCGTAGTTGCCGGCTGATCGGCTGACGCATCTGCTCGCGCATCGACCTGCGACGGCAACAGGACGGCACCCGACGCCGCGAGCAGCAGCGCCACCCGGCGCCAGCCAATCACGCGGCGCTTCCTGCCGGGCGGCGGCGCTTGCCGGGGCAGCGTCATCGCGGGGCCCCCGGCCGGCCGGACGCTGCGTGCAGCGCCTGTCCGTCCTCGTCGAGCAGCGGGACGCCATACTGTTCGAGGATGGCGTTGATCTTGCCCTGGTTGGCGTCGATCAGCCGGTCGATGCGCTGCTTGAATTCCTTGTCGCCGTGGCGCACGGCCATGGCGATGTCGAAACCCAGCTTCATTCCGGGCCGCGACTTGAGCGGCACCGCGACGATGGGCGCCGCACGCGTCGTGCGCGCGAAGTAACCGGCGATCGGTCCCCATACGAAGGCCACGTCGATCTTTCCTCCCGCCAGGTCACGCTCGATGACCTGGCCGGGGTACTGCTCGGCGTCGCCGGACTGCACCTGGTACCACTCGACCTGTCCCATCAGGTCGTTCTTCAGCAGCCAGTCGGTGACCGGCGAGGCGGTGAACACGCCCAGGCGCAGTTTGCTGCGCTGCTCGGGCGCGAGCGCCAGCAGGTCGTCCAGGTCGCGCACGCCGTCCAGCCCCTTGCCGCGGCCCTTCGCATACACCAGCGCATAGCTGGAGTGATAGTAGGGATGCGTCGTGGCGGCCATCTCGAATCCCGTCGGCACGCCGGTGACGAGGTCGCACTTGTAGCGGTCCGCGTGCTCTTCCTTCGCACGCAGCGTATTGCGGATGAAGCCGATGCGTTGCGGGAACCAGGTGGTCTCCAGCTTCCAGCCCAGCTCCTGGGCGAACAGCGCGGCGATCCGGTTCTCGAAGCCGGCCTGGGAGCGGTTCGAGAACGGCAGGTTGTTGGGGTCCTGGCACACCCGCAGCACCTTGTCCCCGCCTGGTCCGGCGGCGTCGGTCTGCTGGGCGGCGGTCTGCTGGGCGGCGGCCGGGAACGCCTGCCAGCCGAGGACACAGACGCATCCGAGCGCGGCGAGCCGGACGTGCGCGCGCACGGCGGTGTTCATTTGCCGATCTCCTGCAGGCGGCCGGGCTGGATCGCGCCATCCGAGCGGCCCTTGAGGTAGGCGTAGAGGTTGTCGATGTTGTCGACGACCATCTTGCTGCCGTCGAAGTTGGGCATGCCCTTGTCGATCCGCCCTTTCAGGACGGTCTCCTTGAACTGCTCCTTGCTCAGCGTCTTGAGGCTGGCGACCAGCGACGGCCCGACCATGCCTTCCTGTGCGGCGCCGTGGCAGCGTTCGCAGGCCAGCGCGCGCCACGTGCGCCAGCCGCTCAAGGTGTGCGCATCGACCTTGTTGCCGTCGCTGACCTGGTAGGGCGCCGCGTCCGCCGCCTGGGCGAGCGCGGGCGCGAGGACGGCCGCAAACGAGACGATGCCGCCAGCGCCCGCGGCAAGCAGGGCTTTCATATGGGTGTTCATAGCGATTCCTTCGATGTGCCGGACCGGACGGCGGCGCTGGACGCCGTCTGCCGCGGCGGATCATTCCGAGCGCACGAAGCGCGCACCTGGCGCGCCGCGCGCGGTTCACGTTCAGCGTTCGGGCAGGGCGAACACCGTCAGCACGCCGCCCAGTTCCGTGTACTTGGCGAGGTCCTTGTAGCCGCCGACGGCGCCCAGGCCCTCGGTTCCCTTGGTCAGCCCTGCTGCCAGGCCGATGCCGGCCCAGCCGCCGATCCCGGACAGCACGCCCACATACTGCTTGCCCTTGTACTCCCAGGTCGTCACGTTGCCGATGATGCCGGACGGGGTCTTGAACTTCCACAGCTCCTTGCCGTTCAGGTCGACGGCCTTCAGGTAGCCTTCCAGGGTGCCGTAGAACACGACGTCGCCGGCGGTGGCGAGCGCACCGCTCCACACCGAGAAGCGTTCCGGCTTGGACCAGACCATCTTGCCGCTACCGGCATCCCAGGCGATGAAGTTACCCATGCCGCCATGGCTGTTCGGCGCCGCGTACATCGACAGGGTCGAGCCGACATAGGGCTGGCCGGCCGTGTACTCGATCTGGAACGGTTCGTAGTCCATGCACACGTGGTTGGTGGGCACGTAGAACAGGCCGGTCTTGGGCGAATAGCTGGCCGGCTGCTGGTCCTTGGTGCCCAGGGCCGAGGGGCACACGCCCTTGGTGTTCACGTCCGGGCCATTCTTGTCGGTGCTGTACTTGGCGACCACCTGCGGGCGGCCGCTCTTCATGTCGACGTGCGTGGCCCAGTTCACGACGGGGTCGTATTTTTCGGCCACCAGCAGTTCGCCGCTCACGCGGTCCATCGTGTAGGCGAAGCCGTTGCGGTCGAAGTGTACCAGCGCCTTGCGCGGCTGGCCCTTGACCTTGATGTCGGCCAGGATCATTTCGTTGACGCCGTCATAGTCCCACTCGTCGTGCGGCGTCATCTGGTAGACCCACTTGGCCATGCCCGTGTCCAGGTCGCGCGCGAAGATCGTCATCGACCACTTGTTGTCGCCCGGCCGCTGGCGCGGATTCCAGGTGCTCGGATTGCCCGTGCCGTAGTAGACGAGGTTGGTGTCCGGATCGTAGCTGTACCAGCCCCAGGTGGTGCCGCCGCCCAGCTTCCACTGGTCGCCCTGCCAGGTCTTGAGCGAAGAGTCGGCGCCGATCGGGGCCATCTTGCCATCGGTCCAGGTCATGGTCTTGTTCGGGTCGACCATCAATTCCTTGTCCGGTCCCGTGCTGTAGGCTTTCCATAGCACCTTGCCGGTATTGATGTCGTGCGCCGTGATGCGGCCGCGCACGCCGAACTCGCCGCCGCTGATGCCGGTCAGGATCTTGTCCTTGAAGATGTGGGGGGCATTGGTGGTCGTCTCGCCGATCTTGGGATCGCCCACCTTCACCTTCCATACTTCGTTGCCCGTCTTGGCATCGAGTGCCACCAGCGTGGTGTCGGCCTGCTGCAGGAAGATCTTGCCGTTGGCATAGGCCAGGCCGCGGTTGACGGTGTCGCAGCACATCACGGGGATCACGGTCGGGTCCTGCTTCGGTTCGTACTTCCAGCGGATGCTCTGGTCTTCCAGCGCAATCGCGAACACCTTGTTCGGGAAGGGGCTGTGCAGGTACATGGTGTCGCCGATGACGAGCGGGCCGCCCTCGTGGCCGCGCAGCACGCCGGTCGAGAACGTCCAGGCGACGGTGAGGTCCTTGGCGTTCTTGCTGGTGATTTGCTTGAGTTCGCTGTAGCGGTGGTTGTTCAGGTCGCCGGCCTGCATCGCCCAGTTCTTCGCATCCTTGGCCAGCCTTGCGGTGTCCGTATCGGCAGCGTGGGCCAGGCCCGCGCCCAATGCCAGGCATGCGGACCAGCAGATGAGTCTCGATTGCAATGACATGGTTAAGTCTCCTATGATTTTTATTCGGCCGGCTGCCCTGCACCCCACTGCGGCGCCTCCACCAGTCGTACAGCATGTAACGTGCCAGTGTCCGCTTGCCCCTCTTCCAAGGGGCGGACGGTGCGCCGCGCGACGACGTGCTCAAGGTACGGAACAGGTGCGCGGTTCACCTGTATCGTTCCCGGCACAACGCCGCACAGCCGCCTCAACGCTGCGGCACGGCGCAGGCCTTGCTGGCGCTGGCCTCGATCGTCTTGTACTTGCTGGCCATGTCCTTGGCCGATCCGGCATCGCGGAACAAGCCGCCCCTCTCCCCGCCCAGCCCCTGGTTGCGCAAGGCGGTCGACATCGCCACGTAGTCGTCGTAGGGAAGCTCCCTCGCGATACGATCGATGACGCAGGAGCACTTGTAGAGGAACTCATACTTGCCGTCGTGCTTCTGCATGCACTCCAGCACATACTCGACGCGGCCGCTGGTGGGGAAATCGTCGGCATGGGCCGCCAGGGGAAGGGGCAGCAGGAGAAGCAGCGCAAAACGCACGAGCAAACGCGAGAGCAAACGCAAGAATGTCATTCCGGTCTCCGGTCATCGTTTCATCGGGTCGATCAGGCGGGCGACTAGTCCTTCAGCACGCCGCGCTGGCGCGCGACATGGGTGGCCATCGCATCCATCAGCGGCGGCGACAGCACGTCGTAGGGCGGCAGGCCCATGTCGTTCAGGCGAGCGCGCACGGCGCCCATGTTCTCGGGACGCGCGCCCGATTCGATGATCGAGGACACGAAGGCGGCGAATCCCGGCGGCGCCCAGCCGTGTTGCGGCGACAGTTCGGTGTGCACGAAATCCAGGCCGTAGAACGCATGGTCCTTGTTCTCGATGCGGCCGAACATGTGGACGCCGCATACGGTGCAGGCATGGCGCTGGATCGTCGCGCTCTGGTCGACGACCGCCAGCTTCTCGCCATGGGCCGTCACCTCGACCTTGTCGCGTCCGACCACGGCGATCTGCGAGAACAGCGATCCGTCCGGCTTCCAGCATTTGGTGCAGCCGCACACGTGGTTGTGGGCGACCTGCCCCTTGACCTCGACCGTCACCGTGTCGGTGGCGCAATGGCAGGACAGCGTCCCGCCGGAAAAGTCCGGAGCCGCCGGCGCAATGCCGGAATCGACCGCCGGGTGAATCTTGACCGCTTCGCTCATGGTCGCACTCATGTTCGCTCTCCCAAGTTGCTTGCTTTGGACTGCGTCGTGGATCAGTAAAGGACCACGGACCGGATCGACTGGCCGCTCTTCATCAATTCGAAACCGTCGTTGATGCGCTCCAGCGGCAGCGTATGGGTGATCAGGTCGTCGATATTGATCTTGTTGTCCATGTACCAGTCGACGATCTTCGGCACGTCGGTGCGGCCGCGCGCGCCCCCGAAGGCGGAACCCTTCCACTGGCGTCCCGTCACCAGCTGGAACGGGCGCGTGCTGATTTCCTGGCCGGCGGCGGCCACGCCGATGATGAAGGATTGCCCCCAGCCCTTGTGGCAGCATTCGAGTGCCTGGCGCATCACCTGCACGTTGCCGATGCATTCGAACGCGTAGTCGGCGCCGCCGTCGGTCAGCTGCACGATGTGGTCGACCACGTTGTCGACTTCGTTCGGGTTGACGAAGTCGGTCATGCCGAACTTGCGCGCGATCTCGACACGGCCGGGATTGATGTCGACGCCGATGATCCTGTCCGCGCCCACCATCTTCGCCGCCTGGATCACGTTCAGGCCGATGCCGCCCAGGCCGAACACGACGACGTTGGTGCCCGGCTCGACCTTTGCCGAGAACACGACGGCGCCGACGCCCGTGGTGACGCCGCAGCCGATGTAGCAGGCCTTGTCGAACGGGGCATCGTTGCGGATCTTGGCGACGGCGATTTCCGGGACCACGATGTAGTTCGAGAAGGTCGACGTGCCCATGTAGTGGTAGATGGGATTGCCGTCGAGCGAGAAGCGCGACGTCCCGTCGGGCATCAGGCCGCGGCCCTGGGTCGCGCGGATCTGCTGGCACAGATTGGTCTTGCGCGACAGGCAGAATTTGCATTGCCGGCATTCGGGCGTGTACAGCGGGATCACATGGTCGTCCTGCTTCACCGACGTCACGCCGGGCCCTGTCTCGAGGACGATGCCGGCGCCTTCGTGGCCGAGGATGGCGGGAAAGATGCCTTCGGGGTCGGCACCGGACAGCGTGTAGTAATCGGTATGGCAGATGCCGGTCGCCTTGATCTCGATGAGGACCTCGCCGGCACGCGGGCCTTCGAGGTCGACATCGGCGATCGACAATGGCGCCCCGGCCTTCCAGGCAATGGCGGCTCTGGTTTTCATGCGGTCTCCTGGTCGAATGGTTGGACGATGCTGCAGATGCATGTCCAGCCAATCGCAAGGGCCGTGCCAGCGTCGCTGCACAGGGGACCCATGCATGGCGACGCTCCGGGAACGCAACAACCGGCCTGCTGTGCTGTTCAGACTTTGATCAGGTGTACCGTTTTTCGGCGCACCAAAGCAAAAAACCCCACCAGGATCACCTGGTGGGGTTTT
>NZ_JASNRD010000040.1 GCF_030412015.1 Massilia sp. YIM B02763 | reverse complement strand
TGTGGAAGTGCAGTAATGCATTAAGCTAACCGATACTAATTGCCCGTACGGCTTGTCCCTATAACCTTGGCAGTCATGCCAAAGACGAGGGTTCAGCTGTTTGTTGAACATACAAAGAACAATAAAAACTACTTCTTCCGGATTCAGCGTGGCGCCAACCAGCGACACGCGTACAAGTTATGCCTGATGACCATAGCAAGTCGGTACCACCCCTTCCCATCCCGAACAGGACCGTGAAACGACTTTGCGCCGATGATAGTGCTGCAACCAGTGTGAAAGTAGGTTATCGTCAGGCTAGTTATTAAGCGAAGCCCGCTCCAGTGATCTGGAGCGGGCTTTTTGCTTTTCTACTCCGCTCAGCCGGGCGCACTAGGCGCATTTGCCGGCTTTACTCAGCCATCGTCGTTCGTTATCCTGTCCTTTGATCACAAGGAGGACACGATGGGGCATTCACTCTCGTGGTTCGCGGTGTCCGGCCAGGATGCCGCTGCGCTGCTCGACGAACTGCAACTGGTTCGTACGGGACAGACGACCGACCATCCCGGGCGCGGCATCCACTGCGCCACGCTGCCCGACGGGGCATTCATGCTGCACATCGACGACGTCGATTCGCGCCTCACCGCAGCGCCGTTCCTGAAAACGCTGTCGGCCAAGGGCCAGGTGATCCTCTGCCGCGCCGAGGAGCACGTGATGTTCAGCACCGTCGCCTGCTACCGGCGGGGCGAGCTCGCCTGGTCGGTCGAGCACGACGCCCAGCAGGATATCTGCCACCTCGCCATCGTCGGCGACGCGCCGCCCGAGGCGGCCGCGATGCGCGCGGCTGCGCTCGCCGAGCACGACCAAGGTCCCTGCGGCGATGCCGATACCGATTACATGTTCGACGTGCCGATCCGCCTGGCGGAGATGATGACGTCGTTCAGCCACGACGCGGGACTGCGCGTCCCGCGCGCCGACGCGTTCGAGCTGCTGCATGCGCTGCAGCCGCTGCCGCGCCGGCCCTGGTGGAAGCTCTGGTAGCGCCTGGATCTGGATGATCAAGCCTGTGACAGCGGCGTCGGATCCTGCGCCACGGCCGTCGCGGCCTTCGGCGTGCTGCCGCCGCTGATGCTGCTGCCGTCGTCCGGACGCAGGCGCCAGAACATCAGCGCCGAGAAGACGGTGACGGCGGCCAGCGCGAGGAAAGCATGGTGCAAGGCCTGCGTCACCATCACCTGGTCGGTCTGCGGCACGCGGCCCAGGAACCAGCCCGTCACCAGCGAGCCCCAGGCCAGGCCGAAGCTCATCGACAATTGCTGGAACGAACTGGCCATCGTGCTGGCCATGCTGGAATCCTTCTGCTCGACGTCGGCATAGGCCAGCGTGTTCATGCTCGAGAATTGCAGGGAATTGAAGAAGCCTTGCAGCAGGCCGATGCCGGCGATCGCATACCAGGGCGTGCTTGGCCCCACCAGCGAGAAGAGCGCGATGGTGATGCCGATGCAAATGGTGTTGACGATCAGGATCTGGCGGTAGCCGAAGCGCGCCAGCATCTTCGAGGCGACCAGCTTCATGCCCATGGCCGCGGCGGCCGTCGGCATCATCAGCAGGCCCGATTGCCAGGCCGGCAGCTTCAGGCCGAGCTGGTACAGCAGGGGCAGCAGGAAAGGCAGGCCGCCCACGCCCAGTCGCGTGATGAAGCCGCCCAGCACGGAAACGCGGAAGGTGCGTATCTTGAACAGGGTCAGGCGCAGCAGGGGGAACTGTTCGCGCATGGCATGCCAGCCGTAGGCGGCCAGCAGGGACACGGACAGCACCAGCATCAGGCCCATCGTGACGCCGTCGAGCGTGTGTTCGCCGAACACTTCCAGCAACCAGGACAGGATTGCCGTGCCCGAACCGAACAGGATCAGGCCGATGATGTCGAGCGGCCGCGGCTCGGCCCCACGGTAGTCCGGCATGTGGCGCAGCACGAGGTACAGCGCCAGCAGGCCGACCGGCACGTTGACGAAGAAGATCATCCTCCAGGACGTCCAGTGCACGATCAGGCCGCCGACCGTGGGCCCCAGCAGGGGACCGATCAGCGCCGGCAGGATCACGAAGTTCATCGCCTTGAGCAGCTCGTTCTTCGGGAAGGTGCGGATGATCGACAGGCGCCCCACGGGCATCATCATCGCCCCGCCGATGCCCTGCAGCAGGCGCGCGGCCACCATCATGGGCGCGTTCAGCGACAGGCCGCACAGCACGGACGCGAGGGTGAAGATCGAGATGGCGGTGGCGAACACGCGCCGGGTGCCGAAACGGTCGGCCATCCAGCCGCTGACGGGAATGCCCACGGCAAGGCTGAGGATGTAGCTGGTGACGACGGACTTGAGGCTCAGCGGCGTGACGTTCAGGCTGGCCGCGATGCTCGGGACGGCGGTATTGACGATGGTGGCGTCAAGCTGCTCCATGAACAGGGCAGTCGCGACGAGCCAGGGAAGGTAGCGTTTGACGTTATCGGTATCGGTCATGCGGATCGGTCTTTCGCGGCGCCTGGAGGGCGCCGCATGGACCGATTGTCACATAAATCACCCGAAGATGACTTGTACGGGACCGCTGCGGGCCCGCCGGCAACAATCAGAAGTGGTATGCCGCG
Organism: Massilia sp. YIM B02763; assembly: GCF_030412015.1. Lineage (GTDB taxonomy): Bacteria > Pseudomonadota > Gammaproteobacteria > Burkholderiales > Burkholderiaceae_D > Telluria. The sequence goes on along the minus strand of NZ_JASNRD010000040.1, from coordinate 18,402 downwards.
CGCACGAGCGCCAGGTTCACGCCGCCGTTCGGGTGCTTGATGCCGCCGTTCGAGTAGTGCTGCAGGCGCACGCCCAGGTCCAGCTTGTTCGAGAACACGTAGCCGACGCCGATGTGGTCGGCGAATTCGAACGCGGTCGACAGCTGGCGGTGGGTGTTGCGGTACACGCTCGAGAATACGCTCACGCCGATGCCGGCTTCGCCGTAGAAGCCCAGCTTGTCGTCGGCTTCCCAGCGGAACACCGGAGTCACGCCGATCACGCCCAGGTTCTTGCGGCGGTCCGCCACGTCTTCCCAGCGGTTGGCGCGCCAGTAGGCGACGTTGGCGTCCCAGTAGCCGGACAGGTGGTAGCCGTGGGTCGGCAGCCAGTTCTGGTTCCAGTCCTTCTGCGCCGACAGGCGGACCACCTGCACGTGCTCGCCGCCGCCGCCTTCCAGCGCTACGGAGTCGAACAGGCCATCGGCGGCAAAGCCGGCTTGTGCGGCGGAAAGGGCAGCGACGGCCGCCAGGGTGCGAACGATTTTTTTCATGTGGATTCTTGCCTTCGTTATTGGAAATAAGGCCGTGAACACGGTGATCATTGACGGCCAAACCGGTATTGTAGCGATGTCGCGGGGTTTACGTGGTCGACCTGCCAATCGTTAAAGTGTCGTCAACATTTCAACAACACCTGCGACATCGAAATTGAAACTAACCGACAAAGGAGCAGCATGACGCACCCGATCGTGGCCTTCCTCGGCATCGGATTGATGGGCAAGCCGATGGCGGCCCGCCTGGCGCGCGCCGGTTTTACCTTGCACGCCTGGAACCGCAGCCCGGCGAAGGCCGAGGCGCTGCGCGGCGACGGCGCCGTGCCGCAGGCGCAGCTGGAGGACGCCGTCAGGGATGCGGGCATCGTCATCTCGATGCTGGAAGCGGGACCGGTCGTTGCCGCCGTGCTCGACGCGGCCCTGCCGTTCCTGGCGCCGGGCACCCTGTGGATCGACATGAGCTCGACGCGCCAGGACGAGGCCCTCGGCCTGGCAGCGCGCCTGCGCGGGCACGGCTGCCGTTTCGTCGATGCGCCCGTGTCCGGCGGCGTGGTCGGCGCCGAGGCGGGGACGCTGGCGATCATGGCCGGCGGCAGTGTGGAGGACGTGGCGCGGGCCGAACCGGTGCTGCGCGTGCTGGGCACGGTGACGCGGGTCGGGGAGGCGGGCAGCGGCCAGGTGGCCAAGCTGTGCAACCAGCTGGTCGTGGGCGCGACGCTGAACGTGGTGGCGGAAGCGCTGCTGCTGGCCCAGGCGGCCGGCGCCGATCCGGCCGCCGTGCGCGAGGCGATCCGCGGCGGCTTCGCCGGCAGCCGCATCCTCGACCTGCATGGCCAGCGCATGCTGGACCGGAATTTCGTGCCGGGCGGCCAGGTCAAGACGCAGCTGAAGGACCAGCGCAACATCCTGGCCGCGGCCAGCGCCGCCGGCGTCACGCTGCCGGTGACGGAGTTGGTGACGCGCCGCTACGAGACGATCGAAGAAGACTTGCCGTCCGCGGATCACTCCGCCGCACTGATTGCGCTGGAGCGGATCAATCCAGGGAGGCGGGTGGGGACGGGGCCGGATCAGTTACCCGATTCCAGTACCGCAAAATGAAACAACGTCGTTCCCGCGAAGGCGGGAACCCATACTGAGCAACCGAATTCCGTGTGTTGAACACACCGCGGCCATTGTATAAGACTGGCTTCGGAGTTTCAGCATGGGTCCCCGCCTGCGCGGGGACGACGGTTTAACGCGACGGCTCAGGCCTTCAGGCTCATCTCCACCAGCCGCACCCAATAACTCGCCCCGATCGGCAGCAACTGGTCGTTGAAGTCGTAGCTGCCGTTGTGCAACTGGCACGGCCCCAGCCCGTGGCCATGGCCGCGGTGCTCGCCGTCGCCGTTGCCGATGAAGACGTAGCAGCCCGGCTTGGCCTGCAGCATGAAGGCGAAGTCTTCCGCGCCCATGGTCGGCTCGACATCGGTATCGACGCCGTCCTTGCCCACCACCGCGCGCATCGCTTCCACGGCCAGCGCCGTCTGTTCCGGATGGTTGACCAGCGGCGGGTAGTTGCGCTTGAAGGTGAAGTCGACGCTGGCATTGAACGCGGCCGCGACGCCGTTGGCCATCTCGCGCATGCGCGTCTCGATCAGGTCCAGCACCTGCGTGGAGAAGGTACGCACGGTACCGATCATGACGGCTTCGTCGGGAATCACGTTGGTGGCGCTGCCGGCGTGGATTTGCGTGATCGACAGCACGGCCGTGTCCAGCGGATTCTTTTCGCGCGAGACGATGGTCTGCCAGGCCTGCGCCACCTGCACGGCCGTCATGACGGGATCGATGCCGCGGTGCGGCTGGGCCGCGTGCGCCCCCTTGCCCTTGATGACGGCGCGGAACTCGTTACTGGATGCCATCATCGGCCCGGCCACGACGCCGAAGGTGCCGGCGGCGATGCCCGGCCAGTTGTGCATGCCGTACACGGCATCCATCGGGAATCGCTCGAACAGGCCGTCCTCGATCATGCGCCGCGCGCCCGCGCCGCCTTCCTCGGCGGGCTGGAAAATCAGGTAGACGGTGCCGTCGAAGTTGCGGTTCTGCGACAGATAGTGGGCTGCGCCCAACAGCATGGCCGTGTGGCCGTCATGGCCGCACGCATGCATCTTGCCCGCATGGCGCGACGCATGCTCAAATGTGTTCAGTTCCTGCATGGGCAGCGCGTCCATGTCGGCGCGCAGGCCGATGGCGCGCGCCGACGTGCCGTTCTTGATGATGCCGACGACGCCCGTCACGCCCAGGCCGCGTACCACGGGGATGCCCCATTCGGCCAGGCGGCTTGCCACCACGTCGGCGGTGCGCTGTTCTTCGTAGCAGAGTTCGGGATGGGCGTGGATGTCGCGCCGGATCGTTTCGAGTTCGGACTGGAATGCGAGGATGGGTTCGACGAGTCTCATTCGGTTTCTCCCTGTATGCGTGGGCACTGCCTGTCTGGCAATGCCATGTTGTGATTCATTGTAGCCCGACCTCCGCGGCAAAGGCCAGCCCTGACGACAGCGGCTGGAATCGGATAAAGTATTGGTTTCTCGACGTTTTTTCCTGGATTGATCCGATGACCAAGACCGTTGTCAGGGGCGCCTGCCCGCACGACTGCCCCGATACCTGCGCCCTCCTCGTCACCGTGGAGGATGGCGTGGCGACCGAGGTCAAGGGCGATCCGGATCACCCGACCACCGCCGGCGTGCTGTGCACCAAGGTGTCGCGCTACGTCGAGCGCACGTATCACCCCGACCGCTTGCTGACCCCGCTGCGCCGCGTCGGCAGGAAGGGAGAAGGCAAGTTCGCACCCATCTCCTGGGACGAGGCACTGGACGAGATCGCCGCGCGCCTGAAGCCGATCGCCGCGCGCGATCCGCAGTCGATCCTGCCCTACAGCTATTGCGGCACGATGGGCCTGGTGCAGGGCGAGGCGATGGCGATGCGCTTCTTCAACCAGCTGGGCGCCTCCTTCCTCGACCGCACCGTGTGCGCGACGGCCGGCTTCATGGGCTACAAGTACACGATCGGCGGCTCGATCGGCACCGACATGGAACAGTTCCAGGATGCCAAGCTGATCCTGATCTGGGGCGGCAACCCGATCGCGTCGAACCTGCACCTGTGGATGCGCATCCAGGAAGCCAAGCGCCGCGGCGCGAAACTGATCGCCATCGACCCCTACCGCTCGCTGACGGCCGAGAAATGCCACCAGCACATCGCGCTGATGCCGGGCACGGACGCCGCGCTGGCGCTGGGCATGATGCACGTGCTCGTGAAGGAGCAATTGCTCGACCACGACTACATCGACAACTACACGTTCGGCTTCGCGCAATTGAAGGACCGCGTGGCCGAATGGACGCCCGAGCGCACCGCCGCGACCTGCGGCATCAGCGTGGAGGAAGTCGTCGAGCTGGCGCGCGAATACGGGCGCACGGCGCGGCAGGGCGACCCGGTCGCCATCCGCATCAACTACGGCCTGCAGCGCGTGCGCGGCGGCGGCATGGCGGTGCGCAACATCACCTGCCTGCCGGCGCTGGTCGGCGCCTGGCGCCATGCGGCCGGCGGCATCCAGCTGTCGACCTCGGGCTCGTTCCCAACCGACAAGGTGGCGCTGCAGCGCCCGGACCTGCTGCGCGGCCGCCTGCCGCGCACGATCAACATGAACACCATCGGCGACGACCTGCAGCGCGAGGCCTCGCCCGCCTTCGGTCCGAAGATCGAGGCCGTCATCGTCTACAACGCCAACCCGGTGGCGATCGCGCCCGACTCGTCGCAGGTGCAGCGCGGCTTCGCGCGCGAAGACCTGTTCACCGTGGTGCTGGAACACTTCCAGACCGATACCGCCGACTATGCGGACATCGTGCTGCCGGCCACCACCCAGCTCGAACACGTGGACGCGCACCTGACCTACGGCCACCTGTACATGATGGCCAACAACGCCGCCGTCGCGCCGCTGGGCGAATCCAAGCCGAACACGGAGATCTTCCGCCTGCTGGCCAAGCGCATGGGCTTCACCGATCCCGCGTTCGACGAGACCGACGACGAGATCGCCGCCAAGGCGTTCAATACCAAGGACCAGCGCGCCATCCACTTCGACTGGGCCTCGCTCAAGCGCACCGGATGGCAAAAGCTGAACATGCCGGCCGCCCCGTTCGCCGAGGGCGGCTTCCCGACGCCGTCCGGCAAGTGCGAGTTCTATTCGAGCTCGATGCTGGCCGACGGCCTCGACCCGCTGCCGACCTATATCCCGAACTACGAGTCGGTCGCCTCCAGCCCCGAACTGGCCGAGAAATATCCGTTGGCGATGATTTCTCCGCCGGCCAGGAACTTCCTCAACTCAACTTTTGTCAATGTCCAGAGCCTCCGAGCAACGGAAGGTGAACCGCACCTGGACATCCATCCCGCCGACGCCGCCAGCCGCGGCATCGAGGACGGCGAGATGGTACGCATCTTCAACGACCGGGGCTCGTTCGTCGCGCGGGCCCGCGTCACCGCCAAGGCAAGGCCCGGCCTCGTGGTCGGCCTGTCGGTCTGGTGGAAGAAGCTCGCCAGCGACGGCAAGAACGCCAACGAAGTAACCAGTCAGCGCCTGACCGACATGGGCCGGGCGCCTACCTTTTACGACACGCTGGTGCAGGTCGAGAAAGCCGCACCATGACTCTGAGACATGACATTCCTATCGCGATTTACCCCGTGGTTGCGCCCCCTGCTGGTGGCCGGCACGGCCGGCGCGCTGCTGGCCAGCTGCTCCACGCTGAACTACTACACGCAGGCGGCCCAGGGCCAGCTTGAACTCATCTCGGACGCCCGTCCGATCGACGACTGGATCGCCGACCCCGGCACCAGCTCCAAACTGCGCCTGAGGCTCGAGACGGCGCGCCAGATCCGCCGCTACGCCGTTAGCGAAATGGCTTTACCCGACAACAACAGCTACAAGAACTACGCCGCCCTGAAGCGCCAGTACGTGCTGTGGAACGTGGTGGCCACCCCCGAGCTCTCGCTGAAACCCCTGCAGTGGTGCTTCCCCGTGGCCGGCTGCGTCAACTACCGCGGCTACTACAGCAAGGGCGCGGCCGAGGCCTATGCGAAGGAATTGCAGGCCGAGGGCAACGACGTCGAGGTCGGCGGCGTGGCCGCGTATTCGACGCTCGGCTGGTTCAACGATCCGCTCATTTCCACCTTCATCAATTATCCGGACGGCGAACTGGCCCGCATGATCTTCCACGAGCTGGCGCACCAGGTCGTGTACGTGGCCGGCGATTCGCAGTTCAACGAATCGTTCGCGTCGACGGTGGAAGAGGTGGGCGTCGAGCACTGGCTCGAGCGCTTCGGCAACCAGCCGATGCGCGACGCGTACGCGCGCTATCGCAGCCGCAAGAAGGACTTCCTGCACCTGCTGGTCAAGTACCGCAAGGCGCTGGAAAAGAACTACGCGCTGGTCGACCGCAGCGATGCCGAAAAGCGTGCCGTGAAGGCGCGCCTGTTCCAGGAGTTGAAGGACGAGTACCAGGTCCTGAAAGGCAACTGGGGCGGCTACGCCGGCTACGACCGCTTCTTCGACCAGCCGCTGTCCAATGCCCACCTGGCATCGATCGCGACCTACGAGGACTTCGTGCCGGCCTTCCGCGCGCTGCTGCAGCGCGAAGGCAGCTTTCCGCGCTTCTACCAGGCCGTCAAGCGCCTGGCCGACATGGACCGCGACGACCGCCACCGCATCCTGAAGGCCATGGTGCCGCCCATCACCGCGGCGCCCCTGATGGTGCAGCGCAGCGAGGCGCCGCGCTAGCGTTTGCGTTCCATTGCGCGGAAAATGCTTGCATCCGGACGCGCTGCCCGATAGCATCATGCCTGATAAACTAAGCACGACCGTGCGTTTTTTTTCGGTCGGGCCGCCGACAGGCTCCGCAGCCACCTCCGGAGCCGACTCAGAAAGAAAAATAAACGGAGACAGAGGCACCCGATGGACAAGATTTGGCTGAAGGCTTATCCGCCCGGCGTGCCGGCGGACATCGATCCCGGGCAATACGACTCGCTGGTGCAGCTGCTGGAAGAGTCGTTTGGCAAGTACGCCGCCAACAATGCGTTCGTCTGCATGGACAAGTTCCTCACCTACGGGGAACTGGACACGCTGTCCCGGCGCCTGGCGGCCTGGCTGCAGAGCCGCGGCATGCAGCCGGGCGCGCGCGTCGCCGTCATGATGCCGAACGTGCTGCAATACCCGGTGGCGCTGGCCGCGATCCTGCGCGCCGGCTACACGGTCGTCAACGTGAATCCCCTGTACACGCCGCGCGAGCTGGAACACCAGCTGGTCGACTCGGGCAGCGAAGCCATCGTCGTGCTCGAGAACTTCGCCCACACGGTCGCCCAGGTGCTGGGCAAGACGTCGGTGCGCCACGTGCTCGTCGCCAGCATGGGCGAGTTGCTGGGCGGCGCCAAGGGCGCGCTGGTGAACTTCGTCGTCCGCCACGTCAAGAAGATGGTGCCGGACTTCTCGATCCCGCACATGGTGCGGTTCAAGGATGCGCTGGCGCAGGGCGCGCGCATGCCCTTCGTTCCCGCGCAGCTGAAATCCTCCGACATCGCCTTCCTGCAGTACACGGGCGGCACCACGGGCGTCTCGAAGGGCGCGATCCTCACGCACCGGAACGTGATCGCCAACGTGCTGCAGAGCGAGGCGTGGTCGAAGCCGGCGATGAGCCGTCCGCCGCTGGTCGAATTCCCCACCATCGTGTGCGCGCTGCCGCTGTACCACATCTTCGCGCTGACGGCGTGCGCGCTGTGGGGCATGCGGGTGGGGGCGCTGAACATCCTGATCCCGAACCCGCGCGACATCAAGGGCTTCATCGGCGAGCTGGCCAAGTACCGCATCAACATGCTGCCCGCCGTGAACACGCTGTACAACGCGCTGGTCAACCATCCGGACTTCCGCCACCTGGACTTTTCCGGCCTGAAGGTGTCCAATGGCGGCGGCATGGCGGTGCAGCAGGCGGTCGACGACAAATGGCATGCCATCACCGGCACCCACATCATCGAGGGCTACGGCCTGTCCGAGACGGCGCCGGTGGCCACCTGCAACCGCTGCGACGTGGAAGCCTTCACGGGAACGATCGGCCTGCCGGTGCCGTCGACCGAGGTCGCCATCGTCGACGACGACGGCCGGCCGCTGCCGGTCGGCAGCGTCGGCGAGATCGCAATCCGCGGCCCGCAGGTGATGGCCGGCTACTGGAACCGGCCTGAGGACACGGCCAAGGTCATGACGGCGGACGGCTTCTTCAAGTCGGGCGACGTCGGCATCATGGACGACAACGGCTACGTGAAGATCGTCGACCGCAAGAAGGACATGATCCTGGTCTCGGGCTTCAACGTGTATCCGAACGAACTGGAAGCCGTCATCGCGGCCCATCCCGGCGTGCTGGAATGCGCCGTGATCGGCGTGCCGGACGAGCATTCCGGCGAGGCGGTCAAGGTGTTCGTGGTGCGCCGCGACCCGGCGCTCACGGCCGAGCAGCTGATGGACTACTGCAAGCAGCAGTTCACCGGCTACAAGAAACCGAAGTACATCGAATTCCGCGACGAGCTGCCGAAGACCAACGTGGGCAAGATCCTGCGCCGCGCGCTGCGCGAGGAAAAACAGGCGGCATAAGCAATACCGTCGTCCCCGCGCAGGCGGGGACCCAAGTGATGTTTGCGCATCGACTGCGCTCGCAAAATTGGGTCCCCGCCTGCGCGGGGACGACGTTGTTAACGATTGAAGTAACGAAGAACCAATAACGAGGCAACGAACATGGACAAATTCTGGCTGAAGTCGTACGAGGAGGGCGTGGCGGCCGAGATCGACTGGACGCAATACCGCTCCCTCACGCACCTGCTGGAGGAAGCCTTCCGCAAGTACGCCGACCGCAAGGCCTACGCCTGCATGGGCAAGTCCATGACGTTCGCGGAGCTGGACCGCATGTCCGCGCAGATGGCGGCCTGGCTGCAGCAGCGCGGCCTGAAGCCGGGCGCCCGCGTGGCCATCATGCTGCCCAACGTGCTGCAGTACCCGGTGGCGATGGCCGCCGTGCTGCGCGCCGGCTACACCATCGTCAACGTCAACCCGCTGTACACGGCGCGCGAGCTGCAGCACCAGCTGATCGACTCGGGTGCCGAAGCCATCGTGGTGCTGGAGAACTTTGCCCACACCGTGGCCGACGTCGTCGCCAAGACCCAGGTCAAGCACGTGGTCGTGGCCACCATGGGCGATTTGCTGGGCGGCGCCAAGGGCGCCATCGTCAACTTCGTCGTGCGCCGCGTGAAGAAGCTGGTGCCGGCGTGGTCGCTGCCGCAGGCCGTGCCGTTCAAGCGCATGCTGGCCGAGGGCGCGCGCCTGACGCTGAAGCCCGTGACGGTGGGCCAGGACGACGTCGCCTTCCTGCAGTACACGGGCGGCACCACCGGCGTCTCGAAGGGCGCCGTGCTGCTGCACAAGCAGGTGATCGCCAACGTGCTGCAGAACGAGGCCTGGTTCGGTCCCACGCTGGCCAAGCTGCCGGCCGGCGAGCAGGCGCAGTTCGTGTGCGCGCTGCCGCTGTACCACATCTATGCGCTGACCGTGTGCGCGCTGCTGGGCCTGCGCGTGGGCGGCATGAACCTCCTGATCCCGAACCCGCGCGACATGAAGGGCTTCATCAAGGAATTGAAGGACTTCCGCATCAACATCTTCCCGGCCGTGAACACGCTGTACAACGGTCTCTTGAACCAGCCGGAATTCGCCCAGCTGGACTTTTCGGGCCTGCTGGTCTGCCCGGGCGGCGGCATGGCCGTGCAGAAGGCCGTCGCCGACAAGTGGCTGGCCGTGACGGGCATCCCGATCGTCGAAGGCTATGGCCTGTCCGAGACCTCGCCGGTGGTCACCGCCAACCGCTGCGACATCAGCGACTTCACCGGCACCATCGGCCTGCCGCTGCCCTCGACCGAGATCCGCATCCTGGACGAGACCAGCATCGAGGTCCCGTTCGGTACCCCGGGCGAGATCGCCGTGCGCGGCCCGCAGGTGATGGCCGGCTACTGGCAGCGCCCGGACGAAACGGCCAAGGTCATGACGCCGGACGGCTTCTTCAAGACGGGCGACATCGGCGTGATGGACCCGAAGGGCTATGTGAAGATCGTGGACCGCAAAAAGGACATGATCCTCGTGTCGGGCTTCAACGTGTATCCGAACGAGGTCGAGGACGTCGTCGCCGCGCACCCGGGCGTGCTCGAAGTGGCGTGCGTGGGCGTGCCGGACCAGCATTCGGGCGAGGCCGTGAAGCTGTACGTGGTCAAGAAGGACAAGGCGCTGTCCAAGGACGACGTTATAGCCTACTGCAAGGAGCAGCTGACGGGCTACAAGCGCCCGAAGTACGTCGAGTTCCGCGACAGCCTGCCCAAGACCAACGTCGGCAAGATCCTGCGGCGCGAGCTGCGGGACGAGAAGCAGCCGGCTTAAGTTAACCTCGAACACCGTCGCCCCTGCGCAGGCAGGGGCCTAATTTTGCTGGCGCTACCGCAGCGCATCGATATTGGGCCCCTGCCTTCGCAGGGGCGACGGGATGGTGCCGTCAGCCCGCGGTCTGCTCCACGCCCGCCTTCCCATCCTTTACCCTGAACTGCGCCAGCACCCGCTGGCGACTCGCCGCATCGCGCACGTCGTCCAGCCCCATGAAGCGCGTGCGCACCTCCTTCGGCGTCACCTCCAGCAGCATCCAGCCGCGCTTGTCGCTGCGCCCATACTTGATATGCGGGTTCATCGCCACGTACTGCGCCGTGCGTTCCTGCGGGCGCGAGCTGGACGTCACCGACGTGCCCACGAACTCCGTCGCCACCAGCGGATTGGCCTTCGACACGGGCCTGGAAAAATCGCGCCGCAATTCGGTCGCATAGAAAGTGTGCACGTCGCCGCCCAGCACCAGCGGGTTCGCCGCGCGGGTTGTCACGAGCGTGTCGAGCAGACGCCGGCGCGCGGCCGGATAACCGTCCCAGCCGTCGGTCCAGAAGCGGCCGCCGTCCGCCGTCGCCGCCGGCACTTGCGAGGACGGCGCCATCAGCGTCTGCTGGGCCAGCACGTTCCAGCGCGCGTTCGAGGAGCGCAAGCCCGCTTCCAGCCAGGCTTCCTGCTCCGCGCCCAGCATCGAGCGGCGCGGGTCGAGCAGGGCGGGGCAGGCGCGCGCCGTCACGGACGAGGAGCCGCCGGCGTTCGTGCGCGGGCAGGCCTGCACGGCACGGTACTGGCGGTCGTCCAGCACGTGGAAGCGCGCGAGCCGCCCCCAGTCGAGGCGCTGGAACATGCGCACGCTGGCGAAGCTGTTCGGCGGCGGCAGGCGCAGCGGCATGTGTTCGTAGAAGGCCTGGTAGGCCGCCGCGCGGCGTTGTGCGAAGGTGGCGGACAGGCGTTCGTCGCGCAATGCCGCGTAGTCGTTGGCGACTTCGTGGTCGTCCCAGGTGACGATCCAGGGCGCCGCCAGGTGCGCCGCCTGCAGCTGCGGGTCGGACTTGTACTGGGCGTAGCGGCGCCGGTAATCGCCCAGCGTGAACGATTCGTCGCGGCGCACGGCGCGCTGCGGATGCTGCAGCTGGTAGGCGCCCCATTCGAACTAACCGCGAATTCTATACGTATGGACGCAAAAGAAGCCCAATATCTAAAGGCTTTCTGAGAAAACTAGAGTGTCCATAGGTATTGGCTCGAAGGCGGACGTTTTTCGCAGAAAGTGTCCATACCTCCATCGTTGTCCTGGCGAACGCATTCCCCATCCTCTTTCAGGATTCTGTATCTATCGGCAGTTAGATAAACAAACTTGCGAATGTGCCCAGCAGAGTCCTGTTGTTACGGCAAGTAGGATCGTTCGACATGCCGCCGCAGTGCAGTTGTTAGCAAGATCAACAGCGAGACATCGACGGGACGTGTCCCACTTGATGGGGAGTCCCATCACATGTCGTTAACTTCACCCTGAACTCTGTCAGTCAAGGTTTCAGCAATTGCCAGAGCTCTGTGCCAAGGATAGAGGCAAGTCGCTCTGCACTGTCGAACGAAACATTGCTCACACATCTTTCTACTTGGCTAACGTATGTCCTGTGAAACCCTGCAAGTTCCCCAAGCTGTTCTTGTGACATTCCTTTTTTTAAACGCAAACTTCGCAAATTTTTCGCAAAAATCTCTCGGGCATTGCCAGGGGTCGGTGGTGAGCTCATAGAGCACAGGATGCGTATATTCCAGAAAGAAATCCACAGCCCAAAAATCTACCGTATATTTATCTACTGGGTTTACATCTCGCATGCGCAAGCGTACACTTATGAGAAGCGATCGAGACCCACCTGAGTCACAGCAAAGGCAGAGGCGCAGGTCCGATTCGAATAAAGCAGTGAAATTGTGGGGAGAGTAATAATGTTTCACGTTGTTGCACCGTCGAGTCGTCTTGACCATGACGAGTTACGCCTCCTTATTGGACAGCCCAGGCGAACTCAATATTCGACTATCGAAGTTGACCCACACGAACCAATAATTCATGTCGCTATATTATTTAAACAGCGAGAAAAATCCGAATCAATTTTTAAACGATATTTATGCACATGCATTTCGGCCGTTCTTGACTTGGTCCACCAAGAGGAAGTAATAGACGCTCAAATTTTTTCGCAATTCTATTCATTTGGCGAGCCGCAGTATATGTTGCATCACGTAACCGAAATCTTCGAAGGTTATGATAGCGATGAGTGTCAGCTTCTTTTTATAAAAAACTCTAACGGCGAATTTTATTGTGATGGACTCACACACGCGGTAGTCAGTACAGATTACAGGCTAAGATCATTATGGAGGAAATGAAAATTCAGCATTACCGATGATGGAAGTTTGCACGAGCTGATCCAAGATGACATTAAACATATGTCGACGCTATGGATAGAGCCTGAAATCAGGATGTAAGTCTGCAAGTGTTCCAGAAGGACGCGGTGGATATGATTGAGTTATGTATGAGAGGGGATACTTAAGATGACCGCTCAAGATGAGAATGAATATCTAGAGGTACCATCCGATTTTCCTCGTCCCGGCTTGCTCGGAGCGATTCCTGGTAGTCAGCCAAAATTTATTGCAACACAATACAAAGATAAATTTTATCCGCCTGGATGCACGCCCCCTGAGCAGTATGAACGATGGAAGTCTTGTGAAGAGATTGTGCAAGAATTCGCGTACGAGCTAAAACGAGACAAGGCAGATAACTTATTGTTAAGGAGCGAAATCGAGACGCTCGATAAGTATTTGAAAATATTCAGTAGTTCATGGCTGTCGGAGAACGAAGCAAAATGGGTAATCCGGCGGATAGCGCTTTTATTGAGTTGGCCAGTTCCTACGTCAGCATCTATTTAATCGAAAATATATCGCTTACGTTTCGTAAAGAATGAACAGTTGGAGTTGAAGTATGAAAACAAGGCCTCGTAAAAAGAAAATATATCAGCACTCCTTTCGCAAAGTTGCTAAGAACATGCCGAGGCCAAGTGAAAACGCCGCCAGTTATTTAAAAGCATGGTCCTTAATCAAACAAGATGTACTCCGCGTTTTTGGCAATGACCATTCACTCGCTTGGGATTGGTTCGTTGCGCCAGCTCTTGCTCTAGATCGTAAGCGGCCGGTTGACTTAGCACGAACTGGAAATGCTGGTTGCGTGCAAGAGCTTTTAGTGAAGCTGGAATATTGCGTCTACAACTGAGTTGGCCAAGAAAATCCAGCAAATTGCAGCGTTAATGCAAGATCTCGAGCTTATATAGAAACGGAGAAGGGAATGAGCTTGCCATTGGGGGAAAGCGAGGATGTGGATTTGCTGACCTTGACGGTCAAAGTACCGCGGCACCTACCACTCGGCATTGCAGAGTCCCTAGAAGAAGGTTTAGAAAAAGCGCTCCGCATTCTTGCGAGAAGCCACGCGTTTCATGATTTTGCCGACTCTACGGATAACTTGGCGCGATTAGTTATTGGTCAGGTGCGTCCAAGCAACATTATGCTGGAAAACCGTATTGCTCAGCTGGCTACCGTCAAAAAAGTGTTCGAAGAAGGCGACTGGTTGACAGCGGAAGACATCAACGCTCTGCAGGCAAACCCTCCAGCAAAAAAGTCACTTCCCGTGAGCAACTGGATGCGTCGCAAGCGTATCTTTAGCGTCTCGTATTGTGGGAAGAATTATTATTCTCGGTACCAATTCGACGCGATGTATCGACCATTGCCAATCATTGCCGAAATCCTAAAGGCGTATGGTGACTGTGCGGACACTTGGTCACTCGCAACGTGGTTCCACTTTCCTAATGGATGGATCGTTAAACACGTAGGTCACGAGGCTATTCCTCTGGCCCCGAAAGACGCGCTTGACCGGTCCAGTGACGTCATCAGAGCCGCCCGTAACCGAAAGGCAACGTACGTCGCATAGCTTTTCGATTTCTTCTTTAGCCTCAGAGACGGTTTAAAAACTCACCGGAAACGCATCCTGTGCAGCAGTGATGAGCCGAGTGCGATATAAATCATCGCCTGGGATACGTCGAGGCGCTGCTCGTAGTCGCGAACCAGACGGCGGTAGCGCATTAGCCATGCAAACGTGCGCTCGACGGCCCAGCGCCGCGGTTGTACCTGAAAGCCGTCTTGGCCCTGCAAGCCACGGACAATTTCAACGGTGAAGTCGAGATAGGCAGCTTTATCCAGCAAAGTACGGCGGTCATATGCAGCGTCGCCAAACAAATGCTTCACCCAGGGCCAGCGCTTGACCAAGGCATCAAGCACCAGCTGGGCGCCAGTCGAATCAGCGATGTCGGCAGGCGACAAGTTCACCGCCAGCAGTCGCCCATCGGTGTCGACACTGATGTGACGCTTGCGCCCACTGATCTTCTTGTGCGCGTCATAGCCGCGCTCACGCGCGCCCGGTGCTTTCACCGACTGGCTGTCGACGATGCCGGCAGAAGGAACGACTTCACGCTGCTCGCACATCCGGTCAAGCATTAGAGCCAAGTCGTGAATCGTCTGGAAAAGGAAGCGCCGCATCAGCCTTCTGAACCAGTAATACACCGTCTGATACGGAGGGAAATCATTGGGTAGCATGCGCCATTCGCAGCCCGATCTGACCAGGTAACGCAGCGCATTGATCACCTCACGAAGTGCTGTCTTTCGAGGGCGCCCGGTACGGGCTGCGCTTGGCAGTAGCGGCTCGACGAGCTTCCATTCCTTGTCGCTAATATCGGTCGGGTAACCTCGTCGTTCCTTTGGTCTGATGGTTTTATGCCGCGCGCGCTGCTCTGCTGTCCACATAGCGTACTCCTGCAAGAGTGAACCTTTTGGACATCATAGTTGCTTAGGAGTTTTTAAACCGTCTCTTAGGAGTTTTTAAACCGTCTCACAGCGACCAATATTCGTGGCCGCTTTTGCTGCTGGTTTCGGATACCAACAGTTCACCCTATGAGGGTTTGCATCAAAAAACGGCTGCGAAACAAATTTTTGAATCCCACCTAAATCGAACTTGATCATGTTCTTCTCAAATGATTCGAGAAAATTTCCGAACTTCCTATTAGGGTCATCAGGCAACGCCACGTGATCAGCAAGAATCATACTATGTCAGAGAAGATATCCATCTGTGGTGTAGGGATTCGTATGGTACGAATTTCATCAAAGTCGGGATAGACCCGATGTGTAATATTAGCCTTCAGACTAATGTAACGTTCGCCCGCCTTTAGTTTAGGCTGCGCGTGAAATACTGGATGATTAAACTTCTTACCATCACAGTCAAAATCGTAGTGATAACCCGTGATCGGGAGGAGGTCACATAATGGCTCAGATGCTTTGGTCTGCCGAAAATATCCGATCTCGGTACCATAATGAGTTAGCCGCAGTTGACCTGCTTTTACATTTCCCGAGAGCCTTGCAGTGATAAAAACGTTTTCAGAATGTCCTCTGCGTGATCCAGGTCGTTGTGGAAGTCCCTCGAAACTGGCCATTAGGTCGTAGCTAGTCTCATCAGTTTGTCCAAAAATGCTCACCCCACTGAATACTGTTTGCAGCCCGGAATCCTTCAAGAAGTGTCGGACTAGCGCATCAAAAGTTGGCAAGTAAGCTCGCAACAACGAGTTAAATCCTTTTGCCATCGTCAGATTCCCATCATATGCGCCACAGTATCGTAGATATTTTGATCAATACGACTTAAATAAGCGCCTTGCGGAACCCATCCTAAATTTCCAACAAATGCTTCCAGCGATATCGGCTCTTTCCGCACAATGCAATAATAACCGGCTGGTGAAACTCCAGAAGAAACGCAAACACTGGCAGCGACAGATACACCGAGCTTATCTAAATGATCTTTTCCATCCTCAGAGTCGGATTCGATCAGAATTTGATCTAAATCCGTCCGCCATCAGTAGTGCTCGGGATCAGAAAATGGACCATCATATTTTGCGTTCGCGAATTTATCTGCGTTAGTTAAGAAATCCTCCGTGCTTATATTCAGGTAGGAAGCTGCCGCTTTTGTATTAAGGATTAGACCAGGAAAAGGGAGGATATAGTTATTCAGCCAGCAACCCAAAATAAAGGGAAGGCGTGCGTCTAAGTCTTGGCTTATCAGCTTACGCTCTTCATTACTCTGAGAGATATGATAAATAGCATCGCTCGCTAAACTCGGACCTGTCGCGTAAAGCGCAAAAGCGTTGGCAAGGCCAGGTCGGTCTAAAATAGAAGCTCAAATCGCAGCTGGGCCCTGCTGTTTTATCTCTTTTGGTAGCGCGCCAAACCTTTGACGAATATATGCAAATCCATCTGCTAGTGCAATAATCTTCCTCGGCGCCAATGTCTCCGCACAAGGCGACATATCTAGCGTAATTGTAAAAAACTTTGTTTGTCCGTAAATCCCTCGAAGGCTCTGACTTGCTGACTTAGCGCTAGGGGCTCGACGATATGTGCAAATTGGCGTAACAGCTTGTCGGCAAGCGTCTGCTAACGCGCTCTCAGAAATTCTCACCGATTTGTAGCCCGAAAGGTCATTGTCCGCAACAACGATTGCTACGTTTTCTTCCTTCTTAAAGAACCTAAACCAAACATCTTCGTCTGCATTTGACTCGTCATTAGTCGTATCCTCGTTAGCGTGGTATTTCTCTATTGCGTCTTGCGTGCTCCAGGCTTCAACTTCATACTTTCCACTCAGAAGCGGCTCCAATGCAGCACTCAGGTCTGCCTGCACTTCAGATTTATCATCAATCAGTATAATTTTTTTCATATTATTCAAGTGGCAGTTCAACTCGGAAGCAAGTATTAAATCCTTCAGGCGGTGTCACTAGTTCGATTGTCCCTCGTCTTGCTAAGACTACTTTACGGACGAGAGGTAGCCCCAAGCCCATACCGGAGGCGAGAGGATTGTTTCCGGATGAGGTAGTCGTATACAAAGGATCCCATATCCTTCGTTCGACTTCTGGGGCAATGCCTGGGCCGTTATCTAATACTTGAAGAATATTTTTGCCTTTCTCATTCCAAGACTGGATAGAGATCATTTTATGAATTTGCGACGATGAAAGTAGTACTTTCAAAGCGTTTGTGTATAGATTATGAATGATGCCTTGGTACATGGCTGCGGGTATAATCGGGGCTACTAAATTTTTGTCGATTTCAGAAACATCAACTTCGACGTCCCGCTCAACTTGGAATTTGTTGAAAGTGGAGATGACATGCATAACCGTTGGAAAAACCTTATAGGGCTTCACATCAGTCAAATGCAGACATGAGACAAAAAGCTTTGTATAATCGATATAGCCAGTAAAATATCTAATTGAGCTATCAATGGAATCGACTTCGCCGTTTAAGGAAGGATCTTTCTTGGCCAACACGCGAATCTTGTTGGCCGCTGTCTCAAGATGCATTAGAGCGGCTTGGAACTCATGCGTCATAAACCCAGCAACTACGTCTAGGAGACTCATCGTCTCTAAGCCTTCTCTTGCATTGCGATCATATTCTTCAAGACTCTTAATGTCGGATTTTACGCGCGAATAATGCGTAATAATCCTGTCCTTATCCGCCTTGTTTAAAGTTGCAGAATTTGAGATCTCTTTTATGCGCTATCGATTTCAAAGGTTCTTTGAGCATACAGTGCTGCCCGCGCTTTCTCCTCATCCTCGAGTTGAATTTTCTTGTCAAAATGCGCAATTAATTCGACAGCAAAACGAGCAAGATCCCTTAATTGAAAGAACCCATCATTTGCTATAAACCCTTGGCGATCCATGCTAGGACTCAGCACGCTATCGTCTGCATTTTTTTGGGAAAGACTCTCTAAGAAGATTGCGCCTACGGTTTGGTAATTGGTTGGCAGTCCAACCATAGGATTCCGTTTTGGCAGCGGAGCGTCTTGGGGATCCATCGGGAAAAGCTGCTCCGTAAGATAAGATCTCCATTTTCTACGGTTGTAAGCCGTATCATGGTCTAGTTGGAGCCAGTCGTCATCGTTGGTACCGTACGGCTTAATATGGAATCCGTGGTCATACACTTTTACGCCATTATTCGCACGAACCCAATCTCATGCTGCAGGAGCTCGAAATTCATCATTTCTCTGAAAAACGCCTGCTCGCTTAGGAAAATATCGAACATCGATGAAAACATCGGAGCCGATCCGGTTCTCCATTTTGTATGCTCGTTCAAACACTTCGCCCCGAAGAGCATGGCGAACCGAAACAGTAAATCGATTACCGGAAAAATGTATCCGCGCGCTGGCAATTGCGTTAGCTAAAACAATAGCCGCGAGTGGGGCGCTGTCCTCACTTTGATGCATCATCGCGCTGGACGCGAGCACAGCGCAATGCCGGGTTGCGCTGCTTCGCCGCGTATCGCCAATAGCCCGACGGC
>NZ_JASNRD010000004.1 GCF_030412015.1 Massilia sp. YIM B02763 | reverse complement strand
GGCCGGCGCCGCGGGAGCCTGGGCCGGCGCCGCGGGCGCGGAGACCGGTGCGGCCGATGGTGCGGCTGATTGCGCTGCGGACGGCGCTGCCGGCGGTGCCGGCGGCGCGCTCACGTCCAGCGTGGCGGACGCGGACGGGGGCGCCTTGGCCACCGGCGCGGCCGGTGCGGACGATGCCGCCGTCGCGGCCGGTGCGGACGATGCCGCCGTCGCGGCCGGGGCCGCCACAGGCGCGAGCGCCGGCCCCGCGCGCCAGAACAGCAGCACGCCGGCCGCGACGACCAGCGCGCCGGCGCCCAGGCCGAGCAGCAGCGGCTTGCGCGCCGTGGTGCCCGCCGGGGCAGCCTGCGCGGCCTGGGGCGCGTGGATGGTCGGCGCGTCGCCGAGCTGGCGTTCGGCCTGGGCCTTCTTCAAGGCTTCGAGGATGTATGACATGGGATCCTTCTTGTTTTACTTTTCGGCGGCGGCGAGCAGGCGCGGTTCGTCCACGCCGCCCAGCTGGTTCAGGCGCATCCAGGTGCGCGGGCCGGCCACGCCGTCCGCCTTCAGGTTCTGCTTTTCCTGGAAGGCGCGCAGCAGGCGCGCGGTGGCGGCGTCGAACGGCTGGCCGCCCGGCGGCGCGGGGTGCTTGTCCAGCGTGGCCAGCTGGGCCGCGATCCAGTCGACGTCGGCGCCCGTGTCGCCCGGATGGACTTCGTCGCGGAACGCGCGCGGCGCCTTCCACAGCGTGGTGAAGGTGCCGTCGAAACGCGTGGCCAGCGCGCCCAGGCTGACCTTCTGGCGCTGGCCGTTGATGGCCAGCGTGGCGCCCTGCCCGTCCATGCCCGTCAGGACGGCGTAGCCGACGCGCTGGCCGTCGTGCAGCGCGACGATGGCGGGCCGGTCCAGCAGGCGCAGTTCGTACAGGCCGCCGCGGCCCTGGTAGCAGCGCAGCCCCAGGCGCGGCGCGCCGGCGCACGGGGTGCCGGCCGGCAGCTTCTGGCCCCACAATTCTCCCAGTTCGCGCAGCGCTTCTTCCTCGGTGGCCAGGTCCAGCGGCTTCGCCGGCGCCGCGGCGGCAGCAGGTGCGGGCGCACGGGTCCGCGCATCCGCCGGCGCCACCTTCGCGGCCGGCGCGGGCGCGGGCGCGGGCGAGACATGCGGCACCGCCTGCCAGGCCGCAGCGCTGATCGCGGCACCGGCCAGCACGCCGCCCGCCACCAGCGGCCAGCGCAACGGCCGGCGGCCGTCCTGCGGCAGCGGCGTTTCGCCCGCGAATACCTCGCGCGCGGCGCGGCGCAGGATCTTCGGCGTCACCTCGCGCGCATTCTCGACGTAGGCGCCGAGCAGCGCGCGGTCGCACAACAGGTTGATGCGGCGCGGCACCCCGCCCGTCAGGCGGTGCACGAGCGGCGCCAGCGCGGCGGGAACCGGCGTGCCGGCCTGCACGCCCGCCACGGCCAGGCGGTGCGCCACGTAGGCGCCCGTCTCCGCCACGGACAAGGGTCCCAGGTGGTAGCGCGCGATCACGCGCTGGGCCAGCTGCTCCAGTTCGGGCCGGGCCAGCATCGTGCGCAGTTCCGGCTGGCCGATCAGGATGATCTGCAGCAGCTTGCGCTCGCTGGTCTCGAGGTTGGTCAGCAGGCGCAACTGTTCCAGCACCTGGGGCGACAGGTTCTGCGCCTCGTCGATGACGAGCACGTTGTTGTTGCCCTGGGCATGGCTGGCCAGCAGGTAGGCGTTGATGGCGTCGACATAGCCCTTCACGCCGAGGGTGCCCGCGGCGGCCGGCGGCAGGTCGATACGGAACTCGTCGCAGATCGTCAGCAGCAATTCCTCGACCGTCAGCTTCGGATTGAAGATATACGCGAGACGGCAATTGTCGGGAATCTGCTCGATGAAGCAGCGGCAGACGGTGGTCTTGCCGGCGCCGATTTCCCCGGTGAGCAGCACGAAGCCGCCGCCGCTGCCGATGCCATATAACAAGTGCGCCAGCGCCTCGCGGTGGCGCTCGCTCATGAACAGGTAGCGGGGATCGGGCGCGATGGAGAACGGCGCCTGCTTCAGGTGGAAGTAATTCGTGTACATGGGTTCCCGCCGCCGGTCAGGGACGTGGCGGCAACGATTTGAACTTCGCGCAGTATATTTTGCTTTTGGTATTGTAGTAAGCGATCTTGCTGCCGGGATTGGACACGCGCACGGGATACGGCGACGCATCGACGGCCAGGTAGCGGATGCCCACCGCCTTGCGGATCGCGCCCTCCAGTTCGTCCGGCGGCACTTCTGAGACCGCCGCGACGAAGGCGAGTTCGCTCGTGTCGTCGCTGACCATGACCTCGCTCACCGGCGTGCCCCACAGCGACGCGTCGTCCGTGCGGAACCAGTAGGCGCCGCCCTCGTGCTTGTAGGCGGGGCCGAAGAAGCGCGTGAGCCAGGAATAAAAATAGGCGTTGTCGATCTGGTCGCGGCACAGCAGCGCGCTGCCGATGACGGCGCTGAACGTCGACGGCGGCTTCTCTCCCGCCTGGGCGTGCGCGGGCCCGGCACCGATGGTGCCGCAGGCAGCGGCCAGCAACATGGCCGACGCAGCGAACCTCCCGAATCTTCCCGCACCCACGTCGCGTTTCCCCTTGGTCGAACGGCCCATTATGACACCGGGGCCATCCGCAAGCCAGGAATCGGGCGTTTCTCTGCGTCATGCCCGGATGGGACGGACCCGGCCGGCGTTGTCCTCGAGCCACATCCGGCGCAATGCGCGCCTGCGCGGCGGACCCGGCTTGTCCTTGTGCTAAGGTAACGGCGCAATCGACAAGAACAACCAGCAAGGATGTCCATGCCCTTCTCTTCCGCCCGCCTGCGCGCGGCCGCCGCCGTTGCCGCGGCGGCGGCCAGCATTGCCCACGCCCAGACCGCCGCGCCGCAGTACCCCGCCCTGCCCTCCGAGACCCCGGCCGAATTCACCGCCCCCACGCCCGGCTACAACTACGTCAAGCGCAGCGTGATGATTCCCATGCGCGACGGCACGCGCCTGAACACGGTGATCATCGTCCCGAAGACTGCCACGAGCGCGCGCAAGGCGGCCATCCTGCTCACGCGCACGCCCTACGACGCGGCCGGCATGACGAACCACGCCGAGAGCTCGGACCTGGAAACCATCCTCGCCGGCTACGACAATGCCGCCGACACGATCGTCGAAGGCGGCTATATCCGCGTCGTGCAGGACGTGCGCGGCAAGTACGGTTCCGAAGGCGACTACGTGATGAACCGGCCCCTGTCCGGCCCCCTGAACCCGACGCCGGTCGACCATTCGACCGATACCTGGGACACGATCGACTGGCTCGTCAAGAACGTGCCGGAAGCGAACGGCCGCGTGGGCATCATCGGCATTTCCTACGACGGTTTCCTGCCCCTGATGGCGCTGGTGAATCCGCATCCCGCGCTGAAGGCGGCCGTGCCCATGAACCCGATGGTGGATGGCTGGATGGGCGACGACTGGTTCCACCACGGCGCCTTCCGCCAGATCAATATGTCCTACATCCTCGAGCAGGTGGTCACGCGCGGCAATACGGCGAAATGGTTCACCTCGCACTACGACGACTACGACATGTACCTGGGCGCCGGCTCGGCCGGCGAACTGGGGCGCCAGCGCGGCCTGACGCAGAGCGGCTTCTGGAACAAGCTCGTCGCGCATCCGGACTACGACGCCTTCTGGCAGCAGCAGGCGATGGACAAGATCCTCGCGCGCCAGAGCGTCTCCGTGCCCACGCTGCTGGTGCACAGCCTGTGGGATGCCGAGGACATCTACGGCCCCATCGCCGTGTACAAGGCGGTCAAGCCGAACGACAAGGACGGCAAGGTGTTCCTGTCGATCGGCCCGTGGGCGCACGGCGGCGCCATCGAGGATGGCAGCGGCCTCGGCCCGCTCAAGTTCGGCAGCGACACGTCGCTGCACTGGCGCCGCGCCGTGCTGAAACCCTTCCTGGACCGCTACCTGAAGGACGACGCGGCCGCGCCCGCCATCGCGCCCGTCACCGCCTTCGAGACGGGCAGCAACCGCTGGCGCGACCTGCCGTCGTGGCCGAGCGCCGGGACGCAGGCGATTCGTCCCGTCCCCTTGCGGCTGGCAGCCGGCGCGAAGGCCGTGCTGGGCGGCGCGGCCGACGATCGGACGTACGACGAATGGGTGTCCGACCCGGCCAAGCCCGTGCCGTTCCGCCAGCGCCCGATCCCGCCCTACGGCTACGACGAGGCCAAGGGCCAGACCTGGCCGCGCTGGCTCGTCGACGACCAGCGCGAGGCCTCGGGCCGCACGGACGTGGTCACGTTCACGTCCGACGCGCTGACGGCGCCCGTGCGCATCGCCGGCGAACCGGTCGCCCACCTGGTCGCCTCGACCAGCGGCACGGACAGCGACTGGGTCGTCAAGCTGATCGACGTCTATCCGGACCAGGTGGGCAGCCAGCCGGCGATGGGCGGCTACCAGCTGATGGTGGCCGGCGACATCCTGCGCGGCCGCTACCGCGAGGGCTACGACAAGCCGAAGGCGCTGGCCCCGAACAAGCCCCTGTCCTACCGCTTCGGCCTGCCCACGGCGAACCACGTGTTCCTGCCGGGCCACCGCATCATGGTGCAGGTGNCGCGAGGGCTACGACAAGCCGAAGGCGCTGGCCCCGAACAAGCCCCTGTCCTACCGCTTCGGCCTGCCCACGGCGAACCACGTGTTCCTGCCGGGCCACCGCATCATGGTGCAGGTGCAGTCGAGCTGGTTCCCGCTGTACGACCGCAATCCGCAGACCTTCGTCCCGAACATCTTCTTCGCGAAGCCGGGCGACTATAAAAAGGCCACGCAGCGCGTGTATCACGGCAGCTTTGTGGAGTTGCCGGTGGTGCAGGCGGCGGACTAGCGCGAATCCCGTTCCGCTCATCTGCCCGTCGCCCCTGCGAAGGCAGGGGCCCAATTTCGTGGAGTGCATGCATTGGGTCCCTGCCCCCGCAGGGACGACGTACTCACACGCCCGCCGCTGAACCTTCCGGTTTTTCGAAGACATACTTCGAATAACTTCGCTTTTTCCGATGTTGCAGATCAATTAGACTTTCTACCGTTCATTAATAACCATGACGGAAAGTCATCATGAAACGCATCGTCCTTTTTCTCGCTACCAACCTTGCCATCATGCTCGTGCTGGGCATTTCGGCGAGCCTGCTCGGCGTTAACAAATTCCTGACGGCCAACGGCCTGAACCTCGGCATGCTGCTGGGCTTCGCCGCGCTGATGGGCTTCGGCGGCGCCTTCATTTCGCTGTGGATGTCCAAGCCGATCGCCAAGTGGTCGACCGGCGCCCGCGTCATCACGCAGCCGTCCAATGCCACCGAAGCGTGGCTGATGAATACCGTGGCCGCCCAGGCGCAGAAGGCCGGCATCGCCATGCCAGAAGTCGCCGTCTACCCGGGCGAGCCGAACGCGTTCGCCACCGGCGCGACCAGGAACGCCTCGCTCGTCGCCGTGTCGACGGGCCTGCTGGAATCGATGACGCACGACGAAGTCGAGGCCGTGCTGGCCCACGAGGTGGCGCACATCGCCAACGGCGACATGGTGACGCTGACGCTGATCCAGGGCGTGGTC
Source organism: Massilia sp. YIM B02763 (assembly GCF_030412015.1). Classification (GTDB taxonomy): domain Bacteria; phylum Pseudomonadota; class Gammaproteobacteria; order Burkholderiales; family Burkholderiaceae_D; genus Telluria. The sequence goes on along the minus strand of NZ_JASNRD010000004.1, from coordinate 331,462 downwards.
AATACCTTCGTGATCTTCCTGGCGCGCGTCGTCGCCTACGGCGTCGACCAGTTCCTGCGCAAGGACGAGGAAGAAAGCAGCGGCCCGGGCATCGCCTACTACGTCACCTCGATCGTCTGCGACATCCTGTTCGGCATCCTGGCGAGCATCATCGTGGCCTGGTTCTCGCGCCAGCGCGAATACCGCGCCGACCGCGGCGCCGCCAAGATCATGGGCACCCCGCGTCCGATGATCGCGGCCCTGCAGCGCCTCGGCGGCATCGCCCAGGTCGACCTGCCGAAGAACCTGACGGCGTCGGGCATCGCCGGCGGCGGCGTGCTGTCGCTGTTCTCCAGCCACCCGTCGACCGAGCAGCGCATCGCCGCCCTTCAGCGCGGCTGATGCAGAGTTGCGGCCCCGCCCATGCGGCGGGGCCGTAAAAATACCACTTTCAATACCAATTCCCACCGTCCCGCCTTTCTCGCTCCCAGTCGGGACATACCAGTTCCCCACGCCACATCAGCAGCAGGCAATACCACTTGCATACCTGTTGACAAGCCTGGCGGCCCCTCCTATAGTGCGCTGACCTCCACCGGCACACTCTCCCATGATCGACTTTCTCATCGGCGTCGACGGCGGCGGCACCGGCACCCGAGTGCGCCTCGCCCATGCCGCGCCCCGCTCCAACCAGCCTGCCGCGCCGCGCGGCTACACCGAACTGGCCCAGGGCAGCGCCGGCCCGTCCGGGCTGGGGCTGGGCATCGCCAATGCCTGGGCCGCGGTCGGCGGGGCCATCGCCCAGGCCTTCGACGCCGCCGGCCTCGAACGGCCGGGTCCCGAGCGCACCGCGATCGGCCTCGGCCTGGCGGGCGTGCACAACAAGCAGTGGGCCCAGGCATTCACGGCGGCGAATCCCGGCTATCCGGCCCTGGTGCTCGAGACCGACGCCTTCACGACCCTGATGGGCGCGCACGGCGGCCGTCCCGGCGCCATCGTCGCCATCGGCACGGGCAGCGTCGGCGAGGTGCTGCTGCCCGACGGCACGCGGCGCGAAGTGGGCGGCTGGGGCTTCCCGGCCGGCGACGAGGCGGGCGGCGCCTGGATCGGCCTGCGCGCCATCAACCACGTCCAGCAGGTGCTGGACGGTCGCCAGCCGAGGAGCAGCCTGGCCGATGCCGTCGTCCATGCCTGCGGCGGCCACCGCGACATGGTCCAGGCCTGGCTCGGCGGCGCCACCCAGACCGGCTACGCCAGCCTGGCGCCCCTGGTGCTGCGGCATGCCGACGATCCCGTCGCCGCCGCCATCCTGCGCGACGCGGGCCGCGAAGCCGCGGCCATCGCGCGCGCCCTCGACCCGCAAGGCACGCTGCCGCTGGCGCTGTGCGGCGGCCTGGGCCTGGCCCTGCGTCCCTGGCTGCCGCCCGAGCTGGCCGCGCGCGCCGCTCCCCCGGAAGGTGATTCCGCCGCCGGCGCGCTGTGCGTGATCGCGCGGTACCTGGCCTACCATCCGGTTCAATGAGTTTTCATTCACAGAGGCTGCGCATGCAAGGCAATATCCTGACTCCCGGCGGCTGGATCCGCGGCACGCTGCACGCGGATGCCGCCGGCACCATCGCCGCCATCGACGGCGTGCCCGCCGATCCGGCCGCCAACGGCGACGACTACATCCTGCCCGGCTTCATCGACCTGCACGTGCACGGCGGCGCCGGGCGCGACATGATGGAAGGCGGCGACGCTGCCCGCACCATCGCGCGCCTGCATGCGCGCCACGGCACCACGAGCCTGCTGGCCACGACGATGACGGCGCCGCTCGAGGACATCGACCGCGCCCTGTCCGCCATCGGCGCGGCGTGCCGCGAGCGCGGCGCCGGCGAGGCGCGCATCCTGGGCGTGCACCTGGAAGGCCCGTACATCAACGCCGGCAAGCTGGGCGCCCAGCCGCCGTTCGCGCGCGAAGCCAGCATGGCCGAGGTGAAGCGCTTCGACGCCCAGGCCCCGATGCGCCTGATCACCGTGGCGCCCGAGATCGACGGCCACCTGGCCCTGGTGCGCCAGATGGCCGACGCCGGCATCCGCGTGCAGATCGGCCACACCACCGGTTCCTACGAGGACGGCGTCAAGGCCCTCGAGCACGGCGCGGCCGGCTTCACCCACCTGTTCAACGCCATGCCCGGCCTGCACCACCGCGACCCCGGCATGGTCGGCGCGGCGCTCGCCCATGCGCACTACGCCGAGATCATTCCCGACCTGCTGCACGTGCACCCGGGCGCCATCCAGGTGGCGCTGCGCGCGATCCCGCGCCTGTACTGCGTGACCGATTCGACGGCCGCCGCCGGCATGCCGGACGGCCAGTACATGCTGGGCCGCCAGGTCGTCCACAAATGCATGGGCGGCGTGCGCCTGGCCGACGGCACGCTGGCGGGCAGCACCCTCACCATGGACCAGGCGCTGCGCAACCTGGTGAAGATCGGCCTGGACCTCGCCGACGCCTCGCGCCGCGTGTCCACCAATGCCGCCGACTACCTGGGCGAGACGCGCCGCGGCCGCCTGGCGCCGGGATGCCATGCCGACCTGGTCGTCCTCGACCGGGACCTGAACCTGAAAGCCGTCCACATCGAAGGAGAAGCGATTGACCTCCGCAGCTGATTCCACTAACGACTCCCTGATGCTCCAGGAAGCCCGGTCCGCCGCCGACTGCGTCGCCCTGCAGCTGGCCAACGACGTCGAGCGCTACGCGGAGCTGGGACGCGTGCTGCGCGCCGGCACCTTCCACAATGCCGTGACCGTGGCGCGCGGCAGCTCGGACCACGCGTCGAACTACCTGGCCTACCTGATCATGTCGCGCATGGGCCGCCTGGTGACGTCGCTGCCCATGTCGCTGGTCACGCTGTACAAGGCGCCGCTGCGCGCCGACGGCGTGCTGGCGATTTCCGTGTCGCAGTCGGGCCAGAGCCCGGACGTGGTCGAACCGATGCGCTACTTCCGCGCCGGCGGCGCCACCACGGTCGCGCTGGTGAACGCCATCGATTCGCCACTGGCGGAGGCGGCCGAGTGGGCGCTGCCGCTGCGCGCCGGCAAGGAGCAGAGCGTGGCCGCCACCAAGAGCTTCATCACGAGCCTGACGGCCGGCGCCCGCCTGGTCGCCGAGTGGCAGGAAGATGCCGAACTGAAGGCGGGCCTGGCCGCCCTGCCCGACGCGCTGCGCCGTGCCGCCGGCGCGGACTGGTCGGCCGCGCTGGACGTGCTGGCGCCGGCGCGCAACATCATGGTCGTGGGCCGCGGCATCGGCTTCCCCATCGCGCTGGAGGCGGCGCTGAAATTCAAGGAAACCTCGGCGCTGCAGGCCGAAGCCTTTTCCGGCGCCGAGATCAAGCACGGTCCGATGGCGCTGATCGACGAAGGCTATCCGCTCTTGATCTTCGCCACCCGCGGCCCTACCCAGGCCGGCCTGGTGGCGCTGGCCGACGAGATGCGCGGCCGCGGCGCGCGCGTGCTGCTGGCCGCGCCCGAGGACGTGCCCTCGCGCGACCTCGACCTGCCGGAGGCGCCCCACCCCGACCTCGACCCGATCGTGGCGATCCAGGCGTTCTACGTGATGGCGGCGCAGCTGTCGAAGGCGCGCGGGCTCGATCCGGACAAGCCGCGCCACCTGAGCAAGGTCACCAAGACGAACTGACGACGCACGCATGACGAATCAAGAATACCGCCGCCTGGCCGGCCGCCTGATCATGATCCGCCTGTTCGGCACGGAGCTCGATGCCGGCACGGACGCCTTCATCCGCGCCAACGCCATCCGCGGCGCCTGCCTGTTCCGCCAGAACATGACGGATGCCGAGCAGCTGACCGCGTTCACGGGCGCCCTGCGCGACGCGATGGGAGCAGATGCACTGATCGCCATCGACCAGGAAGGGGGCGCCGTCGTGCGCGCGCTGTGGGTGCCGCCGCCGCCCTCGGCGATGGCCCTGGGCGCGGCCGGCGACGCGGCGCTCGCGCGCGACGTCGGCGCTGCGGTGGCGCGCGCGATCCGTGCGCTGGGCTTCAACTGGAACTTCGCGCCGGTGCTGGACCTGAACAACAATCCGCTGAACCCCGTCATCGCCGAGCGCTCGTTCGGCGCCGACCCGCAGGCCGCGAGCCGCCTGGCGCTGGCCTGGACGGACGGCAGCGAAAGCCAAGGCGTGGCCTGCTGCGTCAAGCACTTCCCCGGGCATGGCGACACCCACGTCGATTCGCACCGCGACCTGCCCACCGTCGCCAAGCCCGTCGAGGAGCTGGAACGCTTCGAGTTCGCCCCGTTCCGCACTGCGGCCCGGGCCGGCGCGCCGGCGATGATGACGGCCCACATCGTCTATCCGGCGCTCGACCCGGACCGTCCGGCCACGATGTCGCGCCCCATCCTGCACGGCCTGCTGCGCGAACGCTGGGGCTACGAAGGCGTCATCATCACGGACGGCATGGACATGCATGCGATCGCCCAGCGCTGGCCGGCGGGCGAAGCGGCCGTCAACGCGCTGCTGGCCGGCGCCGACATGGTGATGGCGATCGGCAGCCGCGCCACCCAGGAAGAGACGCTCGATGCCATCGCCGCCGCCATCGCCGACGGACGCCTGCCGCTCGACGAGGTCCATGCGCGCCTGGCGCGGCTGGATGCCCTGGCCGCGCGCCACCCGGCCGCCGGCGGCGCCTACGCCACGGAACAGGAAGACCGCGCGCTGATGGCGCTCGCCTGGCGCCGCGGCCTGACGGCGCGCAGCACGCCGCAGGCGGCGCCGCGCCGTCCCGCACCGGGCAGCCGCCTGCGCCTGGTGGCGCGCCAGGACGTGGTCAGCGACGGCGTGTCCGAGGCGGGCGTGCCGGCCGCCGCCATCGCCGCGTCGCTGGGCCGGCTGTACGACGTCGACCTGGTCACCTTCGCCGATGCCGACAGCTTCGACTGGGGCGCGCTGCCCCAGGACGGCCGCTTTACGGTACTGGCCTCGACCTCGCGCCGCCGCTACGGCCCGCGCGTGCGCGCCAGCTGGCGCCCCGACCTGCACCTGGCGCTGTGGAACCCCTACCAGGCGCTGGACGTCGACGCGCCCGCGCTGATGACCTACGGCTTCGCGCCGCCGGCGCTGGACGCCGTGAATGCCTGGCTGGCGGGCGAGATCGAAGCCCAGGGCCGCTGCCCCGTGCCGAATTTTTAATGCCAGCCTGAACACCCGCCGCCCCTGCGGAGGCAGGGGCCCAATTGCTGCATGCGTCGCCATGACGCTTGCAAGATTGGGTCCCTGCCTCCGCAGGGACGACGTTGTAATCACGTTGAACACACGCCTTCCACCCCGGCCGGGTAACGCGATGTAACGGTGCCCCCTCCCCCTGCACGGCTGAGGCACAATGGACGCGCCCGAAATGGCACTTTGTGGGACAATGCACGACTTGTCCGTATTGGCACAACGACACTGTCCGAGCTCCGGCCGGTGCATTCACTAGTCATCAAGAGAGGATTATTCATGTCCCAGTTCCGTTTTGCCCGCGTGGCACTGATGCTGGCCGCGATCGGCCTGAACGCCGCTCCGGCGTTGATGCATGGCGCCCATGCGCAGAACAAGGATGCCGCACCGGCAGCCGCCCCGGCGGACGCGGTCCGTCCCGAATTGTTCAAGCTGCTCGACCCGGCCCAGATCAAGCCGCTGATGGATGCCAAGAACTACGGCGAGATCCAGAACCGCGTCACCCAGGCCGAAGCCGTCCCGAACCGTACGCCGTACGAGGACTACGTCCTGAACCGCATGAAGCTGACGCTGGCCACCAGCACCAACAACGACGCGATGGCGACCCAGGCGCTGGAAGCGATCCTGGCCACCGGCAAGCTGCCGGAAGCCGACAAGGCCAACTTCACCCAGGCCCTGGCGACCTACTACTACAACGCCAAGAACTATCCGAAGGCGATCGAGCTGTACAAGCAGATCCAGGCTTTGGGCAAGACCACCGACGCCGTCAACTCGGCCATGATCCGCTCCTACTACCTGAGCGGCGACTATGCCACCGCCCTGAAGCTGCAGGGTCCGGTGCTGGACGCGATGGAAAAGGCCGGCAAGACCCCGACCCAGGAAGACCTGCGCCTGTACGCGTCGGCCGCCAACAAGGCCAAGGATGACGCCGCCTACCTGAACGGCCTGGAGAAGCTGGCCTCGTTCTATCCGAGCGACGACTTCTGGACCGACCTGATCAGCCGCGGCATCGTGCGCAAGCCGGGCTTCCAGGAAGCCAACGTCACCAACGTACTGCGCCTGCAGTTCGCCGCCGTCAAGCAGCTGTCGCCGGAAGGCTATACCGAACTGGCCGAACTGGCGCTGAAGGACGGCTTCCCGACCGAAGCGAAGAAGGTCGTCGACGCGGGCTTCGCCGCCGGCGTGCTCGGCACCGGCAGCGGCGCCGCCCAGCACCGACAGCTGCGCGACCGTGCCACCAAGGGCGCGGCCGACGACGCCAAGAACATCGCCGCCGGCGAAGCCAGCGCCGGCAAGGCCAAGAACGGCGCCGGCCTCGTCAACCTGGGCTGGGCCTATGTCACCATGGACCAGTTCGACAAGGGCATCGGCTTCATCGAGCAAGGTATCGCCAAGGGCGGCCTGAAGTCGCCGGACGAAGCCAAGCTGCGCCTGGGCATGGCCTACGCCCGCGCCGGCAAGAAGGACCAGGCGATCCAGACCTTCCAGACCGTGAAAGCGGGCGGCGGCCTGTCGGACACCGCCAAGTACTGGATCCTGCTGCTGAACCACCCGAGCGGCGTGACCACCGTCGTCAAATAATCGGCGTCATTACGGGCGCACCGGAAAACGGTGCGGGCTTCGCGGCCCGCACCGTTTTTTTATGGACCAATGTTAGGTGCCGTACCGGCTGGGTTCTGCCGCTTGCCGATAATGGGAAGCAATCCCGCGCAGGGAACCCCACGAAAGGCCGCAGCATGACCACCGTACGCAAAGGACAGGCGCCCGCGAAACTGAATCGCGACGAATTCCGCCTGGTATTTTCCCGCAACTTCTTCAGCCCGGCCTACGAGGCCGTCGGCAAGGAGCTCGCCGCCGTCGAGGAAGTCGCCTGGCAATCGTATGTCGATTCCGAGAAATCGCCCATGACGGTGAAGGCCGGCCCCGGCTTCGCCGACCCGGACTACGACCTCTCGGTCGAATGGAAGGACACCCGCGACAAGCTGCTGGCCGCCGAGGCGCGCCAGAAGGACCCGGCCACCCGCAACCGCATCCTCCTCATCAACGGCTCGGCGCGCAACGACGGCAGCTGCCCGAGCGAGATCTCGAAGACCTGGCGCCTGGTCAAGATGTGCGAAGAATTGCTGACGCTCGAGGGCATCGACACCGACGTGCTCGACCTGTCGCGCATCATTTCCGACTACGACCGCCATATCCACCCCTGCAAGGCCTGCGTGTCGACGGCGATGCCGCTGTGCCACTGGCCGTGCAGCTGCTACCCGAACCACTCCCTGCACCGGAACAATGACTGGATGAACGAGATCTACGAGAAGTGGGTCTCGGCGCACGGCGTCATCATCTTCACGCCGACCTACTGGTACCAGTCGCCGGCCGTGCTGAAGCTGATGATCGACCGCCTCGTCTGCGCCGACGGCGGCAATCCGGACCCCAGCTCCACGCACGGCAAGGAAGCGGAGGAAGCGAAGGCGCTCGAGAAGGACTGGGATTATCCGAAGCATTTGGCGGGCCGCGCCTACGGCCTCGTCGTGCACGGCGACGTGGCCGGCATCGAATCGACGCGCCGCTCGCTGTCGGACTGGCTCGACTGGATGGGCCTGATCGACGCGGGCCCGACCGCCCTGCTCGACCGCTACGTCGGCTACTACGAATCGTATGCGGAGAGCCACGAGACGCTCGACAAGGACACGGCATTCCAGGAAGAAGTGAAGAACGTGGCGCGCTCGGTGTCGGCGGCCGTCGCGGCGATCCGCTCCGGCAAGCTCTTGCAGCCGGACCGCAAGCTGAGCAATCCGCGGCCCAAGTAATCCTGGCGCGGCCGCTTGGGCCAGGTGGTCTGTTTTTGGTATCATCGGCGCATTTCCACGCCGACGATCCCGCATGTCCACTCTCGCGCAACTGATGCAGCACCTGGGCGCCACCAGCAACCTGCCGCTGTACCAGCAGCTGCAGCGGGCGCTGCGCGAGGCCATCGAGCGCGGCATCTACGGCCCCGCCGAGGCCTTGCCGGCCGAGCGCCAGCTGGCGTCCGAACTGGACATCTCGCGCATCACCGTGCGCAAGGCGATCGACGGCCTGGTCGAGGAAGGCCTGCTGGTGCGCCGCGCCGGCTCGGGCAACTTCATCAATACCCGCATCGAAAAGAACTTCGCCAAGCTGACCTCGTTTTCCGAAGACATGCGCTCGCGCGGCCGTACCCCGCGCAGCGTCTGGCTCAAGCGTTCGGAAGGCACCGTCACGCCGGAGGAGGCGCTGCGCCTGCGCCTGTCGCCGGGCGCGGCCGTGTACCGTTTCAACCGCATCCGCTACGCCGACGACATGCCGATGTGCGTCGAATACGCGACCATCAGCGCCACCGCCCTGCCCTCGCTGGACGCCGTCGATGTATCCATGTATGAAGCGCTGGAAGCGGCCGGCAAGCGGCCGGTGCGCGCGCTGCAGCGCCTGTCGGCCCTGCTGCTGACGGCCGAGCAGGCGCGGCTGCTGCAATCGAAGGAAGGCGACGCCGGCCTGTGCGTGGAACGCCTGGGTTTCCTGCCGGACGGGCAGGCGGTAGAATTCTGCCGCTCCTACTTCCGCGGCGACATGTATGATTTCGTCGCGGAGTTGAGCGCCGCCTGATGTGGCGCGCCGTCCATCTCCGCGCCGATTGAACGCGTGGACGGCTCAGCCGTCCACCCTACCCCGAGAACCCGATGAATTACTTGACCTACGAAGCCTACCTCGACGAAGTCGCCACCCTGCTCACCGAGATCTACGACCTCGACGACAACACGGCGATCAAGCTGGTGGTCGATGCCCAGGAAGCCGAGTACTTCTCGCCGCACGACGACCACGAGGACATGCGCACGCTCGAGCGCGCGAAGCAGGATGCGGCGACGCTGTTCAAGGCGCGCCAGAACCGCGTGCAGACGCAGCAGAAACAGCAGCGCAGCGTGCACCGCAAGGGACGCCCGGCGAAATAAACCCCGTCGTCCCTGCGAAGGCAGGGACCCAAGTCTGCACGCAGCACGGCAACGCTTGGGAAACCGGGTCCCTGCCTGCGCAGGGACGACGCTATTCGTACGATGTGTCTTAAATTGCCGTCAATCCGCCATCGATCGCCAGCTGGTGCCCCGTGACGAACGAGGCCTGCTCCGAGCAGATCCACAGCGCCGCGGTGGCGATTTCATGGGGTTCGGCGACGCGCCCCATCGGGTGCGCGGCCTTGAGTTTCTTGTCGCGGCCCGGATCGCGTTCCAGCATGCGCGCCAGCATCGGCGTCTTGACGGCGCCCGGGCACAGGCTGTTCACGCGGATGCCCGACTTGGCGTATTCGACGGCGGCGGTCTTGGTCAGGCCGATCACGGCATGCTTGGAGGCCGCATAGATGCCGTGGTTGGGCGCGGCGACCAGGCCGCCGGCGTCGGCCACGTTCAGGATCGTGCCGCCGCCTTCCTGCTTGAGCATCTGGCGCAGCTGGCCCTTCATGCACAGCCAGACGCCCTTGACGTTGACGTTCATGATGCGGTCGAACTGTTCGTCCTCGCCGTCGGCCAGCGGCAGGTGCTCTTCCTCGACGGCGGCGCCGTTCACGGCGACGTCGATGCGGCCGTAGTGCGACACGGCCTTCTCGAGCAGCGCCTCGACCTCGTGGGCGACCGTGACGTTCGTCTTGACGAACAAGGCCTTGCCGCCCGCTTCCACGATCAGCGCGGCCGTCATGTGGCCGCCATCCACCGACGTGTCCGCCACGACGACGCAGGCCCCCGCGCGCCCGAATGCCAGCGCCATCGCGCGGCCGATGCCGCTGGCGGCGCCCGTTACCAGCACAACCTTGCCGGCGTAGGAGATCCCACTCGGCGGTTGATTGGTCATGCCCTTCATGATGCTTCCTTTACAATAACATGATGCAATGTTTGCTTCCTATGAGCAATACTTCCATAAGGCAACATCATAGCGCTCATGCCGGGCATTGACCAAGTTTCTCGACCATTCCCTCCGCCGAGTGTTGCAATCAGGGTGCAGGTTTCGTTGCGGTCCCCATTTTCGACTGGTCGCCGGCCATCACGACCGACATCCTGGCCGGGTCGATCGCCTTGCGGAAGGCGGCGTTCAGCTGCGGCAGCGTCACCGCGGCCAGGCGCTTCTCGAACTCGGCCGACCAGGTGAAGGTGCGGTCCAGGTACAGGTAGTTGGTCCAGCCGGAGGCCAGGCCGTCGTCGGTGGCGCGGGTCTGGATGCGCTGCTGCAGCAGGCCCGACTTGGCGCCCGCCAGTTCGGCGGCCGTGAAGCCGTCCTTCAGCGCGCGCGCGATCTCCTCGCGCACGGCCGCGTCGACCTTCGCCAGGTTCTGCGGCGCGGCGATGGCGCCGATGGTGAAGCTGCCGGCGCGGTCGCGGTCGCCGGCATCGATGCCGGAGCCTCCGCCGTACGACAGGCCGTCCTTCTGGCGGATGCGGTCCATCAGGCGCGACTTCAGGCCGCCGTCGCCGAAAATGTAGTTGGCCAGCATCAGCGCCGGGTAGTCCGGATCGTCGATGTTCAGGTCGAGGTTCAGGCGCGCCATGTAGACGCCGTTTTCCTTCTCCGGCGTGTTCAGGGTCTTGCGGATCGGCGCCACGTCCGCGTACTTGCTCAGCACGGGCGCGACCGCCATGGGCGCCTTCCAGGCGCCGAACAGCTGGTCGACGAGCGGCTGCACGGCCTGGGCGTCGAAATCGCCCACGATGGCCATCTCGGCCGGCGAGGTGCCGTAGAAGTCGCGGTGGAAAGCCTTCACCTGGTCGAGCGTGGCCCCCTGGATGTCGGCGATCTTTTCGTCCAGCGTCTCCTGATAGCGCACGTCGCCCTTCGGGTAGATGTTGAAGTGCTCCATGAGGGCGCGCGTTGCGACGAGGTTCGGTTCGTTGCGGCCGGCCTCGAGCCCGACCAGCGTCTGCTTGCGCAGCTGCTCGAATTCCGCCGCCGGGAAGCTGGCCTCGCGCAGCACGTGGGCGACCAGCTTGAGCACTTCCGGCAGGTTTTCGCGCGTGGTCTGGAACTGGGTCAGGCTGCCCGCGAACTTCAGTTTTTCGAACGCGTCGGCAAGCTGGGTGCGGTCGTACTTGCTGGTGCCGCGCATCAGCATGGCCGCCGTCAGGCCGGGCAGCGCGCCCTTGCCGAACAGGTTCTGCTCGTTGCCGATGTGCTGGCGCAGGCTGACCGTGACGGTCTGGCCGCGGTTCTTCTTCGGCAGCAGCGCCAGCTTGACGCCGCCGGCCGTGACCACCGTGGTGCGCTTCATGATGTTCGCCTGGCTCGGGTCGAAGTCCTCGGCGTTCGAGGCGGCCGCCTGCGGCTTGAAGTCCTTCAGCACGGCCTGCACCTCGGGGGCCGCCGGCACCACGGCGCGCTGCGGGTCGTCCTCGGGGATGAAGCTGCCCGTGACGCGGTTGTCGCGGCGGAAGTAGCGGCTCGCCGCCGACGCCACCTGCTCGGAGGTCACCTTGGCCATGCTGTCGCGCTCGGCGAAGAACAGGCGCCAGTCGCCCAGCGCGATCGTTTCCGACAGCGCCAGGCCGACCTGGGCCGGATCGGCCAGGTTGCGCTCGACCTCGTTCAGGTAGGCGCGCTTGGCGCGCTCCATCTCTTCCGGCGTGGGCGGGTTCTTGGCGAAGCCTTCCACGGCGTCCGTCAGCGCCGCGCGCACGGGTTCCAGCGGCTCGTCCTTCTTGACGACGGCGCCCACGTATTCCAGGCCTGGCGCGTAGCCGGTGAACGGGAAGGCGAACACCTGGCTGGCCTTGCCGGACTCGACCAGCAGCTTGTGCAGGCGGCCCGTCGGCGTGTCGCCCAGGATGGTGGAGGCATAGTTCAGCGCATTGCTGTCGGCATGCAGGCTGGCAGGGATCTTGTAGCCGAGCATGACCACCTGCATGTCGCCCTGGCGCCGGACGGTGAAGGTGCGCTCGCCGTCCTGGGTCGGCTCGACGGTCCAGAACTGGGGCAGCGTGCGCTTCGGTTTCGGGATCGCGCCGAACAGTTTCGTGATCGACGCCAGCGTCTTGCCCGCGTCGAACTTGCCGGCCACCAGCAGCACGGCATTGTCGGGCTGATAGTAGATGCGGTAGAAGGCCTGCAGGTTCTCGATCTTGACGTTCTCGATATCGCTCTTGTTACCGATCGGCATGCGCGAATAGGCATGCCAGTCGAAGGCGACGCTCTGCATGCGCTTCATGACGACGTTGGTCGGCGAATTCTCGCCGCTCTCGTATTCGTTGCGCACCACCGTCATCTCGGAATCGAGGTCCTTCTTGGCGATGAAGGAATGCGTCATGCGGTCCGCTTCCATCCGCAGCGCCCAGTCCAGGTTGTCCTGCGACGCCTGGAACACCTCGTAGTAGTTGGTGCGGTCGAACGAGGTGGTGCCGTTGAACTGCATGCCGCGGTCGGAGAACTGGCGCGTGATGTCCGGGTGCTCCCTGCTGCCCTTGAACATCAGGTGCTCGAGCAGGTGGGCCATGCCGGTCTCGCCGTAGTTCTCGTGGCGCGAGCCGACCAGGTAGGTGACGTTGACGGTGATCGTCGGGCGCGAGGCGTCCGGGAACAGCAGCACCTTCAGGCCGTTGGGCAGGCGGTATTCGGTGATGCCCTCGACCGACGGCCCCTGGGACACGCCCTTGGGCAGGTCGAGGGCCCAGGCCGCGCCGCACGTCACGAAGGAAAGGCCGCCGACGACCGCATAGGCGGCCAGGCCGCGCTGGAAGAACCTCAAGTTCATGTCACCTCGTCTGTATCTGTCAATGATCGAAAGCCGCCGGCATTATTTGTTGCGGCGACAATGATTCATGGTAACAGAGGCAGACTTAGGCGTGGCTTACCAAAGTTTATGTCATGAAACTATTTACGGGCCGGTTCATTGGCGTGCCTGGCGCAGAGTTTCCCGACTTTCATGGCGTCCCCCAGGTCAAGCAATCACGCTAGCCTGCAAGAGGATGGCAACTTTGAGATGACTCAAAGCTGCGTCGGAGAGATCAGGATTTCTTGTTGCCGTCTTCGGCGGGCTGGACGGCGTTCGCGTCCACGACTTGCAGATCGTTGTCCTTGGCGAAATTGACCACGAAGTGGTAGGCCAGCGGTTCGATATTGCGGATGGCATTGTTCACCACGACGGCCTTGACGCCGTTGACGAGCGTGGGATAGACGTAGGGGGAATAGCGGATGTGGGCGTTCGGACCACGGCCGCTGCCGGGCGGCTTGAAGCACGACATGACGCCGCACAGGCGCTCGGCCCAGTCGGACGGGCGGAACTGCCTGCCCTTGCTCGTAACGCCGAGGATGACGAACTCGTCGGCGTGTTCTTTCCCGGTTTGCGGTAACTCGGCCATAGTGCGGCTTACTGAAACATGAAGCGTGGATGAGAACAACGCCGGTATTATATCTTATAGAAGACTTGCGGACGAGACTTGACAGACGGGAATCGTCCAGTGAGCAAAATCTCCCCGCGGGACGTCCTTGCAAGCTCAGCCCAGCAATACGGCGCCGGACAGCAACAGCAGAAGCAGCATCCATAATAGCAGCGCGCGCCAGACCAGGCCGACCGTGCTTTGCAATGCGCGCACGCTCGGCTCCTCGCCGGGCAATTCGTCCGCTTCGCTGTCGGACAGGTCGACGGCGGCCGCGTCGGCCGGAACGAAGCGCGGCGCGTTCTCGGCCGGGGAGCCGAGGCGCACGCCCATGGCGCCGCCGCCGGCGGCCAGGATGATGCCGCGCGACTCGTCCGTCCACCGGTCGGCGAAATTACGCCAGGCATAGATCGCATCCTCGAAATTGCCGACCACGGCGAACGCGATGGCCGTCAGGCGCACGGGAAGCCAGTCGATCCAGTAGAAGGCGCGCGCGGCGAATTCGCCGAAGGCTTCGTTGCGCATGTGGTCCGGCTCGTTCCAGGCGCGCGCCAGGTATTCCGACACCCGGTACATGACGGCGCCCGCCGGGCCCAGCGGCATCAGGAACCAGAAGAACACGCCGAACACGTTGCGGTGGGTGGTGATCAGGGATTTCTCGACGGCGATGCGGGCGATCTCGCCGGCGTCCATGCCCACCGTGTCGACGCGCGCCCATTCGGCCAGCAGCGTGCGCGCGGTCGCTTCGTCGCCCGCGTTCAGGGCGAACTGGATCGAGGTGAAGTAATGGCTGTAGTGGCGGAAGCCGAGCGTCAGGTAGACGATCAGCACGTTCCAGGCGAAGGCGGCGAACACCCAGCCGTAGTGCAGCAGCGTCCAGTAGATGATCCCCGTCGGCAGCATCAGGCCGCCCATCATCAGGAACCAGCCCATGCGGCCATGGCTCACCTGGCCGGCATTGAACCAGGCCTCGATGCGCATGGCCATGCGCTTGATCTCGCCGTAGATCTGGTTATCCGCGCGCAGCGGCTTCAGTTGCTCGATGAGCAGCGCGCACAGGATGGAAAAGAATGTCATTCGGGGTCCCCGCTATTGTTGCCACACTTCATTGCCCGCTACGATAGCGCAGAGGGGCGCGCGAGGCAAATCGACGGGTGGTCCGCGCCCCGGACCATCCGTCGCCCCTGCGCAGGCAGGGGCCTCATTTTGCCGGCGTTTCGTTACAGCACGCAAAATTGGGTCCCTGCCTGCGCAGGGACGACGCTCAGGCGTACGGGCTCAGGCGCGCAGCAGGTGGAACAGGTTGCGCAGCATCCCCGCCGTCGCGCCCCAGATGAAGAAGCGCTCGTAGGGCATCGCGTAGAAGCTGCGCCGTCCAGTCCCGTCCGGCAGGTCGAAGGACATGCGCTGGTGGTGCGTGCCGTTCATCAGGAAGCCCAGCGGCACCTCGAAGATCTCGGCGACTTCGTTCGATTCCGCGACCAGGTCGAACGGCGGTGCCACCAGCGCCACCACCGGCGTCACCACATAGGCCGAGGCCGTCACGTGGTCGGGCAGCACGCCCACGATCTCGATGTGGCGGCGGGCCAGGCCGATCTCTTCCTCGGTCTCGCGCAGCGCCGTCTCGATCGACGAGGAATCCGCCGCTTCGGCGCGGCCGCCCGGAAAGCTGACCTGGCCGCCGTGGTTCGACAAATGCGCGGTGCGCTGGGTGAGCAGCACGGTCAGGCCGCCCTCGCGCCGCACCAGCGGGATCAGGACGGCGGCGCGGCGCAACTCCGGGAAGCGTTGGCGTATATCGTCGGGCAATTCCGGCTCCCAGCGTGCCGGATGGGCCAGGCGCGCGCGCAGCCAGTCCGCCTGCAACCGCTCCGGCGGCAGCGCGGGTTCGCCGGCGATGGCGTCGACGGGCAGGCGCTGGGGATCGATGTGTACTTTTGCCAACGGGCTCTCCAAAAAGAAAAAGGCATCCGCCTGGATGCCTTTTTCAAACTACACGTGCTATTACTCAGCGGTAGCAGCAGCGGCCTTGCGATTCGGCAGTTTTTCTTTGATACGTGCCGATTTGCCCGAACGCTCACGCAGGTAGTACAGCTTGGCGCGACGGACGTCACCGCGGCGTTTCACTTCGATCGAAGCGATCAGCGGCGAGTACAGCTGGAAAGTACGCTCGACGCCTTCGCCCGACGAGATCTTGCGAACGATGAAGTTCGAGTTCAGGCCGCGGTTGCGGCGCGAGATCACGACGCCTTCGTATGCCTGGGCGCGCTTGCGGTTGCCTTCGACGACGTTGACGCTGACGACGACGGTGTCGCCCGGTGCGAAATCAGGGATGTTGCGGCCGAGGCGCGCAATTTCTTCTTGCTCGAGTTGCTGGATCAGATCCATTTGATGACTCCTTTGACCATCTTGCCGGCGCTGTACTGTGAAAGGCCCGGTAGAGGATGGGGTTGAACATGCGGTTGCCCGCGTTTTTCGCCTACTGCTGCGAATCCTGCGGCGGCTCGCTCTGCGCGAGACTCGCCAGAAACTTTTCGTCGGCCTTCGTCAGCTGACCGGCGCTGCGCGCCTTGTCCAGCAGATCGGGCCGTTTCTTCGCGGTCGCTTCCAGCATGCGCTGGCGGCGCCACTTCATGATTTCCGCGTGGTTGCCGCCCATCAGCACGGGCGGCACGGCCACGCCTTCGTACACTTCCGGACGCGTGTAGTGCGGCGAATCGAGCAGGCCGTTGACGAAGCTGTCCTCGACCGCCGACGCATCGTCGCCCAGCACGCCGGGAATGTGGCGCACCACGGCATCCATCAGCGCCATCGCCGGCAATTCTCCGCCCGACAGCACGAAGTCGCCCAGCGAGATTTCCTCGTCGACGACCCGGTCCAGCAGGCGCTGGTCGACCGCTTCGTAGCGGCCGCACAGCAGCACCAGGCCCGGCTCGTCCTTCAACGCCATCACGCGTTCGTGCGTCAGGGGCTTGCCCTGCGGCGACAGGTAGATCACGCGCGGCGCCGGCAGGCCCAGGTCGACCTGGCGCTGCTTCGCCGCCGCGATGGTCGCATCGAGCGGCCTGGCCAGCATCACCATGCCGGGACCGCCGCCATACGGCCGGTCGTCCACGGTACGGTGGCGGTCGCTCGTGAAATCGCGCGGATTCCAGATCGACAGCTGCCACAAGCCCTGCTCGTGCGCCCGCCGGGTCACGCCCGACTGCGTCAATGCGGCAAACATCTCGGGAAACAAGCTCACGACGTCAAACTGCATCGGGACCTCGTCTCGAAGGGATGGAGTCAATAATCCAGACCCCAATCCAGGGTAATCAGCCTGGCTTGCAGGTCGACGGTACGGACGAACTGGTCCACGAACGGCACCAGCCGCTCGGACGCTTTCGCATCCTGTGCGGCTTGCGGATCGGCGGCAGGCGTGATGCGTAGAATCGATTGCGCACCGTTGTGCATCATGTCGGTCACCTTGCCCAGGGCCTCGCCCTGCAGGTTCACGACATCCATGCCGATCAGGTCGGTCCAGTAGTACTCGTCTTCCGACAGCTCAGGAAAGTCCGCGCGCGACACGCGCACGACCGCGCCTTTCAGCGCTTCCGCGGCGTCGCGGTCGGACAAGTCCACTAGCGTGGCAGTGACATCGCCACTATGGAATTTCGCATTGCGCACCTTGACGGCGCGCAGTGCCGGCTTGTCGAGCCACCAGGTCTTGACGTTCAGCAGCGCATCCGCCTCCGTGGAGTGCGGCGTCACGCGGACGCCGCCGCGCAGCCCGTAGGCACCCGAGATATAACCGACCTCGATGAGGTCGTCCGGGACGTTCCCCGTTGCCGGGGTTGCTGCTGAAGCGGTCAAACCGGTCAACCGTGCCTATTAGGCAGCGGCCTTTTGCGAAGCGACCAGGCGAGCAACGGTCGGCGACAGTTGTGCGCCAACGCCTTGCCAGTAAGCCAGACGGTCAGCGGTGATGTTCAGGCCGACTTCCTGGCCCGATGCCATCGGGTTGTAGAAGCCGATGCGCTCGATGAAACGGCCATCGCGACGGTTGCGCGAATCGGTTGCAACGATGTTGTAGAACGGGCGCTTCTTGGCACCACCGCGAGCTAAACGAATAACGACCATAATATTTCCAAAAAATTGTGCTGGACGGAGAAAGCCGACGATTATAGCGCGCAATACCGTACAGCAGCAAGCATTAATGCCTGCTGAGACAAAGGACGCGCAGTCCCGGCGGAATCCAGCATTATGGCCTATTTCGCATCGAAGCGCTACCTGTAATGGCAGTCCTGCCCCTGCGGCCGCATGAAAAACCGTGCCGGGCACCACGTTTTGCCCGATACTGATGGCTTTTCTGCCAACAATGCGAGTCCTTCTCGCATCGATCCATGCCCAGCACGCCGCACAAGAACAAGACCGTCGCCACCGCCCTCGCCTTCGTCCTCGGCGGCCTGGGCATCCACCGCTTCTACCTGCGCGGCGCCGTCGACCGGCTCGGCCTGCTGCACGTGTGCAGCATCCCCATTGCCGGCATCGTCTACGGCGCCGGACGGGCACCGAATCCCTTCTGGGTACTGTTGCCGCTGATCGTGTCGTGGCTGGTGGGCTTCATCGAGGCGCTCGTCATCGGCCTGACGCCGGACGAGAAATGGGATGCGCGGCACAACGCCGCGTCGGGAAGGAAGTCGCGCTCGCACTGGGTGCTGGCGGTGCTGCTGGTGCTGACGATGCTGGTGGGGACGACGGGCTTGATCGCGACGATTTCGCGCTTGTTCGATCTTTTGTATACCGGAGGCGCGTACGGTTGAACAACCGCCCCGCACAGCAACGTCGCCCTTGCGCAGGCAGGGGCCCAATTGTGCTCGCTGCACGCGAACTTGGGCCCCTGCCTGCGCAGGGGCGACGGCGCATTTAGAACTGCTCGATCTCCAGCCCCAGCACGCCGGCACTGCCCTCCACGATCGCATGGCGCATGCCTTCCGCCTGCGACAGGATGTGGTCGGCGAAGAAGCGCGCGGTGGCGATCTTGGCGCGGCAGAACGCCGCATCGCCGTCGCCCGCGGCCAGTTTCGCTTGCGCGACGAGGGCCGCGCGCGCCATCTGCCAGCCGCCCAGCACGATGCCGGCCAGCTTCAGGTAGGTGACGCTGCCCGCGAACACGGCGCGCGGGTCGGCCTTGGTCGTGGCCACGACGAAGTCGACGACGGCGTCCAGCGCATCGGCGCCCCGTACGAGTTGCGCGCGGATGGCGGCGGCATCCGGGCCCTGGGCATCGCCCAGCTGGTCCGCCGTGGCGCGCACCTGCGCGAGGATGGATTTCGCCACCGCGCCGCCGTCGCGCACGGTCTTGCGGCCGACCAGGTCGTTGGCCTGGATCGCCGTCGTGCCCTCGTAGATCGACAGGATCTTGGCGTCGCGGTAGTGCTGGGCCGCGCCGGTCTCCTCGATGAAGCCCATGCCGCCATGCACCTGCACGCCGTCGCGCGCGACCTGCTCGCTCATCTCCGTCGACCAGCCCTTGATGATGGGGACCAGGTATTCGTAGACGGCCAGGTTGGCCGCGCGCGTGGCCGCGTCCGGATGGTGGTGCGCCAGGTCGGAGAGGCCGGCGCCGACGTAGGCCAGCGCCCGCGCGGCTTCCGTCTGGGCGCGCATCGACATCAGCATGCGGCGCACGTCCGGGTGGTTGACGATGGCCACGGGGCCGCTGGAACCCTCGACGGCGCGCGACTGCACGCGCTCCTTCGCGAAGGCGGCCGCCTGCTGGTAGGCGCGCTCGGCCAGGCCGATGCCCTGCATGCCGACGCCGAAGCGGGCCGCGTTCATCATGATGAACATGTACTCCAGGCCGCGGTTTTCCTCGCCCACCAGCGTGCCGATGGCGCCGCCGTGGTCGCCGAACTGCAGCACGGCCGTCGGGCTGGCCTTGATGCCCAGCTTGTGCTCGATCGACACGCAATGCACGTCGTTGCGCTCGCCCAGCGAACCGTCCTCGTTCACGAGGAACTTCGGCACGATGAACAGCGAGATCCCCTTCACGCCCGGCGGCGCGTCCGGCGTGCGCGCCAGCACCAGGTGGATGATGTTCTCGGCCATGTCGTGCTCGCCGTAGGTGATGTAGATCTTGGTGCCGGAAATCCTGTAGGTGCCGTCGCCCTGGGGCACGGCGCGGGTGCGCACGGCGGCCAGGTCGGAACCGGCCTGCGGCTCCGTCAGGTTCATCGTGCCCGTCCACTTGCCGGTCAGGAGGGGCTCGATGTAGAGGGCCTTCTGGGCGTCGCTGCCCGCCGTCAGCAGCGCCTCGACGGCGCCGTCGGTCAGCAGCGCGACCAGCGCGAACGACAGGTTGGAGCCGTGCAGCATCTCGATGCACGGGGTCGCCACCAGCTTCGGCAAGCCCTGGCCGCCGAATTCGGTCGGATGCTGAACGCCTTGCCAGCCGGCGTCGGCGAAGGCGCGGAAGGCTTCCTTGAAGCCCTTCGAGGTCGTCACTTCGCCGTCGTGCCAGAAGCTGGGCTCCTTGTCGGCCGGGTGGTTCAGCGGGGCGACGACTTCGCCGCAGAACTTGGCGTTTTCCTCCAGCACGGCTTCGACCGTGTCCGGGGTCGCGTCCTCGCAGCCGGGCAGCGCGTGGATGGCGGACAGGTTGGCCAGTTCGTTCACGACGAACAGCATGTCTTTCAGGGGGGCGTTGTAGCTCACCGGTGTCTCCTACTTTTTATATCGTCAAAATAAAAACGTCGTTCCTGCGAAGGCAGGAACCCAATTCCTCAGCGCAGCCACGACGGCGGACGCTGTCGACATGCGTAGAACTTGGGTTCCCGCCTGCGCGGGAACGACGTAGGTTTTTGCAGGTGGACATTCACGCCATCCACCTTCGGCGTTGTCAGCCCAGTTCCTTGACCAGCGCCGGCACGACCTCGAACAGGTCGCCCACGATGCCGTAGTCGGCCACCGAGAAGATCGGCGCTTCCGGATCCTTGTTGATGGCGACGATGGTCTTCGAATCCTTCATGCCGGCCAGGTGCTGGATCGCGCCGGAGATGCCGACGGCGATGTACAGCTGCGGGGCGACGATCTTGCCGGTCTGGCCGACCTGCCAGTCGTTCGGCACGTAGCCGGCATCGACCGCGGCGCGCGAGGCGCCCATGGCGGCGCCTAGCTTGTCGGCCAGCGGTTCCAGGATCTTGAAGTTGTCGCCCGAGCCCATGCCGCGGCCGCCGGAGACGACGATCTTGGCGCCGGTCAGTTCCGGACGGTCCGACTTGGCCAGCTCGCGGCCCACGAACGAGGACTTGCCGAAGTCGGCGGCGGCGGCGACCGTTTCCACGGCGGCCGAGCCACCTTCCGCGGCGGCGGCGTCGAAGCCGGTGCCGCGCACGGTGATGACCTTCACATTGTCGGTCGACTGCACGGTGGCGATGGCGTTGCCGGCGTAGATCGGGCGCTCGAAGGTGTCGGGCGAGTCGACCTTGGTGATTTCCGAGATCTGGGCCACGTCCAGCTTGGCGGCCACGCGCGGCAGGATGTTCTTGCCGAAGGCCGAGGCCGGCGCCAGGATGTGCGAGTACGAACCGGCAACTGCCAGCACCTGCTCGGCAACGTTCTCGGCCAGGCCGTCGGCGAAGTACGGCGCGTCGGCGACCAGCACCTTCGCGACGCCCGCGACCTTGGCGGCCGCTTCGGCGACGGCGGCGCAGCCGGAGCCGGCGACCAGCACGTGCACGTCGCCGCCGCACTGGGCGGCCGCGGTGACGGTGTTCAGGGTGACTGCCTTCAGCGAGGCGTTGTCGTGTTCTGCAATGACGAGTGCGACCATGATGTTCCCTTGTTCTGTTCTATTAGATGACCTTGGCTTCGGTGCGCAGCTTCGCCACCAGGGTCGCGACGTCCGGCACCTTCACGCCGGCCGAGCGCTTGGCCGGTTCGGCGACCTTGATGGTCTTCAGGCGCGGGGTCACGTCGACGCCCAGGTCTTCCGGCTTGATCGTTTCCAGCGGCTTCTTCTTGGCCTTCATGATGTTCGGCAGCGTCACGTAGCGCGGCTCGTTCAGGCGCAGGTCGGTGGTGACGATGGCCGGCAGCGACAGCGCCACGGTTTCCAGGCCGCCGTCCACTTCGCGGGTCACGGTGACCTTGCCGTCTTCCAGCACGACCTTGGAGGCGAAGGTCGCCTGCGGCCAGCCCAGCAGGGCCGCCAGCATCTGGCCGGTCTGGTTCGAATCGTCGTCGATCGCCTGCTTGCCCAGGATGATCAGTTGCGGCTGCTCCTTGTCGGCCAGGGCCTTGAGCACCTTGGCCACGGCCAGCGGCTCGATGGCGGCATCGGTCTCGACCAGGATGCCGCGGTCGGCGCCGATCGCCATGCCGGTACGCAGGGTTTCCTGGGCCTGGGTCACGCCGCAGGTCACGGCCACGATCTCGGTGACCTTGCCGGCTTCCTTCAGGCGCGTGGCTTCTTCCATCGCGATCTCGTCGAACGGGTTCATCGACATTTTGACGTTGGCGATATCGACGCCGCTACCGTCGGACTTGACGCGGACCTTGACGTTGTAGTCGACCACGCGCTTGACGGGTACCAGGACTTTCATAGTGTGCCTTTGAAAAATGGTGGGTTTGTCTCTAAAAATGCTCTGAATTATAAAAGCAAATACCGTTCGAGACAGAATTAAAGCACGATCGTGCGATTTCTGGCTAGAGGAACTGCCCTAATCGTGCGCGCCCTGCTTTTTGAGTGATGGGAAAACGGGTGGGAAGCGTGCGACGGGGCCGTGTTGCCGCCCCGTCAGGAAGATCCGAGAAGGATTACTTGCGGCGCAGCCAGAAGGTGAATTCGCCGTTGATGTGGGTGTGCGCCAGCAGCGCATTGCCGGTTTGCTTGGCGAACGCCTGGAAGTCGCGCACGGAACCGGTATCGGTCGCGACGATGCGCAGCACTTCGCCGCTGGCCAGTTCGGCCAACGCCTTCTTGGCCTTGAGGATCGGCAACGGGCAATTCAAGCCACGCGCATCCAGGTCCTTCTGGACCTCGATGGTGCCGGTGTCGATTATGGTTTCAGTCATCGATTTGCCTGCGGGTTGTGGGCCTACGCCCGAATACTACTCCAATTACGGGATTATGACGCGGCGCACCAAATTTTGGTACCGCTGTTGTGTTGCAACAACAGCAAGAGCGGGCAGGGGTGGACGGCCGTCATTCATGCCCCCGGCATGAATGACTCCACGCGTTCTAACAGTGCATGCATTGCCTGAACGCGTGCGGCATAGCCCACAATCCTAGCAATGCACGCATTGCCTGAACGCGTGGTCGGCATAGCCGACCACCCTACCCACAATGCGTACGATGACGATTGGAGCGTTACGCGGACACGCGTTCGCCGACCCAGCCGGCGACGCCTGCCAGCGCCTGCGGCAGGCCCGCGGGATCGGTGCCGCCGGCTTGCGCCATGTCGGGACGGCCGCCGCCCTTGCCGCCCACCTGCTGGGCGACGAAGTTGACGAGCTCGCCCGCCTTGACCTTGCCGGTGGCGTCCTTGGTGACGCCGGCGATCAGGCTGACCTTGCCCTCTAGCACAGATGCCAGCACGATTGCCGCGGTCCCGAGCTTGTCCTTCAGCTTGTCCATGGTCTCGCGCAGCGTGCCGACGTCGGCGCCTTCCATCGTCGCGGCCAGCACCTTGATGCCGTTCACGTCGATGGCCTTGGCCAGCATCTCGTCGCCCTGGCCGGCGGCCAGTTTCGACTTCAGCGCGGCGATTTCCTTCTCCAGCGATTTCACCTGGTCCTGCACCTGGGCGATGCGCGACGGCAGCTCGTCCGGGCTGGTCTTCAGGGCGCCGGCCGCTTCGTTCAGCTTGCGGTTGATCGACTGCACCAGGGCCAGCGCGCCTTCGCCGGTCACGGCTTCGACGCGGCGGATGCCGGCGGCCACGCCCGATTCGGACACGATCTTGAACAGGCCGATATCGCCGGTGCGGGTGACGTGCACGCCGCCGCACAGTTCCTTCGACGAACCGATGTCCAGCACGCGCACGGTGTCGCCGTACTTCTCGCCGAACAGCGCCATGGCGCCGTGCTTGATGGCGTCGTCCATCGACATGTGCTGCGCCTGGGTCGCGTGGTTTTCCAGGATCTCGCGGTTGACGATGGCTTCCACTTGCGCGATCTGCTCGGCCGTCATCGGCGCGTTGTGGCTGAAGTCGAAGCGGGTCTTGTCCGGATCGACCAGCGAGCCCTTCTGCTGAACATGGCTGCCCAGCACTTCGCGCAGGGCCTTGTGCATCAGGTGGGTCGCCGAGTGGTTGCGGATCGTGCGCGCGCGCTTCACTTCGTCGACTTGCGCGTCGACCGTGTCGCCCACTTTCAGCGAGCCCGACTGGAGCACGCCGTGGTGTCCGAACACCTCGGCCTGGATCTTCAGCGTGTCCTCGACCTCGAACACACCATTGGCGGCCTTGATCACGCCCTTGTCGCCGACCTGGCCGCCCGATTCCGCGTAGAACGGGGTCGTGTCCAGCACGACGATGCCGTCCTGGCCGGCCTTGAGTTCCTGCACCGACACGCCGCCCGCGTACAGGGCCAGCACGTGGGTGTTGTGCACCAGCGATTCGTAGCCGACGAACTTGGTCTTCTCGCCCGCGTACTCGACGTTGGCGGCCATCTTGAACTTGCCGGCGGCGCGGGCCGTCTTCTTCTGCTGCTCCATGGCGGCGGCGAAGCCTTCCTCGTCCAGCGTGACGCCGCGCTCGCGGCAGATGTCCGCGGTCAGGTCGAGCGGGAAGCCGTAGGTGTCGTACAGCGTGAAGGCGGTGGCGCCGTCCAGGTTCTTCGGATCCTTCTGCAGCTGGGCTTCGAGGATCTTCATGCCGTTTTCCAGCGTCTCGCCGAAACGTTCTTCCTCGGCCTTCAAGGTCTGCATGACGCGCTCTTTGGCCTCGTGCAGTTCCGGATAGGCGCTGCCCATCTCGATATCCAGGTCTTCCACCAGCTTGTAGAAGAACGGCTTGGTCTGGCCCAGCTTGTGGCCATGGCGCAGCGCGCGGCGGATGATGCGGCGCAGGACGTAGCCGTGGCCTTCGCTGCTCGGGATGATGCCGTCGACGATCAGGAAGCTGGCGGCGCGGATGTGGTCGGCGATGACCTTCAGCGAGTTGTTCGCCAGGTCGGTGGCGCCGGTCTCGCGGGCGGCGGCCTTGATCAGGTTCTGGAACAGGTCGATTTCATAGTTGCTGTGCACGTGCTGCAGCACGGCGGCCAGGCGCTCCAGGCCCATGCCGGTGTCGATCGACGGCTTCGGCAGCGGGGTCAGCACGCCGGCTTCGTCGCGGTTGAACTGCATGAACACGAGGTTCCAGATCTCGATGAAGCGGTCGCCGTCTTCTTCCGGCGAACCCGGGGGGCCGCCCCAGATGTCGGCGCCGTGGTCGTAGAAGATCTCCGTGCACGGGCCGCAGGGGCCGGTGTCGGCCATCTGCCAGAAGTTGTCCGATGCGTAGCGCGCGCCCTTGTTGTCGCCGATGCGGATGATGCGTTCCTTCGGCACGCCGATCTCGTTGGCCCAGATGTCGTAGGCCTCGTCGTCCTCGAAGTAGACGGTGATCGTCAGCTTCTCGGCCGGCAGGTTGTAGACCTTGGTCAGCAGTTCCCAGGCAAAGTTGATCGCGTCGCGCTTGAAATAATCGCCGAAGCTGAAGTTGCCCAGCATTTCGAAGAAAGTGTGGTGGCGCGCCGTGTAGCCGACGTTTTCCAGGTCGTTGTGCTTGCCGCCGGCGCGCACGCAGCGCTGCACGGTGGTGGCGCGCTTGTACGGACGCGTGTCCAGGCCCAGGAACACGTCCTTGAACTGCACCATGCCGCTGTTGGTCAGCAGCATCGTCGGGTCGTTGCCCGGCACGAGGGGGCTGGAGCGGACGATGGTGTGGCCTTTGGATTCAAAGAACTTGAGGAACTTCTCGCGAATTTCGGAGGATTTCATGTCGTAAGGGCGAATGAGGGCAGCATGCTTATAAAGAAAATGATTATAGCGTGTCAGCGAATATAGGAATGCCTATATCGGCATTCCGGTCGCCCCTCATTGCCAGATCCACAACATCTAGACGCTACAGCCTAATGCGGCACCCTAACGCAACAATGCCAATACCGCCGTCGGCTGCCCGTTCGCCTGCGTCATGATCGCCGACGCCGCCTGCTGCAGGATCTGCGCACGCGTCATGCCTGGCAGGACGGTGCTGCGGCCGCCATCGCCTGGCGTCTTCCCGGTCAGGCGGGCAAACAACAAGGCCGCCTGCACGATATGCACGGGCGGATCGTGAGGATGGAAGGTCGGATCGATTGGCGCGTTCATGTACCGGTTACGGTCGGCGCCGGCTTTTCTTGATAGGTTTCTAGCGAAAATCCGGCCCGATCAGGTCGATGCGGTCCGTGCAGAAGGCGTCCACGCCCCAGCCCAGCAGTTCGCGGGCGCGCGCCGGGTCGTTCACCGTGTAGCAGAACAGCCCGAGGCCGGCGGCCTTGACGTCCGCCGCCTGCGCCGCCGTCAACGCCAGGTGGTCGACGTGCAGGGCGACGACGCCGAGCCCGGCCGCCCGCTCGCGCCAGTCCGGCGGCAAGGCATCGACCAGCAGCGCGCGCGGCAGTCGCGGCGCGGCGGCGCGGGCCGCCTGCAGGGCCGCTTCGCTGAACGAGGACAGCAAGGGCACCCGTCCCCTCTCCCCGGCCGCCAATGCATCGGCGAACAGCGCCGACGTCATGCGCGCGACCGTCGTCCCGGTCGCGGCATCGAAGCCCGGCGCCGGCTTGAGCTCGATGTTCATCCAGACGCCGTGCGCCTTGCAGTACTGGGCGAATTCGGCGAACAGCGGCACCGGCTCGCCGGCGTACTCGGGACCGAACCAGCTGCCCGCGTCCAGTGTCGCGAGCGCCAGCGCGTCGTAATCGGTCACGCTGCCCGGCGCCGCCACGGTGCGGCCCAGCAGCGGATCGTGCAGCACGACGGGCACGCCGTCCCGCGCCAGCATCACGTCGTATTCGATCGCCCGAAAACCGGCGGCCATGCCGCGCTTGACGCCCGCCAGTGTGTTCTCCGGGGCCAGCGTGCCGCCGCCGCGGTGGGCAAGCATCCTGGGATAGGGCCACATCGTCGTCATCCTCCGTTCACGGCCATGCCGGCAAGGCCCATACCAGCCAGGCGCAGGCGGCCACGTTGAGCGCGACCGTCAGCCAGAACACGCGCTGGAACGCGGCCTTGGATGTCTTGTGGCGCAGCCGGCGCTGGGCCAGCAAGGCGCCCGGCCAGCCGCCCAGCAGCGCCAGCGCCAGCAGCGTGCGCTCGGGCGTGCGGCGTCCGCCGCGCCGCGCCGCGGCCTTGTCGTTCGCGTACACGGCGAAGCACACGACGCTCAGGCCAAGGTAGCCGAGCGCCAGCAGCGATGCGAGGGAATGCAGGGAAGCCATGCCGAGAGCTTACGTGCGCCGGCCTCTCATGTCCATATGGAAATGCCGATATCCGTGGTGGGTTCGGCAACGAACGGAGCATGTCGCGTGCGTGGCCTACGCTCGGCCTTCGATGGTTTCTTCATGGAGGACAAGATGGGTTTTGATTTCGGAAACCTGCTGCAGCACTACCTCGGCGGCAATGCCAATCCGGCCCAGGCCGAGAACGATTTCGACAACGTCGCGCAGAACGCGCCGCGCGCCTCGCTGGCGCAGGGCGTGACCGAAGCGCTGCGGTCCGGCCAGACGCCGCCGTTCGCGCAGCTCGTCGGCCAGCTGTTCAGCAACGGCAGCCCGGACCAGCGTGCCGGCATGCTCAACCGCCTGATCTCGAACATCAACCCGTCCGCGCTGGCCACCGTCGCCGGCGGCGTGCTGGGCAACCTGAAGGGCGCCGAGCAGGGCCATATCTCGCCGGAGCAGGCGGCGCAGCTGTCGCCGCAGACGGTCCAGGAACTGGCGGCCCGCGCGGAACAGGACAACCCGGGCATCGTCGAACGCATGGGCGACTTCTACGCCGAACACCCGACGCTGGTGAAGACCATCGGCGGCGCCGCGCTGGCGGTCGCGCTGGGCTATATGGCCAAGGGACTGCAGAACCGCGGCAACGACACGAACAACCAACCCGCAACCACGGACAAAGGAGCAAACATGGGCATTCTCGGCGACATCTTCCACAAGATCTTCCCGGCCAAGCATCCGGCCAACACCACCCCGCCACAACCGGCCCCGGCACCGGCGCAAGCCGCGCCCGCCCCGGCGCCCGCCGCGCCGCAGCCGGTGCCGCAGGCCGTGCCGACCCCGGCCCCCGCCCCCGCCGCCGCGGTGCCGCAGGTGGACGTGGAACAGGTGCTGGCCACGATGCAGCAGCAATCCGGCCAGCAGCTGAACTGGCGCACGTCCATCGTCGACCTGCTCAAGCTGCTGGGCCTGGACAGCAGCCTGCAGGCGCGCAAGGAACTGGCCGCCGAGCTGCACTACACGGGCGACACCAATGACTCGGCCAGCATGAACATCTGGCTGCACCGCCAGGTCATGAACAAGCTGGCGGCCAATGGCGGCAAGGTGCCGGCGGATCTCAAGGACTGAGTCCGTTACGTCAGCTACTAACAACGTCGTCCCTGCGCAGGCAGGGACGACGTTGTTTTAGTGTGACGAAAGTTCAATCGGCCAGGCTCGCATTCGCCGCCGTCCCGCACGAGAAGCAGTAGCGCATGAACGCATTCTTGCGCGTGCCGCACCCGGTGCAGCGGTCGAACAGGCCGATGCCGCAATGCGGGCAGTGTCCCAACGTCCCGTCCTTGAAGTCGGTCGTGCGCTCGCATGCAGGGCAGCGGTTCTTGCCGATGCGCGCCAGCGCCACGTCGTAGCGCATGCCGTTTCGGCGTTCCTGCTCAGGCAAGGCCTCGGCCGCCTTCTGGCGCGCCAGCCAGGCATTCAGCCAGCGGATCGCATAACGGCCCACGACGACGGTGACGACGATACCTACCCCGTAGCGCACATAGCCGCCATAGCTCGGCAGGTACGGGACCAGCTCCACGAAGAAGGCGAACAAGGCAAAGAAGATGAAGCCCCAGGCAAAGGGCCAGTAGGTACTGCGGCGCTTGTACTTGAACAGCCAGCCCGCGACGGCCAGCAGCGGCAACGTCACCCCGAGGCGCCACAGGAAGACAATGCGCTGGGCTCGCTCATACGCCTCGCGTACCGTTACCCGCGCAGGCTCCAGCAAGCGTTCGTAGGCCGCCTCGGCACGCTCCGCAGCCTGGCGCGCATCGAGTGCAGCCTGCTGTTGGGCCTCGACGGCGGACAATGCCGCGCGCTCGGCGGCGACGAGGTCGTCGAGCTGGCGCGTGCGTGCGATCAGCTCACTATCCTGGTCGGGTCGCGCCGTAGTATGACGCGTCGCCAGCCAGTTCTCGAATGCCTCGCGGGCACTGCGCGTATTCGCCTTGGCGACGCCGTGCTTCTGCTCGGCCTGGTCGAGCGCGGTGCCGGCAACGCCTTGCGCCGCGTCGGCCCGCTCCTTGTCCGCCTGGATCCGCTGCGCCTCGCCCTGGTCGACCAGTTCCTCGGGTGTCGGCACGGGTTCGACATACATCATGTTGTCGACCACCTTGCCGCCCAGTCCCACGAGGAACCAGGCAAATGCGAAGGCGACGAGCCAGAGCGCCCGTCGCATCCACTGTTCGGTCAAACGCAGCCCCTTGTTCATGCAGCAGCCTCCGTGGTTGGAAAACCGCAGGGTGCCACACAACAACATCAAGGGATATAAGGAAGCGCAAGGCAACTGCTTTGCGCTACCGCAGGTGCTGCGTTGCGCTACCCGATCAGGATTAGAAGTAGCTCAGCCCCAGCGCCTTGCGCACTTCATCCATGGTCTGCGCCGCCACTTCGCGCGCTTTATACGTGCCTTCCTTCAGGATCTGCAGCACCTGGCCCTTGTCCTTGGCCAGTTCTTCGCGGCGCGTGCGGATCGGCTCGATCAGTTCCTGCAGGATGCCTTCCAGGCGCTTCTTGACGACCGAGTCGCCCAGGCCGCCGCGCTGGTAGTGCGCCTTCATCTCGGCCAGCCCTTCCTTGTCCGTGTCGAACGCGTCCAGGTACAGGAAGGCGACGTTGCCTTCGATATGGCCGGGGTCGGAGACCTTCAGGTGCAGCGGGTCCGTATAGACCATCTTGACGGCGGCGCGGATCTCGTCGGCGCTCGCGCCCAGGTTGATGGTATTGCCCAGCGACTTGCTCATCTTGGCCTTGCCGTCGATGCCCGGCAGACGGCCCACTTCCGGCACGATCGCCTTGCACTCGACGAGGATGTCGCGGCCGGCGTCGCGGTTGAAGCGGCGCACGATCTCGTTGCACTGCTCGATCATCGGGATCTGGTCTTCGCCCACCGGCACGATCGAGGCCTTGAACGCGGTGATGTCGGCGGCCTGGCTGGCCGGGTAGACGAGGAAGCCGGCCGGGATGTCGCGCTCGAAGCCGCGCAGGATGATTTCCTGCTTGACGGTCGGGTTGCGCTCCAGGCGCGATACCGTCACCAGGTTCAGGTAATAGAAGGTCAGCTCGGCCAGTTCCGGGATCTGCGACTGCACCAGGATCGTCGACTTGGCCGGGTCGATCCCTACGGCAAGGTAATCGAGCGCCACCTCGACCACGTTCCGGTGTACCTTACCAATGTCATCCATGTTGTCGGTGAGCGCCTGGGCGTCCGCGAGCATGATGTACTGACGGTATTGATCCTGGTAAGTGACGCGATTGCGGAGGCTGCCGACGAAGTGGCCCAGGTGCAGCGGCCCGGTGGGACGATCGCCGGTCAGGATGACAGGCGCGGGAGCGTTCGAGGTTTGCTGACTCATCGAGTTTCCTTAAAAACGGTGTTTCAAGCCTCGATCCGCGCGTAAAAAAAACGCCACCTGAATCGAGGCGGCGTTTAGTCGAGATACACATCCATACCCTGGCCGCGCGCTGTCAGCGGCGCCACCAGGACTGTACGGATTGTGGATACGAAAAATTCATGGGCTGCATGGTTGCAGGTTGACGCAGCGCTGTCAACCGCCACGCGACATGGGCCCCGTCCCGCATCGCCTTTTTTCATGACGCGGAACGGCGCTGGATTTTTTGTTGCAACAAAATTAACAAGATTGGTGAACCATGACTACGACAAAGAGCACGAACAGCCACGCCCGCCCCCTCGAACTGTGGGGCGGCCTCGAATGCACCGTCAATCGCGTCCGCGACGACTATCACCAGCAGCTCGAACGCAACGGCCACCACGACCGCGCCGACGACATCGAACGCTTCGCCGCCACCGGCATCCGCGCCATCCGCTACCCCGTCCTGTGGGAGCGCACCGCCCCCGACGGCATCGACAAGGCCGACTGGACCTGGCCGGACGAGCGCCTGCCGGCCCTGCGCGAGCACGGCGTCACGCCGATCGCCGGCCTGATCCACCACGGCAGCGGCCCGCGCCACACGAGCCTCGTCGATCCCGCCTTCGCCGGGCAGCTGGCCGAGTACGCCGGCGCCGTCGCCGCACGCTACCCCTGGCTCGAGTACTACACGCCCGTCAACGAGATCTGCACGACGGCCCGCTTCGCCGGCCTGTACGGCGTGTGGTATCCGCACGGCCGCGACGACCGCACCTTCATCCAGGCCCTGCTGAACCAGTGCCGCGCCACGGTGCTGTCGATGCGCGCCATCCGCGCCGTGAACCCGCAAGCGAAGCTGGTGCAGACGGACGACCTGGGCAAGACCTACGGCACGCCCGAGATGGGCCGCATCGTCGAGTTCTACAACGAGCGCCGCTGGCTCGGCTGGGACCTGCTGTGCGGCATGGTGGACGAACGGCACGCCTTGTGGAAGTACCTGCTCAAGACCGGCATCCCGGCCGAGGAATTCCTCTGGTTCAAGGACAATCCCTGCCCGCCGGACGTCATGGGCGTCAATTACTACGTGACCAGCGAGCGCTGGCTCGACCATCGTCCGGAGCGCTACCCCGAGCACCACCGCGGCGTCGCCGACGGCATTCCCTGCGCCGACATCGAAGCCTCGCGCGCGCTGGCCACGCCGACGGCCGGCATCGCGCCGCTGCTGATGGAGGCCTGGGAACGCTACGGCATCCCCCTCGCCATCACCGAAGCCCACATCGACGCCAACCGCGAAGACCAGCTGCGCTGGCTGCTCGAGATCTGGGAAGGCGCCAAGGAGGCGCGCGCCAATGGCGCCGACGTGCGCGCCGTCACCGTCTGGTCGCTGCTGGGCGCCTTCGACTGGAACAGCCTCGTCACCCAGGCCCGCGGCTACTACGAGTCGGGCGCCTTCGACGTGCGCTCGCAGCCGCCGCGCCCCACCGCCGTGGCGCGCATGATGCGCGAACTGTCGTCCGGCGCACCGCTGTCGCACCCGGTGCTGCGCGCCCAGGGCTGGTGGCGCCGCCCGGGACGCTTCCTGTGCCAGCCCGTCGCCACGCCGGACGCCATCACCTCGATCACGGCGGACGGCCACGTCCAGGTGCCCGGCGACGTGCGCCCCGTGCTGATCACGGGCGCCACCGGCACGCTGGGCCGCGCCTTCGCCCTCGCCTGCCACCGCCGCCGCATCGCCTACCGCCTGCTGTCGCGCCAGGACATGGACATCGGCGACCCCGACTCCATCGAGCGCGCGCTGGCGCAATACCGTCCCTGGGCCGTGATCAACACGGCCGGCTACGTGCGCGTGGACGATGCCGAGGCCGATGGCGAACGCGAGCGCTGCATGCGCGAGAACGCCGACGGCGCCGCCCACCTGGCCGCCGCCTGCGCGCGCCATGGCGTGCACCTGACCACGTTCTCCAGCGACCTCGTGTTCGACGGCGCCAAGGACGCGCCCTATGTCGAGAGCGATGCCGCCGCGCCGCTGAACGTCTACGGCCGCAGCAAGCTTGAGGCGGAACGGCGCGTGCTGGAAGCGCACCCGGGCGCCCTGGTCGTGCGCACCAGCGCCTTCTTCGGCCCGTGGGACCGGCACAATTTCGTCACGCTCGCGCTGCAGGCGCTGGAGCGCGGCGAGACCTTCCGCGCCGCGTCCGACCTGACCGTCTCGCCGACCTACGTGCCGGACCTGGTGCACACCTGCCTCGATCTCGCCATCGATGCGGAAGCGGGCATCTGGCACCTGGCCAACGCCGGCGCCGTCACCTGGGCCGACCTGGCGCGCAAGGCCGCCGACGCCGCGGGCATCGATGCCGCGACGCTGGAGGCCGTGCCGGCCGCCGAACTGGGCATGGCCGCGGCGCGTCCGCGCTACGCCGCCATGACGAGCGAACGCGGCATCCTGCTGCCGCCGCTGGACAACGCCATCGCGCGCTACCTCGAGCTGCGCAACCAGGACGATCCGGAAATGGAAGAACTGATCCGCACGGCGGAGAGCCGCCAGCCGCAGGCGGGCGGGCATCGGCAGCAGGAAGAAACCAGCGTCGGCGCGCTCCGGTAGGGTGGACGGCTCTGCCGTCCACGCGTCCAGCCGGTGCATGTACCGTTTGAACGCGTGGTCGGCGGAGCCGACCACCCTACCGGCGCATCGGCCGCGGACCGCATTTACCTTTCATTTACAATGGCCCGGTTTGTCATTACCGAGGTCCGCCCGTGCAAGAGCAACACGCCTTCCCCTTTCTGCGGGAAATCCTCCTGTTCCTGACCCTCTCCGGCATCCTGATCCCCACGCTGCAGCGCCTGCGCATCAACCCGGTGCTGGGCTTCCTCGCCGTCGGCGCCCTGCTCGGCCCCTTCGGCCTGGGTCGCATGGCCGAGGACCTGCACTGGCTCGGCTGGTTCACCTTCCCCAACAACGAGGACGTCGCGATGCTCGCCGAACTGGGCGTGCTGTTCCTGATGTTCATGATCGGCCTGGAGCTGTCGGCCGCGCGCCTGTGGGCGATGCGGCGCTGGGTGTTCGGCATCGGCGCGGCCCAGGTCGTGCTGTGCGCAGCGCTGATCGGCGGCGCCGTGGCGCTGCTGCTGGCCCCGGGCATGAATGCGGCCCTGGTGCTGGGCCTGGTGCTGTCGCTGTCGTCGACGGCCGTCGTGATGCAGCTGCTGGGCGAGCGCCACGACACCGGCTCGCCCCTGGGCCAGGCCACGTTCGCCGTGCTGATGTTCCAGGACCTGGCCGTGGTGCCGATCCTGATCCTGATCGGGGCGCTGGCCGGCGGCGATGCGGCAAGCAGCGGCGCCGCCATCGCGCTGCAGGTGCTGATCGCGATGGCCAAGGCGGCCGTCGCCATCGCCCTCATCTACCTGGTCGGCGGCCGCGTGATCCGTCCGCTGTTCCGGGCCTTCGCCCGCAACCGCCAGCCGGACGTGTTCATGGCCCTGATCCTGCTGTCGACCTTCGGCATCGCGGGCCTGTGCGCGATGGCCGGGCTGTCGATGGCGCTGGGCGCGCTGATCGCCGGCCTGCTGCTGGCCGAGACGGAATTCAAGCACGAGGTCGAGCTGATGATCGAACCGTTCAAGGGCCTGCTGATGGGGCTGTTCTTCATGACGGTCGGCATGGGCATGGACGTGCTGCAGGTCGTGCAGGCGCCCGTGTGGCTCGCCGGCGCCGTGCTGGCGCTGGTGCTGTGCAAGACGGCCGTGATCGCGCCGCTGCTGCGCGCGGGCGGCCTGCCGTGGGGCCGCGCCGTCGAAGGCGGCCTGCTGCTGGGCCAGGGCGGCGAATTCGCCTTCATCGTGATCGGCTACGCCGTCGCGAGCCGGCTGCTGGACGCAAGCCTGGGCGGGCGCGTGATGCTGGCCGTCGGCCTGTCGCTGTTCATCACGCCGCTGCTGGCGAAGCTGGGACGCGCCATCGGCGAGCGCTGGGAAGCGCGCGCGGGCGCGCACATCCTGCCGCAGGCCGATGCCGTGCCGCCGTCCGCGGGCGGGCGCGTGATCATCGCCGGCTTCGGGCGCGTGGGCCAGCAGCTGGCCAAGCTGCTCGCCGGCCAGGGCATCCCCTGGATCGCGTTCGAGACCGACGCCAAGCTGGTGGCGCAGCAGCACGGCGCCGGCGCGCCCGTCTATTTCGGCAATGCGGCGCGCCCCGAACTGCTGCGCCGCGTGCATGCGGGCGAGGCGCCGGCCATCGTGCTCACGATGGACAATCCGGCGGCGGCATTGCAGGCCGTGCGCGGCATCCGGCGCGAATTCCCGCACGCGCGCCTGTTCGCCCGCTCGCGCGACGAAAAGCATGCCCGGACCCTCAAGCGCGCGGGCGCCAGCGTGGTGGTGCCGGAAACGCTGGAAGCGAGCCTGCAGCTGTCGGCCTTCGTGCTCGGCTCCCTGGGCCTGGATGGGCACAGCGTCGACCTGATCGTCGACCAGGAACGCAGCCTGTTCGCGGCGTCGCTGGAGGCGCAGGCGGGACTATAATCCGCCGGACCATACAACGACAAAACGAGGAGACAACATGAAGGCATTGGGCCATGTCCGGGTCCTGGACCTGTCGCGCGTGCTGGCCGGGCCCTGGTGCGCGCAGAACCTGGCCGACCTGGGCGCCGACGTCATCAAGATCGAGCGCCCCGGCGCCGGCGACGATACCCGCGCCTGGGGGCCGCCCTACGCGCCGGACGCCGCGGGCGCGCACACCACCGAGGCGGCCTACTACCTGTCCGCCAACCGCGGCAAGCGCTCCGTCACCGTCGATATCGCCAGCCCGGACGGCCAGGCGCTGCTGCGCGAACTGGTCCTCCAATGCGACGTGGTGCTCGAGAACTTCAAGGTCGGCCACCTGGCGCGCTACGGCCTCGATTACGCATCGCTGCGGGCCCTCAAGTCGGACCTCGTGTACTGCTCGATCACGGGCTTCGGCCAGGACGGCCCCTACGCCGGCCGCGCCGGCTACGACTTCCTGGTCCAGGGCATGGGCGGGCTGATGTCGATCACGGGCGAGCGCGACGAGCTGCCCGGCGGCGGACCGCAAAAGGCCGGCGTCGCCCTCACGGACCTGATGACGGGCATGTATGCGACGGTGGCAATCCTGGCCGCGCTCACGCACCGCGACCGCACGGGCGAAGGCCAGCACATCGACATGTCGCTGCTCGACACCCAGGTCGCCATGCTGGCCAACGTCGGCAGCAGCTACCTCGCCAGCGGCAAGCGTCCGCGCCGCTGGGGCAATGCCCACGCCAGCATCGTGCCCTACCAGACCTTCGCCTGCCTGGATGGCCACATCATCGTCGCCGCCGGCAACGACGGCCAGTACCGCAAGTTCGTCGAGGCGGGCGGCCGGCCGGAACTGGCGCACGACGCGCGCTTTTCCACCAATCCGCTGCGCGTGCAGAACCGCGACGCGCTGGTGCCGCTGCTGGCCGAGATGGTGCTGGAAAAGCGCCGCGACGAGTGGATCGCGCTGCTGGAAGAAGAAGGCGTGCCGTGCGGCCCGATCAACGAGCTGGACGAGGTGTTCGCCAACGAGCAGGTGCGCGCGCGCGGCATGGAGATCGCCTTGCCGCACCCCGTTGCGGGCACGGTGAAACTGGTGCGCAGCCCGATGAAGCTGTCGGCGACGCCGGCAACGAGCGACCTGGCGCCGCCGCTGCTGGGCCAGCATACGGACGAGGTGCTGCGCGAGGTGCTGGGCAAGAGCGGCGAGGAGATCGCCGCCCTGCGGGCCCGGAACGTCGTATGACGCGCTGCCAAACGACGTCGTCCCTGCGAAGGCAGGGACCCAAGTTCTACTAGCGCAATCGCTGCGCACATAAAATTGGGTCCCTGCCTTCGCAGGGACGACGCTTTTCTTCCCGGCTTACTGTAGCGCGCCGCTTAGTGCACGTTTAGCGCACGCTTAGTGCAGCTTGTGCTTCAAGTCCGACAACTCCGCGTGCACGCGGGTCACCGCGGCTTCCAGGTGCGCCGGCATCTGCGGCAGCGAGCGGCTGATGCGCTTGGCTTCGTCGCCCATGTCTTCCAGGCGGTCGACGCATTCGATCACGCGCTGCTGGTCGTTCGACTGCATCACGTCCTGGGCCTGCTGCGCCTCGCGCGACAGCTTCTCGATGCAGTCGCGGATTTCGTCCGGGGCGTCGCCCAGCGCCTGCTGCGCTTCGCCGATGGTTTGCTGAATATGAGTGAATCGCTGCTGGATTTCGTTTGCTTGCAACATGACGTACTCCTTCGCATTGATGGTGTATGTCCGCACTGCCTGGAGTGCGGGCCTGGAATCGTCACATTAAGCTTTTCACAGCAAAACCGGCGCACGAAACATACTGAAGAGCAGGAAAACTCAGCAATAAACTGCCACCATATTTACCGGATTTGATTTCTTATTGCGCCTCGGAAACAGGCGTGGCGGGCAGCGGCGCCAGCGGCGCGAGGCCGCGCAGGCGCAGCGCCACGCCGACCGCCGCCGCCAGGATCGCGCCCAGCAGCGTGACGACGCCGGCCCAGCCGCCGTGCGCCCACAGGATGCCGGCGAGCCAGCCGACCACGCTGGAACCCAGGTAGTAGAAGAACAGGTACAGGGCCGAGGCCAGCGCCTGCGGCGGCCGCGCGCGCCGCCCGACCCAGCTGCTGGCCACCGAGTGCGAGGCGAAGAAGCCGAAGGTGAACAGGCCCATGCCGACGACGACGAAGGCCAGCGGCGCGGCCAGCGTCAGCAACAGGCCGGCCAGCATGATGCCCATCACCAGCCACAGCACGTTGCGCCGTCCCAGGCGGTCGGCCAGCTTGCCGGCCCAGACGGAACTGAAGATGCCCAGCAGGTACAGCACCGACAAGGCGCCGACGGCGCTCTGGCGCAGCGCGTACGGCGGCGCCAGCAGGCGGTAGCCGATGTAGTTGTACATGCTGACGAAAGCGCCCATCAGCAGGAAGGACAGGCAGAACAACCAGGGCAGGCCTTCGTCGCGCAGGTGCCTGACGGTGCCGTGGAACAGGGCCGCGAAGCCGCCCTGCCCCTGCCGGAAGCGGCGCGAGGCCGGCAGGCTGCGGTTGAATTCGAACGCGGCGTACAGGCCCGCCACGCCCATCACGCCCATGGCGATGCGCCAGTCGTAGAAATCGCTGATGAAGGACGACAGCACGCGGCCGGCCATGCCGCCGAACGCGCTGCCGCCGATGTACAGGCCCATCGAATGGCCCAGCGACGGCCCGTCGATCTCTTCGCTCAGGTAGGCCATCGCCAGCGCCGGCATCCCGCCCAGCAGCAGGCCCAGCAGCGCGCGCAGCGCGAGCAATTGCGGATAGCTGTGGGCGAACGCGGCCAGCAGCGTGAGCACCCCGCCGGCGAACATCGAGCCGGCCATCAGGGGCTTCCTGCCATGGCGCTCGGACAGCACGCTGGACACGAGCAGCGAGACGGCCAGCGCGGCGGTGGCGACGGACAGCGCGAGGCTGCTCTGCGCCGGCGTGAGCGCGAAATCGCGCGCCAGCAGCGGCATCAGGGGCTGCACGCAGTACAGCAGGGCGAAGGTGGAAAAGCCGCCGAAGACCATGGCGCGGTTGATGCGCTTGAATTCGGCGCTGCCGGTGGTGATGGGGGGATGGGACATGCAAATGGATCCTGTTTTTACGGGCAATCATAGCCCCAAACGGGAACGGCCATGTCC
Source organism: Massilia sp. YIM B02763 (assembly GCF_030412015.1). Lineage (GTDB taxonomy): Bacteria > Pseudomonadota > Gammaproteobacteria > Burkholderiales > Burkholderiaceae_D > Telluria. Next base: position 293,357 of record NZ_JASNRD010000004.1, on the reverse strand, counting down.
ATACGTGGAGATGGTCATGGTGGGCACGTGGCGCCCACCGAACGCCCTCGACTACGGATACTCGGCGTCGATCTCGGAACCCGCGTAGTTTTCCAGCTCGACGAACAGCTGCGCCAGCGGCACCTTGCCCGCGATGTTCTTCAGGAAGGTGCTGTCGCGGTAGGCCTCGATGCGCTTGGCGATGATGGCCTGGTGCGGCGCCGGGATGTTCTCCAGCAGCTTGGCCCAGCCGGCCTGGAAGTCCGGTTGTTCCTTGCGTACCGCGTTCACGAAGCGCTCGAACTCCTTCTGCCCCGTGCGCGCCACGATGCGGCCGCTGCCGTCGATGCCGAACACGATCGCCAGCGCGATCACGCCCTCGGCGTTCAGGTCCGGATCCTTGACTGCGCCTTCCCAGTGGTGGCGGCGCAGCCACTGTGCCGTGCGCACGACGGCCTGGGTTTCCTGGCGCTGCTTGAGCTGGCCCAGGTAGCGCTGGTGGCCGGTCCAGGTCTCGCCCGGGTCGGCCGTGCAGATGTCGACGAACAGCTCCTTCAGGCGGCGCTGCGCGTACACGGGGTCGTTGTCGAATTCGCCCAGCAGCGTGTCTTCCGGCAGCGCGGCCAGTTCGCGGATCATGCGGAAGCCCGCCTGGAACACGAGCTCCGCACCCTCGCTCACCAGCACGCCGACGGCGGCTTCGTCGCCCACGTCGTCCGGCTCGTCGCCGACCAGGTCTTCCAGGCCCAGCGACACGCAGCCGATGGTGAGCAGCTGGGCGCGGCCGATGCCCTCGGCCGTGCGGTCGTTGGTGAATTTTTCCGCGACCATGGCGGTAATGCCCGCCAGCTCGTCGGCCAGGCCCGCCGCCTCGTCGGCGCTGGCCCGGCCCGGGATCAGGCGGATCGCGCGCACCAGGCGCGGCAGTTTCTCTATGACGATGGCTGGCAGCATGCGTGCTTCTACCCCGCTCACGAGAAGATGTCCGTACCCATGCTGCGGCGGCCGCTGCGGCGCGGCTGGCTGCGCACGGACGGCACCTGCTTGCGCAGGCGGTACAGCAGTTCGCGCGTCGTGCGCTGCTGGAATTCAGGCTCCTCGTCCGGGTCGTCCGGCAGCTCGACGTCGGCCAGGTCGGCCGTGTTGCGGTATTCCGGGAACAGCTCGAGCAGCGAACGCTGCCAGCCATCCTCGCTGGCCTTGGCCAGGTCGACGGCCAGCGGCACGATGTCGCTGTCGGACGTCGTGTGCACGTTGATGTGCGGGCCGCGGTTGTTGATCTCGCCGGCCACCTCGAGGATCTCGCGCGGCGCCAGCGACCACACGATGGCGAACGCGGTCGCGCCGTAGTCGGTGGCCGACGCTTCGCTCAGCAGTTCGTGGCGGCGGTCCTCGTCGTCGGTCGCGTAGACGACGCCGTGCAGGTGGTTGAACAGGCCCTCGGCGATGCGCTCGGGATCGTCCTCGATCATGTCGTCCGGCCAGGTCGCGGCCAGGTAGGCCAGGCTCTCGGCCCAGGCCTTGGGCGGCACCAGCAGCGTCGCCAGCGAGGTCTTGGCGCCGTCGAAGCCGGCCAGGTGCAGCGCGGTGACCTGCGGCGGCAGCGTCGACAGCACCTCGGCCACGGCGTAGTCGCCATGCTCGTCGGCCGCCTGCGACAGCGCTTCCTCGGCGTGCTGCAGCGAACCGGCCAGCACCAGGTCGCCGACCTGCCTGGTCAGCGCCGGCAGGTTGGATTTGTTCTCGTCGCTCATTCGCGCTCGCCTCCATCCTGGTCGAACAGGCCGACGAAGTCGTCGCCGGCGGCGCCGGCCGCGGTTTCGTCCAGCTCGTCGTCGTCACCCTCGTCGTCGCGCGCCAGCTGGTCGAGCGACTGGTCGTCGTCTTCCCAGCGCGCCGGATTCTTGTACAGGAAGGCGGTGACGATGGCCTGGCGCGCCATCTCCGGGTGGTTGGCGCAGATCGCCTCGTACATGGCCTTGCCTTCCTCGTCGCCGTCGCAATTGGCCATCGAGAATACGTGGGCCGGATCGCCGCCCTCGTAGTCGTAGGCTTCGCGGATGAGGCCCTTGGGGTCGGTGAAGCGGATGCGGTCGACCAGGGCGAACGCCATCATGTTGACGTCGTCCAGGCCGTCGCCGCTGGCGTACTCGGACACGAGGGCCTGCACCATCGTGTCGTAGTTCTTGCGGTTGGGCGGATCGCCCAGCGTGCCTTCGATCTGGCCTTCCAGTTCGCGCGACTGGAAAGCGAATTCCGGATGTACTTTTTTCATGTTCGACTCGTATTCTGTTGATGTCTTGGGGGGCGCGGGTGGGCCTGCGCGGTCAAGCGGCAATCGTCACGCCGTTCAGCGCGAACAAGGAGCGCCACAGCTCGAATGCTTCCGCCTCGGCGTCGAGCACGATGCGGTGGTTCACGCTCTGGTCGTATTCGGCCCGCCTGGCCGGATCGGACAGCACCTCGTAGGCCTTGGTGACGGCCTTGAAGCGTGCTTCCGCGCCCGGCGCCTGGTTGCGGTCCGGGTGGTAGCGCATCGCCAGCGAGCGATATACCTTCTTGATGTCGTCGTCGGTGGCGTTCGGCGCGACGCCGAGGATCGCGTATAGATTTTCCACTTGGAACTCTCCGGCTGTGCCGAAAAAAAATGTCAATCCGAGATTATGCTATAGAAAGCGCCATCTTGACAGGTTCGCCATGGCCGCTCGCGCCTGCCGGAAGACGGGGCGCGTCCAGTATCCATCCTGGGTGGCGCGCCAAACCGTGCGCTTGCCCACATAGGCGGCCCGGTCCCGTGCATCTACGGTAAAATGCCTGGATATTACCTATCCAGAACTAGTTTCCATGAGCAACGACAAGAACTCCGCGGCGGCACCTGCGCCGTCGTCGAATTTCGTACGCGCGATCGTCGAATCCGATCTCGCGGCGGGCACCCATGCCCGCGCAGGCATGCCCCCGGTCATCACGCGCTTCCCGCCGGAGCCGAACGGCTACCTGCACGTGGGCCATGCCAAATCGATCTGCCTGAACTTCGGCCTGGCGCGCGACTACGCCGGCCGCTGCCACCTGCGCTTCGACGATACCAATCCCGAGAAGGAAGACCAGGAATATGTCGACACCATCATGGACAGCGTCAAGTGGCTGGGCTTCTCCTGGGAACAGGGCGGCCAGGAATACCTGCACTACGCCAGCGACTATTTCGACAAGCTGTACGAGATGGCCGAGTACCTGATCAAGGAAGGCAAGGCCTACGTCGACAGCCAGAGCGCCGAGGACATGGCGAAGAACCGCGGCAACTTCGGCACGCCGGGCACCAACTCGCCGTTCCGCAACCGCCCGGTGGAAGAATCGCTGCAACTGTTCCGCGACATGAAGGCCGGCAAGTACAAGGACGGCGAACACATCCTGCGCGCCAAGATGAGCGAGGACGCGATGGCCTCGCCCATCATGACGAACCGCGACCCGGCCCTGTACCGCATCCGCCATGCGCACCACCACCGCACCGGCGACACATGGTGCATCTACCCGATGTACGACTACACGCACCCGATCTCGGATGCGCTGGAAGACATCACGCATTCGCTGTGCACGCTGGAATTCACCGACCACCGCCCGTTCTACGACTGGCTCGTGGACACGCTGGCCGACGGCGGCTTCTTCACCCGCCCGGTACCGCGCCAGTACGAATTCTCGCGCCTGAACCTGACCTACGTCGTCACCTCCAAGCGCAAGCTGCGCCAGCTGGTCGACGAGCACATCGTCACGGGCTGGGACGACCCGCGCATGCCCACCATCGTCGGCCTGCGCCGCCGCGGCTACACGCCGGAATCGATCCAGCTGTTCTGCGAGCGCATCGGCGTGTCCAAGGTCGACGGCTGGATCGACATGAGCACGCTGGAAGGCGCGCTGCGCGACGACCTCGATCCGAAGGCACCGCGCGCGATCGCCGTGCTGCGTCCGCTCAAGCTGATCGTCGACAACTTCCCGGAAGGCGAAGTCGTCGAGTGCAGCGCGCCGGTCCACCCGCACCATCCGGAATGGGGCACCCGCTCCTTCCCGTTCACGAAGGAATTGTGGATCGAGCAGGAAGACTTCATGGAAGTGCCGACCAAGGGCTACCACCGCTTCACCCCGCCCACGGCCGACAAGCCGGGCGCGCGCGTGCGCCTGAAGTACGGCTTCGTGGTCGAGTGCACGGGCTTCGACAAGGACGAGAACGGCAACGTGACGGCCGTCCACGTGAACTATTTCGAGGATTCGAAATCGGGCACGCCGGGCGCCGACAACTACAAGGTCAAGGGCAACATCACCTGGGTCGGCGCCTCGCACGCGCTCGAAGCCGAGGTACGCCTGTACGACCGCCTGTTCACGGAACCGCAGCCGGATGCGGGCGGGCGCGACTTCAAGTCGGTGCTGAACCCGAACGCGCTGGAAACCGTCACGGCCTACCTGGAGCCGGGCCTGAAGGACGCCGTGGCCGACCAGCGCTTCCAGTTCGAGCGCCACGGCTATTTCGTCGCCGACCGCGTCGATTCCCAGCCGGGCAAGCCGGTGTTCAACCGCGTCACCACGCTCAAGGACAGCTGGGCCAAGTAAGTGAAGGTGGCGGGCAATCCGCCACCGTCGCCCCTGCCGCGCAGGGGCCACATGCGTATATTCTGCCGTTTGTCCCCACAACCCGTCTGATCTGCTAGGTCCCCCCCGCATCCAACTTGAGTAAGTTGATATGGATAAATACATCCGTCGGGGATTGCCATGTCTACGGTGCTGCGGGATGCCTTTTCCATCACCAAGGTCTCGTTCTGGATCGGCGCGCTGCTGTCCTCGCTGATCGGCAGTTCGCTGTACATCTTCACCCACCGCTCGATCGAGAGCGATGCGCGCGAGCGCTTCGCCAACCATGCGCGCTATGCGCAAAGCGTGATCGAGGTGCGCATCAAGTCGTACACGGACCTGCTGCGCAACACTGCCAGCGTGCTGCAGAGCTCCAGCCACGTCGACCACGACGAATTCCATGAGTACGTGCGCGGCCTGGCGCTGAGCGCGCATTTCCCGGCAGTCGACAACATCAATTTCGCGCGCCACGTGACCGAGCGCGACAGGCCCGCGCTGATGGAGCGCTGGCGGGCCGACATTCGCCGCCACCTGGGCCGCGACGAAACGCCCGTCGGCATCTCGCCGCCCGGCATCCGGTCCGAATACCTGATCGTGACCTATTACGAGCCCGATCCCGGGCACTCCCGGCTGTTCGGCATCGACCTGCTTGCCAATCCCTACTTCGGCACGCAATTGCTGCAGTCGCGCGACGAGGGCACGATCGTGGTAACGGGCTCGCCGATCCCGCTGCTGTCCAGGCCCAACGACATCTTCCTCGGCATGCGCCTGCCGGTCTACCGCCATGGGATGCCGCGCGATACGGTCGAGCAGCGCCGCGCGGCGTACGACGGCTCGATCGGCATCGCCTTCAGCCTGCCCAAGCTGCTGCATGGCGCCATGGACGAAATCCCCCTGTCCGGCATGCGCATGACACTGCTCGACACCGGACAGAAACTCGAGGCCGACGGCTGGCACATGAACGCCCCGCCGATGACGCTGTTCGACAGCCACGGCACCAATGCCACGCCCAGGCCCGCCCTCGAGCGGGGCGACGATATCTTCTCGACCTCGCTGCCGCTGGACTACAACGGCCGCCCGTGGAAGACCGTCTACAGCGTGCCCAAGGCGGCGCTGTACACGGAATTCGACGCCTACTATCCGAAGCTGATGATGGCCTTCGGCTTCCTCGGCTCGATCCTGCTGTATGCGCTCCTGTACATCCTGACCTCGTCGCGCCGCGCCGCCCTCGTGCTGGCCCGCGAAATGACGAGCGAACTGCGCGAGAGCCAGAGCAAGCTGCAGCTGTCGCACTACAAGCTGCGGCGCCTGGCCGACCACGCGTACCAGATCAAGGAATTGGAGCGCAAGCGCATCGCGCGCGAGATCCACGACGACCTCGGCCAGAACCTGCTGGCGCTGCGCATCGAGACGGAACTGCTGGCCACGCGCACCAAGGGCTCGCACGGCATCCTGCACAAACGCGCCCGCGCCACGCTGCTGCAGCTCGACACCACGATCAAGAGCGTGCGCCAGATCATCAACGACCTGCGCCCTACCGTGCTCGACCTGGGCCTGTCGGCCGCCGTGGAATGGCAGGTCAACCAGTTCCAGCGCCGCACCGGCATCCGCTGCGAGGTGCACGACGACCATGGCGACATCGCCCTGCCCGACCATTGCGCCACCGCGTTCTTCCGCATCCTGCAGGAATCCCTGACCAATATCGTGCGCCATGCGAACGCCACCGAGGTCAGGGTCGAGTTGCGCCTGAACGGCGACTGGCTGTCGCTGACGGTCAAGGACAACGGCGTGGGCCTGCCGCCGGGCGGACACAACAAGTTCGGCTCCTTCGGCCTCGTCGGCATCGAGGAACGCATCGTCATCCTGGGCGGCACCTGCGCCGTGTTCAGCGAGCCGGACGGCGGGACGACGGTGATGGTGTCGGCGCCGGTGATCGGCGCGGCCGAGCCGCCGGTGTATCCGCAACACGAGTTCAAGTCCGGCTCGGCCGTGATTTGAAACCGTCCGGGCCCGAATATTGACCAATCGCAAGTATTCCACTAGTTGGCTCAACTACATTGAGCACAGGTAATGCAGGTCAAGGACAAGTTTTATTCTTGCTGCTTGGAAATGGCGGAATACGTCGGAAACCCGCAATACCGCAACCATCACTAGGAAGCAGTACACAACGACATCACCACTACGATGAGGATGACCATGAAAGCCAACATTTCGCTGACCGCGGTAATGGAACTCGACCTGGAACCGATCAAGGCCAAGCTGATGCATGTCGCATCGGGCGAAGGCTGGAGCCGGGAGAAGGCGGATGCCGTCGAAAAGGAATACCGGCGTTTCCTGTGCCTGATGAAGCTGTATCCGCATGAGGAGACGGCGCCACTGGCCGACGTCGATACCTTCTGGCACTACCACATCCTCGACACGATGAAGTACGCCCAGGATTGCGAACAGGTCTTCGGCTACTTCCTGCACCATTACCCGTACGTGGGCATGCGCGGCGGCGACGACGCGCAGTTCCGCCTCGACAGCGGCGAACGCATGCGTACCCTGTACGAAGCGACGTTCGGCGAAGCCTATCCGGCCATGCGCGCGAAGACGGCGTTCTGCGGCGGCCCGGTTCCGAACGGGGAGGCGGTGGCGCTGTCGTTCTGCGGCGGTCCCGTTCCGAACGATCGCAAGGCAGCGGCGGTGGCGTTCTGCGGCGGTCCCGTCCCGAACGATCGCAAGGCGGCGGCGCTGGCGTTCTGCGGCGGTCCCGTCCCGAACGATCGCAACGCAGCGGCAATCGCATTCTGCGGCGGTCCCGTCCCGAACGGCGCGTCGACGGGATTCGCACTGCGCGCCGCCCCGGCCGTGCGCGACATCCGCATCGAGAACGGCGCCATCACCTGGCAGGCCAGCGCCTGACCGGCAGGACGCCGGCGCGCTTGCGTCCGAGCCCGTGCCGTTCGCGGCACGGGCGTTTTCGTATCAGGCGGGCAGCGCTTCTTTCCCGGCGCCGTCGCGCACCATCAGCGCGCGCAGTTCGCGGATGCTGTAGTCGGACACTTCGTGCATGCGCAGCAGGATGGTGGCCCCGATCGGCAGCGTGTTGTGGCGGATCTTGCTGATCACCGGCGGAGCGACTTCGAGCACGCGCGACAGGGCGGCATCGTTCTTGAGCGACAGTTTCTTGATGATGGCGTCGAGCACCCGGTTCGGGTCATACTCGGCGCCGGTCGGAATACGGCGGATAGGCATGATCTTCTTTCAAAAATAACAATCCATGAACTATTTTTCATCACCCAGTCCGGGTATGAAAAATACGCTAGTTTGGGAAATAACCTTGTATTTGTATGGTCGCTCTACGGCGTTCCCGAATGATACATGGATCAATTATTATTTGCTTAAGCCGGCCTTATTTCCCCCGCCCCTTTTCCGCTTTGTCAAGCCTTTACATGCAATCGTGCGGCCGCCTGTACCACCGCTTCCACACGCGGATGCAGCAGCCGTACGCGCAGCTCGCGCAGGCGGCTATTGTCGAGCCGGCGCGATTCCGACATGAAGGACAGCTGCACCGGCGTCACCACCCGCTCCAGCTCGGCACGCCCCAGGCGCGGGGGCCGCGCCAGCCCGAAGGCGTCGGCCACCAGGTCGAAGTACGCGCCCATCTTCATGTGCGTGTCGTCGCTGGCGTTGTAGGCGCGGCTTGGCTTGCCGTGCCGCAGCGCCGCCAGCGCCAGCCGCGCCAGGTCGTCCGCGTGGATGTGGTTGGTGTACACGTCGTCGTCCGCGGCCAGCGCCGGCGTGCCGCGCTGCAGGCGCTCGAGCGGCAGGCGGTCGGCCGCGTAGATGCCGGGCGCGCGCAGGATCGTCACCCGGCCGCGCGCGGCCAGCGTCCAGGCGCGCAGCACCCGTTCGGCATCGACGCGGCGCGCGGCGCGCGCATTGCGCGGCGCTACCGGCGTCGTTTCCGGCGTCAGGCGCCCGCCGCGGTCGCCGTAGACCCCGCTGGTGCTGACATAAACCACCTGGGCCCCCTCGGGTAGAATGGCGGTCAAATTGCGCGTGCGCACGTCGAGCGCGCCCTGCGGCTGCGGCGGCGCCAGGTGTACCACGCGGCGCGCGAGGCCGGCCAGGCGGGCCAGCGTGCGCGGCCGGTCGAGGTCGGCGACGACGGGAATCGCCCCGGCGGCGCGCAGCTCGGCGCAGCGTCCGGGTTGGCTGGTGAGCGCGAACACGCGGTAGCGCGCCGTGAGCAGCGGCAGCAGGCGCATGCCGACGTCGCCGCAGCCGACCACCAGCAGGCGCGGCTTGCCGAGGTGCGGCCTGCCGAAACGCGGCTTATCCGATTTCAGATCATATTGAGTATTCATTCGAGGATTGTATGACGTTCCAGATCACTGTCCAGCCCAGCGGCCACCACTTCGACTGCGAGGCGGACGACACCGTGCTCGGCGCGGCCATCCGCGCCGGCATCGGCCTGCCCTACGGCTGCAAGAACGGCGCCTGCGGTTCCTGCAAGGGCAAGGTCGTCGAGGGCACGGTGCACCACAAGCCGCACCAGGCGCGCGCCCTGACGGACCAGGAAAAGCTGCAAGGCTATGCGCTGTTCTGCTGCGCCGTGCCGGAAGGCCCCTTGACCATCGAGGCGCGCGAAGTGGGCGGCAGCAGCGAGTACCCGCTGCGCAAGATGCCCACGCGCGTGCAGTCGATCCGCCGCGCCGCGCCGGACGTCGCCATCCTCACGCTGCAACTGCCGGCCAACGAGGCGCTGGCCTACCGCGCCGGCCAGTACGTCGAATTCATGCTCAAGGACGGCAAGCGCCGCGCCTACAGCATCGCCGTGGCGCCCTCCTTCAGCGGCCCGCTGGAACTGCACATCCGCCACCTGCCCGGCGGCCTGTTCACCGACCACGTGTTCGGCGCCATGAAGGAACGCGACATCCTGCGTTTCGAAGGCCCGCTGGGCACCTTCTTCCTGCGCGAGGATTCGGACAAGCCCATCGTGCTGCTGGCCTCGGGCACGGGCTTCGCGCCCGTCAAGGCGCTGGTCGAGCACATGATCCACCTGAAGTCGGAGCGCAAGGTCGCCCTGTACTGGGGCGGCCGGCGCCCGCAGGACCTGTACATGCACGAACTGTGCGAGCAATGGGCGCGCGAGCTGCCCTGGCTGACCTACGTGCCCGTGGTCTCGGACGCGCTGCCGGAAGACGGCTGGAGCGGCCGCACCGGCTGGGTCCACGCGGCCGTGATGCAGGACATCCCCGACCTGTCGCAGCACCAGGTGTATGCCTGCGGCGCGCCCGTCATGGTCGATGCCGCGCGCACCGAGTACGTGGCGCATTGCGGCCTGCCCGCGGAAGAGTTCTACGCCGACGCCTTCACTACCGAGGCCGACCTGGCGTCGTAGGCGGGAGAGTGTCAAGACAGCATATATTCGGCATATAGGGCACAATGAAGGTTGCTTTTCTACCAGCACCCTTTTGCGCTGTATTGCGCCCTGTATTTCGTCCGAATCCTGCCCGTCCATGCCATCGCCCTCGCCTTCAGGCGGCCTTGCCGTCCTGCGCAACCGTAACGTCTCCTTCTACCTGTCGTCCCGCTTCCTCGGCACGCTCGCCGTCCAGATGCAGAGCGTCGCCGTCGGCTGGCAGGTGTACCAGATCACCGGCAGCCTGTTCGACCTGGGCCTCATCGGCCTGGCCCAGTTCGCGCCCTTCCTCGTGCTGATCCTGTGGGCCGGCCACGTGGCCGACACCCACAACCGCCGCAACATCGTCATGCTGTGCCTGGCCACGCAGCTGCTGTGCAGCCTGCTGCTGGTGGCGTTCACGCTGTCCGGCAGCAAGGTCGTCTGGCCCGTGTTCGCCGTGCTGGTGCTGTACGGCAGCGCGCGCGCCTTCATGATGCCCGCCTCCCAGGCCGTGCTGCGCAACCTGGTGCCCAACCACGAATTCTCGCAGGCGGTGGCCCTGAGCTCCTCGAGCATGCAGGTGGCGACGATCGCCGGCCCCGTGGTCGGCGGCCTGCTGTACGTGCTCGGGCCGAACGTCGTGTACACGGTGTCGAGCGTGCTGCTGGCGCTGTCGGTGCTGCTCATGTCCGGTACCCACAGCGCCCAGCAGGCCCGCGCCAAGGCGCCGGTCAGCTGGAACACGCTGCTGGAAGGCCTGCGCTTCGTGTGGTCGCGCCCGATCGTGCTGGGCGCGATCTCGCTCGACCTGTTCGCCGTGCTGTTCGGCGGCGTCACCGCCCTGCTGCCCGCCTACGCGCACGACGTGCTGCATGCGGGTCCCGAACTGCTGGGCCTGTTGCGCACGGCGCCGGGCGCCGGCGCCGCGCTGTGCTCGATCGCGCTGGCCTTCTATCCGATCACGCGCCGGGTCGGCGCCTGGATGTTCGGCGGTGTCGCCCTGTACGGCCTGGCCACCGTCACGATGGGCCTGGTGCACAGCTTCCCCATCGCGCTGGCGGCGCTGTTCCTGCTCGGCGCCGGCGACATGATCAGCGTGTATATCCGCCATTTGCTGGTCCAGTACGAGACGCCGGACGAGATCCGCGGCCGCGTGAGCGCCGTGAGCGCGGTGTTCATCGGCGCGTCCAACGAGCTGGGCGAATTCGAATCGGGCGTGACGGCGAGCTGGTTCCGCCTCGTCCCCGCGATCATCTTCGGCGGCGTGGCCACGCTGGTCGTCACCGCGACCTGGATGAAGCTGTTCCCCGTGCTGTCGCGCATGGACCGCTTCCCGCACCACGAAGCCGAGGAAGCGGCGCGGGCCAAGGCGCAATAGCCATGGGACGGCATCGCCATCACGGCTCGCGCCCCGCGCGCTTCGTGCGCGCCCGTCCGCACCTGGTGCTGGGCGTCGTGTTCGGGCTCGCGGTCGCGCTGCTGCTGCCGGGCAGCCACCCGTGGGTGTGGCGCGCGCTGGTCGGCTGGAACAGCGGGGTCTGGACCTATCTCGCCAGCATGGCGTGGATGATGGCGCGCGCCGACCACCGCCAGGTGCGCGCCGTCGCCGAGCGCCAGGACGAAAGCGCGCGCGCGGTGCTGACGGCGATGGTGCTGGGCGCCATATTGAGCCTGTACGCCATCGTCACCGAACTGGCGCGCATGGGCAAGATAAGTCCCGACGAGGCGGCGCTGCACTACGCGTTCACGGTGCTGACCGTGATCGGCTCCTGGCTGCTGGTGGGCGTGCTGTTCGCGCTGCACTACGGCCACCTGTACTACTGCAGCGAGGATGCGGGCGGCCCGCCGCTGCGCTTTCCCGACGATGCCCTCGAGCCGAACTACTGGGACTTCCTGTATTTTTCCTTCACCATCTCGGTGGCCGTGCAGACGTCCGACGTGAGCATCCGTTCGCGCCCGATGCGCAAGCTGGTGCTGGGCCACTCGGTGCTGGCCTTTTTCTTCAACCTCGTCATCCTTGGCTTGTCGATCAATATCGCGGCCAGCGTGGTAAATAATTAAAGCGGGTATGTGTTGAGGACTTGAAAAACTGCGTGCGCTGGCCCACATGAATTCTCATGCAGGACGTGTAAGATCGTTCCAACGATTCACTACTTGGAGGAATTCATGGAAATCAATATCAACACCGACAACACCATCGACCGCCACCAGGGCCTGGACGAACGCGTCCGCAGCAACGTCGAAGCTTCGATAGGCCGCTTCGGCGAGCACGTGCGCCGCGTCGACGTCCACCTGAGCAACGAGAACAGCCAGAAACACGAAGACGGCAGCAACTACTGCATGATGGAAGCGCGCGTCTCCGGCTATGCGCCGGTGGTCGTGCACGCCCATGCGCAGAACCTGGACATGTCGATCTCCCAGGCCGCCGACAAGCTCAAGCGTGCGCTGGACAGCGCCCTCGGCCGCCTGAACGACAAGAAGATGCGCGAGCCGATCCCGGCGGACCTGCTGCCGGAGCCCGAGTCCGACAAGAACCTCACCAGCGGCCTGTAATCGCCCCCTCCGCCACCCCTGCCCGGGCAGGGGCGGCATGGCTTACTCCAGCATGGCGCGCAGTCCGCGCAGATAGCGCAAGCCATCGAGCGCACGGCTGCCGTACCACGACATCATCTCGCCATCGACGAGCAGCACGGGAAGACCAAGCTGCTTTTCCAGTGCGTCCGCATGCGCTTGCGTGAAGCGGTAAGGCTCCGTCGACAGCAGCACCGCATCGAGGCCGTCGGCCAGTTCCTGCGACCAGGCGAAGCGCGGATAGCGCTCGCCCCCCAGCACCGGCACGCTCCAGCCGATCTCGGCCAGCATCGCGGCGATGTAGGTGCCCTGCGACACCGCCATCCACGGATCCTGCCAGATGCAGTACAACACCGTGCGCGCGGGTGCGCGCGGCATGGCGCGCAGGCGCGCGTACTCGTCCTCGAACGCGGCGCACCAGCGCGCGGCGGCCTCGCGGGCGCCGAACAGCGCACCCATCAGCCGGGCCAGCGCCAGGTTGTCGCGCGGGGCGTTCGGGTGGGTGACGACGACGTGCGGGACGAAGGCCGCCAGGGCGTCCACGGTCGGCTTCTCGTTCTCGTCGATGTTGACGACGACGTGGGTCGGCGCCAGGCGCCGGATCTTCTCGATGTTCACGTCCTTGGTGCCGCCCACCTTGGGAATGGCGGCTACCGTCTCGCGCGGATGGATGCAGAAGCCCGTGCGGCCGACGAGGCGCGGCGCCAAGCCCAGCGTGCACAGCAGTTCGGTGATCGACGGGACCAGGCAGACGATGCGCGCCTCGGGCGCGGGCACGTGGCGCCGGCCGAGGGCATCGACCAGCGCGTCGTCGGCGGCGTCGGAAGTGTCGTTGGAAGCGTTCATCCCGCCATTCAACCACCGTTCTCCGCCCTGCGCCAGATGCCGTGCCGTATGTCCATGAGGTATGATGCGGAGTCGTCAATATAGCTTAGTTTCCGAAAGTCAACTAGAGAGTCAGCCCAGTCTATGCACGCCAACGGCACCTTCGGTGCGTCCCGCTACCATGTCGCTGATCTCGAGCTGTTCCGCGGCATCGACACCCCGGCCGTCGCCGCCGAACTGGCGGGCTGCGCCGTCGTGCGCGTCGCCAGGGGCGAGGCCGTCGAGGATGGCTTGCGCGCCCGCCTGTACATCGTGCTGTCCGGCGAGCTCGGCGTGGAAGCGCCGGCGACGATGGGCGAAGGCGGCGTCGAACACGTACTGCCCGGCGAGAGCGTGGGCGAGCAATCGGTGCTGGACGATGCCGCCAACCTGGCCGCGATGGTCGCGCTGGAGGACAGCGAACTGCTCGTCATCGAGCCCGAGCTCGTGTGGCAATTGATCGAGCGCCACCACGGCGTCGCGCGCAACCTGCTGCGCCTCTTGTCCTTCCGCATCCGTGCCGCCAATGCCCTGTTGCGGCGGCGCCAGAAGCTGGGCGAGTTCTACCGCCAGATGTCGTTCAACGACGCCTTGACGGGCCTGTACAACCGCGCCTGGCTGAACGACATGCTGCCCAAGCTGGTGGCCCGCGCCAGCCAGGACGGCGCCCCGCTGTCGCTGGTGATGATCGACCTGGACCACTTCAAGCGCTTCAACGACACCCACGGCCACATCGCCGGCGACGGCGCGCTGGTCGCGGCGGCCGGGGCGATCCGCGCGGCGCTGCGGCCCACCGATTTCGCCGTGCGCTACGGCGGCGAGGAACTGGCGGCGATCCTGCCCGACACGCCGCGCGAGCTGGCCATCATGGTGGCCGAACGCCTGTGCGCGCGCATGCGCGACGCCGTCGTGTTCGGCGACATGCGCCAGCCGCTGCCGCACATCACGGGCTCGTTCGGCGTGGCCACGCTGGCCGCCGGCCAGGACGAACGCGCCCTCGTCGAGGCCGCCGATGCCGCCCTGTACCGGGCCAAGGAAGCTGGGCGCGACCGCATCGCCGTGTAGTCGTTCGCCATTCGGCATTGACGGACTGCTGGGCCGTACCGGGGCGCCGCGTTAGAATGGCGGCTTGCAATTTTCCAGGCAGCGCAGCACCGACATGAGCAACCATACCTTCCTCTTTCATTTATCGACCTATTGTCAAGTGTAAACAGACAAGAGGCACTGGATATCAAAGCGAAAGCGATCCATGAGTCCTAAAACTTGTCATTTTTGTAAACAATATAGGTGTTTTTTCTGAACGCCACGAGTTGTTTACACTTTTGGCGCGGCTGAAGATCAGTGGCCTCAACTTGACAATACAATGTCGACGTAGCGTAAGGGCGCGTTAGTACGCTGGTCGATACTAGTAGAGGCGCCGGCGACACCATTTCATGGACATGCTGCTAAACCTCTGCTTGCACCCGTCCGAGAAAACAACGCTAATATGCCAATACCCGTGACCGAGTTCACGCTGCAAGTATTCCAAAATATTGTCATAACTCGGCTATCAAGCCCTGACACATATGCAATCATGCTGATAGGAACTCTTGAAGTGCGCCGATCACAAAGTTGATCACGGAATTCCGTAGAAATGCCTTATCTAAGTCATCCGGGTCGCATGCAAATTCTCTTTCACCAAGCATAAACTCACCCATCGCTCCGAATTCGAAGTGAAATAGCGTTGTCGGTGCAGCAGACGGCGCAGAATACTCTTCGGGCAGCACGATAAATTCATACCGCCCCTTGGGAGTTGTGTCGTCCTTGACGAATACTTGACTATATCGCGCTATGACCTCGCGTCTGTGCGCATGAATCGAAAACGCAAGGTTGCCTTTGCGCTCAACCTTTATAAGACTTTCATTCTCGTGGGCCGATCAGGTTGGCTTGTCATTACGTGGGAAAAGGCGACCGCCTGTGCATCGATTCTTTTTGACCTGCTCAACCGCATTTGCATTAGGCCTTCATTGAAACTCATTACCTATCTCCTAGTGCTGGGATATCAACGATACACAAAGTAACCTTCAGGGCGCTAACAGCGTATTCAATCAACTGGCAGGCCCCTTCTTCTTATTGACCTTCTTGGCTATGGCCTTTAGCTTCTTCCCTTTCTCTTCATAGATTTCGGAAAGAACGTGCTCCAAGAGATCATACATAACTCTTACATCTGCTTGTGTGGGTGCACCGGAGTCATGGCTGCCTGCATTTCCAAGCCACTTTGCCGCCAACATCAGATCTGCGAGATGCTGATATTTTGCAGGCAAGTGAAGAATTCGCTGGTGCAGATTGATCGGCCTACGCTTCCCTTTCGACACGACGAAGCGTTTTACTCCCAAGTCAGTGAGAAGTGCTTCAACAGCGGCGCGCGCCGCATTTAACGCTGCGCCAGGATCGTTGAAAAATAGTGCAAAAGATTCTTCAAGATGGACCGAAACGCTCGCTCTGCAATCACCTGGAATGTCCATTAAGGTTAGCGCTGGCATAAAGAATTTTGGCGTGAACCGATCCTCCGGCACATGCCCCCATCCGTATTGTTCATCCTCGACTTCAACGTACTCGACCGAACCAGTTCCTGAGCATGCGATGGGTTCTTTGCAATTTGGATTATTGCAGTGAAATGTACAAGCGAAAACGTAGCGGATCCAGTCCGGCTCCCATTCGGGATGTTTTTTTTCAACTAGGCTTTGTGCCGTTTCGCGCGCGATTAAATGCTTTGGGTCGAGAGCTAGGTGACCCGTACCGCACGCGGGGCATTTCCAGCCGGGTATTTGATTCCTGCCAAACGGGAGATGGTAAGGAGCACGATCCATATATGATACTTAACGTTATTTTGAGGACGGCCGCTACCGTTATGATAGGAGCCTGTTGCTATTAACAAGATGCCGTTCGCGAAATCAGCGTAGCCAATAATTTTTTTGTTGACCTCGATCCGTATGGACGAGTAAATAAAATTTAGGCGACTACCTCTGGACCAGAAGAGAATAATAGCAGTGTAAGCGCGAAATTTATTCTTGGCAACGTTCAGCGCGGTACTTCGCCGAAGCGAGCTGACCTTGACCGCGAATCAGTCGTTCATGGCAGGTCGCAACAGGGCTCGACAGACGCTTTCAATTTCAGTGCATGGAACTTTAGCCAAGCCCTGGTATTTATGACGAATTACTCGGCAATACTGCAGGCGCAGCACTTAGAACAGGGCCGCTGCGCAATTGATTGAGTACCGCCTGAAGCCGCGCCAATAGGTCATCATAGGTGATGACGTCGACGATACCCTTGGAATCGCGGCGTAGCACTTCAAACTCGCGCCTTTGCCCCTCGGATAGCGTGTTACAACGCCCCATGATCAAAATGCCTAGGGGGTTAATTATCCGGATTCTGAAACCGGATGGCAGGTCAGCACTAAACAGTTTGGTCAAGAAGTTTTCTCCAACCAGCCCCCACCGGTTCAAATGCCTCAGGTAATGAGTAACCTGGCCCATTGCGCCGACCAAGTCACGCATCGGCAGGTGGTGGTCGCGGTACAGCACTGGTAGCATAATGGGCTTACCCATCGGCTTCTTGATCTCAATAACATCAACGTTGCCAGATGCATCTACCAAGAGGATGTCGATGCGACGCCAAGTGGAGGCGTCGGTGTCCCAAAGCCTGACCTCGGTAAAGGCTTTTATGTACCTAGGATTCAGAAGCTGGATAATCTCTACAATTTCTAGTTGCCACTGCGCTTCCGACGTCCCGGCCTCATTGGCCAGCATGGCCCGCAGCCGATCCAGGGCGAAGGCATACTTGGCAACGTCGAACTGACGAAAGGCATCCTCTAAGTTTGGCACGGAAGCCACGGTGCGTTTGTCGACATATGCATTTAGTAGCGCTTCAGCATCGACGGCCGGCTCGGTGTACTGGCGAACTACGGTGCCGACGCGTGCTTGGACGTAACGGCGCAGTTCGTGAGATGTGGGGAATTGATTTAGCAGTCGTTCGTACTCTCCAATCGGGATAGCATCGGGTTCTGGGCCACCAATGACGATACGCTCGAGGCTAAGGCTTTGAATGACCCCAAGTATGGACACCTTGCGCTCTGCACTGAACCATTTCCAGTCAGGTCGCGCATCCCGATGCAGCAGGACCGGCGTCTCAAAACCTAGGATTTCCGGTTTGAAACGGAAGTATTCGCCCTCTGCCTTCGCAATGGCAAACACCAATCGATCGTCTTCTATCCACACGATGTCATCATCATTGCGGGCAGGATTGCCCACCTCTTCGACAGCGCCTCCAATGAGATCCCGAGACGTAAGGTGGAAAGTGCCTTTAACCAGCAACTCATCGCCGCGCGCGAACCTTTCGTAAACCCAACTGGTGCCGTCGCGTGGGCGGTAGACGAGGCAGAACTCGTCATCGGATATTTCGAATTCAACAGCAGGCTTGATCATGGATGATCTAGAAAAGGGAGTTTCATGGCATTTAGCGACCCATGGGAGGCGACTGCGACACTACATATGACTTATCAAAGTTTTCCGGAAAAACACTAAAAACACAAGAATCGAATCGATTATATTCGAGCCACACTTGCTCTAATGTTTTTCGTTACAGGAGATGTGCCTTAAAATCAAAACGGCCCATTGCGGGCCGTTTTCACTCATGGCAACGAAAATCATTTAATTAACATGCCGCCGGTAAGATCAAGAGTCTTAGTCAACCTGCCAGTCCTGCTCACTAACGGGTTGTTTGGGTCAGTCGCTCCTGGAAACGGGACGTGCTCAGGAGAATACCCCAAAATCACAATTGCATCCGACGTCTTTGCATAATGATAGACCGCAGCAGACGTTTTTCCCTGAACATTCATATCCAAGTTTGCATCGGTCCAAGCGATCGGATCTCCTGGCTGATTTACATAAACCCCACAATGATAATGCCAAATATTATTCTGCTTATAAAGCTCAGCACCATTAATCTCAATGCCGCCATTTGTCATCCACGAAGGTTTATTCAATCCCTCGAGCTGCTCTCCCCTTAACACCCTAGTGAACCAGGTTTTAAGGTTTCCTAGATCCAGAGCCTTCATATACCCGAGGTCAACAAATGTAGGTGTATCTAATCTACCGCTAACGAAATCCTGATGAAATAAAATTTTTCTTGTTGTAGTCATATAAAAAAAGGCCCGACATGCGGACCTTTGTAGTAAGTTTTAATAATTTATGCAGCGACAGCTTGCTGAGCTTTTTGGATTAGCTGCATAAACTGGATGGTGATTTCCTCATCCGTCATGGAACTAGTAAACTTTTGCAACGGATCATCCCCAACTGGGCGAGAAGCTCGATCCGAAAGAACTTTCTGAGTATCCAAGTGATCTTGTGTGTGTGTCGATGTCAATGGCTCTGAAGATCTTGGCTTCAGCGGCGTGAATCGATTTTGAGTCATCAATTTGCTTACGTAAACCATAGCCTACTCCTTGCACATGGCCCTCGAGTATCTAGTCTACCACAGTCTTGACAGTCAACGCTAGATCTAAACATCGTGACAGTGCCAGCAGCCTCCGTGCGAAGCAACTGCTCACATCTACCCTTACCGGTCGTGAGCGCGATCCTGGATCCATCCCATACGTTACCAGTGCCGACTGATCGTGCACACGCCCCTACTCAAGACCTGGCTATGTAGTAGGGTTCGCGCCCTCTCCCGAGAGAAGTTGACATGGCGCAATATTCAGGGTCGCTTGAGAGCTGCCGAAGCACCCTTCGCTAGCAAGCTACTACAAGAATTCCGTCAGTACAATGTGCGCGCCATCTACTATATGTCGGCCAAAAATTGGCAAATTCTTGTCCGAAGGTCCTAACTTTACCTTAGGATAGCACGCTACTGGCAAAGCTATTACTAGATTGAAAATGTAGCAAGAGACGCGTCAAAGTTGCTGAAATAGCCACTTCGAGGGAGGGACTTCCAATCCGCCACTTGATTGCAATAGATGCAACAAGATCGTACACTGAGCAGTTCCGTAAATCTCTTGTTACAATTTTTTGGTCAGGAAAACCATTTTCCGAGCTTAAACAAAACTCTATTAGGCATATGCAAAACAAAAATCCTTTGACGAATTATTTATACAACTCTCATGAAGTAATGTCTTTTTACCAGTACGCAATGCGCCTAGGCTTTTGGCCGGACTACCCTGATGAGAAAAATGAAGAACTATCCCGGCACATGGAGACTGCAGAAGTCTCTGATACTAGAAAAATTGATCAGCTTTTAATCGACAACAAAGAGCTGCTGAGGAATTACCTTTCTCACATTTATTCGAAGAGAAAGAATCCTTGGAGGGTCACCCCTGAGTTTCTTTGTGCACTTATTCTAATTGCAAGTTCCGTAGACTCTTTTTCCACGAATCTTTTGATGGAATTGGGATGGGAAGAAGAGATCGCTTCGATTGTCATCGATACTGCCCGACTGTTTCGAGGAAAGCTCGCGATTACATAAACAATCGATAAGGATATGCATGTCCCGGGAGGCCGGGCACATTTGCGATTGTTCGGGCCAACTTCTGCGAATAGCGTATGGTCACCGGCACCGGGTCGTACAGCGCGTCGTTGTTCCAGTCCATCTTAGTCAGCGCGAGGGTTTCAAGCGCTGCGATCTCCAAGGGGCCTTGCCCCGCATGTCGTATGATGTTGAGGGGCCGGGGAATGCTCTTGCTACCTTGAAAATAAAGAGCCCCACTGAGTGCGGCCGATGGTGCGTTACCCGATGCCCACAGTAATGCCGAGTCTCCGGTTCGAACCAAAACAGTCCCCCGCGGAACAGGGGCACGGTCTGGTATACTTCTGACACCATTCCGCCTGCCGGGTGTTAACCACACTCCACGCCAAGTAGCACTGCTTCCTATCTCTATACATTCGACCTCAGGAATCGTTGACAGGCCGTCGAAAACGCCTTCCAATTCCTCATTCTTGAACGCTGTCGTTTTATGGATGACCAAACGTCGGGGTAGATGCCCGCCGTTTCGTTGCAAGTACAGGCTTAGGCTACGCGCCATTACTGCCCGCATGTCACTCCGGCTGAGGAATGGATTACGCCGCGCTTCACGTGGGTCAGCAACCGGATCCTTGGCTTCAAATGCCACGAATTGCATGCCGCCTCCATCCGCATCAAACACCTGCGAACAGCATGTAACGAACTGGGCTGATTTAGGGTCTCCACGTAACGCGTAGGCCAAGCCAATGTATGCCGTGTTTTCGGGGACGCCTTTTATCGGAGCAAGCTTCCAAGGAATGCCCCCAGCTTTCGTAAACAACGCAATGGAAAGACGCCAAGCCAATGACGCTTTAAGTCGGAAATTGAAAACCCGATCATTAATCACTTGGGTTGGAATGGCATACTGGGCTCCAAGTGCCTTGAGTGCATCATGTGCGTCAAATCCATGCACGGCAAATGCCTTTTGCCACGCATCGGGCAAGTGGACAAGCACGACATCGAACTGGTCATGTAACGCATCGAGGCGCGCCATTGCCTGCGACATCCCCGAGAACAAACGCTCATGTGGCGCTCCTGCCGGAGCCAATTCCATAAGATTGTCCGGCCATTTAATGTGGACGTCTTTGGGTCCGGCTACGAGAGGAACCCGAAAAAGTGCTTCGAAACCTGGAAACGCCGGTAGGTAGGCGCGACGGTCGCTTGCTTCATGCCCTGTTCGAATAGTGTCAACCAGACTTCGAAGTCTCGGCCAACCCGATGCTGGTGCAATCGTTGCAATACGAAGCTTCGGCGTATAGTCCGCGAAAGTCCTGCCATTGTATGCACCGAACCGCAGTAACCCGCGCAGTGGATTCTCGTCCAGACTTGTATCCTCGCTGCTGAAGGTCAGCGCAGGCTCGTCGAGTAGGGAGAACGATGGGGTCTTCGAAAAGTTATAGTCCATCGCTACCCGTTTCTGTGAAAATAGGCGTGATCATGGCTCGGCCGGCTCCATGCGGTGATGGGTGATAACTTGAATACCGCGTCGATGCCCTCATCCAGAGGAACGCCCGTCGCCAGCAAACTGCGGCCGCCATCACCGGCAAGCAAGTCAGCCCAAGCGTCAATGATCCCTGCCCAAACATGGTTGTAGCGATTCGCCCAACGCTCCCGACGCCAATCGATTGTAGGATCAACAAATCGTGGCTTCTCAAGAGTTGCTTCTGCATTCGGCTTCTCTCGAGCATGTTCAGGATACGGAACCTCAACGAAAGTCGTCGGTTCAAATGTCAGCCACCAGCGCTCTGCAGCTTGCTCCAAGTGCAACTCAACACCCTCATAGAATGGATATCCCTGCGGAGTGGTGCCATAAAGCGCAGAAGAATAAGCGTTTCGAAGTTTCGCTTGTTTAGATAGCCGGACCTCACGAGACTGATCCGTTTCCTTCTCCGAGTCGCCGTGTACCATCACCGCATGGTCCCCACGTCGTCGTCGAGCTCGTAATGGCCGATGGCGGCAGACCGCTCGTGTAACTGCTTCATACAAAAGGCCAAGAGCCCAACTATCGATATCGGGCGCCAACGTCACCGTGCCATCAAGTCGGCCGCCGACCCCGGCAAAGGCTCGAACCAAACCCTCGTCGTTTCCGAATGCGGCAATCTCGTTTCCTCTACTTGCAACAATCGCCCAGACGTCAGCATCCCGCAGCATCTGTCGAGCCTCTGGTGTAGTCACACTTCGATCAAGCCGAATCCGTCTCGCCACCCTTGGCATCTCTAAAATAGGAAGGGCTGAACACCGCAACACTGGAAACGTACTATGCTCCACAGTCGGCAGTCGGACGGGCTTAAGCTTGCTTGGTGCTGCATATGCTCCAATGTGGGCATCGATCTGTTGAGGCCAGCTCGACCCATCGGCAATATCTGCCGCCAGCTCATCGAACGTCGGGCACTCGACAATGTTAACCCGAATACCTTTCGCACTTGCCGCTTCCAGAAAGACACGGACGTCTGTCAACAGCCCGTCCGCAGATCGGGTAACCCAATGAATTCCTGCAGGATATGACGTAGGTTGAGTCAAGGCATCGCCTAATGCTTTCATCACCGAAGCGTCACGCCCGCTGTACCCAACTACAACCAAACCATAGCGCGCGCATGCGCTCGTCAACACTGTGCGCATTTGCGCGTCCTGCACACGTAACTCATCGGTCGTATTTTTTAAACTGACTGAATGGTAATCGCCATGGATTTTCGCTAGAAGTGGACGGCTCTCTCCCAAGGCATGCATCGCGCGGTCCGCGTTGTCGATGGCTGATACCGACAAGTTAGCACGATCACCAGGTGCAACGAGCTGGTCGGTTACGGTTGCCGCCGTTTCCACCAAGGTATCGAAGTTGGTCGTGAACACACAGGGAACTCGACGGGTAGTGATTAAAGCAGCCAGCACACGATGTGCGAAGGATGGCGTGCCCTTTTGCACAGCGTCGCTAATATAGTTCCGTCGATCCTCAGGCGTCGGAAAAACAGCCTCGAATGCAGCCGCGTATTCAGACGGATCGTTGGGCGGGGGAAGATCCGAATGAGAAGCGAGGAATGCGTCAATACGCTGAATCCACAGCGGATCATCAGCATCGACCTCTTTCAGCTTAGCTCCTGAGAGCTCACAAAAAATCCGCTTTTTAAAGTCAGTGATCATGGCATAGCCGGTGGGTATCCCGGCGGTAGCTGATGCACCTGCTCCTAAAAACCATGCGTATTGCGTCGGCCGAAGGCAAAACACTCTGGCGAACTGCGATCCCGAAACCGTCTGAATGCTCAAAAACCACTCCCGTTTTGCAGTTGTTTGGTGCACTTACCATGCGCGGGATTTTGCTCTCTTCTCCCATCGACATGCACATCTGTTGCTTAGCATAGCGCACAGTTGCAAAGATGTAAATTTAGCATCGCGCCCTGAAGAAGTTTACGCGTACTCACTGGGCCAAGGTCACCGACATTGTGCCGATGAGGCACCTTTGGCAAGAGTTATAGCCGATGTACGGCTTCGTCAGACTCCCGCCGAAGGCTATAAGAATTGTGCGGACTAGCTGAGTTGGCCGTGATAACTCTACGCCGAATGGGAGCTGGCTTAAAGTAAGGCAAAATAAGCTGTATCTTTACGGTGCGACATCCCTGCTTGCAAAACCCTTGTGACCTTGTCGTTTCGGCGGAGCAGACCGGTAAGAATAGCAAGTTAAGCAGCCAATGCGCCACCCCACGGCTACAAGCTCCAGTCACTCGCGCAGAGTTACCAGTCTAGCTTCGGTTCTAAAAACAACCGAAGCAGCACGCTACGAAAAGCAGATGCTCCGTCATTTCACCTGAGATGGTCAATCATTTACTAAAGGCCCATAGAAGAAGCGCACCGATCCCCATCAATGCAAGTTTGTCTTTTTCGGCTTGGGCAGCCGCAGATTCACGCTGTGACTTTTCCTCGTATGCTTCGACGATGATACTTCTTGCTCTCAACAAGGCGTCTGCGGGGTCTTTATGAATTGGCAAATATTTTAAATTTTGTATAAATCCAGGAAGCGACATCCCATCGTCAAGAACTAAGGGCAAGATTTTCTTTCGCAAAGCAGTCGCCTTACCGATCTCTTGAGAAACCCATTTCGACGCCTCTGCATGTTTGCTCCAAATTAGCACGAACAGATCACACTGCTCGATAGCGTTATTTATAGCTTGGGCGAGATCTTGGCTCGGCGATACTGAATTTTCCGCAACGAATACGTCGATCGGAGTTCCTTTTAGCTGCTGTTGCAACTTCTCGACCTGAGACAAGTCATTAGTAGAATAGCTAACAAAAACTTTGAAGCTCACAAGTACCTCTTTTATAATTATCCACTGTTCCTATCCGAAGACATGCACGAACATAGCTGGCCAGGCTAACGACACTGGAGGAGCGCTCAACAACAAGTGAAAATGGCAGCTCCAGGCCGACTAAAGACGTAGCTCAAGGGACAGGTTCTGCACCTTACTGTAGCTTAGCCCATCCGAAAATCATCAAGCTTCTTTCCGTTTGCGAGTCCTTCCGCAAGCCACCTTGGTTGCCGCCCCCGCCCCGTCCAGGTCTGAGATGTATCCTCAGGATTTTGGTATTGCGGCGGACTCTTTTGAGAACCTGCCTTCTTTACCTTCTTCGAAGTAGTGACGAGCAGTTCCTCTACAGAGACCCCGGCATCTTTGGCAATGGCCAAGATCCGCTCGCGGGCTTTTTGCATTTCTTCCCCCTGCCGATCCTTCATCGCTTTTTCGATCTCGCGTTGGAGGGATTTTAGTTCACTCAGGTTGTAGCTAGACAGGTCTATGTTCGCCATCAATAAGCTCCTTTGGGGTTAAGGGGAATTACCTGAGCGATTCTATCCTAGCCAGTACTTAAATCAAATCGGGCTAGAAGAAAAGACCTCATTTGGTCCACACCCAGAATTTGCGCCGGGAGTGGGTCAAGGCCCCGCCAACCAATCCCACAGCGAATTCGCTGAGCGACAGGTCCCGCGTTGGCCATCCGGTAGGGGGCAGAAAGACTGCCACCTTCGTGGCCTCGTCAGTCGGCTGGCCTTTCGGGCAGTAAAATTTGAGTGGGAACGCGGGAAAGTCGCGGTGGTACCGCTCCCCGTTTACGATCGGCCCTCGTGGAAACGAGACGCCATTGCGCGTGAGGCAGCTGCGCGAGAAATTTTCAAAGTGCCGGCTATTCACTAGCCATACAACCTTAACGCCAGACTGCACGTACTTCGCGGATCGTCGCTCGACTCTTCTAGGGACTGCTGCGACATCTGCACTTCGATGGCTATCTTGCGGTCGGCGTGCTCGATGAACACATCTGCCTCCCAGCGTTCCCCGTCGGGTGTATAGCCGGGCTCCTCGATACGTGCAGCAAAGCCGACGACCCGAAGCGCTTTAACGATCTGCACCTGGGCAAATTCGTGTTCCGGTGACGTCGGCTTACACTCAGGATCACTTTCGCCTGGACGAGCCGCAAACCAGCACGTTCCGCGCACATTTTTCTTGAGCACTGCAGGCAGGCCACTACGGCGGATGAGATACGATCCGGCCGGCTCGGCCTTCATTCGCTCCCAACCCTCGGGCGCAATATCGAAGGCCTCAACGATCTCTCTGGTTGCGGCGTGAATAGCTGTCAACGGCAAGGCCAACTCCATCAGGTGTGCTTTATTCAAGAGTGTCGCACCAAAATTGCTATCGGTAAACCAAGCGTGTTGCAGTAGTATTAATATACGAATCACAACCGCGCCCACGCGCCCAACCTCGGCCGGCAGCCGAAGCAAGGATCCATATGCCCCAGTTCGTTCCCTCCTTGAAGCACTCGACGCCCGCGCTAAATGAAGCTTAATTTCGCGACACGCACGAGCCTTGCGCAGCGGGCAAAGGAACGACGACGCGCACTAAAGATCAGCTGCGGCAAACTGGGCGAAATGGTAGGCGTATCCGCTGCCAGCGTGACCCAATGGGAGAAGCTACTACCGCAAACCACGAAACATGATGCGACATGGGAGACGGCGCTAAAGGTCCCGGCGGGATGGCTTCGAAACGTGCAGTTGGACACTCCCGAACAAGGCTCTTCGGTATTCGACTTTGCCGATGGCGAATTACAAACGTTTGCGCAGTTCATTTTGGCGTATTGCACCTGGCATGTGCGCCCCAGCCATTCGGGTTGCACTCCCTCCTATTCCGAACTGTCACCCCGAGAGCAGCGCATCGTTGGCATCATGACCCGACGCTACGGCTCCAAGGGGGAGGAAGCTTCGACGCTACAGGCGATCGGGGACGATCTTGGACTGACGCGCGAACGGGTACGGCAGATCGAGGACAAGGCAAGAACTCTATTCGGTCCTGCGAGAGCACCGGCGGAACTGATTGATCGTCTGCGAGCTGCATTCGTCGGACGTCTCCCCTGTCGCTTGTGCGATATTCCCGAAGGTGTTCAGCAGCTGCTCGGCGGCGAGCTCTCTATCGAGGGCGCTGACCGGTTTTTTCGAGAAGTGTTGGGCGATCGCCTCATCAACCTGCGGAATCTGGGAGGCACACTGCCAGCGACGCCGGAAAAAATTATTGTGGCTGACGATGCCCCGGATGAAGACCTTGTCCGGGCGGTGCGACAAACGTCCTTGGGAATGATTCGTCAGGCGGGCGCTGCACACGTCTTTTTCGTCGTGGGATCTCTCGTGGCGGCGGGGTTTGCTGCAACGCCGACGCAAGTCATCCTGTGCGCGCGCATGTTCTTGGGCTTCGAATGGGTCCTCGAAGACGAGGGCTGGTTCTGGTACGGTCCTGGTACCGATAACCGGGCTAAATGGACGGCCCTCAAAGTTCTGTCGGCGGCGAATCGCCAAGTAGACATCGAAGAACTGTACGGCGCGATGGCGCGCGCTCGCTTCCCCAAACAGGGAGAGCGTTTAGGACCCGCTGCCGTGTCCGTGCCGATGCCG
The DNA here is from genome assembly GCF_030412015.1 of Massilia sp. YIM B02763. GTDB lineage: Bacteria > Pseudomonadota > Gammaproteobacteria > Burkholderiales > Burkholderiaceae_D > Telluria. The sequence continues at coordinate 266,484 of NZ_JASNRD010000004.1, read as the reverse complement.
GTCCTGCAAGTCCTGCTGAGCAAGTTCCAAGAGATGCAGCGTTCTCATTTCAACGACTTCAGGCTAGCGCCTGAGATCGAAGACGACGCCCCGGCCGCGTATCTCTCACCCAGCGAGTTAATGATTTGCGCCGCTATCAAACGCCATGGAGGGGTGGCCAGCCGGCGGACCTTGACGGAAGAACTGGTCGCGACGGAGCAAATCGAAAAGATTACCTTGAACATGGCGCTGATGAGCTCGCCCGTATTTCGGCGTCATGACAAAGGGATATGGACGATCACCGGCTACAGCTTTTCGCACGAAGCGCTGCAAAAAGCCTGTGAAGTCAAGCGCCAGCTGCAGCTCGTCGACGGATGGTATGAGATGGAAGCGGCCCTTCCCCGCAGTGCCCTCGACCGCGGCGACTGGTTTGCGCCGGCGGCATCGCAACCGTACCTGACACCGGGTGATTACGAGATTCTCGGTATTGATGGCACCACCAGGTATGTGGAAAATCCGGTCGGCGACCCGTACCTTAAGCGCTTCGGTTACCTCATTGGGTCTGCAGGCTACAAGGCAGGAATGGCGTACCTCTTCGGTATAGCTGTGGACGAACGTGTACTGCGTGTACGCCCCCTGCCCGACGACAATGAACTGGCGTAGCCCTTCAATACATACAAAATGTTTGTACAGTCGCAACCCCGCACTTTTCTTGGCATGTAAGGACTGTGTGAAAGAGTAGCAAGAGCTAGCGAACCGGCCTACAAACACTTCCAGAACTAAAGCTCGACAGCATGGCAGTACGTGTGAGCCTTCCCTTACAGTCAACAGGTGATCTTGCCCATGGCAGAGCACACCAATGTGCAACGTCGAATCCAAGCTATCAGCCCGGATCGGCACCGCAAGCCAAAGAGGGTCGAAATCAATGGTTCCGCTCAGCTTGCTATATTGAAGCGTGCGTGCTTATGCACTTGAGCTAAGGTTGGATAAAGCATTCGTCTAGATGGGATTGGTCGGAGCGTGTCGTACCCCAAAGACTCACCTATAATATTCGATTTTGTCTACACCTTTAACTCATTGCTGGAGTTAGCTTAAGAGAGACGCATCTAGAATCTGCTACGCTGACGTTCGAGTATAAGCAAACCTTAATTTAAAGCTGAAATACTGCTAACAATGAGAAAAATAGATAGCATTATCTTTTATTGATTATTAAATTACTATGGAAATTACCACAATCGCTTACGGCAACATATAGTTTCCATGAAACTACGAAACAAAAATCTACTTCGCGCTCATAACCTCACCATGCATAGTTACATTAACATATTGCTTAATTGAGTATCTCTTACCATAACAGTCAGTAAATGTACTTTGTCGCCTATTCTTTTGAACATCAAAGTGAAAGTTTGGCGCATAAAAAGAGTATTTCCACGCTTTATGTTGCACTGCCTCACCATGTGGTGCGCCGTTATCTTCCCATCGCCAGTCTTCGTTTGCATCAATCCAAGGACTCTTGGAGCCCGAACTATGGCGCCTCCGATGCTGAGCCTGAAATCTTTCTATTTTCTTAGCAGCAGAAGTTAAAAGGCCGATATCATTGTAGCTCTCTGATAAATGCCACATATCATCAAGACCCCGCATAGTTTCGAATAGTTCAGGCAGAATTAAAGGTGAGGACACGTCTTTAGGTTTGACGTGCTCTATCCAGTAATCTTCCTCATCGATAGCGGCAGTCAACGCCTGAAGGAAATCCGCGTCTACCCCACCACCCAGTGAACGAACGGCTTGTGCCGGTAGCCAACGCAACCTAAAATAGCTTTTGAGCATACTCCCAATATCTGGAGCTGCCCCATTTTGGCGCTGGGCGGTCACACCAAAAATATGGGCCCCATCGTTCTTTTCAGCCATATCTAAGAGGCTTGGCACCTGCTTTTCGGAGATTTTTGATTCCGAATTTTCATTACTAGGAAAGAGTTCCCAGCGCCAATTACGCAAATTCGGCTTTGCCTTATTCAATGCAGCCCTGATTTGATTAGAGACGGATTTCTGGAATCCAGCAATGATAAATGTTGGCATGCCAACCCAAATTATTTTGAAGATATTAACTTGAGAACAATATCAAGAGGAACGCTGATGCGCGAGAGATCTTCCTCATTCAATACGGAAAAAATATCTACTAAAGATTTTTTCTCAGCCGATACAGTTACTTGAGCAGGAAAAGTAGCAGTTTGAGCGCTAGGACGCTCGTTAACTATCCAATCATCCCGCCAGGCTACGTTATGTTTTTCAGCCCAAGACTTTAATTTTTCCGCAAGATATTCAAATCTGAAAGTGTGCCATTCTTCCGAGAGGCCATTTGAGTGAATCGCCTCTGTGAACGCCTTGAGATCTGCGCCTGTTTCTAAAGATTTCGCAATTGCGACTTTAGAAGTGTCGCTACCATCAAATGACATCAAAAACTTACGCCGAACTTCGAACTCATTCTCTTTAGAAGATTGAGGAAGTTGCACAGAAAGCGCCGGCGGTGCGCCATCTTTGGGATCTAACCAAGAAACCGAATCAGTCGTAGGCAGATAAAACGGTGCTTTCTTACCAGAAAAAACCTTCGTGAGCGCGTCAAAAAGGTCCTCTCGAATCCGTTTCGCAAAATCGTCACGTTCAGATGTTACCGAGTCGAAAAGCTCAGTGCGACCTTGAGGAACAATAAGAATATCATGGCCACGCCGCCACTTTACATCAAAGACCTGCGGATTCAATCGAATAAAGTCGGCAAACTTTTTTAATTCAGGAGGCGGAAAATCGAGGTTCCTGCTCTTCGCAATCTTAGCAACAGCGGCACGCAGCTTAGCTCCTGGTACGGCCTTACCCAAATCAGCAATTGTAAGATCCAACGCTTCTTTGACAATGTCAATCCAGTCAATTTGCATAATTCGGCCTTTAAAAAGTTTTGCACAATGAAAAAAGGACCCTGCGTGCAGAGTCCTTTTTTCGAATCTATCCATGATGTCATGTCTAGCAACGAGCCATATTTGGGCCTAACCCAGTGGGAGAGTCATAGGATGTCATGGTCATCACTAATCCGCGCCCGGCCAATCGCCAAAGCCTTCCGAACGAGAGCAGAAATACTCTGACTCATTCTTGAATCGATACCAGTGTAACACAACTTGAATCACCCTGCAACTGTCACTCCAAGCCATAACTTAAACGTTACGTCTGCAATAGGTCAAACTCGGCCGTTCGGCCACTGCACAATGGTAGCCACCGATGGCTTACTCCTGCAGCCGAGTATTTTCGCTTTTAAAGCAAACATTTGTTGCTAGAAACGGTGATGTTCCTCAAGTCAACACATGTGTTCAAGCTCAAGCTCATCATTAGCGACAGTTCACTTCCGCAGCACCTCACATGCTAGTGTTCGGATCGCAAAGAGACGGCGAGTTTCTTGCAATAGAAACAAACTTTCTATAGAGTAAGCATCAAAACATATACTCGTGCGACGAGACGCCGCTGCTTCCTGCGAGTTCGCCGATATGTATTGAATCACTAACGTAGAGGTTAATCGATGCATATTGATAGCATCACTATTACCGGCTTTCGATGCTTCGGCAACGTTCCGGTGATAATCAGCCTTAGCCAGGGTATCACCGGCATCGTCGGTCCTAATGGCTCAGGCAAGACAGCTGTGTTGCAAGCGCTCATGCGGCTGTTTGGCGTTACACGGTCGCAACGAACCGTAACGGCATCCGATTTCCATGTTGCCGCCACAGAAACCAAGCGCCCCCAGTCGCGCGAACTCATGATTGACGTGCGTTTGAGCCTGCCGGAATTAGCGGACGGAACGGCAACCGCTACCACAGTCGCCCCAGTGTTCCGCCACATGCGAATCGAACGTCCGGGTGGAACGCCTCTGTGCCGTATGCGCCTGCGCGCACGATGGGACGCTGATGGCACCGTCGAGGGGGCCGTCAGCCAAGACTTGAACTGGATCCATACCAACGACGATGTTGTACGCCCTGATCAAGAAGTACCAGTACTGCCCAGCGATCGTGGATTGATCCAGCTGTTCTACACGCCGGCCAGCCGGGACGCCGCTGCACAGATCCGCGCCACAACTGGCGCATTGGCTGCACGCCTGCTCAAGGCCATCGAATGGTCGGACGATACGGAATCCGTTGTCAATGCCGCCAGTGAGCAGCTGATGACCGCGTTCGGCAGCGAAAACGCGATCCAGGCGATTAGCAGATCGATAGCCGAGCGATGGGGGAAACTCCATGATGGCGATATCGACTGCGATCCCGAACTGAGCCTAATGAGCCGCCGTTTCGAGCAGATCATCGCGCGCATTGGTGTTATCTTCAAGCGGGGCCCTACTGGTGAGGACCGAGGCCTGGAGGCCTTGAGCGACGGCCAACAGTCGTTGTTCTACTTCGCCCTCGCTGCTGCAGTCTTCGACGTGGAGCGCGCTGCAGTAGCGGGTGATATCACCGGGTTTCGTGCTGACGAACTCAGCGTGCCTGCCCTAACCTTGTTCGCGGTCGAAGAACCCGAAAACCACCTCGCGCCGTATTACCTGTCGCGTATCCTCCAGCAGATCCGCACGCTCGTCGAAACCGGGGCTGGTCAAGCGTTCGTATCGAGCCATTCGCCTTCTGTGCTGGGACGCATCCCGCCGGACGACGTACGCTACTGTCGGCGCACCGCGGCGTTCGGTACGTCGACGGTAAAGCCCATTCCCATGCCGATAGGCGAGGTCGATGCCGTCAAGTTTGTGCGCAATGCCTTCCTTGCCTTCCCTGAGCTGTACTTCGCGCGGTTTGTGCTGCTGGTCGAGGGAGACTCTGAACGTATTGTCCTGCCACGTCTAGCCGAGGCCCTCGACCTGTTGGTAGACCCATCGTTCGTAGCAATAGTCCCGCTCGGCGGCAGGCACGTGAACCATTTCTGGCGGCTGCTGCGTGGCCTCGATATCCCGTACGCGACCCTGTTGGACCTCGACCTTGGCCGCGCTGGCGGCGGGTACGGCAGGGTCAAGAATGCCCTTCAGCAGTTGCTGGCACTTGGCGTTCCACGGGAAGCGATCCTAAAACTAAACGATGGAAGCGTCCTCAGTGATGAAGGCCTCGCTCAGCTCGAATCTAGACCCATCGAACATCTGGAAAGCTGGCTGGGGTATCTGGAATCGTCCTCAGCGATATTCTTCTCCTGGCCTCTCGACCTGGACTTGGCGATGCTAGAGGCATTCCCGGCCGCCTATGAGTCGACAATCGAGGGAACCGGTCCACGTATGAGCGTCGAGGACGCGGGGAAGATCGTGCTAGGTACCGCAGGCCCGGGGTCCGCTAGCTATATCGGTACGGCGGAAAATTTCAAGCAGCACATGCCAGCTTATCGCTACCACTTCCTCACACACAGCAAACCCGCCACGCACCTGCGCGCGCTGTCGCATGTTGAACTGCCGGACCTGAAGGCGCGGATGCCAGCGCCGCTTGAACGGATCCTGCGTCATATCGCGGCCCGGCTACCAGGAATTTAAGCATGACGTTGCCACCACGACGCGTTAGGTCTACGCACTGGCAGCCTATCGGCGTGACCGAGCTAGAGCCGAATGCCACTACGGTCGTGACTTCCACCGAACATCGTTCGGTACTTGCGGGCCCGGGAGCGGGCAAGACTGAGTTGCTCGCGCAGCGCGCTGCATTCCTGCTGCAAACCGGAGCGTGCATAGCGCCGCAACGTATCCTGGCGATCAGCTTCAAGCGGGATGCTGCGCGCAACTTAGCGCGCCGCGTTCGCCAGCGCTGCCATCGCGACCATGCCAGCAGGTTCGATTCGATGACCTTTGATGCGTTCGCGAAAGGGCTTGTCGACCGATTCGGACAGGCTTTGCCAGCACAGTGGCGGCCCACGCCCGACTACGGCATCCTATTCCCAAAAAAGGCGTTTTGGGCTGACTTCCTCCGGCGTGCGGCGATTGCGACAGACAATCCATTTGGAAGGTTTGAGGTGCAAACGCTTTCGGTAGACGACTTCGAACGCCAACATGTTCTTGGAGAGCCACTACCTACTGCAGGTTGGAAGCCCGAGTCCGCTGGACAATGGGCTGGCGCACGGTTTTGGAGCAATCAGTTACGAAGCGATGAGCGTAGCTACCTTAGCTTTGCAATGCTCAGCCGGCTGGCGGAAATGCTGGTCCGTGTCAACACATCGGTGCGCAACGCTCTCGCGCTCACCTATTCCCACGTGTTTCTGGATGAGTTCCAGGATACGACACAGGCCCAGTTCGATCTTGTCCGAACCATCTTTTTTGGAACCCGGACCGTAATAACGGCAGTGGGTGACAACAAGCAGCAGATCATGCGCTTCGCGCACGCCATGGACGATCCGTTCGACACTTTCGAGGCAACCTTCGGCGCACGACGGATACCATTACTCAGCAATTATCGCTCGTCGCCGCAACTCGTCCACATCCAGCATGTGCTGGCACAGGCGCTTGACTCGGCTGTCGCGCAACCGGAGTCAAAAGCGCCGAGCAGTATTGCGGATACCTGCTGCGCCATCTGGGACTTCGCCAGCGTCAACGTCGAGGCCGCACGGCTCGCACAGTATGTCGCGACGCAGATGCGTCATCAAGGCCTGGGGCCTGGTGATTTTGTGCTGCTGGTCCGGCAGAAGGCCGAGGATTATGTGCGAATACTCGCGCCTGCCTTCGCAGCGGAGGGTATCCAGCTACGCAACGAAGCGGCGTATGTCGGCGCCCAGATGCTGCAAGAGTTGCTCACAGAGCCACTGTCGGAATTGGTTCTACTTGTTTTACGTATTGCATGCGGCGTCCAGGGAGGGACTTCGTGGACCCTGCTGCAGCACGCGCTGGCCGAGCTGCGCGGTGTCGCGCCGACGGACGACCGGGCTCGTCGTGCTCTGGCGCGGGACATCGACACGTTTGCGCACCAGTTCCGCAACCAGTATCCGCAGCCACCCGCCACCGAAGCCGAAATGCGCGTGGCAGTGCAAATGGTGATCACGTTCCTGGGACGCGACATGCTTAAGGCGGCATATGCGACATACCAGCAGGGAGAGTGGCTTCTGGACGTCCATCACAGCATCTCGCTTCATCTGTATGCGAGTGCCAGCCAGGCGCACAACTGGGCTGCGGCGCTTGATACCTATGAAGGCGTCAATGCGCTTTCACTGATGACGCTACACAAGAGCAAAGGGCTGGAATATCACACGGTCATATTCATCGGCCTGGACGATTCTGCCTGGTGGAGCTACCCGCAAGACACTGCGGAGGCCACCGCCGGATTTTTCGTGGCTTTTACGCGCGCGAAGCAACGGGTCATCTTCACCTATACGCCGCAACGAGGTGCACGGAGTACGATCGCGCCGCTGTATGCGTTACTGAAGGCAGCAGGTGTGCAGACGACCGTGATCACTTAGAGACTATCCCAGACTGCACGAAAGCGACCTGCGAAGCTTCGAGCAGTAGCCAGCACCAGACGGTAGTTTCCCAGCGCTTAAATCAGCCAATGCCTGCCAATCAATCGATCAACGCAGCATTACAGCATTGGTACGTGCTATTAGACCCCTCCTCCACGCTCGACATCGCCTGCATCGGTCTCACCACCATGTTCGATATCAACACGGTAAGACGATTGTCCCCGCCCTTCGACACTACCAATTTCAGGAGATGCATCACTGTCGATACGCTCCGCTTCAGTATCGACGTTCATGGTGCGTGTTGTCTCAACATTCGTTTCGCTTTCAGGACGCTGGGAATCGTCAGGCGAGCGCGCAGGAATTTTCACGCGTTTTTTTGTTGCCATGTCTTGCCTCCAAACTCGCAATTCGTATATGCAATAAACGATAGATCGGATCGGTTTCGACGTTGCGAATCCGCTTACTTGAACTAAAGGCCGCCCTTCTCAGACATGTAATTTTCTGGAAAGAGATCACGTTCTACCAACTCAAGCAGAATGTGGATGATCTTGATATGCATTTCCTGCACGCGGTCGGCATACGCGCCGCCAGGGCTGCAGATGCAAACATCGCACAGGGCCTGCAACGGTGACTCGGGGGAGCCGGTCAAACCGATCACTCGCAGACCCAGCTCGCGCGCCGCTTCGGCGGCAACGAGAATAGACCGACTTTTCCCACTTGTACTAATTGCAAGTAAAACGTCACCGGGACGGCCATGCGCTTGGATGTATCGCGAGAAAACCTGGTCATAGCCATAGTCATTGGCGACACAGGTGATGTGCGTTGGGTCGCTGATGGCAATCGCCGCGACTCCTTGGCGGTTGTTGCGGAACCTCCCCGTGAACTCCTCAGCAAAATGCATCGCGTCGCACATCGACCCGCCATTACCGCACGAAAAAGCTTTGCCCGAGGTGCGGAATGCGTATGTAAGCAGATCGGCAGCAGCTACGATGTCTTGAAGACTGCGCTCATCCTGTAGGAACCGGTTAAGCGCTGACTGCGCGTCCGCCAAGCTATTCTTGACATGTTCGATCATATTTTTGCACTCATGAAATCAATCGTGATTACCCAATTGGTAAACTCTGCAGGCCTAACTAATCTCGATCGGTTGTAGCGTTTTTACGAGGTCATCTAGTATTTTCAGCTGCGAAAGAAACGCCGGAAGCACGCTGGTTGGAAGCGCACTCGGGCCATCGCACTTTGCCGAGCTGGGATCGGGGTGAACTTCAAGAAAGACTCCGCCAAGACCAACGGCGACACCCGCACGAGCCAGCTCAAGTATCTGTGCTCGACGCCCGCCGGACGTCGCACTTGTCGGATCTCGCTGTTGCAGCGAATGGGTGACGTCAAATATGACAGGTGTACCGGGACAGGCCTTCTTCATCACGCCAAACCCGAGCATATCGACGACCAGATTATCGTATCCAAAGCACGTACCACGATCGCACAGGATGAGCTGGTCGTTGCCTGCCTCCCTGAACTTTTCAACGACGAAGGCAACCTGCGTTGGACTCAAGAATTGCGGCTTCTTGATATTGACGACGCGCCCAGTCTTAGCCAACGCGACCACCATGTCGGTCTGCCTCGCCAAAAACGCCGGCAGTTGCAATACGTCTACCGTTTTCGCGACGATATCAGCCTGCCAGGGCTCGTGGACGTCTGTTAAAACTGGAACTCCAAACGTTGATTTGACTCTCTCGAGCATACGCATGCCTTCGTCGAGACCGGGGCCGCGAAACGAATGAATCGACGAACGGTTTGCTTTGTCGAAACTGGCTTTGAACACATAAGGCATGCCGAGCTTCTGTGTGACGCGAAGGAATTCGTCGCAAGTCCGAAGCGCCAGATCAAGCGATTCAAGTACATTGATGCCGCCAAAAATCACCAGCGGAGATTCATTCTCGACATTGATTTGTTCAGTAATCCTGGTCATCGTATGGGAGCGTGTGCGAAACGCTTGGTGGCTTGACTGTTCATGATAGCGCTGACGGTGAAACACCTTCGCGCAGTACAAAACCCTTATTCCATCAGGGCTTGGGCGACGGCCACCTGACCGCGGTAGGCGTCGAAGATGCCGCGCAGGGCGTCCGCCATCGTGGTCGCGGGTGCCCAGCCGAGATCCCGCATCGTGTTTTCGATCTTTGGAACGCGGTTTTGTACATCCTGGTAGCCGGCACCGTAGTAGGCGCCGGAGGTGGTCTCGACGATGTTCACCTTCTGCGCGCCGGCTGCGTATTCCGGGTACTCGGCGGCGAGCTTTAGCATCATGTCGGCGAGGTCGCGGATCGAGTAGTTGTTGGCCGGGTTGCCGATGTTGTAGATCTGGCCCGACGCCTTGCCGTCCTTGTTCTCGATGATCTTCATGAGGGCATCGATGCCGTCGTCGATGTAGGTGAAGGCGCGCTTTTGCATGCCGCCGTCGACCAGCGAGATGGTTTCGCCGCGCACGATGTGGCCGAAGAACTGGGTCAGCACGCGCGAGCTGCCTTCCTTCGGCGTGTGGATCGAATCCAGGCCGGCGCCGACCCAGTTGAAGGGGCGGAACAGGGTGAAGTTCAGGCCTTCCATGCCGTAGCCCCAGATCACGCGATCCATCAGCTGCTTGGAGCAGGCGTAGATCCAGCGCGGCTTGTTGATCGGGCCGTAGACCAGTTCCGAGTTCTCCGGATCGAATTCGCCGTCGTGGCACATGCCATACACTTCCGAGGTCGACGGGAACACCAGGTGCTTTTTATATTTGGCGGCCGAGCGGACGATCGGCAGGTTGGCTTCGAAGTCCAGTTCGAAGACCTTCAAAGGCTGCTGCACGTAGGTCGAGGGCGTCGCAATAGCGACCAGCGGCAGAATCACGTCGCATTTCTTGACGTGGTACTCGACCCATTCCTTGTTGATCGTGATGTCGCCTTCGAAGAAATGCATCCGGGGATGGCCCAGCAGATCGCTGATGCGCTCGGTGCTCATGTCCATGCCATAGACTTCCCAGTCGGTCTTATCGAGGATACGCTTGGAAAGGTGGTGCCCGATAAAACCGTTGACGCCGAGGATGAGGACTTTTTTCATAATTTCTACTACTTAACGAAAGGCTGAATATGGTTGGTACAGGTAGTGTCTAAACTTCTCGCGTCCACTAACGCTTTACTTTTTGTCGACGCTTGATTGATTTTTTCTCTTTTTGCACGTTGGGTTGTTTCAATCTATTCGAATTAGGATTTTTCCGTCGCTTCCAGATTTCTATTATTTTAAAAACTGCCAATAGCAAAAATATGCAGATGACAGAGCCCAAATAGGAAATTAGCAAATCCTCAGTGGGAGCGACGGGTTCTTTACGCATGGCGATTTCCCCAAAGCTTAAGAAGACATATAAGCCGGTGCGCTACACAAGCATGTCGATCATGAACAGCAGGATAAAACCAGCAAAAAACATGGCGGTTTGGACAGGCGTTTCGACGTCTTCATGCGCCTCTACCAGTAGCTCTTCGGTCACCAGGTAAAGTAGCGCAGCGACGCCAAATGCCAGGAGAGCGTCGATGAAGACGGGGGTTACGGCGTTCAATACCCCTACTCCCGCCCCGGCGCCGGCGAGCAATGCGATACCAAGCATTGCCGCGGTGCCGCCGATTCTCAGCGCAGTCTGCCCAACACTGCGCAACGAGGTTGCGCATGACACACCAAGGAAAAACAGTTCGAGGACAAGACCGACGGTCAGCAGAAGGCCCTGCTTTTCTCCTGCAGCGAACGACAGGCCGATCAATGCACCGTCAAGGACGACGTCGACCCCCATTGCCGTAAGCAAGCCACGTGTATCGCGGCCTCCCGAAGCATTCTCCTGTCGATCGCCAAACCATTTCAGGGCGAGCATGAAGGCGACACCGAATGTGAAGCCGATGAACGTCGGCCATGGCAGGCGCCGGTGCACAAGATCAGGCAGCAACTCGACCGCAAGTACGCTGAACACCGTGCCGGCTGCAAAATGCTGGACCGCGCTGCGCAGTCCAGCCCCAGGTTGACGAACGAGCGTAATCAAAGCACCTGCCACCACCGCAATCGCAGGCATGGCAGCGTAGCCCAAGACTTTCGTTAGGGCCGCGCTCATGACGATACCTCCGCCGCGTCCGCTCCCTGATTCTTGGATGACGCAAGGCTCTGATCTGAACCTGCCGTTCCCGAATAGGCGAGCAAGCGCAGGGCATTGATGACGACAAGCAGGGTCGAACCTTCGTGGAACAGGACCGCAGTCCCGATGTTCAGGCCGAAAATGGTAGCCGGGATCAGTACAGCGACGACGCCCAGGCTGACCCAAAGGTTTTGCTTGATGACGCGGCGCGTGCTTCGCGAAAGCCCTACAGCAAACGGGAGCTGGCTGAGGTCGTCGCTCATCAGCGCGACATCCGCCGCTTCAAGCGCGACGTCCGAGCCGGCTGCCCCCATCGCGATGCCAACGGTGGCATTCGCCATGGCCGGCGCGTCATTGACACCATCGCCCACCATCGCGACCTTGCCGTGACGCTCACGCAAAGACTTCACCGTCTCGACCTTTTGCTCGGGCATCAGATCGCCTTTCGCTTCGGTCAGGCCGACGGTGCGCGCAACGGCATCCGCGACCTGTTGATTGTCGCCCGACAGCATGACCAGACGCTCGATGCCGAGCTCCCGCAACTGCTTCATGACAGCCGGCGCCGCCGGACGGGGCGTGTCCATCACACCGATCACGCCCAGGAAGCGTGACCCTTTGCGCACGACCATTGTGGTACGTCCCGATTGGACCAACTTGTCGTTTGCCTGGGAAAGTTCAACTGGCAGCCGCATGCCGTCCAGTTCATCGAAGAGGACAGGTTTGGCGATATAGGTCGTTTCGCCATCGACTGAAGCCTGCACGCCACGGCCGGTCAAACCGCGAACATCCTCTGCGCGCACTGAGCCCGCATCCGCGGAAAGACGTGCACGCCCTCCTTCGACGAGGGCCGATGCCAGCGGATGGTCACTGTGCGATTCGACTGCGACCACCACTGCCAGCAACTCCGACTCGCCCACACCGGGAGCGGGCAGCACATCGGTCAGTTTCGGTCGGCCTTCGGTCAGGGTTCCCGTCTTGTCAAAAGCAATCGAATTGAGGCTTCCCAGATTCTCCAGTGGACCGCCGCCTTTCACCAGAACCCCGCTGCGGCCGGCGCGCGCCACGCCCGATAGCACGGCACTCGGCACCGAAATCGCCAGGGCACACGGACTCGCCGCGACCAGCACTGCCATGGCCCGATAGAAGCTGTCTGAAAAGCTCTCGTCGATGACGAGAAAGGCGAGCATCAGGAGGGCGACCAGTCCCAGGATCACGGGGACGAAAATGCGTTCGAATTTGTCGGTGAATTGCTGTGTGGGTGAACGTTGGGCTTCTGCTTCGGCCACCATCTGCACGACACGCGCCATGGTCGACTGGGACGCGAGGCGCGCCACCATGACGTCCATTGCGCCGGCGCCGTTGATGGTGCCGGCGAAGACCCGGTTATTGGCCTTCACGCGATCGAAAGCCGCGATCGCGGCCTTCCCGTCTTCCACAGGTGACTTGTCGACCGGCACACTCTCTCCAGTGACGGGGGCTTGATTCACACTCGAGGTGCCCTTGACCACGACGCCATCGGCTGGCAGACGCTCATTCGGTTTCACCAATACGATATCGCCAGGCTGCAAGTTTTGGACTGGAACCTCTTCCGTCGTATCTCCCTTCTTTAGCAGTGCAGTTTCCGGAGCAAGCTTGGCCAGTGCTTCGATCGCGCGTCGCGCCCGCCCCATTGCAAAGTGCTCCAGCGAGTGGCCGAGACTGAACAGGAAAAGCAGCAGACCGCCTTCCGCCCATTTGCCCAGCGCCGCCGCGCCGACGGCCGCTACCAGCATCAACGTGTCGATTTCGAAACGGCGTGCAAGGATATTTTCGATGGCTTCCTTGGCCGTAAAAAACCCTCCGCACAGATAGGCGCCGACGAACAACGCCGTCGGCACCCAGCCGGAAGTAGCGCTGCTGCGTTCGACCAGCCAACCGGCGAGTACAAAGGCACCAGCCGCCAAAGCGAAGATTAGTTCGGTATGTTCGCCGAAGATACCGCCGTGCCCGTGTTCATGACCCGCATGGGCGTCTTCCTTCCCATGCTTATGTTCGTGTTCGTCGTGATCGGCATGATCGTGTTCCGGGTGTCCCCGATCCGGTCCGGACGCAGCTTTCGCAGCCTCGACAGGAACCGCCTCTTTCCCGACACGCCCGACAAGATCTTCCAGCTGCGTCTGTGACACACTTCCGCGTTCATACTCCACCCGGATTCTGCCCGATGGCGACACTTCTGCTTCCATCACGCCAGGAACCTGGCGCAAGCGCTCGGCGAACAATCGCGCTTCGCGGGCGTGCAGCGGACTCGGCGTACAGCCAAGATAGTGCGCAACCTTCTCAGTGAGTTGCGCACCAACGGCGCTCACCAGTTCACGCACTCTTCCCACCGTGATGACCGCGGGATCATAGTGCAGGCAGAGCAAGGGAGCTTCCCCTTTGGATGTCTTCACATGGACCCGCTCGACGCCAGGGCGCCCCTGCAGTAGGCCAATGAGCCGGCCGATACATGGATCCCTTGGATCGTCGACTTCCGGCAGCACTAACGGCAATTCCAGCCGTACTCGGTTCAACTCTTCCATTTGCTTACCTTTCTCTCGAAACGGCCAGTATGAAAATGCGATCGCACATGGTCGGTGCTGGATCGCACTAATGAGCTATTCAGTTCTGCTTCGCGATAAATTCGGGCTTGTGAGTGCCAGCGCAATACGGAGAACCCACCAGAACTCGGTCGCGCATCTTCAGCTCAATTCCATCGCCAACAAAAACGTTGACGTACCTTTTACTGCGGAGGTGCTTGAACTGAACTTCGACATACCGTCCCGATGAGCGCTGCTCATCCGTGAGCGACACCAAGCATTCCGGGTGATCGATGGGAGTCTCATTTGGTAGATATATTTTCTGAACATAGCCGACTTGCGCTCCCAAATCGTCAGGGCGATAGGTCGCGCAGCCTGCCAGACCATGCAAAATGATCATCCCTGAAATAATCAAGCTGGTTCTCATTTCACTGATCTCAGCCTACTAAGTTTTTGAGCATCGAATCCATTTCCTTGTATTCGTCAGCGACCTTCTGCAGCAGGAACTGATGCTTGACAGCCTGCTCGGCGAATGCACCTCGTTCCGTGTCCATGTCGACCGTGTTTCCGTCTACCGAACTCTGGACAGGAATGCGATACCTCGGAAAAATATTGGGCTGGCTTTCACTGTTGCTGACGCCGACACCGCAGCGCGCTTTGTCGGCCGCATCGGTGACAGGTGCGGCTTCGAGCAGCGCTTGCTGCATCGCCGCTCGAAAGTCGATGTCACGCGCTTTATAGTTGGGGGTATCGGCGTTGGCGATATTCGAAGCGAGGACGCTTAAACGTCGCTCCGACACCTGGAGCGCCCGCTTCCAGAAATCATCCTTATCCGATTTGGCACCCGTGGAAGGGGCGCACACACCGTTCTTGATGCCGTCCATCTCTCCTCCTTTCAAGTATCGTCAAACAGCACTTACTGTTTCGACGACGAAGTTTCTTGAATCGGTCGCTGCCTTTTCAAGAGCCACGGATACAGCCACCACAGCACCAGGATCATTGAGGCAAACAACGCGCCCACTCCCAGGCCGGCCGGGTGACCAATAACTTCCGCAATCACCAAACTCGTACACAGAGTCAGGGACAGGGAAAGGAAAAACGCGCCGGCCAGCATCTGCTTGCTTGCGACATCCTTGAAATGCACGCGATCCTCAAGCGGGCGCAGCAAACGATGCTGTACGGCTGGCGCGGTGAACAGGATCAAACTCGACAGCGAGCACAAGAAAGTCGCCATGAATATCCACTTTTCCAACTGGACGATCTGACGAAATCCCGACGTAAAAGGGAGTGCGATAAGAAAGCCATTCAAAAGCTGGGCGCCAGGAAGCAGAATGCGCAGCTCATTGAGCATTTCGGTCATGTCCGTTTCGTCGTGTCCGCTGATCGCGGCCCTTGGACACGCTTCTTCAGCATGAGTGGTCTCGCTACATTGACTAGTCATCGTGCACGAACTCCTCAACCTCAACAGGTGTCGTCATGGCAGCCGTCCGGAATTTCCCTGTACCGCTAGCGAACCCGGCGGAGCCCGGCCGGCTGAACGCCACCCAGCTCCGCCCAAGCGCTGCACGCACTAATGCGCCGCCACGGCGTCCTTACCGGCTTGCACCTCGACCTCTTCGTCGTCTTTCCGATGCATGATCCGGTACAGCAGGGGCAGCACCAGCAAAGTCAGCGCGGTTGAGGAAAGGATGCCGCCGATGACGACGGTCGCGAGTGGCCGCTGTACCTCTGCACCGGTACCGGTGGCCAGTGCCATCGGCACGAAGCCGAGCGAGGCGACCAGGGCCGTCATCAAAACCGGGCGCAGGCGGGTCAGCGCCCCCTGAACGATCGCGTCGTCGAGTGGCATACCTTCCTCACGCAGAGAACGGATGAAGGAAATCATCACCAGACCGTTCAGTACTGCCACACCAGACAGGGCGATGAAGCCGACCGCCGCCGTGATCGACATTGGGATGCCGCGCAGCGTCAGCGCGACGATGCCACCGGTTAGCGCGAACGGAATGCCGGTGAACACCAACAGCCCATCCTTCAGGTTGCCGAACATGACGAACAGGAGGGTGAGCACGAGGAACAGTGCGAGCGGCACGACCACTTTCAGACGCTGGGTCGCCGACTGCAGCTGCTCGAAGGTGCCGCCCCAGCTGGTCCAGTAGCCGGCTGGGATCTTGACCGATTTGGCGATCGCCGCCTGCGCCTCGGGCACGAAGCTGCCGACGTCGCGGCCGCGCACATTGGCGCTGACGACGATGCGGCGCTTTCCGTTCTCGCGGCTGACCTGGTTGGGGCCAGGTGCGAACACCAGTTCAGCGACTTCGCCCAGTGGAACGTAGGAAGCTGTGCCGCTCTCCCCGGCCGGCAGCGCGATCGGCAAACGGCGCAATGCATCGATGTCGCTGCGCAGCTCTTCGGGCAGCCGCACGAGGATGTCGAAACGGCGGTCTCCCTCGAACATGATGCCGGCCTGGCGCCCACCGGTTGCGGTAGCGAGGGCTGCCTGCACATCGGCGATGTTCAAGCCATATCGGGCAGTCTTCTCGCGGTCGATGTTCACCGACAGCATCGGCAAACCTCCGGTCTGCTCGACCTTGACCTCGGCCGCGCCAGGGATCTTTTGCAGCACTTCGGCGATTTGCTGTCCAGTCTTCGCCAGCACGTCCATGTCATCGCCGAAGACCTTGACGGCAACGTCGCTACGCACACCCGAGATCAGCTCGTTGAAACGCAGCTGGATGGGCTGCGAGAACTCGAAGGCATTGCCCACATATTTCTCGGACTCCTTCTGGATTGCTTCGACCAGCCCAGCATGGGTCTTCTTCGGCTCCGGCCATTGCGATTCGGGCTTGAGCATGATGTAGCCGTCGGAGATATTCTGCGGCATCGGATCGGACGCGATCTCGGCCGTGCCTGTGCGCGCGAACACGCGGTCGATCTCCGGGAATTTCGCCTTCAGGCCAGTCTCGAGCTTCTCCTGCATGGCCAGCGACTCCGACAGGCTGGTGGCCGGAATACGCAAGGCCTGGATCGCCAGGTCGCCTTCGTTCAGGTTCGGGATGAATTCGCTGCCGAGGCGTGCAGCGAGGAGGCCGGACAGGACCACCAGCACGACACTGGATGCCAGCACGACAGGGCCATTACGCAGCACCTTGTCCAGCACCGGTGCATACCAGTCCTTGGCCTTGCTCATCAGGCGGTTTTCCTTCTCCGCGACGCGCTTGCCTATGAACAGCGCGACCGCGGCCGGCACGAAGGTCATAGACAGGATCATCGCGCCGACCAGTGCCAGGACCACGGCGAAGGCCATCGGGTGGAACATCTTGCCCTCGACGCCGGCCAGCGCGAAGATCGGCAGGTAGACGACCATGATGATCAGCTGGCCGAACAGCAGCGGACGGCGTGCCTCGCGGGCAGCCGCGAACACTTCGTGAAAGCGTTCGTTCAAGGTCAGCTCACGCTTGTGATGCTCTTGTGCGTGCGCCAGACGCCGCACGCAGTTCTCGACGATGACGACCGCGCCGTCGATGATGATGCCGAAGTCGAGCGCGCCGAGACTCATCAGGTTGGCACTGATCTTGTAGGTCACCATGCCCGAGAATGTGAACAGCATCGACAGCGGAATGACCAGCGCCGTGATGATCGCCGCGCGGATGTTCCCAAGGAACAGGAACAGAATCACGATGACGAGAATCGCACCTTCCATCAGGTTCTTCTTCACGGTGGCGATGGCTTTGTCGACCAGGACGGTGCGGTCGTAGACAGGGACCGCCTTGACGCCCGGCGGCAGCGTCTTGTTGATCTCCGCCATTTTGTCCGCGGCGGCCTGTGCGACCACGCGGCTGTTCTCGCCGATCAGCATGAAGACCGTGCCCAGCACCACTTCCTTGCCGTTGGCCGTTGCCGCGCCGGTGCGCAGCTCGCGCCCCAGGCCGACGGTGGCGACATCGCGCACACGGATCGGTACGCCCCGCACATTGCTGACGATGGTGTTGCGGATGTCGTCCAGGGTCCGGACTTGGCCCGGCGCCCGGACCAGGAACTGTTCGCCGCGGCGCTCGACGTAGCCGGCGCCGACATTGCCGTTGTTTTGCTCGATCGCGTCGACCACCTTGGTCATCGTCAGTCCATACGAACTCAGTTTGGCCGGATCCGGCGTGACGTGATACTCCTTCGAGAAGCCGCCGATCGAGTTGATTTCGGTGACGCCGGGAACCTGGCGCAACTGGGGCTTGATGATCCAGTCCTGGATTTCGCGCAGGTCCGTCGGCGTATAGGGCGTGCCGTCAGGCTTCTTCGCACCCGGCGTACTCTCGACCGTCCACAAGTAGATCTCGCCCAGGCCGGTCGAAATCGGCCCCATGTTCGGCGTCACGCCTTCCGGCAAGCCCTCTTTCGCTTCCTGGATGCGCTGGTTGACCAGCTGGCGGGCGAAAAAGACATCGGTGCCGTCCTTGAAGATGACGGTCACCTGCGACAGGCCATAACGCGACAGCGAACGGGTCTGTTCGAGGCCAGGCAGGCCGGCCATGACGGTTTCGATCGGATAGGTGACGCGCTGCTCGACCTCAAGCGGCGAGTAGCCCTGGGCCGACGTGTTGATCTGGACCTGGACGTTGGTAATGTCCGGGACCGCGTCGATCGGGAGGCGCTGGTAGTTGTAGACGCCGATGGCAGCCATGGCAAACACGGCCAACATGACGATCCATCGATGCTCGATGGCGGAGCGGATGATACGTTCAAACATGGTTGTGCTCCTCAATCCTCGTGCTCGGCGCTGCCTTTGCCCTGCTCCGCCTTTAGGACGAAGCTGCCAGTTGCGGCATAGGCAGTGCCGGCAGACAGGCCTTGCAGGATTTCGGCGTGCTCCTTGTCAGTCGCGCCAACCACGACCGGCTGGGCCTTGAAGCCTTCCAATGTCTGGACAAACACGACCGGCTTGTCCTCGACGGTCTGCAACGCATCGCTTTGCACGGTGACGGCCGCGCGCTTGGTGCTCTGCACCAGCGACACGTTGACGAACAGGCCCGGGCGCCAGGCCAGTGATGGGTTGACCAGTTCGATACGGGCGGTTGCAGAACGGGTCTGCTCTCCGACCAGCGCACCGACGTAGGTCACCTTGCCAGTTGCACTAAGGTCGGCTGCGGCCGCCTTGACCGTCGCGGTTTCGCCGACCCGCACCACATTCAAGTCCTTCGGCGTGACGACGACGTCGACCCATACATGCGAAAGATCCGACAGCAGGAACACATTGGCGTCTTCCTTGAGCGCCTCGCCCAGGCTGATGTGCTTTTCGACGATGACGCCATCGAACGGCGCACGCAATTCATAGCGGTTCAATGCCCCCTTGCCGGATCCAACGCCGAGTGCGCTCAGCTTGGATTGCGCATTGTTCGCGGCGATACGTGCTTCCTCATAGGCCTGCTGCGCCTGCAGGTAATCCTGCTGGGCCGAGATCTTGTCTTCCCACAGCTTCTTTTCACGCTGGTAGGTGGTGCGCGCCAGGTCCAGACGCGTCGTTGCCGCGTTCAGCGTGCTGCGCAATTCGGCCAGCTCAGGACTGGAGATCACGGCCAGTACCTGCCCCTTCTTCACCGTCTGGCCCAGCTCCGCTTGCACCGAATCCGCGATCCCTGGGACGCGCGGGACGATGTGCGCAGTTCGGTCCTGGTCGAAGCGGACTTCCCCAGGCAATTGGACGGACGCTTCGATCGTTTCCGGAGCGGCGGTCGCCAGCTTGATCCCCGCCTGCTGGATTTGCTGAGCCGTCAGTCGAACGAGTCCCTCCTCGCCCGCATGGTGCTCGCCGCCTTCTTTAGGTGCGGCTTTACCAGCTGCCGCCTGAGGCACTTCCTTCTTGCTTTCGGTGTCAGCAGCTTCACCGGGATCCTTCTTCCAGAACAGGATGGCAGCGCCGAGGATCACGCCGACGGCAACGATCGCCAGCACGGACTTGGTCGATTTGTTTTGATTGATGTACTTCATTTGGATGTTCTTTCAGTGGAATTCACGCCGGTGCCTGTAATCGGGACGTAACGTTCGATATCTGCGATCGAGCGGTAGCGGTCGGAGAGCGCGCGGAGGTACTGGGTCTTGGTTTGAAACAGCGTACGCTGGGCGTCGAGCACGTCGGTGAACGCGAATTTCCCCATCTCGAAACCGGTGACCGCGGCGTCGTAGGCGCTTTGGGCAGCTGGCAGCACCTGGTCGCGGAGGGTGACCGTTTGCGTCGACGCCACCTCGGCGCGCTGGTAGGCATCGGCAAGCACCTGCGTGAGACGAAGCTGCTCGGCCTCGAGGTCGTCCCGTGCCTGGTCGGCGCGGCGCAGCGCGGAGAGGATGTTGCCTTGGTTACGATTGAACAGCGGCAGCGGCAACGACAGGCCAACCACACCCTGGGTACGGCCAAGCTCGCGCTCGCGCTGGGAGCCGAGCGTGACCGTCACGTCCGGAATGCGCTGCGCCCGCTCGAGCTTGACCTGAGCGTCCCGTCCGGCTACCGCCGACTGCGCGCGGCGCAATTGCGGCGAGCTTGCCAGCCGTTCCGCCAGCTCGGGCCAAGCAGGCAAGCGGCCGAAGGTGTCGGGAACCTGCAGGGACTGATCGAGTGGACGTGGGCTGGCCCACAGCGCGGTCAGCCGGCGCTTGGCCAAGGCCAGGTCGGCCTCGGCCTGGGCCAGCTCCAGCCGCACGGCAGCCTCTGCGACGCTCGAACGTGTCTGCTCGACCGGCGAGATCTTGCCCGCGGTGACGCGCCGGCTGGTGACATCGGTCGATTTATGGGCCAGTTCAAGAGAGGCCTGGGCCAGTGCGAGCCGCTCCTGCGCTGTCAGCGCTTCCATATAGGCGGTAATTACATCGGCGCGCAACTCCGCGCGTCTGGCATTCACGTCGTCGATGGCGACGTTGCGCTCCTGTTCGGCCACAGCAATGCGTGCACCGCGCTTGCCGCCCAGTTCGATCACCTGGTTGATCTGGGTCGTTTCGGTACGCGTGTTGCGATCCGTCCCCTCCGAGAGAAAAGACAGCTCCGGGTTCGGACGGGCGCCCGCTTGTTGTACCGCACCCTCGGCAATGCCGATCGAACGTGTAGCGGACCGCAATGCCGGGTTGGCGGACAGTGCCAGTTGAATCGCTTGCTCCAGCGTGAGCGGTGAAGCCGGGACGCCCGCCTGGGGCGCCGCTACAACAGGCGTAGAACTACTTTGCTGCCCGATAGCATGGGCAGCCGGAAACGCGGCCTGCAGCAGCAGGACCGTCGCTCCCAGCACAATGTGCTTGGATTGCATGATGACTCCGAAGACTATTAAGGGGAAATAGCCGGCGGCAGCCCCCACACACCGTCAACGGTGCGCGGCAATGCGTTTCAGATGAAAGGTCGCAAAAAAGGTCAGCCGCAGGATCAGGCGCGGCCGGTCCACTTGGGACGATAAGGACGAGAGGGAACGACGGAGTCGGGAGAAACGAGCGCCGTGACGACGGCGTCGCTAGTGTTGTCCATCAGAGGGCAAGAATCGGCAAGATCGGGAGCGGCGAGCGCAATGTGCACGTACGCGCAGTGAGCGTCGTGTGCAGTGAGCTTCTTGCTCGACGGAGACTTGTCCTTGGCAGCCAGCGACAACTCGTCGGCACTGCTGTTGTGCTGATGGTGCCCAAAGTGGTTTGATGCTCGGCCCGCCTCGTGCATGCAATACGCGCTGACGACGTTCCAAGTAAACTGGAAGGTCATCACTGCTAGCAAGATGAGAACGAAACGGCGGGCCATAGTGTGGCCAGTATAGCGCAGATCTAACTTTCGAGGCAGTGGTTTGGTGTGAGTCAACCTGGCATCGACGCCCGTTCGGCGAGCGCAATGCCGCGCACTTTGCGAACCAGCCTTTTGCCATGTATCGTGCCTGACCAATGGCGACCTGTCGATCTTCGAAAGCGGCGCAATACTACTGCATCTATGGGACAAGATCGCAGTGCTGCTGCCGAGCGATGCACGGGAGCGTTACGAGGCGGTCAATGGTTGTTCGCGCGCTGGCGGCGGTCGAGGCGGCGAGCCAGCCGTTCTCGTTCTTCAAGTTCACCGGCGGCACCGTGCATCCTACGTTGCCGTAGGTATGAGCGATGAGGGAAGTGTGAGAAAAGTCGTCATGCCAAGACCGAACAATCCAGCACAGGCCGTCGCCTTACTCAATGTAGCATAGAACAACTAATATATTTATATTATCGTTCTACATATGTAGCTGTGATAGACGAAGAGACCCTAAGTCGACGAGAGCAAAGCGTTGGCGCGCGCAAGGTTGTTGGCGCGTCGTCCAAATTGAAGGTGCCCAGATCTGCCAAATCTTTACGGGTATCAACGCACGGTCGGCATTCTCTCCGTGCTCATTAAGGCGACTTGTACGCACGCCCGTTGCGCGGCTGCGCTCCCTTAGCATTAGCCTAGTTCTGGATTTTAGCGCTCGGCGCACGGCAAGAACGCTTATCGTCTTGATGTCAAATTAATGCAGGTGCGACGAGGTCCAGCCGAATGACGCCTAGAGGATGTGGTGCAGGTTGCGCAGCGTGATGTCGGCATCGACGCGGATGCGGCGCCACAGGGAAGGCGCAACATCGTTCATACTGACGTGGATGGTGAGGATTTGTGCCGGTTTTGCCATGGGTGGAAAAAACGGTGATTAAGCTGGCCGGCGAGGCGCGCGGCTAAGAAGCCTCATTGGATCTCGATTAGCCGCTGCCTGCCACTACCTTTTCTGGCTTTGTTCGATCAGCCTCTTCTTCTGGCTTATCCGATACTTACAAGCCGGGAAGTTGTTACAGTCGAAGTAAGGGCCGTACTGTCCGGGCTTTTTGATCAGTGAACCGACTTGGCACTTCGGACATATGTTGTCCTCGGCGGGGTTACCATCGACGTCTGCGAGTTTAACGTTACTGTCCAGGACCAGCTCAGTTACGAAGGGCGAGAGCCGTCCTTCTACTGTGACCATGACAACCTGCCTACGCGCTCGTGTCAGTGCCACGTAAAACAAGCGGCGTTCCTCGGCGAATGGGAACGTATCGCCAGATGGCATAGCGAGCTGTAAAACCGGGTCATCCTGTATCGTGCTGGGGAAGGAATATGCACCACGGACCATGCGCGGAAGGATGATGTAATCGGCTTCAAGCCCTTTAGACGAATGCACCGTCTTGAACGTGAGATCAAGGTAGTGCTTATACTTCTGGACCAGTTCGTAGGGCAGAAATTCAGCTTCCTTGCGATAGCGTCCGAGCAGGAAGACAGACACCTTGCCCTTTGAATTAATTGGCACGTCACCTGTAGCTATGGATATGCAGAGTTCACCAAGAAACTTGTCAATTGCGGGGAGAATTTTTTTGTCGTCTTTAACCTGCAAACCTCTGACGGCAGGAGGAAACTCGGCGTTGGTGGAAGTGACCTTTTTCGGGATCTGAACAGGGTTCTTCTGCACGAACCTGCTGGAGATGTCGCAGAGCGATTGCGGACATCGGAACGTGCGTTCAAGTCGAACAGTCTTGCCTTTGCCGAACCAGCGGTCAAAGTCGGTCATGACTGAGATGTCAGCTCCAGCAAATCGATTGATGCCCTGCCAGTCGTCACCTACGGCGAACAAGAATTTGTGCGGCTTTTTCACCAGCGCACTGGCAAGACGCGCCCTTGCTTTTGAAGCATCTTGGAACTCATCAACCATCACCAGGTCATAAGGTGAATCGTATCGCCCACCTTCAATGTGGTCAGCCGCGATGTTGAGCATGTCGTCAAAGTCAATGCAGTCCCCCTGCGTTAGCGACGCCTCCCATGCTGCTCTGATTTTTTTAAACAGATCTAGGAACATCTCATGGCGGTAGATGAACGCGCCAACATGAGTAGCTCTTAATCGTACGCGCAGGTCTGCATCACTCAACAGATTGCCTTTCACGTGCGTCAGGAAGGTGCGGAACACCTTCACCAGCTCGTGATGCTCGATCACCTTCCGACCTACAACAGGGCGGTCAGGGTTCGGGTCTAGAATGATGCCGCGCCGAGTCAATGCATCTTCAAGAATGCGGAAAGCTTTACCTGAACGAAGGTCTGCCGATGTCGTCTCAACGAGCTGGGTTTTGTGCTTCGCGTGTAGTTCGCGCTTCCACTTCACACCTTCAGCGTAGCCCTTGAATTCAGGTGGCGCCTCCCCCTTCTCGTTCAGTGCGAAATGCTCGTGGTAGAGATTTACGTCGCAGTAGAAAAAGTCCGGTTGATAGGCTCCGTGCGTTGCATCAGCCGTGTCAACGACGTAGCGTGGTTCATATGAAAAATTGACGCCATTGTAGTACAGCCAGTCTGCGATTAAGCGCTCACCGTGGCTCTTTACTACCCTGCCATCGAGCGTGCGGAAACCAGACTTCTTGGTATCGCGGTCGTAATCCTCGGGGGCTTCTTCTTCGCTGCCGAACTTCGGTAAATCTCGGCTGAACACGACCCTGAACAAGTCCCATGACGTGCGAAAATGGGGGTCATTATCTTTGAGCGAATCGATGAGTTCAGACATATGCTCAAGGTCCTTGCCCTGATCTAACCAGGGAGCAAGCCGTGGCTTTTTACCTGCCGCAGTTCCAATGACCGACAACCCGAACGCATGGAAGGTCTGTGCACGAATTTTGTCAGCGGGAATATTGAACTTGCCGAGTCTTTCAACGATGCGCTCCTGCAGTTCCTTCGCTGCTTCGGTGTTGAACGCAAGCAAAAGAATGCGCTCTGGCTGCACATGGCCGCGGTGAACAGCGTAACCGGCTTTCGCTACCATCGTGGAAGTCTTGCCAGAACCTGCGGAAGCAATCGTCAGAACACGATTTTCAAAGCATAGGACAGCCAAGGCTTGGTCAGGCGTCAGTTTAGATTTTTCGACTTGATCTAGGAATTCAGCGCACTCGCTCAGTTCGGTTTGAAGGTGGTGTTCGTTGAGCTGCACTACAAGCTGGTTCAGGTCGGTGTTCCATAGCTTTACAGCAGCGTGCTCCTCAGTTCCCTTGCCATCGTAGTACTGCTTAACGCGTGGTTCTTGAAGAACGTGTGCGAGGCTGAAATTGAGTGGCAGACTAGGACGTGCAGTGCTCCAGTCGCCTAAGGTGTCACGCGAGAGCCATCTGTGCTGCTGCTTGTGCCGTGCAACTGACGAGCCAACGAATTTGGACCAGCGAACCACCGTCGCTAGGAACTCATCAACCTGCTTGAAAATTTCCTTGCGCCGCACTTCGTCCGCATAGAACTCAATCCGAGCATTACGGATATGTACCGACATGTCGGCTGCTTGACCGTTAGGAATGCCATCAACAAAAATGGGAGCGATGCCATCAGGTTTGTATGAGACGGAAGACCAGAACCGCCCCTTCTCGATGACCAGGCTGACGGCGCTACCGATGCTTGAAACGTGAGACTTTCCATCAAGTTCAAACGTTACCGATTCACCATCAAGGGTGAGTGTCCATGGTCGGCTCTTCGTGAAGAGTTCCCCAAGTGGCGTAGAAGCCCAACTGCGTTTCAATTCGTGTCCTTAACCAGTAAGATTAGTGCCGTAGGGCAACCCGGTATCTTACGATTTATTCATGAACGCGGATAGGCAGAAGTCATGAAAGTTGGGGGAAATCCGACACATTAGATCCACGTATCTACTTTGATCAAAGTGATTTTTGGATAGATTGCTTGCGCTGATGAGTCTGACCAGGTTGGGAATCATTCCTGCGGCCGCGGTACTTTTAAAGTCCCCTTCTTCCGCTGATAGGCCATCGTCTCAAACAGGAAGTCGCACACCGTCTTAGCTGCGTTGACGGCTAGTTTGGCATGGTGCCGTGCTGGCTTGTAAGAAGTGGCGTGTGCGTCCGACATCTTGTTTCTCATGGTGGCTAAGCCGTGGATGATAGAACTCAAGCCAGTGAGAACCTGTTTTAGTGCGTCGGAGATGTCCTTGCGGCTGGGGTCAAGGTTCAATAGCGTGCGAACCCGGTTGTAGGTCTTCACAAGGTCGCCGTCTGGATCTGATGCTTTCGGGTCCAGTTCCTTTTCAATGCTTGTCAGAAGCGTCTCTACAAGGGAACGTGCGTTGGTGATCGCGCCTTCGTAGTCTTCCCCCTGAATTTTCTGTCTGCACTTCTCGATCTGCTCTTCAATCCCGTTTTCAGCATCCACCTGTACAGGCGCGTCGACTGTAACCAAGTTACTTTTCTGGACGAGCCGATAGCTACTACCCTGCTTTAAAGCTTTCAAGTTGTCGAAGCTCAGCAGTCCATTGAGCATTTCAAGACATGCGTCGTGGTCCTGATGCTCCACCATACCAGTGCGCTCGTTTGAGCCAGTTGCGCTGATCGAGCAGACTAGTAAATACGTTGGCGATGGCGGGCGTGCCGTTGAGCTCCTTTAGCTTGTTCTCCGTATATATGAAGCGTGTCGGGAAGCCATGCCCGTATTCTTCTGAGAACCCGAAGTTGTTGAAGAACCGAATCAAGACCGGACCTGAGCGATACGGCCAAGGTTTCGTATCACCACTGACCATTTTGGCAACACGCTCGAGAGTGAAGGGAGATATGTGCATGAGCCAATGTTATGCCACAACGGAAGAAGAGTGAAAACAAGCGCGCCGATCTAATTCAGCATATTGTCAACGTCCTTGGTCACGCAACAGCCGTGTCGGGGTCCTTCTAGCAGGTTGCCAAAGTGCAGTGATCTGACGCTCATATGAGCTTGGACAGGCTGTCCTAAGTTACCACTGAACGTTAAAGGGATTTCCTGCCTACCATGGGTAGCCTGCTTCCAGCCGCTAGCTTGTCGATAACATCTCGTCCGCCACACCAACCTATGCAAGGCATTGTCGAGAGTCTTTCAGAGCTACATCCAAAAGATTGCGCTCGAACTGCTAGCGCAGACGACTTCCTGGTGGCTTCACTTTCGGCTGCGCTACGTTCGCCCTGCGCGGCTCATCCTCGTTTGGCGGCAGAGATATGTCGAGTTCACTGAAAAACTCAGCCAGCGTCATACCTAGGACGTGACATATGTTTGCCAAAACACCAATTGATGGATTGGCAACTCCACGTTCAATTTCTGATATGAACTGTCGGGCTATGTGTGCCTCTGCAGCCAGCGTGAGCTGACTTACATTTGCACGAATTCGAGACTCCTTCAGCCTGTCGCCGACGGCTAAGCTCACTAGATTTCTTGCCTCTGTCGCTTTTGCAGGCGTTGTCGTCATGCGCACGATAATGCACGTCAGCCCGACTTCTGACGACCTACTATACATGACAAATACTTGTCGTGTATAGTTTGCAATATGCGGCGCGCCGGACACGAAGGAGACGTCGTGCCGCACGGATTCCGTACACTCGACGCCGGCTCAGCCGATAGACTCGCCTCTCAAATTCGCTCAAGGACCGACGTGTTTTACGCTTATAAAAAATCAGAAGATATCGAAGGGATGGAAGTACTTAGCGCGCTATCCGGTCAGCCTGGCCTGCGCAGCTATCCCTTCGTCGAGATACCTCTAAATACTCATCTCTTTCATCTTGATGTCGCTCCAATCGATGACGAAAGCATGTGGCAACGTTTCATTTTCGATACGCTCGACAATGTTATCGAATTTCTTGCTGCAGAAAAGATACGAAAATTCAGAATTTATGTTCAAACAAGGCGGCAGGTTGACTCAGATTACCAACTGAAGCGCATTGTTGAAATATCCGAAGGATACGCGATCAACGGCGAGTCGGCGTATATATTTTCCTGTGCAAATGGCTCGATCGAAGTTGGGGGATTTAATGATTTAAGGCAGAGTGACATTGTAAGAGTTTCGAGTTTGTGGACGGAGACTCGGGCCGACATATGACGTCACAAAAACCATCAAAACTTGTGGTTGAAAATATAAAATGAGGGGAGGAGCAGTGGAATACAACTGTAACAAGTGCGGAAGTTCTAACACGCAGAAAATATCAGCGATCGTTAGTGGTGGCACCAGCCACGGTCACTCAACGTCCAGCGCGACGACTGTGGGCATGGTGGACGGGAACTTAGCGGTCGCTGGTACGAAAGGTTCGACATACACGACCATGGAAACGGAACTGGCTAAAAAATTAGCGATGCCGACCAAGCGTACCGAGAGTTGGATATTTTATGGTTTGTTTTTTGGGGGCGTATTTGCATGGATCGGAGGGACAATCATCGGATTTTTAGGTGGCTTAATTTTTAATTCGACTATAGGTGTCATTTCAGCGTTAATTGCCGCCACCTGTATATTTTTTCACTGTCTCAAGCATTATCGTAACAGCGCAAAAAACAACGAAAAATACAATAGGCTGGAGTATCCGCAAGCGAAGGAGCAATGGAATCGCAGTTTTTATTGCCACCGTTGTGAAAACGTTTTCGCGCCACGATCTTAAATAAAAAGTATCTACTGATCGACGATAGCTCCCTTCTATACGGCTACTAGAGCGTGCGTTTAATACAACTGAACATTTCCCGGCTTAGATTGATTGACAAATGAATAAAAATTATGAGTTACGTCGCAGGTTCGGATTATTGGCCGTAAGTGCTGTTGCGGCTGCATTGACCGGGTGCGGCGGCGGTGGCAGCTCGGCACCGACCACGAGCACCCCAGTCGCAACCGCTCCGAACGATTTGACCCCGACAACCCCCGTGCCCCCGGTCAGCACCGTGCAGGCAGCTGAGCTGCAAACCGCTTCGCCAGCAGCGTACCCGGCTGGCAGCGTGCAAGCGGTCGCCTTCAACGAATTCAACGCCTTCCGCGCCATCGAAGGCCTCGGCCCGGTCCGCCAGAACGCCAACATCGACATCGCGGCCAAGAACCACGCTGCCTACGTCCAGACCAACCAGAGCGGCGGCGACGCGCACCACGAAATCGCGGGCAATCCGGGCTTCACCGGCGCCGAGCCGGGCGATCGCGTGAACGCGGCCGGTTACGCCAGCATCTACACCACCGAAGTCATCGCCTTCGAGGGTATCCAGATGACGTCCGTGCAAACCCTGCTGAGCACCGTGTACCACCGCAACGCCATGATGGTCCAAGGCCTGACGGACGCCGGCATCGCACCGGGCAACGACAGCGGTCCGACCTACATCGATGCGGGCTACATCAAGCAGCAGAAGAACGCTGGTGACTACGTGGCCGTGTACCCGTACGACAAGCAGACCGGCGTGCCGATGACGCACCACACCGAGTCGCCGAATCCGTTCTACCAGGAATTCGACATGACGCAGGCGAACGTCTGCGCCAAGACCAGCTACCCGATCAACATCGCCACCGAAGCCAGCACGATCCTGAAAGTGACCTCGTTCACCGTGACAGCAGAAGGACAGAGCACCCCGCTGGACGTTCGCCTGATGACCCACGACAGCAACGATCAGAATAAGCTGTACCTGAACGCCAACGTCGCCTTCATTGTCGGCAAGGCACCGTTCACGCCGGGCACGAAGTACACTGTTCACTTCGTCGGCACCGCCACCGGCAAGGCGACCGGCACCGCAAATGGTCTGGCGATCGACAAGACCTGGACCTTCACGACCGACACCAAGGACGCAATGGGCTGTTCATAACAGCCGAAAAGGCACACAGACGTTATGTGAGTGCGCATATGAATGAAGATGATGAGCTCGACTATCTGAACGTGCCTTCAGATTTTCCTCGCCCCGTTTCTACAGGCATAGTTCCCGGAAATCAGCCGAAGTTTATAGTAACGAACTACCACGGCAGGTTTTACTTACCAGGGTGTACACCTCCGGAACTATATGAGCGGTGGCAAATATGTGAAGAAATTTCGCAGCAATTAGCGGTTAAGTCGCTTGAGTCCAAAGATGGTAAGCGTGCGCATATGAGTGAGTCCGCGATACTAGAGCAATATTTTGCTCGGTTAATTCGAGCAAATTTAACGAGCGTGGCCGAGGCGAGATGGGTGATCGAACGTATAGCAAGGGTCCTAGAATGGCCGGCTCCGTCGTTATCTGCAAAAGGATTATAGTCTCCCGATTTTCACGCAAAGTTGCCACGCGTTCTGGATCTAATCATGAGAATGAGATCACGTAAAAAGGATATTTACTGGGGTGCGTCACACCGATGCTTCCCACGCAAATTAATCAGAGGCAAGAAGGTGTTTAATACCACCAAATTTTGGAAAGCAATCAAGTTAAACGTAACGCGTGTGTTTGGGAACGATCTCTCAATAGCACGGGATTGGCTTAATACGCCGGCAACTGCACTGAATGGGGCGCGGCCGATAGATTTACTTAACACCGACAACATTGCAGCCCTACGGGACCATCTTATAAAGTTAGAATACTGTGTTTATATGTAGGAGACAATTCAAATGATAGTTTTGGACTCCGGATTTTCTCCAAATATAAATTTAACAGTTTAACTAGTTATTCGAGTGCGGCAGCCTAACAACTTGATACCTAAGGAAGAATCGATGAGCGCACCGTTGGAGGCACACAAGGATATGAAGGTGCTGACCTTAACAGTCAAAATTTCGCGAAACCTTCCAATCGGCATCGCAGAATCACTTGAAGAGAGTTTGACAAAAGCAGTCCAGATACTTACTGGAAATACTGCTTTCCAAGATCTCTGCGAATCTGCCGATACCTTGGCGCGGTTAGCCGGCTCTCAAATTCGTCCAGGCGGCATCTTGTTGGAAGAGCGTATCGCTCAGATGGCCACATTTAAAAGAGTGTTCGCGGAAGGCGACTGGCTGACAGCAGAAGATATCAATAAGCTACAGATCAGACCCCCTGCAAAAAAGTCACTTCCAGCGAGCGATTGGCAGCGCCGCGGACGGATCTTCAGTGTCTCCTATGCTGGGAAAAAATATTATCCTCGTTACCAATTCGACACAATATTTCAACCGTTACCAGTGATCCGCCAAATTTTGAAGGCGTATGGCGAATGTGCGGATACCTGGGCACTTGCAACTTGGTTCCACTTTCCTAACGGCTGGATCGCCAAGGTAGTAGATAGTAAGGTGCTGTCCTTGGCTCCGAAGGATGCATTGGACCTGCCCTATGACGTTATCAAAGCCGCACGTAATCAAAAAGGGACGTATGTGGCATGACTTACTATCTACGTTGAAGCCTGGCAAGCTCAGTTATTCAACAGGGCTTAGCAAACTCATCCAGTTCATGTAGAACTACAATGCTCAGCCGGCGAGACGGCTTTAAATGAAGGCAAACTGGCCGACACCGCTCTGCTCTAAAGCGCCGAGCTAGTGAACCACCCGGTAACAACCGAACTGCAGAGCCGTAGGGAAGCGCGTTTAGGGATACTCGGAGTCGCCCCCTGAGTCGAAGAATAGGCTCTGAGCAAAAGGCTTGAAGATGCCGACTGCGTGTGGAGTTACGTAACTTCTTGCTGCGCCGACACGATCGGCTCATGGTTCTTAGAAGGATGAATTAGTACCGCCAACATTCAGCATGCCCAGCAACCACTTCAAATCCTGACGTCGACATCCAGTGGACTAGCCGAACGCGTCCATGCACGATTTAAGCGCAGGAGTAACTTACCTTGAATGTTCTGACGTAGTCGGAACCGTGGACTGCGAAAGACTTTTGCACGCCGGCCCGAAGTATGCCAAAAGCGACCCTAAAGTACTTTCCACGTTTTACGAAATCATACTCCATGTCAACGGCAGGAGACTCATTTAGACGATGACCTAAATATATCTGAGGCCCATGCGGCCTTCAGAGAGCTCATCTACCAACGCCACTTGTTTTACCAGCAGCAACGGATGGCGATGTGTGATCGTCGCACTGCTCGTCGCTAAGTCGAAGTAGAGAGGCTAGCGATAGTCGCTACTCGATGTGTGTTACTTTTCTTAGCTTAGGCTTGTTCTTAGCCTTAGACTTAGACTTAGGCTTAGGCAAACTTGCATCTCGATCGACTGCGCTGAGCGGGCGATCCAAAATCCGATAATCGACTCCATTCTCATTCGCATTTGCAGCCCATCGAGCAAATTGTTCCATCAAATCGTTCTCAATCTGCTTGCGTCGCTCGATTTCCAACTTCAACCTGTCAATTGTGCGAAGCGCTTCATCTAGTTCTGGAATCCCAGTGCTTGTTGACCCAGCTGATGCCAAAGACAAAAATTTATTTTTTGCCTCATAAGCAATTTGAATGCTTGGTTTCTTTGATAGTGCTTGACGGGTGTACGTCGCATTAAGCTTCTTTGCGATCGCGTTGATAATCGCATCCCAGGTTAGCTTACCTTCTTCCCAAGATTCTATAACATCCACAATCTTTTTAACGCGCTCTGCGGTCAAGTTCGGCGAGCGCTCTTTCTTTTCAATCTTCTTCTCCATCTTGAAACCTTTATTTAATTATTTTTACCAATTCCAAGTAAGGAAAAGCCCAGAACCCCAAGCTGTTTTTCCTCGTCGCTAATGTTCTTACTCAAGGCAATCCCACTATCCTGCTCTTTAATACTACGCGCGTGTGAAATTTTCGAATAATTATTATTTCGGATTAATCTAATTGGCGCCCCATAAGGCACATCTGGGTTATCGATAATACCCAGCAACTCTTTAGCTCTCGCAAGGTTTACCTTTTGCCGGTCCAACCAGCGATCGGCGCCATATTTCTTTTGGGAGTTCGCATTTTCAGCCATTTCTACAAGATGCTCGAGCTCTTCTTTTTCGAAACGCAAATTTCTTTCTCTTTCGACATCCCCCTTAATGCAAAACTGCTCCGTGCAGTCGAGACACTCCTGATGCTTTTGGCAAGGAGAGGCTGCAAAGTCGTGAGCACAATAACCAAAATCTGTGGTATGTCCAGCTTCTATACCTAAACGCTTGAACTCAGCTCTAACATAAAGTTTGACTTGCTTGTCAGCTTTTAAAGCTGGAAGTTGAGACAAAGAACCGCCAATCAGCTCAGCTGTTCGCGAGCTTATTTCCTCACTACTAAGATGATTGTATGTTTGACCGCGCGAGGTTCGCCCTGACCATAGATCAATGTCGATCTCGGTTAATTCTCCAGTTGTATGAGCTAAGTGATTCAAATAGTGACGAAATTGATGTGAAGTAATTTTAAACGGCTGCTCGATCCCATCAACGATTACGTTCAAACCGAGATTCGAAAATATAGAAGTCTTATTATTACCGTCTAGCCTATAGTTGAGATCAACCCTATCCATGGCAACATAAATGCAAGCATAAGGCCTCCTTTTAGTGTTGCTAAATTTTTGCATTGTGAACAACAACTCGCTGCACTTATACCTTTTGGTATTATCGGAGTAAGGGAAGTGTGATGGTAGTTCTTTCAATATGGCTTTTTCAACGTCCGAGAAACGATGGATTTGACGCTTAGAGCCTGAAACAGGAATCCCTTCGATTTTGTTTTTTCTGCACCAGTCGTCGACGATATGACCACCTTCCCCCCACAGAATTTTAGAAATCTCATCCTTACTAACGAATTCTTGGGTACGTAAATACTCCAAGTGATCCGGAAGGTAGACTATGGTAGGAAAGCTACCTTCTGATTTAATTTGATCCTCGTAAAATCTTGCCAAGGCCCTTCCGTATTCCGTACATTTACGAATACGACCAATCGCTTCCTTTACGATATCCTGCATCACTTCAGGTATAGCCTTAAGTTGCGGCAGCGCACCTTTTGAAGGCCACCATCTCAAGGCGTATCCTGGAGTTCCATCTCCGAGCGTGGGGGATTCGCAATCTTCTGGAAGAGATGCTACCTCATTGACTCTATCGGGAGACCCAAGCATCACAGCACACATTGACGTGTAAATCACGTCTTCAGGATGACTGGCCTTTTGATAAGCGCGGCCAAGTGCCACCAAAATATTACTATCCGGAAGACGTTTATTCCTTATCTCTTCGAACTCTTCGCCGATGCGCGCTCTCGGACTGATATATTTAACGGGGTTCTTCCATTGTAAAGGAATGCGACCGATAAATTTATTGTCAACGATTTGGGCAATATGAGCGATGCAAGCGGAAATACCGTGTGCAGCTTCCAAGCTATATTTGCGCTTTACAATCGCGACAGCTGCATCAAGAATGTTTGCTGTCAATAGTGTTACGCAACATCTTTCCGCGTTAACTTCAAGCGCTTTAGATATTGCACGTAACGCCTGCAAATCACGGTTTAGACTAACCTTCTTCGTTCTTTCATACTCATCTAAAATATAAGCCTTAGCAAACGTCAAAAACGGTTCGAGCATGAATTCTGAGGTGACATTGGCGCTAGGCCGAGGTTTCCCCCAAGCAGTAAAGGGAATAGTAGTAACACCCCGTTTGCCTTTCTGCCCAACAAGGTTTGTAGCATTCCAAATATTTTTATCAAAATCAAAATTATCGTCAAAAACAACCAACTCTTTTGATTCTTGAATGAATGTCGCCAATTTTTGATCTGCAATCAAAAACCGCTTAGGAACGAGGTCGACGATATCGCTCACTGATTCTCCCGCCGAAACTGTTCGCATTTCATTATCACTTGCGCAACTGCAATAATCGATTGATCATGCAACATGATCATATTTGCATCGTTTTTAATTTTCTTGTCAGCTCGCTGTTCTCTTTTTTCCCAAAGGTATTCAAAGACTGCCGCGTGCGGGCCATCAAGCCAAGGACGAAATTTTTTGCAGGTGTAGCAAGCAATTGGGGCCGCGAAACCGCAATACCCATGCTTTCCGCACTTTCCAAGCGGGTCAGCACTCTTGACCAGGCGCAAGTCGCGCACCACAGGCGAGTCAGCCTCGTCATCCCAACTAGTCAGTAATTCTCCTTTGAATGCCTGCGCAAGCGGAGCCAACTCGAAAGCTAGCGCTTTATCCAACCTGTGCTGTAAGCCCGACGTTGCTGCAATGTAGTGTCGCGAGCTTCTAACACTACGGTGGGTCATAAGCAATGCAATAACCGATGGCGGCCGACCTTCGGCAGCTAGGCGAGTGCCATAAGTCTTTCGCATTCGTGCGGCATTAAGACGGATATCTCCACCGACACGTTCGGATTGCACATCGAGCTTTTCAAAACCAATCCTTATCCAGGCGGACGTCATTCCAGCAGAAAGATGATAGTCATAACCTCCACCAAATTCGTCTGCTTCGGGCTCCCCATCCTCGTCCAACTCTTCTTCTATATCAATTGTTCCTCGATTTTCTGAATCCGAAAAGTCAAAGTCATCACCATCGCGAAAAAACAAAGGTGCATCCGCAGGATCAGTAAGCACATCTTTGAAAAATGCGCGCGAAAATTTAGCTTGAGCAGAAAAGATCTCACCTATTTCAGGAATGATCTTCCAGGTATACAACTCATCTCTAAGAGCCTGCGATTTTTGCTTGATGCGTGTCACATCTAGCGTATAAGTGACAAATCCATCATTGCTCGTTTCTGTAAAATCTCCAACTTTCAGAAGTGCAATCTGCCGCGGGCGCAGTCCTAAACTGGCTGTCAACCACACCATCAAAAAGAGTTGGCGAGACATTTCGTCACTGCCATAAGCCTCGAGTAAAGCTTTGTACATGGCTCCGAACTCCAGATTGGTGAGCGGTCCTTTAACAGGACACCATGTCAATACCGCCATTCCGGAGCCAGTTTCGCCCTTTTGACTAGTTACATATGACACTGCGTTAGGGTTTACTCCGGGGTATTGGTGCCTATACCACCATACAAATAGCTGACGCACAGCGGCTTTATAGCGATTTACTTTTTCCTTCTTCCAGAAATCGACGACATGGCCTTTTGTAAAGAAAAATATCTTACGATCTTCACGAATACTTAAACAAAACTTGTGGAACGCATATTCGGTCGAAACTATGGTTTGCGGAGCCAGTTCCAATGTCGAATGCATGAGAACCGCTTTTAATATCGTAACTAATTCAGGAGAAAGAAGTGCCTCGTACTTAGAAAAATCAATGTCAATACTGTCAATTCCATCGCGATAAGTCCAACGATTTAATCTTGGGTTAAATGTGGCGCCAGAGGAAGTGGTGAAAGACTCCGGGAGCTCAGGAATCTCGAGCTTTTTCGATGTATCAAATAGGTTTTCCATTTTTTTCTTCTTTTTTCAAACCATGTATTTTATTTTGCACTTCCAGAGAAACATTTTGAGCCTCTTCCTCAATAGCCGCTATCGAATAGTAATCTGGCATCATGCTTTCGTCGGACCACCCGTTTTGATTTCGCATGCTTTCCAGTCGTTTCTTGTCCGACATTTTTGTTTTATAGGCATGCTTCGTAAACAACGTATTCCAAGTATGCCGCAATATCTGTGCCGAAAGATTCGGCAGCCCTGGAACCTTCTCACGTAGCCCATTGAAAATGTCACGAGCGGCACTGATACTAATAGGGTCGCCGTGCCAACTTGAAATAAAAAGATAGCCATGACGGTCAGCATTTGAAAATTTACGCCGCATTGCTAAATACTCTTCCGTATACTCAAGAAGTGGCCCCGAAACTTTCAATATCCGATCTCTCGTTTTCGTTAACGGCGCATATTTTCCGCGTGGGTCTTTTGGATTATCCGGACGTCTCATCACTTGAACTTTTTCGTCCGCTACATCCAGGTCCTCCAAAAGCACGCCGAGCGCCTCCCCTCTTCTCAGAGAGAGCTCAAGCAGCCAATATATATACAGGCGATTACGATACCTATTAAAACCAGGTCGCCAAGGATTTTCGTCCGATTCGGGATCGACGACTTCATGTATTCTCGAAATTACGTCCTCACTTAATCCCTTTTTCCGAACATTGACTGTATTGCGATCTCTATCTTTTGTTTTCTTCGCCTTAAGAGCGGATAAACACAATCCAATATTGTCTCGCACATCTTGGTAATTACTTCTCCCATCAGCCATCTTTATGATTTCTCGATCGGAAATCCACTTTAAATAATTGTGGATGTGGGTCAAGCGGATGTTTGTTGTTCCTCGATCGACATGAGCGACTTTTTTCTTTTTTGGTCGAGCTTGGTACATGTCAATAACGTTCGATTTCTTCGGAGCCGAAGTCACTGTGGTGAGCATCAAACGAAGTTCGTTTTCTAATGCGCCGTTATGGAGTCTGCACAAAGAACCAATTTTTTCGACTTCGTTCAAATCCAATAGTTTTCCTTCGACGTGGATTCTCATCCACAAATCGATACCCATTACGTAGGTATAATGAATTAGGATACGCACCGCGTACATGGCTTGACTAATTGCTGAAAACGAAAGGTCTTTTTGACGTAAGGTAGCTACCGCAAAGACAGTAGGGACGAGCAACGGCATGCCGGTGTTGGCGTTGATCAGCATGGCGAAACGCTCGCCGTTGCGCCAGCGGATCGGCCTGATACGAAGAGGCAGCAGTTCTGTTGACATTCCCTGTTTCCGTAGGTTAAATTGCAACATTACATCCTTCTAGACAGAGTGTCAACAAGGAAAAACTCAACTTCTCCTATGACACCGAAAGGATTTGTTTACATATGACTCAAATCAGTATGCTATGGCACGACTACGAAACCTTCGGCGCCGTCCCGCGCCGCGATCGCCCGGCGCAGTTCGCGGCGATCCGCACCGATGCCGAGCTCAACGAGATCGGCGAGCCGATCATGCTGTACTGCCAGCCGGCGCCCGACTACCTGCCCGATCCGCAAGCCTGCCTGATCACGGGGATCACGCCCCAGCACTGCCTGGAAC
This sequence comes from Massilia sp. YIM B02763, assembly GCF_030412015.1. Lineage (GTDB taxonomy): Bacteria > Pseudomonadota > Gammaproteobacteria > Burkholderiales > Burkholderiaceae_D > Telluria. The sequence goes on along the minus strand of NZ_JASNRD010000004.1, from coordinate 228,714 downwards.
ACGGCGTGCCGGAACACGCGTTCGCCGCCCGCATCTGCGAAGCATTCTCCGAGCCGGGCACCATCGGCGTCGGCTACAACACCATCCGCTTCGACGACGAAGTCACGCGCTTCCTGTTCTGGCGCAACCTGATCGACCCGTATGCCCGCGAATGGCAGAACGGCTGCGGCCGCTGGGACCTGCTCGACGTCGTGCGCATGGCCTATGCGCTGCGCCCGGACGGCATCGTCTGGCCGTGCCACGAGGACGGCCGCCCCAGCTTCAAGCTCGAGCACCTGAGCCGCGATAACGGCCTCGTCCACGAAGCGGCGCACGACGCGCTGTCCGACGTGCGCGCCACCATCGCGCTGGCGCGCCTGCTGCGCGACAAGCAGCCGAAGCTGTTCGACTTCTGCCTCGAACTGCGCCGCAAGGACCGCGTGGCGGCCGAGATGGGCCTGCACCTGGACCCGGCGCTGCGCCAGCCCTTCCTGCACGTGTCCGGCATGTTCCCGGCCGAGCGCGGCTGCATCGGCCTCGTGTGGCCGCTGGCCACGCACCCGACCAACAAGAACGAGGTGCTGGTCTGGGATTGCCGCCACGACCCGTCCGAACTGTTCGCGCTGGACGTCGAGACGATCCGCCTGCGCATGTTCACGCGCAGCGCCGACCTGCCCGAGGGCGTGGCGCGCCTGCCCATCAAGAGCGTGCACCTGAACAAGTCACCGATGCTGGTCGGGAACCTGAAGACGCTGTCGCCGGCGCTGGCCCAGCGCTGGGAACTCGATATCGAACAAGGCCTGGCCCACGCGCGCCTGGCGGCCGGCGGTCCCGACATGGCGGCCGTGTGGCAGGAAGTGTTCCAACGCGATGCGGGGACGGAACCGGTGGACGTCGACGAAGACCTGTACGGCGGCTTCGTCGGCAATGCCGACCGCCGCCGCCTGGAGAGCCTGCGCCTGGAAGACCCGGTCCGGCTTGCCGCCGCCCGTCCCGGCTTCGACGACAAGCGCCTGGGCGACATCCTGTTCCGCTACCGCGCGCGCAACTTCCCCGATTCGCTGGCGCCGGAAGAAATGGAAGCCTGGGAAGAACACCGCGCCGCGCGCCTGTTCGACGGCGACGGCGGCGCGCGCACGGTGGACCAGCTGTTCGGGGAGATCGATGCGCTGTCGGAGACGGCGGACGAACGCGCGGAGGAAATCCTGGGGGCCCTGTACGACTATGCGGAAGCGATCGCGCCGAGCAGGTACTGAACAGCCGCTACAACGTCGCCCCTGCGAAGGCAGGGGCCTAATGTTACATATCGGCGGTGCACGCAAATTGGGCCCCTGCCTTCGCAGGGGCGACGGCTTATTCCGCCGTTTGACGCTTACGCGCGATGCGCGTTGATCGCATCCCGCGTCTCCAGCGCCACGCGCCGCGCGGCCTGGGCGAAATCCTCGCCGCCCTGCGGCTGCGCGTAGAGGATGGCACGCGAGGAGTTGATCATCATGCCCGTGCCGCCGGCCGTGCGGCCCGCCTTGACGGTCGCTTCGATGTCGCCGCCCTGGGCGCCGATGCCCGGCACCAGCAGCGGCATGTCGCCGACGATGCGGCGTACTTGCGCCAGTTCTTCCGGGAAGGTGGCGCCGACCACCAGCGCGCACTGGCCGTTCTTGTTCCACTTGTCCGCCACCAGGCGCGCCACGTGCTGGTACAGCGGCTGGCCGCCCACGTCGAGGAACTGCAGGTCGGAGCCGCCCGCGTTCGAGGTGCGGCACAGGACGATCACGCCGCGGTCTTCCCACTCCATGTACGGTTCGACCGAATCGAAGCCCATGTAGGGGTTGACGGTGACGGCGTGGGCGCCGTAGCGGTCGAAGGCTTCGCGCGCGTACTGGCGGGCGGTGGCGCCGATGTCGCCGCGCTTGGCGTCCAGGATCAGCGGGATGTGCGGATAGCGGTCCGCCAAGTAGCGGCAGACGGCTTCCAGCTGGTCTTCCGCGCCGAGGGCGGCGAAGTAGGCGATCTGCGGCTTGAAGGCGCAGGCCAGGTCGGCCGTTGCGTCGATGATGGCCTTGCAGAATTCCACGATGCCGTCCGGCTTGCCCTGCAGGTGGGCGGGCAGGCGCGCGACGTCCGGGTCCAGGCCCACGCACAGCAGGGAATCGTTGCTGCGCCAGGCGGCGCTCAATTGATCAATGAAATTCACGGCTAGCCTCGTCTCTGATTGCAAACCCGCTATTGTAGCGCGCTCCCTCGCCTCCCCACCATCGTTATCGACGTGTCTTACGAGCAACTCCCGGCGCGATCACACGCCATCCCCGTGTTATTTACTGTATATTTTTAGCCATTCGACAACTCGCACCGGATGTACCCATGAAGCCAACCTTTATCACGCGCTGGACCGGCATGCTGCTCGGCGGCCTCCTCGCCTGCGTCCTGCTCTCGGGCTGCGGCTACAACGAATTCCAGGCCAAGGACGAAGCCACCAAGGCGGCCTGGTCGGAAGTGGTCAACCAGTACCAGCGCCGTGCCGACCTGATCCCGAACCTGGTCAACACGGTCAAGGGCTATGCCTCGCACGAAAAGGATACGCTGGAAGCCGTCACCCGGGCGCGCGCCGCCGCCACCAGCTTCCAGATCACGCCGGAAGTGCTGAACAATCCGGAAGCCTTCCAGAAGTTCCAGCAGGTGCAGGGCGAGCTGTCCGGCGCGCTGTCGCGCCTGATGGCCGTGTCGGAGAACTATCCGCAGCTGAAGGCGGATACCAGCTTCCGCGACCTGCAGTCGCAGCTGGAAGGCACGGAAAACCGCATCACGGTGGCGCGCCAGCGCTACATCGCCTCGGTCCAGGAATACAATGTGCTGGCGCGCAGCTTCCCGACCAACCTGACGGCGATGGCGTTCGGCTACCAGCCCAAGCCCTCGTTCACGGTCGAGAACGAGAAATCGATCTCGACGGCGCCGACGGTCAACTTCGGCAAATAAGCGCGCCATGACCAAGCCGGCCACGATGCCTTTCCTGCGCCTGCTGTGGGCCTGCGCCCTGGCTGCCCTGCTCGCCGGACAGGCGCTGGCGCAGCCCTTGAAGGACGTGCCGGCGCTGGAGGCCCGCGTCACCGACCAGGCCGGCATGCTGACGGCGGACGAGCGCCTGCGCCTGGAATCCGTGCTGGCCGACTACGAAGCCAGGACGGGCAGCCAGATCGCCGTGCTGATCGTCAGGTCGACCGAACCGGAAGCCATCGAGCAGTACAGCATCCGCGTCACCGATGCCTGGAAGCTGGGCCGCAAGGGCGTCGACGACGGCGTACTGCTGCTGGTCGCGCCCGACAACCCGAGCTCGCTGCGCCGCCTGCGCATCGAGGCCGGACGCGGCGTGCAGGGCGTGCTGACCGATGCCCAGTCCAAGCGCATCCTGCAGGACACGATCGCCCCGCACTTCCGCCAGAAGGACTGGTATGGCGGCCTGGTCGCGGGCGTGGGCGCCATCGCCACGCTGCTGAACCAGGAAAAGTTTCCGGCCCCGCAGGCCAAGGCGCAAGCGGAATCCGACGAGGTCACGGGCCCCGGCATCATCGTCGCGATCTTCCTGCTGGTGATGGGCGTGCTGGTCGTGCGCTCGGCGTTCCGCGGCGGCGGCAACCGCCTGGCCCGGCCCGGCGCGAACAATGGCTGGGACAGCGGCGCGGCCGGTTTCGTGCTGGGCAGCATCCTCAGCAATATGGAGAGCGGCCGCCATCGCGGCGGCGGCTTCTCGAGCGGCGGCGGCGGATTTTCCGGCGGTGGCTTCTCGGGAGGAGGCGGCAGCTTCGACGGCGGCGGCGCCTCGGGAGACTGGTGATGGCTGCACAGAACCGTTTCCGGCGCACGCTGCGCCACCTGCTCAGCACCCGCGCCGAAGCCCAGCGCGCCTTCCCGCCCGCCACGCTGGCCGCCATCGCCGACGCCATCACGGCCGGCGAACAGACCCACCGCGGCGAAGTGCGCCTGATCGTCGAGAAGGCGCTGCCGCTGGCCGCCGCCTGGGATGGCGTCACCAACCGCCAGCGCGCGCTGGCCCTGTTCGCCGACTACGGCATCTGGGATACGGAGGACAACTGCGGCGTCCTCATCTATGTCAACCTGGCCGAGCACAAGGTCGACATCGTGGCCGACCGCGGCATCGACCGCAGGATCGACGCCGCCACCTGGCAGGCCGTGTGCGACACGCTCACGCGCGGCTTCGCCCGCGGTGCCTTCCACGACGCGACGCTGGATGCGGTGGCCCAGGTCAACGCCCTGCTGCGGCGCCACTTCCCGGCCGACGGCGCACGGCCCAACGAGCTGCCGGATCGCCCGCTGATGCTGTAGGCATGGCCGCGGCGGATGGGTAGAATGGCGGCTTCGTTTTCAACCAGCAGGGGAAGCCCATGAAACTCGCCGCCAAAGTCGCCATCGTCACCGGAGCCGCCCAGGGCATCGGCCTTGCCTGCGCCCAGCGCCTCGTGCAGGAAGGCGCGCGCGTGATGCTGGTCGACGTCCGTCCCGAAGGGGCGGCGGCGGCCGCAACGCTCGGCGACGCCGCCCGCTTCTTCCAGGCCGACGTCGGCGTCAAGGCGGACGTCGACGCCATGCTGGCCGCCACGCTGGACGCCTTCGGCCGGGTCGACATCCTGGTCAACAATGCCGGCGTCACCCATGCGGCATCCTTCCTCGACCTGGCCGAGGACGACTTCGACCGCGTCCTTCGCATCAACCTGAAATCGATGTTCCTGTGCAGCCAGGCGGTGGCGCGCGCGATGGTCGCGCAAGGAGGCGGCGGCAGCATCGTCAACATGTCGAGCGTGAACGCCGAACTGACGATCCCGAACCAGGTGCCCTACGTGATCTCGAAAGGCGGCGTCAACCAGCTGACGCGGGTCGCCGCCATCGCGCTGGCCGAGCACGGCATCCGCGTAAACGCCGTCGGGCCCGGCACCATCCTGACCGAACTGGCCAAGGAAGCCGTGCTGGCCAGCCCGGAGGCGCGCCGCACGATCCTGTCGCGCACGCCCCTGGGCCGCTGCGGCGAACCGGAAGAGATCGCGTCCATCGTGGCCTTCCTGGCCAGCAATGACGCTTCCTACATTTCCGGCCAGACGCTGTACGCGGACGGCGGCCGCCTGGCGCTGAACTACACGGTCCCGGTACGCGAATAAGCGCCTGTCCCAGCCATTATTGTCACAATCAATATCTGGTATCCGAAATGGAAATTGGACAGTCATCTGGCGGTGCAACATAATGCACCTGTCTCCACTATTCTCCTCCAAGAAAATAGTTTGAAGCCCGCACAGCAAGCGGGCTTTTTTTTGCCCGCGCACGCGACAGCATCCGTTCTCAAGCGTTCAATTTGTAAAATCGGTTCGCTTGAGATCTGTCATGTCCTAGTCACATTCCCTGCCTATACTGAGCCCATCTGCATACACGCAACCGATATGCGTGATCGCAGAAAGGTGTGCCGCGCCCTGCGCCGCACACCGCACCGATTACCGCGTCTCTTGGCCCGATCTTGGGTTGTGCCCGTCCTCCGTTGGCGGGCATTTTTTTGTCCCCTCTTCCTGACGCCGCGTGCGGCCGCAGTGCACAAATATGTCCCGGACGGGGTTGCAGCATTGCGTGATTCCGCTATGATGAAACGCATACCTCGCGCTTGTTTTTCGATGCGCGTGGGACGACAACCTATCGCACGGGAGCCGGTCCAATGACTTCACCTGTATCCGCGACGCGGTCGCCATCCGGGCACGCCGGCCCATCGCGGCGGCGTGCCGAATCCGATGACTGCCTGGTGCTCAGCGAGCTCAACCCGCGCATGGTCATCGACCACCTCGACGACGAAGGCCAGCCGATCGACGTCATGACCTTCGGCACCGTTAGGGAAACCTGCCCCAAGTGCCAGAGCGGCCACCTGAAACTCGTCCTGCGCCAGTCGACCGTGCGCATGGCCCATCTGTTCTGCGCCGACTGCGCCAGCTGCTTCGACGCCCACTACCCGGATGGCGCTCCGGCCCTCACCATCTGATCTGCGTACACCACGTGCGCACGCCTGCGTGCGCCGACTCTTGCGTCATGATAAGGTGTGCTTTTTCGTCCACACCTGTTCATGAACGTGCCGCCGCATAAGCTGCTGACCCATCCGCGCCTGCAACGCCTGTGCCTGGCCAGTGCCCTCCTGATGTACGTGGCCATCGTCGTGATCGGTTCGATCCCGGGAGCGCGCGCCGACATCGGCGCCTACGCTTCCGGCGCGCAATTGCACTCCACCGCCTACGGCGTGCTGGCCTGCCTGTGGTACGTCGGCAGCAGCGGCAGCGCCGGCGCGCGCTCGTGGAAGGCGATCCTGGCGGTCGCCCTGATGGGGGCCGGCGACGAATTCGTGCAGAGCTTCTTCCCCTACCGCGGGTCCGACATCCGCGACTGGGCCGTCGATTGCATCTCGGCCATCGTCGCCTGCGCCCTGCTGTCCCTACTGCTGTCCGCACAACTCAAGCTCGCCACCGGCAAGCGTTGACGGTGCACGCCACGTCGTTGACGTGGCTCATGCCTAACCCGAGTCAGCCTGAACGCACGCCCTGCGCGCGCCTCTTAGCGAAGTGGCGCGCGGCATCGTCACGTAACTCGACATCGCAGCGGGAACCGCGAACGCGCAGCAGCTTTTTCGAGGTGCCCTTGACACTATCCCATCAGAAGGAGTCGAACATGAAGCAACAACACCAGAGCGTGTTGCTGGCAGGCGCGCTGGCACTGGCGGTCGGTTTGTCCGGCTGTGCCCAGTGGCGCGGCGGCGGCTCGGACAGCAGCGGCGGCAGCGGCAGTACTGGAAGTAGCGGCAGCGGCAGCACCATGTCCGATACGGGCGGAGGAACGGGCTCGAGCGGCACCGGCGGCTGGGGCGGCGGCACCGGCAGTTCGGGCAGCTCCGGTAGTTCGGGCAGCTCGGGCAGTTCCGGCAGCTCGGGTAGTTCGGGCAGCTCCGGCAGTTCGGGAACCTCCGGCACCAGCAGCCAGGATCAGGGCATGACCACGGGCACCGCCACCGAAAGCAGCATGGGCGGCTCGTCGGGCGGTGCCACGGCCTCGAGCGCGAGTGGAAGCACGAGCGCGAACGCCACCGTCGCCGCGATCGAGGTGCTGTCCGGCGGGGCGAGCGCCACGGGCACCGAGACCGGCGCCGTCGGCAGCAGCGGCGCCGGCGCCACCGGCAGCTCCGGTGGCGAAAACGCCTATCGCGTCACGCTGCGCATGGACGACGGCAGCACTCAGGTCGTGACCCAGCAGTCCGTGCCCGACTTCCGCAGCGGCGACCGCGTCAACTTGTCGGGCGGCTCGATCCAGCACTGAGCAGCACCAAGCAGCAGCGAGCAGCCCTGGGTGGCACCGTGGCCGGCGCCGAGCCCAGCGCTGCAGGCCGTCAGCCCAGCCGCGCCGGCCGCTGGGTGGCCGGCTTGTCCGTCCCCGCTCCCGCTTCGTGGTTGCGCAGCGGATTGACCTTGCCCGCACGCTGGGCGCCGGCATCGATGGCGATGGCCGGTGCCGCCTCGCCCGTGCGTGGCGACGCGCGCCGTTCCGTATGCGGCGGCGCCGCTTCCATCAGCTCGCGCATGCGCAATGCCGTCGTGTTCCAGGAGGTGGCGGCGACGATCGCCCGCATGGCCTCGACCATGCGGGCACGCTCGTCCGGCGTCATCGCCAGCGCGGCGTCGCAGGCGGCGACGAATTGCTCGGGCCCGTCGGCGATCTTCACGACATGGCCGTAGGGCTTGACGACGTCGGCGATCGGCGTGCCGACGATGGGCAGCTGGGCCGCCATGTATTCGAGCACCTTGGTCGGGCTGATGAACTTGGTCGCCTCGTTGATGGCGAACGGCATCAGGCACACGTCCCAGCCGGCCAGCAAGTCGGGCAGCGCCTCGTACGGCTGCTGGCCCAGGTAATGGATGTTCGGACGGCGCGGCAAGCGTTCATGGTCGATCTTGACGATCGGGCCGGCCAGCACGATCTGCCACTCGGGCCGCGCTGCCGCGACCGCGTCGACCAGTTCCGGATCGAAGCGCTCGTCCAGCACGCCGTAGAAGCCCAGGCGCGGATGCGGGATCCCTTCCTGCAGCGGATGGCTGCGGCTGCGGTCGAGCGCCTGGCGGAAGTGGTCGACGTCGACGCTGCTGGGGAAGCAGTGCACGCTGGGGTGGCGGTTCTTCTTCGCCTCGTACAGGCTGGGGCCGCCGGCGAACACGAGGTCGGCAATGTTCAGCAGCGCGCCCTCGCGCTGCAGCAGCTGCTTCGGCGGGTTCTTGAACGATGCCAGCTCGTCCATGCAGTCGTACACGACCAGCGCCGGCTGCAGCGCCTGCAGCAGCGGCAGCGCCATCGGGGTATAGAACCAGGCGATGACCTCTTCTCCTGGCGGTGCCAGTTCCGCGATCATCGGCTGCAGCAGGCGCAGCTGCTCGTCATGGAAACCGGGCGCGTGGATCGGGGTGTGCGCGCGGCACACGGTGATGTTCGGTGCGGGATTGGAGCGCTGCATGAACGGTGCCCCGGCATCGTATTCCGGCTCCTCCACGAACAGGACCGGATAATGCTGCGCCAGGCGCGACAGCAGATGCTGCGGCCGCTGGAACACGAAATCCCAGCGCAGGTGACTGAAAACGACGATCGTAGGCATGATGACTCCTTTTTCGCCCGCTGCCGGGCGGTCGGTTGATCGAAAAAACGCGTTGCCGCGGGACGGCTGCTGCATGCGGCTCGTCCGGGACGGCCGCCTCATTGGCCGCCTCATTGGCCGCCTCAGTGGCCGCGGCGTGACATGCAAGGCACGGCGCCGCCGCGCAGCCGTGTGGCGATGGGCGGCGCGCCACCCGGATCGCTCGGGTCCGGGCACGCGCCGCCGTGGCCGGCGCCATCGCGCCGGCGATGCGTCAGGCCTTGGCCTGTCCTTCGTCTCCTTCTGCGTCCACCGGTTTGGTTACCAGCGGAACGTTGCGCGTGGCCGCGCTGATCATCTCGAAGGGCAGCTTGGGCGTGCGGTCGGCATTGAGCAGGCCGTTGGCTTCCTGGAAGGTGTCGGCGAACTGGGTGTAGCAGAAGCCGCTGAACATGAAGGTTTCGTTGACCACCTTCAGCAGCCTTTCGTACAAGGCGTGGAAACTCTCGGCCGTATGGGCGCGGGTATAGCCCCAGGTGCCGTCCTCGGGAACCGCCTCCGGATCGAAGGCGATGCCGCCGAATTCCGTCAGCACGATGGGCTGGCCGCGGTGCGGGAAGCCGTCCAGCGTCAGGATGCGTCCGCCCGGACGGCGCTGGTCGAACAGCGTGCGCACCGGGTCGCTGACCTCGTAGCGCGCCTTGATCTTCTCCGGGTCGCCGTCGTAGTCGTGGATGCCCAGGATGTCGGTGGCCGACGCTTCCCAGCCGTCGTTGCCGATCACGGGGCGCGTCGCGTCGAGCGTGCGCGTCAGGTGGTACAACGCCTCGACGGCATTGCGGTGGGCCTGGGTCAGCGTCAGGTTCGGCACGCCCCAGGATTCGTTGAACGGCACCCACACGATGATGCAGGGGTGGCTGTAGTCGCGCTCGATGGCTTCGGTCCATTCCTGCACCAGGCGCGTGATGGCGCGCGAGGAGAAGCGGTAGGCCGACGGCATCTCCTCCCATACCAGCAGGCCCAGCTTGTCGGCCCAGTACAGGTAGCGCGGATCCTCGATCTTCTGGTGCTTGCGCACACCGTTGAAGCCCATCAGCTTGGCCAGTTCGACGTCGCGCTTCAGGTGCTCGTCGGACGGCGCCGTCATGAACGATTCGGTCCAGTAGCCCTGGTCCAGCACCAGGCGCAGCGGATACGGGCGGCCGTTGAGCAGCAGGCGGTCGCGGTTGATGTGAAAGGCGCGCAGCGCCGTGTAGGACTTGATATGGTCGACCACCTTGTCGCCGCAGCGCAGGATCACTTCGGCGTCGAGCAGCGTCGGACGCTCCGGGCTCCACAGCAGCTCGTTCCTCGAATCGTCGATGCCGGGGTCGGACAGCGCGATCTTGCGGTTGGCCTCGCCCGCCAGCAGCTTGTAGTGGTCGTCGGCCAGCAGCTGCTCGCCGTGCCAGATCTTGACCTCGACGAACATGTCTTCCTGGATGTCGCCGCCGGCGAACACTTCGCAGCCGATCTCGAAGGTCTCGAAGATCGGGGTCCAGCGCAGCGTGCGGATGAAGGAGCGCGACACCTGCTCGACCCACACGGTCTGCCAGATGCCGGTGGTGCGCGGATACCAGATCGAGTGCGGCTCCAGCAGCCAGTCCTGCTTGCCGCGCGGCTTGGCCAGGTCGGCCGGATCGTCCTCCACGAACACGGTCACCGTCTGCTTGCCGTCGGCCTTCAGTGCCGACGTGATGTCGGCCGAGAACGGCGTATGGCCGCCCTCGTGCTCGGCCACCAGCTGGCCGTTGACCCAGACCCGGGCGAAGTAGTCGACGGCGCCGAAGTGCAGGATCGTGCGCTGCTCGGACCGCGCCAGCTCGAAGTCGCGTTCGTACCAGCAGAAGCGGTGGAAGCCCGTATCCTGGATGCCGCTCATCTCCGTCTCGGGCGCGTAGGGCACGTTGATCTCGTGGGTCCAGCCCCCGACGCCGCCGGGCATGCTGCATTCGAGCGCGTCGTCGAAGCGGAAGCGCCACTTGCCGTTCAGGTTGATCCAGTTGTCGCGGACCAGTTGGGGACGGGGATACTCGAACTGACTCATTCTTGTTGTTCCTTTCCTTGGGTCGGCACCGGGATCAGCATGCGTCCCTGGCGTCCGGCTTTGTTGTAGGTGGAGAGTGCTGCTTCTGCTGCCGCGCGCGCGGTGCCGGTCGCGCACAGGGCCACGCAGGCCCCGCCGAAGCCGGCGCCCGTCAGGCGCGCGCCGAACACGCCGGGGGCGGCGCGCAACTGCGCCACCAGCTGGTCGAGTTCGGGAATCGATACCTCGTAGTCGTCGCGCAGGCTGTCGTGCGACGCGTTCATCAGTGCGCCGAAGCGCTCGGCCGGCACGCCCTGCGCCGCCTCCAGCACGCGCAGGTCTTCCAGCACCACGTGGCGCGCGCGGCGGCGCAGCAGCTCGGGCAAGCCGTCCAGCGCGGCCGGATCCGTCACGTCGCGTAGCGCCTTCACGCCCAGCTTGCGCGCCGCTTCCTCGCACTCGGCGCGGCGCTCGTTGTACTTGCTGGCGGCGAGCGTGCGCGGCACGCCGGAATCGACGACGATCAGTTCGGCGCCCTCGGGCAGCGCCACCAGCCGGTGCTCCAGCGTGCGCGCGTCGACGAACAGCATGCTGCGCTCGTCGCACAGGCTCGAGGCCATCTGGTCCATGATGCCGCAGTTCACGCGCGCATAGTCGATCTCGGCGCGCTGGGCGATGCGGGCCAGTTCGACGTCGTCGAGCTCGATGCCCAGCAGCGCGCGCAGCGCGCGCAGCATCGCCACCTCGAGCGCCGCCGAGGACGACAGGCCGGAGCCGACCGGCAGGTCCGTCGTGACGAACACGCGCAGCGGCGGCACGTCCACGCCGCGCGCCTCCATCAACCGGATGCAGCCTTCGATATAGCTGCCGAAGCCCTGCGGCGCGCTGCCGCCCCTGGCCGCGAAGGTGACGTTGCCGTCGAGGGTGTCGGAATACAGGTGGTGCTGGTCGTCGCTGCTGCGCGCCAGCGCCACCGTGGTCGCCTGCGGCGTGGCCACCGGCAGCATGAAGCCGTCGTTGTAGTCCGTGTGCTCGCCCAGCAGGTTCACGCGGCCGGGCGCCGTGGCGGACGCCTCGGGCGCGCCGCCGAAGAAGATCTCGGGTGTCGTCATGGTGCGGCCTCCAGCCAGAGCGGCCGCACGCGGCCGCCGACGGTCTTCGACGGCCAGGCGGGATCGACCGTCAGGTTGTCCAGTCCTCCGGCGCCGAGCAGGAAGGTGTCCTGGACGGCGATGCCGGGCAGGCCCGGCGCGAATGCGAATGCCATGCCCGTCTCGATACCCGTCGCCGTGCTCGGGCTGGCGAGCATCTCGTACGGCAGGTAGCCGGTGGGGCCGCCCTGGTGCCAGGCCTGGATCGCATCGGTCCGGTCGGCATGGCGGTAGGCGGCGTCGAGCGCGTGGATGACGGCTGCCAGCGACTGGCCGGGGCGGACCGCGTCCAGGCCCGTGGCCTCGACCTGCAGCAGCTCCTGATGCTGTGCCCGCAGATCGTCGGGCAGCGGCCCGAAACTCACGCAGCGCGCCAGGTTCGCATGCAGGCCGTGGCGGCGCGCGCTCACCGCCAGCAGCGCGCGGCTGCCGAGCGGCTCCGCCGTCGGCGCCGGACGGCGCTGCAGGGGCAGGCGCCGCGCGCCGGCCGCCAGCACCAGCGCCGGCTGGATCCCGCGCCGCATCATCGCCTCCGCGGCGGCCGCGGCCAGCGCGTGTTCGGTCCAGCCGGGCCGCGCGGCGCGCAACGCGTCGCCGACGGCCGCGGCGGCATCCAGGCCCAGCAGGCGCAGGCGCTCCTGCTCGTCCGGAGTCAGCACGGTGCGGCGCAGGCGCAGGTTGTGCGGCAGCGCGGCCTCGTCGCGCTGCGGGCGGTCCGACAGCACGATACCGGCGCCGGCCGTGCCCAGCACGTAGCGGTCGTGCAGCTCGGGCTCGGCCCAGGGCGCGATGTGGAAGGAGAAGCCGTCCGGCAGCCCCGCGCCGCGCAGGCGCTCGGCCTCGACGGCGTCGGCCAGCACGCAGGCTTCGTCGGCCGTGACGAGCAGCTCGGCGCCGTTCGCATCCGCGGCCAGCAGCGGCGAGGCGTCGGCACCGGCCGTGGCCCAGGCGAACCAGTCGGCGCCGCGCAGGCGGATGGCCCCCGCATGGCCGCCGCCCGCGCCTTGGGCCAGCGCGTCGCGCAGCAGGCGCAGCTTGGCGGCCACCTCGGCGGCGCGGCCGGCATCGGTTGCTTGCAGCGTCATGCGGCCTCCCGCGGGTCGTCCAGCAGGATCTCGACCTGCTGCAGCTCGTAGGCGGTGGTCTCGGGCAGCACGTCCATGGCGAACATGCCCGCCGCCAGCTCGGTGCCGGCCAGGTATTTCAGGCGGTCGCGCGTGCGGTACGGCGGATAGAACTGGGCATGCAGCTGGGTCTCCGGATGGGCGGCGCCGTCGAGCGGCGCCTGGTACCACGCCATCAGGTAGGGGAACGGCCGCTCCCACAGGGTGTCGAACTTGAGCAGCACGGTCTTGAGCGCGCGCGCCAGGCTGCGGCGCTGGGACGGGCTCAGGGAGGCGAAGTCCTGGCACGGCTCGGTCGGCATCACCCAGACTTCGTACGGGTAGCGCGCACAGGCGGGCACGAAGGCGATCGCCTCCTCGTCGCGGTACAGCACGCGCTTGCCGTCCGCGGCCTCGTCGCGCGCCATGTCGCACAGCAAACTGGACGCGTGCTGCAGGTAGTACTCGCGCTCCTGCGCCAGCTGGCGCGCCGGCACGGGCGGCACGAAGGGATAGGCATAGATCTGGCCGTGCGGATGGTGCAGCGTGACGCCGACCTCGGCGCCGCGGTTCTCGAACGGCAGCACGTACTGGATGTGGTGCTGGCCCTTGAGGCGCTCGGTGCGGTCGGCCCATACCCGCAGCAGCAGCTCGATGCGCGACAGCGGCAGGCGGCCCAGCGAGGCCTGGGCGTCCTGGGTGAACACGACGACTTCGCACTTGCCGTTGGCGGGCGCGCTCGGCACCGTCAGCGCGGGCGGATCGTGCGAATCCAGGGCCAGCGAGGGAAAGCGGTTGTCGAACACGGCGATCTCGTAGTCGCCGGCCGGCATCTCGGTCGGGTGCGCCGGATCGCTCGTCGGCGCCAGCGGGTTGTATTGCGGCGGCGGCTGGTAGGTGCGGTTCTGGCGATAGGCGGCGTAGGTGACCCACTCGCCGCGCAGCGGATGCCAGCGCAGGTGCGGGTTGGCGTGCTGCGGCTCGGCGAACGGGCTGGTCGCGGCCAGGCCGGCCGGGATCGGCTGGTTGCTGTACAGGGTAAGTTGGCGTCCGTCAGGTTTGATCAAGTCTTCGCTGTGCATGGCTTTTTATGTCAGGCAATACGGTTGCGCAGTGCAAGTTTCGCCTGCGGCCGTGGTCAGGAATCGATCCTATCATGGCGTTTTCGCCACATTTTCTGCATGTCAGCACTTGTCTTTCCAGCAATCAATGACGCTGGATCACCTGCTGTAAGGACAGCATGCCCTGCCCGCCTTCTCTCCGAGGGAAAGGACGAAAACAGGAACGATTTTCCCTATGAGGCAGGCGTTGCCGTAGGAACAAGACTACAAATCGATTGGACGCATTTACAGGTAGCCGCAAGGCCTCGGCCTACATGGAGGACAGGCGGCGGCAAGCGTGGCGCAGCGCAGCAAACGGGCCGGGCCACTGTAAAAACTAAATGGAGGAAAGACGACTGGGGTCAGAAATTCATGAAGCGGGCGTCGGGCGCGAATCCGGCCGCCAGCAAGGCGGCAGCGCCGCGGATGCCCGCAACTTCGGGCAGCAGCGCATCGGCCGCCACGCCGTGCACGGCCAGCGCCTGCGGGCAGGCATACACGCGCGCGCCGGCATCGACGGCGTCGCGCAGGCGATCGAGCAGCGCCTGGCCCGCGGCGCCGCGGGCCAGCCAGGCGACGCTGGCGCCAACGCAATGCAGTTCGACGTCCGCGTCGAGCGCCGCGGCCGTGGCGGCATAGCGCAGCGGCACCTCGGCCTGCGCTTCGGGGACGTCGTTGACGACGACGATCAGGCGCGGCATCGCTTACACCGCAATGCGATGGCGTTCGCGCAGGATGCGCGCGGCGCCGGCCAGCGCCGCCAGCTTGGCTTCCGCCGTGGCGGCGGAGTTCAGCGGATTGTCGGCGAAGGTGGCGAAGCCGCAGTCCGGCGTGAGCAGCACGCGCCCGGCGCCGAACATCTGCACGGCGTGTTCCGCATGGTGCAGCACGTGCTCCACGCTTTCGACGTGCGCATGCTTCTGGTTGCAGGCGCCCACGCCGATGCGCATGTCGTCCGGCAGCGACTTGAGCACCTCCATTTCGCCGGCGCGCGGCGTGGCCAGTTCCAGGAACAGCGTGCCGACCTGCAGCCGGCCCAGCGTGTCCACCAGCGGGCGATAGTCGCCGGCCAGGGCCTTGGTCTCGTCGGGCGTCCAGTTACCGCGGCACATGTGCAGCGCCAGGCGCTCGCGCGGGAAACCGGCCACGACGGCATTCACCAGGTCGCGCGCGAACGCAAGTTCGACGGCCGGATCGCCCTTCTCCGACAGCGCGCCGCACATGAAGCTGCGCTGCGTGGCCGGGCCGCTGAACACGACTTCCGACAGCACCGGCTCGTCCAGCTGCACGAGCGCCGTGCCGGCCGCCAGCAGGCAGGCGATTTCCTCGCGCAGCACGCGCACGATGTCGTTCGCCAGGTCTTCGCGGTTCGCATAGGCGCGGTCGGAAATGCACTCCATCCACATGGTGCGCGTGAGCAGGTAGGGACCGGGCAGCGCCACCTTGACGGGTTGCCGCGTCAGGGACTTGGCGAATTCCACCTCGTGCACGGCGATGCCGCGCGAGCGTCCCAGCGGCCCGAACACGGCCGGATGGCGCACGTCGCCGGCCGGCACGTCGAGGGCGCGCAGTTCGCGTTCGAATTCCTCCGGGTCGTCGACCAGGGGCAGCAGGTCGGTCAACGGGATCAGCTGCGTATTGTCCAGGCGCGAGGCGACGAAGCTGGAATAGCTGTCGCGGCGCTGTTCGCCGTCCGACACCACGTCGGCGCCGGCGCGCAGCTGCGCCGTGACGGCCAGGCGCACGGCATCGTCGGCGGTGGCGTGGAACTCGGCATCCGGCAGGCGCCCTTCCATGTGCTCGTGCACGGCCTGCAGCATCCAGCGCGGACGCGGCCAGCTGCCGATGCCCATCACGGACAGGGGCGGCACGGCGGGTGCCGGCGCCACCGGCGGGAACGCCGTCATCGGCTTCACGGTAATCAGCTCAACGCCGCCGCGCGACTGCACCGGCACCGGCGCCACGGCCGTGCGTTCGGCCAGCTTGCCCTTGGCGACGAGGAAGCTGCGCTGTTTTCCGTCGCGCAGGAAGGAGACCAGCTCGTTGCCCGTCATGCGGCACCAGGCCGGCAGGTCCTCGTCCACCGAGATCTCGGTGGAGCGGATCTCGAGCAGGCCGCCGCGCGGCAGCGGGTCGATGTGCTTGCGGATCAGGAGCAGCAAACCGTTGCCGCAATCGAGGTCGCCGCCGTCGAAACCGACGTCCGGCTGGTGGGGATGCTGGAAGCTCATGGAAGTGGTTCCGTGGAGTGGATGGCGCCATCGTACAACGCCCGCAGTTCGGCGTCCCCGAGCAGGGACGCGGGCACGTCGACGACGACGCGGCCCGCGCGCAGGCCGATCGCACGGTCGGCATAGCGGCGCGCGAAGTCCGGCTGGTGCAGGCTGCAGACGACGGCCACGCCGTCGGCGTGGCAGATGGACGTCAGGAGGTCGAGGATGCCGGCGCCGGTGCCAGGATCGAGGCTGGCCACCGGTTCGTCGGCGAGGATCAGGTCCGGCTGCTGCGCCAGCGCGCGCGCGATCGCCACGCGCTGCTGCTGGCCGCCGGACAGCGTGTCGGCGCGCTGCGCTTCGACGCCGGCCAGCCCCACCCTGGCGAGGCAGCGGCGCGCCAGCGCGACGTCCTCGGGCGCGAAGCGGCGCAGCCAGCCGCGCCATGCGGGCACGTGGCCGAGCCGCCCGGCCAGCACATTGTCCAGCGCCGACAGGCGGCCGACCAGGTTGAACTGCTGGAACACCATGGCGATGCGGCGCCGTTCGCGCCCGCGCAGCAGCGCCACGTCCAGGCCCTGGTGCGCCACCTTGCCGCCGTCCGGCCGTTCCAGGCCCGCGAGGCAGCGCAGCAGCGTGGTCTTGCCGGCGCCGCTGGGGCCCAGCAGCGCCAGCATCTCGCCGCGTCCCAGCGCGAATCCGACGCCGTCGAGCACCGTGCGTTCGCCGTAGCGGCGCACCACGCCTTCCGCGATGAACAGGTCATTCATGGTGCGGCCTTCATACGAGACGCTTCCTGATCCAGCCGCTCACCGCATCGAGCACCGTGACGACGACGAGGATCAGCGCGATGATGGTGAACAGGCGCGGGAAATCCAGCAAGTCCATGCTGTTCTTCAGTTCCAGGCCGATGCCGCCGGCGCCGACGACGCCCAGCACCGTGGAGGCGCGCACGTTGAACTCCCACCAGTACAAGGCGCTCGAGAGCAGCACGGGCAGGATCTCCGGCAGCACGGCGTAGCAGATCGCCGTGAAGCGGCCGGCGCCCGTGCCGAGCACGGCGTGGAACGGACCGGTCGGCATGTTCTCGACGTGGTCGGCCAGCAGCTTGGCGGCGCTGCCCCAGGTATGCAGCGCGATGCCGATCACGCCGGCGAACGGCCCCAGGCCGACGGCCGCCACGAACAGCAGCGCGAACACGAAGGAATCGATGCCGCGCAAGGCGTTCAGCAGCCAGCGCGCGGGGCGGTACAGGCGCGGCAGCGGCGTGACGTTGCGGCTCGCGAGTACCGCCATCGGCAGCGCCAGCAGCATGGCGGCCGTGGTGCCGATGGCCGCCATGGCCACCGTCTCCATGATGCGCTCGCCGAACAGCGGCAGTTCGTCCAGCGCCGGCGGCCAGGCGGATGCGATCCAGTGACCCAGCTTGGGCAGGCCGGTGGCCAGCTTGCCCGGGTCGATCTGGGCGACGCGCCAGCAGGCGACGTAGAACACGGCGGCCAGCACCCACGCCAGCCAGCGCAGCGGAGAACGCATCACGGCCGGTCCGTCAGGACTTGCGCTTGATCTTGCCGACCGCGATGCCGGCCTTCTCGATCGATTCGTAGGCGGCGTGGTCGGCCTTGACGAAGCCCGTGTAGTGCGGCGGCAGCAGCGTCCTGGCCTGTTCGACGGTGATCGACGCGAGGATCTTCTGCACCTGGTCGATGAAGGCCTGGGGCGTGCCCTTCGGGACGGCGATGGCGTCGTTCGGCAGCGGCGCCGAGGTCCACAGGATCTTGTTGGCGTTCGGCTTGACCTTGCCCGACTCGATCATGGCGTTGCGGTTGCGGTCGAAGTCGGTGGCCATGTCCGCCTGGCCGGCCTGCACGGCCATCTCGTTGGCGGCATGGGTCGCGCCCTCGCCGTACTTCCAGAATGCCTTCGGATCGATCTTCCAGACTTCCTTCGCATACCAGGTCGGCACCAGCCAGCCCGAGGTCGAGCCGACGTCGGCGAAGGACATCGTCAGGCCCCTGGTATCGTCCGGGAATTTCGCGACCTTCAGGTCCGGCTTGCCGATCACGATGGCGTGGTAGAACGGCTTCTCGTCGTACTTGACGGTCGCCAGCGCCACGCAGCCGGTGCTGTTGTTGGCGATGATGTAGCCCCACGGGCCCATCCAGGCCAGGTCGAGCTGGCCGGAACCCATCGCCACGGCCATGCCGGCCCAGTCGGTGGTCGCGAACAGTTCGAAGTCGGCGTTCAGCTCCTTGGCCAGGTGGGCGAAGAACGGCGTGTAGGCCTTCCTGGTGTCCTCGGCGGTCGGCAGCAGCGGGCCGACGCCGAAGCGCAGTTTGCGTTTTCCCTGCGCCAGCGCGGGTGCGGCGCCCAGCGCCAGGGTGCCGGCGGCGGCGAGGCCGGCGGCGAGGATGGTCCTGCGGTTCGAAGTCATTCCGTATTCCGTATCGGTGGATCAGTAGCTGACGCTCGGGCAGCCGTCGCTCATGAACTCGACGAGCTTGGCGCCGCCGACGACGGCGGCGCCGGCGACCAGCTTGTCCTCGTCCAGCTTGCGCTTCTTGAAGCACGGCGAGCACACGTACATCTTGCCCCCGGCGGCCGCGAAGTTGTCCATCAGCTCCTTCAGCGGCGCGAAGCCTTCTTCGTGGATGCTGTCGGCGAAACCCTTCTGCGACAGGCGCACGCCTTCGATCGACAGGAACACGACGGTGTCCTTGTCCGATGCCACGGCGGCATTGGCGACGACGAAGGCGACGGTGGCCTTGTCGGTGTTGTCGAGGCTGCTCGTCAGGTTGACCAGGAACTTGCCGGACATGTGGTTCTCCTTGGGTGGTTAGTCTTTGGCGCGGATGAAGAAGGCCGACGCATCGGGATCGTGGCCGACGAGCGCGTGACCCGTCATGGCGCACCAGGCCGGGATGTCGGCCGGGGCGCCGGGATCGAGGGCGATCACGCGGAAGACCTTGCCCGGATCGGCGCGCACGCGGCGGCGCAGCTCGAGCACGAGATCGCCGCAGGCGAGATCGCCGGCGTCCCATTCGATGTCATGATGCATGTGGAATGTTTCAGAAATGAAATATTGTCGCGCAGTCTACGACAAGATCTGGAACGGGACAAGCAGCCGGAGGGGTGGGATGGCGGGAATGGAGGGATGTGGAATGCTACGGCCGACAACGCTGGCACGTCGGTCCCGCGAAGGCGGGGACCCAATGCTGCATGCACTACCGGTCAAACATGACATTGGGCCCCTGCCTTCGCAGGGGCGACGCATGTAGATCGCCAGTAACCATTATTTGGCCAGCTCCGCCATCACCGCCGTGTACATCTGCAGGTTCAGCAGCAACTGCTTGACCGTGATGAACTCGTGCTCCGAGTGCCCCGTATAAACGGTATGCGGCATCGCCGGGCCGAAGCTGACGGCGTGGGGGAACAGGCGCGAATTGGTGCCGCCGCCGATGGCCACCGGCTTCGGATCCTTCACGCCCGTGAAGTAGGAGAACACGCCCAGCAGCGTGGGCAGCTGGGGCGCATCGGTCTGGACCCAGGGGTCGCCGATGTCCATGCCGATCTTTGCCAGCTGCACGTGGGCGCCCTGCCACTGGGCCAGCGCGGCATTGATCTCGTTGGACAGCTGCTCGCCCGTCTTGCCCTGCGGCCGGCGGATGTTGATCGACAGTGCGAGGCCGCCGGCCTGTTCGCGGATCACCGTCGGCGCGAACGTCATCGGCCCCATGAAGGCGTCGCGGTAGGCGATGCTGCCGAACTTCTCGCCGTAGTAGCCGGTGCCGACCATCTCGTTGAGGAAGTTCACCAGCGCGCCGGCGCCGGCATCCGGCCAGGGCCGCACGGCCAGCGCGTCGGCCAGCATGGCGATCGCGTTCACGCCGTCTTCCGGCTTCGAGGAATGGGCGGACACGCCCTTCGCCGTCACGCGAAGGTCCTGCCCTTGCCAGGCGAACTCGTAGCGCATGCCGGCCTGCTTCGCGCCGCGCTGGCGGATCTGGGCTTCCAGCGCCGGCGTCGCACCCATCACGAGCGCTTGCGCATCCTCGGGAATCTGGCTCTCGAAGAAGCCTCCCTTGAATGCGCCGATCCACGGGCCGTCGGTCCCGGCCGCCGGCGCCGTCGCGGGCACCGTCACGGCGACCGAGCCATAGCCCTTCTCGGCCGTCACGGCCGGATACTCGGCGTCCAGCGTCACATTCACCTGCGGCAGCGGGTATTCCTTGACGAAGCGCTCCAGCGGCGCCCAGTCCGATTCCTCGGCCATGTACACGTACAGCTCGATGCGCTTGGACAGCGGCAGCTGCAAGTCCTTCAGCGACTTCATCGCATACAGCGCGGTGGCGATCGGGCCCTTGTCGTCCTCGGCGCCGCGTGCCAGCAGGCGCCCCGCCTCGCTCGTGCGATCGAGTTCGAACGGCGACTTCTTCCACTTGGACGGGTCGACCGGCTGCACGTCGCCGTGCGCGATGAGGCCCACGCGTTGTTCTCCCTGCCCTAAGCCGACGATGGCCACGCAACCGTGGTCGGCGAAATCCAGGCCCAGGCGGCGCGCTTCCCCTGCGAGCGCCTTCTTGAAGGCGATGTGGGTCGGATTCTGCTCGCACGGCACGTCCTTGGCCGCCACCGTGTTGAAGCTGACCAGCTTCGCCAGCGTGTCGACCACGTCGTCGCGGTAGGCCGTGGCCGCATGCTTGGCGGCCTTGACGGCGGCGTCGCCCGGCATGTCGACCGGCACGGCGGCCCGGGCAGGGCCGAAGGCGGCGGCCAGCGCGCACGCCAGCGCCAGCGCGGCCGGCACGGCGCGCAGGGTCTTCCTGTTGTTCTCGTTCACACCACGTCTCCCCTATGCAAAAAGCACGAGGAGTCTAGCAGGCTTGCCTGGCGGCAGGAAGGCGAGCACGAGGCCAGCCATGAGCGCGTGCGCGCCGGATCGGCTATCGTATGGGCGTGTAAAACGACAGGACAGACAGCATGACCAAGAAAATCATCCAGCGGGTGCATCCCGCCCTGCGCGACGACATCGGCGACCTGATCACGCACCGTCCGGTGCCGAGCGCCCACCTCGACCAGATCGATCCCTTCCTCTTCCTCAACCACCACGGCCCGCAGGTCTACCCGCCGCACAACCGCGGCCTGCCCTTCGGCCCCCATCCGCACCGCGGCTTCGAGACCGTCACCTTCATCCTCGACGGCCTGCTGGCGCACCGCGACAGCGCCGGCCACGAAAGCATCATCGGTCCGGGCGGCGTGCAATGGATGACGGCGGGCAGCGGCCTCGTGCACGCCGAGGTGTCGCCCCAGGAATTCATGGACCGCGGCGGTCCGCTCGAGATCCTGCAGCTGTGGGTGAACCTGCCGCCGGCGCTGAAGATGACGGCGCCGCGCTACACGGGCCTGCAGCGCGATGCGATCCCCGTCGTCGAGAGCGACGGCGGCAAGGTGCGCGTGAACCTGATCTCCGGGACCTACCAGGGCGTCACCGGTCCCATCGCATCGCTGACGGGCGTGTTCATGAGCACGGTCGAGATGCAGGACGGCGGCCGCCTGATGCTCGACAACCTGCTGGAACGCAATCCGTTCGTGTACGTCGTCAAGGGCGGCATCAACGTGGCGCCGGACACGGTGCACGCGATGCACCTGGCCGAGTTCGAACCGCAAGGCGATACGCTGGAAATCGTGGCGCAAGGCACCACGGTGCTGCTGCTGGGACATGCCGAGCCGATCCGCGAACCCGTCGTCGCGCACGGCCCGTTCGTGATGAACACGCGCCAGGAAATCAACCAGGCGATCGTCGACTACCAGGCGGGCAAGTTCGGCGCGCCGATCTGAGCAAAGAAGGCCGGCCGGGCCCTGGGGCCGGCCAGCGCGTGTCCTGCGTGCCCGGCGGCGCGTGCGCATCAACGGCCGGCGACCTGGCCGACCACGACCTCGTCCGCGAACGGCACCTGGTTGAACGCCACCTTGGTGCCGCTGTGGCGCCCGACGAACTTGTTCGATCCGGTCGCCACCAATTCTTCGCGCTTGCCGTCCAATTCCATGAACAGCTTGGCACTCTGGTTCGTCACCTTCATGACGCGGCCGTCGTCCAGGCGGAACAGCCCCTTCATGCCCGCGGCTTCGTCCGGGCTCAGGCGGTAGACCGGGGCCTGGCTGCCCTGCACCGTCACCTGGTTCGTCGACAGTGCCGACGGCGCTACCGACGGGTCCGCACAGGCTGTCAGCGACAGGGTGGCGGCGGCGGCGAATGCCAGGATGTGTTGGATGCGCATGATTGCTCCTATTTACGATACGAAATAAAAGTCGGACCAAGAGCCATTTCCAAAAACATTCAATGACAGCCCTCAATGTCCACCGGTTTTCATTTCGCCGCATTGCGAATGTGCGGCGAGTGATGACAGTGTAGGAAGTGCTGTCCGTAGCGTCATCCGGCATGTGCTGGAGCGTCGAAAAAGCGGGATGAAACGTCGAAATCCGGCGCCGAATTGCAGCGAATGCATACAGTTTTTGACAAGATTTCCGGCCTCATCCGCCTTCCCTGAAAACCATCAAACCGGGGTCGGAGCCGGGGTCGGAGCCCGATTTTTGGCAATGGTCACGGGGACAAATTCGTTCTACAAGGTATCGAACGGCGACGACGGCGGCGATGCCGCTAGCATGGGCTGCATCGCATCCTTTCTCGCCACGGAGTTCCCCATGCCGCTTCGCATCGTCCAGCAGTGCATCGTCGCCCTTGCCGTCGTGATCCTGACCGGCTGCACCACGACGCTGTCGACCAGCGAGCGGCAGCAAGTGGCGGGCAAGACCTATGTCGTCACGGGCGCGTCGAGCGGTTTCGGGCGCGGCGTCGCCGTCAAGCTGGGCGGCATGCATGCCAACGTCGTGCTGGCGGCG
This sequence comes from Massilia sp. YIM B02763, assembly GCF_030412015.1. Classification (GTDB taxonomy): domain Bacteria; phylum Pseudomonadota; class Gammaproteobacteria; order Burkholderiales; family Burkholderiaceae_D; genus Telluria. The sequence continues at coordinate 205,556 of NZ_JASNRD010000004.1, read as the reverse complement.
CGCCGTACCGAGGTGCTGAACGAGGTGGCGCGCGAGCTGGAAGCGGCCGGCGGCAAGGCGCTCGTCGTCACCACCGACGTCTCGCGCCTGCAGGACGTGCAGCGCCTGGCGGACGGCGCCGTGCAGCGCTTCGGCCGCATCGACGTGTGGATCAACAATGCCGCGGTCGGCGCGATCGGCCCCTTCGAGCAGGTGCCCGTGGAGGACCATGCGCGCGTCATCGACGTCAACGTCAAGGGCGTCGTCTTCGGCAGCCACGTGGCGCTGCAGCAGTTCCGCAAGCAGGGGCGCGGCGTGCTGATCAATATCGGCTCGGTCGAGAGCGAAGTCCCGCTGGCCTACCACGCCTCGTACTCGGCCTCCAAGGCGGCCGTGCTGGGCCTGGGCCGCGCCCTCAACGAGGAATTGCGCCTGGCCGGCCTGCGCGGCCCGATCGAGGTGGCGACGGTGATGCCCTGGGCCACCGACACGCCGTTCTTCGACCATGCCGCCAACTACACGGGCCGCACGGCGCGCATGCCGGCGATGGACGATGCCGGCAAGGTCGTCGACTACATCGTCTACACCTCGCTGTATCCGCGCGAGGAAGTGCCGACCGGCTGGAAGGCGCGCGGCGCGATCTGGTCGCACCACGTCGCCCCCGACCTGACCGAACGCATCTCCGCCAATATCGCCCACGCATCGCAGATGGAAAGCGCCCCGCCGACGCAGCCGCCCACGAGCGGCTCCCTGCACCAGCCGATGCAGGCCGGCACGGGCGTCGACGGCGGCGTGCGCGCCCGCATGGAGCGCGAAGACGCCACGCGCAAGAACGACTGACCGTACATTCGCGTCAGCAAATTCGGGGTCAGAATCAGCCGGCCTCGCGGCGCAGGATGGCGGCGATGGCCTCGAGCACCTGGCCGTCGCTCCAGTAGACCGTGTGCGACCACGGGTTCCAGCTCTTGACGATCCAGTTGACCATGCCCTGCCCCGCATTGATGACGCGGTCCTGCACCAGCGCGGCGTAGCCGGGCGACAGGGGCTGCAAGGGCCAGCCGAGGGCGTCGTCCGGGTCGTAGATATTGGTCCAGGTAAAGCGCGGCGTCGGGCGGGCGATCGGCTTGATGTCCATCTGCTTGTGCGCGGCCACGAAGATCGGGATGTTGCAGCCGGTGGTGACGAGGGCGGCGCAGCTGCCGCCGGCGACGAAGCGCCGTTCCTGGTCCGTCAGCACGTGGCCGAGCGCGCGCCGCGACCAGGCGCCGATGTCCTTCCACACGCCGGCCGCCACGACGCCGCCCGCCAGCGCCTTCTGCGCATCGTAGAGGTAGCTGGACAGCACCTGGCAGCCCAGCGAATGGGCCAGGAACACGATCGAGGCATCGGGCGCGTTGCGGTACACGCCCAGCAACTGGCGCGCGATGGCGTCCTGGGCCAGCTCGTACACGGAGCCGTCGTCTTCCTTGCGGTTTTCCAGCCCGGCGGCGTCGCCGAAGCCGAACAGCAGGAAACGGCGCAGGTCGTCGTAGTGGACCTTGGTGGCCCCGTCGATCCTGGCCCACACCGTTTCCTGGTTCGGCTTGAGGATGTCCTGGTAGTAGATCGAACGGAAATCGATGCGCTCGGCCACGTCGGCCAGGCGTTCGCCCAGGCGCCGGATGATCTCGACGGCGTAGTCGCGCGGGGTCTCGCCCATTCCGTGGACGGTCAGCAGTGCGGTTTGCGGCATGGAATCTCCAACAGCGGCAAGGCCAATGAGGGCAACTCGGATGGCATACAGGACCATTCTGGCACAAGCCGGCTTGCCAGGATTGTTTGCATGAACTAAACTCGATAGATTCCTATCCATTTAACACCTAATAATGAGCGGACTACCCGAATCCACGATGGACGAGCGCTTCACGGTCGCGGTACACAATTGCGCGCGGGTCTGGCGACTGGCCATCGACAAGCGCCTGAAGCACCTGGGCATCGGCCAGTCCGGCTGGATGACGATCGCCATGGTGGCCAAGGCCCCCGAAGCGCTGTCGCAACGGGCGCTGGCCGACATGGTCGGCGTCGAAGGGCCGTCGATGGTGTCGATGCTCGACCGCCTGGAACGCGACGGCCTGGTCGAGCGCATCCCCTCGCCCACCGACCGCCGCGTCAAGCTGGTGCAGTTGACGGACGCGGGCCGCAACGTGTTCGCCGAGGTGAAGAAGGAGGCCAACGCCTTCCGCGCCCACCTGCTCGAGGGCGTCGCCCCGGATGACATCGCCGTCGCCACGCGCTTGCTGGAGGGCCTGCGCAAGCGCGTCGAGGACACCCTGTGAGCGCTGCGGCGGACGGCATCGCGGTACCGGCGGCGCGGCCGCTGAACCGCACCATGATCACGGTATCGATCATGCTGGCGACGATCATCCAGGCGCTGGACGGCACCATCGCCAACGTGGCCCTGCCGCACATGCAGGGCGCGCTGTCGGCGTCGCAGGACCAGATCACCTGGGTGCTGACCTCGTTCATCGTGGCCGCCGCCATCGCCACGCCCTTGAACGGCTGGCTGGTCGACCGCTTCGGCCTGAAGAACGTGTTCCTCGTTTCCGTGGCCGGCTTCACCATCGCCTCGGCCCTGTGCGGCCTGTCGATGACGCTCACCGAGATCGTCGTCGCGCGCATGCTGCAGGGCGTGTTCGGCGCTGCGCTGGTGCCGCTGTCGCAGTCGGTCCTGCTGGACATCAACCCGCGCGAGAAGCACGGCTCCGCGATGGCCGTGTGGGGCATGGGCGTGATGATCGGCCCCATCCTCGGCCCCACGCTGGGCGGCTGGCTGACCGACAGCTACAGCTGGCGCTGGGTCTTCTTCATCAACCTGCCCATCGGCGCCGTGGCCTTCTACGGCATCTGGCGCTACATCCACGCCGCCGTGCCGGCGCGCCGCATCCGCTTCGACATGTTCGGCTTCGTCACGCTGTCGGTCGCCATCGGCGCGCTGCAGATGCTGCTCGACCGCGGCGAGCAGAACGACTGGTTCGGCTCCACCGAGACCTGGGTCGAGCTGGTGCTGATGCTGCTGGCCGCCGCCTACTTCATCGGCCACACGGCCACGCGCCCGGCCGGCCAGTCCTTCGTCGACTACCGCCTGCTGCTGAACCCGAACTACGTCACGGGCCTGGTGCTGATCTTCATCGTCGGCATGGTGCTGTTCGCCACGCGCGCGCTGATGCCGACCATGCTGCAGGGCCTGATGGGCTATCCGGCCGCGCTGGCAGGCCTCGTCACGGCGCCGTCCGGCCTGGGCACGATGCTGGCGATGCTGGTGGTCGGAAGGCTGACGGGCAAGGTCGATTTCCGCGTGCTGCTGGGCATCGGCTTCGCCGTCACCGCGTTCTCGCTGTGGCAGATGACGCAGTACACGCTGGTGCTGTCGCAGTCGGACATCGTCTGGCCGGGCATCGTGCAGGGCATCGGCCTGGGCCTCGTGTTCGTGCCGCTGTCGGCCGCCACCTTCGCGACGCTGTCGCCGCAGATGCGCGCCGAAGGCACGGCGCTGTACAGCCTGATGCGCAATATCGGCTCCTCGATCGGCATCGCCCTCGTGCAGACGCTGCTGGTCCGCAATACCGCGACGGCGCACGCCGCGCTGGCGACCCACGTCACGCAAGCCAATCCCGCGCTGCTCGACCCGGCCGGCCCGTACAGCCTGGCGACCCAGGCCGGGGCCGCGATGATCGACAGCGAAGTCACCCGCCAGGCCTCGATGATCGCCTACGTCGACGACTACTGGCTGATGATGCTGATGACCGCCGCCGTGATCCCCCTACTCCTGCTGATCCGCCCGCCCAAGGCGTCCGCCGCACCGACCCCGGCTGAAGCCGCGCACCTCGATTGACCGCGCACCTCGATTGACCGAAAGACCCCGATGCGACAACCTACTTTGCTTCCTATCGCGGCCGCCGCGCTGGCCCTGCTGGCCGGCTGCGTGGCCGTGCCGAAGGACGACGGCCGCGCCGCCGCGCCCGACTTCGCCCGGGCCCGCACGGCCCCCGCCATCGTCCTGCCGGCCGACGCCTGGCCCGCCGAGCAGTGGTGGCTGGACTACCGCGACCCGCAGCTGAACGCGCTGGTGGCGCGCGCGCTGCAGTCCAACCCGACGCTGGCCACGGCCGCCGCGCGCGTGGCCACGGCCGGCGCCGCCACCCGCGCCGAACGGGCGGCCGAAGGCGCCCGCGTGGATTTGGCGACGGGCATCAACCGCCAGCGCTATTCGACCAACGGCTTCTTCCCGGCGCCGATCGGCGGCGCCTACTACAACGACGCCTCGGTCCAGCTGCGCGCCTCCTACGAGGTCGACTGGTGGGGCCGGCACCGTTCGCTGATCGCCGCGGCGCTGGGCGAGGAGCAGGCCGGCCGCGCCGAGGAGGCGCAGGCGCGCCAGCTGCTGGCGGCCGCCGTCGTGCAGCGCTACCAGCGCCTGCAATTGCTGTGGGCGCGGCGGGACAATCTTGACGCGCTGGCGCAGGTGCAGCGCGAGCTGGTGGCGGACCGCAAGGCGCGCATCGCCCATGGCCTGGCCAGCGGCGACGCGCTGCGCGAAGCCGAGCTGGAACTGGCACAGCTGCAGGAACAGTCCGCGCGCCACGATACCGATGCGGCGCGCGAGCGCGAGGCGCTGCGCGCGCTGATCGGCGGCGACGCCGACGCCCTCGCGGACCTGGCCCGCTTCCAGCCGACGCCGGGCCCGGATGCCCTGCCGCGCACGCTGGGCCTGGAACTGCTGGCGCGCCGTCCCGACCTGCAGGCCGCGCGCTGGCGCGTGGAAGCGCAGCTGGGCCGCGTGGCCGCCAGCGAAGCCGCCTTCCGTCCCGACATCAACCTGGCCGCCGCCTTCGGCCTGGACGCCGTCTCGCTGGGCAAGCTGCTGCGCTGGCCCAGCCGCACGCCGCTGCTCGGCGCCACGCTCGACCTGCCGCTGTTCGACAGCGGCCGCCTGACGGCCCAGCTGGGCCAGGCGCGCGCCGGGCGCGACGAGCTGCTGGCCGAGTACAACGAAGCCGTGCTGGCCGCCGTGCGCGACGTCGCGATGGAAGCGGCCACGCTGCAGGGCATCCAGGCCGAGGCGCAGGCCCATGCCGCCACCACCGAGGCGGCCGGCCGCCTGGCCGCCAATGCCCGGGCGCGCCTGGCGCGCGGCCTGGCCGACCGCGGCGCCGTGCTGCAGGCGCGCCAGGCCGTGCTGCGCCAGCGCGACGTCGATTTGCAGCTGCTCGACGCGCGCCTGCAGACGCAGGTCGCCCTGATCAAGGCGCTGGGCGGAGGCTACCATGCCGATGCCGCAGCGCCGACCTCTTCGCATTCCGATACCGCCCAACGATGAGCACCGAGACCACCGCCCCCAACCCGAACAAGCGCCGCGCCGTCCTGGCCGGCATCACCGCCGCCTTCCTCGCCGCCGGCGCGGCCTATGGCGCCTACTACCTGCTGGTCGCGTCCAAGCGCGTCGAGACGGACAACGCCTACGTCGGCGGCAACCTGGTGAACGTGTCCTCGCAGGTCACGGGCAGCGTCGTCGAGATCCGCGGCGACGAGACCCAGCTGGTGCAGGCCGGCAGCGAGATCGTCAGGCTCGACCCGGCCGACGCCGAAGTCGCGCTGGCCCAGGCCGAGGCAAGGCTGGGCACCGCCGTGCGCCAGCAGCGCGAACGCTATTCGAACGTGGGCCAGTACGACGCGCTGGTGGCGCAGCGCCGCGTGGCGCTCAGGACGGCGCAGGAAGACCTGGCGCGCCGTGCCCCGCTGGCGGCGGACGCCGTGGTGTCGGGCGAGGACGTGGCGCACGCACGGCGCGCCGTCGACGACGCGAAGGCGGCGCTGGACGTGGCCGAGAAGCAGCTGGCCGCCGCGCGCGTGTCCGTGGCCGGCGTGGCCCCGGCCGAGCACCCGAACGTGCTCGCGGCGAAAGCGGACTACCTGGCGGCCTGGCTGGCCGCGCGCCGCAACGCCATCGTGGCGCCCGTCAGCGGCTACGTCGCCAAGCGCAGCGTGCAGGTGGGCAGCCGCATCGCCCCGGGCGCGCCGCTGCTGTCGATCGTCCCGCTGGACCAGCTGTGGGTCGACGCCAACTTCAAGGAATCGGAACTGCGCGACATCCGCGTGGGCCAGCCGGCCACGATCGAGGCCGACATCTACGGCAGCAAGGTCACCTACCACGGCAAGGTGGTGGGCCTGGGCGCCGGCACGGGCAGCGCGTTCTCGCTGCTGCCGGCGCAGAACGCCACGGGCAACTGGATCAAGGTGGTGCAGCGCGTGCCGGTGCGCATCTCGCTCGATCCGAAGGAACTGGCGGCGCATCCGCTGCGCGTGGGCCTGTCGACCCAGGTGGACGTCGACATCAGCCACCAGGAAGGCAGCGCGCTGGGCATGGTCGCGGCGCCCGTGCCGGCCTACGCCACCAGGGTGCTGGACCAGCCGCTGCAGCAGGCGCGGGCGGCGACGGATGCGATCGTGGCGAAGAATATGGCGAACTGAGTGGCCAACCGAATCACGCGCCGTATGCACGTCGTCCCTGCGAAGGCAGGGATCCAAGCTGACTATTCGAAGCCGCAAGCGTCGCGTCATCGACAGCGCTACCAACTTCGGTAGCTATGCTTGGGTCCCTGCCTTCGCAGGGACGACGGTTTCAGGGGTGCAGGTACTGCGTGCCATCGCGCGCAGCACTAGCGCAGCACTGCCTCCCTACTTCCCCTCCACCACCGTCAACGCCCTCCCGCTCCTGAACCACGCCCGCAGGTTATCGAGCGTCAGCTGCGCCATCGCCGCGCGCGTCTCCACGGTGGCGCTGCCGATGTGCGGCGTGAGCAGCACGTTGTCGAAGCCGAACAGGCGCTCGTCCACGTCCGGCTCGTCGTCGAACACGTCCAGCGCCGCGCCGGCGATGCCGCCCTGGTACAAGGCCGCGATCAGCGCTTCCTCGTCCACCAGCGAACCGCGTGACACGTTCACCAGGTACCCTTGCGGACCGAGCGCCTGCAGCACGGACGCGTCGATCATGTGCTGCGTCTCGGGCCCGCCCGGCGCCACCACGACGAGGATGTCGGAGTCGCGCGCCAGCGTGACCAGGTCGGCTTCGTAGCGCCACGCCAGGCCCTGGTCGGTGCGGCCGTGGTAGGCCAGGGCCACGCCGAACATTTCCAGGCGGCGCGCGATGTCCTTGCCGATGCGGCCCAGGCCGACGATGCCCACGTGCTTGCCGGCCAGGCTGGTACTCAAGGGGAACTGGGCCTGCGTCCAGCGTCCCTCGCGCACGTAGCGGTCGGCCTGCGGCAGGCGGCGCAGCAGCGCCAGCAGGGAACCCACGCACAATTCGGCCACCGCCGCGTTCAGCACGTTCGGCGTGTTGGTCACCACGATCCTGCGCTCGGCCACCACGTCCATGGGAATGCCGTCGTAGCCGACGCCGTTGGTCGAGATGATCTCCAGGTTCGGCAGGCGCGCGATCAGCTCGGCCGGCACGACCAGGTTGCTGCGCGTGATGATGCCGCGGATCCCGCCGGCGCGCGACGGATCGCCTTCGATATCGGCGATGCCGACCCGGTCGAAGTCGGCGTCGATCTGGACCTGCACTTCGGGCGCGAACGCCCCGATCTGCAGCAGGCCCGCCAGCTTGCCCGTCATTGGCCCGCTACCGTCAGCTCGAAGGTGCTCACGCCGTCGACGCCGCCGCGCACGCGGTCGCCCGGCACCAGCGCGTCGACGCCGGACGGGGTGCCCGTGAAGATCAGGTCGCCCGGCTGCAGCGTCACGAGGCGCGACAGGGAGGCGATGACGTCGGCCACCGGCCAGATCATCTCGTTCAAGTCACCTTCCTGCTTCAGCTGACCGTTCACTTCCAGCCAGATGCGGCCCTGCCGCGGATGGCCAATGCTCGCCACCGGCAGCAGCGGGCTTACCGGGGCCGAGGCGTCGAAACCCTTGGCCATGTCCCAGGGTCTGCCGTCTTTCTTGGCAATCGCCTGCAAATCGCGGCGCGTCAGGTCCAGGCCCACGCCGTAGCCCCACACGAGGTCCAGCGCCTTCTCGGGCGCGATATTGGTGCCGCCGGCGCCTAGCGCCACCACCAGCTCGATTTCGTGGTGCAGTTCCTTCGTGGCCGTCGGATACGGGACGGCGCCGCTGGCCGGAACGACGGCGTCGGCCGGCTTGGTGAAGAAGAACGGCGGTTCGCGGTTCGGATCGGAACCCATCTCGCGGGCATGGGCGGCGTAGTTGCGCCCGACGCAGAACACGCGGCGCAGCGGAAATACCTGGTCGGAGGCGGCTACGGCGAGCGCGGGGACGGACGGAGGGGTAATGACAAAGCCAGTCATGCTAATCCTTGTAAAGACGGTTGCAGGATGCGCATATGCACGTAGTGCGGGCGCAGCGCATCGAACAGCGTATCACAATCACATTATTGATCAAGGTGCAATACAGGCGGCGTACCGACAAGACAGGGCACAAGACAAAGGCCCCGGTCCGCGCTGTCGCACGGCCGGGGCCCCCTCATCGCATGCCGGTCAGGCAGGCGTCAGAACTCTTCCCACTCGTCGGCGGTCGGCTGGCGCGCCGCGGCGCGCTGTGCGGCCGCCGCAACTGGCTTGACCGCGGGCTTGACCACGGGCTTGAGCGCCGGGCGTGCGGCCGGCAGTGCAGCCGGTGCCGGCTTCGCGACGGCGGCCCTGGCGGCTGGCTCGGCCGGCGCGGCAGCCTGCACGCTCGCCCCATCCAGCTTGAACACGGCCACGGCCTCGGCCAGGCGGCTGGCCTGTTCCTGCAGCGCCTGCGAGGCGGCGGCGGCTTCCTCGACCAGGGCGGCGTTCTGCTGGGTCACGTCGTCCATCTGCGTGATGGCCTGGTTGACCTGCTCGATGCCGGCGCTCTGTTCCTGGCTGGCCGACGAGATCTCGCCCAGGATGTCGGTGACGCGGCGCACGCTGTCGACGATGTCCGTCATCGTCGTGCCGGCCTGCTGCACGAGACGCGTGCCCGCTTCGACCTTGCCGCTCGAATCGTCGATGAGGGTCTTGATTTCCTTGGCGGCGGCGGCCGAGCGCTGGGCCAGGTTGCGCACCTCGCCCGCCACGACGGCGAAGCCGCGGCCCTGCTCGCCCGCGCGGGCCGCTTCCACGGCCGCGTTCAGCGCCAGGAGATTGGTCTGGAACGCGAGGCCGTCGATGACGGAAATGATGTCGGTGATCTTGCCCGAGGCGGCATGGATCTGCGCCATCGTGTCGACCACCTCGGCGATCACCTCGCCGCCGCGCGTGGCCACGCCGGACGCGGTCTCGGCCAGCGTGTTCGCCTGGCGCGCGTTGTCCGCGTTCTGGCGCACGGTACCCGTCAGTTCTTCCATCGACGACGCCGTCTCTTCCAGCGAGCTGGCCTGCTGCTCGGTGCGCGCCGACAGGTCCTGGTTGCCGGCCGAGACCTGGCTCGACGCGGTGGCGATGGCATCCGTGCCCGTGCGTACCGTGGTGACGGTGGCGACCAGGTTCTCGTTCATGGTCTTCAGCGCGCCCAGCAGCTGGCCGACCTCGCAGGTGCTCGACACCTCGACCTTCGTGGTCAGGTCGCCGGCGGCGACGGCGGTCGCCACGTCCAGCGCGTTCTTCAGCGGATGGGTGATCGAGCGGGTGATCCACCAGCCGATGGCGCCGGCCAGGGCCAGCACGACGAGGCCCAGCACGACCATGAACATGCGCGTCTCCTGGTACAGCTTGGCGGCGGCTTCGGCATCGGCGGCGCTCAGGTCCTTCTGCATCTTGATCTGCTCGCCGATCGCCACCAGGTAGGCGGCCAGCACGGGACGCAGTTCCTTGGCCAGGTAGGCGCGCGCGCCGGCGTCGTCGCCGGCCTCGACCAGCTTGAGCAGCTCCTGGGCACGGCTCGTGTATTTCTCCTGCGACTCCTGCTGGCGGCGCAGGATCTCACGGCCTTGCTCGCTCGTCAGCGTCTTGTCGAGTTCGCCCAACAGGACATCGATCTCGCGGCGCGACGAAGCGATTTCCTCATGCTGCCTGGCACGGTCCGCCGCATCGTCGTTCAGCATCATGTTGCGCAGCGCCAGCGCCACATCGGTCACTTCCTTCTGCAGCCGGTTGCTCAAGTCCACCCGCGGAAGGCGCTTGTTGACGATGGTATCGGTACCTTCGTTGATGCGGCCGAGCATGACCGTCCCCTGCCCGACCATGAAGACCAGCGCGACGCACAGGAAGCCGAAACCCATCGTCAGGCGGGTACCAATTTTCAGATTTGCAATTTTCATTCTCTCTCCGTCGTCCGACAACGTATCGTTTTTGCGGTATTAACCGTCGGCAACAGGTTAAGGCGGCCGTCATTACATGTCGATGGAGAAAAAATAATCTGAAGAAGTTTTTTTAGATGATGAGTTTTCTACGCAACAAAACCCGGCGGTTCCTTATTGTTTAGTAAATTTCATGCGCGGCAGCCCTTACGGCACGCAACAACATGTCCGCCCCGGGCGACAGCAGGTGGTCCTGCTGGCGGATGATGCCGAAGGCATCCATCTTGCAGGGCAGCTCGATGGGAAGTACGCGCATCACGTTCAGCGAGGCGTAGTACTGCGCCACTTCGAGCGGCATCACGTGCAGCGAATCCGTCTGCTGCAGCAGTGCCGTGATCATCAGCATGGCGGTGGTGTCGACCACGTTGGCGGGCGGCGCCAGGCCAGCGCGGCGGAACATCATGTCGAAGCGGTAGCGCAGGATGCTGCCGTGCGGCGGCAGGATCCACGGCAGCGGCGCGATGTCGCCGAGCGCCAGCTGGCGCCGGTCGAGCAACGGATGGCCGGGCCGCACGACGGCGCAGGCCGGCTCCTCCGTCAGTTCCTCGTAGATCAGGCCGGAAGTGTCGCTCGTCTCGAAGATGCGGCCGATCATGAAGTCCAGCGTGCCGTGCTGGAGCTTGTCGAGCAGCACGTTGCTGGTCTCGAGCTGCACGCCGATGCGCAGCAGCGGCGCCTCTTCCTTCACCCGTGCGATAGCGCGCGGCAGCAAGGCCATGGCCGGCGTCATGATGACGCCGACCTCGACCTGGCCCGTGAGGCCGGCCTTCAGCGTGACGATGTCGTCATGCGCCAGCGCCAGGCTCGTCAAGGCCATGCGCGCGTGGCGGATCATCGTCTCCCCATAGATGGTCGGCTCCATGCCGCGCGGCAGGCGCTCGAACAGCTTCACGTCGAGCATCTCCTCGAGATCCTTGATCTGCTTGGAGGCGGCCGGCTGAGTCATGTGCAGCTCGTCGGCGGCGCGGTGGATATTGCGGTAGTCGTCGAGGGCGATCAGCAGCAGCAGCTGGCGCGTCTTGAGGCGCGCCTTCAGGAACCAGTTAGGGTTGGTGGCATCCATCGTTGTCTCATCTTGTTATTCGTGTGCACGCGAAATCGGGTCCTGCCCGCGAGGCTGTCGCAAAAGGTGCAGGGACCTGATTCTTGCATGAACTACGTCGCCCTTCCACCCACGACCCGCTGCACCACGCAAAAGACGAACAGCAGCGTCCCGATCACGATCCTGGTCCACCAGGAACTGAGCGTGCCGTCGAAGGCGATCAGGGTCTGGATCGCCCCCAGCACCAGTACGCCCGACAGCGCCCCCGCGATATAGCCGTAGCCGCCCGTGAGCAGCGTGCCGCCGATGACGACGGCCGCGATGGCATCGAGCTCGATGCCCTGCCCGTGCTGGCCGTAGCCGGACAGCATGTAGAACGAGAACAGCACGCCGCCCAGCGCCGCGCACAGGCCGGACAAGGCATACACGGCCACCTTCGTGCGGCCCACGTCCAGGCCCATCATCGCGGCCGACTGTTCGTTGCCGCCGATGGCGTAGATGGCGCGGCCGAACGCCGTGAAGTGCGCGAGCCAGACGGCCAGCAGCAGCACGACCAGCGCGACGACGGCGCCGGGCGACACGAAGCCGCCCGCCAGCGGGATCTGCGTCTGCGACACCGCGGCGAAGAACGGCTCGTCGATGGTGATCGAATCGACGCTGATCAGGTAGCACAGCCCGCGCGCCAGGAACATGCCGGCCAGCGTGACGATGAAGGGCTGCAGCTTGAACAGGTGGATGATCGCGCCCATCGCGCCGCCGAACAGCGCGCCCATGGCCAGCACGGCGGCGATGACGAGCGCGGGATGCCAGTGCGCCGTCTGCAGCAGCCAGGCCGTGACCATCGTCGACAGGGCCAGCACCGCGCCCACCGACAGGTCGATGCCGCCGGACAGGATCACGAAGCCCATGCCGATGGCCAGCACGAGCAGGAAGGCATTGTCGATCAGCAGGTTGAACAGCACCTGCAGCGACAGGAAGCCCGGATAGGCGGCCCCGCCGATGCCCAGCATCGCCACCAGCAGCACGACGGTGACGAGGGACGTGAACCAGGGCGCGGCCGGGATGCCGCGCCCGTTGCCTGCGATGGCGCTCATGCGGGCCTCCGGCGAACGAGGTTGCGCAGTTCGCTCGACTGCGAGATGCAGACGGCGAACACGACGAGGGATTTCACGACCATGTTCACCTCGGGCGGCACGCCCAGCGAATAGATCGTGTAGGTCAGCGTCTGGATGATCAGCGCGCCGATCATGCTGCCCACGAGGCTGAAGCGGCCGCCGGACAGCAGCGTGCCGCCCAGCGTGACGGCGAGGATGGCGTCGAGCTCCAGCGCCAGCCCGGCATTGTTGGCGTCCGCGCTCTTGATGTTGGAGGTGACCAGCATGCCCGCCAGCCCAGCGCAGGCGCTGCAGAACACGTAGACGAACACGGTCAGGGTCGCCGTGCGCAGGCCCGCCAGGCGCGCCGCCACTGGATTGATGCCCACCGCCTGGATGAACAGGCCCAGTGCCGTCTTCTTCACCAGCAGCAGCGTGGCCAGGAACACGGCGGTCGCCACGAACACCGAGAACGGCAGGCCGAGCAGGTAGCCGCCGCCGAGGAAGAAGAAGGGTTCGTGGTAGACGGTGACGATCTGGCCGTCCGTCAGCAGCTGGGCAAGCCCGCGTCCCGCCACCATCAGGATCAGCGTGGCGACGATGGGCTGCAGCCGGATGCCCGCCACCAGCACGCCGTTCCACAGTCCGCACAGCAGGGCCGTGCCGAACGCGGCCAGCAAGGCGCTCGCCATGCCGTCCTTGGCCAGCATGGCCGCGACGGTGCCGGACAGTGCGACGACGGCGCCGACGGAAATGTCGATGCCGCGCGTGGCGATCACGAGGGTCATCCCCAGCGCGGCCAGCATCAGCGGCGCCGCGCGGTTGAGGATGTCGACCAGGCTGCCGTACAGGTGGCCGTCCTTGATCTCGAGGCGGAAGAAGCCGGGCACGAGGAAGGCGTCGAGCACGAGCAGCACGAGCAGCGCGCCGATGGGACGCAGCAGCGGATGCGCGAGCCAGGCGCGGCGCGCGGCGCCGGCGCTGGCCTGCGACGGCAGGGATTGCTGGACGCGGGTCGTCATGCGCACTCCCCCGCCGCGTCGCCGGCGATCGCCTGCAGCACGGACTTGTCGTCGAGCTCGCCGCGGCGGTACTCGCCGCAGGCCTTGCGGTCGCGCATGACGACCATGCGGTCGGACACGCGCAGCACCTCGGGCAGCTCGGACGAGATGAACAGGACGGCCATGCCCTTGCGGCACAGCGCGCTCACGGTGTCCATGATCTCCTGCTTGGCGCGCACGTCGATGCCGCGCGTGGGCTCGTCGAGGATGAGCAGGGACGGATCCGTCGCCAGCCAGCGCGCCAGCAATACCTTCTGCTGGTTGCCGCCGGACAGCAGGCCGATCGGCGTCTCGATGCCGGCCGTCTTGATGCCCAGCCGCTTGACGTAGTCGCTGGCCAGCTGCTGCTGGCGCTTCATCGGGATCGCGCGCCAGATGCCCTGCCTGGCCTGCAGCGCCAGCACCACGTTTTCGCGCACGGACAGCGGCAGGATCGCGCCTTCGTGCTTGCGGTCTTCCGAACAGAAGGCGATGCCCGCGGCGATGGCGTCGCGCGGATTCGAAAAGCCGCGCTCCCTGCCGCCCACGTGGATCGCGCCGGCATCGAGCCGGTCGGCGCCGAACAGCAGGCGCGCCGTCTCCGTGCGGCCGGAGCCCAGCAGGCCCGCAAGGCCCAGCAGCTCGCCGCGCCGCACGTCCAGGTCGACGGGCGACAGCACGCCCTTGCGCGCGATGCCGCGCGCGGCCAGGAACACCTCGCCCGCCTCATGTCCGGTGGGCGCCGCTTCCTCCGCTTCGGGCCCGGCGCCGTCGGCCGGGGCGCCGATCATCTTGTTCACCAGCGCCAGGCGCGAGAGTTCGGTGCATGCGTACTCGCCTTCGCGCTCGCCGTTGCGCATGACCGTGATGCGGTCCGAGATCGCATAGGTCTGGTCCAGGAAGTGGGTGACGAACAGGATCGCCATGCCCTCCTCGCGCAGGCGGCGCAGCACGGCGAACAGCGTCTGCACCTCGGCTTCGTCGAGGCTGGACGTGGGCTCGTCGAGGATCAGCACGCGCGACCGCGTGTTCAGGGCGCGCGCGATGGCGACCATCTGCTGGATCGCCAGCGGATAATCCGCCAGGGACCGGGCCACGTCGACGCGGATCTGCAGGCGTTCCAGCAGCGCGCTTGCCTGCGCTCTCATCGTGCGCCAGTCGACCAGTCCGAAGCGGCGCGGATAGCGGCCGATGAAGATGTTTTCCGCGACCGACAGGTTCGGGCACAGGTTCACTTCCTGGTACACGGTGCTGATGCCCAGGTCTTGCGCGTCCTGCGTGGAGCGCGGCCGGATGGCCCGGCCGTCCAGCACGATGCCGCCCGCGTCGGGCTGGTAGACGCCCGTGAGCACCTTGATCAGCGTGGACTTGCCCGCGCCGTTCTGTCCCATCAGCGTGTGGACTTCGCCTGGGAACAGGCGCAGGCCGGCGTCGCACAAGGCCCTCACGCCGGGGAACTGCTTGTGGATGCCGGTGACCTCGAGGACCGGCTGGCTGGCGGCGACCATGGCCGCCTCAGTAGCGGCGGTTCGGGAGTTCCTTGGCCGCCACCTCCGCCGGGAACACGCCCTCGTTGACGGTGATGCGCTTGGAGACGGGCTTGCCGGCCGCGACCTCCTGGGCGGTCTGCACGAGGATCGGCCCGAGCAGCGGATTGCACTCGATGGTGACGTTCAGCTTGCCGGCCTTCATCGCCTCGAACGCGCCGCGCACGCCGTCGATCGAGACGATGACGATGTCCTTGCCCGGTTTCAGGCCCGCTTCCTCGATCGCCTGGATCGCGCCGATCGCCATGTCGTCGTTGTGGGCGTACAGCACGTTGATATGCTTGCCTTCGGATTTCAGGAAGGCTTCCATCACCTCCTTGCCCTTGGCGCGGGTGAAGTCGCCCGTCTGCGAGCGGATGATCTTCAGCTTCGGATTGGACGCGATGGCTTCCGCAAAACCCTTCTTGCGGTCGTTCGCCGGCGCCGCCCCCGTCGTGCCCTGCAGCTCGACGATATTCAGGGGCTTGTCGCCGTTCTTCTTCGCGTAGTCCAGCAGCCACTTGCCGGCGCGCCGGCCTTCCTCGACGAAGTCGGAGCCGATGAAGCTGACGTACAGCGACGGGTCGCTGACCTTGACCGCGCGGTCGGTCAGGATCACGGGGATCTTCGCGTTCTTCGCTTCGCGCAGCACGGTCTCCCAGCCCGTCTCCACGACCGGGGAAAACGCGATGATGTCGACGCGCTGGGCGATGAAGGAGCGGATCGCCTTGACCTGGTTCTGCTGCTGTTGCTGGGCGTCCGCGAATTTCAGGTTGATGCCGGCGCGCCTGGTCGCGTCCTTGATCGAGGCGGTGTTCGCGGTACGCCATTCGCTTTCGGCGCCGACCTGCGAAAAGCCGATGGTGAGGGGTTTGGCGGCAATGGCCGGGAGGGCGGCGGCGCACGATGCGGCAGCCGCCGCACCCAGGAACGTCCTGCGGGTGAGGGTCATCACGTTGTCTCCGATTTTTTCTGTCTAGTGTCGAGATACTATGACAGAAAGTGATGCTCAACCAATCAATTTTTTGATGTATGTAATACGCGTTTCGATATCAGAACTGGCCGCCCACGGGCATCGTCTCGAAGCGCTCGCCGAAGCCGGCGATCATCGGCCGCGCCTGGCCGATGGCCTTCTGCACGCCGGGCAGCGCCAGCGAGGCCTTGTGGCTCTCCTTGCTGTCCCAGGCTTCCGTGATCCAGATCGCATCGGCGTCCGCCGGGTCGCGGGCGACGATGTAGCTGCGGCAGCCCGGCATGTCCTTCGTACCTTCCAGCAACAGTGCGACGACGGCATCGCGCTTGCCCGGCGCCGTGCGCATCTTTCCAATCAATCCGTACATGGCGTTTCCTGGTTGGGCCAGGCCCGGCAAGGGCAGCGACAAGGCGGCGGCGCCGGTCGCGGCGACGGCGATCATGAAGTCACGGCGGTCTGCGGGCATGGCGGGTGGACGTGGGTTGAAGACGTTCCATCTTGTCACAGGAACAAGCGCGGGGCAACGATTTCAGAAAGGCTTGCAAAACCCCGGCAAGGCGAGGAACCGGTCGGCCACGAACTGCACGAACAGCTTGGCGCGCAGCGGCTGGTAGCGGCGCGACGGATACAGCAGGTACAGGTCCTGCGGCGTGGCCCACCAGTCGGGCAGCACGCGCGCGAGCCCTCCCCCGTCGAGCAGGTCGCGCACCAGCCACTCGGGGCACAGGCCGATGCCGCCGCCCGACGCCAGCACGTCCCGGATCGCCAGCGCGTTGTTGATGCGGTAGCGGCTGCGCGTCTCCACGCGGACGTGTTCTCCGGATCGCGTCAGGTCGAGCGCCGCGCCGGCACCGGCGGCGCCCGTGGCGAAGCGGACGAAGTCGTGCGCATCCAGGTCGTCCGGCTGCAGCGGCACACCATGCTGGGCCAAGTAGGCCGGGGCCGCGACGAGGAAGCGCGGCACCACGGCCAGGTGCCGTCCCACTGCGGTTTGGGAAAGATGCTGGACCGGCCCCGGCGCCGCCAGCCGCAGGGCGACGTCGACGCCCTCCGCCACGAGGTCGACGAAGCGGTCATCGAGGATGAGCTCCACCTCGACGCCCGGATACAGCCGCATGAATTCCTGTACCAGCGCGTTGACGCGGAACTGCCCCAGGCCGACCGGCGCATGGATGCGCAGGAAGCCCGCCGGCTGGCCGCTCGCGCCCTGGATCTCGCCGACGGCCGCCTCGTACTGTTCCGTCATGACCTTGGCGTGGTCGTAGAAACGCAGGCCGTGCTCGGTCGCGACGGGCCCCTTGGTGCTGCGCTCCAGCAGTCGCACCTGCAGCTGCGCTTCCAGCTGGGCGATGACCTTGCTCACGGTCGGCTGCGTCGTCCCGAACTCGCGCGCGACGGCCGTCAGGCTGCCGAGCTCGATCGTCCGCACGAGGAATTGCATCGCCCTCAAGGTATCCATGCCGGCCCTTCATTCCGAAATGGCATGAACTAGAGTCGATTCCGGGCCGTTCCATGTCACTCGGGAAGAAGATATCGTGGCCGCTCCATCGATAAAGGAGCAGCACATGAGTACATCGTTGACGAAGACGGTCTTGTTCGCACTGGCCATGGCACTGGGAGCCAACGCGGCGGCCCAGGAAAGCTGGGCGACATCCTGGCACGCCAGTCCGCAGCCGGCCTGGGGACCGGACTTCATCCTTCCCACGGGCGTTCCATCCCATCTGGAACGGCAGACGACGCGCGAGACGGTGCGCCTCAGCACGGGCGGCGCGCGCCTGCGCCTCGTCTTCTCCAACCGCTACGGCCATGCGCCCGTCGCCATCGGCAAGATCGGCATCGCGCAGGACGGCCGCAGCGCCGGCGTGACCTTCGCCGGCCAGGCCGCGGCCGTCATCCGGCCCGGCGCGCAGCTCGTCAGCGATCCCGTCGCGTTCGCGGTGGCGCCGCTGTCGCGGCTGGATGTCCTCACCTGGTTTCCCGGACCGGTCGCCGTCGACAGCTTCCATTGGGGCGCCCAGCAGACGGTCGCCATCGCGGGCGGCGACCGGACCGGCACGCCCGGCTTCGCGGCGGACACGCGGATCCCGGGACGCCTGTTCCTGAACGCCGTGCTGGTCGAGACGCCGCCGGCGCAAGCGCGCACGGTCGTCGTGCTGGGCGACTCGATCACCGACGGCAACGGCTCGACCGCGGACCGCGACCGGCGCTGGCCCGACGCGCTGGCGCGGCGGCTGGCGCCGCACGGCATCGCCGTCGCCAATGCCGGCATCTCCGGCGCGCGCCTGCTGCGCGACGGCATGGGCGTGCATGCGCTGGCGCGGCTGGAGCAGGACGTGTTCGGCCTGCCCGGCGCCACCGACCTGGTCGTGCTGCTCGGGACGAACGACATCGGCTGGCCGGGCAGCCCGTTCGCGCCGAACGAGGCACCGATGTCCTTCGATGAACTCGCGGACGGCTATGCGCAGCTGGTCGCGGCGGCCCACGCGCGCGGCCTGCGCGTCACCGGCGCCACCGTGCCGCCGTTCGAGCATGCGCTGGAAGGCACGCCCTACGCGGGCCACTACAGCGCCGCGAAGGAAGCGTTGCGGCAGCGGGTCAACGCGTGGATACGCGGCAGCGCGCCGTTCGATGCCGTCGTCGACTTCGACGCCCTGCTGCGCGACCCGCGGCATCCGCGGCGCCTGCTGCCCGCCTACGATTCGGGCGACCACCTGCATCCGGGCGACAGCGGCTATGCGGCGATGGCGAATGCGATCGACATCCGCGTGTTCGCACGGCGCCGCTGATGCCGCCCGCGTGGATCAGCCTTCGACGGCCACGACCATGACGGACTTCGCCGGCACCTTGATCGTCAGCTTGCCGCCGGCGGCGGCGGCGCTGAACGGGGCCGGCTTGACGGCGTCCTTGCGCTCGAAGGTGTTGTGGGCGTCCATCGCGTCGGCCGTGAGGACCTGGCCGCGCACGCCGTTCACGGACCGGCCGGCGACGTTCAACACCACGTCGGTCGCATCGTGCGGGTTGGTGTTCACCAGTGCGACATAGGTCTTGCCGTCCTTGCCGCGCGCCGCCGAGGCGCTGATGCCCGGCACGCCCCGGCCGTTGACGGCGTAGGTCGCGTTGTTCGACAGCGCCACCGGCAGCGAGGTCGCATCCTGGAACGGCACGTACATCTGGAAGGCGTAGTAGGTCGGCGTCAGCAGCATCCGGTCCTTGTCGGTAATGATCATGGCCTGCAGCACGTTGACCATCTGCGCGATGTTCGTCATGCGCACGCGGTCGGCGTACTGGTGGAAGATGTTGAAGTTGAGGGCGGCCACGACGGCGTCGCGGATCGTATTACGCTGGAACAGGAAGCCCGGGTTGGTGCCCGCTTCCACGTCGTACCAGGTGCCCCACTCGTCCACGTAGAAGCCGATCTTCTTCTGCGGGTCGTTCTTGTCGAGGACGGCGACGTTGCGCTTGATGTGGTCGTCCATGCGCAGCGTGCTGGCCATCGTCGAGAACCACTCGGATTCCGGGAAGCCGACGGCGGCGCCCTTCCTTTCCCATACGCCCGTCGGCAGCGTGTAGTAATGGAAGCTGATGGCGTCGGTGCCGCGGGCGGCCTCGCGGCTCAGGACGTCGGTCCAGGTGGTGTCGTCGTCGTGGCCGCCGCTGGCGATGAATTTAGGCAGGCGCTCCTTGGGCGCCTTCATGAACGTCGTGTAGTGCTTGTACAGGTCCGCGTAGTATTCGGGCCGCATATTGCCGCCGCAGCCCCAGGTCTCGTTGCCGACGGCGAAATAGTCGACCTTGAACGGCTTCGGATGGCCGTTCTTCGCGCGCAGCTGGGCCAGCGAGGAATCGCCCTCCGAGGTCATGTACTCGATCCACTCGGCCATCTCCTGCGGCGTGCCCGTGCCCAGGTTGCCGTTGACATAGGCGTCCGCGCCCAGCATCTCGACGAGGTCGAAGAACTCGTGGGTGCCGACCGCATTGCTCTCCGGGACGCCGCCCCAGTTCGTGTTCACCTTCACGGGCCGCTTGTTGCGCGCGCCGATGCCGTCGCGCCAGTGGTATTCATCGGCGAAGCAGCCGCCCGGCCAGCGCACCAGCGGCACGTGCAGTTCCTTCAGTGCCTTGACGACGTCGTTGCGCCAGCCCTTCGTATTCGGGATCTTCGACTCCGGACCGACCCACATGCCTTCGTAGATGCCCGTCCCCAGGTGTTCGGCAAACTGGCCGTAGACGTTCTTGTTGATCGTGGCGCCGGGCTTGCCGGCGTCGACGGTGACGTTCACCTGCGCGAAGGCGGGGAACGCGGCCAGGATGCCGAGTGCGAGGATGGCGGGTCGGAATGCTTTCATCGATGGGTCTCCCTTGTTGTTGATATGTTCATGTGACTGGATTACTCGAAGCGCGCGACGAAGCCGCCGCGCGCCTTGACGACGATCTTCTGCCTGCCGCCGGCGAGCGTGCCCTGCGCGAAGTCGCGCGGGCCGGCGCCGTCCGTGATCAGCTGGCCCGTGCGGCCGGCGAGGAAGGACAGGTCGAGGTCGAGCGTCGCGTCCTCGTCCGTGCCGTTGAAGCCGGCCATGTACCACGCGCTGCCCGCCTTCCTGGCGACGACAGCGTGGCGGCCTGGGTCGCCGGCGACGAACTTCACGTCGTCCCAGCTGCGCGGCAGCGTGCGCAGGAAAGCCTTCACGTAGGGCGGCGCCTTGGCCATGCCCTCGGGCATCTCGGCGTAGTGCTGGATCCCGGACAGGAACAGCACGGACTCGGCCAGCTCGAAGCCGTTGCGCGTGACGCGGCGGATCTTCGGGATGTCGCCGAATACCATGGGCGTGAAGTCCATCGGGTCGAACAGGTTGCGCGTGAAGGGCAGCATGGCCGCGTGGGCCGGCACGGCATCCTGGTCCTTCTGCTCGAAGGTCGTGTATTCGAAGCCGCGCACGGCTTCCGCGGTCATCAGGTTCGGATAGGTGCGCGCCCAGCCGCGCGGCAGCGTCGCGCCGTGGAAGTTCACCAGCAGGCCGGCCGCCGCCGCATCGTTCAGGATGTCGACGTAGTACCGGATCATCGACTGGCCGTCGCCGTTGAAGAAATCGACCTTGATGCCCTTGATGCCCATCCCTGCGATGCGCGCGAACTCCGCCTTGCGCTGCGCGTGCGTCAGCAGCTTGCTCTTCGGTGTGAACGGGACGTCGTTCCAGTCGCCCGAGGAGTTGTACCAGGCCAGCAGGCCGACCCGCTTGGACTGCGCGTAGCGCGCCAGCTCGGCCATCCGTTCGTAGCCGATGCGCTTGTCCCACTCGGCATCGACCAGCGTGTAGTTCCAGCCCATGTCGGCGGCGTAGTCGATGAAGCGCTTCTGCGTGTCGAACTCGGTGGCATCGTCCTTCAGCAGCGCCCAGCTCCAGGACGCGTGGCCGGGTACCGCCTTGGCGCGGTCGAACGCGATCGCGGGCAGTGCGAGGTCGGTGCCGAGGGTCGATTCGACCAGCGTGCCCAGGCTGCCGATGGCAACGACGCGCCAGGGCGAGGTCAGCGTGCCGCGGGCCGAGGCCAGCAGCCCGCCACCCATCCTCGCCTCGGCCACTTCCGGGGCCATCGGCGTGCCCAGGCGGTAGACGCCGCCCGGCGAGCGCGCATCCAGGCGCGACGCATGCCAGCTGCCGTCCATGCCGGCCTCGGTCAGCGCGACCCAGGTGTCGCCCGTGCGGAACAGCGCGGGGAACACCCAGCCCGCCATCGGCGACGGCGTGCCGACGGGAATGCCGCGCTGGTAATGCTCTTCGTACGAGGGATTGGCGCGGCCCCAGCCGACTTGCGCCACGGCGACCGGCTGCAGCCAGGCCTTCGCGTCCTGGGCGAACGCGAAACCGGTCGACTCGCTGACGAAGGTCTTCAGCGGCAAGCCGGCATCGGCGACGATGTAGCGGAAGGCGACGCCGTCGTTCGAGACGCGGAACGCGACATCCATCGCCTGCCCCTTCGGGTTGCGCACCGTGACCACCCGTTCGTTGGCACGGTAGCGGATGTGCCGCTTCTTGCCGGCGGCGAGCTCGTAGTCGTCGGCGATGGCGCGCACGGGCGACGCCTGCGCCAGCGTCAATCCGTTGGCGAGGTCGGCGCCTTCCAGCACGAGGCCCAGCGGGGACGGCAGGATGACGGGCTTGCCGTCGCGTTGCACGGCATATTCCAGGGTGCCGGCGGGCGTCACGCGCACGTCGACGCTCAAGTGGCGGTCGGGGCTCGCGAGGGGAGCGTCGAAGGGAACGGCGACGGCGGCGGGTAGGGCGAATGCGAGGACGATCGGAACGAATTTGGTCATGGCGGCTCCGCGACATGGTTGAATCCCGACGCCCCGCTTGCGCGGGACGACGGCGACGGGTACGGCTCGGCGCGATGCCGTCAGGTCCAACCGGCGTCCACGACGAAATCCTGGCCCGTGCACATCTTGCTGTCGTCGGCGGCCAGGAACAGCACCATGGCCGCGATATCGTCGGGCATGAGCTTGCCGGGCAGGCACTGGGCGCGCGCGATCTCGGCCTCCCCGGCCTCGTCCAGCCACAGGTCGATCTGGCGCTGCGTCATGACCCAGCCCGGCGTGACGGTATTGACGCGGATGTTGAACTTGCCCAGGTCGCGCGCCAGGCAGCGCGTCAGGCCGATGACGGAGGCCTTGGTGGCCGCATAGACCGGGTAGCCCGGATTCTTGGCGTGGAAGGACATCGAGCTGAAGTTGATGACGGAGCCGCCGCCACGCCGCTTCATGCCTTCCAGCGCGGCCTGCACGGTAAAGAACATGGGACGCTGGTTGATGGCGATGCGCTCGTCGAAGTAGTCGACCGTGACGTCGTCGATCCGGTGGCGCTGGTCGTTGGCGGCGTTGTTCACCACCACGTCGAAGTCGCCCAGTTCCGCCGCCATCTCGGCCATCGCGGCCTGCAGCGCGGGGATGTCGGTGATGTCGCAGCGGCGAAACAGCGGCGCCCGCCGGCCGGCCGTGGACAGGCGCGCGACCAACGCCTCGCTCGCCTCGACCATGATGTCGACGAATCCGACCACGGCGCCCTGCTCCACCAGCGCGGCCACGATCGCCTCGCCGATACCGCTGCCGCCTCCCGTCACGAATACCCGCCGCCCCTCCAGGCTCGGGTACTTGGCCCACTTTGTCATGCGTGTCTCCGTCTCGTTTATGTTTTATGGTGCCTTGCGCGGCCCGGCCTACAGCGTCCTCACCTGCGCGTACGGGGCCGGGTGGATGGCCAGCGGATTGCGCAGCGCCGGCCCGAACTGGGGAGAGGCAATCTCGAAGGTCTCGCCCGCCTCCACCCGCACATTGTCGGCGAAGCTCAGCGTCGCCGTGCCGAAGAAGTGCACGTGCACGTCGCCGGGCCGCTTGAACAGGCCGTACTTGAAATGGTGGTGCTCCAGGTTGGCGATGGTATGCGACATGTTCTGTTCGCCCGACACGAAGGCCTTTTCCCAGCGCACGCGGCCGTCCTTGTCCAGCACCCGCGAGACGCCCTCGACGTGGGCGGGCAGTTCGCCCACCAGCAGCGCCGGGCCGACGCCGCAGCTGCGCAGCTTCGAATGCGCGAGGTACAGGTAGTTCTGGCGCTCCGTCACGTGGTCGGAGAACTCGTTGCCGAGGGCGAAGCCGACGCGCCAGGGCTGGCCGTCGTCGCCGATCACGTACAGGCCGGCGATCTCCGGCTCCTCGCCGCCGTCCAGCGCGAATGCCGGCATGTCCAGCGCCTGGCCGGACGCGCGCACGATCGAGCCGTCGCCCTTGTAGAACCACTCCGGCTGCACGCCGGCCGTTCCCGCCTGCGGCTTGCCGCCTTCGACGCCCATGCGGAACATCTTCATGGAGTCGGACAGGTTCTCGACGTCGCCGCCGATCTTCTTGTGCATGGCGTCGCGCGTGTCGGCGCTGCCCAGGTGCGTGAGGCCCGTGCCGGTGACGTAGCAATGGGCGGGATCGGGGTGGTCCAGCGGCGGGAGCACGCGGCCTTGCGCGGCGATCGCCTCGTAGGATTCGGCGTCCTTGCCGGCCCCGGCATCGGCCAGCGCGGCCAGGCCCTTGCCCTGGGCAATGGCCGCCCTGGCCAGTTCCAGCGTGGTGGCGTAGCCATCGATGGGCGTGACGGTGTCGCCGTTCAGGATGCCGACACGGCGCTCGCCGCCGGCGGTAGTGTATTGGATGAGCAGCATGGGTGTCTCCGTTGTGCGTGTTTTCATGCGGCCGACATCAATGCGAATGCTTCGGAACGGCGGACCCGCGGCAGCCCACGAGGAAATCGAAATCGCATCCTTCGTCCGCCTGCAGCACGTGGTCGATGTACAGCCCGGCATACCCCGTCTTCGGCAGCGCCGGCTGGTTCTCGGCGCGGTCGGCCTGGCGCGTCCTGATCTCCTCGTCCGGGACGTCCAGGTGCAGGCGTCCGTTGGCGCAATCGAGTTCGATGAAGTCGCCGTCCTTGACGATACCGAGCGGGCCGCCCGCCATCGCCTCCGGCGCCACGTGCAGCACGACGGTGCCGTAGGCGGTGCCGCTCATGCGCGCGTCCGAGATGCGCACCATGTCCTTGATGCCGCGCGCCAGCAGCTTGGGCGGCAAGCCCATATTGCCCACTTCGGCCATGCCCGGATAGCCCTTCGGGCCGCAGTTCTTCATCACCAGCACCGAGTTCTCGTCGACGTCCAGGTCCGGATCGTTGATGCGCTCCTTGTAGTGCTCGAAGTCCTCGAACACGACGGCACGGCCGCGGTGCGTCATCAGGTGCGGCGAGGCGGCCGAGGGTTTCAGCACGGCGCCGCGCGGCGCCAGGTTGCCGCGCAGGATGCAGATGCCGCCGTCGTCGATCAGCGGCGCGTCCAGCTTGCGGATCACCTCGTCGTTGTAGATCGGCGCGTCCTGCGTGTTTTCCCACAGCGTGCGGCCATTGACGGTGGGCGCGTCCGGATGGGGCAGCAGGCCGCCCTCGCCCAGGCGGCGGATCACGCCCGGCAGGCCGCCGGCGTAGTAGAACTCCTCCATCAGGTAGCGGCCCGAGGGCAGCAGGTCGACGATGGTCGGCGTGCCCTTGCCGATGGCCGTCCAGTCTTCCAGCTCGAGCGGCACGCCGATGCGGCCGGCGATCGCCTTCAGGTGGATCACGGCATTCGTGGAGCCGCCGATGGCCGCGTTCACGCGGATCGCGTTCTCGAAATTCGCGCGCGTCAGGATCTTCGACAGCTTCAGGTCCTCATTGACCATCTCGACGATGCGCATGCCGGACATGTGCGCCAGCACGTAGCGGCGCGCGTCGACGGCGGGAATGGCGGCATTGTGCGGCAGCGAGGTGCCCAGCGCCTCGGCCATGCAGGCCATCGTCGACGCCGTGCCCATCGTGTTGCAGGTGCCGGCCGAGCGCGAGTGGCCGCTTTCCGCCGCCAGGAAATCGTGCATCGTGATCTGGCCGCCCTTGAACTGCTCGTGCAGCTGCCACACGGCGGTGCCGGAACCGATGTCCTTGCCGTTCAGCTTGCCGTTCAGCATGGGGCCGCCCGTGACGACGATGGCGGGAATGTCGACGCTGGCCGCGCCCATCAGCAGGGCCGGCGTGGTCTTGTCGCAGCCGACCAGCAGCACCACGCCGTCCATCGGATTGCCGCGGATGGATTCCTCGACGTCCATGCTGGCCAGGTTGCGGGTCAGCATGGCGGTGGGGCGCAGGTTCGACTCGCCGTTGGAGAAGACGGGGAATTCGACGGGGAAGCCGCCCGCTTCCAGGATGCCGCGCTTGACGTGTTCGGCCAGCTTGCGGAAGTGGGCGTTGCAGGGCGTGAGTTCGGACCAGGTATTGCAGATGCCGATGATCGGCTTGCCCTGGAACTCGTGGTCCGGGATGCCCTGGTTCTTCATCCAGCTCCGGTACATGAAGCCGTTCTTGTCCTGGGTACCGAACCACGCCGCGGAACGCAGGGTGGGCTTCTTCTTTGTCTCGGACACGTGATCTCCTCGTCGTTGTTCCTGGCCGAGCGACGGATGCCGGGGTCGAGCTCAGCGATGAGGAAAGTCTAAAGAACGCCCAGATAACTTTCCAATCAATTTTTTGACGTTATCGATATCGATTTATGCATCGGTCGCGCGTCCGAAGCGCTCCTCCGGCAGGCCACTGACGTCCAGCCGGCGCGCGAACAGGCCGCCCGCGCCGGCGGCAGGGTCCGCGAGGCCGACGGTGGCCGAGGTCGCGTACAGCACGTCCAGGTCCGGTCCGCCGAAGGCGACGCAGGTCGGCTGCAGGGCCGGCAAGGTCAGGATCCGGTCGATCCGGCCATCGGGGGCGAAGCGCACGACCTGGCCGGCGCCCCAGCGCGCGTTCCACAGGAAGCCTTCGGCATCGACCGTGGAACCGTCCGGATCGCCCGCGGCGGCATCCGGCTGCGCGAACACGCGCTGGTGCGAGACGGTGCCGTCGCGCGCGTAATCGCAGCAGCGGATGGCGCGCGTGCCCGAGTCGGCGTAGTACATCGTGCGGCCGTCCGGGCTGAAGCAGATGCTGTTGGCGATCGCCACGCCGCCCAGCGGCAGCGCTTCCAGCGACAGGTCGCGGTTCAGGCGGTAGAAGCCGCCGACCGGGTGCTTCGGATTCTCGGCCTGGTTGAACATGCCGAACACGAAGCGGCCCTCGCGGTCGACGCGGCCGTCGTTCAGTCGCGTGGTGGGCAGGTGGGGCTCGACGTCGTGGAGGCGCTCGAAGGTGCCGGTCGCGATGTCGAAGAAGGACAGGCCGGACGCGAATCCGAGCAGCAGGCGCTCGTCGCGGCCGGTCAGCGCCATCGAGCACAGGCGCTCGCGCAGGACCCAGCGCTTGGTAAAACCCGTCTCGGGCACGTAGGACCATAGTTCGCTGCCTTCGATATCGGTCCACAGCAGGCGTTGCTGGCGATCGTCCCACAGGATGCCTTCGCCGAGGGTGTTGCGGGCGTCGAGGATCAGTTCCATTGTCATTGTCGTTGTCTCCAACACCGTCGCCCCTGCGCAGGCAGGGGCCCAATTCTGCTTGCGTCGCGACGGCTCATGCGACATTGGGCCCCTGCCTGCGCAGGGGCGACGGTGGTTTTATTGCGCCACCGAGAATTTGTAGCGCGACTCCGTCCGGTACACCTCCCCCGGCCGCAGGATCGTATTCGGATACTCGGGCTGGTTCGGCGAATCCGGGAAATGCTGGGGCTCGATGCAGAACCCGCCGCGGAAGGCATACGCATGGCCCTTGCCCGTCAAGCTGCCGTCGAGGAAGTTCCCGCTGTAGAACTGCACGCCCGGCTCCTGCGTGAACAGTTCCAGCACGCGTCCCGTCGCCGGCTCGCACACGTGGACGGCGCGCGTAAGTTCCTTGCCCGCATCCGGCTTGTTCAGCACCCAGCAATGGTCGTAGCCGGTGCCGTGGCGCAGCTGCTTGTCCGGCTGGCCGATGCGCTCGCCGATGGGGCGCGGCTTGCGGAAGTCGAACGGGGTGCCCGTCACGGGGGCCAGGGGCCCCAGCGGGATCGCGCCCGCGTCGACCGGCACGAACTTGTCGGCGTCGATCGTCATCTCGTGCGCCAGGATGTCGCCCTGCCCCGCGCCGGCCAGGTTGAAATAGCTGTGCTGGGTGAGGTTGACGGGCGTCGGCTGGTCGCAGGTGGCGGAAAAGCGCATCACGATCTCGTTGTCGTCCGTGAGGCTGTAGACGACGGTGGCGTCCAGGTTGCCCGGATAGCCCTGCTCGCCGTCGGCGGCGCGGTAGCGCAGCGCCAGGCCGTCGTCCTGGATCGTGGCCGTCCACAGCACCTTGTCGAAGCCCGGGGCACCGCCGTGCAGGTGGTTCTCGCCGTTATTCGTCGGCAGCTGGTACGTCTTGCCGTCCAGCGTGAAGCGGCCCTTGCCGATGCGGTTGCCGTAGCGGCCGATCAGGGCGCCGAAGTAGGGGCTGTCCTCGAGGTAGGGCTCGACGGTCTCGAAGCCCAGCGCCACGTCGGCGAAGTTCCCGTCACGGTCGGGCACGTGGATCTCGGTGACGATGCCGCCGAAGTCGATGATCCTGACGACCATGCCGTTCTTGTTCTTCAGCGTGTACTGCTGGACCTGCCGGCCGTCCGGCAGCGTCCCGAATGCTTGCTGCGTGATGTCCATACGCACGTTATGGTTTCCTCAAAGGGTGAAGGCCCGAACACCGGCATGCCGTTCGCGGTGCAGCCATCGCCGCCGGGCCGTGGATGCCGTGATCGTAGCATGCACGCGGCATGGGCCGGGGACGGATGGGGCGGCGCGCGGTCCGGCCGTGTCCCGGCACGGTTCGCGCGGCATGCCGGCACGCATGGTAGCGGCTACACTGGACAGTATCCAATCAATTTTTCCGCTGGGTCGATACCGTTTTACGTATCGATATTAACAATATGCAACTCGCCACCTTCGACGACTTCCGCGACCTGCTGCTGGCCACCGATCCGGACGCCGTCGCCGCGCCGGAAGCGATTCCCGACGCTTTCCTGCTGGCACGCGCCGGCGCCGTCAGCGCCCACTACATCCCGTTCGACTACGTGAACCCGGCGGCGCGGGTGGTCCTGGTGGGCATTTCGCCCGGCTTCGTGCAATGGAAGAACGCGGTGCGCGAAGCGCGGCGCCAGTTGATGGCGGGCGCGCCGCGCGCGGAGGTGCTGCGCGCCGCCAAGTACACGGGCGCCTTCAGCGGCGCGATCCGGCCCAACCTCGTCGCCCTGCTCGACCACGTGGGCCTGCAGCGCTGGCTCGGCATCGCCAGCTGCGCCACGCTGTTCGATGCGCATGCGGACCTGATGCACGTGACGGGGGTGCTGCGCAATCCCGTGTTCGTGAACGGCAGGAACTACAGCGGCGCGGCGCCGAACATGCTGACCACGCCCCTGCTGCAGGAGCAGATGCTCGGCTATTTCGCGCGCGAGGTGGCGCCGCTGGGCGATGCGGTCTACGTGCCGATGGGGCCGAAGGTCGGCCTGGCGCTGGACTGGCTGGCCGCGCGCGGGGTGCTGGACGGACGCCGCATCCTGCACGGCATCCCGCATCCGTCCGGCGCCAACGCCGAGCGTGTCGCCTATTTCCTGGGCCGCAAGGACAGGGCCACGCTGTCGAGCCGCACCAACGGCCCGCGCATCGACGCCGAACGCGCCGCCCTGCTCGAGCGGCTGGCGGCGCTGCCCTGAAGGCCCCGCTGCCGCGCAAACGGTCCTGCAACGTCAGGAAGAGCGCGGCGGCGGGAGAAAATCCCCGCCGATCACCCGGGCTTGAAGCGTGCGCGGCATGCGCGGCGTTACACTGGAATCGTCCAGTGTACAGGTGCCGATCATGCGAAACCATTCCCGGGAAATCGTGTCATCAAATGTTAAACACGCTGACTATTTCGAGCGCGAGCCCCCCGCCTTCTTCAAGCAGGTTATCGAATCGAGCACCACCGGCATCCTCATCACGGACCCCGTGGAATACGACAACCCGATCCTGTACGCCAACCCGGCCTTCGAAAAGCTGACGGGCTACCGCCTCGACGAGGTGCGCGGCCGGAACTGCCGCTTCCTCCAGCGCGACGACCGGGGCCAGCCCGAAATCGCCTATATCCGCCACTGCATCGAGGCAGCCGAGATCTGCTGCACGACGCTGCGCAACTACCGCAAGGACGGCAGCATGTTCTGGTGCCGCATGCACCTGTTCCCCGTGCGCGAGGACGGCGACGGCGTTACCCGCTTCGTGGCCTTCCTGGAGGACGTGACGGAAACGGTCGAGGCCCAGCGCGCCATGCGGCAGGCGCGCGAACACCTCAGCGCCGTTCTGGAAAGCATCGCCGACGGCTGCTTCTCGCTCGACCGCGAATGGCGCTTCACCTACATCAACGCCAAGGGCGCCGCGCTGGCGGGCCGCAGCGCCGATGAACTGGTCGGCAGGAATATCTGGGAAACCTTTCCGGAAGCCGTCGGGGGGCCGTTCCACGGCGCCTACGTGCGCGCCATGACGGCCCACGCACCGGCCAGCTGCGAGGCCTTCTACCAACCGCTGGGCATCTGGATCGAGGGCCGCGCCTATCCTTCGCCGGATGGCCTGACCATCTTCTTCGCCGACGTCACGGCGCGCAAGGAAGCCGAGGCGCGCCTGGTGCACGAGGCGACCCACGACAGCCTGACGGGGCTGCACAACCGCTTCAGCTGCATGCGCGCGCTCGACACGGCCATGCAGCGGGCCGCCGGCAACGGTGCGGCCGTCGGCGTGCTGTTCGTCGACCTCGACCACTTCAAGGAAGTCAACGACGCCCACGGCCACCGCTTCGGCGACCAGGCCTTGCAGGAGATCGGCCGCCGCCTGCACGCCTTCGCGGCGCCGGACGTGACGGTGGCGCGCATCAGCGGCGACGAATTCGTGTTCGTGCTGGAGCATGCCGACGGCGACGCCGCCCGCGCCCTCGCCTCCTCCGTGCTGCAGCGCCTGTCCATGCCGATCCAGGTCGACGGCCACCAGGTGACGATCGGCGCCAGCATCGGCATCGCGATCGGCAGCGGCGAGGAAGCCACGCCGGACGAGCTGCTCAACAATGCCGACGCCGCCATGTACGAGGCCAAGGACAACGGCCGCCACACCTTCGCCGTGTTCTCGCCCGGCGCGCGGCAGCTGCTCAAGCAGCGCCTGCAGCTGCGCCAGGAAGTGTTTTCCGCGCTCGACCGGCGCCAGTTCGTGCTGTACTACCAGCCCCAGATCAGCGCCGCCAACGGCGCCGTGGTGGGTGCCGAGGCGCTGCTGCGCTGGGACCATCCGCGCCTGGGCGTGCTGGGCCCGAACGCCTTCCTGCCGATGCTGGAGGACTCGCCCGCCATCTCGGCGGTGGGCGCCTGG
This sequence comes from Massilia sp. YIM B02763, assembly GCF_030412015.1. Taxonomy (GTDB): domain Bacteria; phylum Pseudomonadota; class Gammaproteobacteria; order Burkholderiales; family Burkholderiaceae_D; genus Telluria. The sequence continues at coordinate 174,712 of NZ_JASNRD010000004.1, read as the reverse complement.
GTCTGCGAGGAAGCCTGCCGCCAGGCGCGCGAATGGGAGTTGCTGGGCTACCGGCTGCGCATGGCCGTGAACGTGTCGCCGCGCCAGCTCACCGACGAGAACCTGCCGCCCCTGCTGAAGAACCTGGTCGGGCGCTACGGCCTGGACCCGGAATGCATCAAGCTCGAAGTCACGGAGAGCATGCTGATGCAGGACATCGACAAGGCCGCGGCCGTGCTGCGCACGCTGCAGGACGAGGGCTTCCACATCGCGCTCGACGACTTCGGCACCGGCTACTCGAACCTGACCTACCTGCGCCAGTTCCCCATCACGGCCATCAAGATCGACCGCTCCTTCGTCGCCGAGATCGAGCAGGACCGGCGCTGCCTGGACATCGTCAACGGCGTGATCGCATTCGCCAAGTCGCTCAAGCTGTCCGTGATCTGCGAAGGCATCGAGACGGAAGCGCAGAAGACGGCGATCCGCTCGACGGGGTGCGACGTGCTGCAGGGCTACCTGATCGGCAAGCCGATGCGGGCGGAGGATTTCAGCGACCTGCTGCTGGCGCAGAGCGCGACGCCGCAACAGGCCGAGCCGGGATGCGATAACCCTTGACACCGTCGTTCCCGCGAAGGCGGGAACCCATGCTGACAATCCGAAGTCAACACCTCAACGCAGTCGTGCAATCTCACACATCCGGACTACGGCAGCTCGGCATGGGTCCCCGCCTGCGCGGGGACGACGATCAGGCCGTTTCCGCCACCACCTCCAGCGCCTGCGCCGGCGCCCTGTCGACCTGCCGCTTGAACAGGTACAGGCTGCCCAGCATCAGCGCCACCGGCACCAGCGTCAGGTAGAACGCGAAATGCCCGTTGAAGCGGCCGAACACATAGCCCGTGATCAGGGAGCCCGTGGTGCCGCCCAGCGCCGAGAAGATCACCAGCAGGCCCGTCATCGGCGCATGCTGGTGGCGCGGCAGGGAGCTGAGCATCACGGAATTGATGCCCGGGTAGATCGGCGCCATGAACAGGCCGATCAGCGGGAACAGGAAGGCGGCGACGGGGGCCGTCGCCCAGCCCACGTGCGGGTCGTGGGCGATGTCGCGCGCCAGCGGCAGCGCCAGCAGCACGATCGCCCCCATCGCCAGCATGCAGAAGGACAGCACGGGATACCAGTTCAGCCGGCGCATCACGATGCCCGCCGACAGCCGCCCCACCGCCAGGCAGCCCGCATAGATGCTGGTGACCTGCACGCTCATCGCGGTGGGGAGCTTGAGGATCTCGTTGTTGAAGGTGGGCAGCCAGGTTCCCAGCGCCTGTTCGACCAGCACGTAGAGGAAGGCGGTCAGCACGAACACGCACACCAGGGGCCGCAGGAACAGGCGCAGCATGGCGACGAAGTCGGCGGCCGGTCCGCGGCTGTCGGGCGCCGCGGCCGCGCTTTCGTCGATGGGCGTGGCCAGCACCAGCACGAAGGTGGCGGCGCACAGGGCCGACAGCAGCCAGTACACGTTCAGCCAGCCGGTCGCGCGCGGATTCGCCGAATCGATGAACAGGCCGAAGATCCAGTAGGCGCTCAGCACGCCGACCATGAAGAAGCCTTCCAGCGTATTGGTGATGCCGGCATGCTGCTTGCGGTCGCGCGCGACGAGGCCCACGGTGGCATACACGGACACCTTGGCCAGCGCGAACGCCACGCCCACGCACAGGAACAGCAGCTTGGCGGTGGCAAAGCCGGGCAGCAGCGGCATCGCCAGCGTGGCGCAGGCCACGATGGCCAGCGCCGCCAGCATCGCCTTCTTGTAGCCGAAGCGCGGCAGGCTCGCGGCGACGAAGAAGGAGACGACAGCGATCGGCAGGTCCTTGAACCCTTCCAGGACGCTGGCCGCGCCCTTGTCGATGCCGTAGTTGTGGATCATCTGCAGGATCACCGTTCCCACGCTGTTGAGCAGGATGGCGAACACGAAGTAGATGAGAAACAGGGCCAGCAGGATGCGATGCTTGTTCAACGGTGTCTCCAGTATGTTTTTATGATGACCGTTACGGGGCTTCAGCGGCGCGCTCTTCAGTATGCGAACAGGTCGAACTCCTCCATCGAGCGGATGATCCGGTCGGCCCGCGCCAGCACCTGGGGGTCGCCCACGCCGACGGCGAACATGCCCGCGTCCTTGATCGACGCCACGCCGGCCGCCGCGTCCTCCACGCCCAGGCAATCGGCCGGCGCCACGCCGAGGTGAGCGGCCGCCGTCAGGAAGATTTCCGGATCGGGCTTGCCGCGCCGGACGGTGGCGGCATCGACCACGTCGTCGAAGCGGTCGCGAATGCCCAGGCGGTCCAGCACCGTGAACGCGTTCTTGCTGACCGACGCGAGGCCGATCCTCAGGCCGGCGGCGCGCACCTGTTCCAGCGCCTCCAGCGCGCCGGGCAGCAGATCCTTCGGCGTCATCGTCGCCACCAGTTCCTGGTAGTGGCGGTTCTTGGCATCGGCCAGCGCCAGCTTCTCGTCGGCGTCGAAGGCGCGCGGCGCGCGCGCCAGGATCAGCTCCAGCGATCCCATGCGGTGGATGCCTTTCAGTTCCTCGTTGAAGGCTTCGTCGAACGGCGTGTCGATGCCGTCCGCCAGGCGCTTCCAGGCCAGGTAGTGGTAGCGGGCGGTGTCGGTGATGACGCCGTCCAGGTCGAAGATGACTGCCTTGAAGCGGGTGGTGTGCGTGCTCATGCGAGGTTCTCCATGCGGATCGATGGGTGCGCGGCGTCCAGTGCGACGGCGCGGCCGTGGTGCGCCAGCGCCAGGCGTTCGCCGGCCAGCAGGCGGTAGTCGGCGCCGCCGGCGTCGACGGCCACCTCCAGCAGCGCGCCGCGCACGTGCACCTTGAAGCGGTAGCCGTTCCACTTGTCCGGCAGCGTAGGCGCGAAGCGCAGGCCGCCTTCATCCAGGCGCATGCCGCCGAAGCCATAGGCGACGCCGAGCCAGGTGCCGGCCATCGCCGCCGTGTGCACGCCGTACTCGGTGTTGGCGTGGGTATTGTCCAGGTCCAGGCGCGCCGTCTCCATGAAATAGGCGTAGGCCTTGTCGCGGTAGCCCACCTCGGCGGCGACGATGCTGAAGATGCAGGACGACAGCGAGGAATCGTGCGTCGTCACCGCCTCGTAGTAGTCGAAGTCGCGGCGCTTGTCGTCCAGCGAGAATTCGTTCGACAGCAGCAGCAGCGCCAGCACCACGTCGGCCTGCTTGCACACCTGGTGGCGGTAGATCACCAGCGGGTGGTAGTGCAGCAGCAGCGGGTACTTGTCCGCCGGCGTGCCGGCGAAGTCCCAGCGCTTCTTGGACAGGAAGCTGTCGTCCTGCTCGTGGATGCCCAGCGCCTCGTCGTAGGGCAGGCGCATGGCCGCGCTGGCGGCGCGCATGGCGTCGATTTCGCCCTGTTCGAGTCCGATGAGGGCGGCCACGCGCGCATGGTCGTCCGGGCGCTCGGTGCGCAGGCGATCCGCCATGTCGGCCGCGAACGTCATGTGCATGCGCGCCATCGCATTCGTGTAGTAGTTGTTGTTGACGAGGGCCGTGTACTCGTCCGGCCCCGTCACCTCGTTGATGCAGAAGCGTCCCTGGCGGTCGTACGATCCGAGACCCAGCCAGATCCTGGCCGTCTCCAGCACGATCTCGGCGCCGTACCGGGCGATGAAGTCGAAGTCGTTCGTCGCCAGCAGGTACTGGCGGATCGAGTAGGCGACGTCGGCATTGATGTGGTACTGGGCGGTTCCGGCCGGGTAGTAGGCCGAGCACTCCTCGCCCGCGATGGTGCGCCACGGATACAAGGCGCCGCGCGCATGGGACATCTGGCGCGCCCGCGCGCGGGCCTGGGGCAGGATGTCGTAGCGGTACTGCAGCAGCGCCCGGGCGATCTCGGGGCGCGAGAACAGGAAGAAGGGAAAGACGTAGATTTCCGTGTCCCAGAAATAGTGGCCCTCGTAGCCCTCCCCCGTCACGCCCTTGGCCGCGATATTCGTCTTGCCGTCGCGCCCGACCGACTGCAGCAGGTGGAACTGGTTGAAGCGCACGCCCTGCTGCAGCGCGTCGTCGCCCTCGATGACGACGTCGGCCTCGCGCCAGAAGCCGTCCAGCCAGAGCGCCTGCTCGCGCACCAGGGCCTCGAAGCCGGCGGCGCGGGCGGCGGCCAGTTCGGCGCGCGCGTGGGATGCGACGCGCGCCTCCTCGACGTCGCGCGAGCTGGCGTAGGCGATGAATTTGTGGAGCACGACGGTGTCGCCCGCAGCGGCGGCGAGGGCGAACGCATGGCCGCTCGCGAGAGGCTCGACGCGCGCCTCGGCGCCGTCCAGCACGGAGTCGGTGGCCGTGGCCAGCAGGAAGCCGCTATGGCGCGTGCGCTGCAGCACCAGCACGTCGCTCGCGCCTACCTCGCCCCCGGCCAGCTGCAGGCTCGGGCCCGTGATGGCCGAGCCCACGCGCGGATCGTCGCCCGCCTGCATGTTCGTCACGGCCGCGTCGACGTCGGACAAGATACCGACCTCGCCCGAGAAGTTCAGCGGCGTCACCGCCACTTCCAGCGCCGCCACGTGCTTGCGGTCCAGGCAGACCAGGCGCCGGCTGGCGATGCGCAGGCGCTTGCCGGTGCCGGATTCCCACTCGACGCGGCGCTCCAGCACGCCGGTGCGAAAGTCGAGCCGGCGCTCGTAGGCCAGGACCTTGCCCGTCTCCAGCGTGAACGGCTCGCCGTCGACGACCACGGCGACGCGCTTGGCGTTCGGCACGTTGAGCATGAACTCGTTGGTCCGCGCCAGGCCGTAGGCGTTCTCCGGATAGTGGATCGTCTCGGTATCGTGGAAGCCGTTCAGGTAGGTGCCTTCCAGCGTGCCGCCGGCCGCGCCGCCGGGGCCATGGCCCTCCTCCGGCGTGCCGCGCATGCCGATGTAGCCGTTCCCCAGCGTGAACAGGGTCTCGTGCAGGAAGGCGCGCGCGGGGTCGGCGGCGCGCTCGCGGATGCACCACGGCTCCGGGTCGAGCGCCAGTGCCGGCAGCGGCATGTTATCGATGTCATTCTCCACGGCGGTTTCCTTGTGTGCGGTGTATGGTTGCATGCGATGGTGCGCCGCTCAGGTCTGGCGCACGATCAGGGTGGTGGGCAGCATCTCCGAGTGCACGTCGGCACGGCCCTCGATCATCTGCAGCATCTTTTGCGCGAGCAGCACGCCGCCGTCGCGCAGGTACTGGTGCACGCTCGTCAGCGGCGGCACGAAGCTGGCGGCGCCCGGCGTGTCGTCGTAGCCGATCACGGAAATGTCTTCCGGCACGCGCAGGCCGGCCTCGGTCAGCGCGCGGATGGCACCCATCGCCAGCTGGTCGCTGGCGGCGAACAGGCCGTCGCTGGCATGGCCGGCCTTCTTCTTGAGCAGCGCGCGCACGCATTCGAAGCCGGCCTCGAAGGTGAAGGCCTTAGGACGCAGGATGTGCACGGGCGCGCGGCCGGACAGCGCGTCGACGAAGCCGGCGCAGCGTTCCTGCACCTCGGCGTGGTCGACGTCGCCGAGGAACACCAGCCGGCGCCGGCCCTGGTCGAGGAAGCGCTCGGCCACGCTGGCGCCGCCCTTGCGGTTGTCGCTGCCGACGACGACGTGGTCGGCACCGCGCTTCTCGTTCCTGTGTTCCGGGGCACCCCACACGACCAGCGGCACGGTGGAACCCTGCAGCGCGCGTACCGCCTCGCCGTGCGAGCCCTGCCCCAGCAGGATCAGGCCGTCGGCGCCCTGCACGGGCGCCGTGTCGAGCAGCTGGCGCGACGTCAGCACGACGCTGTAGCCGGCCGTCGTCAATTCCTGGGTGATGCCGCCCAGCAGTTCGAGCGGATACGGGTCGGACATGGGCCGGCCCTTCGCGGGCGTCATCTCGACGACGACGGCCACCGAGTACGAGCGCCCCATGCGCAGGTTGCGCGCGCTGACGTTGAAGCGGTAGCCCTGCTCGGCCGCGATTTTCCGGACCTTCTCGCGCGTCTTTTCCGTCACCAGCGGGCTGTCGCGCAACGCGCGCGACACCGTGATGGTCGACACGCCGGCGATCCGCGCCAGGTCTTCCATCGTCAATGCCGTGTCGGTTGCCGCCGGTTTTTTGCGTTGCTGCGCCATGTGATCCGTCAAATGAGAGCTTCAGTCCGGATCGCATTATGCCAGATTCCCTTGTGCTGTCGACAAAAAATGACATCGATAACAATACGATTGACATCGATAACAATTCGATGATTCAATGGCCCGACTTGCTTGACCGAGATGCAAGATCGGCAGGCCGCGGGGGAGGAGACGCCCCCGAACAATCCTCATCCATAAGAGAGACAATCCGATGAAAACGCCAGTCCAGTTGCCGCGGCTGCATGCCGTCGCCCTCGCCGTCGCCACCCTCGCGCTGCATGCGCACGTGGCAGCCCAGGAATCCTCGCCCCTCCCGGCGGCCGACGTCCAGAAGGAGATCCAGCAGGTCGTCGTGACCGGCACCGCGTCGGCCAGCGGCACGCGCAGGATCGACACGAGCTTCTCGATCACGGCCGCCACCGAGGAGCAGCTCAAGATGGCGGCGCCCAGCAGCACCGCGGACGTGCTCAAGATCGTGCCGGGCGTGTATGCGGAAGCGACGGGCGGCCAGTCCGGCGCCAACATCGAGGTGCGCGGCTTCCCGTCGGGCAGCGATTCGCCGTTCGTGTCGGTGCAGATGAACGGCAACCCGATCTATCCGGTGCCCGTGCTGTCCTTCTTCGAAGGCTCCTCGGCGTTCCGCCTGGACGACACCATCGAGCGCGTCGAGGTGCTGCGCGGCGGCCCGAGCACGATCTATTCGAGCGGCCAGCCGGGCGCCACGATGAACTTCATCATGAAGAAAGGCGGCGACACGCCGGAGGGGAATATCCGCGTCACGACGGGCACGGGCAGCCTGCGACGCATCGACGGCGTCTACAGCGGCAAGCTGGCGGACAAGTGGTACGGCATGGTCGGCGGCTTCTGGCGCAAGACCGACGGCGTGCGCGACGCCGGCTTCCCCGCCGACGACGGCGGCCAGCTGTCGGCATCGATCACGCGCAAGCTCGACGGCGGCGAGCTGACCGTCTATGCGCGCCACACCGACGACAAGAACGCGTTCTACACGGGCGTGCCGCTGATCTCGTCCAACGAGGGCCGCAGCATCTCGTCCTTCCCCGGCTTCGATCCGCTCACCGGCACGCTGATGAGCAACGAACTACGCCACTTCACCGTCGAGGCGGCGCCGGGCAAGACGCTGAACTACGACCTGGGCGACGGCCGCGGCCTGAAGTCGACGCTGTTCGGCGCCGACTACCAGCAGAAGATGAACGGCTGGGACGTGTCGAACAAGCTGAATTACTTCAGGGACGACCTGAACACCATCGCCATGTTCACGGGGAACAACCCGCTGACCGCGGCCGACTACCTGGCGCAGTCGATCGCGTCGGCCAACGGCAATGCGGCGGCGCTGGCGGCGGCCGGCCGGCCCGCCGCCGGCGGCGCGCTGACCTATACGAACGGCGGCGGCACCGTCGGCGCCGACCAGCAGGTGGTGCAGGCGGGCCTGTGGGCCGTGGAGAAGAAGCTGCGCTCGTTCACGGACGAGCTGCGCGTGAGCCGGGAGATCGGCCGCGACAACACGCTCACGGTGGGGGGCTACTATGCGGATTACACATCGCGCGACACCTGGTACCTCGGCAACAGCCACCTGATGACGGCCACGCCGAATGCGCGCCTGATCGACGCGCGCCTGGACAATGGCGTGATCGTGTCCAACCGCGGCACCGACGGCAACGTCAACTATGCGCCGATCGCTTCCTACGATGGCGACAACAAGGCGGTCTTCATCGCCGACGAATGGCGCATCAACGACCGCATCAAGGTCGACGCGGGCATGCGCCACGAGAAGCAGAGCCTGTCCGGCTCCGTCTCGAACCAGATGACGGGCGATACCGACAACAACCCGCTGACCGTGTACAACAACGGCACCTCGATGCCCAGCGGGACCTTCACCCGCTATGCGCGCGACGACTCGGCCAATTCCTTCACGGTGGGCGGCTTGTACAAGCTGACGAAGAACTCCAGCGTGTTCGTACGCGCCAACCAGGGCCACACCTTCATCTACTTCGACGACATGCGCAATGCCGGCAGCCAGGCCGTGCTGGACGACCGCAACCGCATTCCGAATCCGAAGGTGACGCAGTACGAGGTCGGCTTCAAGACGGCGACGCCCGTCTACAGCGCCTACGTGAACGCGTTCTGGACCGACTTCAAGGGCATTTCGTTCCAGCAGATCACCACCACCGACATCCTGTATTCGGTGAGCGGCTCGAAGGGCAAGGGCGTGGAATTCGAACTGGCGGTGCGCCCGCTCGCGGGACTGCAGCTGCAGCTGACGGGCGACTGGCAGGACTCGACCTACAAGGACAACCCGGCCATCGCGGGCAACCAGGTGCAGCGCCAGCCGAAGTTCCAGTACCGCTTCTCGCCCAGCTACCGCCTGCCGATCGGCGACCGCGCGCTGAAGTTCTACGGCACGTATTCGCATATCGGCGCGCGCTGGGCCGACCAGGCCAACACGCAATACCTGCCGAAGTACGACACGCTCGACATCGGCGTGCTGGCCGAGCTTTCGGACCGCCTGGAACTGCGCCTGACGGGGACGAACGTGACCAACGAGCTGGGGCTGACGGAAGGGAATTCGCGCCTGGTGGGCGCGAGCACTGGGCCGATCAATGCGCGGCCGCTGTTCGGCAGGGCGTGGGAAGCGTCGCTGAACTACCGGTTCTGAACGGAGAAGGTTCTATCTTCCGTACCCTCTTGGCGGGACCTCGGTCCTGCCTTTTTTTCGTCCATGTCACACGTCCGTCGAACGCGTGGACGGCAAGCCGTCCACCCTACCAGGACGTCTGTGTCACGGGTGGGGTAGACGGGTTCCCCGTCCACGCGTTCGACCGTCACAGGAAGTGGTAATTCAACTCCACCCAGCCCGTACGCCCCGCCGGGCTGTAGTTGCCCACCGCATAGTTCGGCCAGCCCGCCGAATCGTCGTGCTTGACGCGGTTGAAGACGTTGTTGACGATGGCCGATACCGTCAGGCGGTCCGTGACGCGGTAGACGACGCTGGTGTTGAACAGCGTGGACGGCGACAGGTAGTCCGTCTGCGCCTGGTTCGGGATCTTGCCGTAGCGGGTGGCGAACAGCGTCGCCGACCACGGGCCGCGGTCCCAGTTCAGGCTCGCGGCCAGCTTGTCCGGCCAGTCCATGCTGTCCAGCGCATGCAGGTCGTCCTTCACGGCGTCGGCGGCGAACTGGCGCGAGCGGCGCGTCAGCGTCTTCGCGTAGTTGCCGCGCAGCGTGAAGGTGCCATAGGTGCCCGTCCTCAGCGCATATTTCGCGCTGACGTCGATGCCGCTGCTTTCCTGCTGGGCCGCGTTGATCGGGTTGACGCGGATTTCCTTGATCTCGCCCGGACGCACGGGCGAATTCGCCGCGAAGCGGGTGATGCGCGCGATGGCGTCGACGCAGGTCGGCGAGCCGATGTCCTGCGTGCCCAGGCGGCAGGCCGCTTCGTCGCGCAGCAGCTGGTCGGCGTCCAGGTTCGTCACCAGGTCGTCGATGCGGATCTTCCAGTAGTCGATCGACGCGTCGAAGGCGGCACTCGGCGACCACACGATACCGGCGCCGTAGGACTTGCCCTTCTCCGGCTTCAGGTCCTTGCTGCCGAGCTGGACGTAGTCCACGCCCGGCGAGACGCTGGCGAATTCGCAGCCGGACAGGGGCTGGCCGGCCAGGCCGCAGCGGTAGTAGTCGGTCGTGGACGCGTAATAGCCGGTGCCGCGCGCCTTGTAGATGTAGTTCATGTCCGGCGCGCGGAAGCTGGTCGCGTAGTTGGCGCGCACCAGCAGGTCCTTCGCCGGGCGCAGTTCCAGGCCGCCGTTGTAGGTGAACTTGCCGCTGTCGCGCTCGGCGAATTCGTAGCGGTCGTAGCGGCCGGCCAGCGTCGCCGTCAGCATCGTCGTCACGGGAATGTTGGCTTCCACGCCGGCCGCGTAGCGCGTGCGGGTGCCGGCCGTGACGTCGCTCGTCGTGGCCAGGTTGAAGTAGCCCTGGTTGATGCGTTCGTCCGGGCGGTTCGAGAAGCCCTGGCGGCCCGCCTCGACCACGGCCGCCACTTGCAGCGGCCCGGCCGGCAGTTGCAGCACTTCGCCGTTGGCGCTGGCCGACAGCGTGTGCGTCCACGATTCGTCATCGCTCTGCGCCTGGCCCGTGATGCCGTCGAATTCCGCGGCCGTCAGCGGGCGCGCCAGGCGCGCCGGGTCCGGCGCGTAGATCGCGATGCCGTTGCTGTCGAGGCCGAGTTTGGGGCCCAGGAAGAAGCTGTCGATATTGGCCAGCGCGCGCGGCGTCCGGCTCTTGCTTTCGTACCAGGAGGCGCTGTAGCCCGCCTCCCACTTCCAGCTGGTGCCGGTGACGTGGCCGCGCGCGCCCAGCGAGGCGGCCACCGATTCGTCCTTCCAGTGGCGGTTGTAGCGCGACACGCCGCCCATCTCTTCCGGCGACATGTAGCGGGTCCAGGCTTCGTAGTGGCCCGTGTTCCGGTTCAGGAAGTAGCTGCCGTTGGTCGAGGACGAGGTCCAGGACGGGCCGCGCGTATTGTTCTGCGTGTCGTTGCGGCCCAGCAGGAGGTCGGCGAACAGCGTGGTGTCGTCGTTCAGTTCATACGTGGCGCTGCCGAAGGCGTTCTTGCTCAGGTTCTGGGTCTGCACGGACCAGTAGGTCGGGCTGACCTTGTTGCTGGCGCAGTAGTTGCCCGTGCGCGAAGCGTAGCTGGCCACGCTGCCGCCGAACAGCCCGCCCACCTGGGCGCAGTCCTGGTCGATGTAGCGGCCGACGGTGGCGTCGCGGCGCGACAGCACGTTGGTGGGCGTGCCCTGGCGCGTGGCCATGAAGTCGCGCTGGGAGGCGGCGATCGGGTTGCGGTCGTCGAGCTCCAGCGAAAACACGGTCGACAGGCGGTCGAACTGGCGTCCGCCCGTCACCTGCAGGCGCCGCTCGGCGCCGCCGCCGCGCGTGGTGCCGCCGGCCTTGACGTTGACGTCGACGCCGTCGAATTTCTTCTTGAGGATGATGTTCACCACGCCCGCGATCGCGTCCGAGCCGTAGATCGCCGAGGCGCCGCCGGACAGGATCTCGATGCGTTCGACGATCGAGGACGGGATATTGGCCAGGTTGGTGAAGTTGACGGTGCCGTCGTAGGCGACGGGGAAGTCGGCCAGGCGGCGGCCGTTCAGCAGGATCAGCGTGTGGTTCGGGCCCAGGCCGCGCAGGCTGATGGTGTTCGCCGACGGCGTGAAGGTATTGCCGAAGTCGGCGCCCTGGGTGAACCCGCTGTTCTGCACCTGGTTGTTGAGGGCGTCGAACACGTTCTTGTAGCCCTGGCGCGTGATGTCCTCGCCCTTGAGGATGGTGACGGCCGACGGCCCTTCGAGGCTGGCGCGCGCGATGCGCGAACCGGTGACGACGACGGATGCGGGTGCGGTCGCCGTGGTGGAGGCCGGTTCGGTTTGCGCCTGCGCGTTGTACGGCAGGCCGATGAGCGGCACGCCGGATAGGGCGGCCAGCAGATGCTTGGTCTTCATGCTTGTTGTGGTGAGTCCTTTTGGGGACGCGGACTTTACCAAACAGCACTGCTCAGCCGGAACGATTTATTTCGTACAAGCTTATGCAACTACAAATAAAAACCTGGATCCGGCGATCAGAAACCCAGGTTCACGTTGGCCTTGATGCTGTTGTTATTGGTATTCGGCCCCCAGCGCTCGCTGTTGCCGTAGCGTTCGAACGATCCCGAGACGGAAGCCTTCTCGCTCAGCTTGTACTTCGCGCCCGCGCCCGCGTACACGCCCGTGTCGGTTTCCTGCACCGACCTGTGCAGCTCGTCGCGATGCTTGTACTCGCTGTAGGCCACGCCCACCTTGCCGAAGGCTTCCCAGCGGTCGCCCGCCGGGATCGTGATCCTCGCGGCAGCATGGGTATGCATGCCCTTCACGTTCAACGCACCGTTCGCCTCTTCCGGGCGCGTGTAGCTGGCCAGGAAAGTGCCGCGGTCATACAGGTTGACGTAGCCGCCCTCCAGCGCGATGAACGGCGTCAGCTGCACGCCGGCGAGCAGGCGCGGATCCGTGACGTAGCGGCCGAAGGCGGCCGGGTCGCGCGGCATGCGGTCCGGCTCGGCGAGGTTCTTGAGGTAAGTGCGCGAAGTCGGCTGGATCTTCGCGAAAGGCTGGGACAGCAGCGGGGTCGACGACAGCGTCGCGGCCGGCTGCGGCAGCAGGACCGGGGACGGTTCCGGTTCGGGAACCAGGGTCTGGGCGTGGGCGCCGCCCACGGCGAACAGGATGGCGGCGGCAAGGCCGGTGGCGTGCATCGTCTTCTCTCCGTGTTTGCGTGTTCGACGTCAGCGTACCGGTTAATTGTAGAACATGAACGAACTAATTTTTAACAAGTTGTAAATAAATATGCATGTCAGGCATATAACGACGTCGCCCCTGCGAAGGCAGGGGCCCAATTCCGCGTGCGTTGCGACGGCGCTAAAAAATTGGGTCCATGCCTGCGCAGGGGCGACGCTGGTACCGTGTACGGGTTACGCACCCTTCGCACTTTATTTCAGGTGCACTTTCAGCTCGGTACCCGCCTGCAGCAGCGCCGATTGCACTTCCGGCACCTTGGCCAGCGGGTTCAGCAGGCCATAGTCGTGGATCATGCCGTTGTAGCGGGTGGCGGTCACCGGCACGCCGGCGGCGTCCAGTTTCTTCGCATACGCTTCGCCTTCGTCGCGCAGTACGTCCAGCTCGGCGGTCTGCACGAGGGCGGGCGGCAAGCCTTTCAGCTGCTCGGTGCTGGCGCGCAGCGGCGAGGCATAGTTCTCGTTGCGCTTGGCGGCGTCGGTCGTATAGTTATCCCAGAACCATTTCATCATGTTCTTGGTGAGGAAGTGGTCATTGGCGAACTCGTTATACGACGCGGTCTCGAAATTGTTGTCGGTCACGGGCCACAGCAGCACCTGGTAACGGATCTTCGGTGCGCCCTTGTCCTTCGCCATCAGGCTGACGACGGCCGCCATATTGCCGCCGACGCTATTGCCGGCCACGGCCAGGCGGCTGCCGTCGACATTGATTTCCTTGCCGTTGGCGGCCACCCACTTGGTCGCGGCATAGGCCTGGTTGATCGCCACGCCGTATTGCGCTTCCGGCGACGGGGTGTAGTTCACGAACACCGCGGTCGCGCCGGAATAGTTCACCAGGTCGCGCACCAGGCGGGCATGGGTCGGGTAGTCGCCCAGCACCCAGCCGCCGCCGTGGAAGAACATGAAGACCGGGGTCGCGCCCTTGGCGCCGTGCGGCCGGACGACGGTCAGGTCGACCTTCTGGCCGTCCTGGGTGATCGTGCGGTTGCTGACGTCCACGCCGGACAGGTCGACCTGCACCGATTTCTGGGCGCCGATCAGCACCTGGCGCGCTTCCTGCGGGCTCATCTGTTCCATCGGCTTGCCGCCGCTGCTGTTCAGTACGTTCAGGAAGGCCTGGGTCTGGTGTTCGGCGGCCGGCACGGCCGGGGCTGCCATGGCGGCTTGGGCGCCGATGACGAACAGGGAAGCGGACAGGATGGTGGCGACGGTTTTCATGGTGGTTCCTTTCAATGTCTTGCGTGGTCGTTGTGGATGTTTTTTTACTTCACTACCTATAAACACTATTTAATAGCGCACTACTTATTAATCTGTAATTCCCTATTAAATAGCGCACTACTTATTTCATGGACGCCCGCAAAAGCAGTACTGCCCTCACGCGTTGTCCGCCAGTTTCGCCCGCAGCCCTTCGAGCTGCTGTTTGATGACGTTCAACTCGCCCGGCGTGCACGACGTGGCGCACAGCACCTCGTCGAAGATCGCGCCCGCTTCGTCCTGCAGGGCGCGGCCCGCTTCCGTCAGGCTGATCACGACCTGGCGCTCGTCCGCGGCGGAGCGGGCCCTGCTCACCAGTCCGGCCGCTTCGAGCCGCTTGAGCAGCGGCGTCAGCGTGGCCGAATCGAGGAACAGGCGCGCACCGATCTCGGACACGGTCAGCTCGTCCTTCTCCCACAGCACCATCAGCACCAGGTATTGCGGATAGGTCAGGTCCAGCTTGCGCAAGGCTTTGCGATACACCTTGTTCATCGCCAGGCCCGTCGAGTACAGCGTGAAGCACAGCAGGTCGTCGAGCACCGGGGGTTTCCGGTTTTCCTTTGCTGCCTGCTTCGTCGATGTGTCGTTGGCGTCCATGGCTTGAATATTAAATCGCGCGCTATCGAATAGCAAGCGATATTTGTAAGAAGATGTGACATGACCATGGTAAGCGGATCGCCCCGCTCCCGCCGCACCGCTGCGCGCGGCGGCATGGGGCGGATGCTTCAAGCGGCGACGGCCATCCTGGCGCGCGCGGCCAGGCGGTTGCGGCCGCCCGCCTTGGCCTGGTACAGCATGCCGTCGGCCGCCGCGACCCAGTCGCTCGGCACGTCGCTGCCGTCGATGGCGGCATGGCCCGTATAGACGCCCAGGCTGAGCGTGACGAAGCCGGTGGGGCTGTCGGCATGGGGGATGGCCAGCGCTTCGACGGCGGCGCGGATCTTTTCGGCCACCGCGCGCGCGCCGTCGAGGTCGGTGTCCGGCAGGATCACCGCGAATTCCTCGCCGCCGTAGCGCGCCGCCAGGTCGGCCGGCCGGTGCGGGCCGCTGGCGATGGCGCGCGCCACGAGGCGCAGGCAGGCGTCGCCCGCCACGTGGCCGTAGCGGTCGTTGTATTTCTTGAAGAAGTCGACGTCCGTCATGATCAGCGAGAACGGCCTGCGGCTGCGCCGCGCGCGCTCGTGTTCGGTCGCCAGCGTTTCCTCGAAGCGGCGCCGGTTGGCCAGTCCCGTCAGCCCGTCGCTGTCGGCCAGTACGCGCAGCGAGACATTGTGCACTTCGAGCGAGGCACGGGCCCGGCGCAGCTCGTCCTCGAGCGCCTCGCGCACGCGCAGCTGGCCGATCATGCGCTTGCCGCCCCAGGCCAGCACGGCCACGGCGAACAGCACCACGCAGCTCATCTTGATCACGGCTACCCACCAGCCTGCCAGGATCTCGGACTTGGCTTGCGCCGTCGCCACGATCATCGGGAAGCCGTCCAGGTGGCGGTAGCTGTACAGGCGCTCGACCCCGTCGATCCGCGAGACCAGCATGGCCGTGCCGACCGGACCGTGCTTCTTGTACAGCTGGTACACGGGTCCTTCCGCGATGCTGCTGCCGACCATGGATTCCTTGAAGGGCCGGCGGTACAGCAGCGTGCCGTCGTCCAGCGCCAGCAGGATGGTGCCGGTGGGGCCGACGTCGAAGCTGTCGTAGAACTTGCCGAAGAACTGCAGCTTGAGCGAGGCCATGGCCACGCCGCCGAAGCTGCCGTCGGGACGGTTGATGCGGCGCGACAGTGGAACGGCCAGCACGCCGCTGGAGCGGCTGTAGATCGGCTTGCCGACCAGCACCCCGAGGTCGGTATGCGTCTTGTGGTACTGGAAGTACGGACGGTCCGCATTATTGCCGCGGACCAGCTTGGGCAGCGAGCTGGCCAGCCGGGTACCGTCGGGGCCGTAGATGAACACCTCCTGCAGCTCGGGCGTGTGGGCGACGATGGCCTGCATGCGCTGGTGGATGCGTTCGCCGCTCTCCCCCTCCAGCGAATCGTGCTCGGCGCGTTCGACGATCTCGGACAGGATCCCCCCGCCGATCTTGATCGAGCGCTCCGCATGCGACGCCAGCGCGCGCGCCATATTGGCCGTGCTGATGCCGGTCTGCTCGAGCTGGTGCTGGCGCGACGCCCACAGGCTCCAGCCGTGCAGGCACAACAGCAGCAGGCAGAATCCACCCAGCAAGACCCCCAGGCGCACCACCATCGGCTGGCGCAGGCGGTCGAGGCGCCGGAGGCGATCGGCGTGGTCGGTGGCGTGATTGTCAGGATCTTGCATGCAGCTCGACATGTAAACGAAATGAACGAAAGCGTGGCACCGCAAATGTTGCATGCCACGGCAGGGCGCTTGACAAGATTTTCCCAGAGACGGCAAACGAAGTCGCTGCCGCCCTGACAACTGGTTGCCGTAAAACAACAAAATCGATACCGTGACAGCGGGGCGTTTACACCGCATATATACCTGCCTGGCAACTGTTTACGCCTATTTTCGTGCTGCCCTCCCAGACTGGCATGGTCGTCAACAACCATCCTGGAAGGGAAAGATGGACATCCTTTATATTGCCGCGACAGTCGCCCTGACGGCGCTGATCTGCGGCCTGGCCCACGCCTGCGACAAGCTGGGGGTCAACTCGTGAATCCAATCTACTGGGGCGTGGGCCTGGCCGCGGCGGCCGTCCTCGTCTACCTCGTCGTCGCCTTGCTGAACGCGGAGAACCTCTGATGAATACCGATGCCATCGTGCTGCTGGCGGTCTTCATGGCCGTCGTGACGCTGCTGGCCTGGCCGCTGGGGCGCGTGCTCGCCGCCGTCGGCGACGGCCGTCCGGTGCCGGGCCTGTCCTGGCTGGCGCCGCTCGAGCGCCTGTGCTACCGCGTCGCCGGCGTCAAGCCGGACCAGGGCATGGGCTGGAAGACCTATGCGTTCGCGCTGATGCTGTTCAGCGGCGCCGGCGCCCTGCTCGTCTATGCCGTGCAGCGCCTGCAGGCCTTCCTGCCGTTCAATCCGCAGAACCTGGCGAACGTGTCGCCGGATTCCTCGTTCAATACCGCGCTGAGCTTCGTCACCAATACCAACTGGCAGGGCTACGGCGGCGAACAGACCATGAGCTACTTCAGCCAGATGGTCGTGCTGGCCGGCCAGAACTTCTTCTCGGCCGCCACCGGCATCGCCGTCGTGTTCGCGCTGGTGCGCGGCCTTGCTGCCCGTTCGTCCAAGTCGGTCGGCAACTTCTGGGCCGACCTGGTGCGCTCGACCGTCTACGTGCTGCTGCCGCTGTCGGTGCTGCTGGCCGTGTTCCTGGCCTCGCAAGGCGTGATCCAGAACTTCGCCCCCTACCAGGAAGCGGCGCTGCTGGACCCGGTCACCTATTCGCAGCCCAAGCTCGGCGCCGACGGCCAGCCGCTCAAGGATGCGGCCGGCAATCCGGTGACGGAGCAGCTGACCGCGGCGACGCAGACCATCGCCATGGGCCCCGTCGCCTCGCAGGAAGCCATCAAGATGATCGGCACCAACGGCGGCGGCTTCTTCAACGCCAACTCGGCGCACCCGTACGAAAACCCGACGGCGCTGACCAACTTCGTGCAGATGGTCGCCATTTTCCTGATCCCGGCCGCGCTGTGCTTCGCCTTCGGCCGCATGGTCGGCGACGCGCGCCAGGGCTGGGCCGTGTTCGCGGCGATGGCCATCCTGTTCGTCGCCATGACCCTCGTCGCCATGTGGGCCGAAACGCAGGCGCATCCGGGCCTGCAGGCCCTCGGTGTCGACCAGGCCGCGAGCAGCCTCCAGGCCGGCGGCAATATGGAAGGCAAGGAAACCCGCTTCGGCATCGCCGCCTCGAGCCTGTTCGCCGCCGTGACCACGGCCGCGTCCTGCGGCGCCGTGAATACCATGCACGACTCCCTGATGCCGCTGGGCGGCCTGGTGCCGATGGCGCTGATGATGTTCGGCGAAGTCGTGTTCGGCGGCGTCGGTTCGGGCCTGTACGGCATGCTGGTGTTCGCGGTACTCGGCGTCTTCATCGCCGGCCTGATGATCGGCCGCACCCCGGAATACCTGGGCAAGAAGATCCAGTCCTACGACATGAAGATGGTCTCGATCGCCATCCTGGTGACCCCGATCGTCGTGCTGGCCGGTACCGCGCTGGCCGTCAGCAGCGACCTGGGCGTCGCCGGCATCGCCAACCCCGGCGCGCACGGCTTCTCGGAGATGCTGTACGCCCTGACCTCGGCCGCCAACAACAACGGCAGCGCCTTCGCGGGCCTGTCCGCCAACACGCCGTTCTACAACGCCCTGCTCGGCGTGGCCGTCTGGCTCGGCCGCTTCGCGATGATCGTGCCGGTGCTGGCGCTGGCCGGCTCGCTGGCGGCGAAGCCGCGCCTGGCCACCACGTCCGGCACCATGCCCACGCACGGCCCGCTGTTCGTGACTTTGCTGATCGGCGCGGTGCTGCTGGTCGGCGTGCTGAACTACGTTCCCGCACTGGCGCTCGGCCCGGTGGCCGAACACCTGCAACTCTTTTCGGTGAAATAAGATGGCCCACCCCAACGTAACCCTGTTCGACCCCAAGCTGGTCGGTCCGGCCACGGTCGACGCCTTCCGCAAGCTCGACCCGCGCCAGCAATGGCGCAGCCCGGTGATGTTCGTCGTCTATATCGGCTCGATCATCACCACCCTGCTGTGGCTCGACGCCCTCCGGGGCAACGGCGAAGCACCGGCCGGTTTCATCTTCGCCATCAGCCTGTGGCTGTGGTTCACGGTGCTGTTCGCGAACTTCGCGGAAAGCCTGGCCGAAGGCCGCAGCAAGGCCCAGGCGGCATCGCTGCGCGCGCTGAAGCAGACCGTGATGGCCAAGAAGCTGACCACGCCGCAGTACGGCACCCAGTGGCTGCCCTGCCCCGCCACCGACCTGCGCAAGGGCATGTTCGTGCTGGTCGAGGCGGGCGACATCATCCCGGCCGACGCCGACGTCGTGCAGGGCGTCGCCTCGGTCGACGAATCGGCGATCACGGGCGAATCCGCGCCCGTCATCCGCGAATCCGGCGGCGACTTCTCGGCCGTCACCGGCGGCACCCGCGTGCTGTCCGACTGGCTGGTGCTGAAGATCGCCGTCAATCCGGGCGAAGCCTTCATCGACCGCATGATCGCCATGGTCGAAGGCGCGCGCCGCCAGAAGACGCCGAACGAGATCGCGCTGACGATCCTGCTGGTCGCCCTGACCATCGTGTTCCTGGTCGTGACGGCCACGCTGCTGCCGTTCTCGCTGTATTCGGTCGCCGCCGCCAAGGCCGCGGGCCTGGCCAGCTCGCCGGTGACGATCACCGTGCTGGTCGCCCTGCTCGTGTGCCTGATCCCGACCACCATCGGCGGCCTGCTGTCCGCCATCGGCGTGGCCGGCATGAGCCGCATGATGCAGTCGAACGTGATCGCAACCTCGGGCCGCGCCGTGGAAGCGGCGGGCGACGTCGACGTGCTGCTGCTCGACAAGACCGGCACCATCACCCTCGGCAACCGCCAGGCGTCGACCTTCATCCCGGCCCCGGGCGTGACGGAACGCGAACTGGCCGAGGCCGCGCAACTGGCCTCGCTGGCCGACGAGACGCCGGAAGGCCGCAGCATCGTCGTGCTGGCCAAGCAGAAGTTCAACCTGCGCGCTCGCGAGATGGCGGAGCTGAAGGCGGAATTCGTCCCGTTCACGGCGCAGACTCGCATGAGCGGCGTCGACCTGGAAGAGCGCCCCGTGCGCAAGGGCGCCGCCGACACCATGCGCAAGTACGTGCTGGGCCTGGGCTACGAGTACCCGCAAGCCGTGGGCACGGCCGTGGACGACGTCTCGCGCCGCGGCAGCACGCCGCTGGTGGTGGTCGACGGCGGCCGCGTGATGGGCGTCGTGGAGCTGAAGGACATCGTCAAGGGCGGCATCAAGGAACGCTTCGCCGAGCTGCGCCGCATGGGCATCAAGACCGTCATGATCACGGGCGACAACCGCCTGACGGCGGCAGCCATCGCGGCCGAGGCGGGCGTGGACGACTTCCTGGCCGAAGCGACGCCGGAAGACAAGCTGACCTTGATCCGCAAGTACCAGTCGGAAGGCCGCCTGGTGGCGATGACGGGCGACGGCACCAACGACGCCCCGGCGCTGGCCCAGGCCGACGTGGCGGTGGCGATGAACACGGGCACCCAGGCCGCCAAGGAAGCGGGCAATATGGTCGACCTGGATTCGAACCCGACCAAGCTGCTGGAGATCGTCGAGATCGGCAAGCAGATGCTGATGACGCGCGGCTCGCTGACCACGTTCTCGATCGCCAACGACATCGCCAAGTACTTCGCCATCATCCCGGCCGCCTTCGTCGCCACCTATCCGCAACTGAAGGCCTTGGATATCATGCAGCTGGCCAGCCCCAGCTCGGCGATCCTGTCGGCCGTGATCTTCAATGCCCTGATCATCGTCGTGCTGATCCCGCTGGCCCTGAAGGGCGTGAAGTACCGCGCGATCGGCGCCGCCGCGCTGTTGCGCCGCAACCTGCTGGTCTATGGACTGGGCGGCATCGTCCTGCCCTTCATCGGCATTAAACTGATCGACATGATCCTGGCCGCGCTGCACCTGGCGTGAACCCGGCCCGAATCGAGGAAAACACCATGAACATGACTTCGCAGATCCGCCCCGCCCTCGCCACCCTGGTGGCGCTCACCGTGCTGTGCGGCGCCGTCTACCCGGCGCTGGTGACGGGCGCGGCCCGCATCGCCTTCCGCGACCAGGCGGCGGGCAGCCTCGTGGTCCAGGACGGCAAGGTGCGCGGCTCGCGCCTGATCGGCCAGGCCTTCAGCGCGCCCCAGTACGTCTGGGGCCGCCCGTCGGCCACGGGCCCGATGCCGAACAACGCGGCCGGCTCGTCCGGCTCGAACCAGGGTCCGCTGAACCCGGCCCTGCTCGATGCCGTCAAGGGCCGCATCGAGGCCCTGCGCGCGGCCGATCCGGACAACCGCGCCCCCGTGCCGGTCGACCTGGTGACGGCGTCGGCCAGCGGCCTCGACCCGCACATCAGCCCCGCGGCGGCGCTGTACCAGGCCGGCCGCGTGGCCAGGGCGCGCGGCGTGCCGCAGTCGCGCGTGGAGCAGCTGATCCATGCGCATACCGGGCATGCGCTGCTGGGCTTCCTGGGCGAGGAACGCGTCAACGTGCTGGAACTGAACCTGGACCTCGACCGGACCGCCCCGGCCAGGAAGTAAGACCCCAGGGTGTGCACCATGTGCCCACCGCATGCCCCAACGATACGTAAGCACAAGATGGCAAAGACGAACGACAGGCCGGACCCGGACATGCTGCTGGAACAGGTGCGCGAGCAGGAGCGGCGCGCCAGCCGTGGCAGGCTGCGCATCTATTTCGGCGCCTCGGCCGGCGTGGGCAAGACCTACGCGATGCTGGGCGCCGCGCGCGCCCTGCATGCCGCGGGCGGCAGCGTGCTGGTGGGCGTGGTCGAGACCCACGGCCGCAGCGAGACGGCACGCCTGGTCGAGGGCCTGCCGCTGTTGCCGCCGAAGGAAGTGGTCTACCGCGACAAGGCCCTGCCCGAGTTCGACATCGACGCCGCGCTGGCCAGCGGCGCCGGCCTCGTGCTGGTGGACGAGCTGGCCCACTCGAACGTGCCCGGCTCGCGCCACCGCAAGCGCTGGCAGGACGTCGAGGAGCTGCTCGACGCCGGCATCGACGTCTACACGACGGTCAACGTCCAGCACCTGGAAAGCCTGAACGACGTGGTGGGCGGCATCACGGGCATCCGCGTCGCCGAGACGGTGCCCGACACCGTCTTCGACCGCGCCGACGAGGTGGTGATGGTCGACGTGCCGGCCGACGAGCTGCTGGCACGCCTGCGCACGGGACGCGTTTACCAGGGCGCCCAGGCCGAGCGCGCCGCCGGCAACTTCTTCCGCAAGGGGAACCTGATCGCGCTGCGCGAGCTGGCGCTGCGCCGCACCGCCGACCGCATCGAGGGCGACGTGCGCGCCTACCGCGTCGAGAAGTCGATCGATGCGATCTGGAAGACGGGCGCCGTGCTGCTGGCCTGCGTCGGCGTCGGCGCCGGCGAACAGGTGGTGCGCGCCTGCGCGCGGCTGGCCAACCAGCTGGGCGCGCGCTGGCACGCCGTGTATGTGGAAACGCCCGCGCTGCAGCGCCTGTCCGAGGTGCAGCGCGAACACGTCCTCGACCACCTGCGCCTGGCCGACAAGCTGGGCGCCGTCACCGCCGTGCTGCCGGGCAGCGACGCGGCCCAGGTGCTGGCCGAGTACGCCGAGAACCACAACCTGTCCAAGCTGGTGCTGGGCCGCCCGCAGCGCGCGGCGCTGCCCTGGCACAAGCCGCTGGCGCGCCGCCTGGCCGCGCTGGCGCCGGAAGTCGACCTGATCGAGGTCGCCACGCCGCCGCGCGAAGTGGGGGCGCTGCTGGCCCGGGGCCGCAAGGACGGCGCGTCGCGGCGCCTGAATCCGAATCCGCCTCCGCTCCGTTATTTGCTGGGCGCTTCCGCCAGCCTGGGCACGGGCCTGCTGGCCTGGGGCCTGTCGGCCTGGCTGGACCTGCCCAACATCGCCATGCTGTTCCTGCTGGTGACCGTGCTGGTGGCCTACCTGTTCGGGCGCGGCCCGTCCGTGCTGGCCACCTGCATCAGCGTGGCGCTGCTCGACTTCTTCTTCGTGCCGCCGCGCTTCTCGTTCGCCGTGTCGGATTTCCAGTACGTCGTCACCTTCGGCACGATGCTGGCCGTCGGCCTGATCACGGGACAGCTGACGGCCCTGCTGCGCTTCCAGGTGCGCGTGGCGCAGCAGCGCGAGAACCGCTGGCGCGCGCTGTACGAGTTCTCGTCGACGCTGTCCGGGGCGCTGCAGTCGGACCAGATCCTGGATGCCTCGCGCGAATTCGTCGCGCGCGCCTTCCGCGCCGAGGCCGTGCTGCTGCTGCCCGACGACGACGGCAAGCTGGCCGTTCCCGCGCATGCCGCGGCCGGCGGCCTGCAGGTGGAACCGGGCACCGCGCAATGGGCGTTCGACCATGCGCTGCCGGCCGGCATGGGCACCGACACGCTGCCCGCCAGTCCCCTGTTCTACCTGCCCCTGGTGGCGCCGATGCGCACCCGCGGCGTGCTCGCGCTGGCGCCGGAACAGCCGGACCGCATCCTGGCGCCGGAACAGCGCCAGCAGCTGGACACCTTCGCCACCGTGACGGCGATCGCGCTGGAACGCGTGCACTACATCGAGGTCGCCCAGGGCGCGCTGGTGGACATGGAATCGGAGCGCCTGCGCAATTCGCTGCTGGCCGCGCTGGGCCACGACCTGCGCACGCCGCTGACGCTGCTGGTGGGCGTGTCGGAATCGCTGGCCGCTTCCTCGCCGCCGCTGTCGGCGCTGCAGCTGAGCCTGGCCGGCACCCTGAAGAGCGAGGCGCTGCGCATGAGCACCCTGGTCGCCAACCTGCTCGACATGGCCCGGATCCAGAGCGGCGGCGTGCACCTGCACCTGGACTGGCAATCGATCGAGGAAGTGGTGGGCAGCGCGCTGCGCGTCAGCCGCGAGGTGCTGGCCGCGCACCACGTGGAGACGCGCCTGCCGCCGGAGCTGCCGCTGGTGCAGTTCGACGCGCCGCTGCTGGAGCGCGTGCTGTGCAACGTGCTGGAAAACGCCGCCAAGTACACGCCGCGCGGCTCCACCGTCAGGATCGACGCGCGCGTGCGCGGCGACTGGATCGAGCTGCGCGTGACCGACAACGGCCCGGGCCTGCCGCCGGGACGCGAGGAAGCGATCTTCGAGAAGTTCACGCGCGGCGAGAAGGAATCGAACACGCCCGGCGTGGGCCTGGGCCTGGCCATCTGCCGCGCCATCGTCGAGGCGCATGGCGGCACCATCCGCGCCGAGCAGGCCCCGGGCGGCGGCGCGCGCATCGTCATCGCCCTGAAACGGGGCGAACCGCCGGCCGTGCCGGAAATCGAGGAACCGCTGGAGGACCACCATGGATGACAAGCCGGTCGCGCTGCTCGTCGAGGACGAGGCCCAGATCCGCCGCTTCGTGCGCGCCGCGCTGGAAGACGAAGGCTGGCAGGTGTTCGAGGCGGGCGACTGCCGCCAGGGCCTGATGGCGGCCGGCACGCGCCAGCCCGACCTGGTGGTGCTCGACCTCGGCCTGCCGGACGGCGACGGCGTCGCCTTCATCGCCGACCTGCGCGAGTGGTCGCGCGCGGCCGTCATCGTGCTGTCGGCGCGCACGCTGGAATCGGAAAAGGTGCGCGCCCTCGATGCCGGCGCCGACGACTACCTGACCAAGCCGTTCGGCACGGCGGAGCTGCTGGCCCGGGCCCGCTCGGCGCTGCGGCGCCAGCGCCAGGGCCAGGCGCGCGAGCAGCAGTCGGCCGTCGTGCGCTTCGGCCAGGTCGCCGTCGACCTGCAGGCGCATGCCGTCACCAAGGACGGCCGCGGCGTGCGCCTGGCGCCCACCGAATACCGGCTGCTGGCGGCGCTGGCCAAGCATGCCGGCCGCGTCGTCAGCAATCCGCAGCTGCTGCGCGAAGTGTGGGGCCAGCACTCGATCGACAACGCGCACTACCTGCGCATCTACATGGGGCACCTGCGGCGCAAGCTGGAGGACGACCCCGCGCAACCCCAATACCTGATCACGGAAACGGGCGTGGGCTACCGCCTCGCCGTCCCGCTCTAGCGACAGGAATCCCCTTTTTACAGCGAAGACCTGCTGCGCCGCGCCCTAGGGCACGGCGAGGGCACGACTCATCCCTACGAAAGTGAAAACCATGAAAAACCTCATCGCCACCATCGCATCGTTCGTCTCCCTGGCCGCCGCGGCCACGGTCCAGGCCCAGGAAGCCAACCCGGCTCCGGCCGCCCCGGAAGCCGCCGCTCCCGAAGCCGCGGCGCCGGCCTCGCCCGTCACCTGGAACCTGGGCGCGATCACCGACTACCGCTACCGCGGCATCTCGCAGACGCGCACCCATGCCGCCGTCCAGGGCGGCGTCGACTGGCTCGACGCGGATACCAGCCTCTATGTGGGCACCTGGCTGTCCAGCATCACCTGGGCCAAGGACGCCGGCGGCGGCGGCAACGTCGAGATGGACGTCTATGCCGGCAAGCGCGGCGAGCTGGGCCGCGGCTTTACCTACGATGTGGGCGTGCTGGGCTACATCTACCCGGGCAACGACCTGAAGGACGTGCCGGGCTACGTGAACGGCAATACGGGCGAGGTCTACGCCCAGGTCGGCAAGGGTCCGTACTACATCAAGTACTCGAACGCGCTGACGAACCTGTTCGGCTTCGTCGACAGCCGCTACAGCAGCTACGTGGACGCGGGCGCGAACCTCGATGCCGGCAACGGCTTCACGATCGTGCTGCACGGCGGCCGCCAGCACGTGCAGCATTCGGCCAACGCCAGCTACACGGACTGGAAGGTCGGCGTGAGCAAGGCATGGGGCACGACCACGGCGACGCTGGCCTTCGTGGCCACCAATGCCGAGGAAGCGGCCTACACCTCGGCCCGCAACGGCAAATTCCTGGGCAAGAACGGCGTGACGCTGCAGGTCGTGCACACCTTCTGATGCGAGCGGACGCGGGGGCGGGAGGGCCGGCTGAGCGAGCCCATCATATGAGTGTTATCATCTCATCGGTCCGCACCCCGCGGCCACGTTCCATCGAAGACACGCACCATGAAAACGCACCAGACCGCACTGATCGCCCTCGCCCTCGCTACCCTCTCCTCGGCCGCCTTCGCCGGCCGCGACGAAGTCCTGATCCAGCAGACGCGCAAGAACCAGCTGGCCTACGAGGCCCGCATCAAGCAGGAACGCCAGGAAAAACAGCAGCAACAGGAAAAGAACACCGCCCAGGCGCCGACCGGCGCCTCCGGCCATGCGCCGGAACAGGACGCCGGCGCGCAGCCGGTGGCCGCGCCGGCGCATTGAGAAAGGCTTGGCGGGCACGTGGTGCCCACCAAGCCATCAAGCCGGGCAGCCTGCCAGCACCACCACCGACGACCGGTCCCTGCCCGCCCGCTTGGACTGGTACAGCGCATCGTCCGCCGCATGCGTGAGCGCCGCCAGTTCGGGGCGCGGGCACCAGGCGAAGCCCAGGCTGCTGGTGACGTCGAGCGTGCGGCCGTCGACCTGGAACGGCGGACGGATCGCCTCCAGCAGCTTGTCGGCCACGCGCTGGCATTCGAGCGGGGAGCCGACCTGCTCCAGCACGATCACGAACTCGTCGCCGGCCAGGCGGGCCACCGTATCGGTGCTGCGCACGGTGCCGGACAGGCGCTTGGCGAACTCGCGCAGCACGGCGTCGCCCACCGCGTGGCCGAACGTGTCGTTGATCTGCTTGAAGTGGTCGACGTCCAGGTAGCACAGCGCGAGCGGCATGGCGCTGCGGCGCGAGCGCGCGATGGCCTGGGCCAGGCGCTCTTCGTAGCTGCGGCGGTTCGGCAGGCCCGTCAGGTGGTCCGAGTGCGCCAGCGCGTGCAGCTGGCGCTCGTATTCGCGCGCCGACGTGGCGTCGGTCGACAGCACGTAGATGCCCTGCACCCTGCCTTCGCGGATGTGCGGCAGGTAGGTCGAACTGATCACGCGCGTGCGGCCGCGGCGCTGCTCCTCGATCTCGAGGTGCGAGCCGTGGCCTGACAGGCAGCGCGCCAGCGCCGCGCGGCGCGGCTCGTAGAACGCCTCGCCCATCGCCTCGGGCACGGTCTTGCCGATCATGTGCTCGCTGCGCACGCCGAACCATTCCTGGTAGCGCTGGTTGGCGAAGCGGTAGCGCAGGTCGGTGTCGATGTAGGCGATCAGCGCCGGCACGTTGTCGGCGATGGTGCGCAGCCATTCCTCGCTCTCGATGATGCGCGAGCGCGAAGCCGCCAGCTCGGTGATGTCCTGCATCGCGACCACGGCGCCCAGGGGCTCGCCGCCCGCGCCCTGGATCGGGCGGCCGCTGGCCAGCAGGTGGCGCGCCGGACGGCCGGGAATGCCGATCGTCATGGCGGTGTCCAGGATCCGCTCGCCGTGCAGGGCGCGCAGCAGCGGGATCTCGCTTTCCTTCAGCGGCGTGACGCCGTCCTCGCCATACAGGTGGTAGTGCGCCGGCCACTCGGCCGCGCTGACGCCGCTCGCGTCGAGGTCGTGGAATTCGCGCGCCGCGCGGTTGAACAGCGTCAGCCGACCTTGCGCATCGCAGGCGACGACGGCGACTTCGACCGATTCCAGCACGGCGTCCAGCAATTCCTGCTTCTGGCGCAACGCGCTTTCGGCGGCGGCGCGCTGGCGCATCTCGTGCTGCAGAGCCTCGTTCTTCGCGTGCAGTTCGCGGGTACGCTCCGCCACGCGCTTTTCGAGCTGGGCATTCAATTCGCGCAGCGCCTGCTGGGCCGCGTCGCGCGCCGCCACCACCACGCGCCGGTTCAATTCGTCCTGCACCATCTGCGCGAGGTCGCGCAGCATGCGGCGCTCGGCCACGCCGAAATCGCGCGGCTGCAGGTCCAGGATGCACAGGGTACCGACGGGCTGGCCGTCCAGGCTGTGCAGCGGCTGCCCGGCATAGAAACGGATGCCCTTCTCGCCGCGGACGTAGGGAAAGTCGCGGAAGCGTTCATCGGCCAAAGTGTCGCTTACAACCAACAGTTCGTCGAGCGCGACCGTATGGCTGCACATCGCGATATCGCGTGGCGTTTCGCAAACGTGAAATCCGACACCCGACTTGAACCACTGCCGGTTGTTGTCGACGAGCGACACCAAGGCGATCGGCACGCCGAAAGCGGCCGATGCAAGACGGGTAAAACGGTCGAAACGGTCCTCCTGCGGCGTGTCGAGGACGCCGAGCGAATGCAGGGCCTTGATGCGTTGTTCTTCTGCGAGTTCCTGTTGGCTGAGCATGAACGATCCTTGCCGCTGTGCGGCGAAGAAAGAACCGGCAGGGTTTTGGCCGGATGAGGCAAATGGATATGTGGAGGCAAGCGCGGGCGGTAGAGAAATTCTATCTGAATCCCACGGCCCTGTACCAAATCTCCGGGCACGTTGTAATTTTGAAAAGATTATTACATGACCAAAACTGTTGATTCATTTTACAACGAAACAATTGGGGAGAATCATTTGTTTTTTACTCAGTGCATCATTCATCCTGGCTATTCCTTGCAACTTTGTCTTGATTTTTCATTATGTGTGTAACCTAACCGAATGGCGTGGGCCCGGACCGTAAAGTGGACGCTTCGCTAACGAAAGGACGGCCCATGGACGCTTACCAGCAACACCCCATCCGGCTGCGCATCAATGGACAGGACCGGGACTTCGAGGTCGAATCCTGGGTCACCCTGCTCGACCTGCTGCGCGAACGCGCCGGAATGACCGGCACCAAGAAAGGCTGCGACCACGGCCAGTGCGGCGCCTGCACCGTGCTGCTCGACGGCCGCCGCGTGAATTCCTGCCTCACGCTGGCCGTCATGCAGAACGGCCACGAAGTCACGACCATCGAGGGCATGGCCCGGGGCGAGGAACTGCATCCGCTGCAGCAGGCCTTCATCGAACACGATGCCTTCCAGTGCGGCTACTGTACGCCGGGGCAGATCTGTTCGGCCGCCGGCCTGATCGCCGAGGGCGAGGCCAGGTCCTTCGACGACGTGCGCGAACTCATGAGCGGCAACATCTGCCGCTGCGGCGCCTATCCGCAGATCGCGCGCGCGGTCAGCGAGGTGCTGGGCATCGAGCCCGCCCAGCCGGGCAAGGCGACGGATCCGAAGGAAGGCTTCACGACAGGGTCGGTGCTGGCATGAATCCATTCACCTTCACCCAACCCAAGGACGTCGACGGCGTGCTGGCGGCACTGGCCGCCGGCGCGCGCCCCGTCGCCGGCGGCACCAACCTGCTCGACTTGATGAAGGAAGGCACCATGCAGCCCGCCAGCCTCGTCGACATCAATGCCGTCGCCACCCAGGGCCTCGACGTCGTCGAGGAACACGAGGGCGGCCTGCGCCTGGGCGCGCTGGCGCGCAATGCGGATACGGCCTACCACGCGCTGGTGCGCGAACGCTACCCGCTGCTGCGCTCGGCGATCCTGGCCGGCGCCTCGCCGCAGCTGCGCAATATGGCGACCAACGGCGGCAACCTGCTGCAGCGCACCCGCTGCGTGTACTTCTACGACGTCGGCACGCCCTGCAACAAGCGCGAACCCGGCACCGGTTGCCCGGCCAAGGCCGGCATCAACCGCCAGCTCGGCATCCTCGGCACCAGCGAGCAATGCATCGCGACGCATCCGTCCGACATGTGCGTGGCCCTGCGCGCGCTGGACGCCACCGTGCACGTGCGTTCCGCCGATGGCGGGCGCGCGATCCCGTTCGCCGAGTTCCACCGCCTGCCGGGCGACCGTCCCGACATCGACAGCAACCTGCAGCCGGGCGAGCTGATCACCCACATCACCCTGCCCGACGCGGCGCGCTTCGTCGACCACAGCGCCTACATCAAGGTGCGCGACCGCCTGTCGTATGCGTTCGCGCTCGTGTCCGTGGCGGCCGCGCTCGACCTCGACGGCGACACCATCCGCGACGTGCGCATCGCGCTGGGCGGCGTGGCGCACAAGCCCTGGCGCGTGGAAGACGCGGAGCGCGAGCTGGTCGGCAAGGCCGCGAGCGAGACGGCCTTCGCCGCCGCGGCGGACCGCATCCTGCAGGGCGCGCGCGGCTACGGCCAGAACGACTTCAAGCTGGTGCTGGCGAAGAACGCCATCGTCCAGGCACTCACCGTCGCCCAACGCGGCACCGACAAAGCACAGGGAGTACAGCAATGACAGACCTGATTCCCGACCTGAAGACCCCGACGGCGCCCGCCGGCACGGGCCGCGTGCGCGCCGGCATGCCGGTGTCGCGCGTCGACGGCCGCGCCAAGGTCACCGGCAGCGCCCAGTACGCCGCCGAGTTCAGCGCGCCCGACCTGGCCTACGGCGTCGTCGTCAGCGGCACCGTCGCCAAGGGCCGCATCAAGCGCATCGACACGAGCGCGGCCGAGGCGGTACCGGGCGTGATCGCCGTGATCACCCACGAGAACCGCCCCAAGATGCGCTCCAACGACCTCGCCTACAAGGACATGACGGCGCCGGGCGGCTCGCCCTTCCGCCCCCTGTTCTCGGGCGAGATCTTCTGGAGCGGCCAGCCGGTGGCCCTGGTCGTCGGCGAGACCTTCGAGGCCGCGCGCCACGCCGCCGCCCTCGTCGACATCACCTACGACGTCGCCGAGCACGACACCAACCTGCTCAAGAGCCTGGACAAGGCCTACAAGCCGCGTCCCCTGAAGGCGGGTTTCACGCCGCCCTCGTCGAAGGGCAAGGCCGACGACGCGTTCGCCGCGGCGCCCGTGAAGATCGAGGCCGAGTACTACAACAACGTCGAGCACCACAACCCGATGGAGATGTTCGCCTCCACCGTGCTGTACGGGGAAGACGGCCACCTGACCGTCTACGACAAGACCCAGAGCTCGCAGAACAGCCGCTGGTACGTGTCGCACGTGTTCGGCCTGTCCAAGGACAAGGTCACCGTGCGCAACCCCTACGTGGGCGGCGCCTTCGGTTCCGGCCTGCGTCCGCAGTACCAGCTGCCACTGGCCGTGATGGCGGCGCTGAAGCTGAAGCGCTCGGTCAAGGTCGTGCTCACGCGCCAGCAGATGTTCAGCTTCGGCCACCGTCCCGAGACCTGGCACAAGGTGAAGCTGGCCGCCGGCACGGACGGCAAGCTGCAGGCGATCTGGCACGAGGCGCTGCAGGAAACCTCGCGCCTGGAAGACTACGTCGAGGTCGTCGTCAACTGGTCCGGCCAGATGTACGCCTGCGAGAACATCCACCTCGGCTACAAGCTGGTCGCGCAGGACCGCGCCACCCCGATCGACATGCGCGCCCCGGGCGCCGTGCACGGCGTGCACGCGATGGAAGTGGCGATGGACGAGCTGGCGTACAAGCTGAAGATGGACCCGCTCGAACTGCGCCTGAAGAACTACGCCGAGCACAACCACCTGGAGGACAAGCCCTTCTCCAGCAAGGAACTGCGCCAGTGCTACCAGCAGGGCGCCGAGCGCTTCGGCTGGAAGGACCGTCCGGTCGAGCCCCGCTCGATGCGCGAAGGCGACGAGCTGATCGGCTGGGGCATGGCGACCGGCATCTGGGATTCGCTGGTGATGGTGGCGCGCGTGTCGGCCGTGCTGCATGCGGACGGCCGCCTGGTCGTCTCGAGCGCGGCGACCGACATCGGCACCGGCACCTATACCGTGATGGCGATGATCGCGGCCGAGCAGCTCGGCCTGCCGATGGAACAGGTGACGTTCCAGCTGGGCGACTCGACGCTGCCGCTGGCGCCGATCGAGGGCGGTTCCTCGCACGTGACCACGGTGGGCGGCGGCGTGCACGGCGCCTGCGACAAGCTCAAGTCCACGCTGCTGAAGATGGCGCAGTCGCAGGCCGGCGGCATCTTCAAGGGCAAGAAGATCAACCAGGTCGAGTTCAACGACGGCCGCCTGCACCTGCGCGGACTGCCCGAACAGGGCGTGGCGCTGACCGAGCTGCTGGCCAAGGCCGGCAAGGACCGCGTCGAAGAGAAATTCCTGATGACGCCGCAGATGCTCAAGCAGCGCAAGTATGCGCGCTCGGTGCACCAGGCGATCTTCGTCGAGGTGCGCGTCAACGAGCTGCTGGGCATGGTGCGCGTGACGCGCGCCGTCAGCGCCGTGGCGGCCGGACGCATCATCAGCGCCAAGACGGCGGCCAGCCAGGTCAGCGGCGCCGTCGTGTGGGGCATCAGCGAGGCGCTGCACGAGGAAACCTTCACCGACCACCGCCTCGGCCGCTTCATGAACCACAACTACGCCGAGTACCACGTCGCGGCGAACGCGGACATCCACGACATCCAGGTGATCTTCGTCGACGAGGAAGACCGCATCGTCAGCAAGCAGCTGGGCGCCAAGGGCGTGGGCGAGATCGGCATCGTGGGCGTGTCGGCGGCCGTCGCCAACGCGATCTTCCACGCGACGGGCAAGCGCCTGCGCACCACGCCGATCACGCCGGACAAGATCCTGATGGGCGACCACGAGATCCCGGTGGACGGTCCGGATCGATGAGGAGTTGAGCAAACGCAGTGCCGGCACCTGAGCTGGCGCAGCAGGCGCGCGGCATGCATGCCGGATGATGGGGATCCATCCTCGCCATCCAGGATATGCCATGTCCGCGCGCAAACATTGCTTGAAATTATTGCTGTCATGCTTGTCGATGCTGTGCGGCGTCGTCGTCCCGGCGCCGGCCGCGCCCCAGTATTCGCCACGGTATGCGCCGACCTTCCTGCCGGCCGACTTCACGGCGGCCGCCCTCAACAATGCCGGCCAGGTCGTCGGCACGGCGGGCGGCGGCGCGGCGACCTGGTCGCCCGCCTCCGTGCTGTCCTACGGCGTCCTGCTGCCCGGCAGCGAAGGACTGGGCATCAACGACCGCGGCGACATCGTCGGCACCTACCGCGACCAGGCCTTCGTGTTCGCGGCGGACGCGTTGACCATCATCCCGGCCCGCGCCGACCACAGCGCGGCCACCTCGATCAACGACGCCGGCGCCGTGGCGGGCAGGCTGGCCAGTTCCTTCATCGACGGCCCCACCACGGGCTTCTACTACGCGCAGGGCAGCGTGGCCCAGGTCGACGACGGCTTTCCCTTCGACGGCGGCAACGACGTCGCCAATGCCGTCAACAATGCCGGCACGCTGGTCGGCACGCTGAACGACGCCGATGCCACGGACGACGACTGGTCCGACCGCAACCGCCAGGCCTATACCTGGCGGAACGGCACGCTGCGCACCTGGGGCACGCTGGGCGGGAGCATCAGCGAAGGGCTGGACATCAACGACGCCGGCACGCTGGCCGGCTGGTCGACCAATGCCGACGGCAGCGCCGAACTGGCCTTCCTCGCCTCCGACACGCTCGGCATGATCGATCTCGGCTCGCTGGGCGGCAGTTCCACGCGCGCCCTCGCGCTCAACAACCTGGGGTGGGCCGTCGGCCTGTCCGACGTCGGCGGCGGTAGCGGCAACGGCGGCGGCTACGACTACCACGCCTTCCTGTACGCGCAGCACGGCATCGTCGACCTGAACGCCCTCGTCGACCCGCTCGGCGACTGGCTTCTGGTGTCGGCCGCCGACATCAACGATGCCGGCCAGATCCTGGCCCGTGCCTGCAACGGCGTCACCGACGAATGCCGCGCCGTGCGCCTGGACCTGATCCCGGCGATGCCGGAACCCGCGCCCGGCGCGATGCTGGCGGCCGGCGTGGTACTGGGCGCGGCCCTGCTGCGCCGCGGGCCCCGGCGCCGGCCCTCGAGCAGGCACGCCTGGGGCGGCCTGGCGCTGCTGGCGCTGGCGGTGCTGACCGTACCGCCGGCGGCCACGGCACAGCCAACCGTCACGCCCGCGTTCACCATGACGGCCGTGCCGCGCGGCTTCGATGCCCAGGCCATCAACAACCTGGGCCACGTGGTCGGCAGCTACGGCGACGCCGCCGCCGTCTGGGACGGCAACGCCGTCGCCACGATCGTCGCGCTGGCCCCCGGCAGCACCGGACGCGGCATCACGGACGGCGGCGTCATCGTCGGCACGTGGAACGGCAACGCGTTCATCAGAACCGCCGCCGGCGTCGCCAACCTGGGCCGCTACGGTTCCTGGGCCGGCAGCGAGGGCATCGCCGTCAACGCGCGCGGCGACGTCGCCGGCAACGGCGCCTGGGGCCCCGGCGAGCGCGGGCGCGGCTGGGTCCTCAGCCTGGGCGTGCTGCGCGTCATCCCCTCCTTCAACGGCGAATTCAGCTACGTGGAAGCCATCAACCGCTTCGGCCAGGTGGTCGGCACCGCCCAGAAGCAGACCGAGCGCAGCCCGTACGACCGCCGCGGCTTCATCTACAAGGACCGCGTGCTGACCGACATCGGCGCCATCGGCGACGGCGTCAACAGCGAAGCCTTCGACATCAACGATGCCGGCCAGGTGGTGGGCGGCGCCGAATACGTCTACGATCCGTTCGGCAGCGGCTACCATCCCTTCCTGTACCAGAACGGCATCATGCGCGACCTCGGCACGCTCGGCGGCAGCTACGGCGTCGCCCAGGGCATCAACAACGCCGGCGCCGTGGTCGGCGGCGCGCTGCTGGCGGGCGACGAAGCCCAGCACGCCTTCCTGTACGAAGACGGGGTGCTGCGCGACCTGCATGCGCTGACCGCGCTGCCGCCGGGCTGGACCTTGGTCGGCGCGCGCGACATCAACGACCGGCGCCAGATCCTGGCCCAGGCCTGCGCGGCCGAGGATTGCACGATGGTGCGGCTCGATCCGGTCGCGCCGTCCGCAGCCCCGGCCGTCCCGGCCGCCGGCCGCTAGACGGACAGCGCCCCGGCCAGCGCCGCCCGCAGCGGACCGGGCGTGATGCCCGTCCAGCGCTTGAACGAGCGGCGGAAATTGGCGGCGTCGTGGAAGCCGAGGTAATCCGCAACGGCGTCGTTGTCGAAGCGGCGCGCCTGGAACAGCCACAGCGCCACGTGGGTGCGTACCTGGTCCAGCTCGGCCTGGAAATGGGTATGGTGGCGGGCCAGCTGGCGCTTTAGGGTGGCCGGGCTGACGCCGAAGTCGAACGCCGTGCGCTCCAGCGTGGGCGCCGTGCGCACGCGTTCCAGCAGATAGTCGTACAGCGCCGCCGGCAAGCCGGGGGCGCATGGGCTCTCGGCCTCCGCCGCGTTCTCCGCCAGCGCCGCGGCCACCGCGCTGCCGCGCGGCCAGGGACGGTCGAGCCAGGCGGCGTCGATCAGCATGGCGTCGAGCTGGCAGTCGAAACGCAGTGCGCTGCCCAGGTGCACCTGGTGCTGCTCGACGTGACGGGGCGCCGCGCGGTTGAAGCAGAAGCGCCACGGCAGCCGTTCTCCGCCCAGCCAGCGGCACAGCGCCACCACGGCCGTCATGTGCATCTCCACCAGCGCGGGACGCAGGCCGGGCGCGCCCTGGCTGTCGACCCAGTACAGCACCGCCACCTCGTCCCAGGTCTCGATCCGGGGCCGCAGCAGCGGCGCCAGGCGCGCATGCCAGCGGCACAGCGTGCCCAGGAGCGCGCGCAGCGTGGGCGCCTGCACCAGCGCATGGCTGGCGGCGCCGTCGTGGCCAGGCAGCAGCTGCTGTCCCAGCATGAAGCTGGTATCCGGGCTGTCCAGCGCGCGCAGCAGGTTGGACAGCAGTTGCAGGTACTGGCTCGGGGCCACCATCAGGCCGGGTGGCAGGTCCGGTTCCAACAGCGGTTCCAACCCAGTACCGCGCAGCAGCGCGCCGTCGCCGGCATCGCGCGCGCGGCCGTATTCGAGCGCCAGCGCCGGCTGCTGGCGCGCCGGGATCGACGGTTCGGTGGCCGCCCGCCAGGCGATCACGCCGCGTCCATCCGGCGGCACAAGTCCGCCAGCAGGCTGTCCGGTGCGCCCCGCGCGGGCGCGCAGTCGTGGCGCAGGCTGATGGACACACGGCGTGCGCCCGCATAGTGGCGCATGGCGCCGACCATCGCGCACAGGTGGCGGGCGGCGTAGTGCGCCTCGTCCAGCTCCAGGCCCGGCATCAGCACGGCGAAGCGGTCGCCCGCATAACGGCACAGCAGGTCGTCGTTGCGCAGGTTCAGCAGCAGCATGTGCGCCACGGCCTGCAGCGCGCGGTCCCCTTCCGGCTGGCCGTGCTCGCGGTTGATGCGGTGGAAGCCGTCGATGTCGAGCAGGACCAGCGCGCACGGACCGCCCTGCTCCCCTTCGCGGCGCAGCTGCTCGCGCAGGTAGCCGGCATCGGCCAGCTGGGTCACGCGGTCGAACGGGCGATGGCTGCGGAACAGGCGCTCGCGCTTCTTGAGGTGCTCGTTGAGGTGGGCCTGCTCCTTGCGCCAGTAATACATGCCGGCCGTGAGCACGAGCATCCCCAGCGGCACCAGTCCCTCCAGCGCCTTGTCCCACATGGCGCCCTTGTCGACGCGCCAGAACTCGTCCATGCAGTCGGCCCAGGAGCCGAACATGATGCAGGCCAGGCCTCCGGCCAGCAGGCGCGTGACGCGTCCGCCCGGACGGCTGGCCAGCACGAGCAAGCCCCACACGGCCGCCAGCAGCGCGGTGCCGCCCTCTTCCAGCACGTCGATCCAGTGCCAGGTCGCGAGCGGCTTGGCGACGCCGCCGGTGGCGTACAGGAAGGCCAGCGCGGCGAGCACGCACAGGGACAGGACGATGGGACGGACGATGGCAGGCATGGCGGGGGACCATAGCGCGGCCATGTGACGGCAGCATGACAGGATGGCAAGCCTGTCGCATCCGCGCACGGGTCCGAACGGCTCACGCGGCGCCCGCCGGGAGAGTCTTTACGGCTCAACGCCCCATGCCGCCCCCGTGCACCGGCGCGGCCGGACGGGTCATTTCGGCTCATCGCAGCGGCCTGGCCGTGCGCGGCATGCGCGGCGCGGCGGCGGCGTCACCGATCCGTCACATTGGCGCCCGAGAATGCGCCGCATTCCAACGACATCATCGCCCAAGACCATGCGACACTTTGCCCGGACACCCCTCGCCCTCGGCGCCAGCCTGCTGGCCGCCGGCCTCGCCCACGCCGACCAGACCGTGGTCGTCACCGGCCAGCGCGCCAGCCTGGCCTCCGCCATCGCGGCCCAGGAAAAGGCCGACAACATCGTCAGCGTCGTCAGCAGCGACGACATCGGCGGCCTGCCGGACAAGAACGCGGCCGAGGCGCTGGCGCGCCTGCCCGGCGTGGCCGTGCAGCGCGACCAGGGCGAAGGCCGCTACGTGGTGGTGCGAGGCCTGGATGCCGACTACAACAGCGTGACCATCAACGGCGCCCTGGTCCCGTCGCCCGAGGCGGGCCGGCGCGCGGTGGCGCTCGACGTGCTGCCGGCTGGCCTGATCCGCTCGCTGACCGTGACCAAGACCCTGACCCCGGACCAGGACGCCAATGCGCTGGGCGGCAGCATCGACGTCAAGACCCTGTCCGCGTTCGACCTGCCGGGCAGCCTGCTCACCGTGGGCGCCGGCGCCAGCCACGACAAACTGACCTCGCAGACCAGCCCGAACGGCAACGCGCTGTGGGCGCAGCGCTTCATGGACGGCAAGCTGGGCGTGGCCGCCGGCCTGTCCGGCGAGAAGCGCAAGTTCGGTTCGGACAACGTGGAGACGGGCGGCGCCTGGAACGGCAACCGCCTGTCCGGCTTCGAGCTGCGCGACTACCTGCCCGTGCGCGAGCGCTACGCCGGCGCGCTGAACCTCGACTACCGTCCGGATGCCGCGTCCAGCTATGCGCTGCACGGCTTCGTGAGCCGCTTCTCGGACGACGAGGTGCGCGACCGCCTCACCGTCAGCAATGTGAAGAAGGGCGACCTCGCCGAAGGCGTCACCGACACGGCGCGCGTCGAGCGCCGCCTGCGCCAGCGCAAGTTTACCCAGGAGATCCGCTCGCTGAGCGCCGTGGCCGACCAGCGCATCGCGCCGCAATGGACCTTGCACCTGGAGGCGGCCGGCAGCCGCGCCACCGAGGACACGCCGGAATCGATCAACGACGGCAGGTTCCGCGGCGTCTCCAACTTCGCCGGCATCGGCTTCACGGACGGCGTCAAGCCGCAGCTGATCGCCCCCGCCGCCGTGTTCGACCCCGCCAGCTATGCGCTCAACGCGATCACCTTGCAGCAGCGCTATTCGAAGGACAGCACCCACCAGCTGCGCGTCGACCTGGCCCGCGACATGGACCTCGCGGACTGGCGCGGCGCGCTGAAATTCGGCGCCAAGACGACGCGCCGCGACAAGGACAACGATACGAACCAGTGGGCCTACAACAGCGGCAAGGCCACGAGCGGCAACTACTGGGGCCCGGGCCCGACCTCGATGACGGCCTTCGTCGCCGGCCACCAGCTCGACTATGCGCTGGGCACCATCGGCACCGCCATCGATCCGGCGCTGCTGCGCGCCCGGGTCGCCGGCCTGCCGCGCGCAGGCGCACGCCTGGCCGTGGAATCGGCGCTCGACGACTTCCGCATGAAGGAGGACATCGACGCCGGCTACCTGCAGGCCGCGTTCTCGCACGGCCCCTGGTGGCTGCTGGCCGGCGTGCGCGCCGAGCACACGAAGTTCGCGGCGGACGGCTTCCAGGCCGAGGACGAGCGCATCGGCACGCGCCGCGCGGGCCGCTCCTATACCAACTGGCTGCCCAGCGTGCAGGCGCGCTTCGACGTCGATGCCGCCACCAGCATCCGCGCCGCCTGGACGGGCGCCGTCGTGCGCGCCAACTTCAGCCAGCTGGCGCCGGGCGTCAGCCTGGACAGCGCCACCGAGGCCACCATCGGCAACCCGGACCTGGCCCCGCTCAAGGCCCGCAACATCGACCTGGGCATCGAGCGCACGATCGGCCGCGACGGCGTCATGTCGGCCTACGTGTTCCACAAGGACATCAAGAACTTCACGTATTCGACCAACCTGGCCGGCAGCGGCACCTGGGCCGGCTATACCAGCGCCGTCTCCTACGCCAACGGCGACAGCGCCACCGTGCGCGGCATCGAACTGGCCTGGCAGCAGCCGCTGCGCATGCTGCCGGCCCCCTTCGACGGCCTGCTGGTCGGCGTCAACGGCACGCTGACGTCCTCGTCGGCCGACATCGCCAGCTACGATGCCGCCAGCGGCGGCCGCGCCGGCCGCGGCATCCGCATGCCCGGACAGTCCAAGCGCATGGCCAACCTGATGCTGGGCTACGAGGCCGGCCCGGTCAGCACCCGCGTCGCCCTCAACTACAAATCGCCCTACCTGCTGGAACTGGGCGCCGACGTGCTCGATCCGATGCAGGACCGCGTGGTCGACACCCAGAAGCAGGTCGACTTCTCGCTGCAGTGGCAGTTGACGAAGCGCGTGGCCCTGTCCTTCGAGGCGGCCAACCTCAACAACGAAAAATACTATGTGTACCAGGGCGAGAAGGGTCACAACGCCCAGTACGAACAATACGGCCGCACCTACAAGGTCGGCCTGAAAGCGAGCCTGTTCTGATGAAGTCCCCGATGTTCGTTTCCCTGCTGGCGGCGGCATTCCCCGTCCTGGCCCAGCAGGTCCCGTCCGCACTGGCCACGGCCGGCGACGTCGCCGCGCTGCCGGGCGGCGCCTGGCTGGCGCTGGACAAGCGCGCGCTGCGCCTGGTCGGCCCCGACGGCGCCGAACGCGCCTCCCTGGCCCTGCGGCCGCGCCAGTTCGACGTGCGCGCTGGCGCCGGCGGCGCGCTGGTCCTCGTCGTCGACGCCAATACGGAACGCGCGCTGCCCGTTATCGCCGATACCGCCGATACCGCCGATGCCGCAACCGGCACGCTGCGGGCCCTGCCGGCGCTGCCGGAGACGGGCTTCGGCATCGAGGCGGCCTGCCTGTACCGCGACGCCCAGCGCCTCGACCATGCCTTCCTCGTCGCCAAGGATGGCCAGGCGCAGCAATGGCTGCTGGGACCGACGCCACGCCTGGTGCGCCACCTGGCGCTGCCGCCGGGCGTGAAGCACTGCCGCGTCGACGATGCGACCGCCACGCTGTACGTCGGCGAGGCCGGCCTCGGGCTGTGGGCCTACGATGCCGATCCGGAAAGTGGCGGTACGCGCCGTCCCGTGGACTTGCGCGCACCGTTCGGCAAGCTGGCCGGCGGTGCCGGCGCCATCGCCGTGCTGCCGGGCGGGGTCGCCGCGCTCGATGCGAAAGGCACGCTGCACGCGTGGCGCCACGTGAACGGCGCCTGGCAGGCGCAGGCGCCGCTCGCCATCCAGGCAAACGGCCTGGCTGCCGGCGCGCCGCTGCTGGCGCATGCGAAAGACGGCTGGCGCCCCGCCGGCCTGGCATGGACAACGAAGGAGGCGCCCGCCAGGACGCTGCCGATCGTCACGGCGCGCGCCCAGACGGAACCCGTCGCGCGCGCCGGCGACGCCGCCGACGATCCGGCGATCTGGGTGCACCCATCCGACCCGGGCGGCGCGCGCGTCCTCGGCACCAACAAGAAGCAGGGCCTGCTCGTGTACGACCTGCAGGGCCGCCAGCTGCAGCTGCTGGAATCGGGCCGGCTGAACAACGTCGACGTGCGCCAGGACCTGCGCTTCGGCGCCGAGCGCTTCGACCTCGCGATGGCGACGCAGCGCGACGAGAACGCGATGGTGTTGTTCGCGATCAACGCGACCGGCAAGGTGGCGGAAGCGGCGCGCATCCCGACGCCCCTCGACGACATCTACGGCGCCTGCCTGTACCGCACGCCCCAGGGCGGACTGGACGCCTTCGTCAACGACAAGGACGGCCGCTACCTGCACTACCGCATCACCCGCGCCGCCGACCGCTTCGGGGCCGAGCTGAAACGCAGCTTCCGCCTGGCGAGCCAGCCGGAGGGCTGCGTGGCCGACGACAGGACGGGCCTGCTGTTCATGGGCGAGGAAGACCGCGGCGTCTGGGTCGCGGATGCCGATGCATCGCGGCCGGCGGTGCCGCGCATGGTGCTGCCGGTGGGCGACGTGCTGCACGCCGACGTCGAGGGCATGGGCATCTACCACGGCAGCAAGGGCAACTGGCTGGTGGTGTCGAGCCAGGGCAACAATAGCTATGTCGTGCTGGACGCGGCGCCGCCGTTCCGCGTGCGCGGCGCCTTCCGCATCGGCATCGATGCGCAGGCCGGCATCGACGGCGCATCGGAGACGGATGGCCTGGACGTGACGTCGGCGCGCCTGGGCGGGCCGTATGCGAAAGGTTTGCTGGTGGTGCAGGACGGGCACAAGCGGCTGCCGGATGGACCGCAGAACTTCAAGCTGGTGGCGTGGGAGGACGTGGAGCGCGCACTGAAACTGGAGTGAGCGGTAGGGTGGACGGCTTGCCGTCCACGCGTTCAACCGGTGCCGGCACCGCGGAATCGCGCGCCCCTGCCGTCCACGCGTTCAACCAAGGCCGGCACCGCGGAATCGCGCCCGCCTGCTGGACGCGTGGACGGCGGAGCCGTCCACCCTACGGCCAAGCGTCCGGCGATATTTGCGTCTCTGCGCTAATATCGGAAGCGCCATCGTTCCTGTCCGCCGACCATGCTGCCCCTCGAAACCCTCGTCCGCCGCCCGTCCCGTCCCCTCGCCAACGCCCCGCGCGTGCTGCTGGTGCACGGCATCTGCGTCGGGGCCTGGGTGTGGCAGGAACACTTCATGCCCTACCTGGCCGATGCCGGCTTCGAGGTGCACGCGCTGAGCCTGCGCGGCCATGGCGGCAGCGCCGGACGCGAGCGCCTGAACGACTGGCGCCTGGCCGACTACACGGCCGACCTGCGGCGCACGGCGACGGCCATCGCCGCGGGCAGCGACGCGCCCCTCGTCGTCGTCGGCCATTCGCTGGGCGGTGCCGTCGTGCAGGACTGGCTGCGCGGCGGCGGCCATGCGGCCGGGGTCGCGCTGATGGCATCCGTGCCGCCCTGGGGCCTGGCCTACTCGGCCTGGCAGATGTGGATCAACTCGCCCGATTTGTTCAAGCAGCTGGCGCGCCTGGGCATGCCGGGCGACCAGCTGCTCGACCCCGCCATCCTGCGGCCCCACCTGTTCTCCAATGACCTGCCGGACGCCGACTATGCGCGCTTCGCCAGCCGCGTGCAGGGCGAATCGCGCCACGTCGGCGTCGAGCTGCAGGGCTGGCGTCCATTCGCGCCCATGCCCTGGCAGGTGCCGCCGATGTTCGTGCTGGGCGGCCTGGACGACCGCTTCATCCGCCCGGACGCCGTCCAGGGCACGGCCGGCTACTACGGCGGCGTCCCCACGATGGTGCCGCGCCTGGCCCACGCGCTGATGCTCGATCCGCGCTGGGAAGACGCGGCGCGTCCCCTGCGCGACTGGCTGCTGCGCCTGGCCGCCTGACGCTGCTTCCAGCCTCTCCTCCCCGCCGTCGTACGCGGCGCACGCGTATGCACGATGTTGTCATTTTGCTGTCATTCGCGTGACATGTTCGTTTGTTTTAATGCATCGAACCGTGCCATCCGCAGCACGGTCCCACGCCGGCCGCGCGCCGGCTCCATGACCGTTTCATCTGACTTTGGGAGAAGTTCAGCATGACGAACCACGCCATCTCGCCGTCGCGGCGCAACCTGCTCAAGGGCCTGGCCGGCGCCGGCACCCTGCCCTTCGTCGGCGCCTTCGCCGCGTTGCAGGCACGGGAAGTCCTTGCCGCCAGCTCGGCTGCAGGAAAGACCAGCAACCTGATCGACAGCCCCTACGGCCCGATCGCCCCCGTCAACGACATGACGACCGGCCTGCCGCTGCTGCAGCTGCCGCCGGGCTTCACCTATAAAAGCTTCGGCTGGACCGGCGACACCATGACCGACGGCCACGCCTGCCCCGCTGCCCACGACGGCATGGGCGTGGTCCTGTCGCGCAAGGTCGGCCGCAGCACGGAGCTGGTCCTGGTGCGCAACCACGAGGCGCATGCCGTGGCGCAGGACCGCTTCATCAATGCCTTCGGCGTCTACGACACGGGCGCGAGCAGCGCCGGCGCGTCGACGCGGCTGGGCGGCGGCACGACGAACCTGCTGTTCCGCGACGGGAACTGGGTCAGCGTCACGCCGAGCCTGGGCGGCACCGACGGCAACTGCGCCGGCGGCGTCACGCCCTGGGGCACCTGGCTGAGCTGCGAGGAAATCGGTTCGGATGCGCTGTCCGGCTCCGGCAAGAAGCACGGCTACGTGTTCGAGGTATCGACGGAGACGACGCAGACGACGGGCGAGCCGATCGTCGGCATGGGCCGCTTCGCGCACGAGGCGGCCGCCGTCGACCCGGCCACCAGCAACGTCTACATGACCGAGGACCAGTCGGGCAAGTCGGGCTTCTACCGCTACGTCCCGCTCATCAAGACGGGCGGCTACGGCGTGCTGGCGCGCGGCGGCGTGCTGCAGATGGCACGCGCCAAGGGCATCGTCAACGCCAACCTGGCCGGCGGCCTGATCGGCGACACCTACCAGCTCGAATGGGTCGACATCGCCGACCCGGACGCCAACCGCGGCAATGCCGCCGGCCCCACCGGCGCCATGATCTCGGGCGCGGCCGGCCCGTTCCTGCAGGGCTGGCAGCAGGGCGCGCTGCGCATGAACCGCGGCGAAGGCATCTGGTACGCGCAAGGGAAGATGTTCGTGATGGACACCTCCGGCGGCGGCGTGCAGCGCGGCGCGATCTGGGAACTGGACCTGGCCGCGCAGACGATGACCTGCATCTACTCGAGCCCCAACACGACGGTCGGCAATATGGGCGACAACCTCACGATCAGCCCGCGCAACGCGATCCTGATCTGCGAGGACGCGTCCAGCGCCACCACCGACATGTTCGGCTTCGGCCAGCGCCTGATGGGCATCACGGGCGACGGCAACGCCTACATCTTCGCCAAGAACAACGTCGTGCTGAGCGCCGCCCAGCTGGGCGCCGCCGGCAAGGACGCCAGCCTCGCGGCCGACCACCGCGGCAACGAGTTCGCCGGCGCCTGCTTCGACCCGACGGGCCGCTACCTGTTCGTGAACATCCAGACCCCGGGCATCACCTTCGCCATTTCCGGCCCATGGGCCAAGGGCCCGCTGTGAGCGCGCGCCATCGACAGGAGACCACCATGCACGCG
The DNA here is from genome assembly GCF_030412015.1 of Massilia sp. YIM B02763. GTDB lineage: Bacteria > Pseudomonadota > Gammaproteobacteria > Burkholderiales > Burkholderiaceae_D > Telluria. The sequence goes on along the minus strand of NZ_JASNRD010000004.1, from coordinate 131,296 downwards.
AAACTTCCCGCCTCCCTCTTCCTCGCCGCCGGCCTGGCGCTGGCCCAGGGCGCCCAGGCCGTCGTCCTGCAGGGCGCCAGCGGCAGCAACCCCAGCGCCGACTACAGCGGCGCCGGTACCGTCGCGTTCGACCTCGACCTGGCCACCTTCGCACCCACCACCTTCCGCTTCACGCTGGAAGAAGCCGACCTGGCCGGCCCGCTCGCGTTCAACGCCCTCGTGCGCAACATCGGCGGCGCGGCGCTCGAGCAGTTCAGCTTTTCGCTGACGGGCATCACGTTCGCGGCCAGCGGCAGCGTGACGCCGGCCTTCGGCACGATCGGCGCCGTCAGCTTCGGCCCGCAGGCCGCGAACATCGCGTTCGCCACGCCGGAATGGGCCGAGTTCCAGTTCGGGAATCCGTTCGGCGCTGCGGCCGGCAGCGACTGGCTGCTCGCCACCACGGGCCTGCGCGCCGGCGACAGCTTCACGATCACGGCCGCCAGCACGGTCGCGGCCGAGGTGCCGGAACCGGGAACGGCTGCCATGATGGTGCCGGCGCTGTGCATGCTGGGCCTGATGGCGGCACGCCGGCGCAAGCGCGGTTGATGGTTGATCGTTGAGGATCCGTTCGGGCCGGCGCGCCCGGGCGGATCTGCGTCTCAGACCAGGCCGGTGGCGTAGTACACGCCGATGACGAAGAACACGGCCAGCGTCTTGATGATGGTGACGGCGAAGATCTCGCGGTAGGATTCGCGGTGCGTCAGCCCCGTCACCGCCAGCAGCGTGATGACGGCGCCGTTGTGCGGCAGCGTGTCCATGCCGCCGCTGGCCATCGCCACCACGCGGTGCAGTACCTCGAGCGGAATGTGCGCGGCCCGCGCGCCCTGGATGAACAGGTCGGACATCGCCGCCAGCGCGATGCTCATGCCGCCCGAGGCCGACCCCGTGATGCCGGCCAGCGAACTGACGGACACCGCCGCGTTCACGAGCGGATCCGGAATGCTCTTCAACGCGTCGCCGACGACGATGAAGCCGGGCAGCGCCGCGATCACGCCGCCGAAGCCGTATTCGGAGGCCGTGTTCATGGCCGCCAGCAGCGCGCCGCCGACGGCCGCCTTGGAACCGTCGGCGAAGCGCGCCGCGACGCGGCGGAAGGCCGTCGCGACGACCAGCAGGATCCCCAGCAGCAGCGCCACCTCGACGGCCCAGATGGCGACGACGGTCTTGATGGTGGCCGTCACCGGCGCGTGCACGCCCGGCAGGATCTCGGGCGCCACCGTGTAGACGTCGCCGTACCAGGCCGGGATCAGGCGCGTGAAGGCGAAGTTGACGACGCCGACCGTCAGCAGCGGCAGGATCGCCAGCGCCGGATGCGGCAAGGACGGATCCGCCCCCGCGGACTGCGTGCGCTCCGGTTCGTTGACGAGCGACGTGCCGTAGCCCTCCCCCTTGGCCATGGCCGCGCGGCGCCGCCATTCGAGGTAGGCCAGGCCGACCGCGACGATGAACAGCGAACCGATCGTACCCAGCACGGGTGCGGCCCACGACGTGGTCTTGAAGAACGTCGTGGGAATGATATTCTGGATTTGCGGCGTGCCCGGCAGCGAATCCATCGTGAACGAGAACGCCCCCAGCGCGATCGCGCCCGGCATCAGGCGCTTCGGGATGTTGCTCTGGCGGTAGAGCTCGGCCGCGAACGGGTAGACGGCGAACACGACGACGAACAGCGACACGCCGCCATAGGTCAGCAGTGCGCACACGGCCACGATCACGGCGTTGGCGCGCGCGCGGCCGATCCAGCGTATCGCCGCGTTCACGATGGATTCGGAAAAGCCGGACAGCTCGATCACCTTGCCGAACACGGCGCCCAGCATGAACACGGGGAAGTACAGCTTGACGAAGCCGACCATCTTTTCCATGAAGATGCCGGAAAAGACGGGTGCGACGGCGCCAGGCTCGGTGAGCAGCACGGCACCGAGCGCGGCGACCGGTGCGAACAGGATGACGCTGTAGCCGCGGTAGGCGGCGAACATCAGGAATGCCAGCGCGGCAAGGACGATCAGGAACGACAAGGTGCATCCTCCATGGTTGGTCGTGCGGGCCGGATCGTGACGTCGATCTCTTGACGGCCCAAGCCAATTATTATTCAGGAATCAATAGCTTCCTATACGTAAAATTACGGTTTTAACATGACCGTGCACGGGATGATAGCGATAACCAAGAATTAACATTCCTTGCCAACAGTGAATTCTTTGTAGAAATTACTTTTGCTAAGCTGGCTTTCTCTGCAACAAATTTGAATAACAAGCATCAAGAAATTGCATCCAATGCTTGCATGATGCTTATAATTGTTAAATAAAAAAATGACGGAGTGGGGGCGCTTTTGACCAGCACGAGCACGGAGATCCTGTTGATGCTAATGCCTGTGGGCTTGCTGGCCGCGATCCTACTGGCCCGGCAACAGCAGCACCTCGCGGCCCTGGCCGGCGAAGCGCGTGAGCTGCGGCGCACCGTGCTGCATCTGGAATCGCTGTTCGAACAGGCGCCGCTGGGCATGGCGGTGTTCGACACCGACGGGCGCTTCCTGCGCATCAACAGCCTGCTGGCCGACATCAACGGGCTCACGCCCGGCGACCATATCGGCAAGACGCTGCGCGACCTCGTGCCCGGCGTGGCCGATGCGTCCGAAGCCGCGTTCCACCAGGTGATGCAGAGCCGCCAGCCCGTCGTCGGCATGGTGTTCGACGGCGCCACCGAGGCGAACCCGGGCGACAAACGCACCTGGCGCCTGAGCGTCCATCCCGTGTTCGACCGCAGCCAGAAGCTGCTGGGCGTATCGGCCTCCGTGGAAGACATCACCGAACGCCATCGCCTGACCGCCGCCCTGCGCGACAGCGAACAACGCGAACGGCGCCGCGCCGCCGAACTGGAAAGCGTGATGGACACGGCGCCCGTCGCCATCTTCATCGCCCACGACCGCGAATGCCGCCACGTGACGGCGAATGCCACCTGCCGGCGCCTGCTGCGCCTGGCGCCGGGCGAGAGTCCCTCCATGACGGGCCCCGGCATCCGCCCCTACGACGTGTACGACGGCGAGGACGCCGTCGCGCCCGAACACCTGCCGCTGCAGCGCGCCGCCGCCAGCGGCGAGGAGACCTGGGGCCGCGAGCTCGTCGCCCGCTTCGCCGACGGCGACCGGCTGCACGTCACGATGAACGCGGTGCCGCTGCGCGACGAACGGGGCCGCGTGATGGGCGCCGTCGCCGCGTTCATCGATACGGGCGCGGGGCGCTAGCGCCTGGCGCGGCCGTAGACCAGGTCGGCCAGCGCCGGCAGGATCAGCAGGGTCAGCGCCGTCGACGACAGGATGCCGCCGATGACGACGGTCGCCAGCGGCCGCTGCACCTCGGCCCCCGTCCCCGTCGCCAGCGCCATCGGCAGGAAGCCCAGCGATGCCACCAGCGCCGTCATCAGCACGGGCCGCAGGCGCGCCTCGGCCCCTTCGCGCACGGCCCGGCGCGCGTCGACGCCCTGATCCAGCAGGCCGCGGATGAAGCTCAGCATCACGAGGCCGTTCAGCACGGCCACGCCGGACAGCGCGATGAAGCCGACGGCTGCCGACATCGACAGCGGCAGGCCGCGCAGCCACAGCGCCACCACGCCGCCCGTCATGGCGAATGGAATGCCGGAAAAGACCAGCAGGCCGTCGGCAAGCCGGTTGAACATCAGGTACAGCAGCGCGAACACGAGCGCCAGCGCGGCCGGCACGACGAGCGCCAGGCGCTTGCCCGCCGCCTCCAGCTGCTCGAACTGGCCGCCCAGCCCGAGCCAGGTGCCGGGCGGCAGCTTCACCTGCGCCAGCTCGCGACGCAGGTCCGCCACGAAGGAACCGAGGTCGCGCCCGGCCACGTTGGCGCCGACGACGATGCGGCGCTTGCCGTTCTCGCGGCTGACCTGGTTCGCTTCCGGCACCAGGGCGAGCGTGGCGATGCTCGACAGCGGGATGCTGTCCACATGGCCGTTCTTTTCCGGCAGCGCGATCGGCAGCCGGCCCAGCACCTCGATGTCGTTGCGCTGGCCTTCCGGCAGGCGCACGGTGATGGCGAAGCGGCGGTCGCCCTCGAACACGAGGCCGATGTCGCGGCCGCCCACCAGCGTGCCGAAGGCCTCCTGCACGTCGGCCACGTTCAGGCCGTAGCGGGCCGCCTTCAGGCGGTCCACCCGCAGGGTCAGCGTGGGCAGGCCCTCGGTCTGCTCGACCTGCACCTCCTGCGCGCCGGCCAGCTGTTCCAGGCGCTGCGCGACCTGGCGCGCCACCTGCATCATCGCGTCCTGGTCGTCGCCGAACACCTTCACGGCCACGTCGCTGCGCACGCCCGAGATCAGCTCGTTGAAGCGCAGCTGGATCGGCTGCGAGAACTCGTAGGCGTTGCCGGGGATGCGGCCGGCCGCTTTCCGGATCGCCTCCACCAGCTCGGCATGGGTGCGGCGCGGCCGCGGCCACTGGCTTTCCGGGCGCAGCATGATGAAGCTGTCGGCGGCGTTCGGCGGCATCGGGTCGGTCGCCACCTCGGCCGTGCCGATGCGCGCGAACATGCGGTCGATCTCCGGGAACTGCGCCAGCAGCGTGCGTTCCAGCTGCTGCTGCATCTGCACCGACTGCTGCAGGCTGGTGCCGGGGATGCGCAGCGTCAGCAGCGCCAGGTCGCCCTCTTCCAGGTTGGGCGCGAACTCGGTGCCCAGGCGCGTGGCCAGCAGGCCGCCCAGCAGCACGGCCAGCACGGCGAAGGCCAGCGCCACCGGGCGGTTGCGCAGCACCCGATCGAGCAGCGGCGCATACCAGCGGCGCGCGCGCGCCATCAGCCGGTTCTCGCGCTCCGCCACCGGCCCCGTCACGCACAAGGCGACAGCGGCCGGCACGAAGGTCACGGACAGCAGCATCGCCGCCGCCAGCGCGATCACGACCGTCAGCGCCATCGGGTGGAACATCTTGCCCTCCACGCCGCCCAGTGCAAACACGGGCAGGTACACCGTCATGATGATGAGCTGGCCGAACAGCAGCGGCCGGCGCGCCTCCGCGGCCGCCGCGGCCACCTCGGCGAAGCGCTCGCGCGCCGTCAAGGCCCGCCCCGCCGCGCCCTGCGCATGGGCCAGGCGGCGCACGCAGTTCTCGACGATGACGACGGCGCCGTCGACGATGATGCCGAAGTCGAGCGCGCCGAGGCTCATCAGGTTGGCGCTGACGCCCGCCTGCAGCATGCCCGTGAACACCATCAGCATCGTCAGCGGGATCACGGCCGCCGTGATCAGGGCGGCGCGCAGGTTGCCCAGGAAGAGGAACAGGATCGCGACGACCAGCAGCGCGCCTTCGACGAGGTTGTTGCGCACCGTGCGGATCGCCTTGTCGACGAGGACCGAGCGGTCGTACACGGGCAGCGCGCGCACGCCCGGCGGCAGCGAGCGATTGACCTCTTCCAGCCGGGCGCGCGCGGCGGCGGACACCGTGCGGCTGTTCTGGCCCACCAGCATGAAGGTGGCGCCCAGCACGACTTCTCGGCCGTTCTCGGTGGCGGCGCCGGTGCGCAGCTCGCGGCCCATCTCGACCTGGGCGACGTCGCGCACGCGGATCGGCGCGCCGGCGCCGGCATCGACGACGATGTCGCGGATGTCGTCCAGCGAGCGCAGTTGCCCCGGCGTGCGCACGACCAGCTGCTCGCCGCCGCGCTCGATGTAGCCGGCGCCCGCGTTGCCGTTGTTGCGCTCCAGCGCGCGCATCAGCATCTCCAGCGACAGGCCCAGGGCCGACAAGCGTGCCATGTCGGGGGCGACCTGGTATTCCTTCAGGTAGCCGCCGATGGTGTTCACCTCGGTGACGCCGGGCACGCCGCGCAGTTGCGGCGCGACGATCCAGTCCTGGATCTCGCGCAGGTCGGACGGCGTGTACGGCGTGCCGTCGCGCTTGCGCGCATCCGGCGCCGCCTCGACGGTCCAGGAAAAGATCTCGCCGAGGCCCGTCGCCGCCGGTCCCAGCGCCGGCTCGATCCCGGCCGGCAGCGCGCTCCGGGCCTGCTGCAGGCGCTCGTTCACGAGCTGGCGCGCGAAGTACAGGTCGGTGCCGTCCTCGAACACCACCGTCACCTGCGACAGGCCGTAGCGCGACAGCGAGCGGGTCTGCTCCAGGCGCGGCAGCCCGGCCATCGCCGTCTCGATGGGGAAGGTGATGCGCTGCTCGACCTCCAGCGGCGAGTAGCCCGCGGCGGCGCTGTTGATCTGCACCTGCACGTTGGTGATGTCCGGCACCGCGTCGATGGGCAGGCGCCCGTAGCTGGCCACGCCCAGCGCGGCCAGGCAGGCGGCGGCGAACATCAGCAGCCAGCGCCGCGCGATGGAAAAGGCGATCAGCCGCCCGTAGAACGATCGGTCCGTGGCGTCAATGGTCATGGTCGGCCTCTCCCTTGCCCAGCTCCGCCTTGAGCAGGAAGCTGCCGGCCACCGCATGCGGCGTGCCGGCCGCCAGGCCCGCGACGATCTCGGTGCGCCGGCCGTCCGAACGGCCCGTCGTCACCGTACGCGCCGCGAAGCCGGCCGGCGTGCGCACGAACACCACCGTGCGTTCGTGGATGGTCTGGAGGGCGTCGTTGGCGACGGTGACCGCCGCCTCGCCCTGCCGGCCCATCAGGTCGACGTCCGCCAGCATGCCGGGACGCAGGCGCAGGCCGGGATTCGGCAGCACGATCCTGGCGACGGCCGTGCGCGTGGCCGCGCCCAGCACGGGCCCCACGAAGGACACGGTGCCCTTGAGCTCCTGCGCCAGCGCCGTGGCACTGACGCTGGCCGGCATGCCCACGCTCACCTGGCCCAGGCTGTCGGCCGGCACGGCGGCCTCGATCCAGACGCGGCCGAGGTCCGCGATGGTCAGCAGCGGCTTGCCCGGATCCGCCGCCATGCCCGCCACGGCGGGCCGCTCGACGACGATGCCGGCCAGCGGCGCACGCACCGTCACGGCGCTGGACGGCGCGCCGCCGTCGATGTTCAGCGCGGCCAGGCGCTGGCGCGCCGCCTGCTGCGCGATCTGCGCCTCCTTCAGCGCGCTGTCGGCCGCGTCGAAGTCCTGGCGCGCCGAGATGCCCTCTTCCCACAGCCGACGCTCGCGCTCGCGCACCGTGCGCGCCAGCTGCAGGCGCTGGCCGGCCGCGGCGAGATCCGCGCGCCATTGCGCGACCTCGGGACTGCTCAGGACGACGAGCCCGTCGCCGCGCCTGACCGCCGCGCCGGGCGACACCAGCACCGACTGCACCATCCCCATGGCGGGAGCGGCGACGGCGACGCTGCGGTCGGCATCCGCCACGACCTGGGCCGGCAAGTGCAGGCGCTCGCCGATGCTGGCGGCGCGCGCACTGTCGACGGCGATGCCGTTGGCCGCGACCTGGGCGGCCGTCATGGCGATCGCGCCGTCTTCTTCCGCCGCCGGGGCCACGCCGGCGGCGGCGTGGCGGTCGTCGTGGCCGTGGGCGTCCTTGTGCTGTTCGTGGCCTTCGCTGTCCTGCGATGGCGCTTGCGGGCGCGGTGGACCGTCCGGCCGGCGCCACAGCATCAGGGCGGCCAGCAAGGCGGCGACCGCGCACATCAGCGCGATCGCGGTTTTCTGCTTCTTGTTCATCATGGTGCTTTCGATAATGGTTGGGCCGGGCCGGCCAGGCGTTCCAGCTCAGCGCGAGCGCGCCAGGCGTCGCGCAGCGCCTGCCAGCTGCGCGAGCGCACCTGGAACCAGGTGCGCTGGGCGTCGAGCACGTCGAGGAAGCCGAACTTGCCGTATTCAAAACCCTTGAGCGTGAGTTCGTAGACGGAGCGCGCCTCGGGCACGACGTCGCGTTCCAGCAGCTGCGCTTCGGCGCGCGCCTGGCGGTAGCGCGCGTGCGCCGTGCCCAGTTCCGCGCGGGCCGCGTCGCGCGCCGCTTCCAGTTCGGCCTCGGCGCGCGCGCCGCGTTCACGCGCGGCCGCGAGCCTGCCGCCGTTGCGGTCGAACAGCGGCAGCGGCACGGCGATGCCGACGACGGCCTGGTGCCGGCCGGCCTGGTCGTCGCGCTGGCTGCCGACGGAGAGCGTCAGGTCGGGAATGCGCGCCGCCCGTTCGACGTCCGCTTGCGCGCGCTGCACGGCCAGCCGGCCCTGGGCGCGGCGCACGTCGGCGGCGGCATCCAGGCCGCGCCGCAGCAGCGCGTCCAGCGGCTCGGCCTCGGGCAAGGCATCGGCGTCGATGGGCGCGAGCGGCTGTCCGGCGGCGGCATCGCCGACGAGCTGCGCCAGTTGCGTGCGTGCGACCGCGAGTTCGGCAAGCGCGCGTTCGCCCTCGGCCTTCGCTTCGGCCTGAGCCAGTCGCGCCTTGGCCGCCTCGATGGGCGACACCTTGCCGGCGGCGACCCGGCCGCTGGCCACGCCTGTGCTGCGCGCTGCCAGCGCGGTCGTGGCATCGGCGATGTGCTGGCGCTCGCGGGCCGCGAGCACGGCGCAATAGGCGTCGATGACGTCGGCGCGGATCGCCTGCCGGCGCAGCGCCAGCTCGGTTCGTGCCAGCGCGAGTTCGCCCTCGGCCAGCTTGACGCGCGCCCCGCGCTTGCCGCCGAATTCGATGGGCTGGTTGATCTGGACGGTGGTGGTGCGGCTGCCGGCCTGCTCGCCTTCGCGCAGCCAGGCCAGTTCCGGATTGGGCAGGCGGCCCGCCTGGTCGACGTCCGCTTCTCCGGCCGCCACGTCATGGCCAGCCGCGCGCAGCAGCGGATGGCGTTCGAGGGCCAGCGCAATGGCGGCCTGCAGGTCGAGCGCCGCCGCGGGTTGGGGTGCAGGTGTCAGTGTAGGCACCGCGGCCATGGCGGACGGCGCGGGCCCGTGCGGTTGCGCGACTGCGCCCCCGCACCAGGCCACGAGCGCCGCCGCCAGGACGCGAAGGCGCCTGGAGTGGATGTGCATGGTTGCTCCCGATGGTTGGATGGATCAGGCGTGCAGGGGCATGCGGACCGCTGCCGGTCCGTCAGGCAAGGCGCTGCACGCTAGGCGGCAGCGTTGGACCATTGGGGACGTTCGGGACGTCCCGCGGGGAAGGAAGCGTAGGTGGGCAGCAGCGCGGCGAAAGTCGCCGCGTGCGCATGGGGGAATGGCGCGGGCGTCGCGCCCGGCGGGGCCGCGGCCGTGTGGCTGAACGAACAGGCGGCGCAATGGGGATCGGCCGCGCCGGCGCCCTCGTCGCCGGCAGTGACCACCGCCACGTCGGTGGCGTTGGCCTCGCCCGCCTGCGCATGGTGGCTCACGCCGGCCGCCGTCACCACGCAGCAGCGGTCCGCTGTCGCCAGCGCGAGCTGGAACGGATAGACCACGAGCAGGAAGATGATGAACCAGCGGCGCATAGGTGGCGTGCAGGAGGATGTCGGTTGGCTGTGCGTGCGATCGTACCGTACAAATTCGGTTCGACGCTTGCATGATACCGGATCGACGCCCATGTTAGCGCATGACAATTACAGAGATGTGCATGTTACGATGCGCCACCGATAAAACATACGGAGACACGCATGACAAAGAGCGGCATCGATTCGACCCGGCGCCACGTGCTGGCCGCCACCGGCCTGGCCATGATCTGGCCGGGCCTGGCCCGTGCCACGGCCGTCGCCACGACGGTCGCGGACGGCGGCGGCGAGCGCGAACGCCTGGCCCTGTGGTACGCGCAGCCGGCCGCGCAGTGGGTCGAGGCCCTCCCCCTCGGCAACGGCCGCCTGGGCGCGATGGTGTTCGGCCGCCCGGCCCAGGAGCGCCTGCAACTGAACGAGGACACGCTGTACGCGGGCGGTCCCTACGACTTTTCCAACCCGGGTTCGCGCGACGCGCTGCCGCGCGTGCGCGCGCTGATCGACGCCGGCCGCTACGCCGAAGCGCGCGACCTGGTGAGCGACGCCATGATCGCCAAGCCGGCGACGCAGATGCCGTACGGCGCGGCCGGCGACCTGCTGGTCGACGTGCTGGGACTCTCCGGCGCGGCAAGGTACCGCCGCGCGCTCGACCTCGACACGGCGATCGCCTCGACCTCCTTCACCAGCGGACGCACGCGCCACCTGCGCGAGAGCTTCGCCAGCCTGCCCGACCAGGTCGTGGTGCTGCACCTGCGCGCGACGGGGCCGGACCGCCTCGACATCGACGTGGGCTACCGCCATCCGCAATACAAGGTCAGGTACGGCAATACCCGGTCGAGCAAGGACGGCGATCCGGTGCTGCAGACCGGCGTCGCCTGGGACTTCCGCGAGCCCCTGCAAATCGAGGACGTGCCGGACAGCCTGTCCGTCGCGGCCGACGGTCCGCGCGCCCTGCTGGTCCAAGGCCGCAACGCCGACAACGCCGGCGTGAAGGGCGCGCTGCGCTACGCCGTGCGCGTGCTGGCGCTGGGCGACGGCAAGGTCACGGTGGAGGGAGGCCGCCTGCGCGTGCGCGGCGCGCGCGAGATCACGCTGCTGGTGGGCGCCGCCACCAGCTACGTGCGCCACGGCGACATCGGGGGCGATCCGGTGCGCATCGTGCGCGGCCATACCGATGCGGCGGCGCGCAAGCCCTACGCGGCGCTGCGCGCGGACCACGTGCAGGCGCACCAGGAACCGTTCCGGCGCCTGTCGCTGCGTATCGGGACGGACGACGGCGCGCTTCAGCCGATGCAGCCGACCGACGCCCGCATCCGCGCCGCCGCACAGACGCTGGACCCGTCGCTGGCCGCCCTGTACCTGCAGTACGGGCGCTACCTGCTGCTGTCGTCCTCGCGTCCCGGCAGCCAGCCCGCCAACCTGCAGGGCATCTGGAACGAAGGCACGAACCCGCCCTGGGGCGGCAAGTACACTATCAACATCAATACGGAGATGAACTACTGGCCGGCCGAAGCGGCCAACCTGCCCGAGTGCACGGAACCGCTGCTGCGCATGGTCGAGGAACTGGCCGCCAGCGGCGCCGTCGCCGCACGCCAGGGCTGGGGCGCGCGCGGCTGGGTCGCGCACCACAACACGGACCTGTGGCGCGCCGCCTTCCCCATCGACGGTCCGAACTGGGGCATGTGGCCCTGCGGCGGCGCCTGGCTGTGCCAGACGCTGTGGCACCACTACGAGTACGAGCCGGACCAGGCCTACCTGCACCGCATCTACCCGCTGCTGAAAGGCGCTTCCCTGTTCTTCGTCGATACGCTGGTCGAGGACAAGGACGGCCGCGGGCTCGTCACCTCGCCGTCGATCTCGCCGGAGAACGAGCACCACCCGGGAGTGGCGGTCTGCGCCGGCCCGGCGATGGACCGCCAGATCGTGCGCGACCTGTTCGCCTGGACGATCGCCGCGCACGCGCAGTTGCACGATCCGGACGTCGCCTTTGCGCAGACGCTGAAGGACATGCGTGCGCGCCTGGCGCCGGACCGCATCGGCGCCCAGGGCCAGCTACAGGAATGGCTGGAAGACTGGGACGCGCAGGCGCCGGAACAGCACCACCGCCACGTATCGCACCTGTACGCCGTCTACCCGAGCGAGCAGATCAACGTGCGCGACACGCCGGACCTGGTGGCGGCGGCAAAGAAGGTGCTGGACAACCGCGGCGACATGTCGACCGGCTGGGCCACTGCGTGGCGCCTGGCGCTGTGGGCGCGCATGGGCGACGGCGAACGCGCCCACGGCATCCTGCGCGGCCTGCTGGGCCCCGTGCGCACCTACCCGAACATGTTCGACGCCCACCCGCCCTTCCAGATCGACGGCAACTTCGGCGGCGCGGCCGGCATCCTGGAGATGCTGGTGCAGTCCTGGGGCGGCGAAGTCCGCATCCTGCCGGCGCTGCCCACCGCCTGGCCGGAAGGATCGCTGTACGGCGTGCGGGCGCGCGGCGGCCTGGAGCTGGACCTCGACTGGGCCGGCGGCCGCATGCGGCGCCTGTCCATACAGGGCAAAGCGGGCCAGCGCGTGCGGCTGCACGTGGATGGCCGCGCGGTGGCGCTCGAACTGGATGCGCGCGGCCGGGCGGAGATGCGGGCAACCTGACCGGGAACGATATCCACAGGGGGCGGGAGATATCCACAATTTCTGTGGAGAACAACCTACCCCGGGGAGCGAAAGCCAGCAGGCATGCGGTGTCCGCTGGCGTGCCCGCCTTTTAGGCAGGTTACCTGTGGTCGATCGTCGCGACCAGGCCACGTCGGCCGTTGCGGTCGAAGGCCGCCACCTTGATCGTGCCGTGTGCAGCGATCGGCCCGGTCACCTGCTTGCTGGCGGCCGTGGGCGCGCTGCCGTCGGTCGTATAGCGCAGCGTGATGCCGGGCAGGACGTGGTTGGCCAGCACGCGGCCGCCCTCCACTATTAAACCGGGCGGCGCAATGCGGTAACTGACGCCAACGCCGTCCAGGTCCAGGCGCGGCAGCACGCGCTGGCCCAGTGTATTGACGAAGCCGGTCCACGCATCGCGATACAGCGCCGCGGCCCTGGCCGGATCGGTCTCCGTGGCCCAGGCAGGGTCGGGCGCCCAGGCGCGTTCCGCCACGGCCAGCAGGCGCGGCATGACCAGGTAGTCGATGAGGGCCGGGTCGCGCACCGTCTCCGTAAACATCGTGGCTTCGAGCCCGCGCAGTCGGCGCTTGCCGAAGTCGGTAAGGCCGTCCTTGCCGATGCGGGCCGCATCCGGCGCGTTCTTCAGGTAGTCAAACGGGATGAAGTCGTAGACATCCTCCAGCTCCGTGTAGGCGCCCCAGTTCACGCCCGGCTCCTCCGGATTGGCGTTGTACGACATGTCCATGTACATCTTGGTCACCGGCGCCAGCACGATATCGTAGCCGGCATTGGCGAGGCGGTAGGCGAAGTCTTCGGCACCGGGCGTGTTGTTCCAGACGTAAGCGTGAAAGCCGCGCTGCGTGAAGCGGGGATTCGGGATCAGCTTGCGGCGGCCGTGCAGCACGGTCTGGCGGGCGCCGATCTCTTCCCAACCCGACGTGAACAGGCCGCGCTGGCGCAGCATGGCATCGACGCGTTCGTAGAAATCATCCCACAGGTCGGCCGTCGTCTCGAGTCCTTCCTGGCGCATGCGCGCTTGCGCGGCGGGCGACTTTTCCCAGGCGCCGTCGGGCACTTCGTCGCCGCCCATGAAGATCGTGTGCAGCGGCACGCCGGCCTCGCGGTGCAGCGCGACGATGGCGTCGACCACGTGCTCGATGAAGGTGAAGCTCGATTCCAGGCCCGGATTGAGCACGTGGTCCGTGTACATCTGCGGCGACTTGTAGACGGAGCGGTCCTCGAACTCGGTCAGCAAGTACCTGGCCGCGTCCTTGTCCCCTGCCCTTGCCAAGCGCCGGTAGCGCGCTTCCATCGCCTGGATGGCGGCGCGCGCATGGCCCGGCATCTCGATCTCCGGCACCACCTCGATGTGGCGCGCGTGCGCGTAGCGCAGGATCTCGATGTAGTCGGCGCGGCTGAAGTAACCGCTGCCACGGGGGTCCTTAGGATCGGGGCCGGAACCGTAGGCCGGCTGCAGCCGCAGGCCGGCCCGCGCCGCGTGGCCGCGCACGGCGCCGACGGACGTCAGCTCCGGCAGGCCCGCGATCTCGAGACGCCATCCTTCGTCGTCCGTCAGGTGGAAGTGGAAGCGGTTCAGCTTGAAGCGCGCCATCAGGTCCAGCCATTTGAACACCGTCTGCTTGCCGTGGAAGTTGCGCGCCACGTCGAGCTGGAAGCCGCGGTAGCCGAACCGGGGCGCATCGACGATCTCGATTTCCGGCAGCGTGAGGTCCGGCGTGCCGGGCAGCGGCATCAGGTCGCGCAGCGTCTGCAGGCCGTAGGCGACGCCGGCCGCACTGTTGCCGACGATGGCGATGCCGCTGCCTGCGCGGATGCTCAGGCTGTAGGCCTCGGGCGAGGACTGGTCCTTCACCTTGCCCACGCTCAGGCTCAGGGCCGGGCCGCCAGCCGGCAGGTTCGCGGGAAACAGCGATCGTGCCAGCGCCGCCTCGTTGCTCAATGCGGCCGGCGCGTCGATGCGCGGACGCGCCGTCAGCCGCAGCGTGCCGCTCCCCTTCCGCAGCTGCAAGGGCGTGGGCAGCACCGGCGGGACCGCGGCGGCGGGCAGCAAGTCCGCACGGGCGTTGCGGCGATAGGTGTCCTGCGGCGTGGTCAAGGGCGGGATGCCGCTGGCGCCGCGGTCCAGCTGTTCCGGCCGCGTGACGGGCAGCAGCGCGAAGTCGATGGCCGTGCCGGCGTCCGGCGTCGCGTCGTAGACGAGGTAGGGACCGGCCGGCGCGCGCGACAGCTTGATGACCGGGTCCGGGTGGTAGTAGACGATGTCCAGCGTCTGGCCCGGCTGCAGGCCGGGAAAATCCGGTGCGGGACGCAGGCGGAACAAGCCGCCCGCGACCTGCTCCAGGATCACCTTGCCCGGCAAGGCACCCGTTTCGACGCGCTCCATGAAATTGAGGTACAGCGACCAGCCCTGCGGCGGCAACGGCTTGCTGTCCTTGTTGGTCAGGATCAGGCGCGCCTGCGTGCGGCCGCCCGGCGCCTGCTGCGTGTACAGGTTGCGCTGCAGCTCCCAGCGCAGTTGCAGCTTGGCGCCACTGGCGACGCTGGCTGCGGTGTCCTGCGTCGCCGGCGCTTCCCGCGCCTGGGCCAATGGCGCGGCCAGCAAGGCGACCAGCAGCCAGCGTGCGTAGCGTGTCCGGTCGATCAACGGTGTCTCCATTCAGCGCCAGTGGCGGATGGCGTGCCCGCGCGCCGCATACCAGAAAATCAGCGCATAGCACGGCAGCATGAGCCAGTAGGCTTCGCGCGGCGCGACGGCATCGGACAGGCGCCCGTACAGCAGCGGCAGCACGGCGCCGCCGGCGATCGCCATGACCAGCAAGGCCGAACCGCTGGCCGTGTGACGCCCGAGTCCCTGCAGCGCGAGCGGCCAGATGGCTGGCCACACCATCGCATTCGCAAGGCCCAGCAGCGCCAGGCACATGACGGTGTTCGGCACCGGCACGATCCCCGTCCAGCCCAGCAAGGCCTGCGCGATGCCGCTGTCGTGCGGCGAACCGGTGGCCACGCCGACGGTGAACACGAGTCCGGCCAGGCCCGAGCACAGCAACGCGCGCTGCTGCGACAGCCAGCGCGGAATCGCCACCACGCCGATCAGGTAGCCGAGCACCATGCACACCATCGTGTACGACGTGAGCACGCCGAAGTTGGGGACGCCCAGCTCGTGGCCGTACAAGCCGATGGTGTCGCCCGCGATGACCTCCACGCCAACGTAGGCGAACAGGGCCAGCGCGCCCAGCACCAGTTGCGGATACTGCAGCACGCCTAGGCGTTCGACGTCGTCCCCTTCTTCGGCATCGAGCGGAATCTCGCGGAGCCTGGAGAAGTGGATGAAGACCATGATCGCGAACAGCAGCCCGGCCATGCACGCGTACGGGAACACGAGGCGCTGCGCCAGCGTGGCACGCATGGCATCACGTGCGGCCGGCTCCAGCGTCGCCAGCGCGGTATGCGAAAAGCGGTCGATATCGGCCAGCATCAGCGAGGAAAACACGAGCGGCACGACCACGCCCGCGCCCTTGTTGAAGAGCCCCATGATACTGATGCGCATGGCCGCGCTCTCGCGCGGGCCGAGGCAGACGATGTAGGGGTTGATGGCCGTCTGCATGAGGGTCATCCCGGTGGCGAGCGTGAACAGCGCGGCCAGGAACAGTCCGTAGTGCGTGGTCTGCGCGGCCGGGATGAACAGCAAGGCACCGCAACCCATGATGGCCAGGCCCAGCGTCATGCCGTTCTTGTAGCCGGTCCGCCTGAGCACCGCGGCGGACGGCAGCGCCATCACCGTGTACGCGATGTAGAACGCGAAGGTGACCCACAGGGCCTGGAAGTTATTGAGGCTGCAGACGATCTTCAGGAACGGGACCAGGAAGCCGTTGAGCCAGGTGACGAAGCCGAGGATGAAGAACAGGAGGCCGACGAAGAGCATGCCGGTGACGACGGCGCGGGTGGAAGTGGCCGTGACTTGCTTCGGCTGGTCGACGCTCATGTCCATGCTGCGGCTCCCTTGTTATGGATGAGGCATGCTAGCACGAGCGTGGACTGACATCGACAATGCTCGGTCTTCCCGTTCTGCGGCCGCCTGGACCAGTTTTTCGAACCAGCCTGACACATCACGGAATCTCATGCCTGTACCAGTCGAGGCGCCGACCCGATGCTTCTTTACGCCAATCACCTAAGCAGACTCGGCGTCTAATTGATCAGCTCCAACGTGCTTTCGTTCCAATGCCCAAACAATAGTCGCTTGTCGCTGGAAGGCAGGAACGAGCAACCTCATCGGAGAATTTCTACCATGGCAATCGACGTCTATCTGCAAATCGACGGCATCAAGGGCGAGTCGCAAGATTCAACGCATCAGGGCTGGATCGAAGTCACCTCGGCACATTGGGGCGTGACTCAGCCTCGTAGCGCAACCGCTTCTACAGCAGGCGGTCACACGGCGGAGCGGTGTGAGCACCGTACCATTTCACTGTCCAAGCTGGTCGACCTCGCCTCGCCAACCCTCATGCAGACCTGCTCCATGGGCAAAACCGTCCCGAAGGCCAAGTTGGAGTTCATGCGTGCAGACGGCGACGGCAAACCGGTAAAGTATTACGAGGTCGAATTGGAGAACGTCATCATCGCCAATATCGACCAGTCCATGGGAAACGGTGGCCTGCTGCATGATGAAATCGGCCTGCGGTTTTCCAAGGTGAAGTGGAAATACACCCAGCAGAAGATTGGCGGCGGCGCAGGCGGTAACACCGCTGGTGGCTGGGATCTCGCCTGCAACAAGTGCGCATAACGGAGGAAGCCATGCCTGATGGCGTTCCAATTCAACCGAAAGACCGGCGAGGCTACTTCATGCTGCCACAGGCGCCCGAGGATGCAGGATATTACGTGTACGGGACACTCCACGACGTGCCGGGCACTGGCCACCTGGCGCAGTATGCGCACCCCAACTTGCTTACGTTGATCTTCCAGATCGAGCGCCAATGGCAATCCATGTGTGACCGGAAATTCGGGATCGGCAACATCAGCATCGATGGCGGTTTCGCCTACGACAACCACAAATCGCACCAGAAAGGCATCGAGATGGATTGCCGGCCGGTTCGCAAGGACTACATGACGGGGCAAGCTGCGCGCTGCACCTACAGGGACAAGGAGTACGACTTTGAGGCCACTACGAATTTGATTAGCCTGTTTGTTGAGCACCCGTGGATTAAGATCGCTTACTTCAACGACGAGCGAGTGCAAACGGCGCTGGGTGGTGCTCGCGTCAAGTCCCTCATAGGCCACAACAACCACTTCCATGTCGAGCTTTGGCCGAGGTACGGATCATGAGCGCGCGTATAGTGTTCCTCGTCGCAGCCCTCACCTTGTACTCACTGACGCAGGCGGCCGAGAAGCAGGAAACCTCGGCCGGTGGCCCTAAGCCACTCAAAGGCGATTACTGGGTGTACGGCGGCGAATTGGGCGATACAGTGCCGCCAACGAAGAACGACCGGAAGGTCGCATTCACGTTTAGGGGGCCGCTCGCAAAGGAGCTGTTCGACCAGATCGGACCTGACAACAAGGATACCTGTGGGGCTGCCCCTGATCACCGAATACGAGACAGGAGTGACCTCTCCTGTGTCTGGGACAAGCGTGACGGTTACACCTGCTATTTCGGCTTGGACGTAGCCAAGGGGAAGAGCACGTACGGGTCGATCTGCTAGATCTGCTAGGGGATTGCGTCGTGCGCCCTCGGCGCACGGGGCTGCCGCCAGGGCGGCAGCAAAGTGGCGATTCGGAAGGCACGCCCTTGCAGGGGCGAGGCCTTCGAATCCCCCGCGCAGGGCCCGCAGGGGCCCTGCTTCTCTCCGCCATGAAACAAATGCAAAAAGGCCACCCGAGGGTTAATGCCAGTCAGTTAAGCTGACTGGCATTTTTCATTGGAAATTTGGATCTGGGCTGTTTGACTGCTCGTGGATACGATCGCGTTCGACGCTCTGGCAAGAGGTAGGCACATGCCTGCTGGTGCAGCAAAGCCAGGCGCTTGGGGAAGGTGCCAGGCGTTTGCAAAGGCCAGTGGTACAGGGCCGAGGTGATGGCCAGGGCCAGCCACTGGAAGCTCAATCGTTGTGGCGGCACGTGCATTTCATCGGCCATCTGGGCGATCTCATGACGCAGCAGGTTGTAGGCAATGAGCGTGCCCCACACTTCCTGACGTACCAGTGCAGGCAGCTTGCTGCGCAACGTCGTCGCATTCTTCTGCATGCCCTGCTTGATTTCCCTAAACCCCAATTCGATTTCCCAGCGCTGCACGTAATGCGCAGCGATCTCGCGTGCAGGGAAACGATGCGCATCGCACAGGGATGTCAGAAACTGCCGACGCTCGCCGCCGACCTTGCAGGTGATGAGACGTGCTTGCCAATGGGATGGCAAGTCGGGGCGCTGCTTGCGTGCCTGCGGCGAGATCGGCATCCTTACCAGGCAGTCGTCCGGTGTGAACTGACACACGACTTCATAACGCAACCCGGTTCTGTCTCGCATGAGCCAATGCCTTTGTTGCCCTGCGTGCTGCCAGTCGAGCAAGAAGGCGGCCGAGAAGTAGGCGCGATCGAAGATCGTCAGGGACTCGTCCGGCACCTTGTGCATGAGCGGTCTGGCAAAGCTCAGTTCCCCGGTTCCATAATCGCCAAACTCGGCGGCGCGGATCAGGTGCGTATAGGTATCCATCAGACAGACTGCGCACAATTGGGGCCAAGCGCCATTGCTATTTGCGTTCGAGCCTCGTCCGAATTGCTCGCTATTGGCTGGCGTGTCGGGAAGCGACCATACGACACCATCGACAGCGTAACTTCGCAGTCCATGAAATCGCCCGTGCTCCAGTACAGCGCCGCTTGTCCAGCAGCTTGCCAACCGTTCGAACAGCCACGCCATCGGCGCTTCTCCCAGGCGTTCACGACCTGCGACAGCAGCACTAGGAGCAGGAGCGTTCAGCGTCGGTCCGTTGGCAAGATCGAGCTGTTGGACGATGTGCCAGATCGGCTCATTGCGAAATAAGGCTAGGCCGATCACCAACCAGACCATGTGCTCAGCGGGCAGGCGCCGCCGTCGCAGCGATACGGTTCCGGTTTGCCTCAGGGCTTCGTCAATCCATGCAGGATCGATCAGGCTGGCGAATCGCTCGAACTCATGCGGTGCCAGCTCAGCCGCATCGTCCAGGTCAAGTTGGAGAGCCATAATAAAAAACGGATTCACGTTGCACGTGAATCCGTTTTAGCTCAAACCGTCGACTGGTCAATGCCTTAAGTGACTGGAATTAACCAAAGGGTGGCCTTTTAAGCTTTACATTCTTGGCGGAGAGAGGGGGATTCGAACCCCCGATAGGCTATGAACCTATACACGCTTTCCAGGCGTGCGACTTAAACCACTCATCCATCTCTCCTGATGGGTTTTCGCATCTCTGCGAAGCCGCCTATTATAGCAACTATTCCCGGCAGTACAAGGGTGTTCGGTGCCCATGTCGCGCACGGCGTGCGCAACCTGACTTGGATCCCTGCCTCCGCAGGGACGACGGGGTGTTGTTTGCGACACCACAACCCCTGGAGTTTCGGTGGCCCGCGATAGTGCAATAATGGTATTGTTGCTCAGATAAAACATTCTCCCATCCGAGCCACTGCCCGCCGTGAAACGCCAATCCCTCTACGCCATCATCTTCGCCGTCGCCGCAGCCGGCGCCGCCAGCGGCACCTATCTCGTCAGCCGCAAGTCCGACACGCCACCCGCCCCGCAGCAGCCCGGCAACAGCGCCGCGCAGTCGCCACAGGCCAGCGCCATCGCCTCGGACATGCGCCAGATGCTAGCCGCCTACCGCAAGATGATCGTGCTGACGCTGGACGAGGAAGCGCTGTCCGCCGAGGCGCGGGCGGAGGCGAATCGCGTCGGCCAGCAGCTGTTCCATGAGAACCAGGAGCGCATCGCCAGGGTCGATAACGCCCTCGGCCAACTGGTCTCTTCGAACGATGCGCGCCGCTTCGACCAGGTCGGCGGCCTGCTCGACTACGTCGAATCGGGCGAAGGCCTGTACGATGCCGACCGCCTGGCCTTCCGCGAGACGCTGCAGTCGCTGCTCGACCGCGTGGCCCAGGATTCCGCGCTCCCCGCCATCAAGCTGCACAAGCGGATCTCGGAAGACCTCGATGCGTTGGCCGAGGTCGAGCGCATGTACGAGAAGGAGATCCGCGCCGTGTTCGGGCGCTACGAGTCCCGCTCCATCGTCCTGAAGCGCGAGAAGTGGGACAGCTACGTCGCCTACCTGAAGACGCAGTACCAGCGCGACCGCATCCTGAAGGATTACGGCGTCGTGCTGCCCTACCCCGCCAAGCCCGATCCCGTCGAACCCGGCGAGCCGGCGGCAGCGGCGGCGCCGACGAAAGCGCGCGAGGAAGCGGAGATCTTCGGCAAGACGCTGCCGAAGAAGACCATCGTGCTGACCTTCGACGACGGCCCGCACCGCCGCTACAGCGAGGAGATCGCCGCCATCCTCAAGCAGTACGATGCGCCGGCCGTGTTCTTCAGCGTCGGGCGCAACCTCGGCACGCTCGATGCGAACGGCGCGGCCAAGCTCAATGCCGGCGCGGCCGTCAGCCGCAAGCTCAAGGCGCAGGGCTATGTGCTCGCGAACCACAGCTTCTCGCATGCGCAACTGTCGAAGCAGACGGGCGCCGGACTGCGTTCGGAGATCCTCGATACGGATACGCTGCTCAAGGCCGTCGATCCGCAACGCTCCGACCTGTTCCGCTTTCCCTACGGCGCGCGCAACAAGGAAGGCCTGCAGCTGCTGGAGAACGCGCACCTGAAGTCGGTCATGTGGAATATCGATTCGCTCGACTGGGCCGACCCGGTGCCCTCGTCCATCGCCGACCGCGTGCTGCGCGCCGTGGACAAGGAAGGCCGCGGCATCGTCCTGTTCCACGACATCCACGAGCGCACCGTGAAGGCGCTGCCCGCGATCCTGGAGCGCCTGGCTGCCGAGGGCTACCAGTTCGCCGGCTGGGACGGCGCAACCTTCAAGGCCAGCGCCGCCGCAGCGCCGGCGCCGATGCCGCGCGCAGCCGCCACGGGGTATGCGAATTCGTGGGCGATCCTCGTCGGCGTCGACAACTATCCGAAGTGGCCACGCCTGCAGTATGCGGTGCACGATGCCGAGGGCGTCGGCCAGCTGCTGGTGCAGAAGTTCGGCTTCGCGCCGGAACGCGTCATCACCCTGAAGAACGAACAGGCCACGCGCACGGGCATCCTGGCCGCCTTCCACGACAAATTGGCGCATGGAGGACTGCAGCCGAACGACCGCATCTTCGTGTTCTTCGCCGGCCACGGCGCCACGCGCAAGCTCAGTTCGGGGCGCGATCTCGGCTACATCATTCCCTACGACGCCGATCCGAACCAGCTGGCGACGGATGCGATCCCGATGACCGAGATCCAGAACATCGCCGAGAGCCTGCAGGCCAAGCACGCGTTCTTCGTGATGGATGCCTGCTACAGCGGGTTGGGACTCACGCGCGGCGGCGCCAACGCGTCCTTCCTGCGCGATAACGCGCGCCGCCTGGGACGCCAGATGCTGACCGCCGGCGGCGCCGACCAGCTGGTGTCGGACGGCGGGCCGAACGGCCACTCGGTGTTCACCTGGACCTTGATGCAGGGCCTGGGCGGCAAGGCCGACCTGAACGGCGACGGCCTGATCACCGCGACGGAGCTGGCCGCCTACGTGGCGCCGGCCGTGTCGAGCGTGTCGCAGCAGACGCCCGCCTTCGGCAGCTTGCCGGGATCGGAAGGCGGCGACTTCGTGTTCGAACTGCCGGAAGAGACAGAGTTCCTGAACACGAACACGGCGCAGCTGTCGAACGATGCGATCGCGCTCAACAGCAAGCTCGATGCGAAGGCGTCCGCGCCTTCGTCCACCGTCGTCGTGAAGGATTTGCAGGGCGGCACGGCGACGATCACGGCGCCGGCGGCAGTGCCCGTGTCGAGCCGGCAGCAGGCGCAGCGCGCCAACGACCATGGGCTGCAGCTGTACAAGGAAAAGCAGTATGCGCAGGCGGAGGCGCAGTTCACCGAGGCATTGAAGTTGCGGCCGAACTTCGCGCTGGCGGCGAACAACCTGGGCTTCGTTTACTACAAGCAGGACAAGTTCGCGGAGGCGGCGCGCTGGTTCGAGAATGCGATCAAGATGGATCCGTCGCGGGCGATCGCGTACATGAACCTGGGCGATGCGTATGCGCGGGCGGGGGATGGGGTGAAGGCGAAGGCGGCGTACAAGACGTATCTGGAGCTGGCGCCCAACAGTGCGAGTGCAGGGTATGCGCGGCAGCAACTAGAAAAATTATAAGCCGCCACGTCGTTCCCGGCATTGCCGGAAACGACTTCCTGCGAAGGCAGGAACCCATGCTGAGCATCTTTAGCCAACTCAGCATGGATTCCCGCCTGCGCGGGAATGACGTTGGTTTATGTTGCCAGGCCAGTCAACGAGGCGGCTCCGGATCCGTTAACTCTACGAGTACTTGGATCCCTGCCTGCGCAGGGACGACGCCTCATCATCCAGGAGCCCACGATGGAAATGAAGAAGATCAACGCCGGCAAGCTGCGCGCCATCGGCTACGACCAGCGCGAGCGCACCCTGCGCGTGGAATTCGACGACGGCACCGCCATCGACTACGCCGCCGTCGGCAGCGACACCTGGCGCAAGCTGTCGACGTCCGCCTCGCCGTGGAGTTATTACCGCGACAATATCGAGGAAGAGTTCACGGGAAAACGCGGACGCGCCACCGCCAGCGCCGGGAAAGCGGCCATCGACCGCGACGCCCTGATGAAAGCCTTCGGCGGGAACAGCGATACCGATGGCGCATAAGAGCGCCTGAAACGCATAAAAAAATGCCGCCCCGGTTTCCCAGCGCGGCATCAACTCTGCAATCTGTCAGGAGATTAAACTCCTAAATCGGCCCGCACTCAAGCAGATTCTTTCAGCTGTTCGAGGATGGCCGGGTTTTCCAGCGTCGAGACGTCCTGGCTGATCGTTTCCCCCTTGGCCAGCACGCGCAGCAGGCGGCGCATGATCTTGCCGGAGCGCGTCTTCGGCAGGTTGTCGCCGAAGCGGATTTCCTTCGGCTTCGCGATCGGGCCGATTTCCTTGCCGACCCAGTTGCGCAGCTCGGCCGCCAGTTTCTTCGCTTCCTCGCCGCTCGGGCGCGCCTGCTTGAGCACGACGAAGGCGCAGATTGCCTCGCCCGTCGTCTCGTCCGGCTTGCCGACCACGGCGGCTTCCGCCACCAGCGGGTGCGCCACCAGCGCCGATTCGATCTCCATCGTGCCCATGCGGTGGCCCGAGACGTTCAGCACGTCGTCGATGCGGCCCGTGATCGTGAAGTAACCCGTGTCCTTGTTGCGGATCGCGCCGTCGCCGGCCAGGTAGTACTTGCCGCCCAGCTCTTCCGGGTAGTAGGCGGTGCGGAAGCGGTCCGGGTTGTTCCAGATCGTGCGGATCATCGACGGCCACGGACGCTTGACGACCAGGATGCCGCCCTGGCCGTTCGGCACGTCGGCGCCCGACTCGTCCACGATGGCGGCCATGATGCCCGGCAGCGGCAGCGTGCAGGACCCTGGCACCATCGGCGTCGCGCCCGGCAGCGGCGTGATCATGTGGCCGCCCGTCTCGGTCTGCCAGAAGGTATCCACGATCGGGCAGCGCGCGCCGCCGACATTGTTGTAGTACCACATCCAGGCTTCCGGATTGATCGGCTCGCCCACGGTGCCCAGGAGGCGCAGGCTGGACAGGTCGAAGCTCTTCGGATGCACCTTCTCGTCCGCGTTCGAGGCCTTGATCAGCGAGCGGATCGCGGTCGGCGCCGTGTAGAAGATGCTGACCTTGTGCTTGGCGATGGTTTCCCAGAAGCGGCCCGCGTGCGGATAGGTCGGCACGCCTTCGAAGATGACTTGCGTGGCGCCGACGGCGGTCGGGCCGTAGGCGATGTAGGTGTGGCCCGTGACCCAGCCGATGTCGGCCGTGCACCAGTAGACGTCGGACGGCTTGATGTCGAAGGTCCACTTCATCGTCAGCATCGCCCACAGCAGGTAGCCGCCGGTGGAGTGCTGGACGCCCTTCGGCGTTCCCGTCGAGCCCGAGGTGTAGAGGATGAACAGCGGATGTTCCGCATCCACCCACTCCGGCTCGCACTCGGCGCTCTGGCCGTCGACCAGGTCGTGCAGCCAGATGTCGCGGCCTTCCTGGAAGTGGATGTTGCCGCCGGTGCGCTTGTAGACGATGACGTCCTTGATGGTCTCACAGCCGCCCATGGCCAGCGCCTCGTCGACGATGGCCTTCAGCGGCAGCGATTTACCGCCGCGCAGCTGCTCGTCGGCCGTGATGACGGCGACGGCGCCGGCATCGACGATGCGCTCCTGCAGCGACTTCGCCGAGAAGCCGCCGAACACGACGGAGTGCGTCGCGCCGATGCGGGCGCAGGCCTGCATCGCGGCCACGCCTTCGATCGACATCGACATGTAGATGACGACGCGGTCGCCCTTCTTGATGCCGCGCGACTTGAGGCCGTTGGCGAACTTGGCGACGCGCTCGTGCAGCTCGCGGTAGGTGGCGCGCGTGACGGTGCCGTCGTCGGCTTCGAAGATGATGGCGGTCTTGTCGCCGTTGCCGTTCTCGATATTGCGGTCGAGGCAGTTGTACGACGCGTTCAGCTTGCCGTCGGCGAACCATTTATAGAAGGGCGCGTTCGACTCGTCGAGGGTTTGCGTGAAAGGCTTGTTCCAGGCGATGTTCTCGCGGGCCAGGCGGGCCCAGAAGCCTTCGTAGTCCTGTTCGGCTTCGGCGCACAGCTTGTTGTACGCCTCCATGCCGGAAATGGTCGCCTGGGCGGCGAATTCCGCGGACGGGTTGAATACGCGGTTTTCCTGCAGGCCCTGCAGGCTGTTCTCGTTCTCGGCCATACTAGTCTCCTTAGTCATGCGGATTCCCGATCGGTTACGGCGGCCACACGCGGGCCGCAGGTCGGGATCCTGGTAGTTTTGCCACATACCTTATGCGGGCTCGCTTACTGAGCGCTTACAGGGGTCGCTTGCATGGATCGCGTCCATACGCGCCGGCGGCCTCGCCTCGGCATCCCAAGGTCATTCTAGCAAGCTTTCCGCAACATCGAAGGAAGGTGCCAGTGGAGCTCGGCGGGTGTAGAATGCCGAGTTGTCTTCCCGCTGCTTCACCGGAGTCCTCTTCCCGATGTACGAACCACGATCCCCTGCCGCCGCCAAGAAGCGCTCGGCGCTCGCCAATTTCATGTTCGCCAGCCGCTGGCTGCAGCTGCCCCTGTACCTGGGCCTGATCCTGGCGCAGTGCGTCTACGTGTACCATTTCTGGGTCGAGCTGGCCGACCTCGTCATGGCCGCGATGGGCAGCGAGGAAGCGCTGCAGCACATCATCGCGGCAGTGTCCGTACCGGGCGCGCCCGCCCCGACGAAATTGAACGAGACGACGATCATGCTGGTCGTGCTGGGCCTGATCGACGTCGTCATGATCTCGAACCTCCTGATCATGGTGATCGTGGGCGGCTACGAGACCTTCGTGTCGCGCATGCACCTGGAAGACCATCCGGACCAGCCGGAATGGCTGTCGCACGTGAACGCGTCGGTACTGAAGACGAAGCTGGCGATGGCGATCATCGGCATCTCCTCGATCCACCTGCTGAAGACCTTCATCAACGCCAACGCGTACAACGAGAAGACGTTGATCGCACAGACGTGCATTCACGCCGTCTTCCTGCTGTCGGCGATGGCGATCGCCTACACCGACCGCATCATGTCGAATACCGGCAACCCCAAGCAGCACTGAAACGCACCCAAGCACCCCAAGTCCCCCTAGCGAGATCCTCATGACTGTCATCAAACAAGACGACCTGATCGAATCGGTCGCCGCCGCACTGCAGTACATCAGCTACTACCACCCGGCCGACTACATCCAGCACCTGGCGCGCGCCTACGAGGCCGAACAGAGCCCGGCGGCCAAGGATGCGATCGCGCAGATCCTGACCAACTCCAAGATGTGCGCCGAAGGCAAGCGCCCGATCTGCCAGGACACCGGCATCGTCAACGTGTTCCTGAAGGTGGGCATGGGCGTGCGCTTCGAAGGCTTCACGGGTTCCGTCACGGACGCCGTCAACGAAGGCGTGCGCCGCGCGTACAACTTCCCGGACAACAAGCTGCGCGCATCGATCGTCGCCGACCCGCACTTCGAGCGCAAGAACACCAAGGACAACACCCCGGCCGTCGTGCACATGGAACTGGTCGAGGGCGACACCGTCGACGTGAAAGTGGCGGCGAAAGGCGGCGGCTCGGAGAACAAGACCAAGTTCGTCATGCTGAACCCGTCCGACTCGCTGGTCGACTGGGTGCTGAAGACCGTGCCGCTGATGGGCGCCGGCTGGTGCCCGCCGGGCATGCTGGGCATCGGCATCGGCGGCTCGGCCGAGAAGGCGATGCTGATGGCGAAAGAGTCGCTGATGGAAGACATCGACATGTACGAGCTGAAGCAGCGCGGCCCGCAGAACAAACTGGAAGAGCTGCGCATCGAGCTGTGCGACAAGATCAACGCGCTGGGCATCGGCGCGCAAGGCCTGGGTGGCCTGACCACCGTGCTGGACGTGAAGATCAATATGTACCCGACCCACGCGGCGTCGAAACCGGTGGCGATGATCCCGAACTGCGCCGCCACCCGCCACGCCCACTTCGTGCTGGACGGCTCGGGCCCGGCCTACATCGAACCGCCGGCGCTGTCGACCTGGCCGGACGTGCAGTGGACCCCGGACACGCAGAAATCGAAGAGCGTGAACCTGGACACGCTGACCAAGGAAGAAGTCGCGTCCTGGCAGCCGGGCCAGACCCTGCTCCTGAACGGCAAGATGCTGACCGGCCGCGACGCCGCGCACAAGCGCATCCAGGACATGCTGGCCAGGGGCGAACCGCTGCCGGTGGACTTCACCAACCGCGTGATCTACTACGTCGGCCCGGTCGATCCGGTCGGCGACGAAGTCGTGGGCCCGGCCGGTCCGACCACCGCGACCCGCATGGACAAGTTCACCGACATGATGCTCGAGAAGACGGGCCTGATCGCGATGATCGGCAAGGCCGAGCGCGGCCCGGCGGCGATCGAATCGATCAAGAACCACAAGTCGGCCTACCTGATGGCGGTCGGCGGTTCGGCCTACCTGGTGTCGAAGGCGATCAAGTCGGCCAAGGTGCTGGGCTTCGAGGACCTGGGCATGGAAGCGATCTACGAATTCGAGGTCAAGGACATGCCGGTGACCGTGGCCGTCGATTCGACGGGTACCTCGGTGCACACGACGGGTCCGAAGGAGTGGGCGGCCAAGATCGAGTCGCTGAAGGGTATTCCCGTCAACGCAGCTTGATATGAAATTGGGCCCCTGCCAAGGCGGCCGGCTAGGTCAGGGGCGACGGTGGATACGGTGCGACCGTTCACGCGTCGTCCCTGCGAAGGCAGGGACCCAATTTTTTGCCGGCACGACCGCACCACCCGCTTGCGTCAACATCACGCCATGCACACCCCGCCCTCCCTCGACGCCCCCATCGGCGTCTTCGACTCCGGCCTTGGCGGCCTCTCCATCCTGCGCCACGTCCGCGCGCGGCTCCCCCATGAACACCTGATCTACGTGGCCGACGCCGGCTACGCCCCCTACGGCGACAAGTCCGACGAGGTGGTGGCCGCGCGTTCGCTCGCGGTGGCGCGCTTCCTCGTCGCGCGCGGCATCAAGGCGCTGGTGGTGGCTTGCAACACGGCGACCGTCGCCGCCGTGAAGGTGCTGCGCGAGCACTTCCCCGACATGCCCATCGTCGGCGTCGAACCGGGCCTGAAGCCGGCGGCAGCCGCCAGCCGCAACGGCAAGATCGGCGTGCTCGCCACGGCAGGCACGCTGGCCGGCGCCAAGTTCCTGCGCCTGCGCGACGAAGTCAGTGGGGCGACGCAGGCCGAGTTCCTGCTGCAGCCCTGCCGCGGCCTGGTCGAACGCATCGAGGCCAACGATGCCGAAGGCACCACGGCCATGCTGCGCCGCTACGTCACGCCGCTGGTCGAACAGGGCGTCGACACCCTGGTCCTGGGCTGTACCCACTATCCGCTGGTGAAGGCATCGATCGAGCAGGTAGCGCTGGAAGCCGGCGGCGCAGGCATCACCCTCGTCGACACGGGCGAAGCCGTCACGCGTCAGCTGGTGCGCCTGCTGGAAGGCGGTGGACTGCTGCGCCAGGATGCATCTCCCGGCAGCCTGGAAGCCTATACGAGCGCCAGCGCCACGGCGCTGTCGGCCGCGTTCAACGTCCTGGTCGGCATCGACCCGCCCGTGTACGAAGCGACGTTCGACGCCGCCTGAAGCATGCCCCGCCCGGCTCGGCACTATTGGGAGAAATAGATTTGCCAGATCGGGGATCAGCCTATATAATCTCGTTCTGTCTCGGCAACAACGAGACAGAAAAGCAAGTCAGTGGTGGCTGTAGCTCAGTTGGTAGAGTCCAGGATTGTGATTCCTGTTGTCGTGGGTTCGAGTCCCATCAGCCACCCCAAGAATTCCTGGAACGGGCCGCACGCTTCATCGCTGCGGCCCGTTTTGTTTTGTCCGCCCCCGGAAGCCCTTTCCATCCCGACAATGGAAATCTCCAGCCACCGTATCCCAGCAGCAACATTCGACGAGATCACCGCCGGGCGGACGCAGTATAATGCCCTGCATCAACTATCCTCCCCTCTCGCGTCGGCAGATGAAGTTACAGATCGTTTCCAATACCGTCGGCCAGGTATTCGGCAAGCTGCCGGAGATCCTGCAAGAAACCGGCGACTGGGCACTCCAGTACGCCGAGCTGGGACAGGTCGGCCAGTTCCTGCTGCAGGAGTGCGATGCGGACGTGGCCGTCCTGCTGCTCGATACCGACTACTTCCTCGACGTGTATGCGGACGCCGGCGCACGCGCGCGCCAAGATGAACTGGCCGGGCAGATCCGCACCTTCCGCGCATCGAATGCGACCAGGCTGCTGGTGTCGAACCTGGTGCTCCCTCCGCACGCGCTGCACTTCCACCAGGCCGATACGGACGCCGCGCGCATCGCCGTCATGGAGATCAATGCCGCGATCGCGCACCTGGCGGCCGACGTGCCGGACGTGGCGGTGCTCGACCTGTTCGGCGTCGCGCTCGAGATGGGCAGCAGCCAGTTCTACCGCACCAAGAACAAATTCGTGTTCCAGTCGCCGTACAGCCCGGCCGCGGTCGCGAAGATCATGCAGCTGGTGCTCGACCGCGTGCGCCAGTACCAGCAGCCGCGCAAGAAGGTCTGCGTGCTCGATGCCGACAACACGCTGTGGGGCGGCGTGCTGGGCGAAGACGGGCCGGACGGCATCAAGGTCGACCGCAACTACCCGGGCATCGTCCACGCGATCTTCCAGCGGCAGTTGCGCCAGTTGAAGGATAGCGGCGTGCTGCTGGCGCTGGTCACGAAGAACAATGCGGACGACATCGCCGAGCTGTTCGAGCGGCGCCGCATGCCCCTCGCGTTGTCCGACTTCGCCAGCGTCAAGGCGAACTGGGACCGCAAGAGCGTGTCGATCGCGCAGATCGCCGACGACCTGAACCTCGGACTGTCGAGCTTCGTCTTCATCGACGACAGCCCGTTCGAGATCGAGGAAGTGCGCTCGACGCTGCCGGAAGTGCAGTGCGTGCAGTTCGATGCGAACAGCTTCCTGACCGGCGCGGGCGTGCTGGCCGCCATTCCCGGTCTACAGGCATTGCGCATCACGGCGGAGGACCGCGACAAGAGCGCGCAGTACCGCGCCGAGCAGTCGCGCCAGGCTGCGCGCACCGGCTTCCAGTCGCTCGAGGACTACATCGCCTCGCTCGACATCCTCGTCACCTGCGCCGTCAACGACGCCAAGCACCTGGACCGCATCGCGCAGCTGGTCAACAAGACCAACCAGTTCAACCTGACCTGTGAGCGCCTGTCCGAAAACGACGTGCACGGTCTAATGCGGCGCGGCACCGTCTTCGACTTCCACGTCCGTGATAAATTCGGCGACATGGGCATCGTCGGCGTGCTGATCCTCGTCGATGGGGAGATCGTGAATTTCCTGCTGAGCTGCCGCGTCCTGGGCCGCCGCGTGGAAGACAAGATCCTGGCGATGGTGGCGCGCCACCCGGCGGCCGCGCACGGCCTGCGCGCGCGCTACCGGCCCGGCTCGAAGAACATGCAGGTCGCGACGCTGTACGACCGCCTCGGCTTCGTGCCGGGCAGCGCACGCGCCGATGGCGGCAAGGACTACCGCCTCGAACGCGCCGTCGACGATCCTGCCTATATCTCGTTCGCGTATGCGGACACAAAGGAATCAAGCACATGAACATCGAACAGACCCTCGCCGACGTCGTGCAGCGCGTCGCCAAGGACGCCGGCGTCGACAATCTCGGCGCACCGCAAGCCGACACCAACCTGATGGATTACTTCGACTCGCTCGCCCTGCTGAACGTCGTGATGGCGACCGAGACGGAACTCGAGATCGGGCTGGGACGCTACGTCATGCTGGCCGACGAGACGCTGATGGATGCGGCGCGCTCGCCGTTCCTGCGTTTCGGCACGTGGTGCCGCTACGTCGCGGACGCGGCGGCGCGCGGCTGACATGGCGAAACTGAGCTTTCAGACGGCGCGCATCGCCGGCGTCGTCACCACCGTCGGCGGCATGCTGCGCCCGGCGGCCGGACTGCGCGAGGAATTCGGCTTCACGGACGCGGAACTGGAGCGCCTGCAAAAGACGCTCGGCCTGCAGAGCCGCTACATCGCCGCCCCCGGCGTCACCACGAGCGACCTGTGTCTGAACAGCGCGCGCGTGCTGCTGGACGGCCTGCACGTCGCGCCCGAAACGCTCGACGCCGTCATCATGGTCACGCAGACGCCGGACTTTCGCGCGCCGTCCACCGCGATCCACCTGGCGCACCGCCTCGGCTGCAGCACGGACGTCATGGCCCACGACATCGCGCTGGGCTGCAGCGGCTACGTCTACGGCCTGAACGCCGCGTTCGCGCTGGTCGCCGGCGGCCTGTCGAACGTGCTGCTGGTGGTCGGCGACGTCGCCTCGCGCTTCGCCGACAAGGACGACCGCGCCTTCGCCCCGCTGATGGGCGATGCCGGCGCGGCCACGCTCGTCACGCGCGCCGACGCCGCCGGCCCTGCTCACTTTGCGCTGCACAGCGACGGCGCCGGCCACCGCGCGCTGTACATTCCCGGCAGCGGCATCCGCGACGAAGCCGAGCCGCGCGGCCCGCAGGGTTCCATGTACATGAACGGCGCCGAAGTGTTCAACTTCACGATCAAGGTCGTGCCGACGATGTTCGCGGAAATCTTCGCGCATGCCGGCGTGGCACCGGAAGCGATCGACTACTTCGTGCTGCACCAGCCGAACAAGTACATCCTGCACAATATCCGCAAGCGCCTCGGCCTGCCCGAGGAACGCGTGCCGGACCAGACCCAGGCCGTCTACGGCAACCAGAATTCGGCATCGATCCCCGGCACCATCAACGGTTTCCTGTCGGCGCAGCTACACCGCAACGGCCGGAAGAAACTGCTGCTGTCCGGCTTCGGCATCGGCCTGAGCTGGGGCGCCGCCGTGCTCGACGTGGAAGACCTGTATGCCCCACCCGTCATCATCGACGATAGAAAGGAATGACGATGAGCGCCCTCCTCGACGAGTTCAGCGAAGTGATCGACACCGGCGAAGCGCTGGCCATGGACACTCCGCTGGAATCCATCCCCGAGTACGACTCGATGGCCGTGCTGATGATCTTGAACTGGCTCGACGGCAAGCGTGTCGACGTCTCGCCGGCCGACTTCGAACGCTTCAAGACCGTGGGCGACATCCTCGCCCTGGTGCCGGCCTGACGTGCGCACGACCGTCGTCATCGGCGCCAGCAGCGGCGTCGGCGCCGCCATCGCGGCGCAGCGCGCGCAGGCCGGCGAACGCGTGTTCGCCGTGGCGCGCCGGCGCGAGCGCCTGGACGCGCTGGCCGCCGACAACGGGCACGTGGTGGCGCGTACCTTCGACATCGGCGACCTTTCCAGCGTCAAGGACCTGTTCGCCGGCATCGTGCGCGAGGCGGGCCCGATCCACCACGTCGTCTATTGCGCCGGCCAGCAGTACATCGCACCGCTGCGCGGCGTGGACCTGGCGCGCGCCGAAGACCTGTTCCGCGTGAACGTGCTGGGCGCCATGGCCGTCCTGCAGGCCTTCGCATCGAAGCGGGTCCATGCGGGCTCCGGCGCGGCCTTCGTCGCCATCTCCTCGGTGGCCGCCAACCGCCCGGAGCGCGGCATCGTCGCCTACGGCGCCAGCAAGGCCGCGCTCGACGCCATGGTGCGCGGCGCCGCGCTGGAGCTGGCACCGGTGCGCGTGAACGCGATCGCGCCGGGTTTCATGCGCACGGAAATGACGGGTGCCCAGGCCCATGTCTATACGGAGGAATTCGTCGCCGAACTGGAACGGCGTAGCCCGCTGGGCCTGGTCGCGCCCGAACAGGTGGCGGCGCTGGCCGGCTTCCTGCTGTCCGATGCGGCCTCGCACGTCACGGGCCAGGTACTCACCGTCGACGGTGGAGCGACGCTGGCATGAAGGTCCATCACATCGGCTATGTCGTCCGCTCGATCGAGGCCGCGGCCGGCGCACTGCCGGGACTGCGCCTGGTCGACAAGGTATTCGATCCCATCCAGCAGGCGGAACTGGCGTTGTACGCGCTGGACAACATCAACATCGAGTTCATCTGCCCGGCCGGCGAGCAATCGTTCACCTGGCGCTTCCTCGACAAGACGGGCGGCGGCTACCACCACCTGTGCTACGAGGCCGACAGCCTCGAGGACGTCGACCGGGAAATCCGCGCGCACCGTATGGTCAAGGTGCTGGGCCCCGTACCGGCCGTACTGTTCGGCGGCCGCCAGGTGGTGTTCGCCTATTCGCGCAACAAGGACATCGTGGAGTTCCTCGTATGAGTGCGTTCATGGATAACGTGGGCAAGGCAAGAACGCTGGCCATCGTCGGCGGCGGCGGCTTCGCCTGCGAAGTGCTGGAAGTGGCGCGCCTGCGCGGCTACACGGTCGAGGACTACTACGCCACGGGCGAAGGACGCGTCGGCCTGCGCTATTGCGGTTACCTGGACGAGCTGGAGCGCCGCCGCGGCGACTACGACGGCATCGTGCTGGGCTTCGGCGCCGTCAACCAGGCCGGCCTGGGCCAGCGCGCCGAGCTGGCCGAGCGGCTGGCGGCACTGGGTTTCGACTTCCCCGCGCTGGTGTCGCCGCATGCCGTCATCGCGGAAGGCGCAAGCATCGGGGCCGGCAGCTTCGTCGCGCATGGCGTCGTCGTCAGCGTCGATGCACGCATCGACGCATTCTGCCTGCTGAACACCTCGGCCATCGTCGGCCACCATACGGTCGTCGCCCGCCACACCATCGTGGCGCCGAAGGTCTTCATCGGTGGCGACTGCCGCATCGACGAGCAAGTGCTGATCGGCGCCGGCGCGAACATCCTGCAGGCTCGCCATATCGGGCAAGGCGCCATGGTCGGCGTGGGCGCCGATGTCTATCGCGACGTCAAGGCGGGAGCGACCGTCTGGCCCGCGCGCTATCAAGTCACCGGCGGATGAAAAAAGGCGCAGCCATGCTGCGCCCTCTTCTGCTGCCCGCCCCGCAGGCGGATTACGAACGATGCGGATTGTTCGGACGGTCGTCGAACCGGTTCGGCACGCCGTCATGGTCGCTGTCGCCGCGGCCCCAGCCGCCGCGGTCCATCACCCAGCCGCCGCGGCCGTCCTCGCGCCATTCCGGACGACGCCAGGCGTAGCCGTGGCGTTCACGTTCCCAGTGGCCCCTCACCCACACGTAGCGGTGGCCGCTGTAGTTCCAGTAACCCGGCGCCCAGACGTAGCCGCGGCGGGCCGGCGGCACCACTTCATGGCGCGGCGGCGGTGGCGCTTCGCGGACGATGACGACGCGGTCGGCGGCGGATGCCTGCATCGGCAGGACGGCGGCGGTACTGATCAGGGCGGCGGCAGTGGCGCAGAGGATGCGTTTCATGATGCTTCTCCTTCTTGTGTTTGCATGGCTTCACTATAGCCAGGCGAAACCATGCACGGCTGGAATGAAGCAAGTTCTTACATTCGAAACAAGTAGGAACAGATGGGTTACATGAGTGCCACGCCGTACGTGGATAAACAAAAACCGGCCGCGAGGGCCGGTTTGTGTGAGCGGAGCGGGTGCGGATCAGTCCAGCTTCCAGGCGTAGTCGACCTTGGTCCAGGTCTGGGCCGGTGCGCCGTCCTTGCTGCCCGGCTTGAACTTGCAGGCGGCGAGGCCTTTCAGGGCTGCCTTGTCCAGGCCCTTGAAGCCGCTCGACTTGTCCAGCTTGGAATCCGCCACCGAGCCGTCCGCATTGACCAGGAAGGACATCGAGGTCGTGCCCTGCTCTTCGTTCATCAGCGATGCTTTCGGGTACTCGACCTTGCACTTGGACGGGTCGAAGCTGGCCGGCACTTCGGCGGCGAAGGCCGGTGCGGCGAAGGCGGTGATGGACAGAGCGGCGAACAGGCTGGCGACGAATTTCTTGTTGGACATAATAGTTTCCCCTGAAAAATAAAGTTTTTTTTAAATGCCGGCGCGAACGCCGGCGGATCTAGCGAGCCTGGCGGCTCAGAACTCTTCCCAATCGTCGCTGGCGGCGGCCGCAGCGACTTTCTTCGAAGTCTGCGCCTTCGCTGCCGGCGCCTCGTCTCCTTGTTCTTCCTGCGGCGCAGCCTTGGCTGCGACCGGCTTCTTCAGCTGCGGGCGGGCCGCACGCGCTGCCGGGGCACGCGCCACGACTGCCGTGGACACGGACGCCGCCGGTGCCGGCTCGACCACCGGCTCTTCGCCGGCAGCCAGCTTGAAGATGCTGACCACGCGCTGCAGTTCCGCGGCCTGGTCCTGCAGGCTCTGGAAGGCGGCGGCGGCCTGTTCGACCAGCGCGGCGTTCTGCTGGGTCATGCCGTCCATCTCGATGATCGACACGTTGACCTGCTCGATGCCGGCGCTCTGCTCGGCGCTGGCGGCGGCGATGTCGCTCATGATGTCGGTCACGCGCTTGACGCTGTCGACCACCTCGTCCATCGTCACACCGGCTTCGCCGACGAGTTTCGAGCCGCGGCTGATCTTCTCGACCGAGTCGCCGATCAGCGTCTTGATTTCCTTGGCGGCGGCAGCCGAGCGCTGGGCCAGGTTGCGCACTTCCGATGCCACGACGGCAAAGCCGCGGCCCTGCTCGCCGGCACGGGCGGCCTCCACGGCCGCATTCAGCGCCAGGATGTTGGTCTGGAAGGCGATGCCGTCGATCACGCCGATGATGTCGGCGATCTTGCTGGCCGAGCTGTTGATCTCGCCCATCGTGCCCACCACTTGCGACACCACGGCGCCGCCCTTGCGGGCCACGTCGGAGGCGGCGGCGGCGAGCTGGTTCGCTTCGCGGGCATTGTCGGCGTTCTGCTTGACGGTCGAGGTCAGTTCTTCCATCGTCGACGCGGTCTTTTCCAGCGAGCTGGCCTGCAGTTCGGTACGCGAGGACAGGTCGGCGTTGCCGGCGGCGATTTCACGCGATGCGGTGGTGATGGTATGGGTGCCGCGGCGGACCTGGCTGACGATGTCGACCAGGCTGTTGCGCATCTGCTTCATCTCGGTCAGCAGGCTGCCGCGGTCGGTGGCGTCGGTCTCGATGGCGATCGACAGGTCGCCGTGGGCGATGCTGCCGGCGATCTTGGCGGTGTATTCCGGTTCGCCGCCCAGCTGCTTGAGCAGGCCGCGGGTGATGAAGGTGGCGGCGGCGATGCCGATCGCGACGGCGACGGCCAGCAGCACCAGCATGAAGTTACGGGCATTCGAGAACTGCGCTTCCGCGTCGGCCTTGGTCTGGGCGTTCTGCTTGTCTTCCATCGCGCCCAGCTGGTCCAGCGCTTCCAGCCATTTCTTCTGGGCCGGGCGGATTTCCTTGATCATGACGCGGGTCGCGTCCATGGCATTATTGGCCAGGTACAGTTCGGAGGCCTTGGCGATCGCCGGCATGGCGACGCTTTCCGCTTCCTTGATCTGTTTCAACAGGGCTTTTTCTTGATCCGATGCTTCTTCCGCGAACTTGGCGCTCAGTTTTTGCTGGAGCGCGTCGTACTTGGCGGTTTCATCCTTGAAGCGGGCCAGTTCCGGTTCCATGTCGGCCGGATCCGTCATCAGGGTCAGGGTACGCAGCGACGCGACGCGCTCGCTGACGTTGTGGCGCATGTCGACCACCAGGCGGTTCACGACGTTGCTGACGCTCACCACGTGGTCCAGGCGGTTCTGGATCTGCGCCATGCGCACGATGCCGACCACGGTGACGATGACCAGCAGTACCAGCACAAGGGCAAAGCCCAGGCCCAGGCGCACGCCGACCTTCATGTTTGCAAGATTCATTCCCTATCTTCCCTGTTTCAATTATTCGGATCCGCTTGGCGGCTGCCGTGTTATCACGGAGAGCCCATCTTCCATGGACTTCGCGTATCTCTTCGAGGTAAAACAAAAGCGTCTTCGCAGACAGAAACCATGCACAACAACAGGAATGTTTCGTTACAACAACAATACAATTCCTATACAACAATATGACAAGCAGTCATTTGCCGAGAAGAACCCCGATTATGGTTCTCTTCTTTCCATTGAGCAAGAGCAATTACGAAAAGCATTTCACACCTGCAACAATAAGTAACAAAGTGTGGCGAAAGTTGAAC
This sequence comes from Massilia sp. YIM B02763, assembly GCF_030412015.1. Taxonomy (GTDB): domain Bacteria; phylum Pseudomonadota; class Gammaproteobacteria; order Burkholderiales; family Burkholderiaceae_D; genus Telluria. The sequence goes on along the minus strand of NZ_JASNRD010000004.1, from coordinate 94,417 downwards.
ACGACGGCGACGCGAAGGGCGTCACCGTCATGCGATCGGCGGGAAAGAAGGGAGAAAAATCAGGCTGCCTGGCGCAGGCGTCCGGCGGCTTCGAGGAGGAGTTCGGGATCGCCGACGGTGAGCTTGCGCGAGTCGGACAGTACCTGGCGGAATCCGCGCGCGCCCGGCAGGCCCGCCATCAGGCCCAGCATGTGGCGCGTGATGCTGTTCAGCTTCAAGCCCAGCGGGCCGTAGCGCTCCAGTTCCCGGCGGATGTAGGGGATCATCGCTTCCAGCACTTCCTCGCGCGACTTGACCGGGGCGTCGTCGCCGTAAAACCGCGCATCCCAGCCGGCCATCACATAGGGGTTGTGATAGGCCTCGCGCCCGACCATCACGCCGTCGACGTGTTCCAGGTGCACGGCGATTTCGTCGTTCGTCTTGATGCCGCCGTTGATGATGATTTCCAGGTCCGGGAATTCGCGCTTGAGCTGGTAGGCGACGGCGTAGCGCAGCGGCGGGATCTCGCGGTTTTCCTTCGGCGACAGCCCCTTGAGCACGGCATTGCGGGCGTGGACGATGAAGGTGCGGCAGCCGGCGTCGGCGATGGTGCCGACGAAGTCGCGCACGAAACCGTATTCTTCCTGGTAATCGATGCCGATGCGGTGCTTGACGGTGACGTCCACCGACACGGCGTCGCGCATCGCCTTGACGCAATCGGCGACCAGTTGCGGTTCCTGCATCAGGCAGGCGCCGAACGCGCCCTTCTGCACGCGCTCGGACGGGCAGCCGCAGTTCAGGTTGATCTCGTCGTAGCCCCACTGCTCGCCCAGCTTCGCGCTCTTGGCCAGGTCGGCCGGATCGCTGCCGCCCAGCTGCAGGGCGACCGGATGCTCGATGTCGTCGAAGCGCAGGTGGCGCTCGGCGTCGCCGTAGACGAGCGCCCCGGTGGTCACCATCTCGGTGTACAGCCAGGCATGGCGCGTGATCTGGCGATGGAAAGCGCGGCAATGGCGGTCGGTCCAGTCGAGCATGGGCGCCACGCTCAAGCGCCTGCTTTTGTAAGCCTCTGATTTCATGGGGTATTCGGCGATGGTCGAACCCTGCATTGTAGACCATCCGCCGAGCGGGCGTGAAGGCCATGCGCAAGCCGCGGGACGGCGGTGTCCCGGATGCATGGCGCTTGGCGGTAAAGCGATTATCTTCTGCTAACGAATCCAAAAATTTGTCGTGCTATCCGCAACAAATCCGCCACTTCGCCCCGCCGTGCATTTAAAATCGCAACGGAGAGTATTTCCGCAAAGAAATTCCAATCGCATGGCCCACTGCCGACGACAGTGATTGCCGATCTTTAGCGCACGCAAGGTTCCTCATGAATTCCATCGCCGTACCCCGCCCTACCAACGAGATCGAACAGCACCGCCGCGCAGTCCGGATGAACCCGCGCGACGCGAACGCCCATGCCTTGCTTGGCATTGCCCTGCTGAGGCAAGGGGAGTTGGCCGAGGGCGCCGCCGGCGTACGCCGCGCGCTCGAACTGAATCCGAAATTCAGGGGGCTGCATGCGGTCCTAGGAGCAGCCATGCTGGAACTCGGCGAACTGGATGCGGCCCAGGATTATTATCGTCAGGCGCTGCGCTTCCAGGACACTGCCGACGTGCACAAGGGCTTGGCCGATACCCTGTTGCGCGCAGGCCATCCGATCGATGCCGAGCAAAGCGCACGCCGTGCCGCCGAACTGGCTCCCGACAATACGGCCATGCTATTGAGCTTGGTCGCCGTGCTGCACCGCCAAGGCAAGAATGAGGAAGCCATCGGGATGTTGCAGCGGGTCGTCGAACTGGACCCCGACCATGTGGATGCCCATTACGACCTTGGTTTCCTGCTACATTCCCTGCACCGTTACGACAACGCGATCGAGCATTACCGCGCCGCTGTCGAACGCCGTCCAAACCACTTCAAGGCCCACCACCAGATGGGCCTGGCGCATCAGGCACTCAAGCAGAAGGATGCCGCTGCCATTTCACTGCAACGGGCACGCGAACTCAGGCCGGACGACGCGGCCGTGCTGGCCGACCTCGGCGGCGCCGAGCAGGTTCGTGGCGACCTGACGTCCGCTCTGGACATATTGCGCCACGCCGTCGAACTCCAACCCGACAACATGACTGCGCTGCGCAATCTGGCCCATGCGCTGTTTACCATGGGTGAGTGGGAAGAAGCCGTGTCACTGGCCTGGCGCATGCTGGACCTCGAACCTTCTCCCTATAACCACAGCATCGCCTTGTTTATGCTGAGCCATTCCTGTCACGACGGCGCGGAACTGACACGCAAGCATTTCGAGTTCGGCGAACGCTGGGAAACTCCGCTGCGAGGGTTGCAGCAACCGCACGCGAACGACCGCGATCCCCACCGCCAACTGCGCATCGGTTTCGTATCGGGCGACCTGTACACCCATGCGGTGTCGCGTTTCATCACACCGATGTTCGAAGCCATGGCGGACAGCGAGCAAGTATCGCTCTACGTCTACTACAACAACGTCGTCGAGGATGCGATGACCGCGAAGAACCGCGACTTGGTGAAGGCCTGGCGTCCCATCGTCGGCTTGAACGATGAGCAGGCAGACAAGCTGATCCGCGAAGACCGGATCGACATCCTGATCGATCTTTCCGGTCACTCGGGCCTGAACCGCCTGACACTTTTCGCACGTAAGCCGGCGCCAGTACAGGCAACCTGGATCGGCTATGCCGGTACGACCGGCCTACGGGCGATGGACTATATCCTGGCCGATCGCTTCCTGCTGCCCGAAGGGCGTTACGACGACCAGTTCAGCGAGCAGATCGTACGCTTGCCGATGGGCACGGCGTTCATGCCCGAACAGGGTGCACCTGAGGTCAACGGCCTGCCGGCCCTGAAGAATGGCTACCTGACCTTCGGCAGCTTCCACCGCGCGAGCAAGCTGAACCGCGGCGTCATCGCCCAGTGGTCGAAGCTGCTGCATGCGATTCCGGATTCCAAAATGCTGCTCGGCGGCATGCAGACCGGCATCGACGACGTGCTGATCGATTGGTTCGCGGCCGAAGGCGTCGGCCGCGAGCGCCTGCTGTTTCGACCGCGAGCAAAGACCAACGAATACATGCGGCAGCACTACGATGTCGACATCTGCCTGTCTCCGTTCCCGTACACGGGCTCGACCACGGTGGGCAACGCGCTGTGGATGGGCGTGCCGACGCTGGCGACCGTGGGTGCGACCAATCCCAGCTATGCCGCAACCGTATTCATGACCCACCTGGGCCTGAACACCTTCATTACCGAGGACGACGAAACCTACGTCAAGCTGGGCGTGTTCCTGTCGCAGAACCTGTCGGCACTGGCCGCCATGCGCGCCACCATGCGCGACCGCTTCCTGAAGTCGGTGCTCGGCTATCCGGGCGTGGCCGCCGCCGGCCTGGAACTGGGGCTGCGCAAGATGTGGCAGCGCTGGTGCGCGGGAGAAGCGCCGGCGCCGCTGCGCGTCGAGCTGTCCGAACTGGTGCCTGAATCCGCCCGATCCGTCTCTTGAGGAAGCCGCCGTGAAATCAATCCGCCGCCGCGCCGACCTGGCCATCAACGGAGCCGCTCCCGCCTTCGAGGAGCAACTGCACGTCGGCCGCCCGAACATGGGCGACCGCGACGCCTTCATGCGCCACGTCGAGGACATCTTCGACCGCCGCTGGCTGTCCAACGACGGCCCGCTGGTCCAGCAGTTCGAACAGGAAGTCGCCGCGCACCTGGGCGTGAAGCATTGCGTCGCCATGTGCAACGGCACCATCGCCCTCGAGATCGCGATCCGCGCGCTCGGCATGGAGGGCGAGGTGATCGTCCCGGCCTATACCTTCGTCGCCACCGCCCACGCGCTGCAGTGGCAGGGCATCACCCCGGTGTTCGCCGACATCGACCCGGCCACCCACACGCTCGACCCGGCCGCCGTGCGCAAGATGATCACCCCGCGCACCAGCGGCATCATCGGCGTGCACCTGTGGGGACGCGCCGCGCCGGTCGAGGAACTGCAGGCGATAGCGGACGAATTCGGCCTGAAGCTGATGTTCGACGCCGCCCACGCCTTCAGTTGCACGCACGGCGGCCGCAAGATCGGCAGCTTCGGCGCCTGCGAGGTGCTGAGCTTCCATGCCACCAAGTTCTTCAATTCCTTCGAGGGCGGCGCCGTCGTCACCGACGACGACGAGCTGGCGTGCACCATGCGCCTGATGCGCAACTTCGGCTTTTCCGGCCTGGACCAGGTCAGCTATCCCGGTACCAACGGCAAGATGATCGAGATCGCCGCCGCGATGGGCCTCGTGAACCTGAAGGCCGTCGACGACGTGATCGCGGCCAACCGCGCCAATTACCGCGCCTACCGCGAGGAGCTGGCCGGCATCCCGGGCGTGCGACTGGTCGAATACGACGAGGCCGAACGCAACAACTACCAGTACGTGATCGCCGAGGTCGCGCCCGATTGCGCGGTGCCGCGCGACCGCCTGGTCGATACGCTGCGCGCCGAGAACATCCTGGCGCGCCGTTATTTCTGGCCCGGCTGCCACAAGATGGAACCCTACCGCTCCTTGTTTCCCCATGCCGGCCTGCTGCTGCCGGCCACCGAGGCCGTGGCCGCGAGCGTCATCGTGCTGCCGACCGGCCAGACCATGGATGCCGACAAGATCCACGTGGTCGGCCAGGTGATCCGCGCGGCGCTGCAGTCCGAGTGAGCGCACGCCCGCTCCCCTCCGAAGCCGGCCTCGCGCCGGCTTTTTGCTGGCCGGTGCCGGCGCATGCGGGCCCTTCCTTGCATTCTTTACATCGCCTAAAAAATATTTAAAAAAATTTCCGCATGGCACTTAATGCCCGGCTTTAATCGGTCGTCTTGTACTTGTGAGAGCGAGACAATCTCGAACGAATCTCACAGATTACCGAAACCGGACCGCCGGATTACTGAATTCAAGGGAGCCAACCATGCTGAGCCTTCACACCAACAACGCTGCACTGTCGGCACAAAACGCCATCACCCGTAACCAGTCGGCCCTGTCGACCTCGCAGACCCGCCTGTCGACCGGCTATCGCATCAACTCGGCAATGGACGACGCTGCCGGCCTGCAGATCGCTTCGCGCCTGAAAGCTCAGAGCTCGGGCATGGCCGTGGCCATGCGCAACACCCAGAACGCCACCGCCATGCTGCAGACCGCCGAAGGCGCACTGGACGAAGTCAGCAACATGCTGATCCGCATGAAGGATCTGGCAACCCAGGCAGCCGACGGTTCGTCGACCGCCCAAGACAAGACCGCCATGCAGGCGGAATACAACGATCTGGGCAAGGAACTGGCCAACGTCCTGAAAAATACTACCTTCGGCGGCAAGACGCTGCTGGTTGGTAACGCTTCGGGTGCAGGCACCCTGATCGCCAATAAGATGACGTTCCAGATCGGCGCTTCGTCGACCGAAACCATGGACGTGGACCTGTCGTCGGCCATGTCGACCGTGCAGACCAATGTATCGAGCGCAGTCAGCACCTACTCCGGTACCGCCGGCACCGAACTGACCGCCGCCGCAGGCACCGCCATCGGCAACCTGACCACCGCGCTGGACTCGGTCAATACCCTGCGTTCGGGTCTGGGCGCTGCGGCCAACCGCCTCGACCACGTGTACAACAACCTGTCGAACATCAGCACCAACACCAAGAACGCGACCGGTCTCCTGATGGACGTCGACTTCGCCAGCGAATCGGCCAACATGACGTCGAACCAGATGCTGCTGCAGGCTGGCACCGCGATGCTGAAGCAGACCAACAGCATGTCCTCGATGGTCATGTCGCTGCTCCAGTAATGGGCCGCTTCGGGCGCTAGCGTCCGGAATGTTTCGAAGGCCAACCGCACGGTTGGCCTTTTTACTTTCAACCTGCCGACATCATGGCCAGTCTCACGATTCCCACCGCCACCTCGACCCTCCCCGCGCCCGCCGTGCCGGTTCCGGCCGTGCCGCCCGTCGGCCCCGTCGCCACCGCTCTGCCCGCCGTGCTGCTGCAGGCGGAGGCCGAGGCGCTGGCGCTGCCGGCCGCCCAGCCTGCGCCGGGCCTGGCGCAGGGCGGCGACGCGGCCCCCGGCCAGGATGGCGCGGCCATGCGACCGGACCAATTGGCCATGTCGCGCCAGCTGGTCTGGCCGACCCAGGATGGCGCCACATTGGCGGCGAACTGGCGCGGCACGGTGCGCAACTACGGCGCCCAGGTCGCGGCGCGCGAACAACAGGCACGCGAGGGCCAGCTGCCCACCGCCTTGCTGCAAAGCGGCCAGGATCCGCGCATGCTGCGCCAGCCGGACGTGCCCGCCACGCCGCTCGACGCCTGGCGCTTCACCGTGCACGCCAACGGCGCGCGCGAGCAGCACCTGCGCGTGCTCGCCGCGGACGACGAAGCGGCGGGCCAGCCGAAGCGGCGCCGGCGCGGCCGCGCCGCCCTGCGCCTGGAACTGGTACTGGACGACGGCACCGTCGTCACCATCCAGGCGTTGCCGGTGGCCGATGGGATCGCGATGGAATTGTACGCATCGGACAAGCGTACCGCGGCGCGCCTGCGCTGGATGCAGCCCCAGCTCGAGGAAGCCGTGCAGCGCGCCGGCCTGCGCGTGCTGGCGTGGACGTTCCGCGATACACTGCCGGACGGGCACGTGCATGCGCGCGTGCCTTCGGCCGAGGCGGCCGATGCCCTTAGCCTGCCAGTGTTTCGCGCGATGGCGGAGCTGGCGCTGCTATTGCCGTCCACGCCATTTCCGCAAGTAGCCTGATCACGCATCGGATGCTCCTCGACGATGCGTGATTGGCCGACCACGGCCGGGACCACAACGCAGACCATCCCGGCTTCGTATCCTTCGTCGACCAAGACGTCGCCTGAAATGTGCACATGGATACGGCCTGTAATGCAGAGGCAACGATTCGTTCTTTCAACGCTCAGCCCACGGTGCCGACGATCGACACTTCGCGGTTCTCGGGAATCTCGTTATACGACAGCACGTGCAGCCCCGGCGCGAACAGGCGCGCATAGCGGGCCAGCAGCGGCCGGATCTGCGGCAGCACCAGCAGCAGCGGCGGCGTGTGCTGCTGCTTCATCTGTTCGCGCGCCACCGGCATGTTCAGCTGCAGCTGCGACAGCAGTTGCGGGTCGATCGGGTAGTTGTCCAGCACGACCTTGCCGCCGCCGTTCTGGCGCGCCTGGTTGAGGGAACCGAGCAGCATGTTTTCCAGCTCGCCGGACAGGTTAAAGGCCGGCATGTCCTTCTTCTTGCCGTACAGGCCGGAGACGATCTGGCGCCGCAGCGCGCAGCGCACCTCGGCCGCCAGCAGGATCGGATCCTTGGTCGTTTCGGCGCTGTCCAGCAGCGTGGTGGCGATGACGACGATGTCCTTGAGCGACACGTTCTCGGCCAGCAGCACGCGGAACACGCGCAGCAGCTGCGTATGCGTGAGGGCCTTGTCGAGCGCCCCGGCGAGCTTGGGCGACAGCGCCGTCAGGCGTTCCATCAGCGCCGGCACGTCCTCGTGGCGGAACAGTTCCGACATGTAGTCGCGCGCCACCTTCGAGGTATGGGTGGCGATGGCGCTGGCCACCTCGACCACCTGGTAGCCCTGTCCCAGCGCGTGCGCCTTCTGGTCCGGCTCGATCCAGGTGACGGCCATGCCGAACGCCGGCTCGATCGCCGGGATGCCGTCCAGCTCCCCGTACACATTGGGCGACGGGATCGCCATCAGCGCATCCGGCTGCACCTCGCCCTCGGCCACGACGGTGCCGTTGATCGCGATCGCGTACTGGTTCGGGCGCAGCGTCAGGTCGTCGCGCACGCCAATGGCGGGCAGCAGGAGGCCCATCTGCTCCGACAGGCTCTGGCGCACGCCCTTGATGCGCTTGACGAGCACCTCGCCCTGGGTTTTGTCGACCAGGTGCACCAGCTTGTAGCCGACGGCCACGGAGATCGGCTGCACCACCGGCAGCTGCTGCCAGTCGAGTTCCGGCGCGCGTTCGTCGCGCAGGGCCGCCTCGATGGCGGCGACATTGGCGTTGTCCGGCGGCGTGACGCGGTTCGACAGGCGCCATGCCACGTAGCCGAGGGCGGCGGCGAACACCATGAAGTAGAACCACGGCATGCCCGGCACCAAAGCCAGGATCACCATCACGCCGGCGGCCGAGTACAGCACGTTCGGCTGGGCCAGCAGCTGGCCGCTCACCTGGTCCTCGAAGTCGCCGGAATCGCTGATGCGGGTGACCAGGATGGCGGCGGCGGCCGACAGCAGCAGCGCCGGGATCTGGGCGACCAGGCCGTCGCCGATGGTCAGCAGCGCGAACTGGCGGAAGGCGTCGCCGAACGACAGGTCGTGCATCAGCGAGCCGATCGCCACGCCGCCGATGATGTTGATGAGCAGGATCAGGATCGAGGCGATGGCGTCGCCGCGCACGAACTTCGAGGCGCCGTCCATGGCGCCGTAGAAGTCCGCCTCGGTGGCCACGTCCTTGCGCCGCTGCTGGGCCTTTTCCTGGTTGATCAGGCCCGCGTTCAGGTCGGCGTCGATCGCCATCTGCTTGCCGGGCAGCGCATCGAGCGTGAAGCGCGCCGAGACCTCTGAGATACGCTCGGCGCCCTTCGTGACGACCACGAAGTTGATGATCATGAGGATCACGAACACCACCAGGCCGACGACGAAATTGCCGCCGATGACGACGTTGCCGAACGATTCGATCACCTGGCCGGCCGCGTGCGTGCCCTCGTGGCCGTGCAGCAGCACCACGCGCGTGGAGGCCACGTTCAGCGCCAGCCGCATCAGCGTCGTGCCCAGGATCACGGTCGGGAACACGGAGAAGTCGAGCGGACGCTTGGCCGACACCGAGACCAGGATCACGATCAGGGCCAGCACGATGTTGAAGGTGAACAGGACGTCCAGCAGCACCGGCGGCAACGGCAGCATGATCATGGCGAGCAGCGCCAGCAGGAACGCCGGGGTGGCGTACTTGTGGCGGCGCAGCTCCGCAATCAGGCTCTGGATCTGGTTCATGTCGGTTTTACCTCGCTCAAATGGGCCGGCACGGCCACTTCATTCGGGAACCGCGGGGGCGCCTGGCGCCGGCCTGCACGGAACGCATTCAATTGCAGCACGTAGTTCAGTACCTGCGATACCGCCTGGTACAGCGCCGCCGGGATCTGCTGCTGGACCTGGCTGGTGTTGTAGATCGCGCGCGCCAGCGGCGGCAGCGATACCGTTTCGATCTTGTGCTTCGCCGCGATCGCCTTGATGTACAGGGCCATCTCGTCGACGCCCTTGGCCACCACGAACGGCGCCTCGGCGCGGTCGGCGTCGTACTTCAGCGCCACCGCGTAGTGCTCGGGGTTGACGATCACCACGTCGGCCGTCGGCACGGTCTTGTTCACGTTGCGCCGCGCCAGCTGCTGCTGCAGCTGGCGGATGCGCGCGCGCACTTCGGGCTTGCCCTCGGTGCTCTTGTATTCTTCCTTCACTTCCTGCTTGCTCATGCGCTGGCCGCGCGCGAACAGGAAGGACTGCAGCGGCACGTCGATGATGGCGAACAGCAGGAACACGGCGACCAGCGCCATCACCCCGTCGAGCATCATCGACGCGCCCTTGACCAGGCCATCCGACAGCGGCATGCGCTGCAGGTCGACCCAGGCCGACAGGCCGGAGCGCATCACGTGCACCAGCACGATCGCCAGCACGGCCGCCTTGGCGACCGAGGTGGCGACGCCGCTCCAGTGCTTGGCCGAGGCCAGCTGGCCCAGGTTGCGCAGCGGGTCGAAGCGGTCCAGCTTCGGCACCAGGTTGTTGGTGGCGAACACGAAGCCGCCCGGCACCACGCTGGCCACCATGATCGCCAGCGGCACGCCCAGCAGGGGCAGCACCATCTTCACCAGCAGCATGGCGGCATCGCCGAACACCACCGACATCGCGTTTTCCATCGACCCGGCCTCGCCCAGCGGCACGTACACGAGCCGGAACAGCGCGCGGAACGACTCCAGGTAGCCGGGCAGGAGCGCCACGAACAGCTTCAGGCTGACCAGGATCCCGACCGCCGTGGCCAGGTCCTTCGAGCGCACCACATGCCCCTCTTCGCGCGCCTTGCGCAGCTTCTGGGGCGAGGCCTTTTCTGTCTTGTCGCCGCCGCTGCCGCCGTCAGCCATGGGAATTCCTCATCTGCTGCTGCAGCATCTCCAGCACCTGGTTGGTCATCTGCACGTAATGTTCGGGGACGAAGCGCACGACCTGCACCAGCATCATCAGGCCGAAGATCGTCACCAGCGAAAAGCCCAGCGAAAACAGATTCAGCGACGGCGCCACGCGGTTCAGGAAGCCGAAGCCGATCTGCACCACCATCGTCGAGAACACGATCGGCAGCGCCAGCAGCACCGCCGCCGAAAACACCCAGCCCACGTTCAGCGCCACCGCCTGCAGCAGCAGCGGATTCCAGCCGCCGCCCACCGGCCAGGCATGGAAGCTCTGGCCGATCACGCCGACCAGCACCAGGTGGCCGTCGACGGCGAAGAATACCAGCATCGCCACCAGGCCGAGCAGGCCCGAGACGACGTCCGATTGCTGGCCGTTGACCGGGTCGTTCATCTGCGCCATCGAGTAGCCGACCTGGCTCGAGGCCAGGAAGCCCAGCATGTTCACCACCGCCATCGTCAGCTGCAGCGCGAAGCCGATCACGCCGCCGATCACGGCCTGCTCGAACATCGCCACCACGCCGGCCAGCGAGAACGGGTCCGGCATCGCGCCGCCCTTCGTGAGCGGCAGCATCATGAACGACAGCGCCATCGCCAGCAGCGCGCGCACCGGGATCGGCACGAGCGCGTCGCCGATCACCGGGGCGGTCGACAGCATCGCCATGATGCGGCAGAACGGCCACCACAGCGCGCCGATCAGCGGCAGCAGCAGGTTGACGACGTCGATCACGCCGGCGCTATCCGACCAGCTGCGCCGCGCGCTGGAACACGGCCACGCAATAGTCCATCAGCTTGACCGCCATCCAGTGGCCGGCCACGATCAAGGCCAGCAGCGTGACCAGCAGGCGCGGCAGGAAGCTCAGGGTCTGCTCGTTGATCTGGGTGGCGGCCTGGAACAGCGCCACGATGACGCCGGCCACGAGGCCGGGCAGCACCAGCACCATCACCAGCAGCATCACCAGCTGCAGGGCTTCGACGACGATGTCGACGGCGATATCGGGAGTCATGCGTTTATATCGTTATGCGGACGAATACACGTTGAAGGCGCTAGACGCCGTGGATGCTGCTGACCAGGGTATTCACGGTCAGGGTCCAGCCGTCGACCAGCACGAACAGCAGCAGCTTGAACGGCAGCGAGATCACCAGCGGCGACAGCATCATCATGCCCATCGCCATCAGCACCGACGACACCACCAGGTCGATGATCAGGAAAGGGATGAACAGCATGCAGCCGATCTGGAAGGCGCTTTTCAACTCCGACAGCACGAAGGCGGCCATCTTGACCGTGAAGCCGCGCTGCATCGGTTCCATGTCGGCCGGCTCGCCGGCCAGGTGCGCGATCTGGGCCAGCGCCGTCTTGCTGGTCTGGGCCAGCATGAAGCGCGACAGCGGGACTTCGGCAGTCTTGAGGGCCTGCTCGAGCGAGATGCGGTCCTTGTCGTAGGGGACGAAGGCCTCGTTCCAGACCTGGGTGCCGACCGGGCGCATCACCAGCAGCGTGAGGATCAGCGCCACGCCCGTGATGATGCGGTTGGGCAGGCCCTGCTGCAGGCCGAGGGCCTGGCGCAGCAGCGACAGCACGATCACGAAGCGCGTGAAGCTGGTCATCATCATGATCATCACGGGCAGCAGCCCGAGGATGGTCATCAGCACCAGGATCTGCGACTTCACCGTCAGGCCGCTCGTCGAACCCGGGATCACGCCCGGCAGCACGTCCGGTCCCTGCGGGGCGGCCGTGGCGCCGGCGGCGGCCAGCAACAAGGGAAGGAATAACGCGGCGCCGGCGAGCGCCGGCATCCAGCGGCGCGTGCGCGCGCCGCTCGTCGAACGCATCATGGCGCGAGCATGTCCAGGTTGAGTCCGTCCAGGTCGATCACTTTCAGGCCGTACTGCTCGCCCGCGACCACCACTTCGGCGCGCCCGATCGGGGCACCGTTGACCTTGATGACGAGCGGCTCGCCGGCCAGCGCGTCGAGCGGAATCACGCTGGCCGGACCGATCGCCATCAGTTCCTGCAGCGAGACGCGGGCCGAGCCCACTTCCAGCGTCAGCGTCACCGGGATGCGGCGCATCATCTGCGGCAGGCGCGGGGCGCGCGGGCTTTCCGCCGGAGCGGCCGCCTCGTCGCCGGCCAGGTCGTCGATGATCAGGTCGCCGCCGGCGGCGAGTTGGTCGTTCAGGTTCATGTCCATTTATTCGGCATCTTCAAAAGAGGTTAAACAGAGCTTGCCCCGGCTCTCGGCGACGGCGGCGGTGAACAGGCGCGCCTCGTCGAGCAGGACATCGGCGCGGCCCACGTTAACGGGGATTACGTCGCCTACTTTAAGGTCGAACAGTGCGCCGAGGGTAATTTCCTTGCTGACCAGGCGGCCATCCAGCTTGACCTGCAGCTTGGCGGCGAGCGGCTCGGAGGGGCCGCGCGCGGCATGCGTGCGGGGTTGTTCGGGGCGCAGGCTGCCCAGGATCGCGGCCATCAATTGCTGGTCCGGCGCGATCCAGAAGCGGCGCGTCTCGTCGTCCGCGTTGCGCACGACCACCTGGACCGCCCAGCCGGTCGCGCCCGGCATCGCCGCGGTGCCCAGGGCATTCGCCGCCACCGGTTGCGGCGCAACGTCCATGGCGGCGCTGGCGGCGACGCGTGCATACAACAAATCGACCATCTGTTGCGTCAACACGACGTTCAAGCGCTCTTCGGTGGCCGTCACGCGCTCGCTGCGGCGCTCTTCCTGGTCGGACCGCGGCGTTGCGGCGACGCGACGCCCGCCGTAGCGCCGCTCCAACAGTGTCAGCAGCAAACAACGCTCGAACGCTACCGAAACGGTGCCCATGGCGCCGGCGACCGCCATCCAGCGCAGTGCGGCATCCTGCGGCACGCGACCGAATTCGGCCTGCTCGAGGCGCCAGCCCGCCCAGTAGCGGCGCGCGCTACCCTGCATTGCAGCATCCAGGTCGTCCTGCAGGCGCGCCGCGAACTGGGGCAGCAGGTGCACCGGACGCCCCAGCAGGCAGGGGTCCAGCACCTGGTGCGGCGTGGTGGTGTCAGTGGTGGCGTTGGGCATATTTGGTTACAAAAATAATAAGCGTTGATGCTATATTTTCATTCCTCTGGGCAACTATTATACCCGGGAAATTGTGTCGCATCTGATGATATTCCTCTTTGATTTACTGATTGCCCTACGGTAAGATGCACTCATCAATGCCCGGAAATCCAAAAAAATCCGTCCAGGGCAATTCAACGACAGCAGCTATTCTCTCTGGTTCCGCGAGAGAAACCAAGCAGCGGCGAGACACTGAAAATTTAACAATTCAAGTAATACAATGAATTGTTCGGCAACTTTTCACTGATACTCGGTGCACATTATTTACCAATCATCAACGCATTCAGCATGGAGTCCAACACGATGGGAACTGAACTTGCCGGTCTGATCCGCGCCGACCTGGCTGCGCTGAACAACGATGCCGCCCGGCTCTCCGTGGCGCCGGCCATGGACGCCGGCCAGCTCATGCAGGGCGCCGACGGCAACGTCTCGTTCACGCAGGCCATGAAGGACGCGGTCGCCAGCGTCGACAACGAACAGCGCGCGGCCGGCGAGAAGATGGCGGCGGTGGACAGCGGCAAGAGCGACGACCTGGTCGGCGCCATGCTGTCCTCGCAGCAGGCCAGCCTGTCGTTCTCGATGCTGATGCAGGTTCGTAACAAGGTCATGGGCGCCGTGGACGAGCTGCTCAAACTGCCCGTCTGACAGGAAACAGCGACGTGATTGCCGCCCTCAAAACCGCCCTCGCGGGCAAGCGCCTGGCCATGCCGCCGGCGCTGTCGAAGAACCTGACCCCGATGCTGGTGCTCGCCATCGGCATCACCGCCGCGCTCATGCTCTACATGTGGAACGACCAGGCAGGCTACAAGCCGGTGTTCGGCGCGCGCGAGAAGGTCGCCGCCAGCGACATGATGAGCGTGCTCGAAGCGGAGCACATCCCCTACCGCGTGCACCCCGAGTCGGGCCAGGTGATGGTTCCGTCGGGCCAGCTGGGCAAGGTGCGCATGCTGCTGGCCGCCAAGGGCGTGACCGCGCAGCTGCCGGCCGGCCTGGAACTGATGGACAAGAACGACCCGCTGGGCGTGTCGCAGTTCGTGCAGGACGTGCGCTTCCGGCGCGGCCTGGAAGGCGAACTGGCGCAGTCGATCCTGACGATCGACGCCATCGCCTCGGCGCGAGTTCACCTGGCGATCGCCAAGTCGACATCCTTCGTCGCCAGCGACGGCGACAAGTCGTCCGCCTCGGTCGTCGTCTCGCTCAAGCCGGGCAAGACCCTGTCGAACGAGCAGATCGCCGCCGTCGTCAACCTGGTCTCGGGCAGCGTGGCCAGCCTGGCCCCGAACCGCGTGTCGCTGGTCGACCAGAACGGCAACTACCTGTCCTCGCGCGTCGACCTGGCCGACGGCTTCGACGGCGCCGCCCAGGGCGACGCCGCCGCCAAGCGCTTCCAGGACGAGACCCGCGCCAACGTCAACGAACTGCTGGGCCCCATCCTGGGCGCCAACAACTACAAGGTCAGCGTGACGGCCGACGTCGACAACGACAAGGTCGAGGAAACCCAGGAAACCTACGGCGCCGCGCCGAAGGTCACGAGCGAGGCGATGCGCGAGGAGATGGAGAAGAACCGCATGCCGATGGGCGTGCCGGGCACCCTGTCGAACCGCCCGCCGGTGCCGCAGAACCCGGTCGCCACGGACGGCGCCGCCGCCACCGACGCCAAGGCCGACGACGGCAGCGCGCGCAAGAACGCCACCACCCGCCAGTACGCCTACGACCGCGCGATCACCCAGATCAAGCGCTCGCGCGGCCGCCTGAAGAAGCTGTCGGTGGCGGTGGTGCTGAACAATGCCACGGCGACGACGCCGAAGACGGGATGGACGGCGGCCGAAATCGCCAACATCGACAAGATCCTGCGCGGCGGCCTGGGCATCGACGCCAAGCGCGGCGACGTGCTGGCCGTGTCCTCGCTGACCTTCCCGGCACCGGTGGCGCCCGAGCCCTGGTGGCAGGAACGCGACAACGTGGCCGACATGACCGGCTGGGCGATGTGGGCGGTCGGCGCCATCCTGGGCTGGTTCCTGGTCCTGCGCCCGCTGATGCGCATCGCGACCCAGCGCCTGGCCCCGGCCGCGCCGCTGGCGACGATTCCCGCCGGCGCCGCGCCGGCCCTGGCGGGCGCCGCGCCGGCAGGCGGTGCCGCCGCCCTGGGCGCGCCGGAAGGCGCGGCAGGTGCAGCGCTCGCGGCATTGCCGGGCACGGCGCCGGCGCTGGCCGGCGCGCTGCCGGTCCAGCCGCTGCTGGAAAACTACGACTTGCCGCCGGCCGGTTCGGCCGTGGACGTGCTGGTCGATCACCTGAAGGTCCTGGCCGGCAAGGAGCCGGAACGGGTGGCGGAAGTCGTGAAACAATGGGTGCAGAAGAAAAATGGCTGATTTCGACAATAACGACGAGCAGGAAGTGGCACTGAGCCCGGTCGAACAGGCCGCCATCGTGCTGCTGTCCATCGGCGAGGAACCGGCTGCGGCCGTGCTGCGCTGCCTCGAGCGCGAAGAACTGATCGAGCTGACCCAGGTGATGAGCCGGATGAGCGGCATCAAGGTCGACGCCGTCAAGTCCTCGATCCAGAAGTTCTTCGACGATTACCGCCAGCAGAGCGGCCTGCACGGCGCCTCGCGCACCTACCTGAAGCGCTCGCTCGACCTGGCGCTGGGCAGCGACATCGCCAACAGCGTGCTGAACACGATCTACGGCGACGCGATCCGCCCGATGATGGCGCGCCTGCAGTACGCCTCGCCGAAGTGGCTGGCCGAATACATCGCCGCCGAGCACGTGCAGATGCAGGCCGTGTTCCTGGCCTTCCTGCCGCCCGCGCTGGCCGGCCAGATCATCGACGCGCTGCCGGAAGAAGGCCGCGAGCTGGTGCTGCTGAACCTGGCGCGCCTGGAAGAGATCGACCGCGACCTGCTGCGCGAGCTGGAAGACCTGGTGACGCGCTGCCTGGCCGCCCTCGACACCCAGAGCACCACGGTGGAAGGCGTGCGCCAGGCCGCCGAGATCCTGAATCGCCTGCCGAACAACCGCGCCGGCATGGTGGAGCTGCTGCGCGCCCACGACCCGGACGTCGTGTCGCAGATCGAGATGTCGATGTACGACTTCTTCATCCTGTCGCGCCAGACCGAACAGACCATCACGCGCCTGCTCGACGAGATCCCGCTGGAGCAGTGGGCGATCGCCCTCAAGGGCGCCGAGCCGGCCCTGCGCGATGCCCTGCTGGGCGCCATGCCCAAGCGCCAGGCGCAAAGCTTCGAGGACCTGATGCGCCGCTCCGGCCCCGTGCCGATGTCGCGCATCGAGCAGACCCGCCGCGAGATCATGGCGCAGGTGAAGGAACTGGTCGACAACGGTGAGATCGAAGTGCAGCTGTTTGCCGAGGCGACCGCCGAATGAAGCAGTTCCGGCCTTTCCACTTCCCGCCGCTGGCCCAGCTCGCACCCAAGAAGCACGGTGCGGACGGCGACGCGCCCTCCCCGTCCTCGGAAGCGGACTGGCAGGGCGCGGTCGCGGACGGCTATGCCCAGGGCCAGCAGGACGGCTACGACGCCGGCCATGCGCGCGGCCTCGAGCAGGGCCAGGCCGAAGGCTACGCGGCCGGCCATGCCGAAGGCGCGGCGCGCGGCCACGAAGAAGGCATGCAACGCGCGCTGGCGCACCTGGAGTCGCTGGCCCAGCCGGTCGACGCCATGCTGGAGAGCCTGAAGACGCTGGCCACCGAATACCGCAACGCCCAGCGCAAGGAAGTCGTGGACCTGGTCGGCAAGATCGCGCGCCAGGTGATCCGCGCCGAACTCGCGCTGCAGCCGGTACAGATGCTGAACCTGGTCGACGAGGCGCTGGCCGCGATGCCGCCGTCGCGCGACGAGGTCGAGGTGCTGCTCAATCCGGAAGAGCTCAAGCGCATCCAGGAACTGGATCCGAAGCGCGCCAAGAAATGGAACCTGCTGCCCGACCCGAGCCTCGAGCCGGGCGAATGCCGCGTCAAGTCGGGCGACCATGAAGTCGACGCCGGTTGCCAGGGCCGCCTGGCCGCGTGCATGGAGCAGGTCCACGACGCGCTGCTCGCCGCCGACGACGAGAAGGAGGCCGCGTGAGCGCCCTCGCCGATACCCTGCGCTCGCTCGAGATCGGCGCGGTGCCGGTGGCCACGCCCACCGGGCGCCTGGTCGCGGTCCAGGGCCTGCTGCTCGAGAGCGTCGGCTGCAAGCTGCACACGGGCCAGCGCTGCCGCATCGAGACCGTCGACGGCGACTGGCTCGACGCCCAGGTGGTCGGCTTCCGCGACAAGGTCACCTACCTGATGCCGTTCAAGAAGGCCGACGGCCTGGCCACCGGCGCCCGCGTGGTGCCGGCCGCCGGCCCGTCCAGCATCTCGATCGGCCCGTCCTGGATGGGACGCATGGTGAACGGGCTGGGCGAACCGATCGACGGGCTGGGACGCCTGGGCGGCGACCAGGTGCTGTCGACGACGCCGCCGCGCGTCAATCCGCTGAAGAAGGCGCCGGTCGAGGAACCGCTGGACGTGGGGGTGCGCGCGATCAATGCCATGCTGACGCTCGGCAAGGGCCAGCGCGTAGGCCTGATGGCCGGTTCCGGCGTCGGCAAGTCGGTGCTGCTCGGCCTGATCACGCGCCAGACCGTGGCCGACGTGATCGTGGTCGGCCTGATCGGCGAGCGCAACCGCGAGGTGCGCGAGTTCGTCGAGCGCTCGCTCGGCCCCGATGGCTTGAAACGCGCCGTGCTGGTGGTGGCGCCGGCCGACGAAAGTCCGCTGATGCGGGTGATGGCGACGGAGCTGTGCCATTCGATCGCCGCGCACTTCCGCGACCGCGGCCAGAACGTGCTGCTGCTGTGCGATTCGCTGACCCGCTACGCGATGGCGCTGCGCGAAGTGGCGCTGTCGCTGGGCGAACCGCCGGCCACGCGCGGCTATCCGCCGTCGGTGTTCTCGCACATGCCGCAGCTGGTCGAATCGGCCGGCAACGGCGAAGGCGCGAGCGGCAGCATGAGCGCCATCTATACGGTGCTGGCCGAAGGCGACGACCAGCAGGATCCGGTGGTGGACAGCGCGCGCGCGATCCTCGACGGCCACATCGTGCTGTCGCGCGAACTGGCCGAGCGCGGCCACTACCCCGCCATCGACGTGGCCCAGTCGATCAGCCGCTGCATGGCGCAGGTGGTCGCGCCGGAACATGCGCAGGCAGCGCGCAAGCTCAAGGCGACGATGGCCAGGCACGCGCGCGTGCGCGACCTGATCCCGCTGGGTGCCTACCAGCCCGGCGCCGATCCGGAGACCGACCGCGCCGTGAAGCTGCATCCGCACATCGAGGCATTCCTGTGCCAGGGCACGCGCGAAGACACGCCGTTCGCCCCGGCGATCGAACAACTGAAGGCGTTGATGGCATGACGAAGAAGAACACGAGCACGAACACGATACGGAGTCTGGACACCCTGGTGCGCCTGCGCAGCACGGAAGTCGAGCGCCTGCAGGCCGAGATGGCGAAGCAGGAAGCGGTGCGGGCGCGCTACCAGTCCAGCGTCGACAAGCTGACCGCGCTGGCCGAGGGCAGCGGCGCATCTGCCACCGCTGGGAGCCGTCCGCTGTCGCCGCTGCTGGCGATGAACTGCGGCGACTACAAGCAGGCCGTGTTCGCGCTGGCCGACGTGCACCGCACCGACCTGCACCTGCACGAGGCGAACATGGCGGTCTCGCAGCGCAACCTGGCCCAGGCCTGGACCCGCCGCGAACTGCTCGGCAAGGTACTCGAGAAACACGAGACGGCGTTCGCGCACGCGCAGGAGCGCGGCCAGCGCAAGCGTGAAGACGATGTCGCGACCCAGTCGTGGCTGGCCGGCCGCGCCGGCTGATCGACACGCAAGCAACGCAACGACAACGACAAGGACAAGGAGCCAGCATGGCAAGCACGATCACCGCACCGACCTACGAACCGACTTCGACAGCCGCAGCCCTGGCGGAAAAGGCCGTGTCCGCCCTGGACAGCAAGATCACGTCGCAGACCGCGTCGACCTCGGCCACGGCCAAGGCCCTGACGACGCTGAGCTCGGCGATCTCGACCTTCCAGACCTCGCTCGCCTCGCTCACCGGCCTGGGCAAGTCGGTGCTGGCGTCGAGCGCCACCGTCTCCGACACCACCATCGGCAGCGCCGCCGCCAAGCCGCAGGCGGCCGCCGGCACCTACAGCCTGTTCGTGCAGCAGATCGCCACTGCGGGCCAGGTCTCGTACAACAACATCACCAATGCGGCCACGCCGGGCGGCAAGCTGACCGTCAAGCTGTCCGACGAAACGGCAGGCGCCACCGGCACCCCGGTCACCTTCGACGTCGACCTGTCGGCGACGGCGGATACCGACAGCGACGGCAAGATCAGCGTGCGCGAGCTGGCCGCCGCGATCAACAAGGCGTCCGGCAACAACGGCCAGGTCTCGGCCGGCGTCGTCACGATCGGCAACGAGACGCGCCTGGTCATGACCTCGAAGAACACGGGCGTCGCCAACACGATCTCGCTGGACGCTTCCGGCGTGAGCGACGCGACCCTGAAGTCGGGCCTGGGCAACCGCACCATCGTCACGGCGGCGCAGGATGCGATCGTCCTCCTGGGCGGCAAGACCGGCACCCCGATCAAGCAATCGTCGAACACCTTCACCAACATCGACGGCGTGTCGCTGACCGTGACGCGCGCCCAGTCCAGCACCGAGAACCCGATCACGCTCACCGTGGCCAGCGACAGCGGCGGTACCGCCAAGAACGTGCAGGCCTTCGTCGATGCCTACAACAAGCTCAAGTCCTCCATCGATGCCCTGCTGGCGCCGGGCGACGCGGCGGCCGGCACGGCGGCCGGCGGCTTCGCCCACGACTCGGGCGTGCAGTCGCTGCAAAGCCAGCTGGTGTCGATCCTGCGCCCGACGGGCTCGAGCTCGCTGGCGGCCTACGGCATCATCGCCAACCGCGACGGCACGCTGTCGCTGGATACGACGCGCCTGAACAAGCAGCTGCTGGTCGACCCGAACGGGCTGGACAAGCTGCTCGGTTCGAGCAGCGCCAGCGCGCCGAGCGGCGCCGCCGGCGCGCTGAACACCTACCTGAACCAGTGGAGCAACAGCGCCAACGGCCAGCTCAAGAGCCGCACCGAGGCGAACGGCAAGGCGCAGGCCGCGATCACGGACCTGCAGACCAAGCGCGACAACCAGTACAACTCGTCCTACGACCGCTACCTGAAGCAGTTCACCGACCTGCAGACCCTGCAGTCGACGATGCAGACCAACCTGACGATGCTCGACGCCCTGTTCGGCGACGACAAGAAATAATCCTGAGAGAACACCGATGTCCTACCAAGAAGCCTACGGCAGCTATCACGCCACCAGCCTGGACGCGCAAACCTCGCGCGCCTCGCCGGTCGAGCTGGTGCTGCTGCTCACCGACGGCCTGCTCGACGAGCTGGCCCGGGCGCGCGCGCACATGGTGGCGAAGCGCTACGAACAGCGCGCAGCCAGCCTCAACAAGTGCATCGACATCATCAATGGCCTGTCCAGCTCGCTCGACTTCGACGGCGGCGGCCAGGTGGTGTCGAACCTGTCCAACCTGTACGAGTTCTGCGTCCAGCATCTGCACGGCGCCGGCATCAAGCAGGACCCGGCCATGATCGACGAAGTCGTGAAGATCATGACCACGATCCGCGCGGGCTGGGCCGGCGTGCAGGCGCGCAATGGATAAGGACACGACGCGCGTCCAGGGCGACCGCCGCGCGCGGCTGCTGGCCATGGGCGACGCCCTGCAGGCCGCCGCCGCCGGCGCCGACTGGGACAAGCTGGGCGAGCATGCGCGCGCCCTCGGTCCCGCCCTGCAGGCGCTGGCCGCGCGCGGCCCGTGGAATGCGGCCGAACGATTGGTGCTGGTGCGCCTGCGCAGCCAGCACGACGACGCGGCGGCCGCCGCCGCCGCGGCCGCCCGGGAACTCGCGACGCGCCTGGAAACGATGCGCGCCAACAAGGAAGGCTGGCTCGCCTACGCGATGCACAACGATATAGAAGAAGGCGCAAGCCAGGAATGACCATGATGCTCTCCACTTTCACCTCGTCCACGCCGGCAGCGCC
Organism: Massilia sp. YIM B02763; assembly: GCF_030412015.1. Classification (GTDB taxonomy): domain Bacteria; phylum Pseudomonadota; class Gammaproteobacteria; order Burkholderiales; family Burkholderiaceae_D; genus Telluria. The sequence continues at coordinate 72,988 of NZ_JASNRD010000004.1, read as the reverse complement.
GGCGCCGGCGGTCCAGGCGGCGCCGGGCGCCCAGCCGGCCGCGGGCGCCACCGCCGCGGCGGACAGCGCGGCCAACCCCGGCGCCGCTGCCTCGGCCGGCGCCGGCGCATCCTCCAGCCCCGCCCCGGGCGCGCAGCCGTTCGCCCAGTGGCTCGGCCAGCAGGCCGACGCGCAGGCGCTGCAGGCGTCGCTCGCCGCCAAGGCGGCAAAGGCCGATGGCACCGACGGCACGGCCCCCGCGGCAGCGGACGGCCAGGACGCGGCGGGCGACGGCAGCGACGATGCCGCCGCCCCCGCACCGGACAATGCGCTGCTGGCCGCGATGGCGATGCCGCTGATGCCCCTGCCCGCGGCCCAGGTCGCGCAGGCGCTGCAGGCGGCCCAGGGCGGTCAGGCCGGCGCCAGGGATGCCGGCGCCGGCGCCGACGCCCCGGCCGCCGACGCTGTGGGCCAGGACGGTGCGCGCGCCGCCCAGCCGCAACTGGCCGCGGCGCAGGCTGCCGCACAAGCCGCCGCACAAGCCGCGACGAAGGCGGCAGTGCAGGCCGCCACGCCCGCGACGCCCGCCCCGGCACAGCCGGCAACGGCGCAGGCCGCGCAACAGGACGGTAGCGCCGCCCTGCGCGTGGCGGTCCACGTCGATGCCGGCAACGCCGGCGGCGCCGATGCCAAGGACGGCGGCGCCGACCACGCCGGCACGCAGGCCACGGCCACGCCGGTCGCCGGCGCCGCCGTCGCCGGCAGCGCGCCGGCGCAGGCGGCCGCCGATACCGTCAAGCTGTCCGGCCCGCCGACCGCATGGCGCCAGAGCCTGCAGGAAGCGCTGGGCGAGCGCCTGAACGTCCAGGTCGGCAAGAACGTCGAGCAGGCCGTGATCCGCCTCGAGCCGCCGCAGCTGGGCCGCATCGACATCGCGATCCGCCACAGCGCCGGCACGCTCGAGGTGAACATCTCGGCGTCCAACGGCGAGGTGCTGCGCCAGCTGCAGACCGTCAGCGACAACCTGCGCAGCGACCTGTCGCAGCGCCAGTACACCGATGTCGCCGTGACGGTGACGCCGGCGCCGAAGAACGGCGCCGCGCCGTTCGGCGATCCGCAGCAACAGGGCCGCGGCCGCCAGCAGGGCCGCGACCAGGGAGACACCGCCCCGGGCCGCGCCCTGGCCGAGGCCAGCACCAACGCCTCCGCCTTCACGCTGGGCGGACGCGATTCATGACACGGGCCCCATCCCGTCCTATTCAACTAGGCTCGATGAGTAAATAACGATGAACAGCAAAGTCAAGATGATTGTCGCCATTGCCGGTGCCGTGGTCGTCAGCGCCGCCGGCGCCGGCGGCGCCGTCTGGTGGTTCATGCCCAAGCCCGCCGCGGCGGCGGGCTCCGCCAAGAAGGTGGAAGAGGAAAAACCGAAGGAAGGCAAGCCGCTCAAGTACGTCACCCTGGAAAAGGTGATCGTGATGCTGCGCCGCGGCCCGGACGACACCGACACGCACTACCTGTCGACCGACCTCGTGCTCGCCGCCGATCCCGCCAAGGAAAAGGAAACCAAGGAAAACCTGCCGCTGCTGCGCAGCCTGGCGGTGCGCACCCTGTCGTCGTACACGATGGCCGAGGCATCCGCCATGACGGTCGAGCAGTACGCCGCGGCGCTGAACAAGTCCTTCGACGCCGACTACGAGCAGGCGCACAACGAGAAGCCGTTCGCACAAGTCATGATCGGCAAGCTGATCATCGAATGACGATACCGACCAGCGGGGAATGACGTGGCCTACATGACCGACTACGCCGACAGCTACGCCAGCAGCGAATACGCCGACGCCGCGCTTCACGCGGGCATGAGCGAGAAGGAAGAGCAGCGCCACCTGCTCGCCTACGCGCCGCTGGTCAAGCGCATCGCGCGCCAGCTCAATTCGCAGGCGTCGGGCGCCATGGGACGCGAGGACATGGAACAGATCGGGCTGATGGGCCTGCTCGAGGCGCTGCGCCGCTACGGCGCGCCCGACGCCGGCTTTTCCAGCTACGCCTCGCTGCGCGTGCGCGGCGCCATCCTCGACGAACTGCGGCGCCAGGACTGGCGGCCGCGCGCCGTGCGCCAGGACAGCCACAAGCTGCGCGACGCCGTGCGCGCGCTCACGCGCCGCCTGGGCCGCGAGCCGAACGACCGGGAAGCGGCCGAGGCGCTCGGCCTGACCCAGGAAGAATGGCGCCAGTTCCTGCTCGACGACGTCGCCGAAGAGATGCTCAGCTTCGACGAAGTGCTGCAGGAAGCGACCGAGCAGGAACACAGCGCGCCGGGCCCGGAGCAGCAGTTCCTGGTGCGGCGCAGCCTCGAACAGGCGCTGGGCGCCCTCAACGAGAAGGAGCAGCGGGTGATCCAGATGATCTACGAGTTCGAGCTCAGCTACAAGGAAATCGCCGCGGTGCTGGACTTGTCCGACGCCCGCGTCTGCCAGCTCAACAAGAGCGCGCTGGCCAAGATGAAAGCCGCGCTGGCCCAGGCCTGAACGCGTCCACAAAGAACAAGAGAGAGGTAACAATCATGCAAATCCTTGGCATCCTGATCGTGCTTGGCGCCGTGTTCGGCGGCTTCGCACTGATGGGCGGCACCTTCGGCGCGATCTGGCACCCGACCGAGCTGGTCGTCATCGGCGGCGCCGCCCTCGGCGCCCTCGTGCTGGCCAACCCCAAGCACGTGCTGGCCGAACTGCTGGTGCAGATGAAGAAGATCGCCGGCAAACACAAGCACGACTCGGAATTCCAGCGCCAGCTGCTGCTGCTGATGTACGAACTGCTGCAGACCGCCGCCGGCGGCCTGAAGGCCCTGGACGCCCACGTCGAGGCGCCCAAGGAAAGCCCGATGTTCCAGCGCTACCCGCTGATCCTGGAAGAGCCGAAGCTGCTGGCCTTCATCGTCGACAACTTCCGCCTGATGGCCATGGGCAAGATCAACGCGCACGAGCTGGAAGGCGTGCTGGAACAGGAACTGGAAGCCATCCACGAGGAACTCTCGCAGCCGGCCAAGTCGCTGCACAAGGTGGCCGAGGCGATGCCGGGCTTTGGCATCCTGGCCGCCGTGCTGGGCATCGTGCTGACCATGAACTCGGTCGGCGAAGGCGCCGACACCGCCGAGATCGCCGAGCGCATCGGCGCCGCGATGGTCGGCACCTTCATCGGCATCTTCTTCTGCTACGGCGTGCTGGACCCGATCTCGGGCATGATGAAGCAGCTGGTCAACTCGGAAGCGTCGACCATGGAAACGGTCAAGGTCGTGCTGTGCACCCACGTGGCCGGCAAGCCGCCCCTGCTGGCGATCGACGCCGGCCGGCGCCTGATCCAGCTGAACACGAAGCCCAGCTTCGCCCAGCTGGAAGCGTGGATCAATGCGATGGCCGACGGCGAAGATGCCGGCGCGGCCAAGCGCAAGGCCTAAACGGAGCGCGCAGTGCAAGCGAACAAGAAGGGCGACAAGCACCACGAGGAAACCATCGTCAAGCGTGGCGGCGGCAAGCACCACGACGACGAGCACGGCGGCGCCTGGAAGGTGGCGTTCGCCGACTTCTGCATGGCGCTGATGGCGCTGTTCCTCGTGCTGTGGCTGATCGCCTCGCGCGACGCCCAGCAGGCCAAGAAGATCGTGCGCGACAACATGGCCAACGGCATGCTGGAATCCACCGGCCGCAAGCCGGAACTGGCGACCAACCCGGCCGGCAGCCTGATCGAGCGCTTCCAGATGCCGAGGAGCGACGGCGGCGCCAAGGGCCCGAACGCCGGCGCCCAGACCGCGGCGCGCACCCGCTACGAATCCGCGTCGGAACTGGCGGCGCTGGCCCATGCGCTGCAAAAGATGAGCGCCGATGCCGGCCTGGCATCGAATCTTGCCACGGTGGTCACCCCGACGGGCTTGCGCGTGATGCTGCACGATACGGACCGCCAGGGCATGTTCGTGCGCGGCAGCCCGCTGCCGACCGACAAGTTCGCAAAACTGTTGCGTGCGATGGCCCCGCTGTTCGAAAAAATGGAAAATCAGATGTTGATTGTGGGCCACACTGATTCCTTGCAGTACACTTATAAAGGTCCGACCGGCTATTCCAACTGGAGCCTGTCGGCCAACCGCGCCCTGGCCGCGCGCGGGGAACTGCTGAGCGGCGGCATGCGCAGCGAAAGCGTGCTGCAACTGGTCGGCATGGCCGACCAGGCGCCCATCGATCCGGACCACGCGGATGCCGCCATCAACCGCCGCATCGAACTCATGATCCTGACCAGCGGCCAGGCCGCGAGCATCAAGAGCATGTTCGGCCCTCCGGCCGCGACCGACTCGTTGACCAAGGACGTGGCGATCTCGAAACCGGGCGAACAGGCGCTGCAGGAACTGCGCGGCCAACTGGCGAACAAACCATGACGATCCAATCGAAATCCCGAGGACAGCGCATGAAGATCACAGGCGTCTCCACTCCCTCCATCCAGCTCAATCCGCAGACGGGCGGCGCTACCGTTGCCGCGCCGGCCGCCGCCGCCGCTACCGACGCGGTGCTGGAATCGAGCGTGCTCAAGCCGGCCCAGGCCGCGCTGGCCGCCCTGCCCGACTTCGATGCCGCCCGCGTGGCCGAACTGCGCGACGCGCTGGCCAAGGGCGAGCTGCCGTTCGACGCGGGCCGCCTGGCCGGCGCGATCCAGCGTTTCCACGGCAGCAAGGGCTGATGGCATGAGCGCAACCCGCATGACCCGCGACCAGGCCGTCGCCCGCCTGCTGGACGGCATCCAGGGCGACATCGCCGCCTGCGGCGCCGTCCGCGAGCTGCTCGAACGCCAGTTCCAGGCCGCCCTGCGCCGCCACGGCGCCGAGCTGGCCGAACTGGCCGGGCAGCTCATGCCGCAGCTGGACGCGATGGAAGAACGACGCAAGCAGCGCGTGCAGCTCGTGCGCGCCCTGCTCGGCCCGCAAGCCACGATGGGCGACCTGTTCGCCACGCTCGACGCCGCCCGCCGCGATGCCGCCTCCCGGGCCTGGACCCAGCTCGAAGCGCTGGTGCGCGACTGCAAGGAAGCGACGCTGCGCAACGGCAGCCTGATGGCGGAGCAGCATGGCGTGATGCAGCGCGTGCTGTACGGCGAGGAGGCGACCTATGCGCCACGCTGAATTCACGACGTCCATCCCGGCCCTGAGCCCGACCGCGGCCACGCAGGCGACGGCGCCGCTGTCCAACGGCGGCAACGCCTCGGTGAAATTCTCGGGCATCTTCAACGAGGTGCAGGGCGAGGTCGCCACCTTCATCCGTCAGGGCAGCGACGACTTCACGAGCAGCGCCAGCCTGTCGGCCGAGGGCCGCATGTGGGCCGCGCGCAGCCAGCAGGCCGCCAGCGCGGCCGGCGTCGTGGGCGTCGATGGCGCCGGCGACGGCACGGCCTCGCCCGACCAGCAGGCCTTCCTGGAAAGCATCGCCCCATGGGCGCGCGAAGCGGCCGACCGGCTGGGCGTGGCGCCGGAACTGGTGTCGGCCCACGCCGCGCTGGAATCCGGCTGGGGCCAGCGCCCCCTGCGCAACAGCGACGGCAGCTCGACCTACAACCTGTTCGGCATCAAGGCAGGCAACAGCTGGAACGGCGACGTGGCCGAAAACCAGACCACCGAATACGTGGGCGGCGCGGCCGTCAAGACCAGTGCGCGTTTCCGCGCCTATCCGGACCAGGCCAGCGCCTTCCGCGACTATGCGCGCATGCTGACCGATAACCCGCGTTTCCGCGGCGCGCTGGGCGCCGGCAACGACGCCCAGGCCTTCGCGGGCGCGCTGGCCAAGGGCGGCTATGCGACCGACCCGGCGTATGCCGCCAAGCTCGCGCGCCTGGCGGGGAAATTGCAGGGTATCAGCGGTTGACGGCTGAATCGATGGGCTCGACTTCTCCTGCCCCGGCCACGCGCATGCGCACGACCTGCCCGCTATTGGCATTGCGCACGCGGATCACGGCGCCCCTGGCGCCCGCGTCCAGCGCCTCGCCGGCCGTGCTGACTTCGATGCCGTCGCGGCGCGCGGTCATGACGACGGCATCGCCGCGCTTGACGAGGACGGGGCTGGACAGCTGGCCGCTGCGCAAGATGTCTCCTGGACGCAACATGCGACGTGACATTTGTCCGACCGCATCTTCGGGAGTCGTGATCGGATCGGCAACGTTCGAGATGTCGCGGCGCTCCAGCGTGACTTGTGCATCGGTCAACGCTTCGTTGGGCGCGACCGGCGCGGCGGCCACCGCCACCATCGCCGAGACGCGCGCGCGGACCACGTACTCGAGCCGCCATCCGGGGGCGTCGTTGCAGCGCGCCAGGAAGCGCATCCTCTGGGGAGAACGGGTATCCAGCGTCTCGACGGCGACATTCTGGGCGCACGGCGGCGCGGCGCGGCGGGTCACGACGGCGACGTCGAACTGCGGTTCGGTCAAGCCGGAAGCCGCCATTTGCCGCTCCAGTTCGGCGCGCGCGGCTTGTTCGATTTGCATCGGAACCGATGGTTGTGCCGCTTGCGCGGACGCCGAAACGAGCGCCAGTATCGAAACGACAAGGGTTGCCTTACAGAAAGCAATCATTAGAGAATAGCGGCTGACAAAAGCCAGATTCTAACCAATCCATTGCCGGGTGCAATTTTGGCCCGGTGGTCCACACGACGGAGGTCCTGCAATGACGATCAATTTCAAGGAGGCGCTCGGAGTGCATGCCGACACGCTCGCCTTGCGCGCCGAACGCACGAAAGTGCTGGCGGCAAACATCGCGAACGAAAGCACCCCCGGCTACACGGCCCGTGACGTCGACTTCGGCGCCATGCTGCAGGAACGCATCGACAGCGAGAACGGCGAACCGAGCCTGGGCGACGGCGAAGCGCTGTACCGCGTGCCCTTCCACCCGAGCGCCGACGGCAACACCGTCGAGATCGGCGTCGAGCAGGCCGCCTTTTCGCAGAACGCATCGGACTTCCAGACCAGTCTGACCTTCATCAACATGCAGTTGCGCGGCCTGGCGAAAGCCATCAACGGCCAGTAACGCGCCCACCCGGTAAGGCATAGCAATGGGCTTCAAGGATATTTCCCAGATCGCCGGTTCGGCGATGACCGCGCAATCGGTGCGCCTGAACACGATCGCCAGCAACCTGGCCAACGCCAACGCGTCCGCCGGCTCCGAGGCCGAAGCCTACCGCGCGCGCAAGCCGGTGTTCTCGACCTTCATGGGCGGCGACAACGGCGGCGGCGTGCAGGTGCTCGACGTCGTCGAGAGCGCCGAGCCGCTGCGCCGCGCGCACGAGCCGGACAACCCCAAGGCCGACGCCGACGGCATGGTGTACTACACCAACGTCAACGAAGTGGCCGAGATGGCCGACATGATGACCGCGTCGCGCGCCTTCGAGACCAATGTCGAGGTGCTGGGCCGCATCAAATCCATGCAGCAGTCGCTGCTCAAGCTGGGAGACAACTGATGACGACCACGACGTCCGCCACCAACAGCCAGTTCGGCAGCAACGCCGCGGCCAACGCCGATGCCAAGGTCGCGACCCAGGCTTCGACCGATGCCAACCGCGACATGTTCACCAAGCTGCTGGTCGCGCAGATCCAGAACCAGGATCCGCTGTCGCCGCAGGACCCGACCGAATACGTGAACCAGCTGTCGCAGCTGTCGCAGACGGAAGCGCTGCAGGACCTGTCCAAGCTCACCAGCGCCAACGCCAGCGTGCTGGCCAGCCTGCAGACGCTGGCGCTGGGCGGCCAGGTGGGTTCCGACGTGTCGGTCGTGACCGACACCGTCAAGCTGGAGGGCAACAAGGTGTCCGGCATCGTCAACCTGAACGGCCTGAGCACGGGCACCAGCCTGGTGCTGACCGGCAGCGACGGCCGCCAGACCACGATCGACCTGGGCACCCACGCATCGGGCGCGCAGGCATTCACGATCGACCCGGACGCGCTCGGCCTGGCGCCGGGCACCTACAAGATCGCGGCCAAGCCGTCGGACGGCAGCTCGCCCACGATCGAAGTGTCGGCGCGCCTGAACAGCGTGCGCGTGACCAGCGGCGGCGTCGTGCTGCAGGTGTCCAACCTGGGCGACGTCGATCCTTCGTACGTTACCGCTTTCAACGGCAAGACGGGCTCCTGAGCCCCCTCCTCTACCGCTCCAGAGAACATTAAGGAATCGACATGAGCTTCGACATCGCACTGTCCGGCATCCAGGCCATCAACGAACAACTGACCACCGTCTCGAACAACATCGCCAACGCGGCCACCTACGGCTTCAAGAGCAGCCGCGCCAACTTCTCGTCCGTGTATGCCGGCACCAAGGCCAACGGCGTGGAGATCGGCTCGATCACCCAGAGCATCGCCCAGAACGGTTCGGCCGTGACCACCGGCCGCGCGCTGGACGCCGCCATCGACGGCCGCGGCTTCTTCGTCAGCCGCGACCTGCAGGGCGGCCTCACCTACAGCCGCGTGGGCATCTTCTCGGCCGACGTGCAGGGCTACCTGATCGACAGCAACGGCAAGCGCGTGCAGGGCTACGGTCCGACCACCGCAGGCAGCGCGCTGGGTGCGATGGGCGACATCCAGGTACCGACGGGCCAGATCCCCGCCGTGGCCACCAAGGGCATCGACTACGTCGGCAACATGTCGTCCGACTGGAAGACGCCGACCGTCGCGTTCAACAAGGACAACACCGCCAGCTACAACATGGTCAAGCAGTCGCTCGTGTACGACTCGCTGGGCGCGCAGCACACCGTGTCGCAGTACTTCGTCAAGAACGGCAGCAACAGCGTCCAGGTGTACTACTCGTTCGACGGCGCCGCGACGGTGGCCGGCACCGCGCCGCTCACGTTCGGTACCGACGGCAAACTGACCGGCGGCGGTACTGCTACCGTCACCTATACGACGGCCCAGGCCCCGGGAGCCACGGCGGGTTCCGTCGCCTTCGACTACACCGGCAGCACCCTGTACGCCGGCGACGCCACCACGACCACCAACCGCAGCGACGGCTACGCCTCGGGCGCCTTCATCGGCGTCGAACTGTCGTCGGACGGCTCGCTGGTGGCCAAGTACAGCAACGACCAGTCGCAGGTGGTCGGCACGCTGGCCATCGCCACCTTCCCGAACGAAGGCGCGCTGACCGCCACCAGCGACACCAGCTGGACCGCCAACGCGAATTCAGGCGACCCGCTGTACAACACCCCGGGCGTGGGCCTGTCGGGCAAGCTGACCACCGGCACGCTGGAAGGCTCGAACGTCGACATCACCTCGGAACTGGTCGGCCTGATGACCTCGCAGCGCAACTACCAGGCCAACTCGAAGGTCCTGACCACCGAGAACCAGATGATGCAGGCCCTGATGCAGGCCCTGTAAGACGCCGAGCGACCATGGACAAACTGATCTTCACCGCCGCCTCCGGCGCCGCGCACCTGATGCGCGCGCAGCAGGTGCACGCCAATAACCTGGCGAACATGGATACCGCCGGCTACCGCGCCAGCATGGAAACGGCCGGCAACGTCGAACTGGGCGGCTACGGCTACGACGACGTGCACATGGCCACCACCCAGGCCGACACCATCTCGACCCGCGCCGGCAGCGTGCGCGAGACGGGACGCGCGCTCGACGTGGCCATCGGCGGCCAGGGCTACCTCGCCGTGCAGTACGGCGACGGCGAAGCCTATACCCGCTCGGGCGAGATCGCGATCGGCCCCGACGGCGAACTGTCGGTGCACGGCCACGCGCTGCTGGGCGAAGGCGGCCCGATCGTGCTGCCGCAGCACACCGCGGTGGAGATCGCCACCGACGGCACCATCTCGATCCTGACCGAGGGCGCGACCGAGATGCAGACGGTCGACCGCCTGCGCCTGGTGAATGCCGAAGGCACGGAACTGACCAAGAACGAGGCCGGCCTGATCGTCTCGCGCGACGGCGCCAACCTGGCGGCCGACCCGAACGTCAAGGTGCGCCCGCGCGCCCTCGAAGGCAGCAATGTCTCGGCGGTCGAGGAAATGGTCGCCACCATGAGCCTGAACCGCAGCTTCGAGATCCAGATGAAGCTGTTCCAGGCCAGCGACAAGATGAACGAGACGGGCAACCGCCTGATCGGCGCATAAGCGCCTGCCACCGATTAAGAGAGAGAGAACATCATGAATCCAGCAATGTGGATCAGCAAGACCGGCGTGCAGGCCCAGGACGCGAAGCTGCAGGCCATCGCCAACAACCTGGCCAACGTGAACACGGTCGGCTTCAAGCGCGACCGCGTCATGTTCGAGGACCTGTTCTACCAGGTCGACCAGCAGCCGGGCGCCCAGACCGCCGACAACACGGTCAGCAACGGCACCCAGCTGGGCAACGGCACGCACATCGTCGGCACCCAGAAGGTGTTCACCAACGGCAGCCTGCAGACCACCAGCCAGCCGCTCGACGTCGCCATCTCGGGCAGCGGCTTCCTGCAGGTGCTGCGTCCGGACGGCCAGCCGGCCTATACCCGCGCCGGCCAGCTGCAGGTCAACCAGAACGGCGTGCTGACCAACGCCCAGGGCCTGCCCCTGGTGCCGCAGATCACCGTCCCGAACAACGCGACGGCACTGACCATCGGCGAGAACGGCATGGTCAGCGCGACCGTCCCGGGCACCACCGCGCCGACCGAACTGGGCCAGCTGACGCTGACCACCTTCGTGAATCCGGCCGGCCTGCAGGCGCTGGGCGAGAACCTGTTCTCGGAAACGGGCGCCAGCGGCGCGCCGAACGAGGGCGTGCCGGGCACCGGCGCCTTCGGCAAGCTGAAACAGGGCGCGCTGGAAGGCTCGAACGTGCAGGTGGTCGAGGAAATGGTCGACATGATCGCCGCCCAGCGCACCTACGAGATGAACACCAAGGTGCTGTCCGCGGCCGACAACATGCTGCAGTACCTGTCGCAGGCGGCGCGCTGATCATGATCCGCTTCGCCACCGCCGGCTTCCTCGCCGCGGCCACGCTGCTGACGGGCTGCGCCTCGAACGTGCCGCTGCGCGCTCCCGCCGCCGACCCGTTCGACCTGCCCCCGGCGCAGGCCGCGCGGCGCGGCGTGTCGGGCGGCGTGTTCAGCGCCGACACCGTGTCGCTGACCTCGGACGCGCGCGCGTTCCGCGTGGGCGACGTCGTCACGGTGATCCTGCAGGAGACCACGCAGGCCAGCAAGAAGGCCGGCACCAGCTTCAGCAAGGGCTCCACCGTCGCCGTCGATCCGCTCGCCGCGCTCGGCAAGACCTATCCCAAGACCGCCATCGGCATCAACGCCGACCGCAGCTTCCAGGGCGACGCCACCAGCACCCAGCAGAACGCGCTGTCCGGCGCCGTGACCGTGATCGTGCAGGAAGTGATGCCCAACGGCCTGCTGCGCGTGGCCGGCGAAAAGCGCCTGCAACTGAACCAGGGCGAGGAATTCCTGCGCCTGAAAGGCTACCTGCGCGCGGCCGACATCGACAGCGACAACCAGGTGTCCTCGCTGCGCGTGGCCAACGCGCGCATCGCCTACTCCGGCCAGGGCACGCTGGCCGATGCCAATTCCCCCGGCTGGCTGACCCGCTTCTTCACCGGCCCCTTGATGCCGTTCTGAGGACGACATGAACCGATTCCTTCGCACCGGTCCGCTCGCGCGGATCGTTTCCCTCGGCCTGGCGCTGTGCGCCATCGCCAGCCTGCCGGCCGCGGCCGCGCCCGCGGTCAAGTCAGCCGCCAGCGCCGCCGCCCTGCCGATGACCCGCACCCAGCCGCTGCGCAACCTGGCCAGCGTCGAAGGTGTGCGCGAGAACCCGCTGGTCGGCTACGGCCTCGTGGTGGGCCTGAACGGCAGCGGCGACTCGACCCAGGTGAAGTATTCGAGCCAGTCGGTGATCAACCTGCTCAAGCAGTTCGGCGTCAAGATGCCGGAAGGCCAGGACGCCAAGAACAAGAACGTGGCGGCCGTCATGGTCTCGGCCGTGTTCCCGCCCGGCTACCGCCGCGGCCAGCAGATCGACGTCACCGTGGCCTCGCTGGGCGATGCGAAAAGCCTGCGCGGCGGCACGCTGCTGCTGACCCAGCTGCGCGCGGCCGACAACGAAGTCTATGCGCTGGCCCAGGGCAACCTGGTGGTCGGCGGCCTGTCGGCCTCCGGCAAGAGCGGCTCCTCGGTGACGGTGAACACGCCCACCGGCGGCCGGATCCCGAACGGCGCCCAGATCGAGCGCGAGATCCCGACCGACTTCGCCACCCGCGCGCACGTGCTGCTGCAACTGCGCCACCCGAACTTCGATACCGCCACCAACGTCGTCGAAGCGATCAACCGCCGCTATGGCCCGATCGCGACGACCGCCGACGGCAGCAGCATCGAGGTGGTCGCGCCGACCAACCCGACCGAGCGCGTGGCCTTCGTCGCGCGCCTGGAGAACATGCCCATCGAAGCGGGCGCGGAAACGCCCAGGGTCGTGTTCAACTCGCGCACCGGCACCGTGGTGATCTCGGACGGCCTGCGCGTGCGCTCGGCCGCCGTCACCCACGGCTCGCTCAAGGTCGTGATCTCGGAAAGCTCGGCGGTGAGCCAGCCCGGCCCGCTGTCGCGCGGCCAGACCGCCGTCACCCCGCAGTCGAAGGTGCAGGTGGACCAGGGCTCCGGCCAGATGTTCCACTGGCCGCCGGGCGCGCGCCTGCAGACCATCATCGACGTGGTCAACAGCCTGGGCGCTTCGCCCGACGACATCATGGCGATCCTGCAGGCCCTCGACCAGGCCGGCGCGATCGAAGGCGAACTGGTGGTGATCTGATGGACAACAAGCTCAATCCCCTGGCCGCCCAGCCGATCCCGCTCGACAACGCCAAGGATGAAAAGGTGGCCGCCGCCGCCGACGGCGCGCTCGACCCGGCCTATGTGGCCAAGGCGACCAAGGTCGCGGTGGAATTCGAGAGCTTCTTCATCTCGCACATGCTGCACCAGATGCGCGAAAGCGCCCGCACGCTGGCGCCGGAAGACAGCCCCACGCGCGACCGCGTCAACCAGAACATGACGGACATGGTCGACAACATGTTGGCCGGGAATATCGCCAACCAGCGCGCCTTCGGCGTGGCCGACGCGATTTTGAAGCAGTTGTTGCCGGCACCACTTAATAAGGTGCAATAAACGGTCGCCTGTAACTACTGAACACGTATTCCGAGAGAACGGCCCATGAGCATCCTGAACAACGCACTGTCCGGCGCGATCGCATCGCAACTCGCCTTGAACGCCGCCAGCCAGAACATCGCCAACCTGCAGACCAAGGGCTACACCCGCCAGGCTGCGCTGCTGGCGTCGGTCGCGCCGTCGGCCGGCTCGCAGGTCGGCAACGGCGTGTCGGTGACGGCGCTGATCCGCTTCTCCGACGGCTACAAGACCCAGCAGCTGTGGACCAGCGCCTCGGAACTGGGCGCGTATTCGCAGACCCAGCCCTACCTGACCCAGCTCGAGCAGGTGATGGCCGACGACAAGTCGAACGTCTCGGACGGCATCGACCAGTTCTTCGCCGCCCTGAACGCCGTCGCCGGCGTCGACCCGACCTCGACGCCGCTGCGCCAGCAGGTGGTCACCGCGGCCAACCTGCTGTCCCAGCGCTTCAACAGCCTGAACAACGTCTTCAACACCCAGGAACTGTCGATCCGCCAGCAGCGCAGCGCCATCGTCGACGAAGCCAACAGCGCGATCGCCACGATCGCCTCGCTGAACACGCAGATTTCCGCGGCCAGCGCGGGCGGCACCAACGTCTCCTCGCTGATCGACGCGCGCGACCAGGCGATCGACAGCCTGTCCAGCCTGATGAAGCTGGAAGTGAACGACCAGCCGGACGGCAGCCGCAACGTCTCGCTCGCCAACGGCCAGTCGCTGGTGCTGGGCGGCGTGGGCGCCACCTTGAGCACGGACGGCGGTCTCTCGCAGACCTTCAGCATGACCTTCGCCGGCACCCAGTTCGACCTCGATCCGGCCAGGATGGGTGGCGAGATGGGCGGCCTGTCGACCTACCTGAACGACACGCTGCTGCCGACCAAGCAGGGCGTGGCCGACCTGGCCCGGCAGCTGACGGACAAGATCAACACCCAGCTGCAGGCCGGTACCACGATGAGCGGCGCCCCGGGCAAGGCGCTGTTCGTGTTCGACCCGAACAGCGTGTCGAACATGGTGTCGGTGGCGGCCGGTTTCCAGACCTCGGACCTGGCCTTCTCGTCCAGCGTGGCCGCCGGCCCCGGCGACACGGGCAACCTGCAGAAGCTGGTCGACATCAAGAACCAGTCGATCAGCGTGACCCGCGTGGGTACCGTGCTGATCGCCGACGCCGACACCCAACTGGTCGGCAAGCTGGCCGTGGACAGCCAGCAGAACAAGGGCGCGCTGACCACCGCCCAGACCCTGCGCACCCAGGCCGAGAACGATTGGGCGTCGACCAGCGGCGTCAACGAAGACGAGGAAGCGGTCAGCCTGGTCGAATACCAGAAAATGTACCAGGCCAACATGAAGGTGATATCGGTCGCGAACGCGCTGTTCGATGCCACCCTGGCCATGATGGGTTAAGGAAGACGACCATGCGCATCGCATCCAGCCAGTACCAGGCATTCATGACCGCTTCGCTCCAGAAGAACCAGGAGCGCATCACCTACGTCAACCAGCAGCTGTCCACCGGCGACCGCATCCAGCTGCCCTCCGACGACCCCGTCGACAGCGTGCGCCTGTCGCGCCTGAAGCGCGAGGAAGCCGCCATCGACCAGTACCGCGCCAACATCGCGGCGCTGCAGCAGCGCATGTCGAAGAACGAAGGCTACCTGACGAATATGGTCAACGACATGAACGCGGGCCGCGACCTGCTGGTGTGGGCCGCGGACGGCGCCAACACCCCGGACGACCTGAACGCGATGGTGACCTCGCTGTCCTCGCTGCGCGACAGTCTGGTGTACACGGCCAACACGGTCGACCAGGAAGGCCGCTACGTGTTCTCCGGCACCGCCACCAACGTCGCGCCGATCGCCTACAACGCCACCGGCACCCTGGGCCAGCGCTATAGCTATGCCGGCAACCAGAACGCGCAGAACGTCGTGGTCGGCAACGGCATCACCCAGGTCGCGAACCAGAACGTGGCCGACCTGGAAAAGCTGCTCAACAAGCTGGACGAGACCATCGACGCGCTGTCGAAGTCCGACGTCGATGCCAACGACCCGGACGTGCGCACCACCGTCGCGGCCACCCTGGGCGCCTTCGACGATGCGCTGAACCTCGTCAGCGGCAAGGTCGCCGTGCTGGGCGGCCAGCAGAACATCCTCAAGACGCTGGACGCCAACCACACCAACGTCAGCCTGTCGAACAAGACCGCGATCAACGACATCGGCTCCGTCGACGTGGCCGTCGCCGCGACCGAGCTGACCGGCTACACGACTGCCCTGCAGGCCTCGTACAAGGCCTACGGCAAGATCGGCAACCTCTCCCTGTTCGACGTACTGTGATGGACACCACCCTTCGACCGACCACGACGGGCAGCGCCCTCGGCACCGTGCGCGGCAAGGGCGCGACGGCGCTCGTGCCGGCGCGCGCATCCGGCGCGGCCGCCGGCGCCGCCGAGAGCACGGCCGCCGCTTCCTCGGCCAAGCCCGCCGCCCTGCGCCGCAGCAGCGCGCGCATCGACAGCGGCCTGCAGGACGGCGTCGCCCGCGCCCAGCAGGCCCTCGACTACCTCGAACGCGTCGCCAGCCAGCTCGAGAACCTGAAGGGCGAACTGACGGCCAAGCTGGCCAGCAGCAGCCGCGGCGGCAACGCCGGCAACAGCCGTCCGCAACTCGACAACCAGGTGCGCCAGCTCGCCCGCGCGCTCGCCGCGCGCAAGTCCGAAGGCGGCGGCGGCATCGACAGCGACCTGAAGTTCACGGCCCAGCCCTCGACGCAACGCTTCCGCATCCGCGCGCTGGACATCGACACCCTGCAGCAGAATGCGCCCCAGACCATCGCCTTCTCGATCGGCAGCGCCGGCGGACCGCAATTGGCGGCCACCGTCACCGGCGACCAGACCAACGAGCAGCTGGCCCGCGCGATCGACCGCGCGATGGCGCCGCTGGGCGTGCGCGCCGGCCTCGATGGCGGCGCCCTCGTGTTCTCGACGCCCGAATCGAACTGGCCCGCCGTCAAGGACAGCATCGCCGTGAGCGGCATCGGCCGTGTCGCGGCCGAGGAAGTGCAGCCCAGCCTGGCGCCGCAGCAGTGGAATACGGGTGCCGGCTCGGACGCGCTGCGCCAGAGCCTGCGCGAAGTGGTGCAGGCGCTGGAACGCGTGCACCGCTCGCAGAGCGCCGCCAGCAGCGCGCTGTCGTCCGCCAACGTCGACGTGGCGCAGGCCCAGACGCCGCCGCCGGAAGTCGACCTGGCGGCCGAGGACTTCGCCGCCGCTGCCGCCAGCACCGACTACGAGTCGCTGCTGGCCCTCTCTTCCGCCCTCGTCGGCGTCAGCCGCGAACGCGTGCTGGCGCTGCTCGGCCTGCGTTAACCCCCCCCAAAAAAACCGTCGCCCCTGCGCAGGCAGGGGCCCAATTTTCTCCGCGTTGCGCTCGCGCGAGCAGCAATTGGGCCCCTGCCTTCGCAGGGGCGACGTTCATTTGCGTTTCACTGGATTCTCCAGACGAAAAAAAACCCGCTGCATGCAGCGGGTTTTTCTCGACTGCCTGAAGGCTTACGCGCCTTCGCGGCTGGCCTTCTTGCGCTCGTGTTCCTTCAGGTAGCGCTTGCGCAGTCGGATGCTCTTCGGGGTGATCTCGACCAGTTCGTCGTCCTCGATGAACTCGACCGCGTATTCCAGCGACATCTGGATCGGCGGCACCAGGCGCACGGCTTCGTCGGTGCCCGAGGCGCGCACGTTGGTCAGCTGCTTGCCCTTGATCGGGTTGACGACCAGGTCGTTGTCGCGCGAGTGGATACCGATGATCATGCCTTCGTACACCGGGGTGTTGTGCTCGACGAACATGCGGCCGCGGTCCTGCAGCTTCCACAGCGCGTAGGCAACGGCCTGGCCATCGTCCTGCGAGATCAGCACGCCGTTGCGGCGGCCGGCCAGTTCGCCCTTGCCGTTGTCGACCGGCGAGTAGGCGTCGAACACGTGGCTCATCAGGCCGGTGCCGCGGGTCAGGGTCATGAAGTCGCCCTGGAAGCCGATCAGGCCACGGGCCGGGATGCGGTACTCGAGGCGCACGCGGCCCTTGCCGTCCGATTCCATGTTCTGCAGGTCGCCACGGCGGCGGCCCAGTTCTTCCATCACGCCACCCTGGTTGGCTTCCTCGACGTCGACGGTCAGGTTCTCGTACGGCTCGCACTTCACGCCGTCGATTTCCTTGAACACGACGCGCGGACGCGACACGGCCAGCTCGAAGCCTTCACGGCGCATGTTTTCCAGCAGGATGGTCAGGTGCAGTTCGCCGCGGCCCGACACTTCGAACGTCGTGTCGTCGTCGGTCGGCAGCACGCGCAGCGCCACGTTCGATTTCAGTTCGCGGTCCAGGCGGTCGCGCAGCTGGCGGCTGGTGACGAACTTGCCTTCGCGGCCGGCCAGCGGCGAGTTGTTGACCATGAAGTTCATGGTCAGGGTCGGCTCGTCGACGGTCAGCATCGGCAGCGCTTCCGGGGTGTCCACGGAAGTCACGGTCACGCCGATGCCGATGTCCTCGATACCGTTGATCAGGACGATGTCGCCGGCGACGGCTTCGTCGACCAGCACGCGCTCCAGGCCCTTGAAGTTCAGCACCTGGTTGATACGGCCCTTGATCGGGCTCTTGTCGTCCTGGCCGTTCACGACCAGCACGTCCATGCCCGGCTTGACGCGGCCGCGGTTGACGCGGCCGATGCCGATCTTGCCCACGTAGGACGAGTAGTCCAGCGACGTGATCTGCAGCTGCAGCGGACCGTCCGGATTGTCGTCGCGTACCGGCACGTATTTCAGGATCGCGTCGAACAGCGGCTTCATGTCGCCGCCGCGCACGCTCTCGTCCAGGCCGGCGTAGCCGTTCAGGCCCGAGGCGTAGACGATCGGGAAATCGAGCTGCTCGTCGGTCGCGCCCAGCTTGTCGAACAGTTCGAAGGTCTGGTTGATCGCCCAGTCGGCGCGTGCGCCCGGACGGTCGATCTTGTTGACGACGACGATGGGCTTCAGGCCCAGGGCCAGCGCCTTGCGGGTCACGAAGCGCGTCTGCGGCATCGGGCCTTCCTGGGCGTCGACCAGCAGCAGCACCGAGTCGACCATCGACAGCACGCGTTCCACTTCGCCGCCGAAGTCGGCGTGGCCCGGGGTGTCGACGATGTTGATGTGGGTGCCTTCGTATTCGACGGCGCAGTTCTTCGACAGGATGGTAATGCCACGTTCTTTTTCGAGATCGTTCGAGTCCATCACGCGGGTGTCGACCGCCTGGTTTTCGCGGAAGGTGCCCGATTGGCGCAGCAGCTGGTCCACCAGGGTGGTCTTGCCGTGGTCAACGTGGGCGATGATTGCGATATTACGAATCGCGCGTTTGGTGTTTGACATGTGTGTTATTTCAACAGGATGTTGCGTGATGGTCGGATGAGCTCAAAGGGCCGATTTTTTTCCTAAGCCGGCAAGTATAGCACGTCTCGGCTTTCACGCCGCATCGCGGCAAAAGTAAAAGCCTTGTAAATTCAACGGTTTGGCGCGAACCCGAGCGTTTTTGGCCAAGCTCGCGCCAGCATGGGGGCAAAATATGGCAGGAAAATGACATGCGCACCGATCGGCCGGCGGCGAACGGGTCCCGGACGCTGCAACCGGCTTGCAACGGTTGCCGGAACCTCAGGGCGTCGGGCGCGCGATCAGGCGCTCCGGCGCCAGGATGCCGTACTCCTGCAGCAGCGCCGTACCCAGCAGCTTGCCGTCGTGGTACACACGCACCCTGCCCTGCGCCTGCGGCAGCGCGACCGGTTCGCGGCCGAGTGCCAGGCGCTGGCCATTGAGGAATCGTGCGGCCAGTTCCGGCGTCAGCTCCACCTGCGGGAAGCTCGACAGCAGCGCATCGACGGGCGCCAGCAGCGACAACGGCTGCGCGTGCGCCTGCAGCTCCTCCAGCGTCACCATGCCGGCGACCGTCAGGTTGCCGACCTGGATGCGGCGCAGCGCGTTCAGGTGGGCGCCGCAGCCCAGCAGCTTGCCGATGTCCTCGCCCAGCACGCGCACGTAGGTACCCTTGCTGCAGGTGACGCGGATCGTCAGCATCGGCGCGTCGTACGCCAGCATCTCCAGCGCGTGGATGGTCACGGGACGCGCCTCGCGCTCCAGCACGATGCCTTCGCGCGCGTACTCGTACAAGGCCTTGCCGTCGCGCTTCAGGGCCGAATACATGGGCGGCACCTGCAGGATCGGGCCGCGCAGCTGCGCCAGCGCCGCCTCGATGCGCTCGGGCGTGACGTCGACGGGACGCGTGTCGAGCATCTCGCCTTCGGTGTCGCCCGTGGTCGTGGTCACGCCCAGGTGGACGTCGGCCAGGTAGGTCTTGTCCGCTTCCAGCAAGTCTTGCGAGAACTTGGTCGCTTCGCCGAAGCACAGCGGCAGCAAGCCCGTGGCGAACGGGTCGAGCGTGCCCGTGTGGCCCGCCTTCTTGGCGTTGACCACGCGCTTGGCCTTGATCAGCGCATCGTTCGAGGACAGGCCGACGGGCTTGTCGAGCAACAGCACGCCGTCGACGAGGTCGCGCGGCTTCTTCGGAGGACGCGCGTTCACTCGGCGTCCGTGTTCTTGGCGTCGGCGCCCGTGTCGTCCTCGAAGTCGGCGGCGCGGGTGGCGTTGGCCTGGTCGATCAGGGCCGACATTTCCAGGCCGCGGCGGGTCGAGGTGTCGTGCACGAAGTGCAGCTGGGGCAGCGTGTGGATGTGCAGGCGCTTGCCGAGCTGGCCGCGCAGGAAGCCGGCCGCCTTGGACAGGCCCTCGAGGGTCTGCTTGACCTCTTCCGGGCTGTCCTTGAGCAGCGTGAAATAGATCTTCGCGTGGGCGTAGTCCGGGGTCAGGCGCACCTCGCTCAGGGTGACCATGCCGACGCGCGGGTCCTTGAGTTCGAACGCGATCAGTTCCGACAAGTCCTTCTGGATCTGGTCGGCGACGCGCAGGCCGCGCTGGGGAATGCTTTTACTGTGTTTTGCCATGTTTTCTACAATACAACCGTCGTCCCCGCGCAGGCGGGGACCTGAGTTTTTGCTGCGGCCGTGCACGCAACATTGGGTCCCCGCCTGCGCGGGGACGACGTTGGAAAAATTCGGGGCCAGGGACCGGCGCCGCCTGGCGCAGGACTCCTGACCCCGAATGGTACTCCTACTGGTAACGGCGGGTACTTACAGCGTACGCGCCACTTCCTGGACTTCGAACACTTCCAGGGTGTCGCCAACCTGGATGTCGTTGTAGTTCTTCAGCGACAGGCCGCACTCCAGGCCGGCGCGCACTTCCTTCGCATCGTCCTTGAAACGCTTGAGCGAGTCGATCTCGCCGGTCCAGATGACGATGTTGTTGCGCAGCAGGCGTACCGACGAGGTGCGCTTGACGACGCCGTCGACCACCAGGCAGCCCGCGATCGCGCCGACCTTCGACACCAGGATGACCTGGCGAATCTCGACCTGGCCGGTGACGTGCTCGCGCTTTTCCGGTGCCAGCATGCCCGACATCGCCGTCTTGATCTCGTCGATCGCATCGTAAATGATGCTGTAGTAACGGATGTCGACGCCGTTGGCTTCCGCCAGCTTGCGCGCCTGTGCGTCGGCACGGGCGTTGAAGCCGATGATGACCGCTTTCGAGGCAACCGCCAGGTTGACGTCCGACTCGCTGATGCCGCCCACGGCAGCGTGCACGACCTGCACTCGCACTTCCGAGGTCGACAGCTTCTGCAGCGAACCGACCAGCGCTTCCTGCGAACCCTGCACGTCCGTCTTGATGATGAGCGGCAGGTTCTTGACCTCGCCCTCGGCCATCTGGTCGAACATGTTTTCCAGCTTCGCCGCCTGCTGCTTGGCCAGCTTCACGTCGCGGAACTTACCCTGACGGAACAGGGCGATTTCACGCGCCTTGCGCTCGTCGGCCATGACCATCGCTTCCTCGCCTGCGCTCGGCACTTCGGTCAGGCCCTGGATCTCGACCGGGATCGACGGGCCGGCTTCGCTCACCGACTTGCCGTTCTCGTCGAGCATCGCACGGACGCGGCCGAACGAGGAACCCGCCAGCACGACGTCGCCGCGCTTCAGGGTACCCGACTGCACCAGGATCGTCGCGACCGGGCCGCGGCCCTTGTCCAGACGGGCTTCGACCACGAGGCCGCGCGCCGGCGACTCGACCGGTGCCTTCAGTTCCAGCACTTCGGCCTGCAGCAGCACGTTTTCCAGCAGGTCGTCGATGCCCTGGCCGGTCTTGGCCGACACCGGGACGAACGGCGAATCGCCGCCGTATTCTTCCGGCACGACGCCTTCGGCGACCAGTTCCTGGGTCACGCGGTCGGTGTTGGCGCCCTGCTTGTCGATCTTGTTGATCGCCACGACCAGGGGCACGCCGGCCGCTTTCGCGTGGGCGATCGCTTCCTTCGTCTGCGGCATCACGCCGTCGTCGGCCGCCACCACCAGGATGACGATGTCGGTCGCCTTGGCGCCACGGGCACGCATTGCCGTGAAGGCTTCGTGACCCGGGGTATCCAGGAAGGTGACCATGCCGCGCGGGGTGTCCACGTGGTACGCACCGATGTGCTGGGTAATACCGCCGGCTTCGCCAGCCGCCACCTTCGCACGGCGGATGTAGTCCAGCAGCGACGTTTTGCCGTGGTCGACGTGGCCCATGACCGTGACGACCGGAGCGCGCGGCTTCGATTCGAACTCGGCATGCTCGCCCTGGTCGGCCAGGATCGCTTCCGGATCGTCGACGGCGGCCGGGAAGGCCTTGTGGCCCATCTCTTCCACCACGATCATCGCGGTTTCCTGGTCCAGCACCTGGTTGATGGTGCACATCTGGCCCAGCTTCATCAGCTGCTTGATGACTTCCGATGCCTTCACGGACATCTTGTGCGCCAGCTCGGCCACGGTGATGGTCTCGGGGACGTGGACGTCCTTGACGATCGCCTCGGTCGGCGCCTGGAAGTTCGATTCGCGCTCGTCGTGGCCGCCACGACGGCCGCCACGGCCGCCGCCCGCACGCCAGCCGTCACGGCCGCCGCTCGGGGCCGCGCCGCGGCCCTTCAGGCCGCCGCCCGGTGCGCCGCGCTTCTTGTCGTCCGACCAGGTCGAAGCCACGTTGGCCGACTTGATCGATTTCTTGTCGCCCGGTTTCGGACGCGCGCCGTTGCCGGTCGACTCGCCCGGTTTCGCTTCGCCCGGCTTTTTGTCGGCCGGCTTGTGCAGCGTGGTGGTCTCGGCCGCCTTCGGCTTGGCCGGCGCCGGTTCCGGCGCCTTGATCACGCGGCGCGGCTGCGCCATCATGGCCTTGATCTGGGCCACTTCGTCGGCCACGGCCTTGCGCGCGCGCTCGGTGGCGGCGGCACGTTCGGCGGCTTCCTTGGCGGCTTCGTCGGCCTTGCGCTTGGCTTCCTCGTCGGCGGCCTTCTTGGCTGCGTCGGCGGCGGCGCGCTTGGCTTCGTTGGCCGCGTCGGCGGCGCCGGCCGATGCTTCCTGGGCGGCCGCCTTCTTCGCTTCCTCGGCGGCTGCCGCTTCGCGCTGGGCGCGTTCCTCGGCATCGCGCTTGGCCTGCTCTTCGGCGGCCTTGGCTTGCGCGGCTTTCTCGGACTCGAGCTTGGCCAGGCGTTCCTGCTTCTCGCGCAGTTCCGCTTCCTGGCGCGCGATCAGTTCCGACTGGCGGCGCGCTTCTTCTTCGCGACGCGCCTGTTCGGCGGCGTCGATCACCGGCGCTGCCTGGGCAGCGGCGGCGGCTTTCGGCGTGACGAGATCGTCACGCTGGACGAAGGTGCGTTTCTTGCGCACTTCGACCTGGATCGTGCGCGACTTGCCGCTGGCGTCAGCCTGCTTGATCTCGGAGGTTTCCTTGCGGGTCACCGTGATCTTCTTCTTTTCGCCTGCGTCGGCGGTGCCGTGGGTACGGCGAAGATGGTTCAGCAGCTTATCCTTATCATCCTTGGACAAGGGATCTGACGTCGAACTTTTCTCGACGCCAGCAGAACGCAGCTGCGTCAGCAGCAAGTCTGCAGGCATCTTCAGTTCGGTGGCAAATTGGGCTACGTTGTTACTCGCCATTCAGTCCTCTTTTCTATGTGTCGCGAGATGATAAAGAAATTTTCCTGCTTAATAAAGCACGAAAGACCGGGGCGGTGGCTCCGGTCTTTGCACTTCATTTATGCCTTGGCCGTTTCTACCTGGCTCCAGGCTTTCGCCTGCAGGGCCTTGGCGCGGTCGTCGTATTTAGCGTCGACCAATTTCATCTCATCATCGGTCACATCATTAAATGCATTTGTGATCAGGTCGCGGGCACGCTCGCTCGGCAAGGCCAGGATGGCGCCGAACTCGTCGTAGGCCAGGCCCGCGAATTGTTCCAGGGTCTTGATGCCGGCCAGACCCAGCTTGCCGGCGGTGGTGCGGTCCATCCCTTCCAGGTTGGCCAGCGCCTCTTCCATACCCTCGAGGCCTTCTTCGGAAGCGATCGCTTCGGTCACCAGCGCATCGCGTGCACGGGTGCGCAGTTCGTTGACGGTGTCTTCGTCGAACGATTCGATCTCCAGCATTTCCGAGATCGGCACATAAGCAACTTCCTCGAGGCTCGAGAACCCCTCTTCGACCAGGATATTGGCCACTTCCTCGTCCACATCCAGCTTTTCCATGAACAGCACGCGCACGGCGGCCGTTTCCTGTTCAGCCTTGTTGGCCGATTCCTCGGCCGTCATGATGTTGATCTTCCAGCCGGTCAGGTCCGACGCCAGGCGCACGTTCTGGCCCGAACGGCCGATCGCGATCGCCAGGTTTTCCTCGTCGACCACGACGTCCATCGCATGCTTCTCTTCGTCGACCATGATCGACGACACGTTGGCCGGGGCCAGCGCGCCGATCACGAACTGGGCCGGATCTTCCGACCACAGGACGATGTCCACGCGCTCGCCGCCCAGCTCGCCGGTCACGGCCTGCACGCGCGAACCGCGCATGCCGACGCAGGTGCCGATCGGGTCGATGCGCTTGTCCGCCGTAAACACGGCGATCTTGGCGCGCACGCCCGGGTCGCGGGCGGCCGACTTGATCTGCAGCAGGCCCTGCTCGATCTCGGGCACTTCGAGTTCGAACAGCTTCATGATGAATTCCGGCGCGGTGCGCGACAGGATCACCTGCGGGCCGCGCATATTGCGGTCCACGCGCAGGATGAAGGCGCGCACGCGGTCGCCGATGCGCAGGTTTTCCTTCGGGATCATCTGGTCGCGCGGCAGGCGCGCCTCGATCTTGCCCGACTCGACGATCGCATCGCCGCGCTCCATGCGCTTGATGGTGCCCGTCACCAGCGCGTCGCCGCGCTCCAGGAAGTCCTGCAGGATCTGCTCGCGCTCGGCATCGCGCACGCGCTGCAGCACGACCTGCTTGGTGTCCTGGGCGAAACGGCGGCCGAACTCGACCGATTCGATCGGCTCTTCGATGTACTCGTCGACTTCGATGTCGGCGATCTGTTCCTTGGCTTCGAAATGCAGGATTTCCTGGTCCGGCAGCTGCAGGCCCGCTTCATCCGGCACCACGTGCCAGCGGCGGAAGGTTTCGAATTCGCCGCTGTCGCGGTCGATGCTCACGCGGATATCGACATCGCCCTCGTAGCGCTTTTTCGTGGCTTGCGCCAGCGCGAACTCGAGAGCGCCGAAGACGACCTCCTTGTCGACGTTTTTTTCGCGCGCGAGCGCATCAACCAGTAACAAAATTTCGCGACTCATGCTTTGCGACTCCTAAAATCCACCTTCGGCACCAGGCGTGCCTTGTCCAGTTCGGCCAGCGTAAATTCCAACAACGCCGCGCCGTCCTTGCTTTCAAATTCCAACCCGATCTTGTCGCCCTGCGGCGCATGCAGGATGCCCGTGTAGGTCTTGCGGTTCGCGGTGCCCGGCATCGCGACGCGCAGCTTGACCGTGCACTCGTGGCCGGCAAAGCGTTCGAAGTCGGCCAGGGTACGCACCGGACGGTCCAGTCCGGGCGACGACACTTCCAGGCGCTCGTAGTCCACGTTTTCGACCGTGAACAGGTGCGACAGCTGGTGGCTCACCGTGGCGCAATCCTCGACCGAGATCGGTCCCTTTTCGTCCGCCACCGCCGCCGGGAAGTCGATGAAGACGCGCAGGATGCCTCGTTCGGCCCGCTCGATATCGACGAGTTCGTAGCCCAGTCCAGCGACTGTCGTGGCAATCAAATCGAACAACTGCACAGCTTCTCTCCACCGGTCCGGTGCCGGACCCTCAAAACGATTCAACAAAAAAAAAATGGGCAACTGCCCATCTTCTTGTTCCCAACCAGAGGCAGCTCACCAAACAACACTGGGAACAACGACTCGGGTTAGACGTCAATTATAACCCGAACCAGGAATGGCCGCAATTGCCATTCCCTCAAAAATGAACACCCATGCAACAGTTTACACCGTTGGCGAAGCGGGCGCCGGGACTGGCGTGCAGTGCAGCATCCGCCCCATATGCGCCCGATGCGTCCGGAATCAACCCCGGCGTCCGCGGCGCGGCATGCCCGAGTCGCTGACGCGCGCACCCTGGCCGCGGCGGTTCTGGCCGGCGCCGGCGAAACCGAAGGTGGTCTGCAGCGGATCCGGCTGGCGCGGGCCCTTGCCCTTGGCGCCACCCTTGCCGCCGCCATTCGCGCCGCGCGCGCCCTGCCCGCCCGGGCGACCGTTCTGGCCGCCCGCGCGGCCGTTCTGGGCACCCGGGCGGCCGCCCTGGCTGCCCGGACGACCGGCCGGCGCCGGCGGCACGCCCAGTACGCTGAGGATGCCGGCCTGGCCGCGGCCCGCGCCGGCACGCACGACCGGCGGGCCGAACGGGTCGACATTGCGGTTGGCGTCGGCACGGTCGATGCGGTTGCCGTTCGGCTCGCGGTCCTCGCCCTGGTGGCCGTTGCGGCGTCCGTTGCCCTGCTGGCCCTTGCCGGCGCCGGCGCCCGCATTGCCGCCCTGGCCGCCCTTCTTCTCGATGCCGAAGGCGGTCAGGAAGTTGCGCACGTCGTTGTCTTCCAGCTCTTCCCAGCGGCCGCGCTTGAGGCCGCTCGGCAGCGTCATCGCGCCGTAGCGGGTACGGATCAGGCGCGAGACGGTCAGCCCGACCGCCTCGAACATGCGGCGCACCTCGCGGTTGCGGCCTTCGCCGATCACCACGCGGTACCAGCGGTTGACGCCTTCGCCGCCGCCGTCGGCGATCTTGGTGAAGTTCGCCAGGCCGTCTTCCAGCTCGACGCCGGCCAGCAGCTTCTGGCGCATGCCTTCTTCCAGCTCGCCCAGCGTGCGCACGGCGTACTCGCGGTCGATGTTATAGCGCGGGTGCATGAGCCGGTTGGCCAGGTCGCCCGAGTTCGTGAACAGCAGCAGGCCCTCGGTATTGAAGTCGAGGCGGCCCACGGCCAGCCACTTGCCGGTCTTCATGGTCGGCAGACGGTCGAACACGGACGGACGGCCTTCCGGATCGTCCGCGCTGACGATCTCGCCGGCCGGCTTGTGGTACACCAGCACGCGTGGCGGCTTGTTGTTGTTGACGCGGCGCTGCAGCAGCTTGCCGTTGATGCGCACGGCATCGGTCGGCAGGATGCGCTGGCCGATGTGGGCCGGCTCGCCGTTCACCGACACGCGGCCCGCGACGATCAATTCTTCCATGTCGCGGCGCGAGCCGAGGCCGGCCTCGGCCAGTACCTTGTGCAGCTTGGGCGCGTCGTCGTCGGCCGTCAGGTCGCGGCGCGCCTTGGAGGGCTGGGCCTGGCCGCGGCCGCCCTCGTTGGCGTCGAACGCGTCCGAGGTGACGAAGGAGAACACGGCGTCGGCGTCGTTGCCCTTGCCCTTGGCGTCGCCCTTGCCCTTGCCCTTGCCGTTCTTCGCATTCCTGCCTTGCGGCTGCGCTCCCTTGCCCTGGCCTGCGGGCTGGCCCTGCTGGGCGCCCTGGACCTGCTGGCTGCGCTGGCTCTGCTGGCCTTTCTTCTGGTTCTTCTGCTGGCGTGGCGAACGGTGCGTCACCAGGCCGGTGTCGGGCGCGGCCTCGGCGGCGCCTTCCGCTGGGGCCTCGGCCTGCGGGGCGCGTTCCTGGCGCTCCTGCTGGAGCACGGCGCGCTGCTGGCGCTGCTCGCGCATCTGGCGCGGGCCGCGCGGCTTGCGCTGGCCGTCCTGGCCGCCCTGGCGTACAGCGCCGTCGCCCGCATCGGCGGACTGGGCGGCCGGCTGCGCTGCAGCCTCGGCCATCGGAGCCGGCGCCGCGGCCTGCTCGGCCGCTGCCGGTGCAGCGGGTTCCTTCCTGGCGCGCGGCTTGCGCGGCGCCTTCGCGGCGACGGCAGCCTGCGCCCCTTCGGCGGCGGCGCCGGCCGATTGCGCTTCGCTCACGGCGGCGGCGCCTTCGGGGGCCGCGTCCTTCACGGCAGCGGTCTTGCGGGTTCGCTTGGGCTTGGCAGCGGGTTCCGTCGCCGATGCGGCCGCGGATTGACCCGCTTGTTCGGCCGCGGCCGCCGGCTGCGCGCCGTCGGCTGCCTGGGCCGCCTGCGCCTTGGTGCGGCGCTTCGGCTTGGCAACCGCCTCCAGCCCTGCCTCGGCAGGGGTCGTCTCGGTGGTGTCAGTTGGATTCATCATTCGTTTCTTGGTTTTGCTGACCTGGGCTCAACCGCCGGATGCGGGCGCAGGCTCGTGAATCGGGACTTCAACGGGTGAAGTGTCGTCAAATTGTTGTTGCAGGGCCGCTTCCAGCGCCTCCAGGCTGCGGCCGGCGCCGATGTCGGCCACCTGCTGCAGGGGCGGCAGCGCCGACAGCGAAGCCAGGCCCAGGTCGTCGAGAAATTGCTTGGTCGTTCCCAACAGGGCCGGGCGTCCCGGCACTTCGCGATGCCCGACCACGTCGATCCAGCCGCGGTCCTCGAGCATCTTGATCGTCTGCGAGTTCACCGCGACGCCGCGGATCTCCTCGATGTCGCCGCGCGTCACCGGCTGGCGGTAGGCGATGATCGCCAGCGTTTCCAGCGTGGCGCGCGAATACTTCGGCGGCTTTTCCGGCGAAATGCGGTCCAGGTAGGGCTTCATCTCGGGCCGGCTCTGGAAGCGCCAGCCGGAGGCCAGGCTGACGATCTCGATGCCGCGGTCGCGCCAGTCGTGGCGCAATTCTTCCAGCAGGAGCTTGATCGTGTCCGCGCCGACGCCCGTCCCCACCTGCCTGCCGCTGCCGTCGACGTCGGCGAACAGCTTCTTCATGCCGTGGAGCGTCATCGGCTCGCGCGCGCACAACAAGGCGGTCTCGAGCACCTTCTTGGCCTCATCAGTGTTCATAGCGATGTCGTCAGCGGGTTTGCACCTGGATGCAAAGAAAATATCAAACACAATCCCGCTCAACGCCAGCGCATGAGCGCCTGCGGTACGAAGCCCTGGCTGGCCCGTAGGATGCAACGTTGAATCGGGGTTCCGCGCCCGGACCGGAACTCCGGGCGGAAGTGCGGGGGACTTGGCGCCCGCCACGCGGCAATCCGCACGACAGGCGGATTGCTAACGGTTGATTTCGGCGAAACGCTGCTGGCGCGAGGACTGCCAGGCCCGGGGGAGATTCGGCACCGGAGGATGGGCTCCGGACGCACGCCCCGCGAGCGAGCGACATCGTTTCTACCAATTGACGGCCATTGTACCCGATAAAACCGCGAACGGGAGATGCCGTGCGCATCGCATCGGCGACCGTCCCGCCGCGACGGTACGATCAGCGGCCGAGGCGGTCGGCCAGGATGGCCGAAACTCCCGTGAACGCGGGATATTCGGCCGTGATCACATAGGTCGGCACCTGGCCCAGATAGCCGGCGAAGCGGCCCTTGTGCTCGAAGCGCTCGCGGAAGCACGACAGGCCGAAACGTTCCTTCAGGCGCGGCACGATGCCGCCGCCGATGTAGACGCCGCCCTGCGCGCCCAGCGTCACGGCCAGGTTGCCGGCGATGGTGCCGAGCATGCCGCAGAAGGTTTCCAGCACTTCCTCGCACAACGCGCAGGTCCGATCCAGGCCGCGCCGCGAGATTTCCGGTGCGCCCAGGCCCTCGTCCGGCACCTTGCGGTAATCCGCCAGCGCACGGTAGATCAGTTCGACGCCGGCGCCCGAGATGAAACGCTCGGCCGACACGTGCTCGAACTCCCGCCAGGCGTACTGCAGGATCGCGACCTCGGTCTCGTTGGCGGGCGCGAAGGTGACGTGGCCGCCCTCGCTGCGCAGCGCCGTCCAGCCCTTGCCGTCCGGGGCCGCGATCAGGCCGGACACGCCCAGGCCCGTGCCGGCGCCGACCAGGCCGATGGCTTCGCCCGCCACCGGCGCGCCGCCGCCCACCTGCTGCTTCTCGTGCGGCGCCAGATACGGCAGCGCCATCGCCAGCGCGGAAAAATCGTTGACCACGACGAAGGTGTCGAAACCGATGTCGCGCCGCACTTCCTCGATCGAAAAAGCCCAGTGGTGGTTGGTCATGCGCACCTCATCGCCCGTCACCGGATTGGCGATGGCGATCGCCGCATGGCGCACGTCCCCGTGCGCGGCGACGGCCGGCAGCGCCAGGTAGGCGCGCATGGCATCGCGCAGCGTCGGGTAGGCGGCGCAGGCCAGCACCTCGATCGCCGCGATCCGGCCCGGCCCGAGTTCCAGCGCGAAACGCGCATTGGTGCCGCCGATGTCGGCCAGCAGGCGCGGGCTGTCATGGGCGGAATCGAATACGGGAGCGGCGGCGGAAACTGGCGAAGCGGTCATGGTTGCCAACAAAAAAACGGATGCGGGAAGCTTAAGGATTTATTGGCTTGGACGCAAGTCTTTATTGTAGTTTAGGTACATGAATCCCGTGGCAGCCCCGATCCGGCGCAAAACCACCTGCCATGCGACAAGTAGTCGCGCTACTAAAAACGACAGGCCGGAACGTCTTGCACGTACCGGCCTGCTCGCGGGACGGGAAATGTCACCCGGCCTTGGGCGTGAGCTCGGCGTCGGCCTGGGCCGCGGCGCAGTGCGCGTTCCAGGCGTCGAGGCCGCCATGCAGGGGCCGGGCGCGGTGGAAGCCGTTCTTGACGAATTCCTTGGCGACCTGGGCCGCGGTGACGTCGTTCGGGCACGAGCAGTACACGACGATGTGGCGTTCCTTGTCGAGCGTGGCCATCAGGCGCTCCGGCACGGCGTCGCCATAGACCAGCGCGCCCGGAATGCCCTGCTCGAGCTGGCGCGCCGTCACGCCGCGGGCGTCGACGATCAGGGGTTCGTGGCCCGCTTCGAGCATGTCCTTGAGCTCCTCCATCGTGACGCGCGGCACCTTGGCGGCGCCGAGGTTGCGCTTGCGCTCGATGTACTTGAGCAGCACGAACAGACCCAGCAGGACGGCGATGATGGTGATGGCCGTGCCGCCGAGGTTGCCGAGCCAGGCGATCACGTCGTCGATGCTGTCGTGGAACCAGGCGCCGATGCCCATGCCGACGCTGCTCCAGAACAAGCCGCCGATGGCGGAGAACATCAGGAAGTGGCGGGTGCGGGTACCGGTGGCGCCGGCCAGCGGCGAGACGATGGTGCTGAAACCCGGAATGAACTTGGCGACCATCAGCGACTTGGCGCCCCAGCGGCCGAAGTTGTCCTCGGTCTGGCTGACGCAGGAATCGGGAGACAGCGAGATCTTGCACAGCAGGCGCAGGATGCGCCGGCCGTAATAACGCCCGGCGCGGAACCAGAAATAGTCGCTGAGCAGGCAGGCCAGCACCGAGGCGGCCAGGTACACGGGCCAGTTGGCGCCGCCGTCGACGGCCATGGCGCCGGCGATGATCAGGACGGGGAACGCGGGGATCGGCAGGCCGAGCTGCTCGACCAGCACGAGACCGAACACGATCAGGGCGCCGTAGGTGTGGATGAGGTGCGAAAGCGAGGCCATTTCACTATGTTAGCGGAAAACCATCGGCGCGTTTGGGTTTCCCCTCTTTTGCCCGGGATTTATCCGCGTATCGTCCGCCAGCGCGCCCTTTGCGCAACAGTCGCGCATTTTTCGCGCGTCAGGATTCCTGCGGTTCCGGCCCCCGCGTGCTCCCCGGCGCCGCCAGCTTGACGGGACGGTGCGTGCGCGCCGATGCGTAGATCGCCTCGATGATGCGCTGGTCCTGCAAGCCTTCCTCGCCCGGCGTATGGACGGCCTGGTCCTGCTGGATGCAGCGGGCGAAATGGTCGAGCTCGGCGGCGAACTGGTTCTTGTTCTCCCCCTGGATCTCGCTGCCGTGCTCCTTGCCGTCGACCTGGCGCGAGACCTTGAGCCGGATCCCCTCGTAGGCGTAGGCGGGATTCAGCTCGGCCCAGGCCGTCGTGCCGTTCAGGCGGAACATCTGCGACTTGTGCGAGGCATAGCCCGTCGTGCAGCTGGCGATGAAGCCGCTGGGAAAGCGCAGCACGAACTGGCAGGATTCCTCCACCTCCTTGAAGCGCGGATCGCCCGGCGTCGAGTAGGTGTTGCCGATCACCTCGACGGGTTCCTCGCCGCTGAGGAAGCGCGACGCGTTGATGCAGTACAGGCCCACGTCCGGCAACGCGCCGCCGCCGGCCAGCGCGCGCTTCAGGCGCCAGTGCTGCGGGTCGGCCATGTGCTGGGAGTTCACGGAAATGAATTCCTTCAGCTGGCCGAGCTCCTTGTTGCGGATCATCTTGACCAGCGTGCGGTCGTTTTCCTCGTACTGGCTGCGGTAGGCGATCATCAGCTTCTTCTTCGCCTTGCGGCAAGCCTCGATCATCTGCTGGCACTCGGCCACGCTGTTGGCCATCGGCTTTTCGCACAGCACGTGCTTGCCGGCGCGGGCGGCGCGCACCGTGTACTCCGCGTGCATGCTGTTGGGCAGCGCGATGTACACGGCCTGCACCTCCGGCATGTTCGCCAGCTTGTCGTAGTCCTTGTAGTCGAGCACGGCACTCTCGGGGATGTTGTACTGGTGCGCGACCTTCAGCGCCTTGGCGCGGTCGCCGCTGACCAGGGCCACGGGCTTCGCATGCTTGCTCTGGGCAAACGCCGGCAGCATCTCGTTGACGCTGATCCGCCCCACGCCGACGATCGCCACGCCGACCCGCTCGTTCCACGGATCGCCCGGCGGCTCGGTCTTTTCCGGCTTTTCGCTCTTGGCCTCGATCGGCGGAAACACGATCTTGTCCTTCTCGTTGGCGGCGGCCTGCAGCGCGGGCGCGGACAGGGCCGCCAGCGTCCCCATATAGCGCAGGAACCCCCTGCGCTGCGGCTGGCTGTGTGTCATGTGATCCTCGGCGGATAAGAAAAATGCATCTTCCCACGCGATGTTGAACACCAGCGCCAGCTTGACCAATCGCAAACCGGGGTCAGAGCCGGGGTCAGAGCCCGGTTTCAAGAAATTGCTCAAAACAAGGCTCTGACCCCGGCTCTGACCCCGGTTTGATTTAAAGCAGTTCAGGCGCCGCGCGGGATGGCGGCCAGCAGTTGGCGGGTGTAGGGGTGCTGGGGGTTGCGGTAGAGCTCGTCGGAGTCGGCCATCTCGACCACGCTGCCGTGGTGCATCACCATCACGCGGTCCGAGATGTACTTGACCACCGACAGGTCGTGCGAGATGAAGATGTAGCTCATCCCGTACTCGTCCTGCAGGTCCTGCAGCAGGTTCAGCACCTGCGCCTGCACGGACACGTCCAGCGCCGACACCGATTCGTCGCACACGAGGATCTCCGGCTTCATCGTCAGGCAGCGCGCGATGGCGATGCGCTGGCGCTGGCCGCCGGAGAATTCGTGCGGGTAGCGCTCGAACGCCTGGGCCGGCAGGCCGACCCGCTGCAGTAGCCAGCGCGCGTGTTCGATGCGCTCGGCATCGTTCGCGCCGATGCTGTGGATGCGCATCGGCTCCAGCAGGATCTGGCCGACGGTGAAGCGCGGGTTCAGCGAGGCATACGGGTTCTGGAAGATGATCTGGATGCGCCGTTTGTACGGCAGGAATGCGCGGTCCGACAGCGCCGCCAGGTCCTGCCCGTCGAACAGCACGCTGCCGCCGCTCGCGCGGTGCAGGCGCAGCAGGGTCAGGCCCACGGTCGTCTTGCCGGAACCGGATTCGCCGACGACGCCCAGCGTCTTGCCGCGCGGCAGCGTGAACGACACATCCTTCACGGCGTGGAAGGCGCGCTTGCCGAACAGGCCCTCCCGAAGCCAGAAGCTTTTGGCCAAATTCTTCACGACCAGCACGTTGTCATCGTCCGGCCCGTAGCCGCGCGTACGCTGGGGCAGCGCGATGCCCTCGACGACCTTGCCGCTCAGGACATCGTCGATCACGGGCAGGCGCAGCGGCCGCTCGTCCAGCCTGGGGCGGCAATACAGCAGCGCCCGCGTATAGGCGTCGCGCGGGCTGCCCAGCACCTGGGCGGCGTCTCCCTCTTCCCTTACCTCGCCGTGGCGCATGACGATCACCCTGTCCGCGATCTCGCCCACGAGGCCCAGGTCGTGCGTGATGAACAGCACGGCCATGCGGCGCCGCCGCTGCAGGCGCGCGATGAGCTCCATGATCTGCTTCTGGATCGTCACGTCGAGCGCCGTGGTCGGTTCGTCGGCGATCAGCAGCTTCGGTTCGCAGGCGATCGCCATCGCGATCATCACGCGCTGCTGCTGGCCGCCCGACATCTGGCTCGGATAGGCGTCGATCTTGTCGGCCGGATCGGGAATGCCCACCTCCTCCAGCAAGGCGAGCGTGCGCGCGCGCGCCGCGCGCCGGTCCATGCCCATGTGCAGGCGCAGCACCTCGCCGATCTGGAAGCCCACGGTAAACACGGGGTTCAGCGAGGACATCGGCTCCTGGAAGATCATCGCGATGTCCTTGCCGCACAGGCGCCGGCGCGCGGCGATGGGCAGCTCCAGCAGCTCGCGGCCCTCGAAGCGGATCGAGGAGTCCGGGTGGACGATCGTGGTGTCCGGCGGCAGCAGGCCCATCACCGCCAGCGAGCTGACCGACTTGCCGCTGCCCGATTCGCCCACCAGCGCGACGGTGCCCTCGGCCGGCAGGTCGAACGAGATACCCTTGACGGCCTCGACGGTGTTTTTCTTGTCCGTACGGAAGGAGATGCGCAGGTTGCGGACTTCAAGCAATGGTTCAGCCATGGGTCACTTCACTTTCGGATCGAGCGCATCGCGCAGCGCATCGGCGAACAGGGAGAAGGCCGTCACCAGCACGGCCATGGCGCTGGCGGCCGCCACCAGCTGCCACCACTTGCCGAGGATGAGCTCGTTCTGCGCCTCGTTCAGCATGCTGCCCCAGGACACGGTGCCGACGGGCACCCCGAAGCCGAGGAAGGACAGGATCACCTCGGCCTTGATGAAGCCGACCACGAGGATCGACACCTGCACGAGCGCCACGTGCGAGACGTTGGGGAAGATGTGGCCGAACATCTTGCGCCAGCTCGACGCGCCGATGGCATCGGCGGCCATCACGTATTCGCGCGCCTTGTGCTTGATGTACTCGGCGCGGATCAGGCGGTACGGCCCCGTCCATCCCGTCAGGCCCAGGATCAGCACGATGGTCAGGACGCCCTTGGTCTGCAGCACCGCCGCCACCGCCAGGATCATCAGGATCGAGGGGATCGCCGTGAACACGCCGTAGAACCAGTTGAACAGGTCGTCGATCCAGCCGCCATAGAAGCCGGACACGGCGCCGAACAGCGTACCCAGCGCCACGGCGACGAAGGCCGCGACGAGGCCGACGACGATCGAGGTCTGGCCGCCCTTGATGGTCTTCTTGACGATGTCGTGCCCCCATTTGTCGGCGCCGAACGGCAGCGTCGCCGCCTTCGCGGCGGGCACGGCGGCGCCGGCCGCGGCCAGCTGGTCCTTCAGCGCGGCGATGTCGCCGGCCAGCGGATCGAAGGCGTTCGGCGGCGCCGGCGGGGCCGGCCGCGCCAGCGCCGCGAGCGCGGGATCGGGACCGACGAAGGTCGGCGGCGCATAGTTCACCGCCACCTCGTCTTCCCAGTCGGCGGCGACCAGGCCGGCGGCCGCCAGCAGCACCGACAGCAGGAACAGGCACACGACGGCCAGCGAGGCCATGGCGACGCGGTCGGCGCGCAGGCGGCGCCAGGCCAGCGCCCACAGGCCGGGCGAAACGGGAGCATGGTCGAGCGCGCTCATGACAGCTGCACGCGCGGATCGACGGCCTGGTACAGCAGGTCGGCCAGCAGGTTGAACACCATCGTGGCGGCAGCGACGTAGACGGTGATCGCCTTGATGACGGGGAAGTCGCTGCGCTCGACGGCCAGGATCACTTCGCGCCCGATGCCGGGAATGCCGAAGAAGCGCTCCAGCAGGAAGGCGCCGATCAGCAGGGCCGGCAGGTTCGACATCACGTAGGTGATGATGGGAATGGCGGCATTGCGCAGCACGTGCACCCAGACGATGCGCCGCTCGGACAGGCCCTTGGCGCGCGCCGTGCGCACGTAGTCCTGGTTCGCCTCGTCCAGCACGAAGCTGCGGAACAGACGCAGCGTGGGCGCCAGCGACACGGCCAGGCCGATCAGGATGGGCAGGGTCGCATAGCGCAGCAGGTTGTCCCAGAAGTGCTCGCCCCAGCCCTGCACGGGGAACAGGCCCAGCTTGTAGGCCAGGCCGTACTGGAACACGATGATGTAGACGAGGATCGAGATCGACATCCCGACCGTGCACGCGACCATCACCAGGCGGTCGGTCAGCGAGCCGCGCACGAAGGCGATGGCCAGCGCCAGCGCGATGCCGATCGCCGTCTCCAGGATCGTCAACGGCACCAGCACCGTCAGCGACGGGCCCAGGCGGCTGGCGATGATGTGCGACACCGGCTCGCCCGTGGCCCAGGCGGTGCCGAAGTCGAAGGTGAGGATCTGGCGCACGAAGATGCCCAGCTGGACGTACCAGGGCGCGTCCAGGCCGAGCTGGGCGCGGATGTTGGCGATGGCGCGGGCATCGGCCATCTTGCCGGCCAACAGGTAGGACGGGTCGCCGCCCACCCAGTTGAACAGCACGAACACCAGCACGACGACACCCGCCATGGTCGGCAGCATCTGCCACAGGCGCCGCAGGATATAAGCAACCATCGAGATTCCCGGATCGTTCAAGCACGCGCATGCGCGGCGCATGCCGAACTATAGACGAGATTCGCCGACCTGCGCCGGGAAAAAATGTCATCCGACCATAACCGCCGTCGATACCGATGTGTTGTAACTACGCAATAGGACCTGGACTTGTATTGACTTACATCATGCACAGATGATCTTATGTATTTAATAAAAGGAAAATTTTTCTTTTATGTAAATGAAGAGAGAGGTACGGTTTTACATTTCGAGGTTCCAGCATATGCATGCTTGAATCCAGCACCAGCCGGAATGTGTTTTCGCACCAGGAAGAACAGAAATCCATCGATGGAGTCGTAATGCACCAGAAGAAAGCAGTAGCACAAGCAGTGTCCCTGGCCCTTGCCTACCTTGCCTTCGGCACGTCGGCGCTGGCCCAGGACACCGTCCAGGGTTCGATCCAGCGCGTCGAAGTGACGGGTTCCAGCATCAAGCGCGCCACCGCGGAAACCGCGTCGCCGATCCAGGTGATCAGCCGCGACGACATCGCCAAGTCGGGCAAGGCCACGGTCGCCGAGTACCTGCAGACCCTGACCGCCGACGGCGCCGGCTCGCTGCCGACCGGCTTCGGCAACGGTTTCGCCGCCGGCTCCACCGCGATCTCGCTGCGCGGCCTGGGTGCCACCTCGACCCTGGTGCTGCTGAACGGCCGCCGCATGGCGCCCTTCGCCCGCGCCGACGACGGCCAGAAGAGCTTCACCGACCTGTCCACGGTGCCGATGGAAGCCGTCGAGCGCATCGAGGTGCTGAAGGACGGCGCCTCCTCGACCTACGGCGCCGACGCCATCGCCGGCGTCGTCAACATCATCCTGCGCAAGGACTTCACCGGCCTGGTGTTCAAGATCGAAGGCGGCGAATCGCGCTACCACGACGCCGAACAGGGCAAGGCCGCCATCACCTGGGGCAAGGGCCGCCTGGACGAAGACGGCTACAACTGGATGATCAACGCCGAGGTGTACGGCAACCACGAGCTGATGAACAAGGACCGCTCGGACCGCGACTGGATCGGCCACGGCGACATCCGTCCGTGGGGCTATGCCGCCAACGGCCAGTTCGCTTCCGGCTACATCACCCCGGGCGCCGCCAGCCCGAGCCCGGCCGGCGCGATCCGCGATCCGAAGACGGGCAACTACGTCGGCCTGGCCGGCTGCTCGCAGTTCTCGCCGGTGACCGCCCAGGACCCGGCCGGCGGCTGCCTGTGGTACGCCGACCAGTTCCGCTCGATGCAGCCGAAGATCGGCGGCGTCAACCTGTACACCCGCTTCACCAAGAACCTCGACGGCGACCTGCAGCTGTACGGCGAAGCCGGCTACTCCAAGCGCGACACCGAGTTCACCCTGGTGCCGCCGTCGACCAGCTCGACCGTCGCCTTCCCGCCGAACGCCGCCAACCCGTCCGGCGTCATCCTGTACGGCAACACCATCCTGATGGCCCCCAACCATCCGCAGAACCCGTACGGCGTCGCCACCCGCGTGCGCTACTCGATGTTCGACGTGGGCCCGAGCACCCGCTCCGCCGACAACGAATTCAGCCGCTTCGTCGTCGGCCTGAAGGGCCAGCGCTTCGGCTGGGACTTCGACACCGGCTACACCCACTCGGAATCGGCGCTGGACCTGAACTACAGCAACATGATCAACATGAAGGTGCTGCAGCAGGCCCTGGGCAACCCGTCCAGCCAGTACTTCCCGTACTACATCGGCACCCAGGCGGGCAAGAACCCGGCCTCGCTGTACGCGGCCATGGTCGTGAACGCCAAGTCGCATTCGACCACCGAGCTGGACGTGGTCGACTTCAAGGCGTCGCGCGAACTGTTCGCGCTGCCGGGCGGTAACATGGGCCTGGCCGTGGGCGCGGAATACCGCCGCCTGAAGCTGGACAACCCGTCGCTGTCGGGTTCCGAGGACGGCACCATCAACTCGTCCTACGTGGCCGCCAAGGGCACCGACGACGTCAAGGCCGTGTTCGTCGAAGTCGCGGCGCCGGTGCTGCAGACGGTCGAGCTGACCGGCGCGGTCCGCTACGACAAGTACAAGAACTTCAACTCGACCACGCCGAAGCTGGGCGCCAAGTGGACCCCGATCAAGACCTTCGCGCTGCGCGGCACCTACTCGGAAGGCTTCCGCGCCCCGGGTCCGGCCGAATCCGGCACCCAGAGCCAGTCGACCGGCAACTCGTCGGTGCGCGATCCGATCCGCTGCCCGGGCGGCACCCCGGCCGCCGGCGGCGCCACCCAGGCCGACTGCTCGATCACCATCGGTGCCGTCAAGGTCGGCAACCCGAACCTGCAGCCGGAAGAGTCGAAGGGCTACACGCTGGGCATGGTGTGGGATCCGCTGCCGAACACCAGCTTCTCGCTGGACGCCTGGAAGATCAAGCGCAGCAACGAGATCAACCCGCTGTCCTACGTCGAAGCCGCCGCGCTGCCGACCGCCATCCGCCAGGACAACAACCTGGTCGTGAACGGCGTCGCCATCCCGAACACGGGCACCCTGCTGCTGTCGAACGCGCCGTACCAGAACTCCAGCTACACGGAAGTCAAGGGCGTCGACCTCGACCTGAAGCAGCGCATCGCGCTGGGCAGCTACGGCCGCGCCGTCGTCGGCCTGACCTGGACCCACGTGGCCACCTGGATGCGCGTCGAGAAGAACGGCACCGCGTTCCAGTACGCCGGCACCCACGGCAACTGCGACACGTCGAACTGCGCGGGCACGCCGAAGAACAAGATCAGCGTGAACGCCACCTGGGACTACGACAAGCTGAGCATGAGCGCGATCGCCAACTGGCGCGACAGCATGGACAACGTGCGCTTCGCCGGCGACAAGTGCGCCTCGCAGTTCGCCGACGGTTCGCCGGCGCCGTACGGCTGCAAGCTGGCCTCGTTCATGACCGTCGACCTGTCGGCCCGCTACAAGCTGACCGCCAACTGGCAGCTCTACGGCTCGATCCAGAACCTGTTCGACAAGGTCGCGCCGCTCGATCCGCTGACCTACGGCGGCCTGAGCTACAACCCGATGGATGCCAGCGGCGCCATCGGCCGCTACTTCAAGGTCGGCGCGCGCTATCAGTTCTGAACCCTGAAAAAGTAGTTGTTTGACAACGGGACGGTGAGCAATCACCGTCCCGTTTTTTATTGGTGCACGCCTGCACTTCGGCGATACATACGAACAGTATTGACGCACCAAATAGATCGTTACTTTATTTGATTAAAAATCTAAATATTAAAATTAAATTTGATCATATCGGCTTAAATAAAAATTCCATTCAAAAATGTCGTATTTATGCATACATACGTGTTAATACGTTGACTTTGTTTTTCTGCAATGTTTTTATTGATATGTAGCAAATAAAAAGCCTTCGCTGGTATGGGAAGGACAAGATCGATAAACGACTAGCTGTTGTCCGGCAGGGGAGTGTCAGCCGGCACAGAGTTCAGAAGGGACTCAAGAAAATGATGGCGGAAAAAGTTTTATCTCGTTCAGTACGTTTGATGTTTGCCGGCGGCATGGCGCTCGGCGCCACCGTCGCGGTCGCGCAGGAAACGGGCGCCGAGGCGCCGGCCTCGCTGCAGCGCGTGGAAGTCACCGGCTCGCGCATTCCTTCCCTCAATACCGAAGGCTCCAGCCCGATCACCACGCTGAGCTCGAAAGACATCAAGATCGACGGCATGCGCAATGTCGAAGACCTGCTGAACAACCTGCCCCAGGTGTTCGCCTCGCAGGGCGCCGCGATCTCCAACGGCGCCTCCGGCACCGCCACCGTCGACCTGCGCGGCATGGGCTCGCAGCGTACCCTGGTGCTGATCAACGGCAAGCGCATGCCGGCCGGTAGCGTGCTCGACACGGCGGCCGACCTGAACCAGATCCCATCCCAGCTGATCCGCCGCGTCGACGTGCTCACCGGCGGCGCCGGCGCCGTGTACGGCTCGGGCGCCGTCGCGGGCGTCGTCAACTTCATCCTGAAGGACGACTTCAGCGGCGTCGAACTCGAAGCCAACATCTCGGGCGCCAACCACCGCCAGCACAACGACGAGGTGCAGTCGGTGGTGCGCTCGAAAGGCTTCCCGCTGCCGGGCAACCGCAACTTCGACGGCAAGAAGTACGACTTCAGCCTGCTGGCCGGCGCCAACTTCGCCGACAACAAGGGCAACGCCACCTTCTTCGTCTCGCACCGCCACGCCGATGCGCTGACCCAGGCCCAGCGCGACTATTCCGCCTGCTCGCTGGGCGCGTCCGACCCGGGCTTCGCCTGCTCGGGCTCGGGTACGTCGATCGCCCGCGTGGGCGCGTTCACGCCGGACGCGAACGGCAATCCGCGCCGCTACGTGACCGCCACCGACGCCTACAACTTCGGCCCGCTGAATTTCTTCCAGCGCCCGTCGGACGAGTACAACATCAACTCCACGCTGCACTACGACCTGCACCCGAACGCGCGCCTGTACAGCGAATTCAACTTCCACCACTACAACACCGACGCCCAGATCGCACCGGGCGGCATCTTCTACGGCGAGCAGGCCACCATCGCCTACGAGAACCCGCTGCTGAACGCGGCCTGGCGCCAGGCGCTGGGCCTGACCGCACCGGGCCAGACCACCACCGTCTCGGTCGGCAAGCGCAATACCGAAGGCGGCCCGCGCAACAACAGCATCACCGACATGTCGTTCCGCGAAGTGCTGGGCGTGAAGGGCATGGTCGCCGACTGGAGCTACGACGTGTTCGGCCAGTTCGCCCGCGTCAACCACAACGACAAGTCGACCGGCTACTTCTCGAGCCGCCTGATCAGCCGCGCGCTGGACGTCGTCGCCGACGCCAACGGCAACGCCGTGTGCCGCTCCGCGCTGAACGGCACCGACCCGGCCTGCGTCCCGTACAACCTGTACAAGCAGGGCGGCATCACCCAGGCCGCGCTCGACTACCTGAACGCCACCGGCTCGACCGGCGGCTACACCCAGCAGAGCGTGTTCGGCATGAACTTCGGCACCGACCTCACCCGCTACGGCTTGAAGCTGCCGACCGCGGGCAGCGGCGTGGGCGTGTCGTTCGGCTACGAGCAGCGCGTCGAGAAGCTGTCGTACGAGCCCGACTACGAAAACCAGACCGGCGACCTGTCCGGCGCGGGCGGCGCCTCGCCCGCCGTGGCCGGTTCGTACAACGTCAAGGAAGCCTTCGGCGAAGTGCGCGTGCCGCTGCTGGAAGACCTGCCGTTCGCCAAGCGCCTGGACCTGAACGCGTCCTATCGCCATTCCAAGTACAGCACCGACGCCAAGACCAACACCTGGGGCGTGGGCCTGGACTGGGAGCCGATCAGCGAGCTGCGCTTCCGCGGTTCGGCCCAGCGCGCCGTCCGTGCGCCGAACATCTATGAACTGTACACGGGACAAGCCGTCGTGCTGGCCGGTCCGAACGACGACCCGTGCGAAGGCGAAAACCCGAAAGCCACGCTGGCGCAGTGCCTGAACACGGGCCTGCCTGCAGGGCTGTACGGCCAGGTGACGGAGAACTCGACCAACCAGTACAACGGCCGTACCGGCGGCAACCCGAACGTCAAGCCGGAAACCGCCGACACCTACACGCTGGGCGTCGTGATCGAGCCGATCAAGAACCTGACCATCACCCTGGACGCCTTCAAGCTGAAGATCGAGGACGCCATCCAGTCGGTCAACGCCCAGAGCGTGTTCACCCAGTGCTTGACCACGGGTAACCCGCTGTACTGCGGCCTGATCCACCGCGACCAGCTCGGCTCGCTGTGGCTGACCCCGGGCGGCTACGTCGAAGCCGGCACCACCAACATCGGCTCGCAAGGCACCTCGGGCATGGACGTGGGCGCCAGCTACCGCATGCGCCTGCCGCAGAACTACGGCAACCTCGACTTCACCATGAACGGTACCTACCTGCGTACCTACACGGTCGAGAACCTGCCGGGCAACGGCGACTACGATTGCGTGGGCCTGTTCGGCGCCACCTGCGGCACCCCGACCCCGAAATGGCGTCACAAGGCCCGCCTGACCTGGTCGACCCCGTTCAACTTCGACATCTCGGCCACCTGGCGCTACTATGACAAGGTCAAGAACGACATGCTGGACGGCAACCCGCAGCTGGCAGGCGAGCTGGACACCCAGCGCGATGCCGAACTGTCGCGTCGCAACTACCTGGACCTGTCGGGCGTGTATCGCTTCAACCGCAACCTGGCGCTGAGCCTGGGCGTGAACAACCTGTTCGACAAGGACCCGCCGCTGGCTTCGTCGAGCTCGGTGACCGGCACCTCGGGCAACGGCAACACCTACCCGCAGGTGTACGACTCGTACGGCCGCTTCGTCTACGCCAACCTGACCTACCGCTTCTAAGTCATTTCAGTTCTCTGGAAGCATGAAAAAACCGCCGCCGGCAGCGATGCCGGCGGCGGTTTCCTTTCGGGGTCGTCCCTGCGCAGGCAGGGACCCAAGTCTGTATCCCGCACGGCGGCATCAGCCCCCGTAGCTGCCCTCTTCCTGCGAAAACGCATTCATCCCCGCCTGCATCGCCGTCACCAGCGCCCGCTCCGGTCCCGTCAGCTGCGGATGCCAGATGTCGAACATCAGGATGGCGCGCAGACGGTCGCTGTCGTTCCACGCTTCGTGCTCGATGGTGTCGTCGAATACCCAGGCTTTCCCTTCCTCCCAGGCGCGCACGTCGTTGCCGACCCGGAAGCCGCAACCGGGCGGTACCACCAGCGGCAGGTGCACCACCAGGCGCGCGTTGCTGACGCCGCAATGGGGCGGGATGCGCGTCCTCGGTGTCAGCACGGAGAACATCGCCACCGGCGTGCGGCCCGGCTGGTCCGGCTGCGGGGCGCCGGCCAGCAGGCGCATCGTGTGCGGGCAGCGCGCCGCGTTGGCGGCATTGGGGACGCCGCCTTCGATCAGGTGGAAGGCGCTCCAGCGCGGAGAACGGTTCAGCTCGGCCCATTGGCGCAGGGGCTGGTCCTCGTCGTACTGCATGTACGGCACGAAGCCGGGCGCGCGTTCCGGACCGTCGGCCAGCACCGCCAGGCATTCGGCGCGCACGGCATCGACGCCGGCCTCGACCGTGTCGAGCCAGGGAAAGTCGCGCCGTTCGAAGAAGGTGACGGGCGCCAGGCCCTGGAAGTGGAACAGCGCCGGCTGCGGGTCATAGCGGCGCCTGCGGCCCAGCATGATGTCGAGCGACGCGGCAAAGCGCCCCGTGCCCTCGCCGTCCAGCGCGCGCAGCAGCGGGGCCATCCAGTCGTCGAGGAAGCGGCCGAAGTCGCGGTCGTAGGCGTCGCGGTAGGCCAGCGCCTCCTGCAGGGCCGGACGCAGCTGCGGCGCCAGGCGCTCGAGCGGCGGCGCCACCGCGGCCACGGCGCCGTGGGCACGCGCCGCCGCATGCGTCTTCCCCTGGCGCGTGTACAGCGCGGCGCGCAGGATCAGGGCCAGCAGGTCGGTCGGGTCGATGGCCAGCGCACGCCGGATCGCCTCCTCCTCGCGCGCTTCGTCGCGCTGGGCGTTGCAGACCAGGGCCAGCTGGATCCACGGCTGCTTGTCGCCGCCGCCCAGCGCCACCAGGCGTTCGAGCAAGGCACGCGCCTCGGCGAAGGCGCCGCCGTGCTGGCGCAGCCGGGCCAGCGCCAGCAGCGCGCCGGGATGGGCCGGCATGCGCGCCAGGACGGCTTCCCACAGGCGTGCCGCGCGCGCCGGATCGCCACGCTGCAGCGCGTTGCGGGCATCGCGTTCCAATGCGCCGGTTGCATCGTCGATTCGTTCTTCCATCGCCATCCTCGTATGTACATGTACATACGATTCTGGCTGACGATACTGCCGGCTGGCAAGCCGACGATACTTTGTTTTGCGTTGCCCCCGTCAGGCGCTCATTCGCCGCGCAGGCGGCGTTGGCGCACGGACGCGGCCAGGTTGTCCAGCACGCCGATGCTGGTCTCCCAGTCGATGCAGCCGTCGGTGACGGACTGGCCGTAGACGAGCTCGCGGTCCGGCACCAGGTCCTGGCGTCCGCCCA
Organism: Massilia sp. YIM B02763; assembly: GCF_030412015.1. Taxonomy (GTDB): domain Bacteria; phylum Pseudomonadota; class Gammaproteobacteria; order Burkholderiales; family Burkholderiaceae_D; genus Telluria. The sequence continues at coordinate 28,736 of NZ_JASNRD010000004.1, read as the reverse complement.
CCAGGTGCGACTCGACCATCACGCCGACGATGCGGTCGTCGCCTTCGGCCAGCTGGCGGCCGATGTCGGCGCACACGGGCACCTGGTTGGCCGGGTTCTTGCTGCTGTTGGCGTGCGAGGCATCGATCATCAGGCGCGCGGCCAGGCCGTTGGCGGCCAATTGCTTGCAGGCTTCCTCGACGCTGGCGGCATCGTAGTTCGGCGTCTTGCCGCCGCGCAGGATGATGTGGCAATCCTCGTTGCCCGCGGTCGACACGATGGCCGAGTGGCCGCCCTTCGTCACGGACAGGAAGTGGTGCGGCTGCGAGGCGGCCTTGATGGCGTCGGCGGCGATCTTGATGTTGCCGTCGGTGCCGTTCTTGAAGCCGACCGGGCAGGACAGGCCCGAGGCCAGCTCGCGGTGCACCTGCGACTCCGTGGTGCGGGCGCCGATCGCGCCCCAGCTGATCAGATCGGCGATGTACTGCGGGCTGATCACGTCGAGGAATTCGGTACCGGCCGGCAGGCCCAGTTCGTTGATGTCGCGCAGCAGCTCGCGCGCCATGCGCAGGCCGTCGTTGATGCGGAAGCTGTTGTCCATGTACGGGTCGTTGATCATGCCCTTCCAGCCCACCGTGGTGCGCGGCTTCTCGAAGTACACGCGCATGACGATCTCGAGATCGCCGGCAAAGCGGCTGCGCTGCTCGGCCAGGCGGCGCGCGTAGTCCATCGCGGCCTTCGGATCGTGGATCGAGCACGGGCCGATCACCACCAGCAGGCGGTCGTCCTGGCCGTGCAGGATGCGGTGCAGCGCCACGCGTGCCTGCGATGCGGTCTGTTCCGCCGCCGGGGTGACCGGGAACTCGCGGATCAGGTGCGAGGGCGGCGTCAGTTCCTTCATTTCGCGGATGCGTAAATCGTCGGTGCGGGGCATTGCTGTTCTCCGTTCGCTGGTTGGCTGCTTTGATCAATCGGGGGCCCAAACGAAAAAACCGCCATCGCTGGCGGTTTTTCTGGAATTCGTGTCGGACTTCGTTCTGTTGTTGCGTGAACCTGCCGCTACTCCACCGCCGTCGGGCTGGAATGGCTAAACCAAAAATAAAAGGTAAAGAAAGCGGCGTGGTGCATGGTCGGTCCAAAAGTGTGCGATCGACTATAACAAGGAGTCATCGGCATTGGCAAGCTTTTATTTGGCTGTCAACTGTCGCCCACATTTGCCTGTACTGACGAACGGTTGCGCGAAGCAGACAGGGATTTCCTCCATACCCCCCACCCTTGAGAGATGTCAGTCCCGTATGCGCGGCGGGTGCAAGAGTCGGGGCAAGCCCCGGCCGTCTGGCATTGCGCCGGCAGGGTTCCCTTATCCCTATGGAGTCCGGACATGACTGCAATTTCGCTGCACGAAACATCCATCGCGCGCACGATCCGCCGCCTGTTCGCCGGCGGCGGCGCCGTCGGCATGGCCCTCCTGGCGCTGCCGGCGCCGGCACAGGAAGCCGCGCAGACAGCCGGCGCCAGGCCGATCCAGCGCGTCGAGATCACCGGCTCGAACATCCGCCGCTCCGAGGCCGAGACGGCCTCCTCCGTCATCACCGTCAACCGCGCCGACATCGAGCGCTCCGGCAAGAACACGGTCGCCGAGCTGCTGCAGGACCTGGCCGTCAACAATGCCGGCGCGGTGCCGACCACCTTCGGCAACGGCTTCGCGGCCGGCGCCTCCGGCGTGTCGCTGCGCGGCCTGGGCGCCAACTCGACGCTGGTGCTGCTCAACGGCCGCCGCATCGCGCCCTACGGCCTGGCCGACGACGGGCAAAAGCAGTTCGCCGACCTGAACATCATCCCCACCGACGCCGTCGACCGCATCGAGGTGCTCAAGGACGGCGCCTCGGCGATCTACGGCTCGGACGCGATCGCCGGCGTGGTCAACGTGATCCTGCGCCGCGAATTCTCGGGCAACACGGTGCGCGCCCAGCAGGGCGTCACGGAGGACGGCGACGGCCACCAGACGAACCTGTCGTTCACCAAGGGCTTCGGCAGCCTCGACCAGGACCGCTACAACGCCCTGTTCAGCATCGAGTACAAGCGCCAGGGCGAGATCTGGTACCGCGACCGTTCCGACCGCGACTGGATCGGCCGCGTCGACCTGCGACCCTGGGGCTTTTCCGCCGCCGAGGGCCTGGGCGGCACCGGCGCCATCGTGCCCGGCAGCGGCGGGGCCGGCAGCGCCATCAACGGCAACGTGCGCCCGGTCGGGTCGACGGGCGACTTCTTCAACCGCGGCAACCTGGGCCCCGGCACGGGCTTCACGCGCACCTTCCCGGGCGCGGCCTGCCCGGCCCTCTTCAGCGCCTACCCGCAGGGCGACCCGGGCGGCGGCTGCCTGATCGATGCCAGCCAGCGCTACAACCAGGCCATGCCGAAACAGGAGAACATCAGCTTCTTCGCGCGCGGCACCTGGCAGGCCACGCCGACTATCGAGGCCTACAGCGAATTCAACTTCTACACCAGCCGCGCCAATTCCTCGACCACGCCGTCGGGGGTCAGCGGCTCGGTGGGCTACCCGGGCGGACCGGTCAACAACAGCGTCGTGCGGCTGGGCGGGACGCACCCCGACAACCCGTATTTCGGCACCCCGGCCACGCTGCGCTACCTGGCCGCCGACGTCGGGCCGCGCGAATCCCTGATCACGTCGGAATTCGTGCGCTGGGTTGGCGGCGTCAAGGGAACCCACTTCGGCTGGGACTGGGATTCGGCCGTGCTGTTCTCGCACAACCACACCAACAACACCCAGAACGGCTACCTGCAGCGCAACGTCGCCTTCGCCCTGCTCGACCCGAGCCCGGCCAACGTGGCGGCCGCGTCGACCAACCCGGCCTACGCGGCCCTGCCGCCGGGCACGTTCTGGCGCATCGGCGAGAATGCCGGACTGAACTCGCCCGAGCTGTACGCGGCGCTGTCGCCGGAAATCAACAATGCGGCCCGCACCAAGCTGGCCCAGTGGGACGTCAAGGGATCGCGCTCGTTCAAGAATTTCCTGCCCGCCGACGACATCGGCCTGGCGCTGGGCGCCGAATGGCGCTACCAGCGCAGCGAACTGCGCCCGACCACGGGCACCGAGCTGGGCAATATCATCGGCCTGGGCTATTCGGCCTACGAGGGCAGCAACCACGCCTACGCGGTCTATGCCGAAGGCCTGCTGCCGCTGCCCTACCAGATCGAGGCCTCGGCGGCGATCCGCTACGACCACATCAGCGACGTCGGCCACTCCTACACGCCCAAGGCCGGCCTGAAATGGACGCCGGTGCGCGAGTTCGCCCTGCGCGGCACCTTCGCGCGGGGTTTCCGCGCCCCGAGCCCGCCGGAAAACGGCGTCGGCGGCCTGGCCGCCTACTCCACCTCGGACGACCCGCTGCGCTGCGCGCTGGGCGTGCCCGGCACCTGCGACCCCGTCTCGGTGGCCGTCATCACTTCGCCCAACCCGAACCTGTCGCCGGAACGCTCGCGCAGCTACACGGCGGGCATCATCTGGGATCCGCTGCCGCGTACCAGCATCTCCGTCGACTACTGGAAGATCAAGCGCAAGAACGAGATCAACCAGGAACAGATCGACGCCGCCATCGCTGCCGGCTCGGTGGCACGCGACCCGAGCAACGTCAGCGGCATCCCCGGCGACCCCGGTCCGATCACGGCGGTGCTGACGCGCTACGTCAACTCGGCCGAGACCCAGGTGCGCGGCCTGGACATCGATGCGCGCTACAACCACCGCCTGCCGGCCGACTGGGGCAACCTGTCCTTCGACGTGAAGTACACCCACTTGTTCGAATGGACCCGCAGGGAAGCGGACGGCACGGAGCGCGACTTCGCCGGCACGCACGGCAACTGCGACATCAGCAACTGCGCCGGCACGCCCGACAACCGCGCCAACTTCCGCATCGGCTGGGACCGCAGGGACTGGCGCGTCTCGCTGAACGCGAACTTCCGCGGCAAGATCGACAACCGCCTGTACGAGGGCGACCCGGAATGCGCGAGCCACTTCGCGAACGGTGCCGATGCGCCCAACGACTGCGAACTGGCCTCGTTCACGAGCTGGGACCTGGTCGCCCGCTGGAAGCCGCTGCCGCAATGGGAAATCTTCGGCTCGATCCAGAACGTGTTCGACAAGGTGGCGCCGCTCGATCCGCTGACCTATGGCGCCACCTCGTACAACCCGCTCGACTACGAGGGCGCGCGCGGCCGCTTGTACACGCTGGGGGCGCGTTATACGTTCTAATAGCAAACGGGATATCCGCGCTCGCATGAACGCAACCATAAAGCAACGTCGCCCCTGCGAAGGCAGGGGCCCGATTGCCGCATGCGTAGCGATGATGCATGCAACATTGGCCCCCTGCCTGCGCAGGGGCGACGGTTTTTCGTGAACCAGTCGGTTCAAGCGATCAGGCCGTACCCCCGACCGTCACGCCATCGATGCGCAGCGTCGGCTGGCCCACGCCCACGGGAACGCTCTGGCCTTCCTTGCCGCACACGCCGACGCCGGAGTCCAGCGCCATGTCGTTGCCGATCATCGAGATGCGGTTCATGGTGTCCGGGCCGTTGCCGATCAGGGTGGCGCCCTTGACCGGATAGGTCACCTTGCCGTTCTCGATCATATAGGCTTCGCTGGCCGAGAACACGAACTTGCCGTTGGTGATGTCGACCTGGCCGCCGCCGAAATTGACGGCGTACAGGCCGTTCTTGACCGAGGCCAGGATCTCGGCCGGATCCTTGTCGCCGGCCAGCATGTACGTGTTCGTCATGCGCGGCATCGGCAGGTGGGCGAAGGATTCGCGGCGGGCATTGCCCGTCACCGGCATCTTCATCAGGCGCGCGTTCATCGTGTCCTGGATATAGCCCTTCAGGATGCCGTCCTCGATGAGCGTGGTGCACTGGGTCGGGTTGCCCTCGTCGTCCATGTTCAGCGAGCCGCGGCGGTCCTGCAGCGTGCCGTCGTCGACGACGGTGACGCCCTTGGCGGCCACGCGCTGGCCGATCATGCCCGCGTACGCGGACGAGCCCTTGCGGTTGAAGTCGCCCTCCAGGCCGTGGCCGACCGCCTCGTGCAGCAGCACGCCGGGCCAGCCCGGACCGAGCACGATGGTCATCGGGCCGGCCGGGGCCGGACGCGCTTCCAGGTTGACGAGGGCCGCCTGCACGGCTTCGCCCGCGTACTTGTCGAGCAGCTCCTCGCTGAAGTAGCCGTAGTCGTAGCGGCCGCCGCCGCCCGAGGAACCCATCTCGCGCCGGCCGTTCTGCTCGGCGATGACGGTGACGGACACGCGTACCAGCGGGCGGATGTCGGCCGCCAGCACGCCGTCGCTGCGCACCACCAGCACCACGTCGTATTCGCCGGCCAGGCTGGCCATCACCTGCACCACGCGCGGGTCCTTGGCGCGCGCGATCTTCTCGATGCGTTCGAGCAGCGCGACCTTGGCGGTGGCGTCGAGCGAGGTCAAGGGGTCGTGCGGCAGGTACAGCGAACGGCCGCCGCTCGGCTGCACGGCATTGGCCACCTTGACGCGGCCGCTGCCGGCGCGCGCGATGGTGCGGGTGGCCGCGGCGGCGTCCAGCAAAGCGGCCTGCGAGATGTCGTCGGAATAGGCGAAGGCCGTCTTGTCGCCGGACACGGCGCGCACGCCGACACCCTGGTCGATCGAGAAGCTGCCGCTCTTGACGATGCCCTCTTCCAGGCTCCAGCCTTCGCTCTTGGTGAATTGGAAATACAGGTCGGCATAGTCGACCTTGTGCGTGAACATCGTCCCCAGCGTCGTGATCAGCTTGCCTTCGTCGAGTCCGAACGGCGTCAGGAGGACATCGCGCGCGACGGCGAGGGAGGAGAGATTGGGTTCGAATGGCTTCATTGCGTCGGGTCTTTCTGGTAAGGATAGGGCATTGTGCCATATCCGTTCCATGCCTGCGGCGGCGTGCACCGCAGGGGTCGGAGTCCGGTGCTGAAGGTTGGACGCCGACCCGGTGTTCGACCCGCGGCTACATCGTCCGATGTTTGAGGGCCGGCAAGCTCTCGCGCACCTTGGCCAGGTAGTCCGGATCGATCTCGCCGGCGACCACGCCCTCGCCTTCCGGCAAGACGGCCTTCACCTCGCCCCAGGGATCGATCAGCATGCTGTGGCCGAAGGTGCGGCGCCCGTTCGGGTGCGTGCCGCCCTGGGCCGAGGCCAGCACGTAGCACTGGTTCTCGATGGCGCGGGCGCGCAGCAGCACTTCCCAGTGCGCCAGGCCCGTCGTGTAGGTGAAGGCGGCGGGAACGACGACCAGCGTGCAGTCGCCCATGGCGCGGAACAGTTCCGGAAAACGCAGGTCGTAGCAGATCGACATCCCGACCCGGCCGAACGGCGCCTCGAAGCTGCCCACGGTGGCGCCGGGCACGATGGTGCGCGCCTCGTCGTAGTATTCCGTGCCCTTGTTGAAGCCGAACAGGTGGATCTTGTCGTAGCGGCCGACGGGCCGGCCCTCCGGATCGTAGACGAGGGTCGTGTTGAGCACCTTGCCGGCGTCGCCGGAGACCAGCGGCAGCGTGCCGCCGATCAGCCAGATGCCCAGTTCGCGCGCCTGGCCCGCGAGGAAATCCTGGATCGGGCCGCTGCCCGGCTGTTCCGCGCGCGCCACCTTGTCGGTGTCCGCCATGCCCATGATGGGCCAGTATTCGGGCAGCGTGACGAGGCGCGCGCCGCGCGCCGCGGCCTGGGCCAGCAGGCGGCCGGCGGTGGCGATGTTGTCCTGGACGTCCGGCGACGACACCATCTGGATGGCGGCAACGGTGGTCTTGCTCATGGAATGGCTCCTATTGTTTTCGGGCCTTCGGCGCCGCCTTGTTCGCGGCCTGCGCCGACGGCTCGTTGGCGGCTGGATTGTCCAGCTTCACGATGTTAGGCGACTTCCACGGCCCCGTCACCTGCATGTGATAAGTCAGCGCCTTCATCACCGGAGCGCGCAGGAACAATTGCGCCAGGAAGCTGCCCAGGCCGATCACGGGGTTCACGGCCAGGCCGTACACGAGGGGGCCCGTGCCGAGGTTGAATTCCGGAATGACGACCACGTGCAGGTTCGTCGACTCGTTGGCGATGTCGGCGCTGCCGTCCATCAGCACCGTGGCGGCCACGCCGTGCATCTTGAGGTTGTCGGTGCGCACCACGCCGCGCTGGATCATGGCGTTGGCCGTGATGCCGTCGAACGCCAGCCCTTCCGAGAACACGTCGTGGAAATCGAGCTTGAGCATGCGCGGCAGCATCTGCAGGCTGAGCACGCCCAGCAGCTTGGCCGCGCCCGGATCCTGCTTGAGGAATTGCCCGTCCTCGACGTTCATCTGGATCTGGCCGGACAGGCTCGGGATGTCGAGCGAGTACGGCAGGCCGGCCCAGGACAGGTCGCCGGACAGCTTGCCCTTGCCGTGGCGCAGGGTGCCGGCGAAGCCGAAGCGGTCCAGCAGGCGGCCCGCGTCGTGGATGTCGAGGTTGAAGTTGAGCGCCGTATTGCTCTTGCCGTCGCGCGTCAGCCAGCGGCCGTTCGCGGACAGCGTGCCGTCCGGGTTGGACAGGCTCAGGCGGTCGATGCGCCATTCGCGTCCCGCCAGCGCCTGGGCATTGTTGGCCACCAGTTCCAGGCGTCCGAACTGCTTGTCGAACAGCTCGAAGCGCTCGGCGACGATGTCCAGGCCCGGGATGCCGGCCACGGCGCTTTTTCCCGATTCGAGCAGGTCCTTGACTTCGTTGGCCGACGATTCCGGGATGTCGAGCGAGGCCAGGCGCGCGGTCACCTTGCCCATGCCCTGGCCCGTCGGCGTGTCGTTCCAGGTGACGTAGCCGACGGCCGCCTGCGAATCGATGCTGGCCTGCCAGGAGCCCGGCTGGTGGGTGACGCCGACGACGACGTTGCGCAGCGCGCGCTCGCCGACGATCAGCTCGCCGGCGCGGACGGCGATGGTGTCGGGCACCACGTACTGGGCCATCGAGACGCCGCCCGCGTCCGCCGCGCCCTTGTCCGCGCCGGTGCCCGCGTTACTGCCCGAGCCTGCGATCTCGGCGCCTGCCGCCAGCCAGCGGTCGATGTTCAGCGACTTCATGTCGACGTTGATCATCATGCCGCTGTCGGGCTCCGGCGCCGGCACGTTGACGCCGATGCCGCCGCGCTTGACGACCCAGGGGCCGTGCGGCTGGCGCTCGCGCAGGTAGCGCGCGGCGCCCAGGTTGCCCACGCCGATGCGCAGCTCGTCGCGGCCGATGCCGTCCGGTCCCGTCGGCTGGCCCGCCAGCACGAAGTGGACCGGCAGCACGGCGTCGGCAGGCTTGTTCAGGGGCGCCGGCAGTTCGATGCCCATGCCCGCCAGGGTCGAGTCGATGACGATGTCGGACTTGTGGTCCTTCACGGTGACGCTGCCGTTGAACTTCGCGCTGCCGGACAGCTTGGCGCCCAGGCGCTGCAAGGCCGGCAGCGAGGCCGTGGCGCGCATGCCTTCGGCGCTCGCGCTGCCGGCCATCTGGACCACGATGGCGCCATCGCGCTGGGTGCCGCCGGACAGCTGCAGCGGGCCGCCCAGGAAGCTGGCGCCGATGCCGTTCAGGTTCACGCCATGCTCGGAAAACTCGATGCGGCCCAGCGCCGCCTGGATCGGCGGCAGTTCCGGGAACAGCGTGACGTCGTTGTTCTGCAGTTGCAGCGCGCCCTGCACCTTCGCCTCGTGCAGGTTCGCGAGCGGCAGGCGCAGCTTCAGGCCCAGGCGCGCCGATCCGGTGCCCTGGGTGTTCTCGGTGAAGTGGCCGATCCATTCGAGCACCGGCGTCACGGACACGTAGCGCAGCAATTCCTGCAACGGGCCGGCGGCATTGCCGTCGATCTCCAGCATCATGTCGTGCGAACCCAGCTCGGGAATCACGGCACGCACGTTGGAGAGGGCCACGCCCAGCGTGCGCGCCGTGTCGCCGTGGATTTCCATGCGCGCGCGGTCGAACACGATGGAGCCGTCGATGTTCTCGGCCAGCGGCCACAGCGGCGACTTGTTGTCGGGAGCGAAGTGGCCGGGCGCGTATTCGAGCTTGGCGTTCTCCAGGCGGCCGGCCACGCGGAATTCGCCGCGCGCGCGTTCGGCCGCATTGCTGGCGCGGAAAGGGAAATGGGCGAGGTCGCCACGCAGGCGCAGGTGGGCATCGTGCAGGGTGCCGCCCTGCAGCGCGCCGGTCAGCCAGTCGCGCAAATGCTCGGGCGTGGCCATGGGCAGCCAGCGGCCGATACTGGCGATGTCGAAGTTGTCCACCGTGGCCGTGACATCGGCGGTGCCCGGCCCCTGCCCGGGCGTCAAGGGCAGCAGGTGACGGCCCGACAGCGTGGCCTTCAAGGCACCCTGGCTGAGCTCCATGCCGTCGACCTCGACCAGCAACTGGTCGGCCTGCGGCCAGCTCCAGCGCGCGCGCAGGCCCAGCCCGTCGAACGCCATGTCCGGCTCGGCGAACCAGGCCGGCATGGCCAGCGCGAACTTGTCGGCATCGATATTCACGCTGCCGCCCTCGTCGCTGGCGTCGATGCTCCCGGACAAATTGCTGAAGCCGGGCAGCGCGCTGCGCGCGGGTAATCCCGGCTGGGCCGGATCGGCGGCAGGCACGGCCGCGCGCGCGGCCAGCGGCTGCACACCCAGGCCCTCGACCCGGCCGCGCACGCGGTAGCCGGACATCTTCGGAAAGCGCCCGCGCCACTCGGCCTCGACGTCGACCAGGCGGCCGCGCGGCGCCAGCTCGGCCAGCAACTGGCGCTGGCTGGGCGCCAGCGGCATCTGCACGGCCAGGGCGGCCAGCGCGCCTAGGTCGACCTGGCGGGCACGCACCGCGAAGCGCTCCGGCAAGCCCTGCTTGGCCGGACGCCAGGACTCGGCCAGCGTGGCGGGCGGCAGCACGAGGCCGTCACGCGTCACGACAGAAAAGTTTTCCAGGGAAATTTCGTGGCCCAGCGCGCCGAAGGTCGGCTTGCCGTCTTCCACGCCGGGGGCGATCGTCTCGCTGGCCGACAGGCGGCCGGACACGCGCGCCAGCGACAGCGCCGGCGCATCCGGGGCCAGGCGCGCGCTGACGCCCGCCAGCGCCAGGTCGGCCGTGAAGCCGGCCAGGCGCGCATGGTCGAAGTCGAGCCAGGCGCGCACGGAGCCGCGGCCGCGCTGCAGCGTGAACGGGTAGTCGAAGTATTGCTTCCAGGCCGCCAGGTCGGTATTGCGCAGGTCGGCGTACAGTTCGCCTTTCCAGCGCGCCGCGTCGGACGCCCTGGCGCCGAACGGCGGGTGGGTGAAGCGGGCGCGCACGTCGAGCGGATCGCCCTGCGGTTTCCCCTCCGCCTGCGGTTGCGCCGCCTTCAGCGCGAAGCGGTGCACGGTCCAGCGGTTCTGCAGCACCATCGTCACGCCCGCCAGGTTCAGGGGCGGCGCCCCGCGCAGCGCATCGGTCCAGGACAGGCGCCCTTCGCGGATGACGATCTCGCGCTGGCGCAGCAGCCAGTCGGCGCCGCCGCCCTCGTCCTTTTTATTCGGGTCGATGCGCACGCCGGCCACGTACAGCACGCCCTGGGCGTCGCGGCGCACGTCGAGTTCCGGACGATTGATCTCGAGCGACTCGAAGCGCGGCTCGAGCGCCGCCACCGACCACCACGACAGCGTGGCCGACACCGAGGGCAGCGCCAGCAGCTGGCGGCCGTCGCGGTCGCGCAGATGGACGTCGCCGAGGTAGAGATTCGGATGCAGGCCGCGCCAGGAAGCGTAGACGCGGGAAATGGTGACCGGATTGCCGAGCGCGCGGCTGGCGGCGCGCTCGATGTCCGGCTTGTACATGTCGATGTTCGGGAGGATGGCGTAGCGCAGCAGCAGGAACAGCGCCATGAAGGCGAAATACAGCAGCAGGCCGGCCTTGACGGTGAAACCGAGCACATGGTGCGAAGCGAGGTTGGCGTAGCGGTAGCAGGCGCGCGCGGCGGCCCAGCGCTCGGCGAGCGGAACGTGGCCATGAGCGTGCTCGTGCGCCTGGGCATGCGGCGGCCCGCGCTCCTGCTCGCTCTGCTGCTCTGCCTGCGGTTCCGGGTTGTGCATCAAGGTGCTCAAGAAAGCTCGCGTCAATAGGGGCCCGCCGCCCCGCGACGGTCTTCGATGTCCCCGTGTATATTCGTCAGTCGTAAGGGAGCGCTTGCAAGTTTCCCGGCGTCCAACTTACCATCCCGCTGACCCAGGGCAGCGTGGCGGGCAATTTTACCCCATAGCAAGCGCCACGGACCGCACAAACCCGCCAGGAGTCGCCTGTATGTTGCAAGCCTCACCCACCCAATCCCTATCGACCGCGGAAGACTCGCGTTTCTATCGGCGCTGGCTCGCTGCCGACCCGGCCCGGGCCGGACGCGTCGACGCCTTGTCCGCATTATCGCTGGCCCGCCTCGATCTTGGCGCAGCGCTGAAGACCGAAGCCGAGGCCGGCCCCGACGGCCCGTCGCGCCCGCTCCCCCTCGGGCGCGCCATGCGCCGGCTGCGCAACCTGCTCGTGTGCGCCATCATCCGGCGCGACCTGGAGGGCAAGGCCGACCTCGACGAGGTCGTCACCGCCATGAGCCGCTTCGCCGACTTCGCCGTGCAGTCGCACCTGGCCGAACTGATGGCCGAGCTGACGGCCGCCCACGGCGTGCCGGTCGGCGAGGAATCCGGCCGTCCCCAGCAGATGATGGTACTGGCGATGGGCAAGCACGGCGGCGGCGAGCTCAATGTCTCCTCCGACATCGACCTCATCTTCGTCTATCCGGAAGACGGTGAGACGCAGGCAGGTCCCGGCCAGAAATCGCTGTCCAACCACGAATTCTTCGTCCGGCTGGGCCGCAAGCTGATCGCCGCCCTGTCCGAGATCACCGAAGACGGCTTCACCTTCCGCGTGGACATGGCGCTGCGCCCGAACGGCAAGTCGGGTCCGCTGGCGGCCAGCCTGAACATGGTCGAGGACTACCTGATCGTACAAGGCCGCGAATGGGAACGCTATGCCTGGGTCAAGGCGCGCGCGGTGACGGGGGACGACACCGACATCGCCGCCCTGGACAACATCGTCCGCCCCTTCGTGTACCGGCGCTACCTCGACTTCGGCGTGATCGATGCCATCCGCACCATGCACGCCCAGATCCGCGCCGAGGTCAACCGCCAGGAGCGCCTGCATCCGGAACGCACGCAGAACGTCAAGCTGGGCCGCGGCGGCATCCGCGAGATCGAATTCCTGGCCCAGGTGTTCCAGCTGATCCGCGGCGGGCGCGACCCGGCCCTGCGCGAGCGTTCCACCCGCGTGACGCTGCGCCTGCTGGCCGAACGCGAACTGCTCACCGCCGACGTGGTCGGGCGCCTGCTGGACGCCTACGCGTTCCTGCGCAACCTGGAGCACCGCCTGCAGTACCTGGAGGATGCCCAGACCCATACCCTGCCCGCCGCGCCGGAAGACCGTCTCGTGGTCGCGCGCATGATGGGCATGGCGGACGAAGCGCAGCTGCTGGCGGCGCTGGACGAGTGCCGCGCCTTCGTGGCCAGCCAGTTCGACGCCATCTTCGCCGACAAGGGCGGCAATGGCGGCGGCGGCGACGAGGTGGACCCCGATGCGCTGGGCGGCGACGACAGCCGCGAGGCCATCGCCGAACGCCTGGCCGCGCTGGAGTTCGACGATCCGCAGCAGGCCGCCGGCCGCCTGCTCGCCACCTGGCAGGCGCCGCGCCTGCAGACGCTGCCCGAAGCCAGCCGCACGCGCCTGGTGGCGCTGGTGAACACGGCGCTGCCCCTGATCGCGACGATCGTGCGCGAAGCGGGGCTCGGCAGCCACGCCGCCACGCTGGGGCGCCTGCTCGACTTCTTCGAGGCGATCGCGCGCCGCTCGGCCTACCTGTCGCTGCTGACGGAGTATCCGCACACGCTCGAGCGGGTGATCCGCATGATCAATGCCAGCGGCTGGGCCGCGACCTTCCTGACCCAGCACCCGATCCTGCTCGACGAACTGCTCGACGACCGCGGCAATGCCGCCGAGGACCTGCCCCAGCTGGCGGCCGCGCTGGCGAGCCAGCTCGACGCGGCCGACGGCGACACCGAACGCCAGCTCGACATCCTGCGCGAAGCCCACCACGCCCAGATGTTCCGCCTGCTGGCGCTGGACCTGGCCGGGGAATTGTCGGTCGAGCGCCTGGCCGACCACCTGTCGGCGCTGGCCGACCTCATCGTGCACGAAGTCGTGCAGCGCGCCTGGCGCACGATCTCCAAGCGCCATCTCGAAGTGCCGCGCTTCGCCGTGATCGCCTACGGCAAGCTGGGCGGCAAGGAACTGGGCTATGTGTCCGACCTCGACGTCATCTTCCTGTTCGACGACGACGACCAGGATGCGCCGTCCCACTACGCCAAGCTGGCCCAGCGCTTCATCACCTGGATGACGACGCACACGCCCGCCGGCATCCTGTTCGACATCGACACGGCGCTGCGTCCTGACGGCGCCAGCGGCATGCTGGTCTCGTCCGTCAACGCGTTCGAGCGCTACCAGCAGGGCTCGGCCTGGATCTGGGAACACCAGGCGCTCACCCGCGCCCGCTTCTGCGCCGGCGACGCCGCCATCGGCGCGCGCTTCGAGGCCATCCGCGAGCGGGTGCTGCGCCAGGACAGGAGCGGCAATGCGGGCCAGCTGCGCGACGAAGTCGTCCGGATGCGCCGGCGCATGCGCGAGGCCCACCCGAGCCGCACGCCGCTGTTCGACCTGAAGCAGGACGAAGGCGGCATGATCGACATCGAGTTCATCGTGCAATACCTCGTGCTGCGCCATGCGGCGGACTACCCGGAACTGACGGCCAATGCCGGCAACATCGCCCTGCTGCGCCTGTGCGGACGCCTGGGCCTGATCGACGCGGCCCTGGCCGAGGAGGTCGCCGGCGCCTACCGGACGATGCGCCGGCTGCAGCACCAGGTGCGCCTGCAAGGCCAGGACAATGCGCGCGTGGAACCCGCGCTGGTGGCTGCCCACGCAAGCGCCGTGACGCGCCTGTGGCAAGCCTGTTTCGACGACCGATAGTTACACTCCCGGCCTCGTCCCTTTTGCCGGCAGCGCCCTGCTGCCGGCAACATTCCGTGATTTTTCGCCGCCCCGGGACCGATTCCACCTCCAAGCCCCGATTTCCCCGAATTTTGTGTTGCGGACCAACAACGGTCGATTGTTGTATTTTGGTGCATTTACACGCCTGCGCACCAATTTAAACCTTTGTCATGCATACAAAATTTTAAGCGCGTGAAAACGTTATATTTACACATGGGAATCGTTGCATAAAAGTGACGTTTTTCTAACTCAATTCATCAATTCATCCCATTTTGGTGCGTTGCGCCTTTGCAAAGCTGCATTCTGGTGCGAGACTGCACGGCACTGTCGCACACAACATTAGATGTCAATTGATTAATTTTGTGTCGCGGCGATTAAAAAATAGGCGCGCGAAGCCATCATTTCGTGGCTTTTCGCGTCATTACAGGAGACTGGGTGTCCAGCGTATATGCACAAAAGACCGTTGACACCCTGCCATCCCAGGTGATTCCATTGCCGGCTTGGAAAAACCAATCCATACGTTTTTCCAGACAGTCGCATGAGCGACCGTGTTCCACGGCCGTGCTAACCGCAGTCCGCCGTGCCCCAACCCCTAGGAGTTTTGTAACCATGATGGAAAAAGCTTTGTCCCGTTCGATCCGCCTGATGTGCCTGGGCAGTGTCGCATTCGGGATGCACGCAGCCTACGCCCAAGAAGCGAACGCACCGATGCAGCGCGTCGAAGTGACCGGCTCGCGTATCCGCCAAGTCGACCTGGAGACCGCGCAGCCGGTCCAGGTGATGACCCAGGAACAGATCCAGAAGACTGGCCTGGTCACCGTCGGCGACATCCTGAACCAGCTGTCCTCGGCCGGTACCCCTGATTTCAGCCGCGGCGGCGCGCTGACCTCGAACAACGAGAACGGCGGCCAGTACATCAGCCTGCGCAACCTGGGCTCGAACCGCGTGCTGGTCCTGGTGGACGGCAAGCGCTGGACCCAGACCGTCAACGGCTACACCGACATGTCGACCATCCCGTCGGCCATGATCGAGCGCATCGAAGTCCTGAAGGACGGCGCTTCCTCGATCTACGGCTCGGACGCGATCGCCGGCGTGGTCAACATCATCCTGAAGAAGCGCCTGGATGGCGGCCAGCTGAGCCTGTACACCGGCGCCAACGACAAGGGCGACGGCAAGAACAAGGACTTCTCGCTGAGCTATGGCGCGGCTACCGACAAGGCGTCTGTCATGTTCGGCCTGTCGCACACCGAGCAGGGCACCGTGTGGGCCAACAAGCGCGGCATCACCCAATACGCCAACGGTCCGGATCACCCGGAAGACGGCTACGGCCTGGGCCCGTGGGGCCGCGTGTCGTCGACGGTTGCCGGCAGCACCTTCCTGAACCAGGTGATCAACCACCCGGGCGGCGTCAGCGCCGATCCGCGTAACCCGGCCAACTACCACACCTACGACGGCAGCGTCATCGACGACAAGTTCAACAGCGCCAGCCAGATGATGTTCCAGATGCCGAACCGCCTGGACACGCTGTTCACCAAGGGCACGCTGGAACTGCCGTACGACATGCAGTTCACCACCACCGCGATGTACTCGCAGCGCAAATCGTCGACCCAGATCGCCGGCTATCCGCTGCAGAGCACCACGCAGCCGAGCTACCCGGTCTACATCGCCGCGAACAGCTACTACAATCCGATCGGCGAAGAGCTGTCCTTCTCGCGCCGTACGATCGAAGTGCCGCGCGTGACCGACAACGAAAACCGCACCTTCCACGTCGACGCGACCCTGTCGGGCAACTTCGAAGTCAAGGGCAAGGCCTGGAACTGGGACGTGGGCTACAACCACAGCGAACAGCGCGGCTCGACCTTCGGCACCGGCAACCTCAACCTGGTCAACCTGAAGCGCGCCCTGGGCCCGTCGTTCCTGAACGGCAGCGGCGTCGTCCAGTGCGGCACCCCGGATGCGCCGATCGCGCTGGCCGAGTGCACGCCGTTCAACATCATCGGCGGCCCGTCCGCGTCGACCCCGGAGGCGCTGGCCTACATCATGTCGACCGGCCAGGCAACCTACGGCAGCACCATCAACAGCGCCACCGCCAACATCAGCGGCGAACTGCTGCAGCTGCCGGCCGGCATGCTGGGCGTGGCAGGCGGCATCGAGCACCGCGAAGTGCGTGGCTACGAGCAGCCGGGCCAGTTCGAGCAGTCGGGCTACTCGACCGACCTGGCGGGCAACCCGACGCGCGGCAAGTACCAGGTGCGCGAAGCCTACCTGGAAACCAACATCCCGATCCTGAAGGGCGTGCGTTTCGCCGACCTGCTGAGCGTCGACCTGGCCTCGCGCTACTCGGACTACAGCAACTTCGGCAACACCCACAACAGCAAGGCCAGCTTCATGTGGAAGCCGAACAAGGACATCCTGGTCCGCGGCACCTGGGCCCAGGGCTTCCGTGCCCCGACCGTGGGTGACACCTTCGGCGGCGGTTCGCAGACCTACGACACCTTCCTGGATCCGTGCGACACCCAGTTCGGCGAAGCCGCGCGCAACCCGATCGTGGCGCAACGCTGCGGCCTGGGCGCTGGTTTCCGTCAAGTCGACCAGACCAACACCCCGATCACCAGCACCCGCGGCACGCAAAGTATCGCTCCGTTCCTGTCGGGCGCCGGCAACAACGCACTGCAGCCGGAACGCGCGAAGACCAACACCCTGGGCTTCGTGTACAGCCCGGCCGCCGTGCCTGGCTTCTCGGGCTCGCTGGACTGGTACAACATCAAGGTCACCAACCTGATCACCGGCATCACCGCGAACGACGTCCTGAACTACTGCTACACGCAGAACATCTCGTCGTACTGCAGCTCGCTCAAGCGCGATGCCAACGGCCAGCTGGTCAACCTGTCGCGCGGCAATGCCAACCTGGGCTCGCTGGAAACCGAGGGCTGGGACCTGTCGTTCTCCTACCGCTTCCCGCGTAGCCAGTACGGCCAGTTCACCCTGCGTTCGGACTCGACCTTCGTGACGAAGTACGAGCAGAACCCGGGCGACGGTTCGGACACCATCAGCTACCTGGGCGACTACGACGAGAACGGCGTTGCCTACTACCGTGCCAAGTCGAACGTTGCCCTGGACTGGAACATGGGCAACTGGAGCGCCACCTGGACCGCGCGCATCTTCGGCCGCGTGAAGGACCTTTGCTACGACGACACCTCGTGCAAGTACCTGACCCAGGAAGCCAGCTTCGGCACCGGCTACAACAAGCTGGGCGCGATGGTCTACAACGACGTCAGCGTCGCGTACAAGACCCCGTGGAAGGGCACGATCATGCTCGGCGCCAACAACATCTTCGACAAGAACCCGCGCACCACGGTGCTCGGCGCCGCTTCGTCGTCGGCTGTCGACGCCAACCTGCCGATCGACCGCTTCGTCTACGTGCGTTACAACCAGGCCTTCTGATGACGGCGGCCGCCCGGCCGCTTGCATGACAGCCTGACCGATGCCCGCCGGGTCCGCCCGGCGGGCATTTTTTTTGGATCGACGCCCATGGCCGCGACGCGGTATCATGAGCGTTTGGCCGCCGCCTCCCCTTCCCTCGCGTGCGCGCCGTTTCACCAATCGAACCATGGCCATCAAACTCAAGAACGACAAGGACATCGCCAAGATGCGCGTCTCCGGACGCCTCGCGGCCGAGGTGCTGGAAATGATCGGCGAGTACGTCGTCCCCGGCGTCTCGACCGAGGAACTCGACCGCCGCTGCAACGAATACATCCGCAAGGTGCAGAAGGCCACGCCGGCCAACGTCGGCTACCACGGCTTCCCGAAGACCCTGTGCACCTCGGTCAACGGCGTCGTCTGCCACGGCATTCCGAGCGAGAAGGAAATCCTGCAGGGCGGCGATATCATCAACATCGACGTCACCGTCATCAAGGACGGCTGGCACGGCGACACCAGCCGCATGTACTTCGCCGGCACGCCGTCGCCGGAAGCGAAGAAGCTGGTCGACACCACTTATGACGCCATGATGGCCGGCATCCGCACCGTGCGTCCCGGTTCGCGCCTGGGCGACGTCGGCGCCGCCATCCAGAAGCTGGCCGAAGGCGCCGGCTACTCGGTGGTGCGCGAATACTGCGGCCACGGCATCGGCAAGGTCTACCACGAAGACCCGCAGGTGCTGCACTACGGCCGCCCGAACACGGGCCTGCTGCTCAAGGAAGGCATGACCTTCACGGTCGAACCGATGATCAACCTGGGCGAGGCCGACGTCGAGCAGCTCGACGACGGCTGGACCGTCGTCACGCGCGACCGTTCGCTGTCCGCGCAGTGGGAACACATGATCGCGGTGACGAAGAACGGCTTCGAGATCCTGACGCCCTGGCCCGCGAAAAAATGAGGTACGCTGCGTCATCCGCGCCATAAAAAAACGCTCCCGAAGGAGCGTTTTTTTATGGCTGGAACGAATTATTTGGCGTTCATCAGCGCCACGGTGGTGTCCAGCATGCGGTTGCTGAAGCCCCACTCGTTGTCATACCACGACGAGACCTTCACCAGGCGGCCCGACACCTTGGTCAGCGTGGCGTCGAAGTTCGACGAGGCCGGGTTGTGGTTGTAGTCGACCGAGACCAGCGGCGCCGTGTTGTAGGTCAGGATGCCGGCCAGCGGACCGTCGGCGGCGGCCTTCATGATCTGGTTGATCTCGTCCACGGTCGTGTCGCGCTTGGCGATGAACGACAGGTCGACGATCGACACGTTGATGGTCGGCACGCGGATCGCGTAGCCGTCCAGCTTGCCGTTCAGTTCCGGCAGCACGAGGCCGACCGCGGCGGCGGCGCCGGTCTTGGTCGGGATCATCGAGTGCGTGGCCGAACGGGCGCGGCGCAGGTCTTCGTGCATCACGTCGGTCAGCACCTGGTCGTTGGTGTAGGCGTGCACGGTGGTCATCAGGCCGTTTTCCAGGCCGATGGCATCGTTCAGCGGCTTGACCAGCGGGGCCAGGCAATTGGTGGTGCAGGAGGCGTTCGAGATCACGGTGTCCGACGCCTTCAGCACGTCGTTGTTGACGCCGAACACGATGGTGGCGTCGACGTCCTTGCCGCCCGGTGCCGAGATGATGACCTTCTTGGCGCCGCCCTTCAGGTGGGCCGATGCCTTTTCCTTGGTGGTGAAGAAGCCGGTGCACTCGAGCACGACGTCCACGCCCAGTTCGCCCCAGGGGATCTCGGCCGGATTGCGCTGCGCGAACACGCGGATGCGGTCGCCGTTGACGATCATGAAGTCGCCGTCGACTTCGACGGTGCCCGGGAACTTGCCGTGCGTGGTGTCGTAGCGGGTCAGGTGGGCGTTCGACTCCGAGTTGCCGAGGTCGTTGATCGCCACGATCTGGATGTCCTGCTTCTTGCCGCCTTCGTAGAAGGCACGCAGGACGTTGCGGCCGATGCGGCCATAACCGTTGATTGCTACTTTGATCGTCATTTATTCACTCCTGATTGAAAAAAATTCATCATCACGCAAGCATAGCGCGAAAATCGGCCGCGCGCTCCCGTCTCCTGGCGCGCGCGGCGGAGTACATCAACTCAAAGACTTATGCCAGCACCGACTTGACCTTGCCGACGACGTTCTCGACCGTGAAGCCGAAGTGCTTGAACAGCACGGGCGCCGGGGCCGATTCGCCGAAGGTGTCGATGCCGACCACGGCGCCTTCCAGGCCCACGTACTTGTACCAGAAGTCGGTCACGCCGGCTTCGATGGCCACGCGCGGGATGCCCTTGCCCAGCACTTGCGCCTTGTAGGCGGCGTCCTGGCGCTCGAACACGTCGGTCGACGGCATCGACACGACGCGCACGCCGATGCCCTGGCCGGCCAGCGCGTCGGCGGCCTTCATCGCCAGTTCGACTTCGGAACCGGTGGCGATCAGCACGGCGCGCGGCGCGTGCACGTCGCGCAGCACGTAGCCGCCCTTGGCCACGTTGGCGACGGTGGCGGCATCGCGTTCCATGTACGGCAGGTTCTGGCGCGAGAAGATCAGCGTCGACGGGCCGTCCTTGCGCTTCAGGGCCTCGCCCCAGGCCACCATCGACTCGGTGGTGTCGCACGGACGCCAGTTGTCCAGGCCCGGGATCAGGCGCAGCGACGAGACGTGTTCGATCGACTGGTGGGTCGGGCCGTCTTCGCCCAGGCCGATCGAGTCGTGGGTGAACACGAACAGCGAACGGATCTTCATCAGCGACGCCATGCGCAGCGCGTTGCGGCTGTAGTCCGAGAAGGTCAGGAAGGTCGCGCCGAACGGGATGAAGCCGCCGTGCAGGGCGACGCCGTTCATCATGGCGGCCATGCCGAATTCGCGCACGCCGTAGTTGATGTGGTTGCCCGGGGTGCCCGAGCGCACCGGGATCGATTCCTTCCAGTTGGTCAGGTTCGAGCCGGTCAGGTCGGCCGAGCCGCCCAGGAATTCCGGCAGCACGCCGGCCAGCGCCTGGATCGCGTTCTGGCTCGCCTTGCGGGTGGCGATGGTTTCCTTCTTCTCGACGGTCGAGGCGATGGCGGCGGCCAGCGTTTCCTCGAACTTGCCCGGCAGCTCGCCCTTCATGCGGCGCTCGAATTCGGCCGCCAGTTCCGGATACTGCGCGCGGTAGCCGGCGAACAGGGCGTCCCACTCCGCCTGGGCGGCGGCGCCCTTCTGCTTCTGGTCCCAGGCTTCGTAGATCGGGGCCGGGATGTCGAACGGGATCGAATCCCAGATCAGGTGTTCGCGCACCGCCGCGACTTCCTTCTCGCCCAGCGCGGCGCCGTGCACCTTGTCGCCGCCCTGCAGGTTCGGCGAGCCCTTGCCGATGATGGTCTTGCAGCAGATCAGGGTCGGACGGTCCGAATTCTTCGCCTGGGCGATCGCCGCATCGACGGCAGCCACATCATGGCCGTCGACGTCGGGGATCACGTTCCAGCCGTAGGCCGCGAAGCGCTTCGGGGTGTCGTCGGTGAACCAGCCTTCGACCTTGCCGTCGATCGAGATGCCGTTGTCGTCGTACAGCCAGATCATCTTGTTCAGGCGCAGCGTGCCGGCCAGCGACGCCACTTCGTGCGAGATGCCTTCCATCAGGCAGCCGTCGCCGACGAAGGCGTAGGTGTAGTGGTCGACGATGTCGAAGCCCGGACGGTTGAATTCACGTGCCAGCAGCCACTCGGCCAGCGCCATGCCCACCGCGTTGGCGATGCCCTGGCCCAGCGGACCCGTGGTGGTTTCCACGCCCGGGGTGATGTGCACTTCCGGGTGGCCCGGGGTCTTGCTGTGCAGCTGGCGGAAGTTGCGGATGTCGTCCATGGTCAGGTCGTAGCCCGACAGGTGCAGCAGCGCGTAGTGCAGCATCGAACCGTGGCCGTTCGACAGCAGGAAGCGGTCGCGGTTCATCCAGCCCGGATTGGCCGGGTTGTGGCGATAGTGGCCGTCCCACAGCGCGACGGCGATCTCGGCCATGCCCATCGGCATGCCGGGGTGGCCGGAGTTTGCTTTCTGGACGGCGTCCATCGCCAGCGCACGGATCGCGTTGGCCATCAGGGTGGTGGTTTGCAGAGATTTCATGGGTGCGGTAGGTACTGAGGATTGGAAGCGGTGGCGTTGCGGCGTGCCTTAACCGCGTATTTTAGCAGAGGACGGGGCCGCGGATTTAAAATGCCGGTCTGTCCATTTGCCGTTTGCCATCCATGCCACGCTTCTACTGCCCGCAACCGCTCCCCCCCGGCGCCGTCGTCGACCTGCCGGAAACCGTCGCCCACCACCTGCACGTCGTGCGCCAGCAGGCCGGCGACGAGCTGGTGCTGTTCAACGGCGAGGGCGGCCAGGTGCGTGCCCGCCTGGTCGACATCGGCAAGCGCCGCGCCAGCGCCGAAGTCCTCGCCCACGACGCCGTCGATGCCGAACTGCCCTTCTCCGTCACGCTGGCCCAGGGCCTGCCGGAAGGCAGCAAGATGGACTGGATCGTGGAAAAGGCGGTCGAGCTGGGCGTGACGCGCATCCAGCCGCTGGCGGCGCGGCGCTCGGTGGTGAAACTGGCCGGCGAGCGCGCGGAAAAGCGCCTCGCCCACTGGGAGGGCGTGGTAGTAAGCGCTTCCGAACAATGCGGCCGCAACTGCCTGGCCGGCGTGGCCCCGGTGCAGGAATTCGGCCGCTGGATCGCCCAGCCGCAGGATGGCGCCGCGCGCATCCTGCTCAGCCCGCGCGCGGACGCCTCGCTGGCGCAATGGACGCGGGCAAACACTGCCCGCGACGTGGTGCTGCTGGTCGGTCCGGAAGGCGGCTTCAGCGACGAGGAAGAAGACGCGGCGATCGCCGCCGGCGCCCTGCCCCTGTCGATGGGACCGCGCGTGCTGCGCACCGAGACGGCGGGGCTGGCGGCGCTGGCGATCCTGGCGGCGGGATGGGGCGGGATCTGAACGCAGCTATATAGATAGGCAAAAAAACCGCGGCCGAAGCCGCGGTGAATGGATACGGCGCCGGACGGCGCCGTATCAAGCTTCATCAGAAGCGCTTGTTGTACTCCACCGTCAGCTTGATCGAACGCGCAGCCTGGTAGGCCGTGTACTGGTTGTACGTGGCGGCGAGCACGTTCTCGTCGCCCTCGTCGTAGGTCGGATCCTGGGTGATCGGACGCTGCGAGTTGAATACGTTGAACACATCGACCTTGACGGCGAGTCCCTTGAGCATGTTGGGCGCATAGACCAGGTTCAGGTCCAGGCGTTTTTCCCAGGGCAGGCGGCCGAGGGACCCGCGCGGCGCCGGCTTGCCGCCACAGTAGTAGTACTCGGCGCTGTAGCCCGGGCCGCCGTAGGCGACGTTGTAGGGGAAGCTCGGATCCAGGCCGTTGCCGTTATCGTCGGAACCGTCGGACAGGTTGTTGGTCCCCAGGCACAGGCGCGGACGGCCGGACTGGATCGTCGCGAAGCCACCGACCGTCAGTTCCGGCGTGATCTGGTACGCGCCCAAGGCCTTCAACTGGTGCTTGCGGTCGTTCGGCAGCAGGCCATCGCTACCCGGTGCGAATTCCGGGAAGTCCCATGCCGCCGAGGTGCCGACGTCGGTCTGCCCCGTGTCCGAACGGGTCTGCCCTTCCATATTGCCCTTGGAACGCGACAGCGTGTAGTTGACCCGCCCGAACCAGCCGTTGCGCATCGGGTGTTCCAGGTACACGTCCAGCGCCGCGTAGGTACGCTTGGCCTTCGGCTCGGCGATCTGCGCCGTGGTGAAGTGCGCATACTGGCCCTTGCCCGTCACGACCGGGTTGCCGGCCGCGTCGTTGCCATCCACCCACAAGGTCACGTCGCGGCCGGGGTTGTAGATGTAGCAGTTGACCGCATCGGGCGCCAGGATGGGGATGCCGTTCTTTTGCGCGAAGTCGAGGATGGGTCGGGTGTCGCAGCTGTCGTCGATACCGGCACCCAGCTTGCGGTAGGTGACCCGGCCGCCGAAGTTCAGGTCCGGCGACCATGCCTTGTCGAAGCCGATCGTCAACTCGTCCTGGTAGTTCGGCTTCAGGCCGTCGGCCACGATGGCACGCGGGTCCTTGCGCTGGTTGTATTCACCGTCCGGCGACTGTTGCGTATTGATCGGCACCAGGCCCAGCGGCGCACCGGTGTTCGGATCGACGCCCGTATAGGTGAAATCCTGGTTCAGGTAGGTCGAGCGCGACGCCGCGCGCGCCGCCACCGAAGTCGGCAATTGCAGGTAGTAGCGGCCCAGGCTGCCATAGACTTTGAGCGACTGGTCGCCGTTCACATCCCAGATCGCCGAGAAGCGCGGCGCCACCTGGCTCTTCATGTCGATGAATTTTTCGCCATCGCCGTTCGAGTTGGAGTAGGTGTCGTTGCGCACGCCCAGGGTCAGCAGCACGTTCTTGCTGACCTGCCATTGGTCTTCGAGGTACTGGGCGTTCTGTTTCGCGGACGCGTCGGTGATCGAGCTGAAGATGTTCGAACGGACGTAGTAACCCGCCAGGCCCGAACCGCCGTAGTTGGCGACGATGGCCGGACGGCTGAAGGACAGGGGCACCGACGTGTTAGCGTTGCCGGCGCCGACCCAGCGGTAGCTCCAGCTCATGCCGCCACTGGTGGCGACACCTGCGCCGCTGACGTCGATCTTGACGGAGTCGATACCGGCGCGCAGCTTGTGGTCGCCGATCTTGTATTCGATGTCGAAGCGGGCTGCCTTCGTCTCGTCTTCGCCCGGCGTAGCGCGGTTGCCCGGGAAAATATTGTGTGTACGGAACAGATTCGGATCGAGCGCCGGCCAGCGGCCGTTGCCACCGGTGTAATTGATGACCGAAACCGACGGTGGGACGGTGCCGCCCGTATTCTGGCCTGCCTGCTCATAGACCGTGCCGCGCTCGCTCTTCAGGACGCCGTAAAGCGCGGTGACGGTCAGGTCGTCGGTGATCTGGCCGTTGTAGCGCAGCGAGTTCAGCTTGGAACCGGGAGGCTGCGGATAATACGCGTCGGTCGGCCCCATATTGGTCGCCACGGCCGACGAGTACAAGGTGTTGTTCGGGTGGCCGTTCAGGTTGACGATGCCGTTGTTGACTGTCTTGTCGTCCAGCACGTAGCCATATTTCTGGTAGCGGCCGCGATAGTCGTCGCCGGCGCTGGTGAACTCGAGGCGGTGGTTGTCGGTGATGTTCCAGTCCAGCTTGCCGAGCCAGCGGTTTTCCCAGGTACGGTTCGCATTCCAGCCGCTTTCGGCGATCGTCGACGGGGCGGCGGAGCTGGCCGAGCCGACGTAGCTGTCCGTGCCAAGGGTCTGGTCCGCGGCGATGAACATGAACAGCTTGTCGCGGATGATCGGACCGCCGACGTAGCCGCCATACTGGCGCGTGGTGGTCGAGCGGTTGTCGCGGCGCAGGTCGATCTGGCCATCGGTCTCGGCGCCGTTATTGGGGTAGATGATGTTGCGGCGGTTCGCGCGCCATGCGTTCGGCTCGATCGAGTAGGTGGCGCCCGCTTCCCAGGTATTGGTACCGCTCTTCGACGTCACCGCCAGCACGCCGCCGATCGAACGGCCGAACTCGGCGCCGAAGCCGCCGGTCAGTACGTTGGCCTGCTGGATCGCGCCGAACGGCAGTTCCATCGAACCCAGCTGGCTGAGCGGATTGGTGATCGGGAAGCCGTTCAGGTAGAACGCGTTCTCGGACACGCCGCTGCCGCCGAAGGAAGCGGTGTTGCCGAATGCCGGATCGCCGCGCGTGGTATTCGGGGCCAGCAGCACGATGGAAGTCAGGTTTTGCTGTACCGGCAGCTTGTTCAGTTCCTTGGCGGTAAACGTGACGCCGTTGGCGGCCGTGGTGAGGTCGATGCGGCTGCGGCGGCCCGTCACCTGGACTTCCTGGACATTGGTGAACGACGCGTCGACGCCCTGGGCCAACAGCACGTCGACTTCGGTGCTGCGCACCACGTTGCCGTTCTGGAGCAGGTCCACGCGATAGTGCCCTGGAGGCAGCGACGTTGCCTGGTAACGGCCGGCGGCGTCGACGGTTGCCGTGCGGCGCAGGCCCGTTTCGACGTTCGTCAGCGCGATGCTGGCGCCCGGCGTGCCTTCCACGCGGCCGGACACGGTGCCGGTGGCGTTCGACTGTGCGAAAGCGGGCGAAGCAACGCCCAGTACGAGGGCGGTGCCCCCGAACGCCAGGGCGAGCGCGTGGACTACGACAGTTTTCTTCAACATGTGATCTTTCCTGTTCTGTTATCGAAGCCGGCGCTGACGCCGGCCGCATCTGTTTTCAATCACGAAACGGGTTTTTCTCTCTTCTATCCGCCGAAAACAAACATTTCTTGGCCAGCGGATATGCATGTCATAAAAACATATCCTTTCTTCAAGAGTCAATTCGAGAAATGACACAATCTTTACGACAAGAACACTATTTGTTAGCACCGAAATAGTGCGTGAATATTCGTGACAATGTGCGATTGCAACAGAAAATACGTATTTACAAGCAGTGAATTGCGCCAGGGTTCCCGGATGCGCAATATCGTGAAACGCTGCGGATCGGTACAGCGAGCGGGATTATTGCATTGCACCCATAATGCTCACCGGGCGTCGTCTTCATCTGGAAATGCACAGTGTTAGCGCATTTTCACGGCATTTGTAGAACAGGTTTTCTTGAAGAGACCGTTGGGAAGAAACAACGTATCGGTCGGCCTGTTCACTGCCGAACAATGGTTACCGGTGAAATCGACGAAAGGCGGCCGTTAACGAAAACGGGGCGGGCGAGTCATGCATGATGACTCGCCCGCCCCTGTCGTGGAGACGGCGATGACGGCGCTGGCGCCGTCATCCGTTCAAGCGAAGCTTAGAACGTGTAGGCCAGGCCCAGGCTGTAGAAGCGGCCGACGGCGCCCGCCTGGTGCAGCGAGGCGTTGTACGACGTCTGCACGTTCGAGTTGCCGTAGGTGCTCAGGTCGTACGGCGGCTGCTTGTCGAACAGGTTCAGGATCGAGCCCTTCAGGGTCAGGTTCTGGCTCAGCTTGTACTGCACGTTCAGGTTGGTGACGGTGAACGATGCGACGTGGCAGTAGTACTCCGGCTGGTCCAGGTCCTGGAAGTAGGCGCGGCCAGTGATGTCAGCCGATGCCGTTGCGCAGTTGGTGCCGCCCACCGACGGATCCAGGGCCGAGAACTTGCTGGTGTAGTTCACCGTCGCGTTCACGTCCAGCGGACCCTTCGAGTAGCCGAGGCTGAACTGGGCACGGTTCTTCGGCGAACCGGTTGCGCCCGAGACCACCGACGGGCCCTGGGTGCCGGCCAGCTGGTAGGTCACGCCGGCGACCGACTGCTCGTAGCTGAACGTATGGGCTGCGCTCAGGTTCGCGCGCACGACACCCATATCGCTCGGCAGGCGCCAGCGGTAGCCGATGTCCGCTTCGATGCCGTCGGTCTTGGTCGAACCGGCATTGATGTACGGCGACTGTGCGTAGGCGATGGTGCCGACGGCCGGGGTGCCCACGGCGACTTCATTGCCGTTGCCGGTGTACAGGTCGATCGGGGTCGGGTCATTACGCACGAAGGTCGGCACGTAGCTCGGATCGTTGCCGGCTGCGGTCACGATCTGGTTCTTCACGTCGATCTTGTAGTAGTCCAGGGTGGCGTTCAGGCCCTTGAGCGGCTCGACCACGATACCCAGGGTGTACGACTTCGATTTTTCCGGCGACAGGTCCTGGCTGGTGGTCTGCACGTAGGTCGGCTGGATGTTGCAGGCGCCGGTGACCGGGGTGCCGGCGGCGCGCGGGCCGTTGGCGCACAGCAGCGGGTCGTTCAGGCCGTTGAACAGGAAGAACGAACCTGCATTGCCGGTTTCAGCCGGGTTCGGTGCGCGGAAGCCGCGGGCGAAGGTACCGCGCAGGGCGAACATCTGCGACGGGGTCCACTTGAAGCTGGCCGCCGGCGTGAACGACTTGCCGTAGGTGTCGAAGTGGTCGTAGCGGCTGGAGACGTGCAGCTCGAGGTTCTTGATCGGGGTCGCCTGCAGTTCGGCGAAGGCGGCGGTATTGGTTTCGTCGCCCACCACGAACGCCGAGGTGTTGCCGACCAGGCCGTTGGCGGTCAGCGACGATGCCGGCGCGTCCCAGGTACGCTTGTGCCAGTGCAGGCCGGCAGCCAGGGCCAGCGGGCCGGCGCCCAGTTGCATCAGTTCGCGCGAACCGACGGCGTCGAAGTAGTTCAGCTTCGAGGTCAGGGTGTTCGAGAAGCGCGGCGAGACCTGGTCGAGCAGGCTCTGCGAGTTGCCGCCCAGGACGTTCCACTGGCCTGCATTGATCGCGTTGTACAGGGCATTACGATCGACGTAGCCGCTGTAGTCGATGTCGACCTTGACCTTGGTCAGGCCGCCGGCGAGCTGCAGGTCCCAGCCGTAGGCGCGGCCCGTCAGGTCGAGGGCGAAGCGGGTCGTGGTCGAGGTGTTGTCCGATACGCTGGCCGCATCAATGCCCGGGATGTAGCCGTACAGGCGGGCATTACCCGGATTGATCAGGTTGCCGTTGGCATCCGTTGCGGTTCCGGCGACGAACGGGTTCGTCATGCCGCCCGCGCCGATGCTGGCACCCGGAGCGAACACGGTGCTGGGGATGCGGCCGACGCCGGTTTTCAGCACGCCGTTGTTCAGCGTGGTGGTACCTGCGTAGGTGCTCGACGAATAGGTCGGGCCGACGCCGCGGTTGTTCAGGCTGTCGCGCTTGAACATCGAGCCCTTGAAGGCCAGTTCCCAGTCGGCGTTCAGCTTCTTGGTCATGCCGACCAGCAGGTTCAGGTTTTCGCTTTCCGGCTGGATGTAGCTGGCGTTGTCGGTCACCGAGCACTGGCCCGCGCGGTATTTGGTGTAGTTGCAGCTCGGATCCAGGAACAGGAAGTTCGCCGCGTTATTGGCACCGCCCGTACCGGTCGGGTTGTACAGGAACGGCGAGCTGGCCGGGGTCACGAAGCCGTTCAGCGAGGTCGGCACGCCCAGGGTCAGGTCGTTACCGCCGCGGCCGCGCCAATCGCGGTTGGCCCAGCCGTACTGGTCGCGGTCCGACAGCTTGATGCCGCCCTGGTGGCGCCATTCCGCGGTGACGAAGGCGTTGTAGCCATCGTTGTCCAGGTCGCCGATGCCGGTGCTCAGCGAAGCGCGGTGGGTCTGGCCGCCGCCGTGCTGG
>NZ_JASNRD010000039.1 GCF_030412015.1 Massilia sp. YIM B02763 | reverse complement strand
TGATGACCAACACAACATTATTATCCCGGACAGCAGTGCGCTTTCGCGGGAACGACGGTAAGTAGCGGACACGCGTCACGCGGGTATGAACACGTGCGCACCCCGCTTCCGCTAGACTCGCAGGCATCGCAACCCCACGAGGAAGCCACATGCCTGCACGACCACTCTCCGCACTCCTGTTCACCGCCATGCTCGCCGCCGCGCCCTGGGCCGCCGCCCAGGAGACGTCGCCCAAGGAACCCAGCTACGGCCCCGAACTGGAAGGCTTCGACTACCCGTACCCGGTGCAGCAGTACCGCTTCACGTCGCAAGGCGAACAACTGCACATGGCCTATATGGACGTCAAGCCGGCCAGGCCGAACGGCCGCACCGTCGTCCTCCTGCACGGCAAGAACTTCTGCGCCGCCACCTGGAAGGGCAGCATCGACGCGCTGAGCGAGGCCGGCTACCGCGTGGTGGCGCCGGACCAGGTCGGCTTCTGCAAGTCGAGCAAGCCGCAGCACTACCAGTACACCTTCCAGCAACTGGCGGCCAACACCCACGGCCTGCTGGA
This sequence comes from Massilia sp. YIM B02763, assembly GCF_030412015.1. Classification (GTDB taxonomy): domain Bacteria; phylum Pseudomonadota; class Gammaproteobacteria; order Burkholderiales; family Burkholderiaceae_D; genus Telluria. The sequence continues at coordinate 21,092 of NZ_JASNRD010000039.1, read as the reverse complement.
ATCCATCGGCGTGAAGCGCGCCACGATCTTGGGCCACTCGACGGGCGGCATGCTGGCGGTGCGCTACGGCCTGCTGTATCCGGACGAGACGGAGCAGCTGGCGCTGGCCAATCCGATCGGCCTGGAAGACTGGAAGACGCTGGGCGTGCCCTCGCTGGGCGTGGACAAATGGTTCGAGCGCGAGCTCGCGACCAATGCCGACAAGATCCGCGCCTACGAGAAATCGACCTATTACGTGAACGGGTGGAAGCCGGAATACGAACCGTGGGTGCAGATGCTGGCGGGGATGAACCGCGGTCCCGGCAAGCGCCTCGTCGCGTGGAACTCGGCGCTGCTGTACGACATGATTTACACGCAGCCGGTGGTCTACGAACTGCCGTTGTTGAAGATGCCCGTGCTGCTGCTGATCGGCACGAAGGACACCACGGCCATCGGCAAGGACGCGGCACCGGCGGACGTGCGTCCCAAGCTGGGCAACTACGCGGAGCTGGGCAAGCGCACGGCGAAGGCGATTCCGCGGGCGACGCTGGTCGAGTTCGACGACATGGGCCATGCGCCGCAGATGCAGGACCCCAAGCGTTTTCATGACGCCCTGCTCAAGGGCCTGCAGGCCTCCAAGCCGTAAACGCCGGCCGCCGGCATCCACGCGGATGCCGGCGGCGCAGTGTACCTGGCGTGGTGGCTCAGGCAGCCAGCTCAGGCAGCGAATTGCGCCGGACGGTTCGTGCGGCCGGCACGGGCGTCGATGCTGTACGCGCCGGCACCGAACGCTGCCACCTGCAGCAGGCCGCCGGCGATCGCGATGTTCTTCAGGAAGTGCAGCAGCTGGTTCTGGTCGCCGAACGCGTGGTGGAAGGCGAGGGCGGTGACGACGGAGAACGCGGCCATGAGGGCGGCCACGATGCGCGTCTGGTAGCCGAACACCAGCAGCAGGCCGCCGCCCAGTTCGATGGCGATGGCGGCCGCATAGGCCAGCGGCGCGAACGGCAGGCCGGACGATTCGATGTAGGCGATGGTGGCGGCCGGCGCGGCCAGCTTGCCCAGCGCGCTGAAGATGAAGATCGTGGCCAGCAGCAGGCGGCCGATGGCCGGGACGATGGTGTTGGCGCCGTTGGTGCTATTGGTGGTGGTCGTGTTCATGATGCGTTCCTTTCTTGTTGGTAGTCGGATGAATCGTCGTTGAGCGAATGTCGTTCGCGATGGATGTATCGTAGTCCCGCTTGATCGATCCAGATAGCCTATATAATTCGATGATTACCATCGAAGGAATAGATACATGCTCGACGCCATGTCCATGGACCAGCTGCGCACCTTCATCGCCGCGGCGGAAGAGGGCAGTTTTTCGGCGGCCGGCAGGCGCTTGCGCCGCGCCCAGTCCGTGGTCAGCCATACGCTGGCGAATCTGGAACTGCAGGTGGGCTTTCCCCTGTTCGAACGCACGGGACGCTATCCGGTGCTGACGGACGCCGGACGCGCCCTGCTGGCGCAGGCACGCGATGCGGTGGGAGCGATGGATGCGTTCAAGGCGCGGGCGCGCCTGCTGGCGGAAGGGCTGGAGCCCGAGCTGGCCGTCGTCGTCGACGTCATGTTCCCCATCGCGACGCTGACCGCTACCGTGCAGGCCTTCAAGCAGCAGTTCCCCGGCGTGCCGCTGCGCCTGTACGTCGAGGCGCTGGGTGCCGCGCTGGAGCCGCTGCTCAAGGGTCAGTGCCGCATCGCCGTCATCGGCTCGCTGCCGGACGTACCGCCGCAGTGCGTGCCGGAATACCTGTTCGACGTGCCGCTGGCCACGGTCGTGGCGCCCGCGCATCCGCTGGCCGGCTGGGCGGGCAAGGTGCCGCGCGCGGAGGCGGCGCGCCACACGCAGCTGGTGCTGACGGACCGCTCGGCGCTGACCGCGGGACGCAGCTTCGGCGTGTTGTCCGCCAATGCCTGGCACCTGGCCGACCTGGGCGCCAAGCACGCCTTCCTGCGCGCCGGGCTCGGATGGGGCCACATGCCGCTGCACATGGTGCAGGCCGACCTGGATGCCGGCACGCTGGTGCGGATCGCACTGGAGACCTTGCCCGTCGTCGGCGGCGGCATCGCCATGCATGCGCTGCACCTGAAGGAACAGCCGCCGGGGCCGGCGGGACGCTGGTTCGTCCAGCGCCTGCGCGGGGTGCCGGAATCCCTTGTCTGAATGGTATCCTAGCTGCAATACAAGAAAACCAAGGAGACCCTCTGCAAGAGGACGCACCACCATGACGCTCGAACCCGACACCACGACGAAGCCCGTCCGTCCCGCTTACGCCGACGGCCCGCGCCTGCTGGCCGACATCGGCGCCACCCACGCGCGCTTCGCCCTCGAATCCGCGCCGGGCGTGCTGCGCGACGTGGCCGTGCTGCTGTGCGACGACTATCCCGGCATCGTCCCGCTGCTGCACGCCTACCTGGCGCAGACGGATGGCGTGCGCATCTGCCACGCCGCGTTCGCGCTCGCCAACCCGATCAGCGGCGACTTCATCCGCATGACCAACCGCGACTGGCAATTCTCGACCGAGGAAGTGCGGCGCGAGCTGGGCCTGAATACGCTGCTGATCGTGAACGACTTCACGGCGCTGGCGATGGCGCTGCCGGGCTTTGGGCCGGACGACCTGCTGCAGGTAGGCGGCGGCACGCCGGCGCCGAACGCCGTGGCCGGCGTGCTGGGCCCCGGCACGGGCCTGGGCGTCTCGGGCGTGATCCCGACCGTCGACGGTTTCGTCACGCTCGGCAGCGAAGGCGGCCACGTGAACTTCGCCCCGGCCGACGAGCGCGAGTTCGCCATCCTGCAGTACGCCTGGCGCGAATGGCAGCACGTGTCGAACGAGCGCCTGATCTCCGGCCCCGGCATGGAAATCGTCTACCGCGCGCTGGCGCAACGCAACGGCGTGCGCATTCCGGAAGATGCGCCCCCGCGCGACGCCGCCGCCATCGTCGGCTGCGCGCTCGACGACAAGGATGCGCTGTGCCTGGAAGTGCTGGAGTGCTTCTGCGGCATGCTGGGCGGCGCGGCCGCCAACCTGGCCGTGACCCTGGGCGCGTTCGGCGGCATCTTCATCGGCGGCGGCATCGTGCCGCGCATCGCGCAGTGGTTCGCGCAATCCCCGTTCCGCGCGCGGTTCGAGGCCAAGGGGCGTTTTTCGAGCTACCTCGCGCAGATTCCGACCTACGTGATCATGACGTCGAACCCGGCGCTGCGCGGCGTCTCGAGCATCCTCAGCGAACACCTGCGCCACCGTAACGGCGCCAGCACGCTGATGGAGCGCGTGCAGCATCTGCAGTCGCAGCTGTCGCCGGCCGAGCAGCGCGTGGCCACGCTCGTCATCGAGCACCCGCGCAAGGTGCTGTCCGAGCCCATCGCGGAGATCGCGAAGATGGCGGACGTGNTCGCCGGCCGAGCAGCGCGTGGCCACGCTCGTCATCGAGCACCCGCGCAAGGTGCTGTCCGAGCCCATCGCGGAGATCGCGAAGATGGCGGACGTGAGCCAGCCGACCGTGATCCGCTTCTGCCGCTCGCTGGGCTTCTCCGGCCTGGCCGACTTCAAGCTGAAGTTCGCGGGCAGCCTGACGGGAACGATCCCCGTGCGCCACAGCCAGGTGCGCATGACGGACAGCACGCACGACCTGTCCGCGAAAGTCATCGACAACACCGTGTCCGCGATCCTGAAGTTCCGCGACCAGCTCGACGTGAACTCGATCGACCGCGCCATCGAGCTGCTGCGCCGCGCCAAGCGCGTGGAGTTCTACGCGATGGGCAATTCGCGCGTCGTCGCCATCGACGGCCAGCACAAATTCTTCCGCTTCCGGATTCCCGCATCGTCGTATGGCGACGCCCACCTGTTCGCGCTGGCCGCGGAGTTGCTGGGGCCCGGCGACGTCGTGATCGCCATCTCGACCGCGGGCCAGCTGCCCGAGCTGCTCGACGCCGTCGACACGGCGCGCGCGGCAGGGGCCGACGTCATCGCCATCACCAGCAGCAAGTCGCCGCTGGCGCGAAAGGCCAGCATCTGCCTGGCGGTGGACCACAGCGAGGACAGCACCACGTTCCTGTCGATGATCTCGCGCATCCTGCAACTGCTCCTCATCGACATCATGGCGGTCGGCATCTCGCTGGGCCACCAGGGCGAGCAGGCGGTGTCGAACGACGAGCGCAACAATGTCCAAAACAGCGAGCGCCGGCGCCTGCTGATCTCGCACCTGGACGCTTGAGCGGAGCGCGCCATGGCCGCCATCGTGTTCGACGAGTACGAATGGACGGGCAGGGCGCGCACCCACGTGCGCCAGTACGCGCAGCCGCGCTTCGCCGCGCGGCCCGAGGTCGCCGAGGCTTTCCTTGCGCTGCGCGCGGCGGCCGCGCACGACGGCATCGACCTGACTCCTATCGCCTCCTGGCGCCCGTTCGAGGCGCAGCTGCGCAACTGGAACCGCAAGTTCGGCGGCGAGGCGACGCTGTACGACATCGACGGCCAGCCGCGCGAACGGGCCGGCATGACGCCGGAAGACGTCGTGTGGGCGATCCTGGGCTGGTCCGCGTTTCCGGGCGCGTCGCGGCGGCACTGGGGCACGGACATCGACGTGTTCGACCGCGCCGCGCTACCCGCCGGGCAGAAGGTGCGCCTGCTGCCGCAGGAAGTGCGGCCGGGCGGCGTGTTCGCGCCGCTGCATGCGTGGCTCGACAAGCACATGGCGCGCTTCGGTTTCTTTCGGCCGTATCGTGAATATCGCGGCGGGATGTATCCGGAGCCGTGGCATCTCAGTTATGGGCCGTCGGCACGGGTGGCGCTGGAGGCGTTCGACATCGACGTGCTGGAAAGGGTGATCAGGGAAGCGGATGGGATGCTGGGAAGGGAGCTGGCGCTGGAGATGCTGCCGGAGATCGTGCGGCGGCATGTGATGGGGGTAGATGTTGCTTAGTGGTTGCTTAGTGCTGCATGAGGGCGATATCCTGCACAGGATCTGGTGACCCGACCCTTGACCACTGACGCCCCGACCCATGCACACTCATTCACTGGCGACGCCGATTGCAGCGGCACGGTACGAGCGGAACTTCATCGTCGCGTTCACCGTGTTTTCCTTATTGGCCGTCCTGCTCGGCGCCGCCGCGATGGCGGCGACGGATGCCGCCCCGGGCCTGTGGCTGCGTAATCCGCTGGCGTGGATCGTGGCGCTGGCGCTCTGCGCGGGACTGCGCCGCCTTCGCCTGCCGCCGGCATGGGCGCTGGTAGTGTTCACTGCTGTCCTGGCGCTGACCTTGTTCGCGCCCGGCCAGGCGGGCGTGCATCGCTGGATCGGCATCGGACCCGTGCAGTTGAACGTCGCGGCGCTCGTGACGCCGTTTACCCTGGTACTGGCCGACCGGGTCGTGCGGCGGGATGGCCGAAGCGCGTATGCCATCGCGATCGCCGTGATGGCCGGCATCCTCGCCTGGCAGCCCGACATGTCGCAACTGGGCTCCCTGGTGGCGGCGCTGCTGGTATGGGCCGGCGTGCGGCGCGACGGACGCGCATTACGCTGGATCGTGCCGTTCGCACTCGCCGCATTGCTGGTCTGTGCAAGCCGGCCGGACCCGCTCGATGCGGTTCCCTACGTGGAGGGCATCCTGCACCTCGCCGCGAGCGTGTCGCCCATGCTGGCCCTTGGCTGCGGCCTGTCGCTGCTGCTGGCCTGCCTGAGCCCACTGGCGCTCGCCGGAGACGTCGACCGGCGTCCCGCTGCCGCCGCGCTGGCCGCGTATTTCGTGGTATCCGGATTCGCCTGGCTGTTCGGCGCGTTTCCGGTGCCGCTGGCGGGCTATGGGCTGAGTTTCATAGTGGGTTGGATGGTGGGGGCCACGGCGCTCGTGATGAAGTAGACGGCGTGTCGGATGGCGTACCAAAGCAGGGTCGCAATCATCCGCCGATGACGTAGGCAATCAAAGGTTGAGGACGATATGTCGGAAGATCGGCTCGGCTTGAGGCATGATTTTATTACGGGATTGTTGTCTGCTATCGGCCAGAAGCGGACATTTGTATCCTCACCTAGACCTCGACGTTTGCGACAGATGAATGCTTCGCAAGCGTCTCCCAGTCAGCCCGTTGCAACGAACGATGACATTTAACGATCTACATGTTGGCGCGGTTTTTCAACCGCAATGGGACACCCGTCCACTTCGTGTCATCGCGTTTGATGTGGAAACGGTGATGTACGACTGTTGGTGGCCGCAGATCCATGGATGGGGGATCGACTCGCTAAATCGCAACATCGCTTACTATCGGGTTCCCACCTCGCTACTGTTGAATAAATGCGAATACCTACGGACTGAGCAGTACACAGAGATCGAGTTGTCGATTCACCGTCCAGACTTGCCCTTCGGCTTTGCTCGATTCGCAGATATTGACTGGCCTGCAGTGTGTCCAGCGTCTTCAGACGAGTTCCCGAGCGGCTGCGCTAGCTATCAGTCCAGCCAACTTTGTCTCAACGCTGGAAAAATCATCTTGCAACCTTTTGGGCCTAAGGGAAGCTCCAAGCCCGGCGTCATGATTAAAGCGGAAAATCCTGCAGGGTTTACAGTGAGTGAAATACTCTGGCACGCAGCTCGACTGCAATCGCCATTTCTCCGTGAAATCAAGGTCACCACGGGAATAGGGATTTACCGATCAGGAATCCAGCGGAAGCTTCCCTCGTATTACATTTGGGGCTCTAAAAGCCGGATGGCAATGTGAAGTCGAGGTGCGAAGATATGTCTGCTTCGGTCGGATCCGGCCGATCGTGACTGTTTGTGATTTCTCCGCTCAGGCAACCTGCTATGCTGACTCGAACGGCCGAGAACGGGCAAAGGCGGTCGTTCATAAGCTCTTCTTCATCGGGTATAGCAATGTCCGTCAAAATCTACGACGTGGTCAAAATCAAAAAGCTGCATAAGCCCGGCGATTTTCAGCCAGACGGAACCAGCATTCGCGCACCCATCGTTGGCGATGTTGCAACAGTAGTTGAGGTGTACAGCACCCCTCCAGGCTACGAACTCGAGTGCAGTGGGAGAGACGGCATAACCATATGGCTTCAAGCGTTCGCTCCGGAAGAGGTGGAGCTTGAGGTGGTAGGCTGATCTAAGGCTGTAGTGCGATCCTACGTCCGCAATGGGTCGATGACAGTCACCCGAAACCTGTTTTTGCACCTGCCATAACCACATCAGGGATGGCCAGGCGCGCCATTCAATGCCCCGTCACCAGCATCACCGTCGCCGTCCCCAGAAGCACGAGACAGAACAGCACGCGCAAGCGCGACGGCGGCCACTTGTGCGCCAGGTGCACGCCCCACGACACCGTCAGCACGCCGCCGACGGCCATCGGCACGCCCGTCGACCAGCTCACGTGGCCGCCCTGCGCATAGGCGAACAAGGCGACCACCGCGCCCGGCGCGACGAGCGCCATCGCGACGCCCTGCGCACGCGTCTGCGCCATGCGCAGCAGGGCGACCAGCGCCGGCACGACGATCAGGCCGCCGCCCACCGTGAAGATGCCGGACATCGCGCCGCTGCCCAGGCCCAGCAGGGGCAGGGCGTAGAACGGCGCCGGCTTTTCCTGTGCCGGCACCGCTTGCGGATTGCGGCGCGACGGGAAGCCGAAGTACAGCGCCAGCACGATGAGGAAGACGGCGAACGCGGTGTGCAGGCCGCTGGCGCTGATCGACGATGCCAGGCGCGCCGCGACGTAGGTGCTGGCCATCGCGCACAGGGCGGCGAGCGCCACCTGGCGCAGGTCGATGCGGTGCTTCTGGTGGTAGCGGTAGAAGCCCATTGCGACGTTCGGCGCGATCATGACGAGGGCCGTGCCTTGGGCCAGGTGCTGGTCCATGCCGTACAGGTAGCCGAGCACGGGGATGGCGATCAGGCCGCCGCCGATGCCGAGCAGGCCGCCGGCGACGCCGAGGAGGGCGCCGAGGGCGAAGTTGAAGAGGGTGAGGAGGATGGGGTTGTGCACGGCGTTGCCTGGGATGCCAAACCGCACAGTATAGCTGCCGTCGGATCGGGCGGCGGCTTAAGCAACGTCGTCCCTGCGAAGGCAGGGACCCAATCTCTGGGGGCGCAATCGATACGCATGCAACATTGGGTCCCTGCCTTCGCAGGGACGACGTAGTGATGCTGACGTGAGCGTCGAGCGCTGTTACTCCTCCACGAACACCACCGCCGTCCTCGGCGGAATCTCGTACGTTCCCGTCTTGCCATCGAACGTCGCCTGCGTCGCGCGCTTGTCCGCCACGCCGTCCTTCATGAACACCGGATGCAGCTTCATGCGCTTGCCCACGGCTTGCGGATCGACGACCGCGTGGCCGACCTTGTCGACGTTGATGAAGTACGAGACGCCGGCGAATCCGGCGCCGTCATGGCCGCGGCCGTCGATGTAGGCAGCGACCACGGTCGGCACCTGCTGCGCACCCGTGTTGAAGAAGCGCAGGCGGCGCTTGATCTCGGCGGCGGTCGGCAGGCGGAACAGCGTGGAGCTGGCGCGCACGGCGAGCAAGTCGCGGAAGGCGTCGCGGGTGAAGGCGATGTCGGCCGGCTGCGGCTTGATCGCGCGGTTGCCCAGCAGCGGCTTGATCAGCGCGTAGTCCTTGCCGTTGTCCGCTTCCGGCGGCATGCCGGTGCCGAAGTAGTTGTCGCGGTAGGTCCAGTCCAGGCGGTTGAACCAGTCGCCGGAATTGAAGCTGTTGCGGTCCAGGGACTTCGAGCGCAGCACGTCGATGCCGGCGTGCCAGTAGGCCACGCCCTGGCTGAACGCGTCGACGGCCATGCCCAGCACCTGCACGCGGGCGCGGTCCTGGCTGGTGGTCGACAGCGGCAGCTTGAACACGTTCATGTCGAACAGCGTCTGGTTGTCGTGGTTCTCGACGTAGTTCACCACTTCGCCCGGCTCGCTGACGTAGCCGGCCGGCTGGCCGTTGTAGTCGATGGCTTCCAGCGGCACGGTCTTGCCGTCGTAGGTCTGCAGCGGATACGAGCGGATCGAACCGGCCAGGCCGGCGCGCACCAGGTCGGCCGTCTTGAGCAGTTCCACCGGCGCCACCTGGCCCGCCAGCGCGTTGGGGTCGTAGACCAGGCCGTTGATCCAGCCCTGGCGCTTGATCATCGCTTCGCCCGCGTCGCCCGCCGAGCCGCCGCGCACGGCGTCGCGGGTGCGGTCATTGAAGGTGCCGATGCCGCTGCCGTTCAAGGACAGCTGCGAGGCCTGCACGAAGCGCTTGCCGTCCGCCACTTCGCCGAAGTTCCAGCCTTCGCCGATCAGCTGGATCTTGCGGCCGGTCGCCGCATTCACCTTGCGCTGCAATTGCTCCATCACGGCGCGCGGCTGGTGGCCCATCAGGTCGAAGCGGAACGAGTCGATCTTGTACTGCGTGGCCCACAGCACGACGGAATCCGTCATGAGCTTGCCCATCATGAGGTTCTCGGTGGCCGTGTTGTCGCAGCAGGTCGAGGTCTCGACGCCGCCCTTGTCGTTCAGGCGGTGGTAGTAGCCGGGGACGACGCGGTCCAGCACCGACTTCTCGTTCTGGCCGGCGATGAAGGTGTGGTTGTAGACGACGTCCATGCCCACCCGCAGGCCGGCCTTGTGCAGGCTCTGCACCATCTGGCGGAATTCGACGACACGCGTCTCGCCCTTTGCCGGGTCGGTGGCGTAGCTGCCTTCCGGCGCGTTGTAGTGGTAGGGGTCGTAGCCCCAGTTGAAGCAGTCGGTGTTGGCCGTGCGCTTCACCTGCGCCTGCTGGCTGTCGCCGTCCGGCGCGCCGAAGGGCTGCGGCGTGTCGCAGGCCAGTTCGGGCACGCTGCCGATGTCGTACACGGGCAGCAGGTGCACGTCGGTCAGGCCGCTCTTGGCCAGCGCGGCCAGGTGCTTCATGCCGTTCGACCGGGTGTAGGTGAAGGCCAGGTACTTGCCGCGGTGTTCGGGCAGCACGGTGTCGTCGTTGACGGAGAAGTCGCGCACGTGCAGTTCGTAGACCGACATGTCGGTCTGGTTCCTGACCGTCTGCGGGGCGGGCGTGGCGTCCCAGCCGGGCGGCTTGACGCGCGGCGAATCCAGGCGGCCGATCCAGCTGCGCTTCGAATCCGTCGTCAGGCTGACGGAATACGGGTCGGTGACGAGGTTGCGCACGATGCCGGCGCCGTCCACGGGCACGTCGACGGCGTACTTGTAGTACTTGCCCGTCATGTCGCCCGGCAGCACGGCATTCCACGTGCCCGTCTTGCGGTCGAAGGTCATCTGGTAGGCGGCGCGCACGGCGCCGGACGGGCCGGTATAGACGCATACGGCGGCCTGCTGCGCGGTCGGCGCCCACACGGAGAACGCGGTGCGGTTGCCTTCGATGGTCACGCCCAGCTTGTCCAGGTTCGCCGCCTGCGCATACAGGTCGTCCAGCGCGCCGGCGGCCTGGATGCGGGTGGCGGCGCGCACGGTGCCGTCCGGCGCTTCCTGCACCAGCACCAGTTGCTGGCGGTGCAGGTCGGACAGGGCCGGCACGTCGTTGTCGGCCACGCGCAGCAGCGCGCCGTCGGCCACGTACTTGAAGCGTTCGGCGACGGCCGGCGCCACGGGGTCCTTCGACGTTTCCAGCACGATGGCGCCGGCGCTGCCCTCCACCTTGCCGCCGACGGGCGCGACGATCGCGCCGTTGGCCGAGAAGTACAGCTTGAAGACGCCGTCGGCGGCGGTGCCGGGCCAGCGCACCAGGCGCGCATCGAGCCAGACGGCGCGCGCCTCGAAGCTGGCGGCGGACGGATGCTGGACGATCTGGAAGGTCCGGCTGTCGCAGGATTCGGGCGACACGGCGGCTTGGGCGCCGCCAGCGGCCAGCATGGCGGCGAGGGCGGCGGCGGTATGGGTCATTGTTTTCATGTGATTCATTCGGTAAGGCGAAGCGGCGCGCTCAGACGGCGTCGCCGCGATAATAGTCGACGACGCGATATCGCGTTGCGTACCAGCCGAAGGCGAGGGCCGCAAGGAAGGCGAAGGCGGCGAAGAAATACATCTGGAAGGCCATCACGCCCAGGCCGGTGCCGGCGATGTGGCCGAGCACCGCCTCGTGCTTGACGCTGGCGTTCACGATCAGCACCCACAGGCTGCCGACCGTCACGGCCAGCGACCAGAAGGCCATGATCGCGCCCTTCATCGAGCGCGGCGCCTGGCTGTAGGCGAATTCGAGGCCCGTGGCCGACACCAGCACCTCGCCCATCGTCAGCAGGGCGTAAGGCAGGATCTGCCAGGCCATCGACACGGGCGTGCCGCCGTCCATCACGACCTGGATGGTGCCGATGGCGACCCACGAGAGGGCGGACAGCGCGATCCCCGCCGTCATGCGGCGCAGCGCGCTCGGCTCCCAGCCCAGGCGGCGCAGCGCGGGAAACACGAGCAGGTTGTTGACGGGGATGAGCAGCATCACCAGCAGCGGATTCAGGGCCTGCATCTGCGCCGGCTCGAAGCGGAACTCGCTGCCGAACAGCGACAGCGTCGGACGGACCATGGCATTGGCCTGCACGATCCAGGTCGAGGCCTTCTGGTCGAACAGGGACCAGAACGGCGTCACCAGCGCGAACACGATCAGGATGCGCAGCACGCCGCGCACGCCGTCCACCGCTTCGTCCGGATGCAGGCCGCGCGCCCGTTCCAGCTGCAGCGCCACGCCGATGCCGCCGCAGGCGAGCAGCAGCACCAGCGCCGTGCAGGCGGCGATGACGAAGCCCCAGCTGGGCGTCATCGCCAGCGCGGCGACGGCGCCCAGCACGCCGACGGTCGCGACGGCGAGGCCGGGACGCGCTTCGCCGGCGCGGCGGGCCAGCAGCACGGTCTTCGATACGCGCAGGAAGGAGTGGGGATCGGCCGCGGTGGGCGGCATGTGCACGTACTTCTTGCGGCCGCTCCAGAACACGAGCGTGGCGATGAACATCAGGATGCCGGGGATGCCGAAGGCGACCGAGGCGCCGTAGTCGCGCAGGAAGATCGGCATCAGGAGCGAGGCGAAGAAGGAGCCGAAGTTGATGATCCAGTAGAACGCGTCGAACACCACCTTGGCGCGGTCCTTGTTCGTGTGGTCGAACTGGTCGCCGACGAACGAGGATACCAGCGGCTTGATGCCGCCCGAGCCGAGCGCGATCAGGAACAGCCCGGCGTAGAAACCCTTGACGTCGTCCTCGAAGACGGCCAAGCAGGCGTGGCCGGCGCAGTACACGAGGCTGAGCCAGAAGACGGTGTTGTACTTGCCGAAGAAGCGGTCGGCGAGCCAGCCGCCCAGCAGCGGGAAGAAGTAGACGCCGATGACGAAGGTGTGGAACACGTGCTTGGCCTCGCCCGTGCGCTCGGCCTCGGGCAGGAACAGCAGCAGCGACGAGATCAGGAAAGGCGTGAGGATGTTGCGCATGCCGTAGAAGCTGAAGCGCTCGCAGCCCTCGTTGGCGATGATATAGGGGATCTGGCGCGGCATGCGGCCGGTGGCGGCCTGCGGTGGATTCTGGGTCATCGGGTCTCCGTACCGTCGTCCCTGCGAAGGCAGGGACCCAAGTTCTGCTGGCGTATCGGCTGTACTTGCAATATTGGGCTCCCGCCTGCGCGGGAACGACGTGTTTGTAATAGTGCGTGCATGCTATGCAAGCGAGGCGAACTTGGCAACAGGAACTTGTTTGGCAAGCTAGGCAAACTGTCGTGGGGTCTGTAGTTTGACTACCGTCGAGCGTGGTTTTGCGTGTTCAAATATGTTGTAAGCTCATGATTCTTATGATGATTTGTTGGTGACTGTCACATTCTGTGCGATTGTCAGCTCAACCACGATCCTGTATATTGCGTAAAAATTATTAAGGACACCCCGCCCATGAGCACTTCCCGGAACGCCCAGAACCCCTGGTGGAAAGAAGCCATCATCTTCCAGGTCTACCCGCGCAGCTATCTCGATACCAACGGTGACGGCGTGGGCGACCTGGCCGGCATCACCGCCAAGCTCGACTATATCGCCAGCCTGGGCGTGGACATCGTCTGGCTGTCGCCGTTCTTCAAGTCGCCGATGAAGGACTTCGGCTACGACATCTCCGACTACTGCGACGTCGATCCGCTGTTCGGCACGCTGGCCGATTTCGACCAGCTGATCGCCAAGGCCCATTCCCTGGGCCTGAAGATCATGATCGACCAGGTGATGTCGCACACGGCCGAGGCGCACCCGTGGTTCGTCGAGAGCCGCTCCAGCCTGGACAATCCGAAGTCCGACTGGTACGTGTGGTCCGATCCGCTCCCGGACGGGAATCCGCCGAACAACTGGCTGTCCGTGTTCGGCGGGTCGGCGTGGCAGTGGGACACGCGCCGCAAGCAGTACTACATGCACAACTTCCTCGTCAGCCAGCCGCAACTGAACTTCCACAATCCGGACGTGCAGCAGGCCCACCTGGATTCGCTGCGCTTCTGGCTCGAGCGCGGCGTCGACGGCGTGCGCATGGACGCCTGCGTGTTCCACTTCCACGACCGCCAGCTGCGCAGCAATCCGCCGGCGCTCGTGCGCGACACGTCCACCGTCACGGACGTTAACCCGTACGGCATGCAGGCGCACATTTACGACAAGACGCAGCCCGAGAACATCGCCTTCCTGCAGAAGGTGCGCGCGCTGCTGGACGAATACGATGCCATCTCGATCGGCGAAGTGTCCTCGGACGACGCGCTGGCCCAGATGGCCGAATACACGGCGGGCGGCGACAAGCTGCACATGGCGTACAGCTTCAACCTGCTCACGCCCGAGTTTTCCAGCGCCCACGTCCGCCGCCAGGTCGAGGAATTCAACGAGCGCGTGACGGACGGCTGGGGCTCCTGGTCGGTCGGCAACCACGACGCGATCCGCGTGGCCACCCGCTGGTCCGACGGTCCGTGGACGCCGGAGACGGGCGCCGCCCTGTCGAAGCTGGTGCTGGCCATGCAGCTGTCGCTGAAGGGCACGCCGTGCCTGTACCAGGGCGACGAGCTGGGCCTGCCGGAAGCGGACGTGCCCTACGAACTGCTGCAGGACCCGTACGGCATCACGTTCTGGCCCGAGTTCAAGGGCCGCGACGGCTGCCGCACGCCGATGCCGTGGACGGCCGAGGCCCCGAACGCCGGCTTCAGCACCGGCAAGCCGTGGCTGCCGGTGCCGAGCGAGCACCTGGCGCTGAACGCGGAAGCCCAGGACAAGGACCCGCATTCGCCGCTGAACTTCGCGCGCACCATCATCCACTGGCGCCGCACGCTGCCGCAGCTCACGCGCGGCGAGATCGCCTTCTTCGACGTGCCGCAGCAGGCGCTGGCGCTGCGCCGCGACGTCGATGGCCATCCGACCGTGCTGGCCGTGTTCAACGTGACCAATGCGCCCGTGACCTTCGACTGGCCGGCGGCCGCGAACGCCAAGCCGCTGGCGGGCCACGGCCTGGCGGGCGAGGTGGCCGGCACGGTCGTGACGCTGCCGCCCTACGGCGGCTGGTTCGGCACCGTCGACAAGGAGTAAGACCATGCAGGAGCAGCTGGACGACGATTCGAAACCCGCCCGCACCGCGTTCGCCGACGGCCCGCGCCTGCTGGCCGACATCGGCGCGACCCACGCGCGGTTCGCGCTGCAGACGGCGCCGGGCAGCTACCGCTCGGTGCGCGTGCTCAAGTGCGACGACTTCGCCGGCATCGTCGACCTGCTGCGCTTCTACTTGTCCGAGCATGCGGACGTGCGCCCGCGCCACGGCGCGCTGGCGCTCGCGAACCCGGTCGACGGCGACTACGTGCGCATGACCAACCGGCCCTGGGAATTCTCGACCGACGCCGTGCGCCGCGACCTCGGTTTCGATACCCTGCTGATCGTGAACGATTTCACGGCGCTGGCGATGGCGATCCCCGGCCTGAAGCCCGCGGACCTGATGCAGGTGGGCGGCGGCAAGCCGGTGCCGGGCGCCGTGCTGGGCGTGCTGGGACCGGGCACGGGCCTGGGCGTCTCCGGCGGCATCCCGACCGTGGACGGCTTCATCACCCTCGGCAGCGAGGGCGGCCACGTCAACTTCGCCCCCGCCGACGAGCGCGAGTTCGCGATCCTGCAGGCCGCCTGGCGCGAGTGGACGCACGTGTCGAACGAGCGCCTGATCTCGGGCCCCGGCATGGAGATCATCCACCGCGCGCTGGCCGACAGGAACGGCGTGCAGGCGCCGGCGCGCACGTCGGCCCAGATCATCGCCGGCGCGCTGGAAGACAAGGACCCGCTGTGCCTGGAAGTGCTGGAATGCTTCTGCGGCATGCTGGGCGGCGCCGCGGCCAACCTGGCCGTGACGCTGGGCGCCTTCGGCGGCATCTTCATCGGCGGCGGCATCGTGCCGCGCATGGGGGAGTGGTTCAGGGAGTCGCCGTTCCGCACGCGCTTCGAAGCCAAGGGCCGCTTTTCCGGCTACCTGGCCGACATCCCGACCTATGTGATCTCGACGCCGCACGTGGCGTTCGACGGCGTCGCCAACATCCTGTCCGAGCACCTGCGCGGGCGCAGCGGCGGCAATACGCTGATGGACCGCATCCAGGGCCTGCGCGCCGAGCTGACGCCGGCCGAGCAGCGCGTGGCCACGCTGGTGCTGGAGCAGCCGCGCCTCGTGCTGAACGAGCCGATCGCCGGCATCGCGAAGCTGGCGGACGTCAGCCAGCCGACCGTGATCCGCTTCTGCCGCTCGCTGGGCTTCCTGGGCCTGGCCGACTTCAAATTGAAATTCGCCAGCTCGCTCACGGGCTCGATCCCCGTGCGCCACAGCCAGGTGCGCACCAACGACAGCACCCACGATCTGTCGGCCAAGGTGATCGACAACACGATCTCCGCGATCCTGCAGTTCCGCGACCAGCTGGACGTGCGCGCGATCGACCGCGCCATCGAATTGATCAGCCGCGCCAAGCGCGTGGAGTTCTACGCGATGGGCAATTCGCGCGTGGTGGCGCTGGACGGCCAGCATAAATTCTTCCGCTTCCGCATCCCGACGGCGCTGTACGGCGACTCGCACCTGTTCAAGCTGGCGGCGGACCTGCTGGGCCCCGGCGACGTGGTGGTGGCCATCTCCAACTCGGGCCGCCTGCCGGACCTGCTGGCCGCCGTGGACACGGCACGCGAGCGCGGCGCCGACGTCATCGCCATCAGCAACAGCCAGTCGCCGCTGGCGCGCCGCGCCACCCTCTGCCTGGCCGTCGACCACGCCGAGGACAGCACGACGTTCCTGGCGATGATCTCGCGCATCCTGCAGCTGCTCCTCATCGACATCATGGCGGTGGGGGTGTCGGTGGACGTGCACCATGCAAGGCCGGACGGCGCGGGGGCGGATGGGGAGCCGGATGGGAAGCGGGCGCTGATTTCGCACCTGGATAGCTAAGACGATACGCAAGAACGTCGTCCCCGCGAAGGCGGGGATCCAATGTTGCAAGCGTCGAGATAACGCGTGCAAATTGGGTCCCTGCCTTCGCAGGAACGACGTTGTTTCAAGTGCGTAGTACTTCTTACTTCTCCATCTTCGGCAACAACGCCGCCAGCACCCCCAGCAGCGGCAGGAACGACGCCATCCGGTACACCGACTCGATGCCCGACACGTCCGCGACATGCCCCATCGCCGCCGCGCCGATGCCGCTCACGCCGAACATCAGCCCGAAGAAGATCCCCGCGATCATGCCGACCTTGCCCGGCACCAGCTCCTGCGCGAACACGACGATCGCGGAAAACGCCGACGACATCACCAGGCCGATCACCACCGACAGCACGCCGGTCCAGAACAGGTCCGCATAGGGCAGGGCCAGCGTGAACGGAGCCGCGCCCAGGATCGAGACCCAGATCACGCGCTTGCGGCCGATGCGGTCGCCGATCGGGCCGCCCGCGAAGGTGCCCAGCGCCACCGAGGCCAGGAACAGGAACAGGTACATCTGCGCCGTGCCCACCGGGACGTGGAACTTCTCGATCAGGTAGAAGGTGTAGTAGCTCTGCAGGCTGGCCATGTAGATGTACTTCGAGAACACCAGCATGGCCAGCACGGCCAGCGCCTTGACGACCTTGTTGCGCGGCAGGCGCGGGCCCGCGTGGGCGGCGCTTTTCTTCGCGCCGCCGGCGAGGTGGCTGCCGTACCAGCGCGAGACGCCCACCAGCACGATCACGGCCACCAGCACGAACAGCGTGAACCAGGCGATGCGGCCCTGGCCGCGGCCGACGATGATGGCGGCGGCCAGCAGCGGCCCGAATGCGGAGCCGAGGTTGCCGCCGACCTGGAACAGCGACTGCGCGAAGCCGAAGCGGCCGCCCGACGCCAGGCGCGCCACGCGCGACGCTTCCGGGTGGAAGGTCGAGGAGCCCACGCCGATCATGCCGGCCGCCAGCAGCAGCATGCCGAAGCTGCCGGCCACCGACAGCAGGCCGACGCCGGCGAGGGTCACGCACATGCCGACCGGCAGCAGGAAGGGGATCGGGTGCTTGTCCGTGTACAGGCCGATCCACGGCTGCAGCAGCGAGGCGGTGCACTGGAAGGTCAGCGTGATCAGGCCGACCTGGGTGAAGGACAGCGCGAATTCCTGCTTGAGCAGGGGGTAGATCGAGGGCAGCACGGCCTGCACGCAATCGTTCAGCAGGTGCACGAAGGCGACCGAGAACAGGATCTGCAGGACGGTGCCGCTGGCCGCCGGCGCAACGCCGGTAGCAGAAGTGGAAGGTGTCGTGGACATGAATGAATCCTTTTTGTAGTCCATCAAGTGTAATATGGTTGATTCGAACGCATATTCCAGTTTTCGTCGATAAAGTGCCACTGACGCCTTCCTCCCATTACCGCCCCAGGTACGCATCCTTGCCGCGCACCGTCACGGCCGTCCCGTCCGAAGGGGCGTACGGCGAACTGGTCGAGGCGCACAGCCATCCCTGGGTCCAGCTGCTGTACGCCAGCGAGGGCGTGATGCGCGTGCGCACCGAACTCGGGGTGTGGATCATTCCGCCGCGTCGCGCCCTGCTGATCGCGCCGGGCGTCGTGCACGAGCTGACGATGCTCAGCCGCGTCAACCAGCGCACGCTGTACATCGGCACGGAGGCGGCGGGCGACCTGGTCGAGGGCTGCAAGGTGCTGGAAGTCAGCCCCCTGCTGCGCGAGCTGATCCTGGCGTTGTCGGCGGAGCCGGTCAACTATCCGGAGGACGGGCGCGGCGAGCACCTGGCGCGCCTGATCCTGCTGGAATTGCGCAGGATGGAGACGGTGCCGATCGCCGTGCCGTGGCCGCGCGACCGCCGCCTGCAGGCGCTGTGCACGGACATCATGGACCATCCCGGCAGCCAGCGCACGCTGGAAGACCGGGCCCTCGACGCCGGCGCCAGCGCCCGCACGCTGATCCGCCTGTTCCCCAAGGAGACGGGGCTGCATTACCGCCAGTGGGTGCAGCAAGTGCACCTGGCCCACGCGTTCGCGATGCTGGCGCGCGGGGAGGGCGTGGGAACGATCGCGCGCACGCTCGGCTACGCGAGTCCCAGCGCCTTCACGAGCATGTTCCGGCGGCTGCTGGGCAGGACGCCGCAGCATTACCTGGCCGAATGGCGCGGGGTGTGAACGAACAGGGGAAGGGGGCGCCGCCGACCGGGGGAGGAGTAGCGCCCGCGCCGTTGCCGCACTCGGCGGACGCCAGCGATGACGCTGCACGGCCAGCGGCAACGTCAACGTTAGCCGGATGAGTCAGGTTTCTTTTTGCGGTGCATCAAGACGTTGCTGACTTTTCAATTCGTCTTCAATTCGACATTGCGGATATTGCGCCGCCATTCGGACAGCGACTGCACGCTGTCGTCATTCAGGTCCTCCACCAGGATCTCGTCGCCCTGCTTCGCGACCAGGAAGCTGGCGCGGCGGTGCACGTCGCGCTTGCGGTTTTCCACGAAGCTGAGCTGGTAGTAGGGCTTGCCGTCGATGACGCGCGGCGCGGGATCGTCCTCGATGACGGCACCGTGCGCCGTGCCACGCGACGTCTTTTCGATCTGTTCCGACCATGCCTTGATCTCGGGGAGGTCCAGCAACTGGTCCATCGCTTGTTCGCGTGATCGCTCCTGTACGGCCGGGGCCGGGGGCGGCGCCTTCTGGGCGGCGGGCGCCGGAGCCGGCTGTTCGGCACGCTTGCAGCCGGCGACGCCGCAGGCCACCAGCGCTGCCAGCAAGATGGAAGAGAAATGCGATCGCAGGAATGGCGGAACGGTGTGTGAGGTCATCCGACCATACTAAACCACGGGCCGACCAGAGGGCAATATTGTTTGGATGATCATTATAAGTTCCTTTAAAGCAACCTGTTTGATAGCTTTCTAACTTATTTTGTTACTATTTGTGAGTTTTGCCTTACGGCAATATCTCCAAATCGTTATAGTAGCGGGGTCGAAAACATTGATGCACCGCATCATCTGCTGCAAGAGAGTAAACACATGAATATGTTGATGAATCTGAAGATCGGCACCCGCCTCGTCCTCGGCTTTGCCATCGTGCTGGGCCTGTCGATCCTGGGCACCGTCGCCGGGATTGCAAAACTGAACGCCGTCGCCGACGCGGCCCAGGAAATGTTGAACGAGCCGATCAGGAAGGAACGCCTGGCCAGCGACTGGAGCAAGAACACGAATTTGTCCGTGACCCGCACGTCGGCCATCATCAAGAGCAGCGATCCGTCGCTGGTCCAGTTCTTTGCCAAGAGCACGCAGGAAACCAACCGTACCACCGCCGCCTACCTGAAGGAACTCGAGCCCCTGCTGACCAGCGACGCGGAAAAGGAGGCCTATGCGCGTGCCACCGGCGTGCGCGACGCCTACCAGAGCAGCCGCAACGAAGCGCTCAAGCTGAAGGCGGAAGGCCGTGTCGAGGAATCGACCGCGGTGCTGGAAAAGTCCTACCTGCCGGCGGCCGAGGTGTACCAGACCGCGATCACGGAACTGCTCAAGCTGCAGCGCACCCGCCTGGACAGCCTGAAGGTCCGCATCGACGACCTGCGCGACAGCTCGCGCAACCTGGTCATGCTGCTGGCCGCGCTGAGCGTGGCGCTGAGCGCCATCTGCGCCTGGTGGCTGACGCTGAGCATCGTGCGCCCGGTAAAGGATGCCGTCGACGTCGCCCAGCGCGTGGCCGCCGGCGACCTGACCGCCGACCCGCAAGTGCATGGCCGCGACGAGATCGGCCAGCTGCAGGCCGCGCTGCAGCACATGAACGGCCAGCTGCTGCGCATCGTGCGCGACATCCGCGGCGGTTCCGACGCGATCGCGACGGCATCGTCGGAAATCGCGGCCGGCAACCAGGACCTCTCGAGCCGCACCGAGCAGCAGGCCGGCTCGCTGGAAGAGACGGCGTCGTCGATGGAAGAGCTGACCTCGACCGTCACCCAGAATGCCGACAACGCCCGTCAGGCGACGGTGCTGGCGCAGACCGCCAGCACCGTGGCGGGACGCGGCGGCGAGGTCGTGGCCGAAGTGGTGCGCACCATGGCCTCGATCGACGCATCGTCGAAGAAGATCGCGGACATCATCGGCACCATCGACGGCATCGCGTTCCAGACCAATATCCTGGCGCTGAACGCGGCAGTCGAAGCGGCCCGCGCGGGCGAGCAGGGACGCGGCTTCGCCGTCGTCGCCGGCGAAGTGCGCAACCTGGCGCACCGCTCGGCGGCGGCGGCCAAGGAAATCAAGGACCTGATCGGCGACTCGGTCGAGAAGGTGGAAAGCGGCACGAAGCTCGTCAACCAGGCCGGCACCACGATGGAAGAGATCGTGGGCAGCGTGCAGCGCGTGACCGACATCATCGGCGAGATCGCCTCGGCCACGGACGAGCAGCGCTCGGGCATCGGCCAGATCAACCAGGCGGTGGCCCAGATGGACCAGGTGACGCAGCAGAACGCCTCGCTGGTCGAGGAAGCGGCGGCGGCGTCGGAAGCGATGCAGCAGCAGGCGCAGGAACTGGCGCGCGTGGTCAGCGTCTTCAAGATCGAAGGCGCGGAGCGGGGTGCTGTCCCAGTAACGCGTCGCGCGCCCGCTACCGGCACCTTGGTCCCGCAACTGTCATGAACGTCGTCCCTTATACGTCATGTAGACGTTATGATTTCCGA
>NZ_JASNRD010000038.1 GCF_030412015.1 Massilia sp. YIM B02763 | reverse complement strand
CGCGCCAAGCCGGCCTGAAGAAGTGTGGGTGACCGACATCACCTATATTCCCTCTGCTGAAGGCTGGCTTTACCTGACCGGCGTGAAGGACGTTTTTACCTGCGAGATCGTCGGCTACGCGATGGGCGAGCGCATGACGCAGGGGCTGACGACGCAGGCCTTGTGGCGCGCCATGAGCCACAAGCGGCCGGCGCCAGGGCTGATCCACCACTCGGACCGTGGAAGCCAAGGCGGATTCAACCGGTCGTCGCAACACTAGATTGTTGAACAGATTTTAGGTACTCGTCCAGTGCTTCAGCGGGCGTCTTCCAACCGAGCGTTTTACGCGGTCTGGAATTCAAGGCATTGGCTACGGCCTGAATCTCTCGAGAGCTCCACCGAGACAGGTCTGTACCCTTTGGGAAGTATTGCCGTAGGAGGCCGTTCGTGTATTCGTTTGTGCCGCGCTGCCATGGACTGTGTGGATCGGCGAAAAATACCTTCACCCCAGACTCGATCGTGAAGCGAGCGTGATCAGGCAGTTCTTTGCCGCGATCCCAGGTCAACCACTGCCACAAAAGAGCAGGCATGTCAGTCACGGTATTCTTGAGCGCATTAGTCATCGTCATAGCTCCGTAGCCAGCGAGCGCAGGGCCATTCTTTGTCCTGGGTATCAATCCGTAGCCTCCCTCGCGAGGCAGGTGGACAAGCATGGTGAATCGGCTTGATCGCTCGACCAGCGTCCCGATTGCAGACCGATTCAGGCCAATGATCAGGTCACCCTCCCAGTGTCCCGGTACAGCACGATCTTCGATTTCTGCTGGCCGGTTCGAGATCATCACGTCCTCGCTTACGTGTGCCCAGGCTTTGGCTTGTGCCCTGGCCCTCGGTACGCGCAACGCCCGCCCGGTACGCAGACAACTAACCAGCTCGCGCTTGAGCGCGCCTCGGCCTTGGATATAGAGTGCTTGGTAAATGGCTTCGTGAGAGATGCGCATGGATTCGTCATCCGGAAAATCGGTCTGAAGCCGGTTGGAGATCTGCTCGGGCGACCAACCAGTGCCCCATTTACGATCACCTCGATGCGGCTTATTTCGCCCTATGAACGGCGCTGGCCGTGGCCCAGAAATTTCACGGCCCTTAGCGTCACGAACCTTGCCCTCCAGACGGTCTTGAACGTAGGCGTGTAACCGTGGATTAGTCACCAGTTTCTAACGCTTGGGTCTTCTACCGACCAGTTCCGCCTTCCACTGTGCAACGGATGCTCGATACTCAAGTCGGCCGCAGCGAGTTGCAGCGTTACGCCTCAGCTCCCGGGAAACTGTTGATGCGCTACGTCCGATACGGCGAGCAATCTCCCGTACTCCAACGCCCTGACACGAAAGAAGTCGAATCTCTTCTCGCTCCGCAAACGACAAGTACCTCTCGGATACTGGTCTCAACATAGAAAGTGGCATGCCACCATTATGACGAAACCAACGAGCTCCAACCGCCTGCGAAACGCCAACTGCCTCGGCAGCCTTTTCACTCGTAATGCCTGTTGCTATTTGCTCCCAGAATCGCCGTTCGGTTTCCCGGCGATGCGACGGCGCACCTGGTGAACGCATCGCTCCTCGCCCTGTTAACTTTTTCATCCACCCTGCGGAGAGCTTCTGGGGCACACTGAAGAATGAGCTTGTCCATCATCGCCGCTATGCCACCCGTGCTGAGGCGAAGGCCTCGATTCAGGAATACATCGAAATTTTCTATAACCGACAGCGGCGCCATTCCCGCATCGGTTTTGTTCCGCCAGCGCTGTTCGCCGAATCCTTCAGCGAACAACCGCAGGCGGCTTAAGACAAGCGTGTCCGTTATTGACAGTACACCTCAGTCGGCACTCGACCGTCTCCGCCACTACGCGCCCACTCGCGTCTGCACTGCCAATAAAACAGGTACTTAGAACGTGCCGAGCAAGCCGATGCCGGCCACGTTCTGGTAGTAGTTGTAGTCGATCATGCTCTGCCCATAGCCCGAAAACAGCTGGGCATAGCCCTTGAAGTGGCCGACCAGCGGCCATGCATAACCCAGCTGCACGGCGCCGCGCCCGGTCGAGAAGTTGTGGCGCACCAGCGCCGAGTAATCGTTGCCGTCGTGGCGATAGGTGACGTTAAGGTCGCCCCGGCCCATGTAGTCGACGATGTCGCGATTGTCGTCGTCACGCGCCGATTCGTTGATGCGCTTCCATACGCGCCCAAGCACGGTCCACCCGTCGCGCTCGAGTCCAACCTGGGCGTAGACCCGGTTCCAGCTGCGCGACAGCGTCGACGATTGTCCGTTCGACTGGTGCACGATACCCAGATTAAAGAGACGCGCATGCATGCCGAGTACATTGAAGTTCAGCGGCGTCACGAGCATCAGCTCGGGCTGGTAATTGGTTTCGCGGAACGGGCTGGACGCTCTATGGTTCGACGCCTGCCAGAAGCTGTTCTGGGTATAGCCAAACCACAGGTCGACCGGCTTGTCGAAGGCGTTTTCGATCAGCTTGAGCTTGAAGCCCAGCTGGAACACCAGTTCCGAGTGCGCCAGGCCGGTGCCGAGGTCGCTGATGTCGCGGAAAGGCCGGTACGGCGCATCGTTTGGATGTGCGGTGCGGGTGGCGATCAGGTAGGTCGGTGTGTGCGGGCGGAAGTTGAACACGCCGCGCTTGTGTGCCGCGTCGAGCTCCCAATAATCGGCCAGGCTGAAGCCCGACACCGGTTGCGCCGCCGCGTCGGCCACGGCCTTGATCGGCGACTCGGCCGTCTTGGCGGGCACGACAACCACGGCGGCTGCGGCTTGAGTACCCGAGGCGCCTGGCGCAGCTGATTTGACCGACGGCGTAGACGGTGCGCTAGCCACGAACGCCGCTTGTGGCGCGACCGCGTTTGCGCTCGCTAGGCGGTCGTAGCAAGCCAGGCGCCGCGCGTCGTCTGCGATGTTCACACAGCCGGTAAGTGCGGCGGCTTGAGTAGCGGACTGTGCAGACTCCTGCTGCTGGGCCGAGGCCGACGCAAAGTAGAAAAATGGGAGGTAGGCAAGGAAGTGGTGAGGTCGCGAGAGCATATTTGTGGTTCTGACCGAGCAAGCAATCCCTGCCCAAGTCGTTAATGTTGAAAAAATTGGAACAATGACTTTTAAGGAAAATGCTGGGCGACCGTGATGCTTTGCTGTTTGGTTGCGCTACTTTATGCGTGGATCGCGCATTTAGCCTCATCGATTTGATTATTTGACAGTAACATGGCAAATCACTTCGATTTACGACAACGCAGAGCTCCCAAGCCGGTTAGGCCAGCGCCGAAAATTGCCAGCGATGCTGATTCCGGCACTGTGCTTGATCATGTTAAATCAAACGATCTGCTGCTCTGCCCATCGCTTGCAAATTTTCGTTGCATTAAAATGTAAAATTCGTATTCTGAATAAAATCTTCGAGTAAATTTTGATAGTTTTTCTTAACCCGACTTTTATTGACGAGTGTAAGCTTAACAGCGCCCCTGGAAAGCGCTTCCTGAACGAGTTTTTTTGTGTAAATTGACATACGTGTACCGTCCGCGAGCTCGCACTTTAGCATCTCACCGCCAGGAAAATTCGGGTCTACTTCGATAATTGATCCAGTCTTGATGTCGGCTATAGCTAGACGTACTCTATCAGTCACAAATTCGAATCGTCCTTGCTCTTGACTGACTAAGAAACGGACGACTCGTTCTGAGATAATACTAGTCATTTGAGAGAAAATAGCTGAGTCAGTGGGTGAATCTCGGGATCGAAATACCGACGTTCAGAATTAGCCATGCGAATCAAGCGAGATCATCGCAGAGTGCGAATCAGTTGGCATGTCGTTCATTCTCCCATCTAGATTGTTCATGATAATTATTGAGCCAAAAATTACCAAAGCAACGACAAACACGCCAAACGCCAAGGACATGATGTTGTTGGCGCTTTCGGGGCCGCTAGAAATGTGCAAGAACATTAACAGGTGCACTCCCATCTGCGCTATCGCCTGAGCTGCCAACAGTACCGGGAGGCCGCCAGCCCAAACTACACCGCTTGCCGACGCCCAAAATGACACGCCCGTCAGGATGATCGACAACACGAGGCCGCCGGTGTATTTCAGCAGGCTAGTGCGTATATCGGCGGGGGCGCTGGGACGTTCGTCGTGGCGGCTTTCCTGCACGTCGGTTTTCATGTGAATGCTCCCAGATAGACAACGGTGAAGACGCCGACCCAGACGATGTCGAGCGCGTGCCAGAACAGGTTGAAGCACAGCAGGCGCCGCACCACCTTGGGCGAGAAGCCGAGCGTGGCGACCTGCGCCAGCATGACTATCAGCCAGAACATGCCGCACGCCACGTGCAGGCCATGCAGGCCGACCAGCGCGAAAAAGCCGGACAGGAAGGCGCTGCGATCCGGGCCGGCGCCTTCGCCGATCATGCGCGCGAATTCCGACAGCTCCAGCACCATGAAGGCCGCGCCGAGCGCCAGCGTCACCGCCGCGGCGATATAGGTGACGGTCTTGTTGCGGTACTCGACCCCCAGGCCCTGCAGCGCGCACGAGAAGCTGGAAAACAGCAGGCAGGCCGTCTCGATCAGCACGTCGCGGCGCTCGAACAGCGCACGCCCCGAGGGGCCGCCCGCCGTGTGGTCGCGCAGGACCACGAAGGCGGCGAAGAAAGCCGCGAACATGACGATGTCGCTGAGCAGGAACAGCCACATGCCATAGGTGACCGTCACGCGCGTCGGCGCCGGTCCGCGTTGCGAGCGCGGCACCGGCCGCTCGATCGTCTGTATCGGTTCCTTCATCACGGCGCTCATGCGGCCTCCTGGGCATGCGTCGCGTACTGCGCCGCGTAGAACGCCGCCACGGCAGCGCCGTCGACATCGGTTTCGTCGACCCGGCGCCAGGCCAGCTTCAAGGCCACGGCGACGATGCCGAGCAGGCTGGCGATCGCCATCCACCAGATGTGCCAGACCATGCCGAAGCCGAAGCCGGTCGCGAAGAAGGCGACGAAGAAGCCGGTGCCGGTGCGCTCGGGCACCTCGATGGCGGACGGCACCGGCAGCTCGGGCAGGCCCGGCGCCGGCAAGCCCTTGCGCTTGGCTTCCCAGAAGGTGTCGAGCCCGTCCACCTTGACCGGGGTGGCGAAGTTGAATGGCGGCGGCGGCGACGGCGTGGCCCACTCGAGCGAGCGGGCGTTCCACGGATCGCCGGTCAGGTCGCGCCGCTGTTCGCGCGTGCGGATGCTGACGAACAGCTGGACGATCGTGCAGCCGATGCCGGCCAGGATGCACAGCGCGCCGCCCAGCGCGACGATCATCAGCGGCTGCCAGCCCGCTTCGGAATAGTGCTGCATGCGCCGCGTCGCCCCCATCAGGCCAAGCAGGTAGAGCGGCATGAAGGCAAGATAGAAGCCCACCAGCCAGCACCAGAAGGTGGCGCGGCCCCAGCCTTCATGCAGCGTGAAGCCGAAGGCCTTGGGGAACCAGTAGTTGTAGCCGGCATAGGCGCCGAAGATCACGCCGCCGATGATCACGTTGTGGAAATGCGCCACCAGGAACAGGCTGTTGTGGGTGATGAAGTCGACCGGCGGGATCGCCAGCAGCACGCCGGTCATGCCGCCGATGATGAAGGTGACCATGAAGCCGAGCGCCCACATCAGCGGCACCGAAAAGCGGATCGAGCCGCCGTACAGCGTCCACAGCCAGTTGAACACCTTCACGCCGGTCGGCACCGCGATGATCATCGTCATGACGCCGAAGAAGCCGTTGACGTCGGCGCTGGCGCCCATCGTGAAGAAGTGGTGCAGCCAGACCATGAACGACAGCACGCAGATGGCCAGCGCCGCCGCCGCCATCGAGCGGTAGGCGAAGATCCCCTTGCCGGAAAAGGTGGCGATCACTTCGCTGAACACGCCGAAGGCCGGCAGGATCAGGATGTACACCTCCGGGTGGCCCCAGGCCCAGATCAGGTTTATGTACATCATGGCGTTGCCGCCGAAGTCGTTGGTGAAGAAGTGAAAGCCGAGGTAGCGGTCGAGGGTCAGCATGGCCAGCGTCGCGGTCAGGATCGGGAACGCCGCGATGATCAGCAGGTTGGCCGTCAGCGCGGTCCAGCAGAAGATCGGCATGCGCATGTAACCCATGCCGACCGTGCGCATCTTGAGGATGGTGGCGGTCAGGTTGATCCCGGACAGCAGCGTGCCGACGCCGGCGATCTGGATCGCCCACAGGTAGTAGTCGACGCCGACGCCGGGCGAATAGGCCAGCTCGGACAGCGGCGGATACACCAGCCAGCCGGTGCGCGCGAACTCGCCGATGACCAGCGACAGGTTGAGCAGCAGGACGCCGGACGCGGTCAGCCAGAAGCTGACCGAGTTCAAGGTCGGGAACGCCACGTCGCGCGCGCCGATCTGCAACGGCACGACGAAATTCATCAGGCCGACCATGAAGGTCATGCCGACGAAGAAGATCATAATGGTGCCGTGCGCCGAGAAGATCTGGTTGTAATGTTCGGGCGGGAGAAAACCCTGGTGGGCGCCGACCGCGATCGCCTGCTGCGAGCGCATCATGAGCGCGTCGACAAAGCCGCGCATCAGCATCACCAGCGCGAGCAGCACGTACATCACGCCGATCCGCTTGTGGTCGACGCTGGTGATCCATTCCGTCCACAAGTAGCTCCACCAGCCGCGCTTGGTGATCCAGACGGCGACGCCGAGCATGAACAGCACCACGACGCCGGCGGCGACGAGTGGAAGGGGCTGGTTGGTCGGGATCGCAGACCAATCGAGTTTGCCTAGCATGGGAAGCGCTTTCAATGAGGTGACGAGGATGCCGGCGACATGGACGCAGCCAGGATGGTGTTGAACAGGCGCGGTTCGGCCAGCTGGTAGTCGCGCGCGGCGCTGGTACCCGGTCGGGCCAGCGCCGCATAGCCGGCGGCGTCCAGGCGCGCGCCGCTCGCGCGCGTGCGCGCCAGCCAGGCCTCGTAGTCGGACGGCGCGACGGCGTCGACGTCGAAGCGCATGTCGGAAAAGCCGTCGCCGCTGAATTGGACCGAGCGGCCGGGGAAGGTGCCGGGATGATCGGCCTGGAGATACAGCGTGGTCGTCATCCCCGCCATCGTGTAGATCTGGCTGCCCAGTTGCGGCACGAAGAAGCTGTTCATGACGCTGCCGGACGTCAGCTGCAGGTGCAGCACGCGCCCGGCCGGCACGACCAGGTGGTTGACCGTGGCGACGCCGGCGCCCGGGTAGATGAACAGCCATTTCCAGTCGAGCGACACGACCTGGATTTCCAGCGGCGCGCCTGGTCCCGACTGCGCCGGCAGCGGCTTGGCCGGGTCGAGCGCATGCGCCGCCATCCAGCCCATGCCGCCCAGGAACAGGATGATCATCAGCGGCACCATCCAGTTCACGACTTCGAGCGCGCCCGAGTAATTCCAGTCAGGCTTGCGCTTGGCGCGTTTGTTGCCGGCCCTAAACCACCAGGCGAATACCAGCGTCAAGACGATGATCGGGACGATCAATGCCAGCATGACCAGGGTGGCGTTCTGCAGAATGAGAAGTTCGTTGGCTGCGACCGACCCGCGAGGATCTAGAACGCCTGTCGAAAAAGGGAGCATATGCGATAGGTGGTGTCAATTTTATTTGCTGTTTTATCAAGCAACGACTAGGAATAGTAGAGCCGTTCCCGATAAGACAAGCAGTCTTGATCAGAATTTAGGGTCAAATCCGGTTTTACGGTGAAAGCTGTCTACAACGTTGTGGTAGTGCTCTCTGATCCGCCCACCGTCGTTAATCGATCGTTTTAAAGCCTGACGCGCAAGTACGCGCTGGACCAGTCTGCGTGTCTCAATCAATGAACGCGATCCATTCTTCCGCTCGCACATCAACAATTCACCTCTGGGAAATGCCGGGTCTGCTTCAACGATCACGCCGGTTTTGACGTCGACAATAGCGGCACGATCCCGGCCAGTTAGGAATTCGAATCTTCCCACTTCCTGCAGATTACCCAAGTATTCAATTACACTCTCCGCTATTGTATCGGTCATAAAAAAATTTAAATCCGGTAAATAACAGGTTTTATCGGCGAGCACTTTTTCGCTAACAGTCGATCGGTCGTAACAAATTTTTATCGATTCAGGTGCTTGATTTCACGGCGTAAGATGTTTGCCAGTTCTCCTGCTGTAAAGCCCAGACGCCAGTAAGACGACGTGAAACCACTGCCAGCAGCGGACTATCGAGGTCTGCGCTTCACCCCAGGGCGTTGTCGATGTGGAGTCCAGAGAGCTGTGGTTGGCACGCGCGAGACCTACGGAACGTTGCAATTTGTTTTATGCTCTCCATATTGCGCTTGTATTATTCCTGAGCCAATGGCGCATAAGGACGAAAATTTTATGATTTGGGCCAGGTCGACGATTTGAAAAATTTAATGATGAACCTGAGTAACTTTGCGCGCGGGCCTGCAAGCGCTCGCCTGCTGTTCGATTTCGGCAGCGAGCGCGGTCTTTCATCAGCCAAGTTGCTGGCAGGAAGCAACTTGTCTCAAGCCCAGCTGGCCGATCCTAATGTGCAGCTGACCGCATCTCAAGAGTTGCATGTCGCAAAAAATCTTCTGCGTCTTCTAAATTTCCCAGACGGCCTCGGACTCCAAGTTGGCTTGCGCTATCACTTTTCGACTTTCGGCATGTGGGGCTACGGTTTGATCAGTAGCGCTACCACAGGAGAAGCAATCGATAGAGCGCTCCGCTACCTGCCCCTCACCTCTGCGTTCACGACGGTCACCTATCATGAAGAAGAAGATCTCGCCGTGCTGAGCTTCGATGAACCCAAGTTTGAGCCGGAATTGCGACGCTTTTTGACAGAACGAGAAATCGTTGCTGCTGCAGTGCTTCTGCACGAAATGGCCGGGACGGGATTTTCTCTGACGCACTTCACGCTGAAATACGATGACAGCCGTTCGCCGGAGGTGGCGCAAGCCATTGGTCGTGCTTTTCAAGTGATACCGGAATATAGATCCAAGCAGAATAGCCTGGTATTTAGACGAGAATTCCTGGCGCGCCGCCTGCCACAGGCAAACCCGATCAATGCGTCGATGTGTGAGCAAATGTGCGGCCAGCTTTTGGAGCGTCGACGCGCACAAGCCGGCGCGACCGCCCTGGTTCGCCAGTATCTGGTCGCAGCGCCGAGCAGCCAGTTGCCGGACCTAGAGACGATGGCCCGCGTGACGAATATCAGTCCGCGTACTTTGAAGCGTAGGCTGCAAGATGAGGGCACCACATTCCGAACTCTCTTGGCAGAATACCGCGCCGCACTCGCAAAAGAACTGATTAATGACGGTAAATTGACATTGACCGAGGTGGCGGCGCGGCTTGGCTTCAGCGACCTGTCGAGCTTTTCGCAAGCATTCAAGCGGTGGTATGGTGTGCCGCCAAGCGCGTTTCGACACGAGAGCGCTTGATTCCTGCTACTGAGAGTCTCGTCTATGCCCCGCTGAACGGCCGTGCCGCTACCAGGCCGCTCTCCCCTCTCCGATCATCCCCGTCGCAAGCGCTAGCGTTGCCGCAGCGGATAGGGTCACGCTGTAGCTATCCGCACGGGCGTTTTGGGCGATGTACAGCTGATTCTGTGCCAGCAGGGCATCGGTAATCGAGCCTACGCCGTGTTTGTACGCATCGAGTGCCGCGTCGTAAGTCGTCTGCGAGGCGTCAACCAATCCCTTGGCGGCCTCGTGAGACGCGAGGCTGGAGCGCAGCGCGTTCTGAGACACCACGATCTGACGGACCGCATCCTGCTTGGTTCGGTTCAGCCTTTCCGAGGCGCTGTCCGCATCGTTACGCGCCTGCATCAACACAGATGAGCGCAGCCCTCCGTCGTAAATGGGAACCGTCACGCCGATGAACACGCTGGCATTGCGGCGGCTGCCGTTCAAGTTCACTGTTGCCGACTGATCTCCGATCGACGGAATCGCAGTCACCGAGGTGTGTCCGGTGCTATTTCCGACCGACGCGGACATAAACACCTTAGGCTTGAACGCCGCCTCATCCGCGCGGATTTTTGCCTGGCTCGCTTGGGCCAGGGCGTATGCCGCTTGCACGTCGGGGCGCCGCGCGATCGCGTCTTCAACGATCTCGTCAACGGATCGCTCCAGCGTCCGCGACAGGGTGCGAACCGGCAACTCGGCGATCTTGGGTTTCGAGAGCGGGGAAATGCCTAGTGCCGAAATCAAGCTGAAATAACTGTCTTTTTCTGCACCCTCGGTCTGCACATGCGCGAAGTTCGCCTGCGCACGATTTTGCGCTGCCTGTGACACTTCGATGACCGTACCAATCCCCTGCTTGAAACGCGCACGCGCTGCAGCAAGAATCTCGTCTGCGTTGTCCAGCGCCAGCACAGCGGTGCGCGCACGAGAGCGCGCAGCTTCATACGCGTAATACGCGACGCTGACGTCGTAAATTACTTGCTGGTGCACGGCGGTGAAGGCGATATTCGACGCAACCGATGCATCTTTGGCCGCATCGAGGCGTGCTCGACGCCCCCCAAAATCGAACAGCAGCCATTGAAGACTAAGTACTTCGACCGTACCGTGTGCGGTAGGGTCGTTGTCGATACTGCCCAGCTGCGTTGAAGTGGTGCCATGTGCCTTTTGATAACCGGCCATCGCGGTTGCGGTAATTTGCGGTAAATATGCGGACTTGGCAATGTCGGCCGCGAGCGCGGCGTTGCGCGCATCGTTCCAGGCGATGCGCGTTGTCGGATTGGCGGATTCCGCAAGATCGATCAACTCCAGCAACGTATATGGATGGTTGGCGTCGAACTCCTGTGCGGCCGGCACCGTTGCCAGTGCAGGACTGTCGGGCAAGGTATAGCCGGCGCGCGTAGCGGCAGCGTCACCGCGTGGCCGTCCCGGCACGATATCGCCGGAAGCGTTAATTTGAGGTGGCCAAGGACGGTCCGGCGCCGGGGGCGCAAGGTCGAGCGAAAGCCTCTTCGGCGCTACTTCGAGCGTAGGCGCCGCGCAGCCGGCTAGTGTGGCTGCAGCCAAGGCGATAA
Organism: Massilia sp. YIM B02763; assembly: GCF_030412015.1. Taxonomy (GTDB): domain Bacteria; phylum Pseudomonadota; class Gammaproteobacteria; order Burkholderiales; family Burkholderiaceae_D; genus Telluria. The sequence goes on along the minus strand of NZ_JASNRD010000038.1, from coordinate 13,571 downwards.
TCAAAAGCTTTGGTTCACGAATGCACATTACTTTCTGTCTCTTCTGATGGCGGTAGTGGCGTGGCAGCTCTGACACGGGTGAGACGCGCATCGATCAAGCGTAAGAGCGCATCGACGGGAGCCGCCGCGGAAGGGTCGCCGCCTGGCTGCCGCACGGGCGGATCGGCTTTGTCGGGGATGCTTGGCAGCTCCGTCTGATCGGCGCCGATGTTCCGCGCGATAGCGTGCACTCGCGCATCCGTTTCGGCGATTGCACGGCCTTCGGCAAAATACAGAGGCGCTTCCATCGCTTCGAGTTCTGCGAGCGCGCGCTGTCGGCTGGCGATCCAGGCCGGGCGCGGTCTGACCGCGGATGGCTCATAATGCATGAGTCCCAGATCCTCGCGCAACTCGGCATATTGTGACAGTGCGCTTGCCGCCAGCGAACGCCGTGTGTTGGGGTCGGCGCTGCGTGCAATGCGGATCCATGTGTCGACAACTGCAGCCAGCAGGGTATCGACTTGCTTCTTCACGCTGACCGGCCAGACGCGCGTGAAAACGAAGTAAATGACGACGTTACCGATCAGAATACCGATTAGGCGATCGCGTGCGATCGTCAAGTCGAAGCCTGGCCCGGCAACTTGCAGAGCACTCACCCCGGCACCTTGCAGCACGCACAGAAAGAATGCGAACGCCGTTTGCATTCCGACATAAGCGATTCGCGGAGATCCGACAGCGACCCAGGCACCCAACCAGGCGCCTGCGAAGACTAGGAACACAAGTTCACCAACGGAGGTGAATAAAGGCAGCAAAAAGATGAGGGCTGCTGTTCCAAGCAGAGCGCCCACGAGACAGCCGACGATGCGTAACGTGAGCTTTTCCAATGTCTCGGCAGTGCTACCCAGCGACACCAGATAACAGGTAATGAAACAAGTATGGATTCCTTGCCAGTCCAGTTGTTGATACAACAGGTAGCAGAACATTGCCGCCATCGTGGTTTTAAATGCAAAGCGCACATGGTCGGGGTTGGAAACTGCGTCGTCGTCGAAGAACCCGCTGTGCTTGGAAAGCTCACCTTTACCCGTATGGTCAGGTTTGGTCTCGGGTATTGAGAAATTTTCGATCGCGCTGCGTATATCATCGAAAATGATCGCGCCTACGGGCGTCAACATGGAAACGTCGGGCGCATCCAGTGTGATGTCTACCGGATATCCCCCTGCTTCAAGGATCGCGGCCATCTGTTCGAGTGTGCTAGCGAGCAAAGCCGACATTGCAGCAGGGAGGCAAGCGTCCGGTTCCTGTACGGCAAGATCGACGGCCACCATAATTCCGGTCGTCGACGCCATCGCATGGCGCAGCGCATTAACATCTTCAGCCGTGGCTGTCCCCTCGAATTTGGACAACTTTAGCCAGGTTTGCACTCCATGGTTGTTGGCGCGCAACGCCGTATCGAAGGCAATACGGTCCTCATCCGTAATACGATCTGAGAGCATGCGAGCAGCAATTCTGAGACGTTTTGCAAGCTCTTTGCCAAAGAGCTTACGCGGCGATGGCCCAATCACCAGATTCACCGCAATGACTACACCGACGGGGATCAACGCCATCAGCAATGCATACAGGACAGCGCGCGTTGCCGCTTCGCCGGCAGGCAATAGACCCAGTTCATCCAGTCCGAAGCCGACGATCATCGAAAGGATCGCGCCGACTGGTCGCAGCTTGCTGGCTGAGGTAAGAAACAACATAGCAAACGACAAGACCGCCATACACGCGAGCCGCACCGCGGGCACATTAACGGAAAACATCGCGACCAGGAGCACCAATCCAACGACGACGGTCACAAGCACCATAGCACCGACCGAACCGATCACACTGCTGACGCGATCGGAGCGATTGATAAAAAAGACGATATAAGCAGAGATAGCCGCTTCAGGCGTTCCGTATGTGCTTGTAATGAGCACGGTTAGAGCGCATATCAAGGCCATGCGGGTGGTCAGCGCGCTTCGTCCCGGAAACGGCGCGAGCAGCGCCACGATTTCAGCCGGCCGTGGCGCCGCAATGTCACTGGCAGGTGTGGCCATGGTGAACCTCGACCACTGCACTAGCGCCGATGCGCATCAGTTTTTCGGGCGGCGCCACGAGGCGAACACGAACCGGAAAGCGCTGCGCGACGCGTACCCAGTTCACCGACTTTTGCACGTATGGCAAAGCGTGCGGCAAGTTGATCCGGTCGGGGTCCGTAATACCGGCGCCGATACCGACTACCTTGCCGCTGATCGGCTGGCTGCGGTCGATCATCGAATAGACGGTCGCGCAGTCACCTACCGCGATCGCACCGAGCGAAGTCTCACGGAAATTTGCGACTGAAAACCATTCATTCGTGTGGATCAGCGTAAAAATGGACTGAGCGGGCGCTACCGTTTCGCCTGCCAGCACCGAAAGACCGGTCACATAGCCGTCGAAAGGGGCGCGTACGACGGTATCGTCGAGCGCGTGTTGAGCGCGCTCCAATGCAGCTTCGCGTGCGTGCAGGGTTGCGACCGCGTCGGCATCGTTGCCGACGGTGCGGTAGGCCGCACGGGACTGCTCTTTAGCCTGAGCCAGGGAAACCGCAGCATCATGCATCGCGACAACCGCCTGATCGTACTGCTGAACCGGTACGTAACCCTTGTCCTTGAGGGGCCGCAAGCGCTCGACGGTGCGGACCGCAAGGCCATAGTTTTGGGCCGCTCGACGAATCTGTTCATCGGCAACCGCAGCCGTCGACTTTTCGGCGATGACGGAGCGATCCCGCGTTGCCTGCGCCGCGCGTGCCAATTCGACGTCGGCCTGCGCCTGTGCGACCGTGAGCCGATACGGAACCGGATCGATCTCGAACAGCACCGAGCCTTTTGCGACATACGAATTCTCCTCAGCCGCGATACGTACGATCCGGCCACCGACGGGCGAAGCCACATGTACAACGTCTGCGTCGATCGTGGCGTCATCGGTCGAGGGATAGCGCGAATTCCTTCCGAGCGCATACCATAGCGCCGCTACACCGGTTGCGATGACGATGACCGCTGCTACACGGCCTTTCCAATTAGCTTTTTTATTCATGCCCGCCATTTTCATCAAAACTGCCCCGTCATTGAAGACCAGAGGAACACTGCGGCAACGACGCCGATCGCAGCACACACCCAAAGCTGAAGAGGTACGACACGCCCCCATCCTGTCATCACAAGCACGCGGTGCGCGATCAGCATTGCGGCAACACCAACTATGGCGCTTAACAGCCATGACGGAAAATACGCGCCGAACAGCATGAAGGATGGCGCACCTCGGGAGGTGCATCCGGTGAGCAATATGCCCGACGCTAGTGCCGGACAAGTTATGGTGAGCGAATTCGATTCTTGTCGTTTCATTGTGTGTGCAAAAAGACGCGATTGACGTGGAAGACGAAACTGCAAAAAGCAGCTCGTCTTGACTAGCCGCATTGGCGACCATAACGTTGCACATAGATTACTATTTCTTTTGTCGTTATGGCATGTCCGCCTTAAAATACCTCGCGCCATCATACGAAGGTCGCACCGTCGAGATAGTTATGAATGGGAAGCATTGCCGGATAGCTAGGTGTGTGAAGCGGCGTGCTCACGTACGGTAGGGCCTTCGATTCTTTCATCGTAACGGTCGACATATGTCCAAGTGGTCAAGCTGGCAATGGGCCAGTAGTGAGAATCCAGCCGGTCAAAACGCCATTGGGAAGCTCGTGAGGAACGCTTCCTGTCAGCTCGCGTAGCACCGCGATCGTGTCCTCGCCTGGAAGGTGATGCAGACGCAAACGAGGACGACTGGCCCAACGAAGCCAAGTGCAGTCGGGAATGTAAAGATCACCCCTTTCTCCGCCCTGTTTTGTCAGTAAGACGCGTTCGGATAGGAGATCATTGGTGACTGGCGTGTTTTGCCAGTCATCCCGCAATGGGCCTTTTCGAAGGCTCGAAACGTCATGGACTGCCTGCATCGTGATGACCGGTGATCGCAACGTTACCACTTCGCTGGTTTTATGCCAGTCGAAGGCCTTGGCCAACGCGCCCGCCGCGTCTTCCCAATGATCGGGCAACTCGATTGATAGCGCTGTCTCGAAAGTCGTGCGAACGATCGACCAGTTTTCAGGCTCTACGGCCAAGTAAATCCAGCCATCGGACGTGCGGTACAATCGGTCGAGAGCATGCCAACCGCGTTCGGCTTGGCCGATGGGCTCTGGTACGGGCCGTCCGGTAACGAAGGGAATTTGGACCCAAGCTGCCATGCGCGCCAATGACGTGCGCGTCACGACATTTTCGGCACCTCGCTGACGCGAAACCAGCCCGCATAAGGTCGCCAATGTCCCAGCGAAGCCTGTAAAGTAGTCGATCATAGCGGCGACACCATGCACTTCAGAGGTTCCGAGACCACCGAAACGAAGCATGATCCCAGACATGGCTTGGACAACGGGGTCATAGGCAGGCCGGTCTTCCCAGCCTTTTCCTCGAGATCCTCCATACGCTGTAACCACTATCACTACGCAGCCAGAATTGACTCCATGGACTCGAGCCGGGTCGACACCCAAGCTGACGGTCTGACCGGGCAACTTGTCATAGATGATAGCGTCGCTGCATGCGATCAGCTTATCCACCAACGGTCGGGTTTCGTCGGCTTTCAAGTCGATGATCGCAGCTTGCTTACCTTGATTTACCTCTTGACCGATCCATAGGAGCATCCTAGGTCCCATCTTTGGATCTTCCGGATCGATATGCAAAACACTGGCTCCAAGTTCAGCTAGGGCTCGCGACGCGACCGGCCCAGCAATCACGTTCGCCAAATCCAAAATGTGCAAACCGTCCAGCGGCGCGGACAGCGCTGCGCTAGGTGGCGGTGCATTTGCTAAAAATCGCTGTTCAGCGTGCCATCCCTCAAAGCGTGGAGCCGCGGTATTGTCGTCGAGTTCTCTGGATCCATGGCTGGACGCGACGACATCGACCAATTGACCCGGCGCGAGAATCGCGTCGCCGTTGCGATCTCTTTGTTCGACAACGATCCCGGCCGCGCGTATGGGCATGAACGCGGCCCACTCGGCCGTCGTCCGTTGCACTGCAGCAGGCACGCCATGTTTGCTGAGCCAATCCTCCCACTCCAAAGCTGATCGAGTAAGAAATTTTTTCTCGATCCGCTCTGCCAGTTTTTTTAGTCCAGCAGTCGTCGTGCGGTAAGCGTAGATGTTGTCACTGCTGGGAGGCATATCCAAAACGTTCCCTCGCCTCAGCCCCATTGCATCGATCTCGTCGGCAAGATCCATTGCACTTAGCAGCTTTTCAATATGACCGACGTTGTCAATGACCGTGATGAATACCTCGCGCCCATCACCGCAACGATAATTTCGAAAAAAAGGCGGCATCTGCGTGTCCAGAAAGCGCTCAATGAACTGAGCAGATGCTTGAGGTATTCGTCGAAGATGCAGGTGATCGATGATGAAGGTCGGCAACCCAGGGTCGTTGTAACGCTTAGGCTGCCCATCTGTACGCAGCAATGGGCCAGCGGCCGCTGACATGGCGCCGTCCAACAAAGGCGCTTCGATGTAATCGCCGCGGCCGTCACGCAGACGGCCGATTACCGCTGCCACAGTGCCGATTGCGGCATGTAGTGCGGCATACGTCGATGGAAGCGGTAACGCAGTAAACACCGGGGGCAACGAAAATGCAGCTCCCCAGAACGAGATGTCGGTGTAGAGCGCAGCAGCTGCCGAAATTGCGCCTTCCCATCCTTGCATCGCTGCTCTAGGATCGGATGACGCGAAGCCGGGCGATGACACGTAGATGATTTGAGGATTTCTCTTTCTGACCTCTTCGTAGCCCAGCCCCAGTTTCGCCAAGACGCCGGGCCGGAAGTTTTCGATGACCACATCCGCTCCATCAATCAAGGACAACGCTTCGTGGACACCACTCTCAGTCTTGAGGTCGATCTCCACATAGCGCTTGTTCCGCTCCAAAACAAACTCGACAGGATGGACGATTGCCTTTCCTGGTCGACGAATAGATACAACGTCTACACCCTGATCCGCCAACAGCATGGCTGCCATAGGCCCCGCGAGCTAATGACCTAATTCAACTACACGGAGACCGTCTAAGGGGCCGCAGGAATTATGTTCACTTTTCATACCTTCGCCTTTTTCAATGCATGAAGTAGCGAGATTTGAGCTAGTCCGGCAATCGCCGCAGCCGATGCATAGTCATTATCTTCATAGGCTCGGTCTACCGCGTTAGCTGCTATTACCATCTCGTCGGACTTGAGCAATTTGAGCTCAATGTGTTCCATTTCCTTGCCAACATTTTCCATCAAATGCGCTGCGCCCGCCGGTCCTCCACCCAGACGCATAGCGGCGAGCGGCCCGATGGCAGCCCAACGCACACCAAGCGAGCCTTTCATCAATCGGTCCAACATAATTGGATCAATAACCTCCTCATGGACCAGATAAAGCGCCTCCCGAAGAAGAGCGAGTTGCAAGCGATTCCCGACGAAGCCAGGAATTTCTTCCTTGACCAGTATCGGCTCCCGTTCGAGCGAAGCGTAAATCTCCATTGCACGCATTGTCGTAATTTCCGAAGTTTTATTACCAGGAACGACTTCGACGACTGGCATGACATGCGGCGGATTGTACGGGTGATCGACGATGATCCGACTACCGTCAGCAATATCGAAGCTAATCGCACTTGCGGATCTCGACGAACTGGAACTTGCAAGCACAGTGCGGTCTGTGGTGAATTTCTCGAGCTTTGCAAATAGTTCGCGCTTCCACTCCAGGCGTTTAGGTCCATTTTCCTGTACAAGATCCACATCTCCGACAGCTTCTTCTAGCGAGGTCGCGATCACGATTTTTCCAACAGTGGCATCCTTGTCGACATCGATACCGAGCGCTTTCAAAGTCGGTACCGCTTCATTTACAGCATATTTGACTGCGTCTTGAAGATCGGGATGAGGATCTAAAATGCATACTCGCCAACCGCGCGTAGCGAACAAAACTGCCCAAGACAAACCGATTGTTCCCGCCCCAATAATTGCAACAGAGCGATTCCGTTGCAAATCCATAAAACCTCCAATTTTAATCTTGATAAATCCCGAGGTTAAATTTTCTTGTCTATATAATTAATCGCATCCATGATGCATGCACTCAATTCCTTATAATTACGTTACGCACGCTTGCCGCGTACCATCGACCTCCGTATTCGCTTCGCAAGCCGCGCTCATTCAGCCAGTGAGCGATGCGTCCGAACGACTCACCAGCCGCTCGGAGTTTGATAATCTCAATAACTATTTGGCTTGTATTTAGCATACCGCACCACGGAAATTATATAAAAGCAACGGGACGATTTATTCTCATAAATTCAGTTTTTCTTCTTGGTAACTCCATGCGAAATCTAATACGATTATCTCTTCAACAAAACGGGAAAACAAAGTCGTCAATTGTTAATTTCACTAAGCGGCAGATGAGTCGCTACCTTCCTTAGGAATGGCGGCTCATGAATCGGTATATCAACTTTTCTTTTCGATACTAAAGGCAATTACGTAATCGCCGCGATCTTTCGAGTGAGCCGCCCCACCTACTGAAATAACGACATACTCTTTTCCTGTTTTCGGTGAGATATATGTCACAGGTGTAGCGCTCGACCCAACTGGCAAGGCATAACGCCATAATTCTTTTCCATCAGTTGCATCGTAAGCGCGCAAGTAGTAGTCCTGTGAGCCGGCGAAAAATACAAGACCACCTGCTGTCGTGCTCGTACCAGCGTAAGTCGGCATACCAATTGGCATCTTCAGATGCGACTTGAGCCCAAACGGTCCTAGCTGTTCAGACGTTCCAGCCGGTACCTGCCAAACAATCTTGTGGGTATTCAGATCGATCGCGGTGATAGTGCCGAATGGCGGACGCGAGCAAGGAACGCCGAGCTTAGTCATCCACAAATCCAGATTAACTCCATAAGGTGTGCCAAGCTGTGGGGACGGACCGTGACCGTCTGTTTGTGGTGCACGACCTTTGATAAATTGGTTAAAGTCGGACCGCGTCATCAATTGCACTTCCATCGGCACACGAATATCGTTCATGAAGGCACGATTATTTTCGATATCGACAGACATGCTTCCCCAGTTGAAGCCGCCGATATTACCTGGATGCTGAATGGACTTTGTCAGTCCTGGCGGAGTGAAGTCGCCAGTATAGCGGTCCTTCCGGAACGCAATTCGGCATGCTAATTGATCGAACATCGTCATTCCCCAAGTACGAGTTTCGCTCAGTTGCTCAGCTATCACAGGCATGTCCTCCGAATAGGGCTGGGTTGGGGAAAGCCGCTCTCCCGGAATTCCACCTGATGTGTTAACCGGTTTCTCGACAACTCGGCTCAATGGCTTGCCGGTTGCACGGTCGAGAAGAAATAGCTGACCACGCTTAGTCGATAAAAGCAAAGCCTGAACGTTGCCCGCCAGATTGACCAATGCGGGCTGCGCAGGCAGGTCGTAATCCCAAAGATCATGGTGAACAGTTTGGAATTTCCAACGCTCCCGGCCTGTACTAACGTCAAGCGCAACTAGCGAAGAATTGTAGCGATCAGCCCAATCTGGACGTTCGATACCATAGTAGTCCGGCGTCGCGTTACCCAAGGGAACATAAATTAGCCCTAAGCGATCGTCATAACTCGCCGTCGTCCACATGTTCGGCGTACCACGCGTATAAGTTTGCCCCGGCGGCGGCTCACGCGTAATCGACGGATTACCTAAGTCCCATGCCCATACAAGTGAGCCGGTTGTCACGTCAAAAGCGCGGATTACCCCAGATGGCTCGCCGACCTGCTGGTTATCTACGACCCATCCACCTATGACGATAACGTTGCGGGCAACGAGAGGTGCTGAAGTTTGGAAATAGAAACCCGGGGCCATGCCCCCCATTCCATTCGCCAACGAAACAGCGCCGTGGTTACCAAAATCAGGGCACAATTGACCGGTTTTTGCGTCGAGAGCGATCAGGCGCGCGTCAATTGTCGTCATGATGATTCGGCTAGCACAGACGCCCGTCGCCGTGGATGACTGGTGATAACTTACTGCACGGCATCGCTGCCAAAAGGGAGACTTGGCGTGTGGATCGAATCTCCAGCGCGTGGCGCCTGTATCGGCGTCGAGTGCGATAACGATATTATTTGGCGTACAGCTATACAGCATGTCACCGATTTGGAGAGGAGTGTTTTGATCGATACCCGGACCAGTGTCTCCGGTCCGTATCGTCCAAGCCGGCTTCAATTGCGTTACATTTTTGCGATTGATTTGATCATAGCTCGTATATCTCAAGCCCTCAGTCGTTCTTCCATAAGATGTCCAGTTCCCTGGAGCGTTATTTCCTTTATGCTCCGCGTAACTCGCTGATGGCACAGCTTCGACGGTTGGATGCGGCACGAAGGCGGCTGCGAACATTCCTAAGAAGCATAGTCCACAAATCCCTGCCGAGATTCTGCTTACGCGACGGCCCTTTTCGCCAACGATGACCGGGGCTAGTGCAAAACCGTTTCCAATAAGTGCCAGCGGTGCCAGCAACCGAGGAAAAAGGTCCCAAAAACGCAGGCCAGCCTCATACAATGACCACGCAACACAATATATGAGTGCAGTAGCTAGAAATACCAACGCCGACGGCTTACGGCGCAGGGCTTGGGTAGCAGCGACCGTCAGCAATCCCCCGAACAACGTGTAGAACGACGTCCCTCCTAAACAGATCAGCCAGATACCGCTGAGAATGAGTCCAGCTCCTATAACTGCCAGTAAAAAAAAGTAACTACGGGCGAAAAATTTCATTAAAAAATTCCTCGGTATGAATAGTGAATCAAATTTGTATTTAACCGTCGAACTACCGACCTATTAAAATTATCTTTTCATGCCTATAAATAGATCAAAATAGACAAAGTGAACAAGAATCTGAAATCCGTCCTAAATCAAGTAGGCAATGCCAAAATTCATTAATTTGACTCGTGCGGACTGATATCGAAGCATACTCAATATCCATCGAATATCGCAGCGAACTCAAAGCTACTAATTCGATTAGATCGTAATCGTCTGGAAAGCTAGATTGTCAAATGCAGAGATGGGGAGCGCCCTTTAGCAAAAAATCTGTGGCAATCGAACGTTTCAGTCTTCTGAAAAACATTGAAACGAAAATTTTTATGAAAGACACTTCCGTCAGAAATTACGGAAACCTATTTCCTTAGTCAGCGTTTCAATCACATAACCGCACGTTAAGGCTAATGAGTTTAATATAATGATTTTTTGATTTCGTTTCCAACATCGTGCCTCGGATCTTGCACTCTGCATCAAAATTCGCCAATGATCGCACGGGACTAAAGCTTTATTTTTCAGGCCAGTCGATACATCGCCAACACGTCGCGCTACTTCTAGACATAGACGGTCGCTTTGCAACCTTAGTCTGATTTTTGTTATGCTCTAACGCAATGCAGACGGCATGATGTAGGCGAAATCGGTTGCGATGATAAGCCAATGCAATAGCGAGCTATAGCCCTATCATGAGAATCTCACGACGCGGTGCGGTATGCTCACAGGCTGGCCGGCACAGGTAGAAGAGGCACGAAGGTATTATCTGATAGGTAACTAAGCGATGCGAGAAGCTTGCGGATGCATCCCAAGCTTCTGTAGAGTCAGGGCGGAATGTGCTCAGGCCGCTATAGTTGGCAAAAATAGCGGCGAGCCAAAGGCTGAGAAAACTTGCGGATGAACTTCAAATATCGTAGCGATAGCGCCGATCAAATTTAACAGATTGGGAAGCGTTAGATACCGTGTACGAAGTACATCATGCTAGGCGTCGCTATATTTCGATGAGGCGTTCGAACCCGGTTGGCGGTCCGGCCAAAGGAGTAGATAATAGAGCAGATGCTCGATCTGCTCCTTACGATTCATTCGCAGCCAGGCCGTCAAACTTGCCACGCAAGAGAAAGCGAGAAGCTAAGCGTTACCGCAACTCTCTGCGCAAGATTTTTCCGACAGGGGTTTTCGGTAGCTCCTTGCGAAACTCGACCAGTTTCGGCTGCTTATAACCGGTAAGATTAGCGCGGCAATATTCTCGTATTTGCGTTTCGGTCAATGCAGGATCATTCTTGACGATCACAAGTTTGACTGCCTCGCCAGTGCGTTCATCGGGCACACCCACCACTGCGCACTCCATAACTCCAGGTAGCAGCGCCATGACGTCTTCGATCTCGTTTGGATAAACATTGAAGCCTGACACGAGTACCATGTCTTTTTTCCTATCGACGATCCGGAAGAATCCATACTCGTCCATGATCCCGATGTCACCTGTCTTGAAGAAGCCGTCGGCAGTCATTACTGCCGCTGTCTCAGCCGGGCGCTGCCAATATCCTGCCATCACTTGCGGGCCCTTGATCGCGATCTCGCCGGCTGTCCCAATCGGCACTTCCCTGTCGTCCGCTCCGATGCACTTCACAAGCGTTGCGGGAACGGGCACACCGATTGTGCCCGTGTATGCTGTAATCGTCGTTGGATTGCATGTCGCGGTTGGCGATGTCTCTGACAGACCGTATCCCTCACATATTGCGCACCCAGTCTTCTCAAGCCAAATCTTCGCGACCGCTGACTGCACTGCCGAACCGCCACCAAGCGAAAGCTTTAGTTTTGTCCAATCGACGGTACCGAATGCAGGATGGTTTACCAAACCATTGAACAGCGTGTTTACTGCCGGGAAAACATGGACTGTATGCTTGGACAAATCGGTAAGCACAGCTTTAAGATCCCGAGGATTTGGGATAAGGATAAGCTTTGCTCCGGTTTTCATCGCTAGCAACATACAGACTGTGAAAGCGAAGATGTGATATAGCGGCAATGCGCACACGATCGCAGGCTGCTCGTTCGCCGGAATAAGTTTCGTGGCTGGCGCATACCATAATTCACTCTGAAGCACGTTTGCCAGGATATTTCGGTGAAGTAACGTCGCGCCTTTGGACACGCCCGTCGTGCCTCCCGTATATTGCAGTACTGCTATATCGTTCCCGTCCACAGAAACGTGAGTTTGGGGTAGCCTCTGACCATGCGAAATTGCTTGGTTAAACCGGACAGCGTCTGGCAAACTGAACGGCGGAACCATTTTCTTAAACTTGCGTACGACCAGATTAGTCATACTGCCTTTGATGAGTCCGAGCAAATCGCCTAGTGACGCGAGCACAATGTGGCTGACTGAAGTTCGTGCAAGACACTGCTGGAGTGTAGCGGCAAAGTTCTCGATAATAATGATGGCGCGAGCACCACTGTCCTGCAGCTGATGCTGTAATTCTCTAGCAGTATAAAGCGGATTGACGTTGACCACCACGAGTCCGGCCCTTAGGATTGCCGCAACCGCGATTGGATACTGGGGAATATTTGGCATCATAATGGCGACACGATCGCCTTTTCGAAGCCCTAGTTGCTGAAGATACGCGCATAGCGCGCGGCTTAATTTGTCCGCAGCAGCATAAGTTACTTCGACGCCCATATATGAATAAGCTGGGCGATTGGCAAATCGATTGACACTTTCTTCGATCAAGTCCAGGAGCGAAGTTGACGAGCTAAAATCGATATCGGCAGGAACACCATCAGGATAATAGGTGAGCCATGGCTTGTCGGACTGCCTAGTAAAATTCTGTATGTCTTGCATGATGGGAGCTTGGGAGTCAGTGTAGTCGAAGATAAAGTGAGCCCGCTTTTGAGTAACCGCGATGACTGAACATTCATGTGCCGTGATCAGTACTCATGGTAAACCCTGCCGCAAAATAGCAACGACCAAATGAACCGTTCTTCGGCAGCCATACTGGGTAGAGCACGGCAAATGCAGGTGTCGCGATTGCTATCCGCTAAGATAGGTGTACCAAGGCCAGGCGCAGACAGTCGAAAGTACGGTCTGCCGGTCCTCACCGTTCGCCTAGTAGAGCTCGGTTGCCGAGGGGGCTCGAGTTGGAAGTAGCCGTTTGCCGCGCGGTGCTTACTGCATGCTGGAGCATGCCTTCCACGTTCCTCAATGGGACGCTGCGTATAGATACGCATCGTAGTCTCCTTCACATCAGTAAGACGTGCGCCGCGTGTGGGCACGGTTGACTTACGATGTTTTTAAATTTAATTTATGCTGTAATTATTGCTCCCAACATCTCTAGATGCCAATGATGACAAGGGTCCAAAACTTTATTTTAAGGGCCAAATCGGTATTTCAGAACAAAGTCTATGAACGTCTATAAGTTCGCTCGTAGTTCCACAATTACGTGCCTGATGATCGATTTCGGCATCGAACATGACACTTTTCGATGAAGCTTCTGGCAGCACGTCCGTTGTCGCAGGATTAGTGAGCCGATCCGAATGTCGGGGTGACCGCAGCCCAGGAAGTTGTGCGTTGCAAGTAATCTCGCGCGCCTTATGAATTCCTTGCCTGAGCTCGGACTTAAACTCAGGTTGTGCTACCACTTCTTCACTTGTGGGATGTGGGGCTATGGTTTAATCAGTAGCGCGATGAACTGAACCGCCCCGGATTTTGTAGAGGCTCCATTGTTTGAGAA
>NZ_JASNRD010000037.1 GCF_030412015.1 Massilia sp. YIM B02763 | reverse complement strand
AGCTAACCACCAACTCAATCAAGATACAAGGGTGGGCGGCTCTGCCGCCCACGCGTTCAATCCGTGCAGGCTCCGTGGCAGCGCTCGCCATAGTTGGACGCGTGGGCGGCGAAGCCGCCCACCCTACGCGACGTCGTCCTGCCGGATGTCGTCCAGCATGATTTCCCGGCGCTGCCGCGCGCTGGCCCGCCCCGCGTCCAGCAGGCGCATCACCGTCAAGGCCTGCCCGGCGTTGACGGGGTTCGCGCCCTTGCCCAGGATCGCGTCGCGTACGCCAGCATAGTATTCCTGGTAGGCGCCGTCCGGCGTCGCGACCGGGCGCGTGTCCAGCGTGCCGTTTTCCTCCACCGTGGCGATGCCGTCTTCCGCATCCACGCCCCAACGCGCGCTGCCGTCCGGCAGCAGGCCCGCCTTCAATGCCGCTTCCTGCGGATCCAGCGACTGCTTGACGTAGCTGCCGCGCGTGCCATGCAGCACGACGCGCGGGCGCGGCGCCGCGGCCAGCATGCTGGCGCCCAGTTCGACGCGCAGGCCGTCCGCATAGCGCAGCACGGCCAGAAAGGCGTCGTCGGTGCGGGCGCCGGGACGAAGCTGCACGATGTCGGCCTGGATCGCCAGCGGCGCGCCGAAATACAGCAGGGCTTCGTCGAGCAGGTGGGGACCGAGGTCCAGCCAGATGCCGCCGCCGGGCGCGTCGTCCTCGCGCCAGCGCGCCTGCGGCACGGGGCGGAAGCGGTCGAAGTGCATCGCCGCATGGCGGATCGTGCCCAGCCGGCCCTCGGCCAGCATGCGCCGCGTCCCCAGCGTGCTGCTGTCCCAGCGCCGGTTGTGGAACACGCTCAGCACCTGGCCGGGGCCGGGCATGCGCGCCAGTTGCGCCGCTTCCCGGGCGTCGAGCGTGAACGGCTTGTCGACGACCACGTGCTTGCCGGCCGCCAGCGCGGCCCGGGCCAGCGGGAAGTGGGTGGCGTTGGGGCTGGCGATGACGACCAGGTCGACGTCCGGATGGGTGGCAAGCAGCCGCGCGTCGGCGACGACCTGGACGTCCGGGCCGAGGCCGGCGTGCACCTTGGCGGCGTCGCTGCTGGACACGACCGCGAGTTGCAGGCCCGGGGTAGTGCGGATGAGGGGAGCGTGGAAGGTCTTGCCGGCGAAGCCGAAGCCGACGAGACCGACGCGTAGTGGTGTGCGTTCCATGGCGTGTCCTTGAGATCGATGCCATATTATTGCCGGTTTTTGCATGGTTTGCCGCACTCATGCATAAAAATGCCCTAAGCCGGGCATGAGCGGGAGCCTGTGGACGAACAAAAGCCCACGCGAAGTGGGCTTGTCGGGTGCCGGAAGACGAACCGGTCAGCGATGCTGGGCCAGTTCCGGCGCCGCCACCGGGGCCGCGGGCGGCGCCGGCATGGTGGGCTTGACGGCGAGGGCGGCCTGGCGGGCGGCGCTACCGTTCGAGCAGAAGCGGTTCTTGCCGGCGCGCTTGGCTTCGTACAGCGCGTAGTCGGCGATGCTGATCAGGTCGACGACGTTTTCCGCATCGTCCGGGTACAGGCTGATGCCGATACTGGTCGACAGCTGCAGCGTCAGGTCGTTGACGAAGAACGGTTCGGACAAGGCCTCGACCAGCTTGGCGGCCGGCCCCTGGGCGTCGCCCAGGCTGTGCACGTCGGCCAGCAGCACGATGAATTCGTCGCCGCCCAGGCGCGCCACCGTGTCTTCCTTGCGCGAATTGGACAGCAGGCGCTGCGANGGCCGGCCCCTGGGCGTCGCCCAGGCTGTGCACGTCGGCCAGCAGCACGATGAATTCGTCGCCGCCCAGGCGCGCCACCGTGTCTTCCTTGCGCGAATTGGACAGCAGGCGCTGCGACACCATCTTGAGGATCTCGTCGCCGTAGGCGTGGCCGTAGGTGTCGTTGATCGCCTTGAAACCGTCCAGGTCCAGGTACATGACGGCGGCCTTGTGGTGATTGCGGTTGGCGTGCTGCAGCGCGTTCTCGATGCGGTCCTCGAGCAGGCGGCGGTTGGGCAGGCCGGTGAGGGCGTCGTGCAGCGCCAGTTCCTGCTGGGCGCGGCTGTACTGGGCCAGTTCCTTGTACAGCAGGCGCACTTCGAGCATGTTGTGGATGCGCTTGTGCACTTCCAGCAGGTCGAAGGGCTTGCTGATGAAGTCGCGCGCGCCCGCTTCCAGCGCGGCGATCTTGAAGCTCGGCTGCGCGGTCAGCGCCAGTACGGGCAGGTAGCCGCCTTGCTCGATCTCCTTCAGGCCCTTCATGACCTGGAAACCGTTCAGGCCGGGCATCTGCAGGTCGAGCAGGATCAGGTCGTAGTTGTGCTCGCGATGCAGCGGACAGACCTGCTCGGGCAGCATCGTCGAGCTGACATCGGTGTAGCCTTCCTCGCGCAATATCTCTTCCATCAATTCGATATTGTCCGGGGAGTCGTCTACGACCAGGATCTTTGCGTTCAGGATGTCTTGTCGGCTCGGCATGCGTACTCTCGTCAAATCAAGGCTGGACGTTTAGCGGTCGAGATATGATTCCTGAACGCAGTCCAGCTCCAGTGCAACATTTATAGTCTAGCAGCTCGTCGAGAATTTCTTGTAGGACAGCGCCGCGTGTGCAGGTAGGAGCGCTATCGATACAGAACGAGCTGCTAGCGTACGCCGTTTCGGCCCGCCGTGGCAGCCGCGTCACGATTGAACAACGGCGCCGACGGGCCGATGACCGCCGCGACCGTGGCGATCAGCTCGCTCGGCTCGACGGGTTTCGAGATATGCGCCGAGAATCCCGCCTCCAGCGCGCGCAGGCGGTCCTCGGAGCGGGCGAACGCCGTCAGCGCGATGGCGGGCACCAGGCCGCCGGCGTCGCGCGGCAGCTGGCGCACGCGGTCGAGCAGTTCGAAGCCGTCCACTTCCGGCATGCCCAGGTCGCTGATCAGGAGCTGGGGCCGGGCGCTGCGCACCATCTCGAGCGCCTCGCGGGCGCTGCCGGCGATGTCGACGTGGGCGCCGCAATCGCTGAGGATGCGCTTGATCAGTTCGCGCGCGTCGCGGTCGTCGTCCACGACCAGCACGCGGGCGCCGGACAGGTCCAGCACCGTCATTTCCGGCGTGGCCGGGGCCGGGCGGATCATGGCGGCGCGCGCCGCGCGCGGATTCGGCGCCGCCTGCTTGGCCAGCGGCAGCTCGATGGTGAAGCTGGCGCCGCGGCCTTCGCCGGGGCTTTCCGCGCGGACGGTGCCGCCATGTTGCTCGATCAATTGCTTGACGATGGCGAGGCCCAGGCCGAGGCCGCCGTGGCGCCGCGTCATCGACGCGTCCGCCTGGCGGAAGCGCTCGAACACGTGGGTGATGAATTCCGGGCGGATGCCGGCGCCGTTGTCGCGCACGGTGATGACGACGTTGGCCTCGTTGTGGGACAGGTCGATGTCGACGCGGCCGTCGCGCGGCGTGAACTTGATCGCGTTCGACAGCAGATTCCACACGACCTGCTGCAGGCGCGCCGGATCGCCCGCCACCATGCCGGCATCGCCCGCGTAGTGCTTGTCGATGCGGATGTTCTTGGCGTCGGCGGCCGGGCGCACGGTCTCGACGGCGGCGTCGATGAAGCTGGCCGGCGCCACCGTCTGCATGTCGAGCAGCACCTTGCCGGACGTGATCCGGCTCATGTCGAGCAGGTCCTCGATCAGCTGGGCCTGGGCGCGGGCGTTGCGCTCGATCGTCTGCAGGCCCTTCTGCAGGTCGTTCTGGTCGCGGCTGCCGCGGCGCAGCACCTGGGCCCAGCCCAGGATCGCCGACAGCGGCGTGCGCAATTCGTGCGACAGCGTGGCCAGGAACTCGTCCTTCATCTGGCTGGTGCGCTCGGCCTCGGCACGCGCCAGGCGCTCGTTCTCGAGCAGCACCTTGCGTTCCTCGGCGGCGCGCTGGGCCGCCTCGTACAGGCGCGCGTTGTCGATGGCGACCGCCGCCTGGGCCGCGATGCCGCGCACGATGCGTTCGGTGCGTTCGCTGAAGATGTGCGGTTCCGGGTGGCCGAAGAACATGGTGCCCAGCATTTCGCCGGAGGGCGCGACGACCGGCACGGACAGGTAGCTGCGCACGGCCGGGTGGCCGGCGGGCAGGCCGAGCGTGCCCAGCGCGCCGGTCGGGCCGAAGCGCTCGTCGCGGGTCACGTCGTCCGAGCGCATCAGGGACGCGCCGGCCGGATTGCCCGGGCCGAACAAGCCGTCCGGCCCCGCTTCGCCGAACGCCTCGAACTCGGCCGGGCTGGCGCCCGACACCGTGTACAGCGAGAACATATTGCCGTCCGCCTGCTGCTGGGCCAGGTACAGGAACGCGCCGTGGCGCGCGCCGGCGACGCCGGTGGCGGCGTCGGTCGCCGTCTGCAGCAGCGAGCGCAAATCGCGCGTGGAGGCGAGGGCGCTGCCGGTGCTGTTGAGCAGCTCGAGCACGTGCGATTCGTCGCGCAGCGCCTGTTCGGCGCGCTTGACCTGGTCGACGTCGGTATTGGTGCCGAACCAGCGCAGCACGTGGCCGTGGCGGTCGCGCACCGGATTGATCCGGGTCAGGAACCAGCGGTACTTGCCGTCGGTGCCGCGGATCGGGTATTCCATCTCGAACGGATCGCCGCTGCGCATGCTGGCTTCCCAGCGTTCCTTGACCGCCGGCAGCACGCTCGGCTCGCACGTCGATTGCCAGCCCCAGCCGACGACCTGGTCGGGCGTCGTGCCCGTGTAGTCGAACCAGCGTTCGTTGAACCAGACGATGGCGCCGTCGGCCTGCGCCATCCAGGCCAGCTGGGGGATCGTGTTGGCCAGGGCGCGCAACACTTCCTCGCTCTGGCGCAGCGTCTCCGAGGCGCTGCGGCGCGTGGTCACGTCCTGCACCACGCCCGTCATGCCCAGCACGCCCTCGCGCGCGCCCTGGTCGGCGTAGTCGACGCGGCCCACCAGGGTGATCCAGCGTCCCGCGCCGGCGGCGCCCGGCACGCGGAACTCGAGTTCGACGTCGTTGTGCACGGCGAAGGCCTGCAGCACGGCGCGGCGCACGTTCTCGCGGTCGGCCGGGTCGAGGCGGGCGCGCAGCTCGGCCCACGGCAGCGGCACCTCGGCCGGCAGGTCGAACAGGGCGGCCGCGCGTTCGCCCAGGAACACGCGGTCGGTCGCCGCTTCCCAGCGCCAGTCGCCCAAGCGGCCGGCGTCGAGCGCCACCTGCAGGCGCGTGTTGCCGTCGCGCAGGGCCTGCTGGTCGGCCTTGCGCTGGTTGATGTCCTGGAAATACAGGGTCAGGCCATCCGGCGAGGGATGGGCGCGCACTTCGAACCAGCGTTCGAGCACGGGGTGCAGGAATTCCTGGATCGCCGTCGCGCGCGTCGCCATGGCCTGGCGGTAGACCGGTTCGAGCTGGCTGCCGCGCAGCATGGGGATCGCTTCCCACAGCTCGGCGCCCAATACGTCGGCGCGGGTGCGCTGTCCGGGCATCAGGATGTCCAGCGCGCGGCCATTGATATAGGTGATGCGCCAGCCGTGGTCGATGGCGCACACGCCGTCGGACAGGCTGTCGAGCATGTTTTCCATGCGCGCCTGGGCCTGGCGCAGCGCTTCGCGGGTGGCGGCCAGCTCCTGCTGCGCCGCCGCGTCGCCATGCGGCAGGATGTCGCGGTCGCGGCTCACGCGTACCTCGTCGGCGGCACGACGCGGCTGCCGGTGCCGACGCCGGCGCAACGCGTGGCGCGTGCGGCGGAAGGAGCGGGACAGCTGGCGGATGCGAAGTGGTTCATGGGTCGTGGTTGTGCGCGCGGGTACCGCAAAGCGGGGCCGCAAACGCGGCCCGCGGCGGGACGGGATGCCGGGCGCGAGGCACGCGGGGTCCCGCCGGTATCGCTCGGCAAGACGTAGCTGGATTCTAGCCCAGCGCGGGCCGTTCGCTGCACACCGTTGACCACTGCGTCAGGCCCGGCCGGGCGTCTTGCTCGCCACCTTGTCCAGCGCAGCCTGCAACTGGTCCAGCTCGTACGGCTTCTGCAGCGACAGATACGGGAATTCCACGTGGCGCAGCAGCGTGTCCCCATAGCCGGAAGCGAAGATCACCTGCATGGACGGCGCGTCGGCGACGGCCTTGCGCGCCAGGTCCACGCCCGACATGCCGGGCAGGCTGACGTCCGTGAACAGCACGTCGTAAGGACGCGCTGCCAGGTGGGTCAAGGCGTCGTTCGGGTGGCCCACGCCGTCGGCCTCGTGGCCGAAAGCGCGCAGCATCTCGCAGACGAGATACTGGGAGTCCAGGTTGTCCTCCACCACCAGGATGCGCAGCGCGTTGGAACCCGTGTCCGGGACGCCCAGCGCCGTCTCGGCCGTACCCAGCGCGCACAGTACGCCGGCAACGTCGCCGTTACCGCTATCACGGACCGGGGTGAAATACAGGTCGTAGGCGAGGTCCAGCCCCGCATCGCCGTCGAAGCCGAGCACGCGGGCGCCGGCGACGGCCGCCTCTCCGCTCCACGCACGCTGGAGTTCCTCGGGCGCGGCCGCCAGCGGCGCGGGAGCCCGCTGCGGCACGGCGCCGCCCGGCACCCGGCCATGGGCGGGCCCGGCCAGCTTCGCATAGGCGTCGTTGAACAGCACGGCACCGTCGCGGCCCCAGGCCAGCAGCATCGGCGCCTGGTTGTTGAACATCAGGTCGGCTGCCAGGCGCAGCGCGGGAGACCATTGCCCAGGATCGCCGACCCGGGATGCGGACCAGTCGAACGACGACGAGGAAAGGGCGGACTTGCCGGAAGCAACCATAGCAACCTGTAAATATTGTTATCGAAACGAAAAGAGGAGGAATCGTACACCAAAAATGCGACAAGGGGCGGCACGACTGGCGGGAAAGCCGCCCTCGGCGGATGGGGTGGGCCGGGGCCTCGCAGGGCCCGTGCGCGGGCCAAAAAAAAAGCCCGCTGAGTCAGCGGGCTGAATCTATCCTTGGAGGAGAATAGAGGAGACAGACGCATCATGCTGCATCGCAAAACATAAATCCAATTTCGTTTGATGATGACTGTTATCCAAGATGTCAATATCAGCTTGCCAACAGAGGCGAGCACGACACGCTTGGTGCAAAAAAGAAAATGTTTTACGATAGCAAAATGTTGAGAAACGTCTTGCTGTCGTCGGCGCGCCACGGCGACCAGCCTTTCACCCGCCACGGCCGTACCGCCGCCGCCCGCGTCCCCGGATCCGTTCTCCCTCGTGCCAGAGGAAAACGGGCGCGTGCCTCCATGCAGGCGGCATATCGAGCGCCCGTCGCCTGCCGCCGTTGCCGCGCGCACGATAGGCGCGCCGTGGCGGCGCCGGCCTGGCCCGGCTATCATCGACTCGACCGTCCCGCGCGGAGCGCCCGGCCCACGCCGGCCGGCTGCCGTCCACGTTCCCGTCCCGTCCACCTTTCCCGACCTGGCCGATGCATCGTCAACTGAATTCCTTCGCGAACCGCGACCTGCGCCGGCGCATGGCGATGTGCGTGCTGGCCTGCCTGGCGGTGCCGCTCGGTCTGGCCATGCTGGCGCCGCCGGCGGCGGCCCAGAGCGCCATCGCGAACACCCAGCTGCAGCGGCGCGTCAAGGCCGCCTTCCTCGTGAAGTTCCTCGGCTACGTCGATTTTCCCGCGGGAGCGTTCGTCGACCATGCCGCGCCGCTGACGATCGGCGTGATCGATGCGGACGACCTCGTCGACGAACTGGAGCGCGCGGTGGCCGGACGCAGCATCAACGGCCGCCACATCGCCGTGCGCCGGGTGCGCGAAGGCGAGGGCGGCGTGCCCGTGCACCTGCTGTTCGTGGGCGGACGCGATCCCGTGCAGGTGGGCCACGTGGTGCGCCAGGCCACCGGCGCGATGCTGGTCGTGACCGAATGCGAAAACGGCCTGCGCCAGGGCAGCGCCATCAATTTCCGCCTGGTCGACGAGCGCGTCCGCTTCGACGTGGCGCTGGAGGCGGCGGAACGCAATGGTGTCAAGCTCAGTTCGCGCCTGCTGACGGTGGCGAGCCGGGTACAGAAAGGAGCGCAATGATGACGGCGCGCGATGGCGGCACCGTCCGCGGCAAACTGATCCTGATGGCGGTGTCCACGACCTTCGTGGCGCTGCTGGCGGCCTCCTGCGCCATGCTGGCGTTCGACCTGCGCGCCTTCCAGCGCTACTGGGTCGACGACTTGGTGGCGCAGGCCGACATCATGGCGCGCGTCACGGCGCCGGCGCTGGCCTTCAACGACGACGACGCGGCGCGCCAGAACCTGAACGTGCTGCGCGCCCGTCCCCAGATCCTGGCTGCGGCGATCTATACCGCCGCCGGCCGGCGCGCGGCCACCTATGCCGTGGCCGCCGGGCAGGCCGTGCCACGGCAGCCCGAAGCGCCCGGCCACCGCATCGACGGCGCCGAGGTCGTCGTGTTCCGGCCGATCGTGGAGAACGGCGAGCAGCTGGGCACCGTCTACCTGCGTTCGCGTTACGGCCTGGTCGACCGGCTGGGCAGCTACGGCGCCATCCTGGGCTTCGTGATGCTGGGCGCGCTGCTGATCGCCGGCCTGGTGGCCTCGCGCCTGCAGGCCGCCATCACCCGTCCGCTGGAGGCCGTGACCAATGTCGCGCGCCAAGTGATGCAGCGGCGCGACTTCACGCTGCGCGTGCCGGGCAATGCCGGCGGCGAGATCGGCGTGCTGGTCGACGCGTTCAACGACATGCTGGCCGAGATCGGCCGCCGTTCGCATGCGCTGCAGGAAGCGAACGCGACACTGGAACACGAGATGGAGGTGCGCAAGCGGGCCGAGGAGGCGCTGCGCACGGCCGACCGCCGCAAGGACGAATTCCTCGCGACGCTGGCGCACGAGCTGAGGAATCCGCTGGCGCCGATCCGCACGGGCCTGGACATCCTGCGCCTGCGCAGCGGCGACGCCCAGGCGACCCAGCGCGCCACCGACATCATGGAGCGCCAGCTGCGCCAGATGGTACGCCTGGTCGACGACCTGCTCGACGTCTCGCGCATCAACACGGGCAAGTTCGCCATCAAGACGGGCCGCGTGGAGCTGAAGGCGATGGTCAACGACGCGCTCGAGGTGGTGCGCCCCTACATCGAGCTGCATGGCCACGACCTGGTGATCGACCTGCCGGACCGTCCCGTGTTCCTGCACGGCGACGCCACGCGCCTGGCGCAGATCCTGTCGAACCTGCTGAACAATGCCGCCAAGTACACCAACCGCGGCGGCAGGGTGAGCCTGAAGGCGACCGTCGAGGACCGCACCCTCGTGATGGTCGTGGCCGATACCGGCATCGGCATCGCGCCGGACATGCTCGATACCGTGTTCGAGATGTTCGTGCAGGTCGACTCGACGCTCGAACGGTCCAACGCCGGCCTCGGCGTGGGATTGTCGCTGGCGCGCAAGCTCGTCGAGCTGCACGGCGGCACCATCGAGGCGCACAGCGCGGGGCTGGGCCACGGCAGCCAGTTCGTCGTGCGCCTGCCGATCGTGGTCGATCCGGAATTGCCTGCCAAGCCCACCCCGGCCTCGTTCATCTCGGCCGAGACCTACCGCATCCTGCTGGCCGACGACAACGTCGACTTCGTCAACAGCATCGGCGCGCTGCTGACCGCCATGGGGCACAGCGTCGTCATCACCCACACCGGCCCGGATGCGCTGGCCGCCGCCAAGCGCTTCTGCCCGGACTACGCTTTCCTGGACATCGGCCTGCCGCAGATGTCCGGCTACGACCTGGCGCGCCACATGCGCGAGCTGCAATGCTGCGCGATGACGATCATGATCGCCGTGACTGGGTGGGGGCAGGAAAAGGACAGGCAGCTGGCATTCGAGGCGGGCTTCGACCATCACATGGTCAAGCCGGTGCGCTTCGAGCAGATCGAGGAAATCCTGAACAACCGCAGCATCATCAAGAAGCTGCGCACCTGAACGGCGGGGCGGCGAAACTGCCGCGCGGGAAGGACCGGGACATAAAAAAAGCGGAAGCGCATGCGCTTCCGCCCAGGTGTTCAGCGTAAGCTGCGATTACGCTTGCTTGGCTGCCTTGCGGCGGCGGGCCAGGAAGCCCACCACGCCCAGGCCGGCCAGCATCATGCCGTAGGTTTCCGGTTCCGGAACCGGAGCGGCCAGCGAAACGGCGCCGCCGAAGCTGGCAGCGTCGGCCGAGACCAGATTGCCGCTGACGGCCAGGTAGTAGTCGCCTGCAGCCAGGCTGCCGCTCGACACGGTCCAGACGTCGATGGCGCCCGACGAGCCCATGGTGCCTTCAGCGATCAGGGTGTCGCCAGCGGCGCTGTACAGCGACAGGCCGGTGATGTCCAGGCCGGTGCTGGCCGAACGGCTGATCGACGACACGACGGCGTCGAAGGTCCAGCCGGTCGTGCCTTCCACGGTGAAGGTGAAGTGGTCGTCGAACGAGGCGCCGCTGTTGCCGGCGGCCAGGGTGTCACCGAAGAAGCCGGTGCCCTCGGTCAGGTCCAGGACCTGCGGGGTGGTACCGACGGTCTGTGCCATGACGGCCGACGAGCCGAACGAAGCAGTAGCGAATACAGCAGCAGCAATCAGAGATTTTTTCATTTCTTTCCTCGCGTAGAAATCAGCCGCGTCATGCAGCTTGGTTTACAAGAATCGGGGAACTTCATGCTATCAAATTGCCGACAAAGTGCGCGAAAAACTACAGATGTGTGCGCTTCTGCGTGGAAATATTCCTCTGTTCAATAATTTCCTGGGGGATTCGTCATAAACCCGCTCTTCATAGGGAAAATGGTCGAATTGGCATGAGCAATAGCGCAAATTTGGGCTAGTTGCACAGTATCTGTCAGTGCAGTCCTACTTCAAGACGCGAGAAATTCCTCGGCAGGGGACCATCGCGGCTAAACAGTTTTTTATGAACAGATGGCAAGCGCACACGTGTTTTGCCGCTTCCGCGCAGTAAGAAGTGTATTGGGTGAGGAGAATGGTGGGGCGAAATGAAAAAGGCCAGATCCGCAGATCTGGCCTTTCGTATTGGTTGGTGCGGCTGGCAGGAATCGAACCCACGACCCCTTGGTTCGTAGCCAAGTACTCTATCCAGCTGAGCTACAGCCGCCCGAGGCATGCATTATAGCGGCGTTTTGCCGATTGGAAAAGAGCAAGACTGACGGGAATGCAAGACGTGCCGACCTTCAGCGGCAGTCGTGTCCGTAAGCTTGTCGGTAGGGCTTGCCGAAGCAGGATAGCAGGCCGTCGACGATGTCGCCATTCGGCGGCCAGGGTATCTTGCGCATCTGGCCGTCGGCCATGTCGACTTCGACATGGCCGTCGATGACGGGCGGGATGTCCTGGCCGAGCGGCGCCGGAACGGCGGCAAGCCTGGACCGCGCTTCTTGCAGCGCAGGCTTGTCCTTGCGCAGGAAGGCGATCGTCGCATCGACATACGGATTCCATCCCGCACGATCCGCCTCGGCAGGCTTGCGTGCCCGTTCCAGCAAGGCAATGGCTTCCTTTGTCTGCCCTGCATGTGCGCGCAGTTGTCCCTCGTGCCAATACAGCAAGCCGGCTTCGCTCTTACGGGCTTGCCGGTAGTCGCGCAGCAGGTCGGCTGCCGCCAGGATGCAGCCGGGCCTGTCGGCGAGCGCACGCCATCCTCCGGCCAGGTCCTGGTCGAACTGGGTTTCGCCCAAGGCGAGCACGTGTGTCCGGTCCGCGTCGCAGTTCGGCATGGTTGCCTGTCGGGCGAATACACCGCATGAAGCGAGCAGGGTGCAGGAGAGGAGGGCGATCCGGCTTCGGCGTGCCATGGATTCCCTGTCAATGTTGAACAAGAGGACAGGGTAGCAAAGGACGGCCAGCGGCAGTGGAAAACGCTGCCGAAAAAAAAAGGCCAGATCCGGAGATCTGGCCTTTCATATTAGTTGGTGCGGCTGGCAGGAATCGAACCCACGACCCCTTGGTTCGTAGCCAAGTACTCTATCCAGCTGAGCTACAGCCGCCCGAGGCACGCATTATAGCAGCCCTTTCAAGATCGTCAAAATCCCGTCTGCGAAGCGAAGAATCGGCCCGGAATGGCAGGGCAGGAGCGAAAAAAAAAGGCCAGATCCGGAGATCTGGCCTTTCATATTGGTTGGTGCGGCTGGCAGGAATCGAACCCACGACCCCTTGGTTCGTAGCCAAGTACTCTATCCAGCTGAGCTACAGCCGCCCGAAGCACGCATTATAGCAGCCCTTTCCTGAATGGCAAAGCATGCTTGCTGCATTCATGGCGGCGCCGTGCTGGATGCGTCCCTGTTTCGGAAAAGAAAAAGGCCAGATCCGGAGATCTGGCCTTTCGAATAAGTTGGTGCGGCTGGCAGGAATCGAACCCACGACCCCTTGGTTCGTAGCCAAGTACTCTATCCAGCTGAGCTACAGCCGCCCGAGGCACGCATTATAGCAGCCCTTTCAAGATCGTCAAAATCCCGTCTGCGAAGCGAAGAATCGGCCCGGAATGGCAGGGCAGGAGCGAAAAAAAAAGGCCAGATCCGGAGATCTGGCCTTTCATATTGGTTGGTGCGGCTGGCAGGAATCGAACCCACGACCCCTTGGTTCGTAGCCAAGTACTCTATCCAGCTGAGCTACAGCCGCCCCGAGGCCGGGATTATAGCAGCGCTTTCCGGAATGGCAAAGCCCGGCGGAGACTATCCTGCATCGTTCCATCCGCATGGCGAACGGACAAAGAAAAAGGCCAGATCCGCAGATCTGGCCTTTCGTATCGCTTGGTGCGGCTGGCAGGAATCGAACCCACGACCCCTTGGTTCGTAGCCAAGTACTCTATCCAGCTGAGCTACAGCCGCCCGATGCACGCATTATAGCGGTGCATGCAGGATTGCGGAAGTCTTAATTTTATTCAACGTATCATGGCGTTCTGTTAGATTAGGACATTCGTCTTCATCAGCATCCGTCTGGCCGAACCATGCACCACCAGCATCCGTTTTCGCGACGCTGCCCCCCGGCCTGGCAGCGCCCCCTGCGCATGGCGCTTGCCGGCCTGCTCCTCCTTTGTTCCTGCCAGGCGGCGCTGGCCGGCGGGCCGCGCAGCCTGCGCTTCGAACATGTGGGGCTGGAAGAGGGCTTGTCGCAGGAATCGGTGCTCACCATCCTGCAGGATCGCGACGGTTTCATGTGGTTCGGCAGCCAGGCGGGCCTGAACCGCTTCGACGGCTACCGCATCCGTGTGTTCCGCAACGATCCGAACGATCCCGGCAGCCTGGCCGACAATTTCGTGGGCGCGTCGCACGAGGATGCGCAGGGCCGTTTGTGGTTCGGCACGCGCGGCGGCCTGGTGCGCTTCGACAAGGCCAGCCAGCGTTTCGCCCGCTATCCGCTGAGCCGGCGCAACGACGGCTTGGCGCGCAACAGCGCCGTCAACGCCATCGTCGGCGACGGCAAGGGCGGCCTGTGGGTCGGGACCGGCGACGGCCTCGTCCACCTCGACCCCGACAGCGGCCGGTTCCGCTCGCTGCAGCGCGAGGCGGGCATCGCGGGCACGCTCAGCGACGAGCGGGTCAATGCGTTGGCCGTCGACGGGCGCGGCGGCCTGTGGGTCGGCACCGGCGTCGGCATCGACTACCTGGCTCCCGGCGCCGTGCGCTTCGACCATTTCGACGTCGGGCCGCGCCGCGACAGCAAGCGCAACAGCGTGGCGGCCTTGTCCATCGATGCGCAGGACACCTTGTGGATCGGCACCGGCAGCGGGCTGGAAGCCTGGCATCTCGGCGACGGTCCTCCGCGGCGCGAGCGCGTGGACATGGGCGCGGGCACGGACGACGTGCGGGTCCGCAGCCTGTACCACGACAGCGGCAACAACCTCTGGGTCGGTACCAATCTCGACGGGCTCAAGTGGCGCGATCCGAGCAGCGGCCGCTTCATCGCCTACGCCAGCCAGCCGCTCGACCGCCACGCACTGTCGGACAACCAGGTCAGCGCGATCTGGGTCGACCGCACCGGCACGCTGTGGGTGGGCACGATGTTCGGCGGCGTCAACCGCGCCGACCTGGCGAGCGGCGGCTTCCACCGCTTCAGCTACGTGCCCGTCAAGGGGCGCGACGGCGGCGCGCGCAAGGTGCGGGCGATCGCGCCCGGCCCCGGCGGCGGCCTGTGGCTGGGGACGGTGGGGGGAGGCATCCTGCACCTCGATCCGGCCAGCGGCCGCGTGGTGGCGGTGCGCAACGATCCGCGCGATCCGTCCAGCCTGCCGGACGACCTCGTCACCACGCTGCTGCGCGGGCGGGGACGCCTGTGGGTCGGGTCGCCGAGCGGCCTGTCCTGGCGCGACGATGCGACCGGCCGCTTCACGACCGTCCGGCTGGGCACAGACGCGGCCGGCAACTACGTGCAGCGCCTGGCCGCGAGCCGCGACGGCAACGTCTGGGCCGTCACCCATGGCGGGCTGTTCATGCTGGCGCCGGACGGACGCGTCGCGGGCGCGTGGCGCCACGACCCCGCCGACCCGTCCAGCCTGGGCGAGAACTACGGCTACGCGGCGCTGGAGGACCGGCAAGGGGCGATCTGGGTCGGCACCGAGAACGGCCTGGACCGTCTCGACCGCCAGACCGGCAAGTTCACCCACTTCCGGCGCGATCCGCGCGTCAGCGGCGGCCTGGTCCATAACCGCATCGCCGACCTGTACGAGTCGGCGCGCGGCGACGTCTGGGTCGGCACGGCCGGCGGCCTGGCAAGGGTCGAGCGTGGGCCCGGCGGCCAGGTGTCGTTCAAGCTGTTTCCCGTGACGGCGGGGCGCGAGCAGGTGCCCATCGGCGCCATCCTCGAGGATGCGCACGGCAGCATCTGGGCCAGCACCACGGCGGGCATCAGCCGCGTCGACCCGGACACGGGCCGCTTCAAGGCCTACGGCGCCAAGGACGGGCTGCTGGACGGCACCTATTTCATCGGCTCGGCCCTGCGCGGCGCCGACGGCGACCTGCATTTCGGCGGCGGCAACGGCATGACCTCGTTCGCGCCCGATGCGATCCGCGACAATCCCTACGCGCCGGTCGTCGTCATCACCGACTTCTGGGTATTCAACCGTCCGCGCACGCTCGCCACGAGTCCGGGCAAGGCAAATGCGGTGGAGCTGGGCTACCGCGATTCCGTCTTCACGCTCGAATTCGCCGCCCTGCATTACGCCGACCCGCAGTCGAACCGCTACGCCTACCGCCTGCGCGGCTTCGACCAGGACTGGACCGAGACCGACGCCGGCAAGCGCTTCGCGACCTACACGAACCTGGACCCGGGCACCTACCTGTTCGAGGTGCGCGCGGCCAACAAGGACGGCGTCTGGAGCGAGAAGCCGGCCCGGCTCGCGATCACGATCACGCCGCCGTACTGGCGCACCTGGTGGTTCCGCTTCCTCGCCACGGCCGTGGTGCTGGGCGGCGCCGCATTCGTGTACCGCCTGCGCGTGCGCGTGCTGGTGCGCCAGACCGAGCGCCTGGAACGGCAGGTTGGCGCGCGCACGGCCGAACTGGTGCTGCAGAAGGACCGCGCCGAGCGCCGCAAGCAGGAAGCGGAAGCGCAGAAGGAAGCCGTCGAGCAGGCCCGGCGCAATATCGCGCTGCTGTCGGAGATCGGGCGCGAACTGACGGCCAACCTGGACAGCGAGGCGATCATGGCCAATGTGTACGGCCAGGTGCGGCGCCTGATGGATGCGCGCCTGTTCGCCATCGGCGTCGCCCGGACCAGCGGCCGCCTGGACTATCCCTACATCGTCGAGGACGGCTGCCGCGCCGAGGACGAGCATGCCTGGCCGGACGCGGTGCGGCGCCTGGGCGAGCAATGCCTGGCGAGCGGCGAGGAGATCATCATCGGCGACATGGCCCAGGAAGCCCCGGGCCACATCGATGCCGACGGGGCGGGCGCGCACGCGCCCGGCCAGGTGCCGCGTTCGCTGCTGTTCGTGCCGATCGCCGTCGGCACGCGCGTGCTGGGCGTGATCTCCGTGCAGAGCTGGCGCGCCTGGGCCTACCAGAACGTGCAGTTGGACATGCTCAGCACGCTGGCATCGTATGTCGGCGTGGCGCTGGACAATGCCGACGCCTACCGCCAGCTGAAGGAAACCCAGGCCCAGCTGGCGGCGCACGAGAAGCTGGCCTCGCTCGGTTCATTGGTGGCGGGCGTGGCGCACGAGCTGAATACCCCGATCGGCAACAGCCTGCTGATGGCCAGCACGCTGCAGGAAAAGACGGAGGACCTGTCGGCGCGCTTCGCCGCCAACAACCTGAAGAAATCGGACCTGGAGGCGTGGATCGGCGCGGCGCGCGAGGCCAGCGCCCTGATCCAGCGCAGCCTGCAGTCGGCCGCCGACCTGGTGAACAGCTTCAAGCAGGTCTCGGTCGACCAGGCCAGCACCCAGCGCCGCCGCTTCGACCTGGCCCAGGCCTGCCACGAGATCGCGGCGACGATGATGAACCAAGTGCGCCGCGCCGGCCATGCGCTGGAGCTGGACGTGCCGGCGGGGATCGCGATGGACAGTTATCCGGGCCCGTTCGGCCAGGTCGCGATCAACTTCATCAACAACGCGCTGCTGCACGCCTTCGATGCGCCAGGCGGGCGCATGGTGCTGTCGGCCTCCATGCTCGATGCGGAGCGCGTGCGCGTCGTGTTCCGCGACGACGGCCGCGGCATCGCGCCGGAGCACCTGGGACGCATCTTCGACCCCTTCTTCACGACGCGCATGGGGCAGGGCGGCACGGGGCTGGGCCTGAACATCGCCTACACGATCGTCACGACGCTCCTGGGCGGCACGATCCGCGTGGACAGCGAGCCGGGACAGGGCACGGCCTTCGTGCTCGATTTGCCGCTGCGGCCGGCCGATGCGCGGGCGCTCGGCGGCGTGCAGCCGGATCACGAGGCCGCATAGCGAGGCAGCATCGGCTCGTCGAACGCGTGGACGGGAAACCCGTCCACCCTACGGCAGGGTGGACGTCTCGGCCGTCCACGCGCTCGACGAAGGTCCGACGATCACACGACGTTCTTGGGCGTCCCCGCCGCCCATGCTTCCAGGTTATCGACCAGCATGTCGGCGAGCGTCTGCATCGCCCCGCCGCTGGCCCAGGCCACGTGCGGCGTCAGCACGAAATTCGGCAGGCGCAGTTGCAGCAGCGGGTTGTCGGGCACGGGCGGTTCCTTGGACAGCACGTCGAAACCGGCGCCCGCGATGGTGCCGTCGCGCAGCGCCGCCGCCAGCGCCGCCTCGTCGACGAGGCCGCCGCGCGCCGTATTGATCAGGATGGCGCTCTTCTTCATCGACGCCAGTTCCGCCGCGCCGATCAGGTGGCGGGTCGTGTCCGACAGGGGCAGGTGCAGGCTGACCACGTCGGACGTCACCAGCAGCTCGGCCAGCGGCAGCGCCAGCACGTCCGGATCCTCGATCGGCGAGCGCGACGTCGCCGCCACCCGCATGCCGAAGGCGCGGCCGATCTGCGCGACGCGCTTGCCCAGCGCGCCGTAGCCAACGATGCCCAGGCGGCTGCCGGCCAGGTCGGAGACCGGGTGGTCGAGCAGGCAGAAACGGGTCGAGCGTTCCCATTGGCCCGCCTCGACGTCGGCAACGTAGGCGCGCAGGTTGCGGCGCACGGCCAGCATCAGCGCGAAGCAATGCTCCGGCACCGAAACCAGGGAGTAGTCGCGGATGTTCGCCACGACGATGCCGCGCGCGCGGCAGGCGGCCAGGTCGACGTTGTCGGTGCCGGTGGCGGCCACGGCGATCATCTTCAGGTCCGGCAGCCGTGCCAGCGCATCGGCGCGGATCGGTACCTTGTTGGTGACGGCGATGGCGGCGCCCTGCAGCCGCGCGACCACCTCGTCCGGCACGGTGGCGGGATAGTCGCGCCAGCGGTGCGCGAACGAAGGAGGGCGGATCGTGGCGATCAGGCTGTCGCGGTCGAGGAAGACGATGTCGTGCATGGCGGTCCCGGAAAAAGTCGGACTGCCATTCTAGAACAAGGCCGCGCGGGGCGTGGGGAACGAAAAAAGGACAGGCGAACCTGTCCTTCGAGGAGGATGGGGCTCGAGCCGGGATTATTTCGCCGCGGTGGCGTCGGCTTTCTTGTCTGCGTGGTCCACGGCCTTGTCGGCAGCGGCCTCCGCTTTGGCTTTTTCGGTCTTCTTGTGGGCCTTGGCCTTCTTCTTGTCGGCGTCGGCCTTGGCTTCGGCGACGTCCGCCTTCGCCTCGGCCGTTTCTTTCTGCACCTTCGCGTCGGCCTTCGCGGCGGCCTTGCTTTCCTTGGCTTGCGCCTTGGCGACATCCTTGTCGGCCTTCGCCTCGGCGTGGGTGGCCGGCGTCGCGGTCGAGGCGGGTGCGGTGGCGGTCGACTGGGCGAATGCGGAAGTGGCGAACAGGCCTGCGATCAGGGTAGCGACGATTTTATTCATGGCAGTTTCCTTCAGGTGTCGTTGATATATAGGGTAGGACATTCCCGGTGCTACTGAGCGGAAAACGCGATGGCTTCCGCTCCGGTTGACGGCCCCTTACATCCGCTTACAAAGTCTGCGATACTCATCTGGCATTTCCGCGTGTCACCTTCTTAAACAATATCGACGCCAGAGAGTACGCCAACGTGAAATCCACCATCCTTGCCATGACCGCCGTCGCGCTCGCCGCCGCGACCCTCGCCGCGCAGGCGGCCGGCACCGTCCACATCGACCCCAAGCGCCTGTCCGAGGACGTGCGCATCCTGTCCTCCGACGCCTACGAAGGCCGCGCCCCGAACAGCGCGGGCGAGACGAAGACCGTCGAGTACCTTGTCAAGCAGTTCCAGGCCGCCGGCCTGCAGCCGGGCGGCACCGCCGTCAACGGCAAGCGCGGCTGGACCCAGGACGTGCCGCTGGGCCGCTTCGAGATCAAGGGCCCCGTCGAGGTCTCCGTCAACGACGGCAAGGCGCGCCAGGCCTTCACCCAGGGCAAGGAGATCGCGATCCGCGCCGCCATGACGGGCGCCAAGTCCGTGTCCTTCCAGGACGCGCCGCTGGTGTTCGTCGGCTACGGCGTGACGGCTCCGGAACGCAA
This sequence comes from Massilia sp. YIM B02763, assembly GCF_030412015.1. Lineage (GTDB taxonomy): Bacteria > Pseudomonadota > Gammaproteobacteria > Burkholderiales > Burkholderiaceae_D > Telluria. Next base: position 10,227 of record NZ_JASNRD010000037.1, on the reverse strand, counting down.
GTGGGACGACTTCAAGGGCGTCGACCTGAAGGGCAAACTGGCCGTCGTGCTGATCAACGACCCGGACTTCGAGACGGGCAAGGGCGATTTCGGCGGCAAGGCCATGACCTATTACGGCCGCTGGACCTATAAATTCGAAGAGATGGCGCGCCGCGGGGCGCTGGGCACCATCATCGTGCACGAGACCGATCCGGCGTCCTACGGCTGGGCCACGGTGAAGAACTCGAATACCAACGTCATGTACGACATCGTGCGCACCAAGCCGCTCGAAGCGCACGCGCCGGTGGAAGCCTGGATCCAGCGCGACACGGCGCAGGACCTGTTCAAGCGCGCCGGCCTGGACTTCGACAAGCTCAAGAAGGAAGCGCAGGGGCGCGCCTTCAAGCCGGTCGCCCTGAAGGGCATCACGCTGTCGGCCAAGTACGATGTCGACGCCCAGGTCATCACCTCGAAGAACGTCGTCGCGCTGCGTCCCGGCAGCACGCACGCCGACCAATACGTGATCTACAGCGGCCACTGGGACCACCTGGGCGTCGGCCTGCCGGATGCGAAGGACGACAAGATCTACAACGGCGCCGTCGACAACGGCACTGGCATCGCCGCGCTGCTGGAGCTGGCGCGCGCCTACGGCAAGGCGCCGGCGCCGCGGCGCAGCGTCGTGTTCCTGGCCGTCACCGCCGAGGAAAAAGGCCTGCTCGGGTCGGAATACTATGCGTCGAACCCCGTCTACCCGCTGGCCAAGACCGTCGGCGTCATCAATATGGATGCGCTGAGCCCCTACGGCCCGGCGAAGGACTTCACCATTTCCGGCAACGCCAAGCTGGAACTGCTCGACCGCCTGGTCGCCAAGGCCAAGGAAAGGGGCATCCGCTTCTCGCCGGATCCGAAGCCGGAAGCGGGCCACTTCTTCCGCTCCGACCACTTCCCCTTCGCCAAGGCCGGGGTGCCGGCGATCTCCTTCGGCTCGGGCGAGGACTGGGAGCAGGGCGGCGTCGCGGCCGGCAAGGCGTCCGAGGAGCAGTACGTGAAGGTCGCGTACCACCAGCCGGCCGACGAATGGAAGGCCGACTGGCCGTTCACGGGCATGGCGCGCGACCTCGACATGCTGTATTCGCTGGGCCGCGACCTGGCCGATTCGACGGCCTGGCCGAACTGGTCGACGGATTCGGAATTCCGCGCGGCGCGCGACCGCAGCGCGGCCGAGCGCAAATAAGTAGGCGCCGTCGCCCCTGCGCAGGCAAGGGCGACGATTCTACTGGGCAACCGACTAGCGTTACCTATCGTACAGTTCCGTTCGCACAATCTGGCTACACTATGTCCATCCTGGATGTAGAGGTGATGCCATGCCCGACGCACTCAAGCTGTACAAAGCCAAGCGCAATTTTTCCATCACGTCGGAGCCGGAAGAGGGCGGCCAGGCGAGTCCGGACGCGCTGACCTTCGTGATCCAGAAGCACTGGGCAACGCGGCTGCACTACGACTTCCGCCTGGAGCTGGACGGGACCATGAAGAGCTGGGCCGTGCCGAAGGGCCCCAGCTACGACACCCACGACCGCCGCATGGCGATCCACGTGGAAGACCACCCCATCTCCTATTCCGACTTCGAAGGCACGATTCCGCCGCAGCAGTACGGCGCCGGCAAGGTCATCATCTGGGACAAGGGCACGTGGGAGCCCATCGGCGACCCGCGCGCCGGCTTCGCCAAGGGCGAGGTCAAGTTCGAGATGCACGGCCACAAGATGCACGGGCGCTGGGTGCTGGTGCGCCTGCGCGGCCACGAGGACGACAAGCAGGAGCCCTGGCTCCTGATCAAGGAAAACGACGACTACGCGCGCCCCGCCGCCGAATTCTCCGTCATCGACGAATTCCCGGACAGCGTGAAGGACTTGCCCATGCCGGGCCGCACCACGGACACCACCGTGGCCAACGCCAAGGTCGCGCAATTGAAAGCCGAGCGCGATGGGGACGGAGCGGCCAAGCCGGTCAAACGGACGTCCGCCGCGGCGAGCAAGGCGCCCGCCGCCAAACCGGCGCGCGCGCGCCGCGGCGCCATGCCGGAAGGGGCGGTGAAAGCCGAGCTGCCCGCGGCGCTGAGCCCCGAGCTGGCTACCCTCGTCGACGGGCCGCCGCAAAAGCCCGAGGAATGGATCTACGAGATCAAGTTCGACGGCTACCGCATGCTGACCCGCATCGAGGGCAAGGACATCCGCCTGATCACCCGCAACGGCAACGACTGGACCGACAAGCTGCTGCCGCTGCAGAAGGAAATCCGGCGCATGAAGCTGCCGGACGGCTGGTACGACGGCGAGATCGTCGTGCACGACGAGAACGGCAAGCCGAACTTCAACCTGCTGCAGCTCGCGTTCGACGGCTCCAACAAGGCGCAGGTGGTGTACTTCGTGTTCGACGTCCCCTACTGCAAGGGCCACGACCTGCGCGACGTGCGCCTGGACGCGCGCCGCGCGCTGCTGCAGGACCTGCTGGCGGCCAAGACCTCGGACACCGTGCGCTTCTCGGCCGAATTCGGCACCGACCCCGACCAGCTCGTGGTGGCCGCGTGCCAGATCGGCCTGGAAGGCGTGATCGGCAAGCGCCGCGACTCGCGCTACGTGACGCGCCGCTCGCCCGAATGGATCAAGCTCAAATGCGGCCAGCGCCAGGAATTCGTCATCGGCGGCTACACCGACCCCCAGGGCTCGCGCACGGGCATCGGCTCGCTGCTGCTGGGCTACTACGACGACGAGGGCGTGCTGCGCTATGCCGGCAACGTGGGCAGCGGCTTCAATGGCGCCTCGCTGCGCCACCTGCGCGACGTGCTGGAGGGGATGACGGTCGACAAGAGCCCGTTCCCGGCGCGCGCCGTGCCGGGCCGCACGAACCACTGGGTGCGGCCGGAACTGGTGGCCGAAGTCAGCTTCTCCGAATGGACGGCGGGGGACGCCGTGCGCCACCCCGTGTTCCAGGGACTGCGCAAGGACAAGCCCGCGCGGAACGTCGTGCGCGAGCAGGCGAAGCACGTGCAGGAGAAGTCCGAAGCCGCGCCGCCGGCCAAGGCGCGCAAGGCCCCGGCCAAATCCGCCGCCAAGCCCGTCGAGACGGGCCTGCCCGGCAACCTGCCGGCCACCTTCCGCGTGACGCATGGCGAGCGCGTGATGGACAAGGAAAGCGGCGTTACCAAGATGGACCTGGTGCGCTACTACGCGCTCGTCGGCGCGCTGATGATGGAACACCTGGAAGGCCGCCCCGTCTCGCTGGTGCGCGCACCCGAGGGCGTGGGCGGCGAGCTGTTCTTCCAGAAGCATGTCACGGACACGGCCAAGATGCCGGGCGTCGCGCAAATGGACCAGGCGCTCGACCCGGAGCACCCCAGCATGACGCGGATCGCCACGGCGGAGGGCCTGCTCTCGAGCGCGCAGTGGAACGTCGTCGAGATCCACAGCCAGAACGCCACCGGCAAGCACTACGAGACGCCGGACCGCTTCGTGTTCGACCTCGACCCGGGCGAGGGCGTGTCCTGGTCCCAGGTGCAGGAAGCCGCGGCGCTGATGCGCGTCTTCCTCGAGGAGCTGGGCCTGAAGCCCTTCCTCAAGACCAGCGGCGGCAAGGGCCTGCACGTGGTCGTGCCGATCAAGCCCAAGCTGGACTGGGACACGGTCAAGGACTTCAGCCACGCCGTCGTCGACCACCTGGCGAAGACGCTGCCGGACCGCTTCGCGGCCAAGAGCGGCGCCAAGAACCGCGTGGGCCGCATCTTCATCGACTACCTGCGCAACGGCCGCGGGGCCACCACCGTCTCGGCCTGGTCGCCGCGCGTGCGTCCGGGCATGGGCATCTCCGTGCCCGTACGCTGGGACGAACTCCCGCGGCTGACGTCGGGCGCGCACTGGACCGTCAAGACGGTGCACGAGCGGCTGGACGAGGGGAATGCGCCGTGGGCGGAGTACGACAAGAGCGCGACGACGTTGACCAAGGCGATGAAGGTGCTCGGCTTCAAGCCTGGCAAGAAAAAATAACCGGCGCCGCTGCAATAACCGTCGCCCCTGCAATAACCGTCGCCACTGCAATTGCTGTCGCCCCTGCGAAGGCAGGGGTCCAATTCCTCGGCGTTGCGCCGGCGCCGGAAGAAATTAGGCCCTTGCCTTCGCAGGGGCGACGTTGTTCATTGCGACGGCAACGCTAGCTCTTGTCGTTCCTGACAATCCCCCGCACATTCATCGCGCACAATCCCGCCTGCAGCGCGATCAGCGCCCAGGCGCCGTCGTGCACGCCCCAGACGATCCACAGGAAGTTACTGAGGATGAAGGTGTAGAAGCCGACGATGCGCCGGCGCGCGTGGCGGGCGCCGACGAGGAAGGCGGCGCACAGCGTCACCACCATCGCCGGCCATTGCAGGAAGTCGATGACCGTATCCCAATCCACTAGGCGGCCTTCCTGCGTGCGGCGGGCTTGGCCGCGGTCTTGGCGACGGCTTTTTTTGCCGGGGCCTTCTTCGCGGCGGTTTTCGCGGCAGGCTTGGCGGCCGTCTTCGCTGCCGTCTTGGTCGCGGTGGCGCGCTTCGGCTTGGCCGCGCTGGCGTTCGCGTGCGCCGTGCTGCGTGCCGGGGCCTTGCGGGCGCGCGGCGGCGGGGCCTCGTCGTCGTCGTCGTCGTCGGACGGCTTGCGCGAGCGGCGCGGCGGCGGCTCGTCGTCATCGTCGTCGTCGCCGGCAGTGCGCGCGGGCTTCTTGCCCAGGCTCGCCTGCAGCAGCGCCACCAGGTCGATGACGTTGGACTTGGCCGGCTTCTCTTCTTCCGGCTCGGCCTCGGTGATGGTCTTGGTCTGGTTGGCGGCGACCTTCTTCTTGATCAGCGCCAGCAGGTCTTCGCGGTAGGTGTCGTGGTACTGCTGCGGCTTCCAGCGTTCGCTCATGCCTTCCACGAGCGCCCGCGCCATCTGCAGTTCCTTTTGCGTCACCTGCGCCGCCTTCGAATCGTCGGTCGGGATCTTGAGCTCGTCGGTGGGGCGGATCTCGTCCGGGTAGCGGATCGTGTTGAGCACGATTGCGTCGCCCACGCAGACGAGCGCCGCCAGGTGCTGCTTGACGCGGATGACGACGTTGGCGATGCCGATCTTGCCGACGTCGCGCAGCGTCTCGCGCAGCAGCGCGTACACCTTGTCGCCGCCCTTGCCTGGGGCGAGGTAGTAGGGCTGCTCGTAGTAGATCAGCGGGACCTGTTCCGCATCCACGAACGCAAGGATGTCGATGGTGCGCGTCGCTTCCGGGTTGGCCCGGCGCAGGTCTTCGTCGGACAGGACGACGTATTCGCCGTCCTTGTACTCGTAGCCCTTGATGATGTCGTCCCAGGAGACTTCCTTGCCCGTGTGCTTGTTGTAGCGCTTGAAGCCGATCGGCGAGAAGTCGCGCCGGTCCAGCATGGTCAGGTCGAGCGCGTGGTCGCTCGTCGCGGGATACATCTCGACCGGGATGTGCACGAGCCCGAAACTGATGGCTCCCTTCCACATGCTTCTCGCCATGATCGGCTCCTTTCGCTTATTCGCCCACGCTGCCGGTGATCGGCAGCACCACGCCCGTCACGTAGCCCGAGCACACGTTCGAGGCCAGGTAGACGTAGGCCGGCGACAGTTCTTCCGGCTGCGCCGGACGGCCGAAGGTGGTGGCCTGGCCGAACTTGGCGACCTTGTCGGCCGACTGGTCGGCCGGGTTCAGCGGGGTCCAGACGGGGCCCGGCGCCACGGCGTTCACGCGGATGCCCTTGTCCAGCAGGTTGGCGGCCAGCGACATCGTGAACGCGTGGATGGCGCCCTTGGTGGTCGAGTAGTCGAGCAGCTTGGGCGAACCCTTCAGACCCGTGACGGAGCCGGTATTGACGATCGCGGCGCCGCGCTTCATGTAGGGCAGGCAGGCCTTCGCCATGTGGAAGTAGCCGTAGATGTTCGTGCGCATGGTCTCGTCGAAGCGTTCCTCGTCGAGGTCGAGCAGCGATTCGGCGTGTTCCTGGAACGCGGCGTTATTCACCAGCACGTCCAGGCGGCCCCATTTGGCGACGATCTGGTCGACGGCCTGCTGGCAGAATTCCATGTCCTTGACGTCGCCGGCGATGGTCACGCACTGCTGGCCTTCGGCCTCGATGCAGCGCTGGGTCTCGGCCGCGTCCTCGTGTTCGTTCAGATAGAGAATGGCGACGTCCGCGCCTTCGCGCGCGAACAGCACCGCCACGGCGCGGCCGATGCCGGAATCGCCGCCGGTGACGATGGCCACCTGGCCGGCCAGCTTGCCGCTGCCCTTGTAGTGTTCGGCCATGAACTTCGGCTTCAGTTCGAGCTGGGCCTCGATGCCCGGCTTGGCGAGGTGCTGGGCCGGGAAGTCGCCGGCCGGTTGCTCGATGCCGGTCTGGGCGGCCTTGCTTTCGCCGCCGGCGTCACCCTTCTGCATGCTGCCGTCGCGCTGGTCCTGGCGGTTCTGGATCGCCTTCTGCTTGTTTGCCACATCATCCTGGTTTGCCATCGTACCCTCCATAAGCTTGATCCTTCCAGTATTCGGACGCACGGCAGGGCTGACGGTGCGCTTCCACACACATGCGCGCGATTGTCCCCGGCCTTCCGGGTCCTAGGCGTGGCATGTGCTTTATGGCAAACTGCGGCCACCGTATTCCAGGAGTCCACGATGTCGCAGCATGCCGAGCAGCCCGCAGCAGGGACCGGTCTTTACGTCAGCCCGATGGCGCGGCGGCGCGCCGAATTCGCGGCCGCCTGCGGTTCCCGGTTCGCGGCACTGCGGCTGGCGGACAGCGTCGATGCCGCGGCCCGGCTGCTCGCCATGGAACAGCCGGACCTGCTGGTGCTGGACCTGGAACGCTTCGAACCCGGCATCGACCTGGCCCCGCTGGGAGCACTCGTCGCTGCGCGCGGCAGCCGTCCGACGCTGCTGCTGTGCCCCTTCGGCGGGGCCGGCTGGCTGCCGGCGCTGATGGCCTTCGGGCCCGTCGCCTATGCGACCACGCCGCTGGAGCCGGCAGGCATGCGGGACGCCGTCGCGCGCGCGCTGGCGCCGGCCGCCCATGTTGATGCCGATATCGATACCGATGCGGCCACGCTGCGCGAACTGCTGGCCCTGCGCAGCCGTGTGCAGGACGCGCTCGCCGACGCGGACGATGCCCATGCGCTGGCCGAATCACTGTGCGGCGCCTTGTCTTCCTGGCCCGGCGTGCTGCACGCCGCCGTGCTGCTGCGCCAGCCGGACGGCGACGTGGCCGTCGCGGCCCAGCAGGGGCTGCCCGGCCTGTCGCTCGGCGCGCTGCTGCAGCGCACCGACCGCCTGCTGCATGTGCCGCTGCGCCATGCCTTCCCGGGACTGCTGGCGGCCGCCAGCGGCACCATGGTGCTGCTCGATCCGCCCGAGCAGGCCGGCGAACCGGCGCTGGCCGAGGCCTTGCGCGTACACGGCGTGGCGCTGGCGCTGGGCGTGCCGATACCGGCCGACGGGCCGGGTCCGGCAAGGGGCGCGCTGTCGCTGCTGTTCGGCGGCGCGCGTGCGTTCGCGCCCGAGGAGCTGGCGACGCTGCGGGACGTCGCCCGGTCCTGCGCACTGGGCCTGCGCATGGCCGACACGCAGCTGGAAAACGAGCAGTTGCTGGCACGCCTGACGCATATCTCGAACACCGACGCGCTGACGGGCGTGGCGAACCGGCGCCACGGCGAAGCGCTGCTGGAGCGGGAGATCAAGCGCGCGCGCCGCTACCGTGTGCCGCTCGCGCTGCTGTCCTTCGATATCGACCGTTTCAAGGCCATCAACGACGCCTTCGGCTATCCGGTCGGCGACGTGGTGCTGCGCACCGTGGCCGACGTCGCGCGCGCCGTGCTGCGTGCGAGCGACGTGCTGGTGCGCTCAGGCGGCGAGGAATTCCACATCGTGGCGCCGCACACGAGCGCGATCGACGGCCTGCGCATGGCCGAGAAGCTGCGCGCCGCGATCGAGCAGGCCGAGATTCCCGGCTGCGACCACGTGACGGTCAGCCTGGGCGTGGCCCAGCTGGGCGAGCAGGAGAGCGCCGATGCGCTCGCGCAGCGGGCCGACGCCGCCATGGCGCGCGCCAAGCGGGCCGGGCGCAACTGCGTCGAACTGGCGATGCAGTAAGCCATGCTCGCCTGGCTGAGGAATTACCGCCGCGCCGACCTGGCCGGCGACGTGGGCGCCGGCATCGTCGTCGCCATGATGATGATCCCGCAGGGCATGGCCTATGCGCTCGTGGCGGGCCTGCCGCCGGTCGTGGGGCTCTACGCCAGCATCGTGCCGCCGCTGCTCTACGCGCTGTTCGGCACCAGTTCCACGCAATCGGTCGGACCGATGGCGATCATCTCGCTGATGACGGCATCGGCGCTGGCGCCGCTGGCCACGAGCGGCGGCGCGCTGTACACGGTGCTGGCCGCGCAGCTGGCGGCCCTGTCCGGCGCCGTGCTGCTGGCCTGCGGCCTGCTGCGCATCGGCTTCCTCGCCAACTTCTTTTCGCGTCCGGTGATGAACGGCTTCACGCTCGGCTCGGCCGTGGTGATCGCGCTGGGCCAGGTGGACACGCTGCTGGGCGCGCCGCCGCCGTTCTGGCACGGCCCCAGCGCGGCGCTGGGCCTGGGCAGCATCGCCTTCCTGCTGGCCGCGCGGCGCTGGCTGGCGCCGCTGCTGCGCCGCCTGGGCCTGGCGCCCGGCGCGGCCGACATCGGCGCGCGCCTGGCGCCCATGCTGCTGGTGCTGGGCAGCGTGCTGCTCGTCGCGCTGCTGCACCTGGACGCGGGCGGCATGCGCACGATCGGCCACGTCCCGGCCGGCCTGCCGCACCTGAACACCATGGTCTCCGGCGAGCACTGGCAGGCGTTGCTGAAACCGGCCCTCCTGATCGGTTTCATGAGCTTCCTGATCGCCATGTCCGGTGCCCAGACGCTGGCCGTCAAGCGCGCGGAGAAGCTGTACACGGACCGCGAGCTCGTCGCGCTGGGCGCCGCCAACATCGGCAGTGCGATCAGCGGCGGCTTTCCCGTCACGGGCAGCCTGTCGCGCTCCGCCGTCAATTTCGCGGCGGGCGCCAACACCCAGCTGGCCGGCGTCATCACGGCCTTGCTGCTGGCCTGCGCGCTGGTGCTGCCGACCGGCTGGCTGGCGCTGCTGCCGCTGCCCGTGCTGGCGGCCACGATCATCGTCGCCGTGCTGGGCATGCTGGAGTGGAATACGCTGCGCACCTCCTGGCACTACGACCGCGCCGACGCGCTGGCGCTGCTGGCGACGGCCGGCGGCGTGCTGCTGCTCGGCGTCGAGGCCGGCGTGGTGCTGGGACTCGTGCTGTCGCTGGGCGCCATGATCTGGCGCGAGAGCCGCCCCCATATCGCGCTGCTGGGCCGCATCGCCGGCACGGAACACTTCCGCAACGTCGACCGCTACGCGGTGGAGACGGCGCCGGGCCTGTTGCTGCTGCGCGTCGATGCCGGGCTGTTCTTCGGCAATATCGAAGCCGTGAAGGCCAGGATCGAGGAAGAGCTCGCCGCGCATCCCGATACGCGCGACCTCGTGCTGGTGTTGTCGGCGGTGAACGCCATCGACACGTCGGCGCTGTTCGGTTTGATCGATCTCAACCATACGCTGGGACAGCGGGGCGTCAAGCTGCACCTGGCCGAGGTCAAGGGGCCCGTCATGGACCGCCTGCGTACATCGGCCCTTGTGGAACAACTGCGTGGCCATATCTTCCTCAGTACTGCCAATGCGTGGGACGCGCTCACACATTACAACACGTGATTGCAAGCAAAACCCAGCTGTGGCAGGATGGATCCAACGGATTTTGACAGAAAGGTGACATCATGCCCCGTTCGAGTACCCTCGTTATCCTGATTGCAAGCCTGGCGCTGACCCTGTTCGGTTTCGCCGCCGCCCTGCCGGCCGGTATCGCCATGGCCCTGGCGCTCGAACTCGTCGTCTGGAAGGCGGAAGTCGACCGCCAGCGCGAACTGCAGCTGGCCCGGGTCACCCGGAGCGCGCGCCCCATGCGCAACCAGCGCCGTCGCTGATTCTCCGCCGTCAGCCGCCGCTGGCGGCGAAGCTGTTCAGTTAAGCCCTTCGGGGGCTTAACCACCGTCGTCCCTGCGAAGGCAGGGACCCAATCTTGCAAGCGTTACAGTGATGCTTGCAGTGATTGGGTTCCTGCCTTCGCAGATACTGTGATCCTCAAGTTCTGGCAAGGGCTAAATT
>NZ_JASNRD010000036.1 GCF_030412015.1 Massilia sp. YIM B02763 | reverse complement strand
TTTTTTTTTGCGCGCGCCGGGCGCCGGTCAGGACCGCAGGAACCGGATGACGGGCGCGAAGAACGCCGCCGGCTGCTCGATCCAGGGAAAATGCCCGGCATGGTCGATCGCCACGATCTCGGCCCGGGGAATGCCGGCCTGGATGGCTTCCGATTCGGCCAGCGGGCAGACCGGGTCCTGGCGGCCATCCACGACCAGGGTTCTGGCCGTGATCTTCTTCAGATCCTCCAGCGGCGGCGCGTCCTTGGCCGGCGGGCTTTCCTCGAACGCCTTGTTCATCGCCGCGCTCATCGGCTGCGTCATGACGGCCAGCAGCTTCGGCACATCCCTGGCCGGATCGTAGAAGAAGTAGCCCGCGTAGTCCTTGAACTGGCGGGTGAATCCCGCGTCGTCCTTTGCCGCGGGGGCATGCATCAGCTTCGCGTAGGCCGCGAAGCGCGGGTCGCGGGCGCGCCGCTCGTTCTCGGCGTTGCCGTCCGGACCCCACCCGCCCCGGTAGCCCAGCAACTGGGAACCGACCAGCACCAGCTTGCGCACGTGTTCGGGATGCGCCTCGGCATACACGATGGCGATGGCGCTGCCGTTCGAATGCGCCACCAGGTCCATGGCGTCGAGGCCGAGATAGGCGCGCAGCCGTTCGAGATCGCCGGCCAGGTCGCCGTTGGTGACGTGGGCGGACGGGTTCACCGGCGTCGACTGCCCGGTGCCGCGCGGGTCATAGGTCAATACGGTGAAATGCTCGCGCAGCGGCGCCAGTCCCTTTTCCAGGTATTCGGTGCCGATGCCCCAGCCCGGCGCCTGGACCACGACCAGCGGGCCGTGTCCCGCGATGCGGTAATGGAGTTCGACGCCGTCGAGCTTCGCGACGTGGTCGCCCGCGGACGTCCTGGCACGCAAGTCCTCGGACTTCGCGCCTGCCGAGGCGCCGGACGACGATGCGGCGGCGAGCGCCGAGGGATTGGACGACAGCGCGGCGGCGAGCGCCGAGGAATTGAACGACAGCGCGGCGGCGAGCGCCGCGCAGGCTGCGAATGCAATGACGTTGGTTCTCACGATCTGACGATGCTTTCCGATTCGGTGCCGCCGGCGCGGCTGGATTACCAGGGTAGCGCGATCGGCTGGCCGTCGCCATCCACCACAGGGACAGGCGACACGGACAGGATGCCGTACAGGGTCAGCGGCTCGCTGCCCGTATTGACGATCTGGTGCAGCTCGTTCGGCTGGCACAGCAGCACGGTGCCCGCCGTGATCGGCGTCTCCGTGCCGGCATGGTGCATGACGCCGGTGCCGCCCGTGAACACGATGACTTCCTCGCAGTCGTGGCGGTGCAAGGGGGTGGCGGCACCCGGACCCAGCGATTGCTGCCATACTTCGAAGGCGCCGATACCATTGGCGCGGGAAGCGAGCGTCTGGTGCGTCAGGCCAGGCAGCGCGAGGGCAGGAATGGTGGCGACATTGCGTACTTCCATGGGAATTCTCCATTGCGATGATGGAGAGGATTATGCGCATGGTCGCCCAAAGAAGGAACGGCACGGCATGGCACAACCAATTGGACATAAACTCAACGGCAGCAACCAGGAACTGGTAAAACAGCGCTCCTTCGTGCAGACGGTGCGCACGGGCGGCATCACCAGCGCGGCGCGCCAGCTCGGGCTGACGCCGTCGGCGGTCAGCAAGAACATCGCGCGCCTGGAGGCCGAACTGGGCGTGCAACTGCTGGCGCGCGACAACCGTCATCTGGCCCCGACGGAACGGGGCCTGCAAGCCTATGAGGCGTACTCCGAGCTGATCGACCGTCTCGACGGCCTGCAGCAGCGCCTGGCCGCGCCGGACGAGGTGGCGGGCCAGCTGGCGCTCGCGATCCCGTCCGGCACCCTGTCCTGGCTGGTGCCGCTGCTGGCGCGCTATCGCGCCGCCTACCCAAAGGTGCAGGTACGCCTGAATGTGAGCGACCAGCACAGCGACCTGGTACGCGACCGCAACGACGTCGCGCTGCGCTTCGGCCGCCTGAAGGATAGCAGCGTGCGCGCGCTGGCGCTGGGCGCGACGCCGCTGGTGGTGTGCGCGGCGCCCGCCTATCTTGCGCGGGCCGGCACGCCGCTTGTGCCGGAGGACCTGGCCGCGCACGAGGGCATCCTGTTCCGCCTGCCCGAGAGCGGCCGCCCGCGTCCCGTCGAATTGGTGCCCGACGCGTTCACCTGGCAGGCGCACATGGTGGTCGACGAGGGCCAGGCGCTGGTGCAGGCCGCGCTCGCGGGCTTCGGCCTGATCCAGGCGCCGCTGCTGCTGGTGCAGGCGGAACTGGATGCGGGCCGCCTGGTGGAAGTGCTGGCGGCGCACCGGCCCGCGCCGCTGGAAGTGAACCTGCTGTATTCGGCCGGCCGCTGGCTCGCGCCGCAGGTGCGGGCCTTCCTCGACACGGCCCGGGAAACCGCCGGCGCATAGCATTCGAAAAATTCGATGATAGGGACAGAATTTACTCGTTTTTTTATTTTCGAACAGCCAAGCATAATGACTCCATCGCAGCGAACACAAGGCAAGCACAGCAAAGCAAGCCTTCGAAAGATTCGATGCAAACCACGACCACTACCATAGGGAGAACATCATGCAGAACGCCAAACTCGAAGTCCTGACCCCGGAAAACTCGCAACTGATCATCATCGACCACCAGCCGCAGATGGCCTTCGGCGTCCAGTCGATCGACCGCCAGACCCTGAAGAACAACGTCGTCGGCCTGGCCAAGGCGGCCAAGGCCTTCGATATCCCGACCATCATCACCACCGTCGAAACGGACTCGTTCTCGGGCAAGACCTACCCCGAAATCCTGGACGTGTTCCCGGGCCAGCCCATCCTCGAACGCACCTCGATGAATTCCTGGGACGACCAGAAGGTACGCGACGCCCTGAAGGCCAACGGCCGCAAGAAAGTCATCGTCGCCGGCCTCTGGACCGAAGTCTGCAACACCACCTTCGCCCTGTGCGCGATGCTGGAAGGCGACTACGAGATCTACATGGTGGCCGACGCCTCGGGCGGCACCTCGAAGGATGCGCACGACTTCGCGATGCAGCGCATGGTGCAGGCCGGCGTCGTGCCCGTCACCTGGCAGCAGGTGCTGCTGGAATGGCAGCGCGACTGGAAGAACCGCGAGACCTACGACGCCGTCATGGACATCGTCAGGGAACACTCGGGCGCCTACGGCATGGGCGTGGACTATGCCTACACGATGGTGCACAAGGCGCCGGCGCGCAACCGCAGCGAGCACGAGGTGCTGGCGCCCGTGGCGGCCAACTGACGCGCCGTCGCCCCGGCGAAGGCCGGGGCCTAATGCCTTGGCGCAGCCGGTCTGCAGGCAGGAATTGGGTCCCGGCCTGCGCCGGGACGACGTGTCTAGGCGCAGCCGGCCGTCAGCAGCAGCGGCACCCCATTCCAGGCAATCGCCACCAGCGCCAGCACGGCCAGCACCAGCCGCGTCCAGTCGAGCAGTCCCGCGTGCGGGCTGCCCGGCACGGTGCGCGCGCCCCAGGCCACCCAGGCGCAGATGGCCAGCGCCAGCAAGGTCGCGGCGCCCAGCAGCACGCGGTCCGGCCCTTCCGGCCGCAAACCGCCCGGGCTGCACTGGGCGGCGGCCGTCGCGTAGGTGAAGGCGAAATACACGATCCAGACGATCAGCGGCAGCGTGGCGCGCAGCGCGCGCGGGAAGAACCGTTCGTTCATCGCTCACTCCATCAGCAGCGGCATCGCGCGGATCAGCGCCGACATGGCGATGCCCTGCAGCGTCGTGTAGTGCCAGATCAGCGCGCTGTTGTCGAGCGTGGCGCGGCTGTGCTCGGACAGGTGGCCGCGCCAGGCGCGCAGCGCCAGGTAGGGACCGACGATCAGCAGCACGGCGATGTGCAGGCCCTGGTAGCCGAGCATGGCCGAGATGGCGGCGGCCCAGGCGCTGCTGCTTCCGTCCAGGCCTGCCTGGCGGAAGCCTTCCATGTCGATGCCGAACGCGGCGCAGGTACAGGCCAGCGCGGCCAGCGCCAGCCAGGGCAGCCTGCGCTTGCCGAGCGCGCGCGTGGCCAGCCAGACCAGCACGGAACCCAGCGCCAGCAGCCCGCCGGAGGCCAGCGCCCACGACAGCGGCGGCAGCGAGGCACCCGGCGGCGGGCATACCTGCAGGCGCATCGACACGTGGATGTAGGCGAAGCCGAACGAGGCGAAGATGCTGCCGTCGACGACCAGCATGATCATCGTGCCCCACCAGGAGTGAGATCCCGTCTTGACGGCGCCCACGGGCAACGTCTCCCCTTCCCCGATCTGCACGCTGCGCTGGGGCGCCGCGCGGTCCGCCTGCCACAGCCAGCAGACCACGGACACGACGGCGACGATGCCGCCGATCCAGGCGGGAATCGTCAGCTTCATCGTCAGCAGCAGGAAGAAGGCGGCGGTGCCGGCGGCGGCCAGCGGCGGCAGCCAGCTGTCGCCGTGCAGGATCATCAGGTAGGTCGGTTTCGCGGCGATGGGGCTGGTGGCGATGGTCTCGCGCTTGCCGGTGGCCGTGTTCGGCAAGTAGTGGCGGCCCTCGTCGACTTCCCGCGACAGCGTCGGCTGGTCCCACAACGGATCGACGCTCGCGATCTTCGGGATGCTGCGGTTGCCGTAGTCTTCGGAGGTCAGCCATTCCAGCGTCGGCGCATTCCACGGATTGCCCACGTCCTTGGTCGGGCGGCGCAGCGTGCGCACGACGTCGGCGGCGAACAGCACGACGCCCAGCGCGAACAGGAAGGCGCCGACGGTCGAGACCATGTTCAAGCCGTTCCAGCCCATGTCCGCCGGATAGGTGTAGACGCGGCGCGGCATGCCCAAGAGGCCCGTGACGTGCATGGGGAAGAAGGCGGTATTGAAGCCGACGAACATCAGCCCGAATACCCAGCGCGCCAGCCGCTCGGACAGGCGATTGCCGTTGATCAGGGGCAGCCAGTAGTACATCGCCGCGAACACGGGGAACACCATGCCGCCGATCAGCACGTAGTGCAGGTGGGCGACGATGAAATACGTGTCGTGCACCTGCCAGTCGAACGGGATGACGGCGACCATCACGCCGGTCAGGCCGCCCAGCACGAAGATGAACATGAAGCCGAGCAGGAACAGCGTGGGCGCGCCCGGCTGTACTTTTCCCTTCCACAGCGTGGCGATCCAGGCGAACACCTGGATGGCCGTCGGCACGGCCACCGCCATGCTGGCCGCAGACACGAAGCCCGCCTCCATCACGCCCAGGCCGGCCGTGAACATGTGGTGCGCCCACAGGCCGAAGCTGAACACGCTCACGCCCAGCAGCGCGGCGATGACCGCCCGCCGGCCCACCAGCGGCGTGCCGGCGATGGTCGGGATCATGGTCGACACCATGCCGGCGGCGGGCAGGAAGATGATGTAGACCTCGGGGTGGCCGAAGAACCAGAACAGGTGCTGCCACAGCAGCGGGTCGCCGCCGCGGTCGGCGATGAAGAACGGCCAGTCGAGCGCGCGCTCCATCTCCAGCAGGGCCGTGCCCGCGATCACGGCCGGGAAGGCGAACACGATCATCAGGCCCACCACCAGCATGGCCCAGGCATACACGGGCATGCGTCCCAGCGTCATGCCCGGCGCGCGGGTGAACAGGATGCCGACGATCAGCTCGATGGCGCCGGCGATCGCCGAGATCTCGATGAAGCCGATCCCCAGCAGCCAGAAGTCGGCGTTCATGTCCGGCGAATACTGCAGCCCCGTCAGCGGCGGATACATGAACCAGCCGCCGTCCGGCGCAAGGCCCACGAACAGCGTGCAGAAGAACGCCAGGCCGCCGATCGCGTAGGCCCAGTAGGCGTAGGCGGACAGGCGCGGGAACGGCAGGTCGCGCGCGCCCAGCATGTTCGGCAGCAGGTACACGGCCAGCGCTTCCACGACGGGAATCGCGAACAGGAACATCATCACCGTGCCGTGCATGGTGAATACCTGGTTGTAGGTGCCCACGGCCAGGAAGCCGTTCTCCGGCACGGCGAGCTGCAGGCGGATCAGCAGGCCCAGCACGCCGGCCAGCACGAAGAACAGCAGCGCCGTGCCGATGTACAGCAGGCCGATATTGGTGTTGTTGACGCTCTTGAAGAAGCGCCAGCCCGAGGGCGTGCGCCACACGTCTTCCAGGCGCTCCAGCTCGCCAGGCGGGCGCGGAAGCGAATTGGGGAGGTCGTTCGGGTTCGTCATCGGGGCTTCATTCCAGGTGCACGAGATAGGCGGCCAGCGCGCGCAGCGACTCGCCGTCGAGGCCTGATGCGGCCGGCATGAATACGCCCGGCTTGATGGCCTGCGGGTCGGCGATCCAGCCGGCCAGCGTGCCCTCGTGGGTGCGCAGGACGCCGGCGCCGATCTGCTTGCGGCTGCCGACATGGGTCAGGTCCGGACCGAGGCGGGCCGTCTCGGCCACGCCGCGGATCGTGTGGCAGGACTGGCAGCGCTGCTCGAGGAACACGGCGCGACCGCGTTCCTGCAGGCTGGATACCGGCGCGGCGGCCGGCTGCGCCTGGCGTGCCAGCCAGGCCTTGAATTCGTCCGGCGGCAGCGCGATCACCTGCAGCGCCATGCGCGCGTGCTGGGCGCCGCAATACTCGGCGCACTGGCCGCGGTAGATGCCGGGCTTGTCGGCGCGGATCGTCAGGCCCGTGACGCGGCCGGGAATCATGTCGCGCTTGCCCGCCAGCGCCGGCACCCACAGGCTGTGGATCACGTCGGCCGCGTTCAGGCCCAGGTACACGGCCTGCCCCACCGGTACGTGGATCTCGTTGGCGACGGCGATCTCGCGCCCGCTCCCGGGGTCGCGGTAGCGGACGTCCCACCACCACATCTTGGCCGTGATGGAAATGGTCAGGGCCTGGCTGGAGCTCTGCGGCGCCAGCTGGGCGCTGCGCCAGGTGCTCCACACCAGCAGCGCGCTCAGGACGACGACGGGAAAGGCGATGCCGGCGCCGGCGATCCACAGCGCGGGTCGCACGGGCCGCTCGTGGCGGCGCAGGCTCAGCGCCAGCAGCGCCATGACGGCGACGAAGATCAGCGTACCCGCGCCGAACATCACCCAGGCGAACTGGCTGATGACGGCGGCGTCCCAGCCGGCCGGATGCAGCACCGACTGCAGCGTGCCCTCGCCCATCGGCGCATTCATCGCGACGCTCATCGCAACCTCATCGCAGCGTGTACAGGTAGGCCGCCATGTGGCGCGCCTCCTGCTCCGTCAGGCCCAGCGCCGGCATCGACGTTCCCGGCTTGAGCGCCGGCGGGTCGCGCAGGAAGGCGATCATCTGCGCAGGGTTGTTGGGAATGCCGCCGGCGATGTAGCTCAGGCGCCCCATGGTGTCGAGCGCGGGGCCGGCGTCGCCCGTCGCGCCGGGAATCCCGGGGATCGCATGGCAGGCGCCGCACTGGTAGTGCGCGACGAGGCGCTTGCCGGCGGCCGCGTCGCCGCCGTCCACGCGCACAGGCTCGCCCTCGTCCGCGCAACCGGACAGCAATGCCAGGAAGGCCAGGGCAACACAGGCGGAACCACGAGCGGCGGACGGGCGGACGGTGATAAGCACGGTTGAATTCACGATATGCGAAGGACTTTTATAATACCGGACACCATGACATTTTTTTAACACGATACGATTCGCCAACCCGGCCAACCCGACGATGCCTTCGCACCGCACGCGCCTGATCCTCAAGACCATCGCATTCACGCTGCTGGCGGCAGGCGCCATTGCCGCGGCAGGCGCAGCGGCCGTGTTCTATGGCGGGCTGTATTACGTGGGCGCGACCAAGCACCACCTCCCGATCATCTACGGCGTGCTGGAGAAGGGCATGCAGTATTCCGTGCGGCGCAATGCGCGCGACATCGACGTACCCAGGCTGGGCGCGCCGGAGCAGGTGCGACGCGGCGCCGCCGTCTACCGCGACCACTGTGCGCAATGCCACGGCGGGCCCGGCTTCGCGCAATCCTCGATCGGCATGAGCATGCAGCCGGTGCCCGGCCCGCTGATCGACGCCACGCTGAACTGGAAGGACCGCGAGATCTACTGGATCACGCGCCACGGCATCAAGATGAGCGGCATGCCGGCCTGGGAATTCCACTTGAGCGACGCCGACATCTGGGCCACGGTGGCCTTCATCCGGCAGTTGCCCGACATGAGCGCGCAGGACTACCGCGCCATCACGGCAAACGAGGCGCAGCCATGATGCGCGCCGCGACCGCCGCGATCGCCGCCACCGTCCTGGCGCTGCTGGCCGGGTGCGGCAACAGCGGCCGGCCGCCGGCCGGCGTGCTGGGCGACCCGGAGCGCGGCAAGCTGGCGCTGAGCCAGTACGCCTGCCAGGCCTGCCACATCATCCCCGGCGTGACGGGCTCGACGATCTACGTGGGACGCCCGCTCGACGACCTGGGCAAGCGCCGCTTCATCGCCGGCACGCTGCCGAACGACCAGGCGAATCTCATGCGCTGGATCCGCGATCCGCAATCGATCGACCCGCACACGGCGATGCCCAACATGGGCGTGAGCGAGCGGGATGCGCGCGACATGAGCGCTTATCTGCTCAGCCAATGAGTACTCAGCCAATGAGCACCCGCTCGAGCGTACGCACGCCGGCGCGGATCTCGTCCGGACGGAACGCCGAGAAGCCCAGCAGCAGGCCCGGATCCACCGCGCAGGCCGCGCCGGCGTCCGGATTCGCGTAGTAGCCCAGCGTGCGCAGGTCGATGCCGGCGTCGCGCGCGCGGCGCGCCACGGCATCCTCGTCGTCGGCGCCCTCGAAATGCACGCACAGGTCCAGGCCCGCGTCCGCCGGTCCGCACCGCAGCCGCCCCGCCAGGCACGCCCGCAGCGCGTCGAGCAGTGCCTCGCGCCGTTCGCCGTAGGCCTCGCGCGTGCGCCGGATGTGGCGCGCGAAATGGCCCTGGGCGATGAAGTCGGCCAGGGCCGCCTGCGCCACGAACGGCCCCTGGCGGTCGACCAGTGCCCGGGCACGCGCCAGGGGCCCGGCCAGCGCGGGCGGCGCCACCACGTAACCCAGGCGCAGTCCCGGGAACATCACCTTCGACAACGTGCCCACGTAGACGACGCAGCCGCTGCGATCCAGGCTTTGCAGCGACGCCAGCGGCGGTCCCGTGTAGCGGTACTCGCTGTCGTAGTCGTCCTCAACGATCCAGGCGCGCTGCCGTTCGGCCCAGCGCAGCAGTTCGAGGCGGCGCCGCAAGCTCATGGTGACGCCCAGCGGCAGCTGGTGCGAGGGCGTGGCGAAGGCCAGCTTCGCGTCGGGGAAACGGGAGGCTGCGTGGGCCACGTCCATTCCCTCCGCGTCGACGGGCACGGGGCAGACGCGCGCACCGGCCGCGAGGAACGGGGCCACCGCGCCCTGGTAGCCGGGCGATTCGATCCAGGCCGCTTCGCCGGGCGCCAGCAGCAGGTGCGCCAGCAGGTACAGCGCCTGCTGCGATCCGGCCGTGATCACCACCTGGTCCGGCGTGCAGCGCACGCCGCGCGAGGCCTTCAGGTAGGCGCACAGCAGCTCGCGCAGGGCCGGCAGCCCTGCGCCGCTGTCGCCGTAGCCCAGGCGCGCCGTCGAATGGCGCCAGTGCCGCGCTTCCAGCTTGCGCCAGGTGTCGAAGGGGAACAGGTCCAGTCCCGGCATACTGACGCGGAAGGCGCGCAAAGGGCCGTCGTGATGGCGCACCCGCGCCATGCCGGACGCCATCGCCTCGCCGCGCGGCGACAGCGGACGCACGGGTTGCGCGGCCGGCGGCGCGGCATCCCGCGCGGTCCGTGCGACGGGCAGCGCGGCGCTGACGAACGTGCCCTTCCCCACCGCCCCCTCGAGATAGCCTTCGGCCATCAGCTGCTCGTACGCGGCCTGGACGGTCTGGCGCGATACGTCCAGCAGCGTGCACAGTGCGCGCGTGGCCGGCAGGCGCGCCGAGGCTTCGATGCGGCCGTCGAGGATGGCGTCCTTCAGGTGCGCATACAGCTGGCGGAACAGCGGCGCGCCCGCGCTGCGATCGAGCGGCGCGGCGGCGAGGATATCGTGGACGTGCATCGATGGCGGACGAAAATTGGACCGTTCATCTTCGCCGCGATTGGCTGTTTGAGCAAGCCCATTACCGGCGCTAGCATGAAGGCCCACATAAGGAGAACCGCCGATGTACGTGCCCGCCCAGTACGCCGAGACCCGCAGCGAAGCGCTGCATGCGCTGATCGACCGCCATCCGCTCGGCGCGCTGGTGCGCTTCGGCGGTGAAGGCGGCGACGGCCTCGATGCCGACCACCTGCCCTTCCAGCTGGTGCCGCCCGGCCCCGCAACGCCGCGGGGCTGCCTGCGTGCGCACGTCGCGCGCGCCAATCCGCTGGCGCACGAGGATGGCGCCGCGGTGATGGTGCTGTTCCGCGGCGCCGCGGACTACGTGTCTCCGCTGTCCTACGACCTCGCCGCGCGCGGAAGACGCGCCGTGCCGACCTGGAACTACGAAGTCGTGCACGTGCACGGACGCTTGCGCGTGGTGGACGATGGGGACTGGATCATGGCGCACATGCAGGCGGCGACGCTGCGGCGCGAGGATGCGCAAGCCGGATGGCGGATCGCGGATGCGCCGCGCGACTACATCGACAGGCTGCTGCGGGCGACGGCGGGAATCGAGATCGCGATCGAGCGGATCGCGGGGAAGTTCAAGATGGGGCGGTAAGGCGGGCGCGTCGTCCCGGCCCTACCGCGATCGGCGGGATTACTTGCCCGACGAGGTGCCCGACTTGGCCGTCGCCATCTGCTGGGCGGCCTTCAGGTGCTGCTCGACGACCGGCATGTGCTGGTCGGCCAGCGCCTTCACTTCCGGATCCTTGATCTTCTTGGAATTGGCGACCAGCTTGGAGTGGGTGTCCTTGTGGTCCTTGACGCCAGCGTTGGCCATGTAGGCCTTGTCGAACTCGGCGCCGCTCAGTTTTTCCAGCTTGGCCGACATGGCCTTGTGCTTGGCGTCCAGCTCGGTCGGCAGGGTCACGCCGCGGGCCGAGGCCAGGGCTTGCACCTTGGTCAGGGCGGCGCCGTGGTCGTCGACCATCTGCTGGCCGAAGGCCTTCACTTCCGCGCTCTCGGCCTTGCTCGCTGCCAGCTTGCCGGTAGCCACTTCGGCCATGTCCGCCATTGCCATGTCCTTCAGCGCCTTCTCGTCGCCCGCGCTCAGCTTGGCACCGGAAGCGGCGCCGCCGGCCGCGGTCTGGCCTGCCGCGCCGCTGGCGCCGGCCGCCTGGCTGCGGTTTTCCATGCCCGAGCTGTTGCTGTTGTCGATGGTGCCGTCGGTGACGGTCTTGCCCGAGGCATTGGTCTTGCCCTGGCTCTGGGTGCCGGTCTGGCCGACGCTCGGAGTGGTTTGCGCTTGCACGCCGACGGTGCTGAACATGGCGGCCACGGCCGACACGGCCAGCAGGGCTTTCAAGGATTTATTCTTCTGCATGGTGATTCTCCTGGTCTAAGGGGGCGTGGACAGCGCATCGAGTTGCGCATGCCCACTTCGTGTTCAATTGACAACGACGAAAGCCAGTGTATCGCCGCGTTTTCTCATACAGCGCACGTTAGCCAGAAGGAAATTTTTTCTCCCAGAAGCCGCCTCAGCGGAAGCTCAACGCTCCCGTCAGGTCGCCCGGTCCGCGCTCGCCGCGCGCGGCAAAGGCGGCCGTGCGCGCCGCCGGGCCTTCCAGCAGCGGCAGGTCGTGCAGGCGCGAGATGAAGCGGATGATCGACGTCGTGTCGTAGAAATTGTGGTCGACGGCGCCCTTCTTCGCATACGGCGACACGATGATCGCCGGGATGCGCGAGCCCGGGCCCCAGCGGTCGCCCTTGGGCGGCGCCACGTGGTCCCACCAGCCGCCGTTCTCGTCGAAGGTGATGACGACGACCATGTCCTTCCACTGCGGCGACTTCTTGAGGTGCTCGATCACGTTGGCCACGTGGGCGTCGCCCGACTCGATGTCCGAGTAGCCCGCATGCAGGTTCAGGTTGCCCTGCGGCTTGTAGAAGGCGACGGGCGGCAGCTTGCCGGCGACGGCGTCGGCGATGAAGCGGTTCGAGATCGGGCTGTCGCCCAGGCCGCCGTCGCGCAGGTGCCTGGTGCGTGCCTCGGTGCCGGGGCCGAACTGCTTGAAGTAATTGAAAGGCTGGTGGTGGAACTGGAAGTTCGGGCGCGTGCCCTCGCCGCGGCCGTCCAGGGCCGCCTGCCAGGCGCCGCCGTACCAGGCCCAGTCGACGCCCTTCCTGCTCAGCAGGTCGCCGATGGTGTCGTAGGTCTGCGGCGGCAGCGTGGACGGGTCCTGCGGGTCGGCGTGGTCCTTGTCGCCGCCCGGCGCCGGGCGCACCCAGCTCGGCTGGTACGGCGGCGCCATCGTGTTGACCGCGTAGCCGTCCGGCGTGATCGCGCCGTTGTTGACGAATTTCGGCTTGCCTTCCAGCGCCGACTTGGGCGAGTCCGGCGCCACGGCCAGGCGCGTGCCGGCCGGGCCGTCTTCCGTGACGGCGATCTTGCGCTTGGCCGGCGTCTGGGCCGCATTGAAATACTCGGGCACGCGGCCGCTGATCAGGAACTGGTGGTTCAGGTAGGAACCGCCGAAGGCCGCCATGAAGAAGTTGTCGCACAGCGTGAACTCGCGCGCGATCTGCCACAGGCCCAGGTGCTTGTCCGTTTCGCCGTAGCGCCCCATCACCAGCGCGCCGCTGTCGCCCCAGGCGACGAAGCCGTCGTTCTTGCCGCCGTTGATCTGCATCTGGTTGTGATAGAACGCGTGCACCAGGTCGCGCGTGACGAGGCCCTCCGGCAGCGGCTTGCCGTCCGTATCCTGCAGCTTGAACGGACCGTTCGGCAAATGCTGGATGTCGTCTTCCTTGACGATGTAGTCCTTGCCGCCGATGTTCTGGCGCGACGGCACCATGCCGCCCCAGATCTTCGGCAGTTCCGGCAACGGCGAGCCGTCGCGGTCCTTCTGCACGGCGGCGGCGGCCGGCAGCGCCGACAGCGGCTGGGCCAGGCCCGGGAAGTCCGCGAACAGGTTGTTGAAACTGCGGTTCTCCAGGTAGATCACGACCACGTTCTTCACGTGCGCCTTGAGCTTGGCGTCGAGCGAGCCGGCGGCCGGCTTCGTCGCTGCCCTGGCGGGCGCCTTGTCGGCGGCCTGGGCCGGAGTCAGCGTGGCGGACGTCAGGCCGACGGCGGCGGCGGCCTGGAAGATCTTGCGGCGCGAGGGGCTCGCGGGCTGGTCGTGGTCTTGCATGGCATCTCCTGTCGCGGCAACCGCTGCCGCAAAGAAACGATTATCTGTTCTTTCGACTAGTTGGAAAAGGGAAAAAGCGGGGCAATATGGATGGGATACGCAGGTGCTCCACGCATGGCGGCGCCCCGCCGTCATGACACCGCTGGGTTTTACATGGATTTACGGCGCCCCTGCCTCCGATCGACACGACAATGCGCCAGAATGGCGCCAGCAAAAAGATGCAAGAAAAAGGAATGCCGATGACGCCCACCTTCACCTTTCGCGCGCTTGCGCTCGCCGCCATCCTGACCACGGCCAGCCTGCCGGCGGCCCATGCCGCCGCCGATGCTGCCAATGCGGCGAATGGGGCCGATACCGCCGGCGCTCCCGTACAGACGCAGGAGCAGCTGGTGCTGCCCCAGGCCGAGGTGGAAAAGCTGCTGGCCGCCTATGCGCTGATCAAGCAGAACTACGTGGGCCAGGCCGACGACAAGAAGCTGTTCGACGGCGCGCTGGCCGGCATGCTGGCGTCGCTCGACCCGCATTCGAGCTATCTCGACAAGGACGCCATGCTCGACATCCAGCGCGAGAACACCGGCGAATACGTCGGCATCGGCGTCGAGGTCGAGGAGCACCAGGACGAACTGCGCGTCGTCTCGACCAGCGATGGCTCGCCGGCCGCGCGCGCCGGCCTGGTGCCGAACGACGTCATCGTCTCGGTCGACGGGGCCGCCGTGGCCGGCATGTCGACCGATGAAGTGGGCCGGCGCATGCGCGGCGTTCCGGGTACCGTGGTCACGCTGGGCGTCACGCACCCCGGCCGGTTCGGCAACAAGCTCAATACACTGCGCATCGCGCGCGAGGAGCTGCACAATGCCACGGTCCAGACACGCATGGCCGGAAGCGGCGTGGCGTGGATCCGCATTTCCGAATTCGGCGGCGCCACCGGGACCGACCTGGCGGCTGCGCTGCGCAAGCTGGACGGCAAGGAGCCGCCGCGCGGCGTGATCCTCGACCTGCGCAACGATCCGGGCGGCCTGGTGGCGGCCGGCGTCGCCGTCGCCGGCGCCTTCCTGCCGCCCGGCACCGTGCTGTTCTCGGCGCGCGGACGCGAGGACGGCGCCAATGCCGTCGTCACCGTCGACCAGCGTTTCTACCGCGGTCCCGGCGAGCCCGACGTGCTGGCCGGCCTGCCCGCCTGGACGCGCACCGTGCCGCTCGCGGTGCTCGTCAATGGCGCCTCGGCGTCGGCTGCGGAACTGGTGACGGGCGCGCTGCAGGACCAGCACCGCGCCACCGTGATCGGCACCCAGACCTTCGGCAAGGGCTCCATCCAGTCGGTGATCCCGCTGGGCCAGGACGATGCCGTCAAGTTCACCGTCGCGCGCTATTTCACGCCGAACGGCCGCGAAATCCAGGCGCACGGCATCACGCCCGACATGCGCGTCCTGCCGCGCGGCGTGGACCGCGACGACCTGCTGCTGCGCGAATCCGACCTGGCCAACCACCTGCGTCCGGCGTCGGCAACGGCGGACAGTACTGCGCGCGACCCGGTCGAGCCGACCCGCCTGTTCGGCACCCGCGACGACAAGGCGCTGCAGGCCGCGGTCACGCTGCTGGCGTCCTCGGACCAGCGCAAGACGGGGCTCTCCGGCCTGCTGCGCCGGTGGAGCGCCGCGCTGAAGTTCGGCAAGCCGAAAGCCGCGCCGGCCGCGCAGTGATACGGGTCGGTAATACGGATCAGTAATGCGAATGTCACGCCAGCGTCAAGATGGCGTCACATTCGGCCGTCAGAATACGCATCGCTCCTAGGGAAAAGAGCACAAGGCGGCCCAGCCGCCCTACCGGCGCCGGCGGTCGGGAAACATACCGGCACCAATTCCAGATCCCCGCATCAGGTCCCTCCTGGTGCGGGGATCGTCCTTTGCAGCCTGCCGCGCAATGTGGCAGCATGGTCTTCCTGCAACCGAGGAGACACGATGGATCCGGACCTGAAGACCCTGCTCGCCGAACTGGCGGCATTCGGCGATGCCCACGACGCCGACGGCGCCAACCGCGCCACGCGCATGCTCAACATCACGCCCGACACGGGCGAGTTCCTGGCCGTGCTGGTCAAGGCCACGGCGGCGCGCCGCATCCTCGAACTGGGCACCTCGAACGGCTATTCGACGCTGTGGCTGGCCGATGCCGCGGCCGGC
Source organism: Massilia sp. YIM B02763 (assembly GCF_030412015.1). GTDB lineage: Bacteria > Pseudomonadota > Gammaproteobacteria > Burkholderiales > Burkholderiaceae_D > Telluria. The sequence continues at coordinate 14,240 of NZ_JASNRD010000036.1, read as the reverse complement.
ATCGGCGGCGCCGTCACGACGGTGGAGATGGCGCAAGCGAAGATCGACATGGCGCGCGCCAATTTCGAACGCGCGGGACTGGCGGACCGCATCACCCAGCTCGGCGGCGATGCCGGCACCGTGCTGCGCGGGATGGAGGACGGCGAATTCGACCTGGTGTTCCTCGATTCGCAGCGCAGCAGCTACATCGGCTGGTGGCCGGACCTGCAGCGCGTGCTGCGCAACGGCGGCCTGCTGGTGGTCGACAATGCGACCTCGCATGCGCCTGAAATGGAAGGTTTTGTCGCGGCCGTGCAGCGGGCCGGGTTCACGACCAGCCTGGTACCGGTGGGGAAAGGCGAGTTCCTGGCGGTGAAGAACTGACGGATAGGTAGGGTGGGCACCACATGCCCACCCTACGAGTCCCGCGCAGGGCGACGGATCAGAAGCGAGCCTTGTCGCGCAAGCGGTTCCTGACATGCTTGCGCGCCCGCGGCAGCGCATCCAGCGCGCGCATCGCCAGCACGCCCTCGATGAAGCCCAGCAGCCCTTCTTCCTGCGGCACCCGTTCGCGCAGCTGGCCGACCAGGTCCTGCGCCACGAAGGCATCGTTGATCTCGCCCAGCTCGTCCTGCATGCCGGTCAGCAGGTCGTGGCGGCGTGCGCCGTGCTTGCCGTGGCCCAGCGCGGCGAAGAATTCGCGCGCATAGCGTTCCTTCTTGGCCGCGATGCGCACCTTGTGCAGGTTTTCCGGCTGCGTCAGGTCGAAGGTGCGGGCGCGCTTGCGCACGCGCGCGGACGCGTGCTGCACCAGCCGCGGCGCCGCCCGGCGCACCTGCTGCGCCAGCGGGTCGGGGGGCAGGCCGCCGTCCTGCGGCAGGCCGGCCTGCTGCCAGCCCTTGCCCGCGATCCAGCCGCCCAGGCCCAGCATCAGGCCCGTGTAGCGCGCGCTGCCGACGGCCGAGCGCACCTTGGCGTGATGGCGCTGCGCTTCCTCGCGCGCCGCCACTTCCACGCGCGCCAGCGCCGGCTTGTGCGTTTCCGTCAGCGGCAAGGCGGGCAGCACGGATTCGATGAACACGTCCCAGTTGCGGGCCTCGCCCAGCTCCCCGGCCAGCCATTCGATATCCGCCGCCAGCGGTTCCGGCAGGTGGATCAGGTCGCGCACCATCGCCAGCGCGGCGCGCAGGCGGCGCAGGCCGACGCGCATCTGGTGCAGACCCTCGACGTCGCCCGTCGCGACCAGGCGCTCGTTCGCCTGCATCTGCTGCAGGCAGTTCAGCATGATCGCGCCCAGCGCCTCGCCCAGCGTGGCCTTGCGCTTGAGCGTCACGGGCGTCGCCTTGACGGCCTGCGGCTTGTCCTCGTGCGCCAGCGCGTAGCCGCGTTCGGCCTTGCTGACGTTCTCGATGCGCACCGGCGTGTGCTCGTGCACCTGCTGCGCCAGCTGGAACAGGCGCGCCGGGTCGCCTTCCTTGATCTCCAGTTCCAGTTCGCGCACGGGCACGCTCTTGTCGCCGCGCTGCAGCTCGCCGACGTCGAGCGCGACCTCGACCCGGGCGCCATCCTCCAGCGCCAGCATCCAGCTGGTGCGCCTGGTGCGGTTGACGAAGACGGGCTCCGGTGCCAGCTGCAGGCCGGCCGCAGCGCGTGCCAGCTCGGGCACCGCTTGTTTCAGCTGCCTGGCAAACAGGTCCAGGTCGGGCGTTTCCGACGCGACGCCGGCTTCCAACTCGGTACGGCGATGCAGGCCCGCCAGCGCGCTGCCGCCACCTTTCAATGTCTGCACGTGGCGTTCGCCGCTGCTGCGCACGCGCAGCGCGAAGCCGTGCTTCCACAGGTCGAACCCCGGGGTGTCGAAATAACGGTCGACGTGGTCGTCGTCGACGGGCTCGGTCTCCGCATTGGGGCGCAGCACCGGGCTCTTCTTGATCTTGGCGACGCTGGCGGCATCGAGCGCCAGCTTGATTTCGGCTTCCATTCTTGCTCCTTTGGCTACATCTGCTCACTCTAGCGCATCTTTACGGCGCTCGGCGTACGCAAGGGTAATCGCGGCATGTGTCGCCCATATGTCCCGGGCGCGAATGGAAACCGGAAGCCGCTCAGTCGAACTTGCTGAAGTCCGGCTTGCGCTTCTCGAAGAACGCCGTGAACGCCTCCTTGGCCTCTGCGCCCGTCAGCATGGCGCTGAAGCGCTCGTTTTCCGCCTTGATCGTGTCCGCCACCAGCGCCGCGCGCGAGCGCTTCATCAGCATCTTGGTCGTGCGGATCGAGGCGGCCGGCAGCTTGACCAGCTTGGCCGCCTGGCCCTGCGCGAACGGCAGCAGGTCGGCGGCCGGCAGGACGTTCGCCACGATGCCCATCTCGAACGCTTCCTGGGCGGAGAACGCTTCGCCCAGCATCAGCTTCTCGGCGGCGCGGGTGTAGCCGGCGGCTTGCGTCACGAGCAGCGAGGAGGCGAATTCGGGGCACAGGCCCAGCTGGGTGAAGGGCATCGAGAACTTCGCGTTGTCGGCGGCGTAGACCAGGTCGCAGTGCATCAGCAGCGTGGTGCCGATGCCGACGGCCAGGCCGGCGACGGCCGCGACGACGGGCTTGGTGCTGCCTTCCAGCGCGCGCATGAACTGGAACACGGGACGGTCTTCCGTCATCGCGCCTTCGCCCACGTTGTTGAGGAAGTCGTCCAGGTCGTTACCCGCGGTGAAGATCTCGGGCTTGCCGGCGATGAGGATGGCGCGGACCGTATTGTCGCTCTCGGCGGCGCGCAGGGCGTTGGCCATCGTGGTGTACATGGCGCCGGTGATCGCGTTCTTCCGTTCGGGGCGGTTGAATTCGAGGGTCAGGATGCCGTTGGCGGTGGTGGTGAGGATGTCCATGAAAGTCTCCGATGTTGTTCGTGAGGCGTCTTGCGTGCGCCGTGGCGTCGGCACGCTCAGATTGGGTCCCTGCCTTCGCAGGGACGACGTGCTGGAGATAACGCATAAAAAAAGGGCGCCGTCATACTCAGCGCCCTTCTCATCAGCGATCTATCCGAAAATTACACGCGCTCGATGATGCCCGCCGCGCCCATGCCGGCGCCGACGCACATGGTCACCATGCCGTACTTCAGGTTGTTGCGGCGCAGGGCGTGCACGACGGTCGCGGCGCGGATCGCGCCGGTGGCGCCCAGCGGGTGGCCCAGGGCGATTGCGCCGCCCATCGGGTTGACCTTGCTGGTGTCCAGGTCCAGGTCGCGGATCACGGCCAGCGCCTGGGCGGCGAAGGCTTCGTTCAGCTCGATCCAGTCCAGCTGGTCCTGGCTGATGCCGGCGGCGGCCAGCGCCGCGGGAATCGCGAACTTCGGACCGATGCCCATGATTTCCGGCGGCACGCCGCGCACGGCGAACGACGAGAACTTGGCCAGCGGGGTCAGGTTGTGCTCCTTCAGGATCTTCTCGCTGACGACCAGCAGCGCGCCGGCGCCGTCCGACATCTGCGACGAGGTCGCGGCCGTCACGCTGCCCTTGGCGGCGAACACGGGCTTCAGCTTGGCCATCGCTTCCAGGCTGGCGTCGGCGCGCGGGCCTTCGTCATGCTCGACGAGGCGGCGCTTGACGTCGACTTCGCCCGTCGCCAGGTTCGGCGTGCGGGTCACGGCTTCTACCGGGGTGATCTCGTCCTTGAAGTACCCTGCCTGCTGGGCGGCGACGGCGCGGCGGTGCGATTCCAGGCCGAACGCGTCCTGGTCTTCGCGGCTCACCTTCCACTGCGCGGCGACCTTCTCGGCGGTCAGGCCCATGCCGTAGGCCAGGCCGACGTTCTCGTCCTCGAACACGCGCATGTTGATCGACGGGTGGTGGCCCATCATCGGCACCATCGACATCGACTCGACGCCGCCGGCGATCATCACGTCGGCTTCGCCGACGCGGATGCGGTCCGCGGCCATTGCCAGGGCGGTGATGCCCGACGCGCAGTAGCGGTTGACGGTCACGCCGCCGACGGTGTTCGGCAGGCCGGCCATGACGACGGCCTGGCGCGCGATGTTGAAGCCCTGCTCCGCTTCCGGGAACGAGCAGCCGATGATGGCGTCGACGACCAGTTTCGGATCGAGGTTCGGCACCTGTTTCATCGCGCCCTGGATCGCGGCGATCAGGAGGTCGTCCGGACGGGTCTTGTTGAACACGCCGCGCGGCGCCTTGCCGATGGGGGTGCGGGTCGCTGCGACGATGTATGCGTCTTGAAGTTGTTTGCTCATGTCAGTAGTCCTTGTTGTCCGCGCCGCGATCAGTTACGTACCGGCTTACCGGTCTGCATCATGCCCATGATGCGTTCCTGGGTCTTCGGATTGTTCAGCAGCGAAACGAACGCCTTGCGTTCCATGTCGAGCAGCCACTGCTCGGACACGACGCTGCCCTGGTCGACGTCGCCGCCGGTCACGATCTCGGCGATCGTGTCGCCCAGCTGGTAGTCATACGCCGAGATGAAGCCGCCGTCGCGCATATTGACCATCTGGCCGCGGATCGTGCCCCAGCCGTAGCGGCCGGTGACGGGGATGGCACGGCGTGCCGGCGCGCGGTAGCCGGCGTCGAACATGGCGCGCGCGGTGACCTTGGCCACGTGCAGCAGTTCGTACGGGTTGAACACGATGACGTCGTCTTCCTTCAGGTAACCCATGGCCTTCGCTTCCAGCGCCGACTTCGACACTTGCGCGGTGGCGGCGTTCATGAAGCCATTCTTGAGGAATTGCAGGATGTCGTTGCCCTTGGCTTCGTTGGCCGCGCGCAGCGCCGCTTCCTTCAGGCCGCCGCCGGCCGGGACCAGGCCCACGCCCACTTCGACCAGGCCGATGTAGGACTCGATCGAGGCCACGCGCTTGCTTGCATGCAGCGCCATTTCGCAACCGCCGCCCAGCGCCAGGCCGGCCACGGCCGCCACGACGGGGATGTTCGAGTACTTCATGGCCATGAAGGTGTCCTGCAGTTCCTTCACGATCGGGTCCATCGCCTTGGCGCCGCCCGCCATGAAGGCCGGCAGGGCCGATTGCAGGTCGGCGCCGGCCGAGAACGCGCCGCCTTCGGCCGCATCGGTATTCCAGATCACCAGGCCCTTGTAACCCTTGGCCGCTTCCGCCAGGCCGCGCTGCAGGCCCTTGATGACGCCGTCGCCGATGACGTGCATCTTGGTCTTGAGCGAGATGACCAGCACCTCGTCGTCCGAGTGCCACAGGCGCACCGAGTCGTCCTCGAACACGGTGGTGCCGGCGGTCTTCGGATCCGCGCCGCCCAGGCCCACGACCGGGGCGCGGAATTGCTGGCGCTTGTACACCGGCAGGTCGGACAGCGGCACGTAGGCGTTCTTCGACACCGAGTACGAACCTTCAGGCGTGTGCACGCCCTTCTCCGATACGGGCGCGCTGAACACCCAGTCCGGCAGCGGTGCATTGCTCAGTGCCTTGCCGGCGTCGATGTCTTCCTTGACCCACTGGGCGATCTGCGTCCAGCCGGCTGCTTGCCAGGTCTCGAACGGACCGACGCTCCAGCCGAAGCCCCAGCGCATCGCGAAGTCGACGTCGCGCGCATTGTCGGCGATGGTGTTCAGGTGGAACGCGATGTAGTGGAAAGCGTCGCGGAAGATCGCCCACAGGAACTGCGCCTGCGGGTTCGACGATTCGCGCATCGCCTTGAATTTCTTGACCGGGTCCTTCTCCTTCAGGATACGGCCAACGATGTCGGCCGCCTTGGCGCCGCCCGGCACGTACTCTCCGCTGGCGAAGTCCAGGCGCAGGATGTCCTTGCCGACCTTTTTATAGAAACCGGCACCCGTCTTCTGGCCCAGCGCGCCCTTCTCGATCAGCTTGGCCAGCACGTCCGGCGTCTTGTAGACGCTGAAGAACGGATCGTCCTTCAGGTTGTCCTGCATGGTCTTGATCACGTGGCCCATCGTGTCCAGGCCGACCACGTCCGCGGTGCGGAAGGTGCCCGACTTGGCGCGGCCCAGCTTGGCGCCGGTGAGGTCGTCGACGACGTCCACCGACAGGCCGAACTTCTCGGCTTCGACGATGGTTGCCAGCATGCCGAAGATACCGACGCGGTTGGCGATGAAGTTCGGGGTGTCCTTGGCGCGCACGACGCCCTTGCCCAGCGTCGAGGTCAGGAAGGTTTCCAGCTGGTCCAGGATTTCCGGCTTCGTTGCAGCGGTCGGGATCAGCTCGACCAGGTGCATGTAGCGCGGCGGGTTGAAGAAGTGCACGCCGCAGAAGCGCGACTTCAGTTCGGCGTCGAAGCCTTCGGCCAGCTTCTCGATCGACAGGCCCGAGGTGTTCGAGGCGAAGATGGCGTTCGCACCGATGTGCGGCGCGACCTTCTTGTACAGGTCGTGCTTCCAGTCCATGCGCTCGGCGATGGCTTCGATGATCAGGTCGCAGCCGGCCAGCACGTCGAGGTTGTCCTCGTAGTTGGCCACTTCGATCAGCGCGGCGTCGTCCTTGTTGCCCAGCGGGGCCGGCGACAGCTTTTTCAGGTTCTCGATGGCCTTCAGGACGATGCCGTTCTTGTTACCCTCTTTGGCCGGCAGGTCGAACAGCACGACCGGCACCTTGGCGTTGACGCAGTGCGCGGCGATCTGCGCGCCCATCACGCCGGCGCCCAGCACGGCGACTTTCTTGACGATGAAATTAGTCATCTCTCGTAATCCTTAGTTAGCGTCGCCCCTGCGAAGGCAGGGGCCCAATTCGGCGCGGTGGCAGCGCTTGGAACATTGGGTCCCGGCCTGCGCCGGGACGACGGGTCAATGAAGCGGGGGTACGCGTTGGTACGTGATGGTCGTGCTTAGAACAGGTCCGCGTCCAGCGCCAGCAGGTTCGATGCGCCCGAACGTGCCTGGCGGATCAGCATCGCGGTTTCCGGATACAGGCGGGCGAAGTAGAAGCGCGCCGTGGCCAGCTTCGACTCGTAGAACTTGTCGCCCGAATCCTTCTTCTCCAGCGCGATCTTGGCCATCTGCGCGAAGAAGTAGGAGAACACCAGGTGGCCGGCCACGCGCAGGTAAGGCACGGCGGCGGCGCCGACTTCGTCCTGGTTCTGGAAGGCCTTCATGCCGATTTCCATCGTCAGCTTGGTGACCTTCTCGCCCAGTTCGCCCAGCGGGGTCACGAACTCGGACAGGTTTTCGTCCAGGCCGTTCTCTTCCACGAAGGCCTTGATCTTCTCGCCGAAGGCGCGCAGCTTGGCGCCGTTGTCCATCAGGATCTTACGGCCCAGCAGGTCCAGCGACTGCACGGTGTTCGTGCCTTCATAGATCATGTTGATGCGGGCATCGCGCACGTACTGCTCCATGCCCCACTCGCTGATGTAGCCGTGGCCGCCGTACACCTGCAGCGCTTCCGAGGTGGCGATCCAGCCGTTGTCGGTGATGAAGGCCTTGACGATCGGGGTCAGGAGCGCCACTTCGCCGGCGGCTTCCTTGCGCACTTCCTCGTCCGGGTGGTTCAGTTCGCGGTCGATCTGCAGCGCCACGTAGGAGGTCAGCGCGCGCGCGCCTTCGGCATAGGCCTTGGCGGTCAACAGCATGCGCCGCACGTCCGGGTGCACGATGATCGGGTCGGCCGGCTTGTCCGGTGCCTTCGGGCCCGACAGGCTGCGCATCTGGATGCGGTCCTTCGCATAGGTCAGCGCGTTCTGGTAGGCGACTTCGGTCAGGCCCAGCGACTGCATGCCCACGCCCAGGCGGGCCGCGTTCATGAACACGAACATCGCCTGCAGGCCCTTGTGCGGCTGGCCGATCAGGGTGCCGACGGCGCCGTCCAGGTTCATCTGGCAGGTGGCGTTGCCGTGGATGCCCATCTTCTCTTCGATGGCGCCGCAGAAGATCGGGTTGCGCTCGCCGATGGAACCGTCGGCGTTCGGCAGGAATTTCGGCACCAGGAACAGCGAGATGCCCTTCGAGCCCTCCGGCGCGTCCGGCAGGCGTGCCAGCACCAGGTGGACGATGTTCTCGGCCATGTCGTGTTCGCCGGCCGAGATGAAGATCTTCGAGCCGGTGATTTTATACGTGCCGTCGGCCTGCGGTTCGGCCTTCGAGCGCAGCAGGCCCAGGTCGGTGCCGCAGTGGGCTTCGGTCAGGCACATGGTGCCGGTCCATTCGCCCGAGACCAGCTTCGGCAGGTAGAACTTCTTCTGCTCGTCGGTGCCGTGCTCCTTCAGGCACTCGTAGGCGCCGTGCGACAGGCCCGGGTACATCGACCATGCCTGGTTCGACGAGTTCAGCATCTCGTAGAAGGAGTTGTTCAGCGAGACCGGCAGGCCCTGGCCGCCGTATTCCGGATCGCAGGCCAGCGCCGGCCAGCCGCCGTCGACGTACTGCTTGTACGCTTCCTTGAAGCCCTTCGGCGTGGTGACGGTCTTGCCGGCGGCGTCGTAGTGGCAGCCTTCGCGGTCGCCGCTGTGGTTCAGCGGGAACAGCACTTCCTGGGTGAACTTCGCGCCCTCTTCCAGCACCTGGTTGATGATGTCGGCGTCGAACTCCGCGTACGGCGGGAGGTTCTTGTACTCTTCGGTGACGTTGAGGAATTCATGCAGAACGAACTGCATATCCCGAAGTGGCGCGACGTACTGACCCATGGTGTTCTCCTGACGGTGTAGATATAGTGGTGTTTACTGGAGCGCGGATGCTTCCGGCTGGCTGCGTTTGGCGTTGGGGTTGCGGTAATCCTCGATCAGGCGCGCGAAACCGCGGTGTGCGCGGTCGACGGCGCCGGGAATGCGCAGGAAGCGGGCATCGTGGTGCACGGCCAGCACCAGCCCGTACATCTCGTAGACGAGCTGCTGGGCGTCGGTGCCTTCCTTCAGGTCGCCGCAATCGATGGCTTGCTGGGCGCCGCGCACGAGCGCATCCTGCCAGGCGCGCACCATGGCCACCAGCGCATCGCGGATCGGGCCCGGACGGTCGTCGTATTCGACGGCGCCGCTGATATAGATGCAGCCCGACGCGATCTCGACCGAGACGCGCTGGAGCCAGCGATTGAACATCGCTTCCAGGCGCGGCAGGCCGCGTGCTTCCTTGATGCTGGGGAAAAAGACTTCCTGCTCGAAGCGGCCGTGGTACAGCCTGAGCACTTCGATCTGCAAATCCTCGCGCGAACCGAAATGGGCGAAGACGCCCGATTTGCTCATGTTCATGCGGTCGGCCAGCAGGCCGATGGTCAAACCTTCCAGGCCGTCGCGGCTGGCGAGCCCGAGCGCAACGTCGAGAATGGCCGCACGGGTCATCTCGCCTTTACGCATGCTCATGGATTTGGCTGAAGTGCTAATAGGAGCCTCTAACGTTAATCGAAAAAATCCGAACGCTCGTACTATTATCTACCAGCCTTGAAATGTCAAACGGGAAGTTTAGAGGCGCCGTTCTAGTGCTTTGGCGCAATGCCGTGGGCCGCCGGGAAGACGGCCCAGGTATCAGTACTCGTCGCCACCTACGCGGCCGATGGCGCGGCGGTCGCGCTTGGTCGGGCGGCCCTTGATGGTGCTGCCCGGCTCGGGGAACAGGCGGCGCGCTTCCTGGTCGTTGGCGCGCTTGACGAGGCTGTCCTCGGTCTCGCGGTACAGCGCCTGCGCCACCGGGGCGGGGCCGCGCTTGTCGGACACGTCCAGCACCACCACTTCCCAGCGCGTCGAGCCATTATCGATGAAAATCTTGTCGCGCACCTTTACCGAACGGGCAGGTTTCACGGGCTCTCCGCCGATCCTGACCCGGCCGCGGTCGACGGCTTCCGCCGCCAGCGAGCGCGTCTTGAAGAAGCGCGCCGCCCACAGCCACTTGTCGATTCGTACGCTGCCGTTATCCTGTTGCTCGCGGTTGTTCATACTGTTGCTCATACTATGTACGCTGCCTGGATGACAGCGTTATTACCTTTCGTTCATGCATAGCCGATGGCGAACACGCGCATCGTCATTTTATAGAGAAGATAGGCCATTTCGTGGCCATAGCGGCGCACCCATCCCAGTTTGCGCAGGTCGTCCATGCACACGGTCGTGCCGTCGGCGATGCCGCGCTCGATCCGGCCCGAGAGCGTCTTCGCGAAGCCGGCGTCGCGCACGACCACGTTGGCCTCCTGGTTGACGAACAGGGACAGCGCGTCGCAATTGCTCGACCCGACCGTGGCCCAGTCGTCGTCGACCACCGCGACCTTGGCGTGCAGCTGGGTCTTGCGGTACTCGACGATATGCACGCCCGCCGCCAGCAGCTGCGGGTAGAACGAGGACGCCACCGCATCCTGCATGCGGAACTCGCCGACCCCGATCAGGAGCTGGACGTCGACCCCGCGCCGGGCCGCGCGGCACAGCGCGTCGCGGAACTTGCGTCCCGGCGCGAAGTACGGCGTGGCCATCAGCACGCGCCTTCGCGCCTGCCCGATCGCCTGCAGGTAGGCGCGCTGGATCGTGCGGCGATTACGCAAATTGTCACGCACGACGAAGCCCGCGCGCATCGGCCGATCGCCCTGCGTCGGCGGCTGCTTGCGCAGTTCGCGGAACAGGTTGATGCGGCCGACGATCGGCAGGTGCCCGGCGCGCAGCCACTGGCCCTGCGATTCGCGCAGGATGGCTTCCACCAGCGGTCCGCGCACGCGTACCGCGAAATCCCAGCGCGGCGCCGGCAACGGCGCGTGCGGCGCGTAGTCGTGCAGGTGGTCGTCGTTGGTATTGATGCCGCCCACGAACGCCGTCTCGCGGTCGATCACCGCGATCTTGCGGTGGCTGCGCGCGGTGCCGCGCCGGAACCAGGGGTTGAACATGCGGTAGTGGACGCAGGCTGCCGCGAATTCCTCGCCCAGTGCGCGGGCCATGCGGTTGCCGGTGCCGAACCAGTCGATCAGCACGCGCACCTTCACTCCGCGCTTGGCGGCACGCACCAGCGCATCGGTGACGGCCCGCGCCTGCTCGTCCTCGGCATAGATATAGGTTTCGTAGAGGATTTCAATGCCGGCGGTATCGATGGCCGCCAGCAGTGCCGGGAAATAACTGCTGCCGCTTTCGAGGAGGGTGACGTCGTTGTTCGCTACATAGGTAACGGAACGCATCGCTATTTGAGTTGCAGGTTGGCCACGATGGGTGCGTGGTCCGACAAGCGCGCCCACTGGGGACCGTGCAGCACTTCGGCATGCTCGACCTTGAAGCCGCGCACATAAATCCGGTCGAGCCGGAACCAGGGCAGCGCGGCCGGGAACGTCCGTGCCGGCACCAGGCGGCGCTCGCGTCCCGCCATGGACCGCACCATCTCGCCGAGGCGCGAGGTCTTGCTCAATTCGTCGAACACTTCGACCACGCCCAGGTTCAGGCGCAGGCATTCGCTCAACGTATTGCGCCAGTCGTTGAAGTCGCCGGCGATGATGACCGGCTCGCCGTTCGGCGCCGAATCGTTGACCGCATTGATGAGGGCATCGGTCTGGCGCCGGCGGCTGCCTTCGAACAGGCCCAGGTGCACGACGTAGCAGTGGACATTGCCGGCCTCGGTCTCGAGCACGCAATGCAAGATGCCGCGCTGCTCGTACGCATGGTCGGACACGTCGTGGTTGTGCTGGTTCCCGATGGGGAAGCAGGACAGCAGCGCATTGCCGTGGTGGCCGTGGTCGTAGACGGCATTCATGCCGTACGCGGCATGCAGGTTTTCGCCGGCGAAGAACTCGTGCTGGGCCTTTTCCGGCCAGTGGTGGTGCGGGCTGCGCACCTTCTCGCCATAGCGCGCCTGGTAGCGGTCGTGCCGGCCCTGCACTTCCTGCAGGAAGACGACATCCGCGCCGAAGGCCCCGATGGCCTTTTTCAGCGCCACGACGCGCGGCGTACTGCGCAAGGATGAAACGCCCTTATGAATGTTGTAGGTCGCAACACGGATTTTCATGGGGACATTGTACCCCCATCAGTGCGCGTTCTTGCGGCACGGCGGGCAATCGTGCGGCCGCTCCCGGCCCGGCAGCCGGGGCGGACATGCGGACGATCAGGTAGCCATGGCCGGCACGAAATCGGCCATGGCCTGGCGGGTATCGGGCGGGGTGACGGGATCGCGGTAGACGGGGTTCGTGCGTAGCGGCCCCATCAGGCGCAGGCCGCTCAGCAGTTCGATGCACAGGTAGTCGTCGTCGACACCCACGTTCTTGACATTCTGTTTCGGCGCGCATTCGCTCATCTTTGGTTTCTCCCTGTCTTGTAGTTGGACATTGCAAAACGAAAATTCGCTCGAAGCGAACTATTGACCTTAATCAAATCATTTATGCATGTCAAACGAGGAATTGTATTGTGTTCATTAAATTCAACCGAATTTAATTTTATAAATACAAGATTGCACCAGAAATGTGGCACCGCAGATTTCTCTTGTGAAATAAATAAAACGCTCGTTTTTTTCTATTTATTCCACACGGAAAAATTGAGAAGGTATTTGCGGCGGCTGCGCGCATGGTGCCGCCGCGCCGACGATTGCCCCGAAACGCGCTTATTCGTAGCGCAGCGCGTCCGCCGGCTGCACGCGCGCCGCCGCCCAGCTCGGGTACAGCGTAGCCACGAAAGCGAGCAGCACGGCCACGCCGCCGATCTGGCCGACGTCGCTCCACAGCAGCTGCGACGGGATCTCGCTGATGAAATAAATGTCCTTGTCGAGGAAGTGCACGCCGAACAGGCGCTCGATGAACGGGACGATGACGTGCACGTTCAGCGCCACGGCCACGCCCAGCGACACGCCGATCAGCGTACCCAGCAGGCCGACCAGCGTGCCCTGGACCATGAAGATCTTCATGATGGAGCGCGGCGACGCGCCCAGCGTGCGCAGGATCGCCACCTCGGCCTGCTTGTCGCGCACCGTCATGACGAGGGTCGAGACCAGGTTGAACGCGGCCACGGCGATGATCATCGCCAGGATCACGAACATCATGCGCTTCTGCGACTGCACGGCGGCGAACCAGATCGCGTTCACCTGCGACCAGTCGCGCAGGTACAGGTCGCCCCCCATGCTCTGCTTGAGCTGGCGCGCCACTTCCGGCGCCTGGTACAGGTCGGCCAGGCGCAGGCGCAGGCCGGACGGCGCGGCCAGGCCGATCAGCGCCTCGCCGTCTGCCAGGCTCACGAAGGCCAGGCCGGAATCGAATTGCTGGTGGCCGGCCTCGAAGATGCCGGCCACCGTGAAGGCGCGCGGACGCGGCAGCATGCCGGCGACGCTTCCGCCCTGGCCGGGCGCGGCGGGCGCCGCCGTGAGCAGCGTCAGGCGGTCGCCGACGCCCAGGCCCAGGGACTTGGCCAGCGCGCTGCCCAGCACGATGTTCGACGAGCCCGGCTTCAAGGCCGCGAAGCTGCCCTGCTTGATCTGTTTCGCCACGTCCGACACCTGCGCCTCCGCTTCCGGCAGCACGCCGCGGATCACGGCCGGCTTCATCTCGTCGTCGTTCACCAGCATGCCCTGGGTCTCGACGAACGGCGCGGCCGCCTGCACCTGCGGGTTGCGGCGCGCGGCCTCGGCCTGCTCGCGCCAGTTCGGCATGCCGCCGCGCGCATCGAAGACCTCCACGTGCGCGAGCACCGACAGCATGCGGTTGGTGACCTCGGTCTGGAAGCCATTCATCACGGACAGCACGACGATCAGGGCCGCCACGCCCAGCGAGATGCCGGCGACGGAGATCAGCGAGATGAAGGAAATGAAGCTGTTGCGGCTGCTGCGCTTGCCGGCGCGGGTATAGCGCAGGCCGATGATCCATTCATAGGGCAGCTTGTGGATGAGGCTCACTGGTTCTCCGGGGTGTGCCTGGGCAGCTGCAGGATCGCCTCGGCGTTCGAGGACGAGAAGCAGCGGTCGGCCGCTTCGAGCAGCGGCAGCCAGGCATATTGGACGTGCTCGCGCGGCGCCAGCACGATGGGGATATCGCGCGGCACGCACACGGAGAACACGTGCTCGGTATTGTGGGTGATGCCCGGCGCGTAGCGGTGGCGCCAGGTGGCGTAGATTTCGTAGACGTTGGACAGGTGCCAGTCCCGCAGCACGATGTCCTGCCCGTCGGCGACGATGCCCGTTTCCTCGAACAGCTCGCGGCGCGCGGTCTCCATCAGCGGCTCGTCGGGCGCGTCCAGCGAACCCGTGACGGATTGCCAGAAGCCGGGACGGTCGGCGCGTTCGATCAGGAGGACGTCCAGGTCGGCGGTGTGGATGACGACGAGGACGGATTCGGGGATCTTGTGGGGCATGGGCATTATTGTAGCCTACCCCTCAAAAACGTCGTCCCCGCGCAGGCGCACTGCTGTCCGGGATAATAA
>NZ_JASNRD010000035.1 GCF_030412015.1 Massilia sp. YIM B02763 | reverse complement strand
CCGACGTTGACGTGCGGCTTGGTCCGTTCGAATTTTTCCTTTGCCATTTTTTTCTTCCTTTAAAGAATAGCTTGGTTATATATGTTCAGCAGGAGGCAGAATCAAGATCCTGCCTCCGGTTTCGATTTATTTCGACTTGGCGGTGACGATGGCGTCCATCACGTGCTTCGGAGCTTCAGCGTAGTGCTTGAATTCCATCGTGTAGGTCGCACGGCCCTGGGTTGCCGAACGCAGCACGGTCGAGTAACCGAACATTTCCGACAGCGGGACTTCGGCCTTGATGATCTTGCCGCCGCCGCCCGGGATTTCGTCCATGCCCTGCACCATGCCGCGGCGGGACGACAGGTCGCCCATCACGGTACCGGCGTAGTCTTCCGGCGTCTCGACTTCCACGGCCATCATCGGCTCGAGGATGACGGGGCTGGCGCGCTTGCACGCTTCCTTGAACGCCATCGAACCGGCCATGCGGAACGCGTTTTCGTTCGAGTCCACGTCGTGGTACGAACCGAAGGTCAGGGTGACCTTGACGTCCACGACCGGGTAGCCGGCCATCACGCCGCTGGTCAGCGTTTCGCGCACACCCTTCTCGACTGCCGGGATGAATTCGCGCGGGATCACGCCGCCCTTGATGGCGTCGATGAACTCGAAGCCCTTGCCCGGTTCCTGCGGCTCGACCGACACGACAGCGTGGCCGTACTGGCCGCGGCCGCCCGACTGCTTGACGAACTTGCCTTCGACGTCGCTGACTGCCTTGCGGATGGTTTCGCGGTAGGCAACCTGCGGCTTGCCGACGGTCGCTTCCACGTTGAATTCACGCTTCATGCGGTCGACGATGATCTCCAGGTGCAGCTCGCCCATACCACCGATGATGGTCTGGCCCGATTCTTCATCGGTACGCACGCGGAACGACGGGTCTTCCTGTGCCAGGCGGTTCAGTGCCAGGCCCATTTTTTCCTGGTCGGCCTTGGTCTTCGGCTCGACGGCCTGCTGGATCACCGGCTCCGGGAACACCATCTTTTCCAGGATGATCGGTGCCGACGGGTCGCACAGGGTTTCACCGGTGGTCGCTTCCTTCAGGCCCACGGCCGCGGCGATGTCGCCTGCACGGACTTCCTTGATCTCTTCGCGCTGGTTCGCGTGCATCTGCAGAATACGGCCGACGCGTTCCTTCTTGCCCTTGATCGGGTTGAAGACGGTATCGCCCGAGTTGATGACGCCCGAGTACACGCGGAAGAAGATCAGCTGGCCGACGAACGGGTCGGTCATGATCTTGAATGCCAGCGCAGCGAATTTCTCGCTGTCGTCGGCCTTGCGGGTGACCGGCTGGTCGTCTTCGTCGGTACCAGCGACCGGCGGAATGTCGACCGGCGACGGCAGGTACTCGATGACCGCGTCCAGCATGGCCTGCACGCCCTTGTTCTTGAAGGCGGTGCCGCACATCATCGGGACGATTTCGCCGTTGATGGTGCGCGCGCGCAGTGCTTTCTTGATCTCTTCTTCGGACAGCTCGCCCTCTTCGAGATACTTGTTCATCAGGTCTTCGTTCGCTTCAGCAGCGGTCTCGACCAGCTTTTCGCGCCATTCGTTGGCTTGATCGACCAGTTCGGCCGGCACGTCGCGGTAGTCGAACTTCATGCCCTGCGATGCGTCGTCCCAGAAGATGGCTTTCATCTTGACCAGGTCGACCACGCCCTTGAAGTTGTCTTCGGCGCCGATGGGGATCTGCAGCGGGATCGGGTTGGCCTTCAGGCGAGCGCGCATCTGCTCGTACACCTTGAAGAAGTTCGCACCGGTACGGTCCATCTTGTTGACGAATGCCAGACGCGGGACTTTGTACTTGTTAGCCTGACGCCACACGGTTTCCGACTGCGGCTGCACGCCGCCGACTGCGCAGTAGACCATGCAGGCGCCGTCCAGGACGCGCATCGAACGCTCCACCTCGATGGTGAAGTCGACGTGGCCCGGGGTATCGATGATGTTGAAGCGGTGCGGTTCGAAGTTGTTCGCCATGCCCTTCCAGAAGCAGGTCGTTGCTGCGGAAGTAATGGTGATGCCGCGCTCTTGTTCCTGCTCCATCCAGTCCATGGTGGCGGCACCGTCGTGCACTTCACCGATCTTGTGGTTCACACCGGTGTAGAACAGGATGCGCTCGGTGGTGGTGGTCTTACCGGCGTCAATGTGAGCGGAGATACCGATGTTACGGTAGCGCTCAATAGGGGTAGTGCGTGCCATAAATTTTCCTAACTTTTGAATGGACAAAACCGAGCAGCATTCTGGTGATCAAAATGAGCTCGGCCTGAACAACAGGTACTGCTGGGACGGGGCCCCGCGCGGGAATCGTCCCGCGCCGGTTTGTCCTTCTTGTTTGCTTAGAAGCGGAAGTGCGAGAACGCCTTGTTCGCTTCAGCCATGCGGTGCACTTCGTCACGACGCTTCATCGCGCCGCCGCGGCCTTCCGCTGCTTCCATCAGTTCGCCACCCAGACGCTGCGGCATGGATTTCTCGCTACGCTTGTTTGCGGCTTCGCGCAACCAACGCATAGACAGAGCCATACGGCGGACCGGACGCACTTCAACAGGCACCTGGTAGTTGGCGCCGCCGACGCGGCGGGATTTCACCTCGACCATCGGCTTGGCATTGTTGATCGCGGCAACGAACACTTCCAGCGGGTCCTTGCCCGACTTGGTCTGGATGTATTCGAACGCACCGTAGATGATCTGTTCCGCGACCGACTTCTTGCCGGACAGCATCAGAACGTTGACGAACTTGGCGACATCGGTGTTGCCGAATTTCGGATCCGGCAGAATCTCGCGCTTGGGTACTTCACGACGACGTGGCATTTCAATTCCTTCCTGTCTTCAGTTGAGTGCTGGATCGCACTCGCGAAAGGCCCTCATGACCCTTCACTTACTCGGCCTTCCGGCCGGCTCAACTCAACAAATTTAATGGGCTAAAAGAGGCGAAGAATTACTTCTTGGCTGCTTTAGCGCGCTTGGCACCGTACTTCGAACGTGCCTGCTTACGGTCTTTCACGCCCTGGGTATCCAGTGCGCCGCGAACCATGTGGTAACGCACACCCGGCAAGTCCTTCACACGGCCGCCGCGGATCAGGACGACGCTGTGCTCTTGCAGGTTGTGGCCTTCACCGCCGATGTACGAAATGACTTCGAAACCGTTGGTCAGGCGAACTTTTGCCACTTTACGCAGTGCCGAGTTCGGCTTCTTCGGAGTGGTGGTGTAGACACGGGTGCAGACACCGCGCTTTTGCGGGCAGTTTTCCAGTGCCGGCGACTTGCTCTTCACAACCGCGGCTTCACGCGGCTTGCGAATCAGTTGATTGATGGTTGGCATCGTTCTTAATCCAACAAATTACTGCGTTAACGACCCGGACCTTCTTGCTGGTCCGGGGACTGAAACCTAGTCCCGTTCCCGCGCTACAGGCGACAACAGCCACTCGCCGATGGGAGCAGCTTTTGATGCGTATACGATGCGCAGAATAAAACGAGAACTCGCGAGTATAGACTCGAAGTGGCGCAAGGTCAACCGACTCGCAGACCTGTCACCTCGACAATGGCGGAAGAATGTGTAAACGCCAACGGAGTGTCGCGTTGACGATACATCCAGTCCAGGCTGGAATGCATCCGTTGTGGAGGGCGGCGTTTCTTTCGACAAACACTGGATAATAGCCGCCTCTGCTTTCAGCCCCGGCCTCCGCTCGTCTAGATGGTATTCCTGCTGCGCCCGCGCAACCTGTATGTCGCGCTCACCTATTTGCTGCTGTCGTGCACGCCCCTCGCCGGCGTCCTGTTCGGCGAGCCGCTCGCCCATCCGGGGACGGTCGCCGGCGTCGAACTGATGGCCTGGCTGGGCGTCTGGGCCGTGTTCAAGCGCCCCGCGTATTTCCACTGGCTGCTGCTGCCCGCCTTCCTGGCGCTGCCGGTCGAGCTCTATTTATATGTGTTCTACGGCCAGGGCATCTCGACCCACCACCTGGGCATCCTCGCCGAGACCAGCCCGTCCGAGGCGGCGGAATTCCTCGGCAGCAAGGTCTGGCTGCTGGGCGGCGTCGCCGTCGCCGTGCTCGCCTGGTTCGTCACCAGCGGGATCGCGGCCTGGCGCACGCGCGACCTGGACTGGGACGACGTCTCGCGCCACGTCGTGCTGGCCGCGCTGGCGCTGGCCGTCGGCGTGTTCGCCTACGGCCGGCACTTCGGCGTCGCGCCGACTCCGCCGAAGGCCGTCGCGCGCGGCGCCCAGCCGTCCGGCTCCGTGGTGAAGGTAGCCAATAAGGTAGCCAATAAGGTCCCCGAGGAAGACGAGGTAGAGGAAGCGGCGCCGCCGCCTGCCGCCGCTCCCCGCCGCGGCGCCCTGCCCCCGCTGGCGCACTGGGCGCAGCTGCCGTTCGACCTCGATGCCTTCGCCCATTCCTGGCCGTTCGGCATCGTGGCGCGCGGCGTCGACTTCTACAAGGAGCGCGTCTACCTCGCCGACCTGAACCGCAGCAGCGCCGCCTTCCGCTTCCACGCCCGCGCGGACGAGGGCAGCGCGCAGGCGCAGGTGGTCGTGATGGTCATCGGCGAATCCTCGCGCTACGACCGCTGGAGCCTGAACGGCTACGCGCGCGAGACCAATCCGCTGCTGTCGCAGCAGGCCAACCTGGTGCCGCTGGCCGACGTGATCACCTCGGTCTCGGCCACGCGCCTGTCCGTGCCCGTGATCATCTCGCGCAAGCCGGCCACGCAAAGCCTGAAGGATGGCTTTTCGGAAAAATCCTTCATCAGCGCCTTCAAGGAGGCCGGCTATAAAACCTTCTGGCTGTCGAACCAGATCTCGTTCGGCAAGTTCGACACGCCCGTCTCCGTGTTCGCCAAGGAAGCGGACGTGGTCGACTTCCTCAACCTGGGCGGCTTCACCGACAATTCGAACTACGACGAAGTGCTGTTCGAGCCGCTGGCGCACGCGCTGGCCGATCCGGCGCCGAGGAAGCTGCTCGTGCTGCACACGCTGGGCAGCCACTGGAACTACAGCCACCGCTACCCGAAGCAGTTCGACAAGTGGCAGCCTTCGCTGTTCGGCGTGGACAAGCCCGTGTTCACCGACATCGCCATCCGCGACAAGCTGAACAACAGCTACGACGGCTCGATCCTGTACACCGACTGGTTCCTCGACCGCGTGATCGAGACCCTGAAGGGCGTGCACCAGCCGGCCTCGATGCTGTATGTGGCCGACCATGGCCAGACGCTGTACGACGGCACCTGCAAGCTGGTATTCCACGGCCACAATACCCAGTACGAATTCCACGTCCCCGCGTTCGCCTGGTATTCGGACGAATACGCCGAGCACTACCCGGACAAGGTCGACCAGCTGCGCCGCCACCGCAAGGCGAAACTGGCGACCGAGAACATGTTCCACACCCTGCTCGACCTGGGCGGCGTGCGCTACCCGGGCGAACGCCTGTCCTGGAGCTTCGCCAACCCCGCCTTCCGCCGCCACAAGCGCTACGTCGACAGCTACGGCTGGACCGACTACGACAACGCCGTCATCAAGGGCGACTGCCACGAAGTCATCGCCAAGGGCAAGCCCCTCCCGCGCAGCTGATGCGCCCCATCAAACCGGGGTCAGAGCCGCGTTTTTGGAAATTGCCCAAAACCGGGCTCTGACCCCGGCTCTGACCCCGGTTTGCGATTTCGCATGTGAGTTCGCAAACAGACAACACACGTTGTCCGCGAAATGATGGCATCGACTCTTCCGATCGATCCTCTTTCCGAAAGCGACCACGATGAAACTCCATCTCGGCATGGCAGTCGTTTGCCTGGCGTTCGCCAGCGCCTGGGCCCAGCAAGGCGACGGTACGGACACCGGCGCCCAGATCCACATCTTCAAGCCCGACAAGGTCGAGCCCACGGCCGCGCGCATGGCCGGCATCCGGGCGCCCGCCGGCTTCACGGTGACGCCGTTCGCCACCGGCTTGAAGAATGCCCGCATCGTCGCGGTGGCGCCCAGCGGCGACGTCTACGTGAGCCGGCGCGACCAGGGCGACGTCGTCCTGCTGCGCGACGCGAACGGCGACGGCCGCGCCGACGACCCGCCGCAGATCGTGGCCGCCCGTGCCGGTGCGCACGGCCTGGCGATCAAGGACGGCAAGCTGTACCTGGTGACGGTGAAGGAGTTGTTCGTGGCCGACATCCGGCCGGACGGCCGCCTGGGCGAACTGCGGATGCTGGTGGGCGACCTGCCGGACGCCGGCCAGCACGCCAACCGCACCATCGCCTTCGGCCCCGACGGCATGCTGTACCTGAGCGCCGGCAGCACCTGCAATGCCTGCAACGAGGACAACCAGGAAAACGCGACCATGCTGCGCTTTTCCCCGGACTTCAAGAGCCGCACCATCGTCGCCACGGGCCTGCGCAACACCATCGGCTTCGACTGGCAGCCGCGCAGCGGGGAGCTGTGGGGATTCGACCACGGCATCGACTTCCTCGGCGACGACGAACAGCCCGAAGAGCTGAACCGGATCGAGGCCGGCAAGCGCTACGGCTGGCCGCACGTCACCGGCGCCGGCAGCATCTACCCGCAGAGCACCCCGGTCGGCGAGATCAAGAAGGAGGAATGGAAGGCGCTCAGCAAGCCGATGGTGCTCGGCTACACCGCGCACGCGGCGCCGATGCAGATGGTGTTCTACAAGGGCACGGGCTTCCCCGCCGAATACCAGGGCGATGCGTTCGTGACCATGCGCGGCTCCTGGAACCGCAAGAAGGCGGCCGGCTACGAGATCGTGCGCGTGCGCTTCCAGGACGGCCAGGCGAAGTCGATCGAACCCTTCGTCACCGGCTTCCTGACCGACGGCGGCCGCACCCACATCGCGCGCCCGGTCGGCCTGGCGATGGCGAAGGACGGATCGCTGCTGATGGCCGACGATGCCAACGGCGTCCTCTACCGCGTCGCCTACACGGGCACTGCGGCGCGCGCCGCGTCCGCCCTGCGGGCGCCGGCCGGCCCGATGCAGCAGCAGGCCAGCAAGGGCAGCGGCGTGCCGGTGGCGTTCACGCGGCCCCAGACCGCGTCCAGGGGCAAGCTCACGGTCGGCTCGGCCAGCTTCGCCAAGGGTAGCGCGATTCCCGCGAAGTACAGCGAATATGCGGACGGCGTGGCGCCGGCGCTGTCCTGGACCGCCGTGCCGGACGCGCAATCGTATGTCGTGATCATGGAAGACCCGGATGCGAAACCGGTGACGCCCGTCGTGCACTGGCTGGCCTGGAACATCCCCGCCAGGGTGACGAGCCTGCCCGAAGGCCTGCAGGAGCAGCCGCGCCTGACGGAGCCGGAAGGCGTACTGCAGGGCAGCACGACGCACGGCTCGACCGGCTGGTACGGCCCGCATCCGCCGGTCGGCGACGCCCCGCACCACTACCACTTCCAGGTGTATGCGCTGGACCGCATGCTCGACGTGCCCTGGGGCGCGGACCGCGACACGCTGCTCGCGGCGATGCAGGGACACGTGCTGGCCAAGGGAGAACTGGTCGGGACGTATGCGCAGAAGCAGAAGCCGTTGAAATAATCCACCACGTCGCCCCTGCGCAGGCAGGGGCCCGATTGGCACGCGCAGCCGGCACGCTTCGGACTTGGGCCCCTGCCTGCGCAGGGGCGACGGTCAAGACACCTCCCGCGCCAATACATCCGCGCCCGCCTCGCTCCCGCGCTGCCGCGCCAGCCACCCGGCCACCCGCTCCGCCTTGCGCTGCACGGCCGCGTCGAACCCCCGTTCGGCCAGCAGGGACACGCCATTGGTCCGCCCCAGCACGCCCGGCTCCAGCCGCAGCCCGCCGTCCGCTCCCTGCACGATGCGCCACGGCGCCAGCCGGTGCGCCAGCAAGGGGCCCAGCACCAGGTTGTGCGACGACACCACGACCAGCGCATCGCGCGCCAGCTCGTCGAGCACGGCGGCGGCGGCCGACACCGACTCCTCGTGGTTGGTGCCGCGGAAGATCTCGTCGACGAGGCACACGACGGCGCGCCCGCCCGTGGCCAGCGCCAGGAGTTCGCGCGCCCGCGCCAGTTCGGCGATGTACAGGCTGTGGCCGTTCAGCAGCGAATCCTCGTTCTGCATGCTGGCGACGACGGGCAGCGCCGGCAAGGCGGCCCGTTTCGCGTAGCAGAAGCCGAAGCCACGCGCCACGGCCAGGTTCAGGCCCAGCATGCGCAGGAACGTGCTCTTGCCGACGCCGTTCTGGCCCGACAGGAACACGCCCTTGCCGTCCAGCGCGATCGACAGCGCGGCGGCGGCGTCGAGCAGCGGATGCACGCCCGCCTCCAGCACCAGCGTGCGCGCGCCGCTGCGCTCCGTCCAGCACCAGTGCCTGCGGCCGTGCAGGTGGCGGGCCAGCGCGAGATCCGCCTCCAGTTCCGCGCACAGGTCGAAACAGCGGCGCAGGAAGCCGCGTTCGCGCGCGACCAGCGCCAGCGTCGCGAAATAATGGCGGATGTTCGACGCCACGAACCAGTCGCCGTATTCGCTCGCGCCCGGCACGACCGATGACAGGGGCGGACGCGCCAGCGCGCGGCTCAGGCGTCCGGCGGGCTGGCGCAGGCCATCGAAGTCCCCGGCCAGCGGCAGGCCGCTGCCGTCCAGCAGCGAGCAGGCGCGCAGCAGCATCTGCAGTGCATCGGTCGACTTCTTCCATTCGACGGCCCGGTCGCGCCAGCGCATCTGCATGGCCACCAGCAGGTACATCGCCACGCCCACGCCGATCCAGCCCAGCGGCGAGACGGCCAACGCCGCGGCGATCGACAGCACCAGCAGCAGCGTCAGGAGCGGAGCGCGAGCGACCAGCGCGGGCGGCGGCGGCGCGGGCGGCGCCTGCTCGTCGAACAGCAGCGCCGCCGTCTCGACCTCGGCGGAGCGCAGCGCGACGAGGCTGCGCCGCAGCGGCGCGATGCAGTCCGGTTCCTCCAGCAGGCGCTGCACGCGCGCCTTGCGGACGGCGGCATCCGGCGCGGACACGCCCGCGCGCAGGCGCCGGTACAACACCTGGCGGCCGAAGATGCTCACCTTGTCCGTCCCATCCTGCGACAAGGTCTCCAGGTAGCGCTCCAGCAGCAGGTCGCGCCAGGTCTGGTCGTCGAGATCGTCGGCCCGGTCATGCTTGCCCAGGCCGTGCAGCCGGGCGACGTCGCTCGGCGCGAACGGATAGTCGAGCGGCTCCGGCTCGGGGCGTTGCGCCAGGCAGGCAAACCAGGACTTCAGGGCGGACATGGGCGCTTTCGGGAGTGGATTGTGACCAGGAAATATGTCCGGTGTCCGAAATATCAATAGTGCAACCGTCCGTACTGTCCGCGGCCGGGTCCGCCGGACAGTGCGGACACGTCCGGAGCAGCGAAGGCTGCGGCCGACATCGTGTGGAATCAAGGACTTAGGATCTGGCACGCTTCCTGCAAAGAGGAACGTGTCCAAGACCGTCCGAGATTACACAGAGACCACCCATGATCCGCGATACCTCCCACCAGGATGCCGTCCTCGCCCCGCCGCCGGGCTTCAAGCTCAAGCGCCGCGCCATCTGGATCGGCGCCGCCATTGCCGTCGTCGCCCTGTTTGCCGGGATGCTGGCGACCTGGCGCAGCAGCGAAGCCTCGGTCAGCGCGGCGCGCCTGCGCATCGCCGAGGTCACGCGCGGCACGCTGGTGCGCGACGCGTCCGTCAACGGCCGCGTCGTCGCCGCCGTCAGCCCGACGCTGTACGCCAAGGCCCCGTCCACCGTCAACCTGAAGATCGCCGCCGGCGACACCGTCAAGAAGGGCCAGGTGCTGGCCGTGCTGGAGTCGCCCGACCTGTCCGACGCCCTCAAGCGCGAGCGCTCGACCTACGAGCAATTGAAGGCCGAGGTGGCGCGCCAGCACATCCTGGCCGACAAGCAGAAGCTCCTGGCGCGCAAGGACGCCGACACCGCCGAGATCGAGCGCCTGTCGGCCCAGCGCACGCTGGAGCGCTACGAGAGCGTCGCGCAGGTCGGCGTCATCGCCAAGATCGACTACCAGAAGGCCAAGGATGCGCTGCAGTCGGCCGAGATCCGCGCCAGGCACGCCGCCCAGGCCGCGGGCCTGGAAGGCCAGGACGTGCGGCTGGCCCTGCAGACCAAGACCAGCGAGCTGGAACGCGCCGCCCTGTCGCTGGGCGAGGCGCAGCGCCGCGTCGACGAACTGACGGTGCGCGCGCCCGTCGACGGCTTCATCGGCACGCTGAACGTGCAGGACCGCATGGTGGTCGCGGCCAACGCGCCCCTGATGACGCTGGTCGACCTGTCCAAGCTCGAAGTCGAGATCGAGGTGCCGGAAACCTATGTGAACGACCTGGGCATCGGCATGAACGCGGAAGTCACGCTGCCCTCCGGGACCGCCACCGGCAAGCTGTCCGCGCTGTCGCCGGAAGTCGTCAAGAACATGGTGCTGGCGCGCGTCCGATTCGACGGCGACCAGCCGAAAGGCCTGCGCCAGAGCCAGCGCGTGACGGCGCGCCTGCTCATCGAGGAAAAGCCGAACGTGCTGATGGTGGCGCGCGGCCCCTTCGTCGAGAGCGAGGGCGGGCGCTACGCCTACGTGGTGCGCGACGGCATCGCCACGCGCACCCCGGTCAAGCTGGGCGCCACCAGCATCTCGGCCGTCGAGATCCTGGGCGGCCTGAAACAGGGCGACCGCATCGTGGTCGCCGGCACCGATGCATTCGAGAACGCCCAGCGCATCTCGATCAACCAATAAACACAACGTCACTGAAAGGATTCCATCATGCTGCGCATGACCAACCTCTCCAAGGTGTACCGCACCCACATGATCGAGACGCACGCGCTGCGCGGCTTCGAGATCGACGTGCGCGAAGGCGAATTCGTCACCGTCACCGGCCCCTCCGGCTCCGGCAAGACCAGCTTCCTCAACATCGCCGGCCTGCTGGAGGAATTCACGGCGGGCGAGTACGTCCTCGACGGCGTCAACGTCAAGGGCCTGGACGATAATGCCCGCTCGCGCCTGCGCAACGAAAAGCTGGGCTTCATCTTCCAGGGCTTCAACCTGATCCCCGACCTGAACCTGTTCGACAACGTCGACGTCCCGCTGCGCTACCGCGGCTTCAACGCGAGCGAACGCAAGAAGCGCATCGAGGAAGCGCTGGCCAAGGTGGGCCTGGCCTCGCGCATGAAGCACTACCCGGCCGAANCTGCGCTACCGCGGCTTCAACGCGAGCGAACGCAAGAAGCGCATCGAGGAAGCGCTGGCCAAGGTGGGCCTGGCCTCGCGCATGAAGCACTACCCGGCCGAACTGTCCGGCGGCCAGCAGCAGCGCGTGGCGATCGCGCGCGCGCTGGCCGGCTCGCCCAAGCTGCTGCTGGCCGACGAACCGACCGGCAACCTGGACACCCAGATGGCGCGCGGCGTGATGGAACTGCTGGAAGAGATCAACGCGGCCGGCACCACGATCCTGATGGTCACCCACGACCCGGAACTGGCCGTGCGCACGAGCCGCAACGTGCACATCGTCGACGGCCAGGTCTCGGACCTGGTGCGCAAGGGGCCGACGCTGGTCGACGCCGGCGCCGCCGTCACCGCGTAAGGAGAAGCCATGTTCGCTTATTACCTGAAGCTGGGCGTGCGCAGCCTGCGCCGCAATCCCGCGCTGACCGTCCTGATGGTGCTGACGCTGGCCGTGGGCGTGGCGGCCAGCATGTCCACGCTGACCATCCTGCACATGATGTCGAGCGATCCGATTCCGCAGAAGAGCGAGCGGCTGTTCGTGCCCATCATCGATAACGGTCCGCTCCAGGGCTACCAGCCGGAAGAAAAGTACGACAATCAGCAGATCAGCTACCAGGATGCAATGAACTTCCTGAAGAGCGGCCAGGGCGTACGCCGCACCGCGCTGTACGCCGTCGCGGCACCGGTCCAGCCGGCGCGCAACGACATGCAGCCGTTCTTTGCCGCCGGCCTCGCGCCCACGCGCGACTTCTTCGCCATGTTCGACGTGCCTTTCTTGCGCGGCCAGGCCTGGAGCGAAGCGGACGAGGCGCGCGGTGCCGACGTCGTCGTCCTTGGCCGCAAACTGGCGGAAAAGCTGTACGGCGAAGCCGATCCCGTCGGCCAGCGGCTCACGATGATGGGCACGCCCTATACCGTGGTCGGCGTCGTCGACCACTGGATGCCGCTGCCGCGCTTCTACCAGCTCGCAGGCGGGCCGCGCTTCGGCAACCGCGAGGAATTCTTCGTCCCGCTGGCGACCGCCATCCGCCACGAGGCGGGCATCAATGGCGGCGTCAGCTGCCAGTCGTCTTATGCGCCCGGGTATGCCAATTTCCTGGCATCCGAATGCACGTGGATCACAGCCTGGTTCGAGACGGCATCGAAAGGCGACCGGCGCGACCTGCAGTCCTGGCTGGACAATTACGCCGACGAGCAGCGCAAGCTGGGGCGCCTGAAGCGCCATGCGCCGAACATGCTGTACGACGTGGGCGAATGGCTCGAGTACGGCGAGGTCGTATCCAAGGACAGCAAGCTGCAAGTCTGGCTCGCATTCGGCTTCCTGCTGCTGTGCCTCGTCAACACCGTGGGCCTGCTGCTCGCCAAGTTCTCGGTACGCGCATCGGAAATCGGCGTGCGCCGCGCGCTGGGTGCGTCGCGCCCGGAGATCTTCCGCCAGTTCCTGATCGAGACCGGCGTGGTCGGCATGGCGGGCGGCGTGCTCGGCCTGCTGCTGGCCTTCGCCGCCCTGGCCCTGATCCGCCTGGCCAACAAGGAAATGGCGAGCGTCGCCACCATGGACATCGAGATGCTGGCGCTGACCTTCCTGCTGTCCGTCGGCGCCGCGGTCCTGGCGGGCCTGCTGCCGACTTGGCGGGCCTGCCAGGTCACGCCCGCCATCCAGCTCAAATCGCAGTAAGGAGAACGCACATGGAAATCCGCCCCATCCTGACCGCGCTGCTGCGCAACAAGACCGGCCCGGTGCTCGTGGCCCTGCAGGTCGCCATCAGCCTGGCCATCCTCGCCAATACCGCCCATATCGTCGAGGAGCGGCGCAACATCGTCAGTCGTCCCTCCGGCCTGTCCGACGAGGCATCGACGTTCTATCTCACCGTGCGCCCCGTCGGCCAGGAAACGCCGGAGAAGCAGCTTGCCGACATCAAGCACGAGGCCGACCTGCTGCGTGCCATCGGCGGCGTCGCCGCGGTCGCCCAGGTCAGCCAGATGCCGATGTCCCGCAGCGGCTGGATCACCACCGTGGCGCTCGCGCCCGGGCAGGACAAGTCGAGTGCGGAAGCTTCCGTCTACCAGTCGGGAGATTCGCTGATCGGCACCTTCGGTCTCCACCTGGTCGAAGGTCGCGACTTCCTGCCCCAGGACATCGCCGACGTCAACGACGGCGCCGAGGACGTGACGCCGCAGGCCGTCATCATCAGCAAGGACCTGGCCGGGAAGCTTTGGCCCGGCGAGGCTGCGGTCGGCAAGACGGTGTATGTAGGCAGCAATCCGGGCGCCGGCAGCCGCGTGGTCGGGGTCGTCGAGCGCCTGGTCAGCGCCCATGCGGAAACGACCGGGCGAGGCCTGCAGACGCTCGTCATCCCGCATCGCCAATACGGCAGCGGCAGCGTGCTGTTCGCGGTCCGCACCGAACCGGGCCAGCGCGACCGCGTGATGAAGGAGGCGGAAGCCGCGCTGCGCAAGTCCTCGTCCTTGCCCCTGATCATGGACCAGGTCACCGTCGAGGGCGACCGCCAGCGCCGCTACCGCAACGACGTCGCCCTGCAATGGACGCTGGTGGCGGTGAGCGCCCTGCTCCTCTTGATCACGGCCTCGGGCATCGTCGGCATGGCCAGCCTGTGGGTGACGCAACGGAGAAAGCAGATCGGCGTGCGCCGCGCCCTGGGCGCGCGCCGCATCGACATCCTGCGCTACTTCATCACGGAGAATTTCATGATCACGAGCGCCGGCGTGTTCGGCGGCGTGGCGCTGGGCCTCGCGCTGAACCAGCTCCTCGTCAGCAAGCTGGAACTGGCGCGCCTGCCGGCCGGCTACCTGGTCGGCGGGGCCGTGATCTTCTGGCTGCTGGGCGTGTTCGCCGCCTACGGTCCGGCGTGGCGCGCGGCCAGCATCTCGCCGGCGACGGCCACCCGCAGCGTCTGACGGGCGCCCGACAATGCTATGCTGGCGGACATGCCTACCGTACTGATCATCGATGACAACGCCGCCGTCGGCATCGCGCTCGACGTGCTGTTTTCGCTGCACGACATCGCGTCGCTATGCGCCGCCTCGCCCGAGGAGGGTCTGGCCATCCTCGCGCGCGAGCCGGTCGACCTGGTCATCCAGGACATGAACTTCACGGCCGACACCACGTCCGGCGCGGAAGGCACGGCGCTGTTCCGCGAGATCCGCAAGCGCCATCCGGACCTGCCCGTGATCCTGCTGACGGCCTGGACCCACCTGGACGCGGCCGTCGACCTGGTCAAGGCCGGCGCCGCGGACTACCTGTCCAAGCCCTGGAACGACGACCGCCTGCTGGCGACGGTTACCAACCTGATCGAGCTGGGCCAGGCCAACCGCGCGCTGGGCACGCGCCTGCAGCGGGAACGGCAGGCGCGGCGCGAGCTGGAGCAGCACTACGACCTGCGCGGCCTGGTCTGGGCCGACCCGGCCATGGAGCGCGTGCTGAGCCTCGCGTGCCAGGTGGCGCGCGCCGACGTGCCGGTCCTGATCACGGGCCCGAACGGCACCGGCAAGGAGCGCATCGCCGAGATCATCCAGGCCAATTCGCAGGTCGCCGGCGGCCCCTTCGTCGTGCTCAACTGCGGCGCCCTGCCCTCGGAATTGATCGAGGCCGAGTTGTTCGGCGCCGACGCCGGCGCCTACACGGGCGCCTCGAAGGCGCGCGAAGGCAAGTTCGAGGCGGCCGACGGCGGCACGCTGTTCCTCGACGAGATCGGCAACCTGCCGCTGGCCGGGCAAATGAAACTGCTGCGCGTGCTGGAGACGGGACGCTTCGAGCGCCTCGGCTCGAACCGCGAGCGCCAGGTCAAAGTACGCGTGATCAGCGCCACCAATGCCGACCTCTCCGCCATGATCCGCGCCGGCACCTTCCGCGAAGACCTGTTCTACCGCCTCAACGTGATCGAACTGAAGCTGCCGGCGCTGGCGGCCCGTCCCGGCGACATCCTGCCGCTGGCGCAGTCCTTCCTGGCCGGCGGCAAGCGCCTGCATCCGAGCGCCGAGGGCGCGCTGCTGGCCCATGCCTGGCCCGGCAACGTGCGCGAACTGAAGAACGTGATGGCGCGCGCCAGCCTGCTGGCGCGGGAGGACGTCGTCATGCCGGCCGACCTGGGCCTGCCGGAAGGTGTCACGACCTCCTCCATCGCCGGTGCCGCGGCGGATGCGGAGCCGGACCGCGACGCCATCGTGCGGGCGCTGGCGCGCGCGGGCGGCGTCATCGCCCAGGCGGCGGCCGAACTGGGGCTGTCGCGCCAGGCGCTGTACCGGCGCATGGAACGCCTCGGCATCGAACGCGCGGCATGAAGGAGAGCGTGAAGGAAAGCAGCGCGCGGCCGCGCCGGACGCTGCGCTTTTCCCTCGTCACGCGCTGGTCGGCGCTGGTCGGCACCCTGCTGGCCGTCGGCATCCTCGTCGCTCTCGGCCTGGACCGCCTGATGCCCGGCCGGCCGCTGGCGGTGCTGGGCATCTGCCTGCTGTGCGTGGTGCCCATCGCCGTGATCACGATCCGTGCGCAGATCCAGCCCATCCTGTCGCTGTTCCGCGCGCTGGAAGGCACGGTGACGAGCTACCGCGACGGCGACTTTTCCTTCAGCCTGCACTGGGCGCAGAACGACGAACTGGCCGACCTGGTGCAGGCCCACAACGCGCTGGGCGACGTGCTGCGCGAACAGCGCCTGGGGCTCGTGCAGCGCGAACTGCTGCTCGACACCATGGTGCAGAACACGCCGGTGGCGATGCTGCTGGTGGCCGACGCGGCGCATACGCGCGACCCGCAGGCGCACACCATCGTGTATGCGAACCTGGCCGCGCGCCAGCTGCTGTTCGGCGGCCGCAAGCTCGAGGGCCATGCGCTGGACGCGGTCCTGGCGCAGTCCGTGCCGGCGCTCGTCGAGGCGCTGGCCCGCGGCGGCGACGGGCTGTTCACGGCGGGCGACGGCGAAGACGAGGAGGTCTACCACCTGGCGCGCCGCCAGTTCACCCTGAACGGCCGGCGCCACGAACTGCTGCTGCTGCGCCAGTTGACGGCCGAGCTGCGGCGCCAGGAGGTGCAGACCTGGAAGAAGGTGATCCGCGTGATCAGCCACGAATTGAACAACTCCCTCGCCCCGCTCGCCTCGCTGGCCCATTCGGGGGCGGAGCTCGTGCGGCGCGGCCAGACCGAGCGCCTGCCGCAGATCCTGCAGACCATCGGCGAGCGCACGCGCCACCTGGAAAGCTTCATCCTCGGCTACGCGCGCTTCGCCAAGCTGCCCGCGCCGCGCCTCGAAACCGTACCCTGGCCCGACTTCACGGCGCGGCTGGCCGCGCAGGTCGCCTTCACCCTCGTGGGCAGCCTGCCCGAGGAGCCGGCCCGCATCGACGTCGCCCAGATGGAGCAGGCGCTGCTCAACCTGCTCAAGAACGCCCACGAATCCGGCTCGCGTCCGGACGACGTGGCCCTGCAGGTGCGGCGCGTGCAGGACTTGCTGCGCATCGACGTGATGGACCGCGGCAGCGGCATGAACGACGCCGTGCTGACCAATGCCCTGGTCCCCTTCTACTCCACCAAGCGCAGCGGCACCGGCCTGGGCCTGGCACTGGCGCGCGAGATCGCCGAAGCCCACGGCGGGCGCATCACGCTGTCCAACCGCGAGGGCGGCGGCCTGGCCGTCACGCTGATCCTGCCCGCCTGACCCCGCACGACAACAACGTCGTCCCTGCGCAGGCAGGGACCCAATGTTGTCGGCGCCAGGTCGGCCCTCGCAGAATTGGGCCCCTGCCTGCGCAGGGGCGACGGTATGTTTGGTAAGATCGCTTGATGTCTACCCCTGCAGATCCCCGCTTTTCCCGCCCCGGCCACCCGCCCGCCACCATCACCGAATTCGAGGGCGTGCGCTCGCTGCACCTGGGCACCTCGTGGGAACAGGGGGCGATGCGCCTCGCGCGCCCGGATGCGATCGAGCTCGAATACGTGCAGATGATGATGTCCTGGATGCTGTTCAAGGACGATCCGCGCCGCATCGTCCAGCTGGGGCTGGGCAGCGCCGCGCTGACCAAGTTCTGCTACCAGCGTTTTCCGCAGGCGCAGGTGGCGGCCGCGGAACTGAATCCGAACGTGATCGCGATCTGCCACGAATACTTCGGCCTGCCGCCCAACGACGCGCGCCTGGACGTGCGCGAGATGGATGCGCTGGACTTCGTGCTGGACCCGGCCAACCACGGCACCGTCGACGCGCTGCAGGTCGATTTGTACGATGAACAGGCGCGCGGCCCCGTGCTCGACACGCCCGAGTTCTACCAGGCCTGCGCCGACTGCCTGGCGCCGGGCGGCATCATGACGGCCAATGTGTTCGGCGACTTCTCCAGCTACGACAAGAACTTCCTGGCGATGGAAGGCGCGTTCGACGCCGTCGTCTGGCTGCCCGAGGTCCACGACGCCAACATCGTCGTCATCGCCTTCAAGGAAGCGCCGCAGATCGACTTCTCCCTGCTGTACGAGCGCGCCGGCGAGATCAAGCGGCGCTACAATCTGCCGGCCAAGAGCTGGGTGAACGGGCTCAAGGAATGGATGCGCGACCACGCCGGCTGACGCCATGCCGGCCCGGCGCGCCGTTTGCACGATCTTCATACCGAGGAGGCAGCATGTCCGAACTGAACAAGACCACCCTGGAGCAGGCGAATGCCGCGGTCCGCGCCGGCGACAACGAAGGCTTCCTGTCGTTCTGCACGGATGACATCGTCTGGTCCACCGTCGGCGGCGAGACGCTGCACGGCAAGGGGGCGGTGCGCGACTGGATGACGAAGGAATACGTCTCTCCGCCCGCATTCACGGTCGACCGCCTGGTCGCGGAAGGCGACTTCGTCGTGGCGCTCGGCGACATCGCGAGCAAGGATGCCGGCGGCCGGGAGGTGAAACATGCCTACAGCGACGTCTGGCGCTTCAGGGACGGCAAGATGGCCGAGCTGCGCGCCTTCGTCATCCCCACGGGAACCTGAGTTCGTTCAGCGTCGCTCGCGCCACCACAACCCCAGCATCGCGAGCGCGAACGCCACGCCGAACGGCCATGCGGGCAGGCTGCGCGTGCCCGGCGCGGTGGCCTGCGGCGTGCGCGCCGCATAGCGCGCCGTGGCGTCGCGCCGCTCGCTGCGCTGCCACAGCGGCCAGTCGCGCTCCCCATACACGTACACCTGGCCTGCGACCGGCTCCGCTGCCTGCGCCTGTGTCTGCGTATCCATGCGCAGCCAGCCCGTCCGCCGCGGCCATACGGCCACGCAGGACGCGTCGGCCTGTTCAGCGCGGCGCTGCCAGGCGAGCGCCTGGTGCAGGTCGGGGAAGGCGACGTCGCCCTCTACCCCTTGCGCGCACACGGCCAGGCGCTGGCGCGGCAGCGGCATCTCCTGCGGCGCCAGCCAGGCGACGTCGCGCTCGCGCTGCACGCGCAGGCGGTCGAGCACGTCCTGCCACCACAGCGCGAGCTGGCGCGGCTGGCTGATGGCATAGCGGTGCCAATCGCCGGCGCCCAGCCAGGCGATCCTTCCGCGTTGCCAGTCGCGCGTCCACAGGCCGTCGGCGCCCGTCCATTCGCCCCGGGTCGCCGCGTTCGGCGCCAGCGCGGCGGACGTCATCGGCAGCACGGTGCCGACCGTCCTGTCGGCCGGCTGCGGCGCCAGGCCCAGGCCGACGCTGCGCGACCAGAGGCCGGCATCCTGGGCATTCGCCCCCAGCACCAGCAGCGCGGATCCCTGCGCCACGCGCGCCAGTACGGCCTGGCGGCCGGCCTCGCCGGCGCGCTCGAACCAGGCGGCGTCGACGATCTCCAGGTCGGGCCGCGCGACGTCCTCGCGCGCCGTCTCGGCACGGTCCAGGTTCTTGCCCAGCGCGACCTGCCAGTCGATCAGCGCATGGCTGCCGGCGAGCAGGTCGTCCAGCACGCGCAGGTCGAACGACGGCGCGCCGAAGCGGCCGCGCACCTGCAGCGGCAAGGGCTCGCGCACGACGACGGGCACCGGGCCCTCGTCGACGACCTTGCCGGCGGCGTCGAGCAGGCGCGCGCGCAGCACCAGCGTCTCGGCCAGCGGCGGCAGCCATTGCACGGCCAGCCGGCCCTCTCCCTGCGCTTGCGCCAGCACCTGGCCGTTCTCGGCCAGCAGCTGCAGGCGGCCGGGCGCCTGCCAGGAACGCTCGAGCGCCAGCACGAACATGCGTCCCAGCGCGAGCTCGCGCGGGAAGTCGAGGCGGATGGCCGGCGTATCGGGCCGTTTCCATTCCAGCGGACGCGCCGGCAAATCCGCCCATTGGGCGGCGCGCAAGCCGTCGCCGTCCAGGCGCAGCGTGCGCACGCCGGCCAGCGAGGCCGGCGGCTCTCCGCTCGACACGGTCAACGTCGTCCCGGCCGTGCCGGGCAGCGCGAAGTCGCCGACGGTACCCGCCAGCGCGATGCCGGCGACCAGCGCCAGCACGGCGTCGGGCACACGCCGGCGCACGAGGCAGGCTGCCGCACTCAGGATGCCGATGACGACAGCGGCGATGGCGACGGGGTTCATTGCCCACCTCCCCGCAGCGCCTTCGCGAACGGCGTCTCGACGCGCGGCGCGGCCTGCAGCAGCACGGGCGCATCCTGCACGCCGCCGCGCAGCCAGGCGCGCAGCACGGGACGGGCATCGCGCTTGCCGTCGGCCACGTCCTGGATCGCGCGCTGGGCCGCCAGGCGCTCCTCGTCCCTGCCGATGCGCTCGCGCACCCAGTCGTGCGCGGTACGCGTCCACAAGGCCGGGAGCGGACCGTCGCCGCCCAGCGCCTGCACCAGGTCGCGCAGGCCGGCCGGCACGATGTCGTCCGCCTCGTCCTGCTTGCGCCGGTAGCTCTTCGTATCGGCCATGTCGCCGCTCATGCGCTTGTCTTCCTTGATGGCGGGCGGCGTGAACGCCGTCTTGTGCAGGTAGATGCGTTCGGACTGCTGCAATTCCTTGATCGCCTCCAGCGCCTTGTGCTCGGGCGGCAGCGCCGTCTTCGGAGTAATCGCGCGCAGCGCCTTTTCCGCATCCCACATGGCGACGAGCGCGCGCCGCAGGATTTTCTTGGTGGCGTCGTCGAACAGCGTCGCGTTCTCGGCCTGGTCGTGCGCATGGCCGAATTCATGCAGCACGTCCTGCTTGCCGTGGCCTTCCGCGCCGTGGTCGTCATGCTCCTCTTCGCCGAACAGCGTCGATTCTTCGCCCAGGAACTGGCCGTAGCGGCGCCGCAGCGCGGCCTGGTCGGAAGCGATCGATTCGCTGCGCTCGCGCACCTCGGCATCCCTGAGCTTCCTGTCGCGCATGTCGGCCACCAGCTGCTCCGTGTCGATGATCACCTGGCGCTGGCTGCGCAGGCTTTCCGGCTTGACGAGCATCGGCAGCGCCGACGTCTCCTCTTCCTCCTCGGACGGCGGCGCCGGCAGGCGCAGCGTGTAGGTCGGCGACTGCACCGTGTGCGGCTTGGCCGCGTTGTCGGCGGCGCGCACGAAGAAGTACAGCTCGTCGCCCGGCTCCATGCCCAGGTCGGCCAGCGCCCAGTTGCGGCTCCAGGTGCGCCGGCGCGGATCGTTCGAGACGGGCAGCGGCAGTTCGCGGTCGCTGAAGCGGATGTTCTCGCCGCTGCCGCGCGCCAGCGTCAGGTGCAGGGTCGCCTGCACGATGCGGTAGTCGTCGCGCACCTCCACGGCGATGGCCGTGTCCTTCGCATCGCGCGGCAAGTCCTTGACCATCTCGTTCGGTTGCGTGACCGTGATCTCGGGCGCGCCGTCCGGGATCACCTTCAAGGTGTAGCGCGCGCCGCGCCAGCGCCAGAACACGGATTCGGTGGCGGTCCATCGTGCGCATTCCCGGCCCGCCTGCAACTGCCCGCCGTCGCTCAGTTCGATGGTTTCCGGCGCCGCCCGCGGGTCCTTCAGGCACCATGCGACGGCCGTCTGCTCGGGCGCCTGCAGGTCGCGCGGCGCGTTGGTCGTCTTGTCCACGCCCGTGTAGCGCGGCGGCGTCAGCGTCACCGTCAGCTCCGCGCGCGCCGCCGCTTCCGCCGCGGACGGGCCGCCGGCGCCGGCCGCGGTCCCCTGCGCTGCCTGCGGATGCTGCAGCGCGTTCGCGCCCCAGGCCAGGCCGGCCAGCAGCACGCTGCCGGCCAGCCAGGGCAGGCCGAAGCGCACGTGCGCGAAGGCGATGGCGCGCAGGCGCCGCGGCGGCAGCGCGGCATCGAGGCGCTCGAGCAGGCGTTGCCGCTGCAGGCGGGCGAGCGGAGACTCGGCATGCACGAGCAGGCCGGCGCTGTCTTCCATCTCGGGCACGGCGGCGTCGATCCAGCCCGTCCAGCCCTGCGCTACCTGGCGCTGCACGCGCAAGCCATCCCAGGCGCAGAACGCCGTCCAGGCCAGCAGCCCCGGCGCCGAGCGCAGCGCGAGCCAGGGCACGCTGCCGGCCGCCCACATGGCGCCGCGGCGCAGCAGGGCGGCACGCCACAGCCGGCGGGCGGGTTCAGCGTCGGCGGACATGGGTCAGGATCCTCTCGAGGGCAAACAGGACGACGAGCAGCAGCGCCAGCCGGTCGCGCAATGCGCCGGATGCCGTGCCGGCAGGCGCGGACGCATCGGGCGCCAGCGCCTGGGCCGGCATCGCATACGGCCGCACGCCGGCGTGCAGGCGCTGCCAGTCGGCGACCAGGGTGCGGGCCGCGTCGGCGTCGCGCGGCGGCCAGGCGGTATTGCTCCACAGGCGGCCGCGCGGGCTGTCGGCGTAATGCAGACCGCCTGCCTGCGGCGCCTGTGCCAGCTCGGGGAAGGCGGCGGCGTTCGCGACGAGCCACAGCGGCGCGCGCAGCTGCGCGGGCGGCGCTTCCGGCACGTCCCACACGACCAGTTCCGTGCGCGCGCCCGGCTGAGCATCGACGACCACGCGCAGCGGGCCGTCCAGCGCCGCGAACAGGCGGCGCCATGCGTCGGGGCGCTTGCTGAAGATGGCGACGTGGCGCTCGACGGCTGGCGCGGGTGCCGGTGCGGTACGCAGCACGACCGGATGGCGGAAACGGGGCAGCGCGGCCGGCATGGCGGCATCGCCCACCACGAGCAGGCGCGCCTCCGGCTTGAATTCGCGCTCGTGGGCATGGATCCAGGCGCTCGCGTCGCGGTCCGGCAGGGCCAGGCGCGCCGCATCGGCGAAGCCCGCGGCCTGCGCTTCCTTGTCCACGGCCGCCGCCGCGCTGCCTGGCACCACCAGCACCGTATCGCCGCGCCAGGGCAGCACCAGGTCGGCCAGCAGGGCGATGAGCGTGGCCAGCAGCAGGCAGCGCAGCAGCAGGAGCAAGGGATCGCTCCAGCGCCACACGCGCCGCTGCAGCGGTTCGGTCTTCGGCAGGAAGCGTGCCGTCGCAAGCGGCAGCGCCTGCGTCTGTTCGCGCTTCTTGCGGTGCCACAGGACCGGCAGCAGCAGGACGGGCAGCGCCCACCACCACAGCGATGCGTTCATCTTCCGCCTCCCCGCAACGATGGACGCAGCAGCGTGCGCAGCACGTCGCCCGGCGGCTGCTCGATGCGGGCCTGGACGAACGGCAGGTCGTGGCGGCGGCACTGCAGCGCCACCGTGTCGAAGTGGGCGGCGCGGTTGCGCAGGTAGCCGGCGCGCAGGTCGCGGCCGAAGCGCACCATGCTCTCATCGCCCTCGGGATCCCGGTACGAGGACGCGGTGTCGAATGCGCCGTCGACCTCGGCCTGGGTCTGCAGGCATACGGCGCGCACGTCGTGGCGCATGCTGCGCAGGCGGATCAAGGCTTCCGACAAGGGCGACGGCCAGTCGAGGAAATCGCCGGCCACGCACACGACGCCGGGCGAGCGGGTGAAATGCAGGCTGGCGCGCAGGGTGTCGCTGCCGGGCAGGCGGCCGTCTGCCTGCGTCGCTTCCAGCCGCGCCAGCACGCGCTGCAGCTGGCGCGGTCCGCGCGCGGCCGGCGTGAAGTGGGCGTGCTCGCCCTGGCACACGACGAGGCCGAACGCGTCGCCCTGGCGCTGGGCGATGGCGCCCACGCAGGCCAGCAGCAACCGGGCGTACCCCAGCTTGTTCAATCCGTCGATGCTGCGGCTGGGCTCCAGCATCGATGCGGTGGCGTCCAGCACCAGCCAGACGGCGACGTGGCTGTCGCGCTCGGCCTCGCGCACGAAATAGCGGTCGGCCCTGGCCAGCAGTTTCCAGTCGACCCGGCGCCACTCGTCGCCGGGCGCGTAGGCGCGGTATTCGGAAAACTCGACGCCGGCCCCGCGCTCGCGCCCGACGTGGATGCCATGGCCGAGTCCCGCCAGCACGTGGCGCACGGCCAGCGACAGTTTGGTGGTATGGGCGGCCAGCGCCGCGCTTGCCGACACCTGGCCTACTCGGCGCGCACGCCGGCGGACAGCGCGGCCAGGACGTCGGCGATGGCGATGCCGTCCGCTTCCGCCTCGAAGTTGCGCAGCACGCGGTGCGCCAGCACGGGCAGCAGCATGGCCTGGATGTCGTCGCGCGTCACGGCCAGGCGGCCGTGCATCAGCGCCCTTGCCTTCGCTGCGAGCACCAGGGCCTGGCCGGCACGCGGGCCGGCGCCCCAGCCGATGTGCTTGCGCACGGCTTCCACGGGCGAGTCGCCCGGGCGGGTCGCGCGCACCAGGCGCGTCGCGTAGCGCAGCATGGGCTCGGCGATCTCGATGTCGCGCACCAGCTGCTGCAGGCGCAGCAAGGCCTGCAAGTCCATCGCCGGTGTCGCGTCGCGCAGGCCCGCGTGGGTGGTGGCGCCGACCATCGCGATCTCCTCGTCCTCGCTCGGGTAGTCGACGTCGATGCGCAGCAGGAAGCGGTCGAGCTGGGCCTCGGGCAGCGGATAGGTGCCCGCCTGTTCGAGCGGGTTCTGCGTGGCCAGCACGAAGAACGGCTGCGGCAGCTTGTGCGTCTGGCCGGCGAAGGTGACGGAGCGTTCCTGCATCGCCTCCAGCAGCGCCGACTGGGTCTTGGGCGGGGCGCGGTTGATCTCGTCGGCCAGCAGCACCTGGGTGAACACGGGGCCCGGCTGGAAGCGGAACACGCGCTGGCGGGTGGCCTGGTCTTCTTCCAGGATCTCGGTGCCGACGATATCCGACGGCATCAGGTCGGGCGTGAACTGCACGCGGCGGAACTGCATGTCGGTGGCCTGGGCCAGCGATTTCACCAGCAGCGTCTTGCCCAGCCCCGGCACGCCTTCGACCAGCGCGTGGCCGCCGCCCAGCAGGCAGGTGACCAGCAGGTCGATCACGTCCTTCTGGCCGATGATCACGCGGCCCATGCTTTCCTTGAGCGCGCCGACCTTGGCCACCAGGTCGGCGATCTCGTTTTCAGTCCATGCCTGTGCTTCTGCCACGTTGCATTTCTCCTTCTTATGCCCCCAGGGCATATTGAATGATGTTGACGGCGAACCGCGTGTTGTCGACCGCCAGCCAGCGCTTGTTGCGGAAGTCGTAGTCCCACTCGCAGCCGTAGTCCTTGTTCGAGTACAGCACGCCGATGCGCTTGCCCACTTCGATGCCGCGCAGGTACTCGTGCACCAGGTCGTCGCCCCAGCCGTTCAA
The DNA here is from genome assembly GCF_030412015.1 of Massilia sp. YIM B02763. GTDB lineage: Bacteria > Pseudomonadota > Gammaproteobacteria > Burkholderiales > Burkholderiaceae_D > Telluria. Next base: position 6,719 of record NZ_JASNRD010000035.1, on the reverse strand, counting down.
TTCGACCGCCGTGTTGGGCGGCCCGTCGAAATGGAAGAAGCTCGAATACAGGCGGTGGTTGTTCGGGATCTTCCGCATCGCATGCATGCCGAAGATGCGCGACATCTCGGCCTCGAAGGACTTGGCGAACAGGCCGTCGATGTCGTGGTTGCAGTCGTCGACGAACACGAAGCCGCCGCCCTTCACGTAGCGCTCGAAGTTCTTCCGTTCGGCCGGCGTGAACTGCACCAGCTTGTGCCCGGCCAGGTAGCAGAACGGCGCTTCCAGCATCTTCGGGTCCGACAGGGCGATCACGCGCTCGGCCGGATCGACGCGCAGCGTGGTGTACTCGACCAGCGAATTCAGCACGTTGCTGGGCATGCGCTGGTCCACGTCCCAGTCGCCGGATTCGTACATCAGCCGCGTGAAATAGAAATCGAAGGTGGCCATCGAATCGTGTGCTTACACCGCGTCCGACAAGGACGTGAAATTGAAGTCGCGGATCCGCATCGGCGGGATCACCAGCTGGAACCGTCCTTCGTCGCCGCCCAGGATCACCGGCTTGCCGAGTTCGTCCACGTTGTTGAGCATGGTGATCGGACTCTCGTTGAAGCGGAAGTTCTTGATCGGGTACTTGATCTTGCCGTTCTCGACGTAGAAGGTGCCGTCGCGCGTCAGGCCCGTCAGCAGCACGGATTGCGGGTCGACCATGCGGATATACCAGGTGCGGGTGACGAGGATGCCCTTCTTCGTGCCGGCGATCAGCTCCTCCAGCGACTTGCCGCCGCCGCCCATGATGATGTTGCCGTGGCGCGCGGTCGGGCGCACGCCCTGCTTCTGTGCCCAGAACTGCGAATAGTCGAGCGAGGCGACCTTGCCGTTCTTGATGAGGTCCGTGCGCTGGCGCGCCAGCATCGATTGCGCATCCCAGGGGCTGACCGGGACGTCCTTGTCCCACGGGTCGGCCCACACGTTGACCTGCTCGTCGAACAGCTTCTCGCCCAGGCGGTTGCCGCCGCCCTTCTTCGCCAGGAAGCTGCGGCCCTCGTCGGCCTGGCGCGCGCCGAAGGCGCCGAACATGCGGCTCACCAGGTCGGACGTGGCGGCCGGCTCCAGGATCACGGTATAGCGGCCCGGCTCCAGCGCCTTCGCATCGACCGAGCGCAGCGCCTTCTCGATCGCCACGTCGGTCGCCTCGCGCGCATCGAAACGCTTGGCGTCGACCACGCCGCGCGTCACCCAGCCGGAACCGCGGCCATCCTCGGTGCGCGCCGTGCAGGTATAGCCCAGGTTCGTGTAGTCGCGGTGGCCGAACACGCCGCGCGAATTGGCGATGGTCTCGAAGCCCGTGACGTCGTTGAAGAAGCCGGCCGTCACCAGCTTGTTCTTGCGCCCCGCCAGGATCGCGTGCGACGCCACCTCGGCGCGGTAGTCGGGGTCGATGGCGGCCGTCGCGGCGAAATATTCGGTGCTGGCCTTGAAGTCCTGCTTGCCCGGCGCCGGCATGAACTCCGGGTTTTCCGGCGCCAGGCGCGCGATGTCCTCGGCGCGGCGCACGGCCTTTTCCAGCGACTTGTCGTCGAATTCGTTGATGGTGGCCGTGCCCTGGCGCTTGCCGAAGGCGACGGTCACGGTGAGGCGCCGGTCTTCGTTCAGGCCCGCCGTCGACACGCTGTTGCGCGCGAAGCGGATGTTGCCGGCGCGGCTGCCGGCGATGGTGACGCTGCATTCGTCGGCCTTGGAAAAGCCGAGCACGCGCTCGCAGATGGCGCGGGTGTCTTCCTGGTTCAGCTGTTTCATCGTGTCTCCTCGCCCTTGGCGCTCAGCCGATCTTGCGGCCCGTATTGATCACGTTGATGCCGTTGAAGCGCGTCGTCGACGCGCCGTGCGAGACGGCGCTCACCTGGCTAGGCTGGCCCTTGCCGTCGAAGAAGGAGCCGCTCATGCGCCAGTCGCGCTCGTCGCAGATCGCCGTGCAGGCGTTCCAGAAGTCCTGCGTGTTCGACTGGTAGGCGACGTCCTCCAGCATCTGGCCGATCTTGCCGTCCTTGATCTCGTAGTACAGCTGGCCGCCGAACTGGAAGTTGTAGCGCTGCTGGTCGATCGAGTAGGAGCCGCGGCCCAGCACGTAGATGCCGCGCTTGACGTCCTTGACCATCTCGTCGGGCGTCATGCGCTTGGCGCCCGGCTGCAGCGACACGTTGGGCATGCGCTGGAACTGCACGCTGCTCCAGCTGTCGGCGTACGAGCAGCCCTGCGATTCCTTTTCGCCGATGATGTGGGCCTGGTCGCGCGTGACCTGGTAGTTCACCAGGATGCCGTCCTTGACGATGTCCCAGCGCTTGGTCGGCACGCCCTCGTCGTCGTAGCCGACGGCGCCCAGCGAACCGGGCGTCGTCTTCTCGCCGACGAAGTTGACGATGTTCGAGCCGAACTTGAATTTCTTCGATTCCCACTTGTCCAGCGTGCAGAAGCTGGTGCCCGCGTAGTTGGCCTCGTAGCCCAGCACGCGGTCCAGTTCCGTCGGGTGGCCGACGGATTCGTGGATCGTCAGGAACAGGTTTTCCGGCGCGATCACGAGGTCGTACTTGCCCGGGTCGACGCTCTTGGCCGTGAGCTTCTCGCGTGCCTGGCGGCCCGCGTTCCGCGCTTCCTCGACGATGTCGTAGCCGCCCTTGTACAGTGTGGTCACGCCGCCGGCCGCGCGGATCTTGTGCTCGGGCTTCGCGTCGAAGTATTCGTAGCCCATCCCCACGGGCGGCGCCAGGCCGGCGCGCGAGCGGAACTTGCCGGTGGCCTTGTCGACGGCCGTCGCCGTGATCGGCGCCCACAGGCGGTGGATGTCCTGGTCGATATAGGAGCCGTCGGTCGAGGCGAAATACTTCTGCTGGTTGATCTGGAAGAGATTGGCCGTCATGAAGCTGGCGCCGGCATCCAGGCCCGCCTTGTTGGCGGCGGCCAGCATCTCGGCCTTCTCCTTGACGGGCACGGTGCGCCAGTCGCGCTTGATCGGCGTGGCCCAGGCCACTTCGCCCAAGCCCTTCTGCGGCGCCAGCTGCACGGGCTCCGTCTGCAGGCGCGCATTGGCCTTGGCGATCGCCACGGCCTGGCGCGCGGCATTGGCGACGGCGTCCGGGTTCAGGCTGTTGGTGGCGGCGAAGCCGTAGGCGCCGGACGCGATCACGCGCACACCCACGCCCGTCGACTCGGTATTCGTCACGCTCTCGACGTTCAGGTCGCGCGTGGTGATGTACTGGTTCAGGTAGCGCCCGATGCGCACGTCGCAGTAGGAGGCGCCGGCCTTTCTGGCGGCGTCCATGGCGGTGTCGGCGAGCGACTTCTTGACGCCGGCGGCCAGCGGCGCGAGCAGTTCCTCGGCCGCGATGGCGTTGCCGTGGACGGGGACCAGCATGGCGCCGGCCGTGCCGGCGCCGATTTTCAGGAAAGTACGGCGTTCCATCGTTCCTCCAATGCACCTGCCGTCCCCCCTGCGAAGGCAGGGGCCCAATCTTGTTGGTGTCGCACGAAAATTGGATCCCCGCCTGCGCGGGGACGACGGTGTTTTATATCGCGTCTGTCACACCGCGTCGGACAGCGACGTGAAGTTGAAGTCGCGTACCTTCATCGGCGGGATCGACATCTGGAACGGCACTTCGTCGCCCCCGATGATCACGGGCTTGCCGATCTCCTCGATGTTGTTGAGCATCGTGACGGGGCTTTCGTTGAAGCGGAAGTTCTTGATCGGGTACTTGATCTTGCCGTTCTCGATGTAGAAGGTGCCGTCGCGCGTCAGGCCCGTCAGCAGCACGGATTGCGGGTCGACCATGCGGATGTACCAGGTGCGCGTGACGAGGATGCCCTTCTTGGTGCTGGCGATCAGGTCGGCCGTGGTCTTGTCGGTGCCGGCCATGATGATATTGCCCGGCATCGCCGTCGGCTGCACGCCCTTCTTCTTGGCCCAGAACTGCGAGTACTGCAGCGCGTTCACTTTGCCGTTCTTGATCAGGTCCATGCGCTGGCGTGCCAGCAGGCTTTCCTGGTCCCAGGGCAGCACCGGCACGTCCGTGTTCCACGGGTCGGCCCAGACGTTGACCTTCTCGTCGAACAGCTTGTCGCCCAGGCGCGAGGCGCCGCCCTTCTTCGACAGGAAGCTGCGCCCTTCGTCCGTCTGGCGCGCGTTGAAGCCGAACAGCATGAAGCCGAGCAGCTCGGACGTGGCGGCCGGCTCCAGGATCACGGTGTAGCGGCCCGGCTCCAGCGCCTTGGCCTCGACCGAGCGCAGCGCCTTCTCGATCGCCACGTCGGCCGCTTCGCGCGGATCGAACCTGGCGGCGTCGGTGGCCGAGCGCTTGACCCAGCCGGAACCGCGGCCGTCCTCGGTGCGCACGGTGCAGGTGAAGTCCAGCATGGTCTGGTCCTGGTGGCCCCACACGCCCTTCGAGTTGGCCACGCTGGAGAACGAGGTGCCGTCGGTGAAGAAGCCTGCGGCCACCAGCTTGTTCTTGCGGCAGGCCTCGATCGCGTAGGCGGCGGCCTGGGCGCGGTACTCCGGGTCGATGGCCGCGGTCTTGGCGTTGAAGGTGGCGGACGGCTTGTAGTCCTGCTTGCCGACGGTCGGCATGAATTCCGGGTTTTCCGGCGCCAGGCGCGCCAGGTCTTCCGCGCGGCGCACGACTTTTTCCAGCGACTTGTCGTCGAATTCGTTGATGCTGGCCGTGCCCTGGCGGTTGCCGAAGGCGACCTGCACGGACACGGTGGTGTCTTCCGCCAGGCCGGCGGTGGAGACGGCGTTGCGGGCGAAGCGGATGTTGCCGTTGCGGCTGCCGCTGACGCCGACGATGCATTCGTCGGCCTTCGAGTACGACAGGACGCGGTCGCAAATGCGCTTGGTTTGTTCCTTGGTCAGGATGGTCATGTTCTGTCTTTCCGTGCCTTAGCCAATCTTGCGGGCGGTGTTGATGACGTTGATGCCGTTGAAGCGCGCGGTCGAGGAACCGTGCGAGACGATGCTGACCTGCGGAGGCTGGCCCTTGCCGTCGAAGAAGGAGCCGCCCATGCGCCAGTCGCGCTCGTCGCACAGCGCCGTGCAGGCGTTCCAGAAGTCCTGGGTATTCGACTGGTAGGCCACGTCTTCCAGCATCTGGCCGATCTTGCCGTCCTTGATCTCGTAGAACAGCTGGCCGCCGAACTGGAAGTTGTAGCGCTGCTGGTCGATCGAGAACGAGCCGTCGCCGACGATGTAGATGCCCTTCTTGATGTCCTTGACCATCTCGTCCGGCATCAGCTTCCTGGTGCCCGCCTGCAGCGACACGTTGGGCATGCGCTGGAACTGCACGTTGCTCCAGCTGTCCGCGTACGAGCAGCCGTCCGACTCGGTCTTGCCGATGATGTGGGCCTGGTCGCGCGTGGCCTGGTAGCTGACCAGGATGCCGTCCTTGATGATGTCCCAGCGCTTGCACTTGACGCCTTCGTCGTCGTAGCCGACGGCGCCCAGCGAACCCGGGGTGGTCTTGTCGGCCACGATGTTCACCAGCGGCGAGCCGTACTTGAAGTTCTTGCTCTGCCACTTGTCGAGCGTGGCGAAGCTGGTGCCGGCGTAGTTGGCCTCGTAGCCCAGCACGCGGTCCAGTTCCGTCGGGTGGCCCACGGACTCGTGGATCGTCAGCCACAGGTGCTCGGGCGAGAGCATCAGGTCGTACTTGCCCGGCGCGACGGACTTCGCCGTCAGCTTGCGCTTGGCGTCGCGGCCGGCCGCGCGCGCATCCTCGACGATGTCGTAGGAACCCGTGTACAGCGTGGCGACGCCGCCGGCGGCCTTGATCTTGTGCTCCGGCTTCGGCTCGAGGTATTCGTAGCCCATGCCGACGGGGTTCGACAGGCCGCCGCGCGAGCGGAACTTGCCGCTTGCCTTGTCGACGGCGGTGGCCGACATCGGCGCCCACAGGCGCTGGATGTCCTGGTCGATATAGGAGCCGTCGGTCGAGGCGAAGTACTTCTGCTGGTTCACCTGGAACAGCATCGACTGCATGAAGCTGGCGCCGCCGTCCATGCCGGCCTTGTTGGCGGCGATCAGCAGCTCGGCCTTGTCCTTGATGGGCACCGTCCTCCAGTCCTTCTTGACCGGGGTCGCCCACGACACCTCGCCCACGCCCTTCACCGGCGCCAGCTGCACCGGCTCCGACTGCAGCTTGGCGTTCGCCTTGGCGATCGCCACGGCCTGGCGCGCGGCGCCGGCGATGCCGTCCGGGGTCATGTCGCTGGTGGCGGCGAAACCGTAGGCGCCGCCGGCGATCACGCGCACGCCCACGCCGGCCGACTCGGTATTCGTCACGCTCTCGACATTCAGGTCGCGCGTGGTGATGTACTGGTTCAGGTAGCGCCCGATGCGCACGTCGCAATAGGTCGCGCCGGCCTTGGTGGCGGCATTCATCGCCACGTCGGCGAGCGCCTTCTTGGCGGTGACGGCCATCGGGTTGAGCAGTTCTTCGGCGACGATCGCGCGGCCGAACACGGGGACCAGCATCGACCCGAAAGCCAGGCCGCTGATGTTGAGGAAGGTACGGCGTTCCATAAGTCTCCTGAAATCACACTACGTCTTGGACAGCGGCCCGGCGGACGGGCCACACGTTCTTTTTACTGCGGTGCGCCAATGAAAACTGTTAAACAGTAGCAGCAAGTTATCGTTTTGAATAGGCAATCTTTAGGTTCTTCGCGGGGAATGGGGGAAGACGGAGTTGACG
>NZ_JASNRD010000034.1:14486-35079 GCF_030412015.1 Massilia sp. YIM B02763 | reverse complement strand
CAAGGATGCGTTCCCCGGGAAAGCGCGATGAACCTTTTTTTATGCCCTGTGCCGGTTGAGGTAGGCGGTACGCTGCTGCACCTGGGCGGGTTGAAGCGGGTCATGCGCTTCGCAGTCGCGCTCCCGGGTGGCGGGGTAATAGCGCGCGGGGTCAGGATCCTGCAGGCAGCGGCCCATGCCCTGGGCGCGCATCTGCTTGTCGGTGCGGTCGTGCTGGACACGTTCCTTGACGGTGAAGCGACGGCAGCCGATGCAGTTGGTCGGCATGGCGGTCACTCCGCACTGGCGCCGTTGCGCAACGTCACGGCGACGTGCAGGCCGTACCGGGCAAGGGCTTCCAGTTTCAGCGGGGCCATGTTGGGCACGCGCATGTTGAGGATGGTGCGTTCGCACTCCTTGTCGCCATGCATGATGCCGGCCGCCTTGAGTTGTTTTTTGAACACGATGGCTGACTTCACCGGCATGCCGTTCCACTTGTCACGAAGGTGCAGGGACGTGGCCAGGTGGTCGATGATGTGGGACGTGCGGATCATCAGGCATTCCACGTTCTCATGCTTGCCAATCTGGTATGGGTGCTTGAAGCGGCCGGCGTCGATTTCCGACAGCACGGTTTCCATGATCCAGACCCATGGCGAGCGATCGGAATCCGACTCCGTCATGTGGGCGTTCATCTCCGCGACCAGGTCCTTGCCGAAGTCGCCTTCCATGTTGTCCATGCCGGCGAAGTCGGCCAGGTATCGCCACGCCAGCAGCACGGCAGCGTAGTTGCCGGCCATGCGCTTGGCGCCGTCGTCGGATGCGCTGGCCCGGCTGTTGCGCAGGCAGTAGTCGAACAGGGCCTGATGCTTGGCCAGCACGTCCTTACGGTCCAGCTCGGCCAGGTACTGCAGCCACTGGCGCACGGGGAAGCGCGGCAGGTCGACCGGCATGAGCGGCCCGCGTTTGCCCGTCAGGTCGGTGCGCACAATCTTGCCCAGCAGGCTGCGCACAGGGGTGTCCTCGCCGGCAAGCATGACCGGCGCCGACAGCAGGAAGGGCGTCATGGCGGTGCCGCGCTTGGTGACGGTGTAGTTGTAGCTTTCTTGCAACAGTCCGACGGCCTTGTCGATCACGTCCTGGCGGCGGGCGCTCAGTTCTTCCCAGCCTACGGGGTGGCTGGTGTGGCTGATGCTGGTGAGCAAACGGAACTCGGTCTCGAGACTCTGGCCAGAAAACATCGTGAAGCCCAGGGTACGCTCCAGTCGCTTGATGAGGGTCGACTTGCCCGCGCCTTTGTCGGCCTGGACCGTGATGTGCGGCCAGAACCCCAGCAGGGCCTTGAGGTGCCCGCCCAGGGCCCAGACCAGGGGGATCGTGGCGGCGTTGCGGTGGAAGGTGCTTTGATAGGCGCGGATCACGGTGGCGGCGTCCTGCTGCGGGCCGGACGGGAAGGTCAGGTTGTAATACGGACACTGCTTTTCCGGATCCGTGAAGTAGCAGTCCGGGCCCTCGTTGACCGCCAGCCGGCCGTCGAGCCAGGCGAGGCCGACGAAGTTGGCTGCGTTGCGTGCGCCCAGGTGCGCGGTGCGCTCCAGGATGGTCAGCATGCGCGAGAAGCGCTTGGGTTCGAAGATCGGCCCGAACTGCCCCCACTGCGCCAGGTTGTGGACTTGCTTGTCGGCCATGACTTCGCGCACGAGCTGGGCGCGGTGGCGCGGCGTCTGCACGGTCACGGCGAAGTAGACGTTGGGGGAGTGATCCGGATCCCCGGTCATGGTCGACGTCGGGCTGGCGACGGCAACCCGGCTGAACGAGGCCACGCGGAAGCCGCACAGGTCGGTGTAGGTCGGGGTCTTCTCGCCGTCGTCGCCTTTCTCGTCCATGTTCTGGATGAACGTGGAAAAGTCGGGCTTGACCCTGTACCGATAGTATTGGGCGAAGTCGTGGGCAGGAAGGTAGACCCGGGGCTTGCCCTTGCGGGTGTCGTCGCCGGCCAGGCCGGGGATCAACCAGGTCTCCAGCGTGTCCAGCGCCTTGGCGAGCTGGACGGCGCCGTGCTCCTGCAGGTAGTCGTTGGCGTCGTTGATGACGTCGCCGTCGAATTCCTTGCCCTTCATCCATTTGGCCTGGTCGACGATCAGCGCGCTGATGTTCAGCGCGGTCAGGATCTCGTAAAGCTTCCATGCGGTGTTCGGCCCTGGGCGCTGGCCCGCGAGGCGGTGTTCGGCCGGGAAGGGCTCGTCGTTATCCATGCAGATGATGACCTGCTTGCCGCGCAGGAAGGTCCAGTCGATCAGCTCGGCATTGTTCAGGCCGCGCAGGGCAAAAGCCGCCCAGGTCGGCTTGTCGGCGGTGTCGACGGACAGGGCGTTGATCGCGCTTTCGACGATTGCCACGTTCTGGGCGCGCTCCAGCTTGCGCGGGTCGGCCGTCCAGCCGATCCCGTCCTTGTCGCCCTGGCTTTGGGTCTTGTAGCCGCCGTTCAGCACGGGATCAACGTAGCGCAGGTCGACGCCGGCGACGCGCTTGGTTCCCGGGTAGTAGGAGATGAAGGCGGCGGCCGGGCCGCCGTGGCCCTGCTCGCCGGGCTTCACCTTCGGGCTGGTCCAGGTGTTGAAGCCCAGCGTGTTGGCCCGCAGCGCAGTGCCGATCGCCGCCTCGCTGATGCCGCGGCTCATCAAGTAGTCCTTGACCTGGTCCTTGTCCATCAGGGACCGCTTGGCGATGCTTTCGGCCAGGGTTGCGGGCTGGCGGGGCTCGTCGGCCTTGTCCGGCGTGCTGTACGGAATGGAGAACATTTCATGCAGGATCCGCATGGCCTCGCTGACGCCGCACCCGTGGTAGTAGCACACCAGGTCGATGCAGGATCCGCCCTCGCCGCTGCTCCAGTCCTTCCAGCCAGTCCCGTGTTCCCGGTCGTCGACGAAGATGGATAGGGAAGGGCTCTTGTCCTTGTGGTGCGGGGAGTGGTACAGGGCTTTGCCCTTGCCGGGGTCCTGTCCCGGCCCCAGGCGGAGGCCCAGGCGGCTGGCCAGGTCGTGCAGGTCAATGGTGCGTTTCAGGTCGTCTATCGAGGCCATTTATTAGGGCTTTCGGTTTTTCTCTAGTGCGTAGGCATGAGCAAACCCTTGCCGCAGCGCGGATGCGCGGCGGCGGGTGCTTTCTTCTTGGAATCGGTCAGACCGCCGAGCGCGGCGGCGATAGCTTGGCCTGCTCGACCAGCAGCGTCAGGTCGGCGGCAAGGAGAACGACCGGATTGCCGCGGTCGTCGGTCATGAACAGGGTGAAGCTGGTGGTGCGGGTGCAGTCGATCTGGGCCTTGCTGTTACGGGACAGCAGCTCGCCCATGGCCTGCAGCGTGGCGGTGCGCGCGGTCTCTGCCGAAACGTAAGCGGTGGCCACCAGGTGGTCGACGCACCGTTCGACCAGCAGATCCCGGTCGCGGCTCAGGTGTTCATCTTCATGGTCCCGCAGGTAGGTCAGTGCGCTGCAGGCGAGGGCTGGGGTAGACATAGGCTTCATTCCGTAGATTCGGTCTATACAGGCAACAGCATCTGTTGCATCACGCGTTCCTTGATGTGCTGGGACATCGGCACGCGCACGGCCGTGTTGGGCTTACCGGATGGGGAGAGGCCACGCACGATTTCCAGGGAGGTGACGTACGTATAGCCGCACTCCACGTCGGTGCACTGGTAGGTGATTTCGCGCATGGTTGCCGTCTTTTCCTGGCTGCTGCGTGCAACAGCGCGGGATTTGCAATGCGGACAACGGATAATGATTCGCAGGCTCATGATGAATATGTCGGTAATTGGAAAGACGCCCCCCGTCCTTGCATTTACTGACCTTGGTGGTTGATTTCCCTACTATTCAGATAGGTTTTCATGCCCAGCCGGTAGATAATTCCTGCCATCGACTGTTTGCTGCGGTACTCGTCATCAGCGAACTGCTGCAATTTCTGGTTCTCTTCCGCCGTGAGAGGAATTGGGACACGCGTGTCTTGAGGTTTCTTCATGGTGTAGATGTAGTTCTTGCACATTTTGTTTCGCAACGTTACAACATGTAAATAACTGTTGCATTACGCAAAATTCTACGCTCTACTCGCGCATCCGTACAGCACTTCGACCGAAATTTGCAATACACACTCTAAGAATATGGAAAATAACAAACATCAGGTGCACGACATTGTTGAACGAATGAAGCAGGTACTCGGCTTTGAAGCCGACGTTCAGCTCTCGACATACTTCGGCGGTGGCCGGAGTACCGCCGGCGGATGGAAGGCGCGCGGCGTCGTACCGTTCAAGGAATGCCTGTTGTTGGCGGTGCGCCACAACGTCAGCCTGGATTGGCTGGTCCTGGGCCGTGGTTCTCAGGATGCCGCGGAGCATGCTGTAGCGGAGGCCGGCGCGGAAGAAGGCGGCGGTGTTGATGTCGATTCGACGTCGCCCCAGGCGGTCGAGGTGCCAGGCGATGCAGGCATACAAATGCAGCCCGTGGACATTCCTGGCTATGTGGATCTGCCCGTCCTGGATATGGGGCAGTTCGACCTGGACAACCGCGGCTTCGCGTGGAAAGTCCCGTGTTCCTGGCTCGACCAGGAGGGGCTGACGGTTGACGATACGGTCATGGTTCGCGCCGTGGGCGACCCGATGGAGCCGACGATTGTCGATGGCGAGATGGTAGTGGTGGATCGCCGGCCGCGCGACACGGACGGCGTGTTCCTGGTGCGCTTCGGTGACACGGTGCGATTCAAGCGGGTCCAACGTATGGTCGACGGCTCGATCCGGCTGTCGAACGATAACCCGGCCTATATGGTCGACGTGGTAAAGAAGGGCGAGGAAGACAGCATCGAGATAATCGGCTACTGCCACGCCTCTGTGCGATCGGTTCGATAATCCAGCCTCTCCCCCGCGGCGCTTTCCACAAGCGCCGCTATCGCGTCCAGCGCGTCCATTCCTGCCCATTTCATCCCCCTGCGATCAACCCTGTCCCTTCTCGATATGGCGTTTGTGTTTCCGCCAACAGTGACATTAAGGAACTAAAAAGTACTGTATGGGTATACAGTACTTTTTGATGGTGGTTTGCGCAAGTGCAATGCCGCTTTTTCTGATTTAATGTGGCATCATAATGCTATGTTGATGTATAAACGATGTTTTTTATACGTATAGTTAACGTTGCATTATGTAGTTCGGCTGTCTAGCCAGTTGGCGGCGGTTTCCTCCGCATCGTTGTAGGCCTCGACCAGCAGGTGCGCTCGATAGGCATTGGCTGCGGTCGGCAATGCCGGCGCGCACTGCTGCAGGTGCCAAGCCCGATCTTCCTCTCCCAGTCCATTCCACCAGGCGATCCCGGCGGCCTCGTCGGCCACGACCGGGAAGACGCCGCCGCCTACCTCCATGCCGTCGTGCAGCATGCGCAGGTTCCAGCCGCCGCCCAGCTCGTCCGGGCGCGGGTTGATCTCATAGGTATAGGTTTTGTTATCCGCTGCCAGCGCCGCCGCGCGGGTGCTGCCGCGCTCTTCCTCGCCGTCTGCCGAAGCCGCTGACGTCGTCGCCTGCATCCGGCCGAACTCGATCAGGCGCGCGATGAATTGCAAGTCGGCCTGCACGTAGTCGCCGTCGCGCAGCGCGCGGCATCCAATGTCCGTCAGGATCCCGGCCGCGACCAGGTCGCTGGGTAGCTGGTTTAGGTCGATGCCACCGTAGTTAGTGTTTGTGGTGTTCATGCAGTTGTCCTTTCAGGGATAGTGGATTGTTCTCGTTGCCATTTAGTAAAGTCAATCTCGGCGTGGCGCAGGCCCAGTCCCTGGATCTCGACCAGGGCGGTTTCGACCTTGGCGAAGGCCTTCGGGTTCTGGCGCGCGGAGCGGATCACGAACTCATTCCTTCCGCGCAACACGATGGCCCAGCGGCGGCCGTCGAAGCATTCGATGATGGCCCGGGTGACGGCATTGGTGGCGACCAGTGTCTTGGCCGTCTCGATTGTGACGCTATCCATAATTATGTATGCCGTAAAAGTGCAAAGTGTTCGACACTTTATACTAAAGTGTAAAACGGTGGCCAGCGCGATGTAGGGGTCTATTAGACATAATGGCCGTTATGTACCTTCCTGGCGCCGCTCTCTGTAAATCCGGTATTGCAAGGAAATCGCTTGGTAGTAACTGTCGCGCTCGACGGCCAGTGCAAGGGCTTGAAACTTTTCAGGCTCCAACCCTTCCATCAGATCCGGGACGGAGAAGGTTCGCTCGACACCGGTTTCGGTCAGGTCCACGATTTTTGTTGACCTCGCTTCCCAATCGGCATGGGCGACGAACTTGTCCCGTTTTGTTGTGATGAGGTGATGGAGCGCCCGCTGCTCGGCGGTGACGTCCCAGAACCCATCTATCCATAGCTTCGCGTCAGCTTGCCCTGGAGATGTGTTGTATTTGAACGGTCGACAGTACGCCACGATGGCCGCGACTATGAGCGCTTCACGCACCGTTGAGGAAATATCCGCTATCACTTCTTTTTCCAGCGCTTCCAGATTCGTATAGGCGTCAAGGTAGCGCCGGGCATCCTGCATATCCAACATGGTCAGATGCAGCCGGTTCGCGCGTTGATGGTCAGCACTCAATTCAGTCATGGGCTCTCTTTCGCTATGGGCCGCTTCGGTCGGGCTGCGCGCTTCGGCGCTCGACCTGGCCGGAGTTGTTCGTCGTTCCGCGCAATTTGCGGCCGGCGCATGCCTACGCTGAAACACTCTTGCGGGTGGCTCGCCAGCCTCGTCAGCATCGGCGCAGCGCCGCACCTGGTCACATTTCCAACGTTGGAAATCGCAGACAGCGTGAGTGAAAGCACTTGCCGGCGCCGGCACGCTGAAACACTCACACCCGCACTGCCAGTGCGACATTGCGGTTATCCGTAGCGCCGGCGCGATCGTCCGCCCGCCGCTTCCAGCCTTTCCTCTTCCTCGTCCCAGCGCGCGCGCAGCGCCCGCACCTCGTCGGCCAGCCTGGACAGCTCCGGGTCGACCGGCATGCCCGGTTGGGCAGCCGCCAGCATCGCCGCGGTGACGCGCTCGCCCTGCACGCTCAAGTGCAGATCCGGCCGCCAGCTCGGCGTTGTGCCGCCGGCGTCCAGGTGCAGCACGAGGGTGCGCAGCAGTGACCCCATGTGCGAGCGCTCCAGGACCAGCACGCGGTGTTCGGTGAACGGCGACGCCGGCGCCGGCCCGCGCGGCATGTCGGCATAGTGGGTCGGCGTGGCCGGCATGCCGTCCGCGTACACCCAGCGCTCGCCGTCGTAGTAGCCAGGCCACACTGGCTCGCTCGCCTCCGGGTCAAACAGTTGGAAGGTGACGTCGACGTCGGGCAGCTCGGCCGCGTCCTTCCACACCAGGCGTTCGACCAGCGGGCCGCGCCGGCGCTCCAGCTCGAGCACGAATTGGCCCAGCAGCGCGCGCGCATCGGTCGCGTTCACGCCGTGCAGGAAGCCGCGCAGGCCACTGGCGCGCGCCACGTCGACTAGGTCGATGCCGTCGATCATTCGCGCACCTCGGCCAGCAGCTCGGGGTGGCGGTCCAGCAGCCGCAGCAGTTTGACCAGGGACAGCGGCGGTCGGACCTTGCCGTTCTCGTAGCGGGAAAACGCATTGGCGCCGCCGCCGAAGATCACCCCGGCCTCGCGCTGGTCCAGTTTCAGCCGGCGGCGCACGCCCAGGATGAAGGTCGGGTCGACCAGGTCGCGGTCGACCGAACGTTCGAAGGCGCCGATCAGCGCGCTGTAGCGGTCGACGTCGCCCCGGTCGAGCGTGACTTCCCCGCAGGTGCCGCAGAAGTGGCCGGAAATGTCCGGGATCGTCGTCGTCTGGTCCTTATACATATAGGGCACGTCGCGGGTGTCATGCACCGGGGACGGTGCCCCGCAGTTGGGGCAGTTCTTCATTTCACAGCTCCTTGAAAGAAACGATGACCAGGTCATCGATTACGGTCAGCTTCACGTAGAGGGCCACGCCGTCCGCCGTCTCGGCGTGGTAGACGTCCTGCCACACCCGGTGATTCGCATGGGTGGTCATGCTCTTGTAGAAGTCCTGGCTGGTCAGGGTCAGGACCACATCGCACATGCCCTGCAGGGTGTCGATGCCGACGGCGCGGGCGCCTGCGGTCGCGGTAGCGGTTGCCGTCACGCGGCCGGCTTCGACCAGGGCCTTGACGATGTGCAGTTTGCAGTGGGCGGTGTGTTTTTCCATGAGACGTATATTAACCTATCTGCCAAATATTTGGCAATTAGGTTAATGAAAAAGATGTTGCAACCACGCCATGACTGGACGGCTATTTTGTCGTGACGGCCTACTGGCCAGGACAGTTAGGAAAAGTAGGGACAAGGGCAGAGGCATGTCGGTGTCCAATTCTTACCCACACGTCGAATAACGCTATACGAGATGTGCGCGGAAAACCCACCAGAGGATTTGCCCGCGCCGCTCGGGCCCAATACGGGCTGTAACCCTGATACATGGAGCGGGAATGCTTAAGTTGAACAAGATGGCGCGCCAGGCGCGCAAGTGGTCGGCCGTGCTGGCCAACCTGGCGAAGACTGCGTACTACGCGAGCCGCGCGGTGCGGTGGTGGGAGTGGGCCGACGACTGGTTCGGCCGGTGAGGCTATTTGCTGTGCCGGAAGTGGGAGCGGTGGCGGTCGGTGGTCGGGTCGTCACGCATCTCCAGCTCGAGCGCGGATGTGAACCCGCCTTCCCCGATGACGTGACGAACGCGCTTGACCAGCCAAGGCGTCTCGTCGATCTTCGGCTTGAACCCGCTGACGGTGACCGGCAGCTCGGGGAAGATTTCTGCGCGGCCTTGGGCCAGGGTGTAGTCCATGGTGGCCTGGCTGCGGCCGATGCGCTTGGCCTCGGCCTCGGCGGCCGCCTTGGCCTCGGCCTCGTTCGGGTAGATCTCCGGCAGCACCTTGAGATTCTTCTCGCTCTCCCCGCCGACGATCACGTCCTTGGTGGCCCCCTTGGCGCCGCTGTGGTACTGCGCCTTCACGCCGGCGTAGTTCTCCCGCTCCGCGATGTGGTATCGGTGCTGGTCGCCGTCGCGGCGCGCGATCGCCAGGACCTGCAGTTGCCGGCCGCTGGCGGTCTTGCCTTCGCCGATCGGTACGAACAGCAGGTTGCCGTCCTTCACGGTCATGACGGCATCGTAGCGCTTGGCCAGGCGGGCCAGGAAGGCCATGTCGCTCTCGTTGGTCTGGTCGATGTGCGGGATCTGGATCTTGCCCAGGGCGGCCGCCACGGCCGGCTTGAGGCTGTGCGTGGCGGCGATCGCGCCCACGATTGCGCCGATGGTCTTGCCGTGCCAGCTTTTCTCCTTGCGCTCGCCCATGCCTTTGGTCATCGACGCGCTGCGGGCCCGGATGGTGATGATGTCCGGAGCGCCGGAGTGTTCGACCTCGTTGACGGTGAATTTTCCCTTGGACGTGAGTGGTTCCCCCTGCCAGCCGATGGCCACCTCGAGCACGGCGCCGCGCTCCGGGATGTCCAGCCGGTTGTCGTGGTCGTCCAGGGTCAGGTCGAGCGTGTCGGCCTCGTCCTGGCGGCACTCGGTCACGGTCAGGCCCTGCAGGCGCGGCTCGATCCTGCTGGTCAGGTCGCGGCCGTCCAGGGTAATGCGGAAGTCAGCGGTGCGGGTGGCCGTCATGCGTACCCCGCGAAGTCCGAACCGTCCGCCACGTCCCCGATCGGCCCGGCCGCGCTCGACATCGAGACCACCTTGTCGTCGTCGGTGCGGGTAAGCGACAGGGTGAATTCCACGCGCTGCGGCACGCCCTGGCGGTCGTGCAGCGTCTGCCCTTCGTTCATGCTTTCGATCAGGAAGGCGCCGTATACCGTGCCGGCGCCGTCGACGAGCGCGTAGGCGCCGCCGGCGTCAGCCATCTTGCGCAGGTCCAGCAGGGCCGACAGAGCGCCGGTTTGCTCCGGGATCAGGAGGCCCGTGATAGTGATCGTGTCGTCCCCCGGGCCGGTGAACTGGCGCGCATCGCGCGCGCCCACGCGGGAGGTATTGCGGTGCTTCCACTGCGTCTGCCGCTGCAGCTCGTGGAAATTCAACGTGTCCATCCCGAACACGAATTGGTCGAGTGAGAAAAGCATAGTTCCCTTCCTTCCTAGTCGCCCAGGCGCGAGCCGACGCGGGCCTGCTTGTCGCGGTCGCGCTTGTCCAGCTCGGCGCGCACGGCGCGCGCGATCGCTGCGGCGTCCATGCCTGCCTGCGGGTAGATGTTGATGGTGTACGCTGCCGGCGCCGCGGCCGGTGCCGCTCCTGCTGCTGCAGCGCCGGCGCGTGGGCCGCCTGCACCTGGTCCCACCTGCAGCGGTGTGGCCGCTACGGGGGTAAATGCTGTCGTGGCCGCGGTGGCCAGGCCGACGGCCGCGCGCGCAACACGGCCGCGCTCGCTCTCCATGCCGATCGCCGCGCCCTGGCTGATGAACCCGCCCAGCTCCCCGAACACCCGGCTTGGGCTGTGGATGCCTAGCTTTTCCTTGAACCAGCCGATGGCGGCCGAGCCCATGTTGCCGATGGCGTCCTTGACGGCGCCCATGCCGCTGGTGATGCCGTTGACCAGGCCGGAGACCAGGTTGCCGCCGAATTCGGTGAACTTGGCCGGCAACTGGACGCCGAACCAGGACATCAGGATGGCGAAGTTCTGGTACAGGAAATTGCCGATGCCGCTCCAGCCGCCGGCAAACGCGACCTTCACCCGCTCCCACAGGTCGGTGAAGAAGCCGCTGATGGGCCCCCAGTACTTGTAGATCCCATAGGCGGCCAGGCCGATGGCCGTGACGGCCAGGCCAATGGGGTTCATCATCAGCGCGCGGCCGATGAACATGATGGCGGTGCCCACCAGGCGCAGCGCCGCGCCGGCGCCGCCCAGGACCCCAGACAGGATCCCGCCCTGCAGGCCGAGGGCGGTCAGGCCGAACCGGACCGCGGCGAGTGGGCCCAGGACGCTGGCCAGCATCAGCAGCAGGGCGCCGCCGGCGGCCAGGATGATGGCCAGCACGGCGGCGGTCTTCATCAGGCCGCCAGCGAGGCGCGGATTCTCGCGCGCCCAGGCGCCCACGTTCTGGGCCGTCTCGCCCAGCCACTCGGTCGTCGCCTTCAGCTCCGGTGCGATGGTCTCCCCGAAGGCCACCATCGTGTTGGTGAAGGTGCCGCCGGCGGCTTCCCACAGGTTTTTCAGCGTGCCGAGCTGCTGGTTGACGCGCTCCTGCAGGGACGCCTGGGCACTCATCTTGCCTTGCACCTCGCGGTAGCCGTCGACGCCCTTTTCCATCAGCAGGGAGATGACCTGCAAGGTTTCCGCGTCATCCCCGAATACCTCTTTCAGCACGGACAGCCGCTTCTGGGTGGTCAGGCCCTTGAGCTTGTCGAGCTGCTTGAACATGTTGTCCAGGCCGCCGAACTCGCCTTTGCCATTGGTGAAGTCCAGGCGCTGGCCCGGCGCCAGGCTCTTGTTGGCCTTGTCGACCTTCTTCTTGTCCAGGCCCATCTGGAACACCTTCCGGTAGGCGTTGCCCGCGGCTTCGCCGGCCATGCCCGACTGGTCGGCCATGACCAGCAGCGGTGCCAGGGCCTTGGCGCCTTCCAGGCCCTTCATCTTGATCGTATCCATGGCAGGGCCCAGCTTGGCCATGCCGTTGAGCATGTTGTTGTCGTCGACGCCGAGGTAGAACGTCCGCTGGATCACGTCCATCAGACTGAGCATGTCCTTCTCGCTGGTCTTGGTCGCGTCCTGCAGCTTGGCGGCGAATTCGGCCGCCTCGTCCGGCGCCTTCTTCAACTGCACGCCGAGGTAGGCGGTGGCCTCGCCCATGCCGCCCAGGATCGACTGCGCCGAAATGCCCTGGCGGGTCAGCATCGTCATCATGTCCTGGAAGTCGGACGTGGTGCCGGGCAGCTTGTCGCCCATCTTCATGGCCAGGGCGTTGATCTTGGCGAACTCGGGCGGGACGACGGCGCCGGCGCGCATCAGGGCGCCGGACAGTTGGGTGGCGGAGTCCTCGGCCTTGGCGTACTCGCGGACGGGGACCGCCATGGCGGCGCCGGTAGCGGCGCCGGCAGCGGCCGCCCCAGCGCCGTATCCGGCCATCTTGCCGGCGGTGCGCTGGGTCGCCTCCATGCGCGCGCGCGCGTCGTTTAGGCGCCGTTGGCGTGCGGCCAGTTCGCCCAGGGCGCGCTGCTGCCGCTCCAGCTCCGTGGTCGTGGCGCGGACGTTGGCGCGCAGGTCACGCTCGTGCTGGGCGAGCTGGCGGGTGTCGATGCCGGCGCCGGACAGGCGGGCGCGCAGTTGCTGTAGTTGCTGCTGCTGCTGGTCGTGCGTGGTGCGCAGTGCGGCGGCCTCGCGCCGGGCCTGGGCGAAGTCACGCGACATCGCGCGCGTCGGCGCGCCGACGGCGCCGATCTGGCGGGCCAGTGCGTCGACACGGGCCTGGGCGGCCTGCAACTGGTTGGACGTGGCAGCGGCGCCGGTGCGCAGCTCGCGGAAGGACGCCACGTCCTTTTGGGCCCGGTCCAGCTCCTTGAGCCGGTCGCGGGTCGCCTTGATGGACGTGGCGGCGCGGTTGCTGCCGCTCATCATGTTGCGCAGCGGGCCGGTGGCGTTCTGGATCAGATCCAGGACCACGCGTAGTTTCAGGTCATTGGCCATGGTTCAGGTCATTCTTCGGGCGACGGGATGCGGGCCCGTGCCCGCTCCTGCCACTCCATCAGTTCGGGGAGGGTGAGGTCGACCATCGCCTGCAGCGGCCAGTGGAACACGGCGGCGATGTTGGCCATGACTTCCTCTACTCGGTCTGGGATGCCAAGAAATCCGCCATCGCCTTCTTCGGGGCCAAAAAACCAGCGAACTTGTCCCCCATCTGGATCAGGTCGGCCGGATCCATGGCGTGGACTTCGTGGGCGGTCAGGGCCGGCGTGGTGACGCGCGGCAGAACCTTGAGCAGCGCGTCGACGTCGAAGTTGCAGATGGCCTGCAGCGACACGCCGCGCAGCTCGCCGGCGCTCGGCTTGCGCAGGGTGACTTCGGTAATTTCCTGGGTGCCGCGCTTGATCGGGGTGTCCAGCTCGACGGTGTTCGGGTTTTTCTCGTTGCTCATGATGTGGTGTTCTCAGGTAGACGTGGGGATGAAGGCCGCCGGCGCGCGGCGGCCTGGTGGCGGCCTTAGGCCAGGCCGATGGCCTTGCGGTCCTTCTGGGTCAGGTCGACGCCGTTGACCTTCTCGATGCCGTTGAGGATGTCGATTTCGATGACGTCCTCGTTATCGATCGTGAGCTTGTAGTAGCTCAGTTCGGTAGTGACCTTGAAGGTGGTCTCGTCGCCCGGCTTGGCCGTGCCCATGTCGATTTCGCTGTGGCGGCCGCGCGCGGTGATTTCGACCGCCATGGGGTCCGCCTGGTCCGCGGCGCGGTAGGAGCCCACGAAGCGGATCTGGACGCCGTCGTGCGTGGTGACGCCGTACTGCTTGAGGATGTCGCGCATGAGGCCGCCGTAGCTGTGCTCCAGCTGCAGTTTCTCGCCGCCGTTGTCGGTCATCATCGGGCGGTTCATGCCGCCGCCGCGGTATTCCTCCATCTTGCGGGTGAGCTTCGGCAGGGTGACTTCGTTGCACTCGGCGGCGTAGCCAACGCCGTCGATGAAGGTGGCGAAGGTCTTGAGTTGTCGGGGCATGCCCATCGGTGTTTCTCCTTGTTAAATGTGCAATTGTTACGCTGCGACCTGGGCGGCGAAGTCCATGAGGAATTCGTCGGTGTAGTTCTGCTCCAGGGTCAGGTCTTCCAGCGGCGGCACGGGGGTGTACGAATAGGCGATGCGCAGCTTGCCGGCCTTGAGGGTGTCCGCCGAGTTGTTGTCGCTGTACCAGGCGCGGCCGCCGATCAGGTAGCCCTTGCCGACCATGTCGCGGATCTTTGCGTTGATGGTCTCGATGATGTCGCGGGGCAGCGCCGGGGTCATCGGCTTGTCGATCGCCCACATCTGGCCGTCGGCCATCGTGTCCGCCATGACCTGGGCGGTGCGGGTCGCGCTTTCGAATTCGAACTGCGGGTCGTCGGAACAGGTGCGCGAGCCCCAGAAACGGAAGCCGTTCGAACGGATCAGCGTGGTGATGTCGTGCGCGTTCAGGTAGCCGGCATCGGTGGCCGGATCCTGCAGGTCCCAGAACACGTCAGCCGAGATGCCGGTCGGGCCGTTGACGGCGACGTTGGACAGGGTCTTGTGCCAGCCGACCTCCTGGTCGATCTTGGCGCGCAGGCCCAGCGCGAAGGCGACGGCCGGCACGACCTGGTCTTTGTTCTTGGTGGTGTCCCATTGGATGAACTCGGGCCAGATCACCATCAGCTCGCGCGCACCGAACTGCTCGCGGTAGGCGACCACTTCCTCCTTGGTCTTGCAGCCGAAGGCGAAGACGTACGCGAAGCCGCGCAGCTTCTGGGCGATGGCGGCCAGCTCCGTGGCCACGGCCTCGCTGTCCAGGCCTGGCGCGCCGAGAATGCGCGGTTTCACGCCCAGCTGCGACTCCGCCGCCAGCAGCGCCCGCAGGCCGGTGTACTTGCCGTCCGCGGTCGTGCCGCCGATGACGTTGGACGCGGTTGCCGCGGCATCGGCGCCTTCTTCGACACGGACCACGATGGTAAAGGGCTTGGTCTGCAGGCCGATCGCGTTGAGCGTGGTGCGCAGGGTGCCCAGGACGCCGGCCTTGGCCTGGGCTGCGACCACGTCGGTCAGCAGCACCGGGGTATTGAGAGGGAAGGCGACCGGGTCCGCGTCGGATGCGGTGCAGACCACGCCGATCACTGCAGTGGAAACGGTGCGCACCGGGCGCGAGCCGTTGTTTTTTTCGATGACCCGTACGCCGTGGTGGTACTCGTCAGCCATAGTTGGATGCTCCTGGTTGGTGAAAAGGGGAGGCCGGGGGGCGGCCGGTTCGATTGAATGAATCGTGGGTGACAGGATGGCCCGTGCGCGCGCGAAGCGCACTCGGCAGCGGATGTGCCCGCTGCGGGCACATAAAGAAACGGCCACCAGGTGGTGGCCGTGCATCGGATCAGGTGCCCGCGGACTTACTGCAGTGGTCCTTGTCGAGCCAGCCCAGGAGCCGGCACAGGACGCAACCCCACACCTCGTTTTCCTTCCAGGCCCGGTTGGCGCGGCTGCTGATGGTCTCGTCGGGATTGCCGCCGGTGGTGGCATTGGCGAGCTGGTCATAGCCGATGGCAATGGTCCACGCGCGATCGCTTCCTGCCAGGATGGCGAATAACATCCACGTGGTGGCTAGGACATGTGCCAGTTGGCAGGCCACGAGGATGACCAGTAAGCCCAGACGTTTGCCCACAAACCTGACGGCGCGGCGGATCATCGGGCTGGGCCGGCAATAATCGCGGCGACGCGGCCGGATGCGTCCTGTTGGTTCACGATCCCCGTTTCCACGAGCTTGTCGACGGTGTGCCAGATCGCGGCCTGCACGGTTGGATCCGCCAATACCACTTCCGTGGTGCGGGGATCGTCCAGGCGACGCATGAACAATTTGATGCCGTCGTCGGTCTCGCGCAGCTTGTCGATGGCAATCTGTTCGTCCATCGTCCAGAGGAAGTAGAACTCGTTCGGGCCGACAGTGGGAGGGCCTGGCGGCTGCTGGATCAGCCATGCACCGTTCACGAAGCGCAGCGGCTGCGCTGCGTTTTGAGGTGGCTGGATAGTCACGCTGTTGGCAGGTTGGCCGGGACCATCGAAAAGGCCGGTGACGAACCCGGCTGCGTCAAGAATCCATGCTGTCATTATTTCACTCGCACAAACTGTCCGGCGGCGCCGGAAATGTACATGTAGTCGCTCGGAACGGTGCTGTTCGCGTAGTTTTCGATAGAAACCAACGTCACAGTGGAATTGCCGCCGTCCGCGCAGACGAATTGCCCGGCTCCATATGCCAAGTTTCCGTACAGTTGCCCGCTCTTTCGCATACGGAAGGTGACGCCGTCGTGGGAGGTAATGGAGTAGCTGCCCCAGCTGCTGCTGCTCAGGCCGAGAACGATGGTGCCGTCGCCATAAGCCGCACCATAAACAGCTCCGTTCATATTGCTGCCAATATTGCGCGGGGTCCAGTTAATGCCATCTGGAGAAGTCGACAAGGTGTATCCAGTACTTCCCGATGCCGCAACCATGAATTGTCCAAGGCCATAGACCGTAGTAACGGTTCCGGATGGTGTTGCAGCAGGAAGGGTGCGAGCTGTCCAGTTGATGGCGTCAGGGGAGGTCGCTGCAGCAGTGCCATCGCGCGCGACTGCCAACCACGTACCGCCTCCATAGACCACTGCGCCCCAGGTCGTTGTTTCTGGTAGGGTCCGACGCGTCCAGTTGACACCATCGACCGAGGTGTAGCACATGTTGCCGGAAGCGTCGCGGACCAGGACGAATTTTCCGTCACCAAATCCCATAGACCGAATACCAGTGACGCCGACGGTGCCGCGGTACGTCCAAGTAATGCCATCTTTTGAGGTGGCCAGATAGCCTTCGCTCGATACGGCAACAAAGGTCCCATTTCCCCACTTTACCGAGATCCAGTTGCCCAGTGCCGGCAGCGCCGTCTGCAGCCAGGTCCGGCCATCGTAGGATTGCGCACCGATGTTCGTTGTGCTGGTAGAAGTACCCCCCACCATCACATAGGAGCCATTTCCGTACTCGATTGAATTCCATCCGCCGGTTGCCGTGATGTCGACGTTAAGCTTGTTAGCGACCAGGATGCCGTTGCGTGGAAATGCTGCCGACAGCTCCGGATAGGCACTGCGCGACACGACCTCACCCACTGCCTTGTAGGCGTCCCCCGATCGGAAGACGGGAGAAATCCCGCCGATCGGGACCTGATTGACCATGGTGGGGTTTTTCGATTGACTTCCATAACGTCCCATGATTACCCCTTCTCAAAGCCGTGGACGGAGACATCGACCAGCGGACTGGTCGACCAGGCGAACAGCTTGCGTCCTGCGTTCAGGACCAGCGCCGTGCGTTCCAGCGGGGTGCCAGGCTCCACCACGGCGTTGTGCTCCCAGAAGCGCGCACCGGGTATAGCCGACGTTGCGCCGGTGCCGTGCGCGAGAAACACAGCTGCGGGCGCCTGGCCCTTGTTGCAGAAGGAAACGGTGAAGGTAGCGGCGATCGCCGGTGCCTGCACCTCGTAAAGGATCACCTCGTTGGCGCCGTCCAGTTCGGCGCCGCCCAGGTATCCGGCTTTCAAGTTGGCCATGTATGTCCTTTAGTTGGCTAAACGAAAAAATTCTTCTGCCCAGTTGTTCGCTGCCGATTGCGCCAGGCGATCGGCGTTGATGTACTGGGGGTGGGGGTCGGCTGCAGCCAGGTGCGTGGCCATGGCGCCGTCGACAGCGGCCTGGCCCTCGTCGCCGGTCCAGTATTGGGAGTGCGGATCCTGGGCGCGCAGGTGAGCGGCCAGGGCATCGCCCAGCATCGATGTCGCCTCGTCCGAAGTCATGTACTGCGGGTGTGGATCGGCCTTCGCCTCGTGAGCCGCGATCTGGTCCAGCACGGCCTGCAGGGTGGCGTAGGCCTGCGGATCCACGGTCAGGTTGATCGCTGCGGTGCCATGTTCGAAGGCAACGACCATCCGCAGCACGGTCGCGCTCGCGGCGCCGCTGCTCGGCAACGGCTTTTCCAGGTCGGGATAGTTGCCGATCGCCAGAACGGTGCCAGCCGTGCGGCCGCCAACAACGGCCAGCTCGCGGATGGTGTAGCCGCCGCGGTCTTCCGGGATGGCCGCCTCGAGAACGATCCAATTGGCGTGTGCCGGATGCTGCCGGATCGACGAGATCGGCACGATATCCACCTGGTGGACCAAGGCGGTGCGGCCGTCCGGGACGACCTGGGCGCCGTTTCCGTCGCCCACGGCGATGTGCGTAAAGGGCACGGTCTTCTGTGCGGCCAGCGCGCCGGCAAGTTCGGCTTCGCCGGCGGCGGTGGGGAGGGAGTAGTAGGTGCTCATTTCACTTTGGGGTAGATCGTGGTGACGGATGCATGCGTGAACACCATGCCCAGAACCACGCGGGTGCTGGGGCGGGCGATCAGGCGCACGGTGTAGCTGCTGCGCACCGGCTTGACGGCATCGATCTGGGAATTGATCGACTGCAGGTAGTTGGTATCCATGCCTTCGTAGGTCTCGACGTCGACCTGGAAGGTGTAGGGCTTGCCCTCGGGCGCCGTCTGCCACCACTCGACCACTTCGGCCGAGACGCCCAGGGCGTCCAACGCGCGCTTGAGCGCGGCCAGCGTGCCGCGCTGGCGGTGCACCAGGTAGGCCGACCCGATGACGCCTCGTTTCTGGGTTTCGGTCCATGAGTCGTTCCACGGGCTGACAGCCAGCGTGCTGGCCAGCCAGGGCAGCAAGGCCACCGGGCAGGTGTCCGGGTTCATCAGGTCGCGCAGCGGTACCGGCAGCTCGCCAATCCTGGCGCCGACCGCGGCCAGGACGCGATCGAGCTGGGTGGCATTCGGTGGGAGAAGGTCGGCCATGCGCGCTCCTACTCGACCTGGATGGCGGCGCAGTATGGCGCCTCGGTATCGCCGGCGATGACGTCGGCCGCCGGCTCGGCCAGCACGACGCGCTTGATGCCGGCGACGTGCAGGGCCGCGTCGATGCCCGACGTGGCCACCAGGGCGCCGATCTGCCGGCAGCTCTCGACGTAGGCCTGCAGGCGGCGCAGCGCCTCGGCCTTCACCACGGCGCGGTCGGGGCCGTCGAAGAACTCCAGCGCGGCCTGGACGCGATACGGCACCACGGTGGCCGACTGGACCCGTACGTGGTCGGTGAGCGGACGGACGGTCTCGGCGGCCAGGGCGTCCGCTACCTTGTCCAGCAGATCCTGCGGCGCCGTGCCGTCGCCAGCGCGGGCCAGTACCGTCACCAGCACGCGGCCGTCTTCTGGGCTCTTGACGGCCACGTCGCGCACGCCGCCGTCAGCGTTCAGGGCGTGCGACTTGTAGCTGTCGGCCGGGCCGGCTACCGAAAAGCCCAGCGGCGCCAGGAGCGCCCGCTTGCGCAGATCCGCGTCTTCCTCCATGACGGCGGCAATCTCGTTCTCCGGATCCGCCGGCGTGATGACCAGGCGCCGCACGCCGATCAGGGCCACCAGGTTGTCCAGGTCGCCTTTCTGGGCATAGGCCAGCATCACGGCGCGGGCGGCATCGTTGATCCGCTGACGCAGGTTCATCTCGCGGTAGGTGTTCTCCTGCAGCGACACGGTCAACGGTTCCGATTCCAGTTCCAGCGTGGCGGCAATCTCCGCCTGGCGATCGGCCGGGAAGAGGGCGATAGTTGCCGCCTTGCGCTGTGCATACAGGCTCTCGAAGTCGATGACTTCCAGGACGGTCGGTACCGGCAATTGGGACAGGTCAATGGTGTTCATGCTGCAGTACTCCGGTTCAGCGGGACGGTCGTGGCCACCGGCTGGTTGGTCTCCTTGGTCGTGCCTTCGATCACGATCACGGCGCGGCCTGGTTGCGTGGCGTCGACCCGCAGGTCAACCCGGGTCAGCTTCAAGCGCGGCTCCCAGCGCATCAGCGCTGTGGCAGTGGCGGCGAACAGGCGCAAGCGCGTGGCCGGGTTCAGCGGTGCGTCGACCAGGTCCTGCAGGTCGGAACCGAACTCCCGGCGCGCGATGCGCGAGCCCCGCGGGGTCGTGAGGATCCGTGCGATCGACTGGCACAGGTGCGCCACGCCGGCGATCGTGCGTCCCGTGGTGTGGTCCATGCCGCGCATCAGTACGGGGCCCCCACTGGCTTGCCATCACCCTGCTCCATGTGGTGGTGGCCGATCAGGCTGACGGCGCCCGCCTTGACGTCCGCCGGCGTCTTGATGTCCTTGCCGGCGGCGATCGCGCCGTCGACCTGCAGGTCGCCGGACAGCTCGGTGCGCGGGGCGTCGACCTTCACCAGCTCGCTGGCCACGATCGTGGCCGTAGTCGTATGGATCTCGACGGAGCCCGGGGCGACCAGGTACACGGTGCCGCCATCGGGCAGGGACGCGGTCAGGGCATGCGTGGCATGGTCGTACTTGATGACCGCGCCGTCCGGATAGGCGCGGGTGTGCGTGGCCGGGTTGTCATCCGGCGCCGGGATGTCCTCGGCGTACAGGCCGCGCAGGGCCACGGCGTTGGCCGGGTCGCCGCTCGGGCACAGCAGCAGGACCGGCTCCCCGACCGTGGGCGGGTTCCAGTCGCGCGTCTCGCCGGCGGCGCCGGCTAGCCAGGGGATCCAGTTGGTTTGAAGCTCGCCGCTCTGCACGCGGCAGGTCGGGGTAGGGCCCTGGTGGTTGACTGCCATGATCCTGCCCTTGCGTACCAGGTTCAGGATGAGGCGGAGTAGGTCGTTGGTGTTCATTCCGCCATGGTGCGGCCCGCGCGCGCGCGATGCACCTGGTGGCTGATGTGCCCGCTGTGGGCACATCGGCAGGTCATCGCTACGCGCGCGAGGCCTGCGGAAAATGGTGTCGTTGCCTGCGTCACTGCCGACGCGGCCTTACCTTGGAATGGAACTATCGTGAACGTAGTGAGCATGACCGACCCGGCGCCGGCGCCGGCGCCCC
>NZ_JASNRD010000034.1:0-14430 GCF_030412015.1 Massilia sp. YIM B02763 | reverse complement strand
TGACCGACCCGGCGCCGGCGCCGGCGCCGCTTTTCAACCATCTGCATCGCGTTGATGCGCTTCACCTGGCCCGCCAGCTTCCGGACGCCTCGCTGGACATGCTGCTGACGGATCCGCCTTACTCGTCCGGAGGGCTCCACGTCGGGCAGCGCGCGAGCGCGCCCAGCGCGAAATACAGCATCTCGGACAAGGCCCGTTACGAGGACTTCACCTGCGACAACATGGACCAGCGGTCCTGGGCATTCTGGTGCAACACCTGGTTGACGGAAGCGAACCGGGCCTTGAAGCCGGGCGGCCTGGTGGTGTGCTTCATCGACTGGCGGCAGCTCCCTACGCTGACGGACGTGGTGCAGGCTTCGGGCTTTACCCTGCGTGGCATCGCTGTCTGGGACAAGACGTCGGGCAAGTACCGGCCGCGGCGCAACGGCTTCGGCCAGCAGGCCGAATTCATCGTCTGGGCCAGCAAGGGCGCCATGCCGCAGCGTGAGGTTTATCTGCCTGGCGTGTTCCAGGCGAAGCTCGGGTACCGCAAACAGCACATGACGGAAAAGCCGATCGAGATTGCGCACCAGATCGTCCGCCTGGTTCCGCCCGGCGGTGTCGTGGCCGACCTGTTCGCCGGCTGCGGCACGTTCCTGGTGGCGGCGAAGGAGGCGGGGCTGGAGTGGGTCGGTTGCGAGCTGAACGACCACTATCACCAGGTGGCCAGTGGCCGCCTGGCGGCCATCGACCTGGCTGCTTAGGCCGACCGGGCAAGATGCTCGAGCAGCTTGTCGCGGATCATCTCCTGGTCCGCCTCGGTGAAGCCGAGTAGCTGTCGAACCGGGTAGGTGTGGGACGGGCCGCCGCGGGTGACTTCGGCGGTCTGCCCTTCCTGGTGCACGCGCGCCAGGCGCGCCACGCGGCCGGCGAAGCCCACCGATACCCCGCTGCTGTCCGCCTCGACCTTCATGAAGCGCGCCGTGCGCAGCTTCGCAAACATCGCCTTCCGCTTGATCCTTCCCGCCTTCTCGCGCAGCCTGGCATTGCGCATGAACTGGCGTGCCTTGCGCGGCTCGTAGGCCGTGCCGTCCGGGTTCCGCTGCTGCACGATGCGCTTCTGCTGGCTGCGCCGCAGCTCGCGCCCGACATCGATGGCCGCGCGGCGCCGCTCCGCCGGCGATAGCTGGGAAAGCAGGCCGCCCAGCCAGTCCTCCAGTACGTACAGGTCGTCCATCAGGCCAGCCCCTTCCGCTCCCATTCGGGGATCGGCTCCGGCAGGTGCGTGACGGTGCGCTTGCCTGCTTCGTCAGTCTGGACCATCACCGATTCCGACAGGTCCAGGGTGACGGACAGGTCGCAGGTGGCGTTGTTCAGGTGGTCGACCATGAACTCGATGCCCTTCTGCTGCTTCTCGCTGATGGCCAGCAGCTCCCGCTGGTTGGTCTCGACCCATTCCAATACGGCGATAAATACAGTATCGGCATCGCCGGCGAAGTCCTGCAATATCAGGTTCAGGGTATAGCGATAGTCGAAGGACAGCGTGGATGTCTTGCGTGCGGCCAGGGTGCCGGCATCGACGAAGACCAGGAGCTTGTCCGGGTTGGCGGCCAGGTCGGGAAGGGCCTTGACGATTGCCGCGCGCAGAGAGGCCGGTTTAATCATCGCTGCCCGCCTCCGCCTGGGCCGCCCAGGCGCCCGCCTTGCCGTTGATCGCTACTTGCTGGCGGGCGTAGAACTCACGCCAGCCGAGGGCCTGTTCGCGCCACGCGCGGCAACTGGTGGCGTTGTCGACCTGGGCGCTTGCGACTTCATCGAGCGGAACGCCGGCGGGTTCTCGGTCAGAATCGGCGGCGGGTCCGACAGCGTCACCTGCCCAGGCGGCGTCGAGCAGGCGGACAAAACCAGTATTGACAGCAAAGCGGCCGGTATCGATCGGCTGCACGTAGGTCGGGATGCTGCTTTCAATTTTTTCTCCCTGGAGGTAGACGGTTTGGATCCGGTCGCGGTATTTGGTTTCCGTGACGGTCACGACTTTGGCCTGCTGCTGCGCGATGCGCACGGTCTGCGATGCCTGCTTGGCCAGGTACTCGGTCATGGCGTCCGCGCCTCGGCGCGCCTCCTGCAGCCGGCCAACGCCATACGATGCGGCCAACAGGGCGCCGGCGGCGATCCACTTGACGTAGGCCGGCAGGATGACGGCGCGCAGGCTGGCCAGCCGTTCCATGGCCGCGCTCATGCCGCCACCTGGTCCAGCTCGGCGTATTTGTCGTAGGCCTTGGCCAGCTTCACGTCGTACAGGTTGGCCGCGTAGTTCTTCCCGTTGTACAGGCGGGCGAATTCCTTCCACTTCCGGGCCTTGAGGGCGGCCAGCATGCCCTTGTTGACGTCCAGGGTCAGGAAGCGCACGAAGGCGTCCAGTTGCTCGCCCTCGCTCGCGCCCATGCACTCCACGAACTGCGCGACGCTGTCGTATCCCATGGCCTTCCACCAGTAGCCCATGATCTGGAACAGGCCCCAGCTACAGGACTCCAGCGCGGCGTCCCGGTCGATCATGACGGCGGTGGCCAGCCTGGTGTATTCGGCCGGGCCGCCCCGGTAGCCACCTGGCTCCTGGGAGACCAGGAGCGGGAATTTCACCGCGGCCAACGCCGGGTCGATGCCGTGCGCCTGGAGCTGCTGCCAGAACACATGCCGTTCGAACAGGATCACCGGCTTGCCCGTCGACGGGAGCATGCCGTGGCCGCGCGATTCAACCTCGTTGACGGCGCGCACGGCCGCCAGCTCGACGCCCAGGGCCTGGGAGGCTTTCTCCAGGTCGGCCGCCGTCAGGAAGTGCGCCGGCGCGGCGCCGCCCAGCGCGGCCATGGTCTTGGGGCCGGCGATGCCGTCGACGACCAGGCCGTTGGCGGCCTGCAGGTCGCGCACGGCTTTTTCCGTGACGCGATCGTAAATGTGGTTCTCGTCGACGCTGTAGCCGGCGCGCGCCAGGCGGCGCTGCAGCAGGGCGACATGCTCGCCCACTTCACCAGGTCTTGCAATCATGGTCATTCGCTCCGGAGAAGGCGGGCCACGTTCCCGCGGCTGCCGATGATGAACAGGGACAGGAGGACGGCGCGCGCCGCCTCCAGGAAGCCGATCGCGTGCGCGCGTGCGCTGAACACCAGGTCGATGGCGGAAGCGCCCAGGACGACCAGCAGGGCCCAGGCTACCCACGAGACGTGGTGGCGGTGCCGCGCGCCGTCCTTGCGGTAGGCCAGCAGGCACACGGACGCGATCGCGTAGGCGATGAAGGCGATGACCGGATACAGGTGAGTCATGGTCATTTCCCCTTCGTGAAGATGCCCAACAGGTCGACCGTCTTGATGCGCTCCATCAGTTGCAGCGTCACCGTGATGGCCAGGGCCGCGCCGAAGAAGCCGGCCACGCCGGTGGAAGTGATGGGGGTCAGCTTGACCAGGTCGGGCGCGCCCAGGTAGCCGATCGCGATCGAGATGACCAGGTAGGCGAATCGCTTGCCGAGGCCCAGATCCTTGGAGCTGACGACCAGGAGGGCGGCGCCGGCGAAGGCGCCGATCAGCGCGTTGCCGTCGATGCCGGGCGCCATGCTCGCAAAGCCGATCCCCGCCGTCACGACGGCTGTGGTGGTAGTGCTTGGTTCTGCCATGATGGGTTCCTTGAATTTCAGTCCCACAACTGCAGCAGCGGGGCCGTGGGGGTGGTTGCCGGCTTGTCCGGCATCTGTACTACGAGGCCATGCGGCAGGATCGGCCCGTAGTCGGCCAGTCCCGCGTTCATCTCCAGCACCTGTTCCACGATGCCGGCCGTGCGGCCGAAGTGCCGCCAGCACAGCGCGTCGACGGTGTCGCCCTGCTGGGCGCGCACTTCCATCAGATCAACTCCACAGTGGTGCGCGGCAGGCCCAGGAAGTCGCGGATGGCCCAGCGCGCGGCGCGGCGCTCGTCCTCGACCATTTCCTGCAGCTTCTCGCCCTCGTCGACGCCGGACTTGGTGGCGTCGAAGTTGCGGTATTGCTCGTTCAGGTCGGCCTTGACCGTGCGGTAGATCGCCGTCAGGTAGCGGCGCAGTTGCACGGCCTCGCCGTCGATCTGGGGTTGCATCTCGGCCAGCTTGGTCAGGCCTGCCTGGATCTGCTGCGCCTTCCAGGCGGCCAGCTCGTCGTTGACGCTGATGACGGCCTCGACTACGGCGTTGCGCAGGCGGTCGGCCGTCACCGTGCCGTCCAGGCGCACGGCGCCGCGCACGCGCGGCAGGTCGATGTCGGGGAAGAACCCGTCATTGGCCACGGTGGTAGGGTCGGTCTGCGGCTGGGCCGGTGCGGTCGGGTCGGTGGCAATGAAGCTCATGGGGGCGTCTCAGGGTAAGAGGGCGGTGGGCCGGCATCGGATGAACCAGGCAAAAGCCCTGCCATCGTCCGCCGGCGCCGCCCAGGCCGGGGGGCTCGTTACGTGGTGGGAGGATCCTTCTCGCCACCATCCAGCTGCTGCTGCAGCCGGGCAATGTCTTTTTTCACGCCGATGTGTTCGAACAACTGCAGGGCGCGCTCCAGGTACGGGATGGCCGTGGCCGGGTCGGCCTGTTGCGCGAGGCCCAGCGCCTTGTACAGCTTGGCGCGTACTTGGTCGTGCATGTCGTGCGGGTCCGTCAAATAGGCCACCCGCAGCAGCAGGCCGACGTCGAACGGGGCGGCCGCCTTGATCGCTTTCAGCGCCTGGTCCGAGACTTCCTCGGCCAGCACGGTGGCCAGCGTGCGGTCGTACTGGTCCGGCATCTTGAGACCATGCTCCAGGGCGTAAGCGGCGATCGCCAGCGCGCCGGCGAAGTCGCCCACGTCGATGTGCCACACCATGACCGTCACCAGTACTTCATCCTGGGCGCCGCGGCCGCCGGCCAGCACGCCGGCGATGTAGTCCGCGTAGTCCGGCAGGACTTCGCGTTTCACGTCGACCTTGCGCTCGATGGACTGGATGCCCTTGAGGCGACGACGGTCGGTATGCAGCTTGGCCAGCATCAGCTCGTACGCGCTGGATCCGGCCATGCTGTTGCCGCCGTCAGCGGCCGCCGCCGTGGCCGCCTGCTCGGCGCGCACCTGTGCAAAGTGGCGTTGTGCAGGCGTTTTCATCAGGCCCACTCGGTCTTGATGTTTTCGATCAGGCAACCGGCGCGGTAGTCCTCGACCACGTAGTCGTCGTTGCTGGACTCGTAGTTCTCGACCTGGTCGCGCTTCGGGTTGTCGATGATGGCGCGGCGGCGCGCGCCGTCCTGGTAGTAGATCGACAGGTTGTCCAGGCGCGTAATCAGCAGCGCATTGGCCGGGAAGAACGGGACCTGGACCGCCTGCAGGCCGCCGATGCGCTTCTGGCTGATGATGAGGTCGGCGGCCAGCTTTTCGCTGTTGTCCTGGTCCTTGTTCACCAGCGGGAAGTACTTGTCGGCCATCAGGCTGCGGCCGCAGATCACGACCAGCTCCGGATCGTCGGCGTAGACCTCGTCCACCAGGTGGTTGACGGCGTCCATCACCAGGGCGTCCAGGTTGTCGTAGTCGGCGCCGGCGGCGCGGCCCACGCGGATCTCACCTGCCACGGCGCCCTTGTTCATGACGCGCTCCGGCGCATCCTCGCGGTACTTCTGCAGCCAGCCCTTGGCGACGTCCTGCAGCTTCGGGTTGGTCACGCGGTTCGACGTGGGCGCACGCTCGACGCCGTTGAAGCCGATCATGATGCGGTCGCGGGCCTGCTGCTTCACGATGGCGTCACGCACGCGCAGTTGGAAGTCGGCGAACTTGGCCCACATGTCCAGCTTCGCATAGCGCAGTGCGGTATCGAAGTTGATCTGCTGACACACGTACTTGTTGCCGGTCAGGTCGGTCGGGTCGGTAGGCACGCGGTCCTTGGCCGTCGTGTCGGTGGTGCCGGCGATGGTGCCAGTGGCGCCCAGGCCCAGTTTCTCGCCCTGCTGTTCGACGACGCCCACCATGTTGATGCGCGTGAGGAAGTCGCTGGCCAGTTGGATGCGGTTTTCCAGCTTCTGCTGGACGGACGGTGCCACCGAGAACTTCTCGGCGGCGTTGGCCACGCCGCTCAGTTGGGCGATGGCTACCGCCAGGGCGGTGTATTTGATGCGGGTTTCGTTACGCATGGTCTCTCCGGTATAGCGTGGGTGTGGTTTAGCAATCGGTCTTTTCGTCGGCGCTGGTGCCTGCGCCGCCGGTCTGCAGCGGGCGCGTCGGGGTGCCGTCGTCGGTGGTCGACAGCTTGGCGGTCAGGCTGGCCACCGTATCGGTCAGGGCCTGGATCTGGGCGCTCAGGGCCGCCGACGATTCCTGGGAGTGGGTGGCAATCGTTTCGACGGCCGCGTGCACGTCCGCGAAGCGCTCGTCGTTGGCCTTGCCCTGTTCCTTGTTCTTGCCCAGCAGGGCCTGGACTTTCGACAGCAGCACGCTGGCGATGCTTTTGGATTCCATCTCGATCACCAGTTCCTCGGCGGCCGCGCTGAACAGGTTCGCCGGATCCTGCTTTTTCTTGGCCAGCGGGTTGCTGTTCGGATGCTGGGCGGCGAAGGCCAGCATCTCGGTGCCCAGGCTGGCCGGGTTGTCCGTCACGGCCAGCCCGACCAGATAGGCCTCGCCGGTGTCCGCGAACTTCGGGTTGATTTCGCACGAGGTATAGACCTTCTGGCCCGCCTTGGTCATGGCCACCAGATCCGGGGTCGGCTTGATCTGCGCGTACAGGCCCAGCTTGCCGTCGGCTTCCTCGCGCGTTTCCAGTGCCAGCACGTCGCCGTAGGCCTTGAACGGGCTGTCGGGGATGACGCCACGAAAGTGCTCCAGGTTGATCCGGGCGCCGTACACGTTCACCGGGTCGTAGTTGGCGGCCATCTCGACCAGCCATTCGCGCTCGATGGTGCGGCCGTCGGTGGTCGCGCCTTCCTTGGCGATGCGGAAGAACTTGGTCTTGTCGGCGTGGTTCTCGGTGCCGGTGGTGGCTGCGCTCAGGCCCAGCAGGCCCAGGCCGCCGGCGACGGCGGCGCCGGCGCCGGGAGCGGCCGCGCCTGCGGCCTGGGCGTCGAACACGAAGGCCATCAGGCCTGCGGCGGCCAGTGCCAGCGAAAGGTGGCGTTTGCGGAACATATTTTCTCCAAGGGGTTGATGGTGTTGACCATAGGCATGTTGGCCTGTTGAGCCCCCCGGCTCAATCAGCGGGCGATGTGCCCACAGCGGGCACAGCCGCTGCTTGATGCCCTCGCGCGCGCGTGGCCCTACGCTTCGTCCATGCTCGACAACACCACTACCGAACTAGCCGATTTCGACCCGCGCCGCGCCGCCCGTGCCCTGTACTGGCAGCACTGGCGCGTCTCGTCCATCGCACGCCACCTGGGAATTAAGCGGGCCACCGTGGAGTCGTGGAAGCAACGCGACGAATGGGACAAGGCATCGCCATTGGAACGGATCGATTCGTGCATCGAGACGCGCCTGGTCGCCCTGGTCAACAAGCCGGAAAAGGAAGGCATCGACTTCAAGGAGATCGACCTGCTGATGCGCCAGTTGACGCAGTCAGAGCGCATCAAGACGCACCAGAAGACCGGGAAGGAAAGCGACCTCAACCCGAACCTGGAGCGCAGCAACGCGAAGCCGCGCAAGAAGGCGGGGCGCAACGAATTCAGCGACGACCAGGTCGAGAAGATCCGCGAGGCCTTCCTGGACTCGCTGTTCGGCTACCAGAAGGTGTGGTACCGCCAGGGCGAGCAGCGCACCCGCAATATTCTCAAGTCGCGCCAGATCGGCGCCACCTGGTACTTCGCGCGCGAAGCGCTGCTGGACGCGCTGGAGACCGGCCGCAACCAGATCTTCCTGTCCGCCAGCAAATCGCAGGCCCATGTGTTCAAGCAGTACATCATCCAGTTCGCCAAAGAGGCATGCGGCGTCGAGCTGCAGGGTGACCCGATCGTCCTGCCGAACGGCGCCCACCTGTATTTCCTGGGCACGAACGCGCGCACGGCGCAGTCCTATCACGGCAACTTCTATTTCGACGAGTACTTCTGGGTGCCCAAGTTCCCGGAGCTGAACAAGGTGGCCTCGGGCATGGCCATGCACAAGAAGTGGCGGAAGACGTATTTCTCCACGCCGTCGAGCATGAGCCACAGCGCCTACACGTTCTGGAACGGGAAGCACTACAACCGCGGGCGCGCGAAGGACCAGCAGATCGATCTGGACGTGACGCACCAGGCGCTGGCCAGGGGCCGACTGTGCGAGGACCGCCAGTGGCGGCAGATCGTCACGGTGGAAGATGCGTTCGAATCCGGGTGCAACCTGTTCGACCTGGACGAGCTGCGGCTCGAGTACGGCGCCGAGGAATACGCCAACCTGCTGATGTGCCAGTTCATCGACGACACGGCGTCCATCTTCAAGTTCAGCGACCTGCAGGCCTGCGGCGTCGATAGCTGGGTGGAGTGGGAGGACGTTAAGTTTTTCGCCACGCGGCCCTACGGCCACGAGCCGGTGTGGCTGGGCTACGACCCTGCCCGCTCGGGCGACTCCGCCGGCCTGGTCATCCTGGCGCCACCGCGGGTCCCCGGCGGCAAGTTCCGGGTGCTGGCCCGCCACCAGTACAAAGGGATGGATTTCGAAGCGCAGGCCCAGAGCATCAAGGACATCTGCGCACAGTACAACGTGACCTACATGGCGATCGACACGACCGGCATCGGCGCCGGCGTCTACGAGCTGGTCAAGAAGTTCTATCCGGCCGTCGTGCCGCTGCACTACTCGCCGGAAGTGAAAAGCCGTCTCGTCCTCAAGGCGCTGTCCGTCATCGGCAACGGCCGCCTGGAGTGGGACGCCGGCTGGACCGACCTGCCGCAATCGTTCATGGCCATTCGCAAGACGATGACCGCCAGCGGCCGCCAGGTCACATTCACGGCTGGCTACAGCCAGGAGACCGGCCACGCCGACCTGGCCTGGGCATGCATGCACGCGCTGGGGAACGAACCGCTTGAAGGCGAAACCGCTACCAATACCTCAATCCTGGAGATCTACTCATGAAGAAGAAGTACGCGCATGCGCGCGCGGCAGCTCCCGCACCGGCCGCCCCGGTTTCGGGCATCGAAGCGTTCACGTTCGGGGATCCGGTACCCGTCCTCGACCGGGCCGACATCCTCAACTACCTGGAATGCCTGTCCAACGGCCGCTGGTACGACCCGCCGGTCAGCTTCGCCGGCCTGGCCAAGTCATTCCGCGCCGGTACGCACCATGGCTCGGCGCTGTACTTCAAGACCAACATCCTGATGTCCACTTTCGAGCCGCACAAGTACCTGTCGCGTGCCGAGTTCGGCCGGCTGGCCCTGGATTTCCTGACGTTCGGGAACGGCTACCTGGAGCGCCGCGACAACGCGCTGCGCAGTCCGCTGCGACTGGTGGCCCCGCTGGCCAAGTACGTGCGCCGCGGCCTGCAGCCGGGGCAGTTCTTCGCCCTGGACGGCCCGAACGAGGCCCACGAATTCAAGGCCGGATCGGTGTTCCACCTGATGACCCCGGACATCAACCAGGAGGTGTACGGCCTGCCGGAGTACCTGGGCGCGCTGCACTCCGCCTGGCTGAACGAGTCCGCCACGCTGTTTCGGCGCCGCTACTATGAAAACGGCAGCCACGCGGGATTCATCCTCTACATGACGGACGCGGCCCAGAAGGAAACCGACGTCGACGCGCTGCGCACGGCGCTTAAGCAGAGCAAGGGACCGGGCAACTTCCGCAACCTGTTCATGTATGCGCCTGGCGGGAAAAAGGACGGGATCCAGTTGATCCCCGTGTCGGAAGTGACCGCGAAGGACGAGTTCTTCAACATCAAGAACGTCAGCCGCGACGACATGCTGGCGGCGCACCGGATCCCGGCACAGCTCCTGGGCGTGGTCCCACAGAATGCCGGCGGCTTCACCGATCCGGCGACGGCGGCAAAGGTGTTCGGCCTCAACGAGATCGAACCGCTGCAGAACCGTTTTCTGCAGCTCAATGACTGGATGGGGGAGGAAGTGGTGCGGTTCAGGCCATACACGATGGACGGGCTGGCCAAGGCGGCCTAGAGCGGCGGAGCGTCCATGCCCGGCGTCCATCCTTCGAAGCGGACATTCCAGGTCTGCACCGTGCGACGGTGCGACAGCTCGTCGACCGCGATGCCGGTGACGCGCGCGATGCCGCCCTTCATCCACAAGAACCGGGCTTCATACAACGGCGGCAGGACATCCGCGCCGCCGGCGCCGACAAGGCGCGCCACCGGAACGGTGCGCTTGAAGGCCTGTACCGCGACCTCGTCGAGCATGAACGCGCCTTCGTGATAGTCCTTTTTCATGGCCAGCCGGTGGAGCGGCAGCGGGCGGCCGTCGTCGTAAAGCGGCGTGACCTGGTCGGGCATGGCGGCGATCCCGTTACAGAAGGGTGCCTTGCGCCGGCGCCGCCGGCGAAGGGTCGATCGCGTCCAGTTGGATCTCCTCGTTGAAGTGCATGAGCGGCACCGGCAGCATTTCGTCGGCTTGCCGGATCAGCTCGTCGACGTCTTGGGCCTGTTCCGATTCGTCCACCAGGATCTGGGCGTTGAAAGAAGCGTAGCGTGCGCCACGCTCTCCCTGCCATGCCACGCGCGAATTGATGATGTAGACGTTGGCATTGCCCGACTTCAACACCTGGACGAACTTGCAGTCGCGCAGGACGACGATGGTGTTCTGCACGGTGCGCTGGCTGATGCCCATCGCCTTGGCGATCGCCGCAGCGCTCATCACCACGCCATTGGTGCCGCGGGACAACTTGGAGACCATGAAGTGCAGGACAGACAAGGCCATCGGATGCTGGATCCCCAGCTTCCACATGGCCTGATGTGCGGCCTTATCGGACTGAAGCCAGCCCTGGGTCTTGTTGCCGCGGTCATCCTCTTGAGGAAGCGTTATGTTCTCTGCCATCATCACACCTGAAAAATGCTATGGTTACGCATGGTATTGCATAGAACGCGCATTTGCAACGCACATCTACGCATTCCGGTAGTATTGAATACCTTTTCTTTGCGTAGCCCTACGCACCGGGGCGCGTAGCGCGCCGCACCTGCAGCGTGCCCGATAGCACAGTCCTACGGCCAAAAACCCCGCCTCTTTTTTGCGCACATCTACGCACCCGGGTTCGCAGTACTACGCACCGTGGTGCGCAATACTGCGCACGGCGGTTCGTAAGCACTTTTTCAATGTAGCCTTAGAGAAATAAGGCGCGCCGCGAGTTTTCCACAGGTATTTGCCCTATTAGGTTGTTGCGCACTGTCTAGTGCTCTCGACGGTGAAGAAAAAGTGACTGCACCCGCCTTCCGGCGGTCGCACAAGGTACGGCCGGGCAGGCCCGGCCTTGTAAACTCAACCCCGCAGATCCACCGCCAACACACGGTCGGCAGACCTTCGGCGGGATACGCCCCTCCCGCCCCCTTACGGGGACGGGCCCGCTACCACGGCGGGGGGCTACCGCCTCACCCCGGGCATTTAGCCCGGGGCTTCGGACCCTGCCGCCGTTGACGCGGCCGACACCCCCGCGGGCCAACCCGCGGCGGCCGCTCTACACGAACCACTACCACCTGAGAAAACCACGTCTTTAACCTGGTGGCCCTCCGCTGTCGCCGGCCGAGGACACGGTTAGTTGCATTCCGGGGTTCAGGGGTTTGATTTTCGGGGTTCACCCCGCGAAACCAGGCGTGCCGGTTCCCGCAGGGAATCGGTGCGCAACCCAAGCGGGAGCGCGGGCAGGTGTCCCGTTGGCTTGGCCTGGCCCAGCTCGGCTGGCCCGCCCATGCAGTTTCCTGGCTTGTTTTGCAACTAACAGAGTCCGTGCATTCCTTCACATACCAGGTCAGCAGGATCCAAGCCCATCCCTATGCTCAGAATGCCCACAGAACCGCACAGAACGCATCAGGCGGGCCGATCTGATGCGTGCGCACGGTTGACGGCCTGCGCGACCTCGATCGCCTGTGCGGCCTCTGGAGGCCCAGGGTGCACCCCCTTGACCATCCACCCCCTGGACTTCGGAGGGCCCCTCCGCGCCTCCGGTCCATGTCGAGGCCTCGGTTCTGATGCGCGGCCGGGATTGGCCAGAGGCCCGGCGCTGCTGGGCCTTCCGGCGTTTTTCGGTGCAGGAAGTTGATGCGGTTTGATGCGCGCTCGATGGCTTTTCGGCGGAGCCATCGTTGGGCTTGGAAGGAAGAAGCCGGAATATCCGGACGCAGGCAAAACGTCATGGATTCATGGATTGCCTCGGATTTGTGGCT
Organism: Massilia sp. YIM B02763; assembly: GCF_030412015.1. GTDB lineage: Bacteria > Pseudomonadota > Gammaproteobacteria > Burkholderiales > Burkholderiaceae_D > Telluria. The sequence goes on along the minus strand of NZ_JASNRD010000034.1, from coordinate 2,149 downwards.
AAGTCATTGATTCCATTTAATTTCGCAGTCCATGGAATCCATGGGGAACGGTATTTTGCGGTCAAAAACCCGTGGCCTAAAAAATAGGCAAATCCGAAAAGTGATGGAAACAAGGCTCCAGTCCATGGATGCGCGCGTTTGGCTTTTCTATCTTCTCTGCCCTATTTCTTCTTTCTTTTCAATAACTTAAAGAAAAAAAGAGGGAGGAACCAAGCGACGACCCCGGCAGCGACGAAAACAAAACCCATGGAAAAACAGGGGCTATTCATGGAATTTAGCCGGGGTGCCATGGAATGCTTTTGCTCAAGAATCAATGACTTAGCTGAACAGGATACCGCAATCCACGGGTTTTTTGTGCTGTGTGTGTTCTGGGATGACTTGGACACGCCTGGCCGCTGCTCCGCCCTGGTCGACGGCCGGGCCTTGGCCACAGAGCGGCACGAGGGTCCGTGACGCAATTCTCACATCAACATTACATCAACTTGCAATATACGTAGAAGTGATGTAATGTTGCGGCACATCACACATCAAGTTGATGTATACATGATGTATAGATGCGGTAACTTATACATCGCCCATTGCTGCCCGACCCCGGGCTTATTGTGAGAGGATGCAAGATGAAAGACCTGATGCAAGAGACTAAGGAAGCGATCGCGGAATACGAGAAGGCGGCCGCAGCGCTCGACCAGATCGACCTCGTTGGCGGCTATGTGATCCGTTGTCACAATGTCTACCTTACCTTTGATGTTTCCCCTGAAGGTGAAGTGTTCAATCCGCGTTCTTGTGCTCCGCACCTGGCGCGCAGCTTCACATGGCTGCAGGCCAAGCAGGTTGCTGCACTGGTCCGCAACGGCGACGGGCAATGTGGAGAGGTGGTTCATGTGCGTCAAGCGGTGGCCGATGTGCTTGACGCTTATCGCGCAGTACTAGGGACGCTGGAAGACTTTGCCCGGGGCATCGACCCTGCATCAGAGTGATGCAGACTTGATGTATAGATGACGTATAGATAGAATCAACTCAATATCAACATAAGGTAGAACCACAATGACGATCTTCACCGTAGCGAATACCAAGGGCGGCGTGGGCAAGTCCACCACTTCGGTCCAGCTCAGTACGGGCATCGCGCTGCGCGGCTTGCGCCCGTGGCTGGCCGATGGCGACAAAAAGCAGACGTCCGCCCTGCTGTCGCTGACGAATCGAATCAACGCGGGCTTGCCGGGCATCCCGGCCACCGAGCTGTCAGACGGACCCACGCTGCGTGCCCAGGTGAAGTTGCAGGCGCCGCAGTACGACCACACCATCATCGATGTGGGCGCCCGCGATTCGGGCGCGCTGCGCGCCGCGCTGACGGTCACGGACGTCCTGGTGGTGCCGTTCGCTCCCCGGGCCTATGACCTCTGGGCATACGAGCAGATGATCGAGCTGGTCAAGGAGATCCAGGAAGAGCGCGACATCAAGGTGGTGCCGTTCCTGAACATGGCGGATCCGCATGACGGCCCGGGCTCGGACAATGCCACGGCAATCGCGGACATCGAGGCGTATGGCTTCACGGTCGCTCCTGTCCGTCTGGGCAATCGCAAGGCGATTGACCGTGCCAGCGCGGTCGGCATGAACGTCATGGAATACAAGCCGGCCGACGAGAAGGCCCGGCTCGAAGTAAGCAACCTGGTGGAACATTTGCTGGCCATCACGCAGGAATGATACATCAAGGCTACATCAGCAATACATTAAGATGATGCTCAATATACATCAATAAGACGTAAGGATTACATATGGAACGTAAGATTCCCCCGAAGCCGGTTCGACCGCAGCAGCTCTCTGACGAGGTCGCGGAGCGCTTTATCTCGGGTGCTCCGGACCAGAAGCCGACAGCCCCGCCGGCGCCGGCGCCGGCGGCGCAGCCGGAACCGGCCGTGCCGCGCACGCTCCGCAAGCGCAAGGAGCCGGTGACGATGACCCTGGATCCGGCCATCCTGGCGGAGTTCGACGAACTGGCGGCCGGCATGGGCTTGAGCCGAGCGGCGGCCACTGGCATGGCCATGCGACGGATGATCGATGAGGAAAAGGCGAAGCGGCGATAGCGTGATGCGTCACGCAAATAAGGAAGGGCCACCATGACGGTGGCCTTTTTTTAGGTTCTTCGCGGGGA
>NZ_JASNRD010000033.1 GCF_030412015.1 Massilia sp. YIM B02763 | reverse complement strand
TCCCCGCGAAGAACCTTTTATTTCGCCGAGCAGGGCCGCCTGCTCGCGCACGGCCTGCAGGTGCGCGCCGCGCGCGACGACACGGTCGGGGAGTTCGACTTCCTGCTCGACGACGGCAAGGGCGGCGCCGCGCACATCGAATTCGCCACCAAGTTCTACCTGCTGCAGGACGGCGTGCACGGGGATCTTGCCGCCAACTTCGACACCTTCGTCGGCCCCAACCTGGCCGACAGCCTGGGGCGCAAGATGCGCAAGGTGTTCGAGCGCCAGTTGCGGCTGGGCAGCCATCCGGCCGCCCGGGAACTGGTGCCGCGGCCCGTCAGCAGCGCCCAGGCGCTGGTGAAGGGCTGGCTGTTCTATCCGCTGGGAGAGTATGCCGAGATGCGCGGCATCGGGGCGGGCCACTGCCGCGGCTTCTGGTGCGCGCTGGAGGAACTGGAGACCCTCGAGGCCGAGCGCTTCCTCGTGCTGCCGCGCCTGCAATGGCTGCCGCCGTTCCGCGCCTCGTCGGCCACCTGGATGCTGGACAAGGCGCAGCTGCGCGCCGAGCTGGAAGACCATTTCGCCGCGACCGATGCGCCCGTGCTGGTGGCGCTGGTCGACGAGGAGCCGGGCCGCATCGTCGAATTCGAACGCGGATTCATCGTTCCGAACGACTGGCGCGCCCGCGCCAGCGCCAAACTTCACCCCTGAAATTCGGGGTCAGAGCACATTTCGAGGAAAATTCGGGGGCAGAGCACATTTCGGAGAAATGGCTCCGATGGCAAGTTAGGCATCGACCAGGCTCGCAGCGGCCTGGCGCATGACGGGACCGGCATCACATCTTAAACAAGGATCAATTGCACAAAAAAGTGCTCTGACCCCGAATTGCCGCGTAAATATGCTCTGACCCCGACTCAGTGCTTGTGCTCGCCGATCAGCGCGAGGGAATCGTGCTCGCGCTGGTTGGCCGCGTGGCGGCGGCCGATCAGGAACATGATGCCGGCCAGCGACATGCCGAACAGGACGATGATGATGTTCAGGTCCAGGTTCAGCGTGATCATGATGGCGTACACGGCCAGCATGGTCAGGATCGACAGGTTCTCGTTGAAGTTCTGCACGGCGATCGAGTGGCCGGCGCTCATCAGCACGTGGCCGCGGTGCTGCAGCAGGGCGTTCATCGGCACGACGAAGAAGCCGGACAGCAGGCCGATGATCATCAGGAGGGGCACCGCCACCGTCACCGAATGCACGAGGGTCATGCTGGTCACGACGAGGCCCATGACGATGCCCAGCGGGATCACGGTCAGCGACTTGCGCAGCGGGATGACCTTGGCGGCGGCCGCGGCGCCGGCGGCGACGCCCAGCGCGAAGATGCCGATCAGGCTCGTGGACTTGTCCAGCGGCAGCTGCAGCGAGCGCTCGGCCCACTTGATGACGATGAGCTGCAGCGTGGCGCCGGCGCCCCAGAACAGCGTGGTAACGGCCAGCGAGATCTGGCCCAGCTTGTCTTTCCACAGCGTGGCCGAGCAGGTGGCGAAGTCGGCGATCAGCTTGGTCGGGTTGCGTTCCTGGTGGTCGTAGCGCGCGCCGGTGTCCGGGATGCCCAGGTTGAACAGGGCCGCCAGCACGTAGACGCCGATCAGCACGGCCAGCGAGGCCTGGCTCGGCGTGGAGATGACGCTGTGCAGCGCGGACACGTGGTCCAGCAGCCAGGCGCCGCCCAGCGGGCTGACGAGGGCGCCGCCGAACGCGGTGCCCAGGATGATCGACAGCACGGTCAGTCCTTCGATCCAGCCGTTGGCGACGACGAGTTTTTCCGGCGGCAGCAGCTCGGTCAGGATGCCGTACTTGGCCGGCGAATAGACGGCCGCGCCGAAGCCGACCACGGCATAGGCCATCAGCGGATGGATGCCCGCGAACACGAGGCCGCAGCCGAAGACCTTGATGAGGTTGGCGATGAACATCACGCGGCCCTTCAGCATCGAATCGGCGAACGCGCCGACGAACGGGGCCAGCAAGACGTAGAACAGGACGAATGACAGTTTGAGCAGCGGAATCAGCGATGGCGGCGCATGCATTGCCGCCAGCAGATCGATCGCGACGAACAGCAACGCGCTATCTGCGAGCGACGAGAAGAACTGCGCCGCCATGATGGTATAAAAACCACGATTCATTCGAGACGTTCTACAAAACTTGGTGTGGGTTGCTTTATACCATGAAAGAACGCCGCACCCAAGGAATCGACAATACGGCGTTTCACTGCCGGGGGTAAAATAGTCCTTTCGTTTACGGCCCAGCGCCACCATCTGCACCTCATGCCACGTCCCCTGCAAGCCACCATTCATCTTGACTCGATGCAACACAACCTGAACCAGGCGCGCGCCTGCGCGCCGATGTCCAGGCTGTGGGCCGTGGTCAAGGCCAATGCCTACGGCCACGGACTCGAACGCGGCATGCGCGGCTTCGTCCAGGCCGACGGCCTGGCCCTCATCGAGACCGAGGGCGCGCTGCGCTTGCGCGAGCTCGGCTGGATCAAGCCGATTCTTTTATTAGAGGGAATCTTCGACGCGTCCGACATCCCGCTGCTGGCCGAGCACAATATCAACAGCACCGTGCACTGCATCGAGCAGATCAAGATGCTCGAGTACACCCAGCTGTACCGCCCGATCGACGTCCACCTCAAGATGAACACGGGCATGAACCGCCTCGGCTTCAACCCGGAAGACTACCGCGCCGCCTACAAGCGCCTGCGCGCGATTCCCGGGATCCGCAGCATCACGCACATGACCCACTTCGCCAATTCGGACGAACTCGAGCATCCGCGCCTGGGAATCGCCGAGCAGGTGCGCCGCTTCCGCCTGGGCGCGGACGGCCTCGAGGGGGAACGCAGCCTGTCCAATTCCGGCGGGGTACTGCACCAGGCTGGCCTGCTGGGCGGCCTGGACGCCGAGCTCAAGAGCGACTGGGTGCGTCCCGGCATCATGTTGTACGGCGGCACGCCGGGTGGGCGTACGGCCAAGGATTACGGCCTGTTGCCGACGATGACGCTGAAGTCCGAGATCATCGGCGTCCAGCACATCGAGGCCGGCGAGAGCGTCGGCTACGGCAGCCGTTTCCAGGCCGACAAGCCGATGACGGTGGGCGTGGTCGCCTGCGGCTATGCCGACGGCTATCCGCGCCATGCCGAGCACGGCACGCCGGTGCTGGTCAACGGGGTGCGCACGACGCTGGTCGGCAGGGTGTCGATGGACATGATGACGGTCGACCTGACTCCCGTGCCGAACGCCGGCGTCGGCTGCAAGGTCACGCTGTGGGGCGACGGCTTGCCGATCGACGAGGTCGCCCAGGCGGCCGGCACGATCGGCTATGAATTGATGTGCGCGCTGGCCCCACGCGTGCGCGTGATGGAAAACCGCCTGGGCTGCGATTGAGCGCACGTCTGGTGGGCACGTGGTGCCCACCCTGGGCCATTGCCAACCCATGTCGGCCAATGTATATCGTAGCGTGGGCGCCACGTGCCCAGCATCTATCTAAATAGGAACCATGGCAAAACCACGTACCAGTTTCGTATGCAGCGACTGCGGCAGCGTCGCCAGCCGCTGGACCGGCCAATGCGTCGATTGCAAGGCCTGGAACACGATGACCGAGCAGGTCGAGACCCAGGGCCTGAACCGCATGTCGCAGGCCACCCACCACAAGGCGCTGGCGCAGACGGCGCCCGTGCTGTCGCTGTCCGACATCGAGGCCATCGACGTGCCGCGCTTCGGCACGGGCATCGAGGAATTCGACCGCGTGCTGGGCGGCGGCCTGGTCGCGGGCGGCGTCGTGCTGATCGGCGGCGACCCCGGCATCGGCAAGTCGACGCTGCTGCTGCAGGCGCTGGCCAACCTGGCCGCCACCCGCAATACCTTGTACGTGTCGGGCGAGGAATCCGGCGCCCAGATCGCGCTGCGCGCCAAGCGCCTGCAGGTCGAGGCGAAGGATCTCAAATTGCAGGCCGAGATCCAGCTGGAGAAAATCCTCGGCACGCTGGCCGACGTCAAGCCGGAAGTGGCCGTGATCGACTCGATCCAGACGCTGTATTCGGACGCCCTGACGTCCGCGCCGGGTTCCGTGTCCCAGGTGCGCGAATGCGCGGCCCAGCTCACGCGCGTGGCCAAGCAGACCGGCGTGACGATCATCCTGGTCGGCCACGTGACGAAGGAGGGCGCGCTGGCGGGTCCCCGCGTGCTGGAACACATCGTCGACACGGTGCTGTACTTCGAGGGCGATACCCAGTCGAGCTTCCGCCTGGTGCGTGCCATCAAGAACCGCTTCGGCGCCGTCAACGAGCTGGGCGTGTTCGCGATGACGGAAAAGGGCTTGAAAGGGGTGTCGAACCCGTCGGCGCTGTTCCTGTCCCAGCACGACAACCAGGTGCCCGGTTCCTGCGTGATGGTGACGCAGGAAGGCACGCGCCCGCTGCTGGTCGAGGTGCAGGCGCTGGTCGACGCCAGCCACCTGCCGAACGCGCGCCGCCTGTCCGTCGGCCTCGAGCAGAACCGCCTCGCCATGCTGCTGGCCGTGCTGCACCGCCATGCGGGCATCGCCGCCTTCGACCAGGACGTGTTCATCAATGCGGTGGGCGGCGTCAAGATCGCGGAACCGGCGGCCGACCTGGCCGTGCTGCTTGCCATTAATTCATCGATGCGCAACAAGCCGCTGCCGCGCGGCCTCGTCGTGTTCGGCGAGGTCGGCCTGGCCGGCGAGATCCGGCCGGCGCCGCGCGGCCAGGAGCGCCTGCGCGAGGCGGCCAAGCTGGGCTTCTCGATTGCGATGGTGCCGAAGGCAAATGCGCCAAAACAAAAGATTGAAGGAATGACGATCGTGGCCGTCGAAAGGATCGACGAAGCCTTCAGCAAGTTGCGCGAGCTCGACTGACGAAGTTCCCGTTTGGCCCTATACTTTTACCTTGCTAACAATTGCTTTAAGGTAATAGTGTGACAGAACAAAGGAAATCCGCCCGCAAGATCTTCAAGGTCAAGGCCATCGTGGCGATGGAGGGCCAGGCGCCCGTGCTCGGCCATACCACCGACATCGGCGCCAACGGCGTCAGCATCACCGTGCCGCATCCGCTGCAGGCGGGGCAGGCAGGCCTGGTGAGCTTCGACCTGCTGGTCGACGGCAAGTCGGTCTCGCTGCAAGTGCGCAGCAAGGTCATGTATTCCATCCTCAGCCATGGGGAATTCAAGGTCGGGTTCCAGTTCCTGCACCTGGACCTGGCCGCGATGAGCCAGCTCACGCGCTTCCTGCGCTGAGCCATCGGCGCTTCGGCGTCCACGAAAAAGCGGCGTCGTCCTTCGCGGGGCGCCGCCGCTTTCCATATCGGGCTCCTGGCCCTACCTGCTATTCGTGATAGCGATCCTTCAGCTTGCCGCGGCTTCCGCGTGCTTCCCCGATGACGTCGAAGAGAAGCAGGCCGGCAATGCCCCCCAGCACTCCTGTAATGAATAGACTGACCAGCATGACGTTCCAACGCCGTTGAGCGATTCCTCCCTTGGTGACCGACACGCTTTCAAACTAGCAGACGGCCATGTATTTACAAGCGGCTTTTTTTCATACGCAGCGCATGCTTCGTCATAGGGAAAAAGTACGTAGGAAAGGGTGAGTGTGACATGCCGGAAGCAAGCGTGTGACACGCTTTTCCAGGCTTGGTGCATGATAAAAGAGGCGTCATATGAATATGTCACGCCTGTCATAAAGCCGTCATATTCGATCGCTACACTGCGCAGCATCAAACGTCTCACACCCTAACCAAAGGACTTGATATGCGCATGAAGCAACTGCTGGCCACCATCATCATCGGCACCACCGCCACCTTCGCGAGCACCGCGACCCTGGCCGCCGATATCACCGGCGCCGGCGCCACCTTCCCGTATCCGATCTACGCCAAGTGGGCCGAGATGTACAAGAAGGCATCGGGTAATGGCCTGAACTACCAGTCGGTCGGTTCCGGTGCCGGCATCAAGCAGATCAAGGCCAAGACCGTCGACTTCGGCGCCTCGGACATGCCGCTGCAGGCCGCCGAACTGGACGAAGCCGGCCTGATGCAGTTCCCGGCCATCATGGGCGGCGTCGTCACCGTCGTCAACCTGGACGGCATCACCCCGGGCCAATTGAAGCTGACCGGCCCGGTCGTCGCCGACATCTACCTGGGCAAGATCACCAAGTGGAACGACCAGGCCATCGCCGCCCTGAACCCGGGCGTCAAGCTGCCGGCCGAGGACATCACCGTCGTGCACCGCGCCGACGGCTCGGGCACCTCGTTCCTGTTCACGGATTTCCTGTCCAAGACCAACCCGGAATTCAAGAGCAAGATCGGTGCCGGTACCGCCGTGAAGTGGGCGGTCGGCGTGGGCGGCAAGGGCAATGACGGCGTCGCCGCCAACGTCCAGCGCATCAAGGGTTCGATCGGCTACGTCGAATGGGCGTACTCGAAGAAGAACAAGATGTCGCACACCCAGCTGAAGAACAAGGACGGCAACTTCCTGCAGCCGGACGACGACGCCTTCAAGGCCGCCGCCGCCAACGCCGACTGGGCCAAGGCCCCGGGCATGGCCGTGGTCCTGACCGACCAGCCGGGCAAGGCCGCCTGGCCGATCACCGGCGCCTCGTACATCCTGATGCACAAGTCGCAGGCCGACGCCGCCAAGGGCAAGGAAGTCCTGAAGTTCTTCGACTACGCCTTCAAGAACGGCGATGCCGCAGCCACCGACCTCGACTACGTGCCGATGCCGGATTCGGTCACCAAGCTGGTGGAAGCCGCCTGGAAATCGAACCTGAAGGACGCTTCGGGCAAGGCGGTCTGGTAATCGACATCCCCATCCGTGGGTAGCGCTGCTCCCACCTTTCCCGGCGAGAGGTCGGGGAGGTGGGAGCAGCGCGCTTTTGCTTCCGGGTAATAAATTGAACAAACATATGAACGCACACTCCGCGATCGCTGCCGACAACGCCGCCGCCCTGGCCGCGCAGCAGGAAGAAGCCAGGAACGTCGCCCTGCGCAACACCATGCGCACCCAGCGCATCCAGGACTTCTTCTTCCACAAGATCACCCTGTTGTTCGCCGCATCGGTGCTGCTGGTGCTGGTCGGCATCATCATCTCGCTGGCGATCGGCGCGGCGCCTGCGTTCCGCGAATTCGGCCTCGGCTTCGTCACCACCAACGAGTGGGACCCCATCAACGACAAGTTCGGCGCGCTCATCGCGATCACCGGCACCCTGGTGACCTCGATCATCGCCCTGGCCATCGCCTTCCCCGTCAGCTTCGGCATCGCCCTGTTCCTCACCGAGATCTGCCCGGCCTTCCTGCGCCGCCCGATGGGCATGGCGGTGGAACTGCTGGCCGGCGTGCCGTCGATCATCTACGGCATGTGGGGACTGTTCGTGTTCGCACCGTTCTTCGGCGACCACGTTCAGCCGCTGCTGAAGAACACCATCGGCGTGCTGCCGTTCATCGGCCCGCTGTTCAAGGGCCCCACGATGGGCCTGGGCGTGCTGACCGCCGGTATCATCCTGGCGATCATGATCATCCCCTTCATCGCTTCCGTGATGCGCGACGTGTTCGAGATCGTGCCGGCCGTGCTGAAGGAGTCCGCCTACGGCCTCGGCTGCACCAAGTGGGAAGTGGTGCGCAAGATCGTGCTGCCCTACACCCGCACCGGCGTCGTCGGCGGCGTCATGCTGGGCCTGGGCCGTGCCCTCGGTGAAACGATGGCCGTCACCTTCGTGATCGGCAACGCCAACAAGATCTCGCTGTCGCTGTTCGAAGCGGGCAACTCGATTTCCTCCACGCTGGCCAACGAATTCGCCGAAGCCAGCTCGCCGCTGCACGTGTCCTCGCTGTTCGCGCTGGGCCTGATCCTGTTCGCGATCACCTTCGTCGTGCTGTCGGCCGCCAAACTGATGCTCGTGGGTATGGCCCGCAAGGAAGGGGCAAAATAATGCAAAACGCCGTCAATCCCGCAGTCAACCCTGTCTACCGTCGCCGCCTGCTGGGCCACCGCGTCGGTATCACCCTGTCGGTCGTCGCCATGGCCATCGGCCTGGGCTTCCTGGCATGGATCCTGTTCACCCTGCTCGTGCACGGCTTCGGCGCGCTGTCGAGCAACCTGTTCTCGCTCGACACCCCGGCGCCGGGCAGCGAGGGCGGCCTGCGCAACGCCATCTTCGGCACCGTGCTGATGGTCGGCCTGTCGACGCTGGTGTCGACGCCGATCGGCATCCTGGCCGGCATCTACCTGGCCGAATACGGCGCCAACAACAAGTTCGCGGCGCTGACGCGCTTCGTCACCGACATCATGCTGTCGGCCCCGTCGATCGTGATCGGCCTGTTCGTCTACGCGCTGTACGTGGCCAACGTGCAGCACTTCTCCGGCTACGCGGGCACCATCGCGCTGTCGCTGATCGCCATCCCCGTGGTCGTGCGCACCACCGACAACATGCTGCACCTGGTGCCGAACAGCCTGCTGGAAGCGGCATTCGCGCTGGGCGCGCCGCGCTGGAAGGTGTCGCTGATGGTGCGCTTGCGCGCCGTGAAGGCCGGCGTCGTCACCGGCGTGCTGCTGGCCGTGGCCCGCATCGCCGGCGAAACGGCACCGCTGCTGTTCACCGCGCTGAACAACCAGTTCTTCACGGCCGACCTGAACCAGCCGATGGCCAACCTGCCGGTGGTGATCTACCGCTTCGCCATGAGCCCGTACGAAGACTGGCAGTCGATCGCCTGGGGCGGCGCGCTGCTCGTCACCTTCAGCGTCCTGGCCCTGAACATCCTGTCGCGGACCGCGTTCCGCCAGAAGACTCCGCAGTAATTGCTACAGAAGACAACGACAATGAACGCTACCATCCAGACCGCGATCCCGACCGCCACCATGAGCACTGCGACCTCCGCATCGACCAACGGCAAGCCGAAGGCCAAGACCATCGAGATCCAGGGTCTGAACTTCTACTACGGCAAGTTCCACGGCCTCAAGAATGTCAACCTGGACATCCACGACAAGCAGGTGACGGCCTTCATCGGCCCGTCCGGCTGCGGCAAGTCGACGCTGCTGCGCACGCTGAACCGCATGTACGACCTGTACCCGGGCCAGCGCGCCGAGGGCGCCATCGTCTACGGCGGCCGCAACATCCTCGATCCGGGCGTCGACGTGAACATGCTGCGCGCCAAGATCGGCATGGTGTTCCAGAAGCCGACCCCGTTCCCGATGTCGGTCTACGACAACATCGCCTTCGGCGTGCGCCTGTACGAGAACCTGTCCAAGGGCGAGATGGACGAGCGCGTCGAATGGGCGCTCAAGAAGGCCGCGCTGTGGACCGAGGTGAAGGACAAGCTGAACAAGAGTGGCCTGTCGCTGTCCGGCGGCCAGCAGCAGCGCCTGTGCATCGCCCGCGGCGTCGCCGTCAAGCCGGACGTGCTGCTGCTCGACGAGCCGACCTCGGCCCTGGACCCGATCTCGACCTCGAAGATCGAGGAACTGATCAGCGAGCTGAAGGGCGACTACACGATCGCCATCGTCACCCACAACATGCAGCAGGCCGCCCGCTGCTCGGACTACACCGCCTATATGTACCTGGGCGAACTGGTCGAATTCGGCGAGACGGACCAGCTCTTCATGAACCCCGCGAAGAAAGAGACCCAGGACTACATTACCGGTCGTTTTGGATAAGGAACTCTGTAACCTACTGCGCGGCCGCAGGCGCGGCCTGCGATGCTCCGCGACGGCGGACCGGCCGTACCGGATGTACGGCTGCGCTTCTCGGCCACGCCTGCAGCCGCTCGCTACGGTTGCAGAGTCCCTCGAAGCGCTAACACAGTGCCAAATATTGTAATATCACAACATAGACAGGAAACAGGGACATGGTAGGCGATCACTCTTCCAAGCAGTACGACCAGGAACTCGAAGGTATCCGTTCGAAGGTGCTGCTGATGGGCGGCATGGTGGAAACCCAGTTCGAGGAAGCGCTGGAGGCGTTCCGCGTCAACAACGCCGAGCAGGCGGACAAGGTGATGGCGGACGACCACGCCGTCAACCAGCTCGAAGTGCAGCTCGACGACGCCTGCAGCCACCTGATCGTGCGCCGCCAGCCGGCCGCGAACGACCTGCGCACCGTGATGGCCACGATCAAGGTCATCACCGACCTCGAGCGCATCGGCGACGAGGCGACCAAGATCGCGCGCACGGCCAAGAGCCTGCACGAGCGCGGCATGGTCAGCTTCAACCACTACGACGTGGTGCGCACGATCTCGCGCGCCACCGCCGACATGCTGCACGACGCGCTGGACGCGTTCGCGCGCCTGGACGGCAAGGCGGCCGTCCAGATCATCGCCCAGGACGACGTGATCGACTACGAGTTCCGCACCATCCTGCGCAACACGATCACCTTCATGATGGAAGACCCGCGCACGATCTCGTCGGCGCTGGACACGCTGTGGGTGGCCAAGGCCATCGAGCGCATCGGCGACCATGCGAAGAACATCGCCGAGTACGTCATCTACGTGGTCGAAGGCAAGGACATCCGCCATACGAAACCAGCGGTGAGCGAGCGGAGCGAAGGGTAATCGATGGCGTCAAACACGAGTGTACTGATCGTCGAGGACGAACCGGCGATCGTCGAACTGGTGAGTTATTCGCTGCGCGAGACGGGCTGGGAGATCCGTACCGCCGGCAACGTGGCCGCGGCCTGGGATTCGATCGTGCACGGCCGGCCCGACCTGCTGCTGCTGGACTGGATGCTGCCCGACCAGAGCGGCCTGCGCCTGCTCTCGCGCCTGCGCGGCGACCGCGACTTCCAGGACATTCCCGTCATCATGCTGACGGCGAAGAGCATGGAGGAAGACAAGATCGCGGGCCTGAACACGGGCGCCGACGACTACGTCACCAAGCCGTTCTCGCCGCGCGAGCTGCTGGCGCGCTCGAAGGCCCTGTTGCGGCGCAAGAGCCCGCACCTGGCCGAGGCGCCGCTGTCGGCGGGCGAGGTCACGCTGGACCCGGCCAGCTGCACCGTCACGCTGAACGGCCGCCAGCTCGACATGGGCAACGCCGAATACCGCCTGCTGAAGTTCCTGATGGCGCACCGCGAGCGCGTGTTCTCGCGCAGCCAGCTGCTCGACAAGGTGTGGGGCGATGCCGCCGCCGTCGAGGAGCGCACGGTCGACGTCCACGTGCTGCGCTTGCGCAAGGCCCTGAAGGAGGCGGAGAAGCTGATCCGCACCGTGCGCAGCGTCGGCTACATGCTGACCGAGAAAGAGAAATAAGAAAGCCCCGATGTCGAATCTGAATCCGAAACTCGTGTTCTGGGTTCCGGCCACGCTGCGCCTGGGCCTGGTGCTGCTGGGCGGCGCCGTGTTCTGGTGGATGTCCGGTCCCGTCACGGGCCTGGCGTTCGCGCTGCTGGTCACGATCGGCTTGCTGGCTTCACAGCTGATGTACCTGCACAAGCTGGGCGAGTGGCTGGACGACCCGCAGAGCGGCAAGCTGCCGGACGGCTGGGGCGCCTGGACCGAGGTGTTCGCCCGCCTGTACCGGCTGCGCCGCGACGACGAACGCCACCAGGCCGAGCTGGCCGAGTGGCTGGCCCGCTTCCGCCAGGCCATGCAGCTGCTGCCGGAAGGCGTGGCGATCATGGACGACGTGCTGTTCCTGGAATGGTGCAACCCGGCCGCCGAGCGCCACCTGGGCCTGACGCTGGAGCGCGACAAGGGCCGCCGCGTGACGAACCTGATCCGCCATCCGGAATTCATCGACTACATCATCCTGGGCCGCTACGAGCAGCCGCTGACGCTGGCGATCCGCGGGCGCAAGCTGGTGGTCCAGATCATCCCCTTCGAGAACCGCCGCCAGATCCTCGTGACCCACGACGCCACCGAAACCGAACGCATCGAGGCGATGCGCCGCGACTTCATCGCCAACGCCTCGCACGAATTGCGCACGCCGCTGACGGTCATCGTCGGCTTCCTCGAGATCGCCCTGGCCGACCCGGGCCTGGACGAGAAGACCCGCACGGCCCACCTGGAACTGATGACGGAGCAGGCCGGCCGCATGCAGCGCCTGATCGAGGACATGCTGACGCTGTCGCGCCTGGAGTCGGACGAGTACCCGCTCAAGCGCGAACGCATCGAGATGCGCGCCCTCGTCGAGCAGATCGCCAGCGATGCGCGTGCGCTGTCGAACGGCCGCCACGAGGTGGAGGTGGCCGTCGACGGTCCGGACGTGATGGGCAACGCGGACGAGCTGCGCAGCGCCTTCGGCAACCTGGCCAGCAACGCCGTGCGCTACACGCCGGCCGGCGGCCACATCAAGCTGTCGTGGACGCGCGGCCCGAACGATTTGCGCTTCGAGGTCGCCGACGACGGCATCGGCATCGACGAGCAGCATATCTCGCGACTGACGGAACGCTTCTATCGCGTCGACAAGAGCCGCTCGCGCGAGACGCAGGGCACGGGCCTGGGCCTGGCGATCGTCAAGCACGTGCTGCTGCGGCATGGCGGCAAGCTGGCCATTCGCTCGGTGGCGGGGAAGGGGAGCGTGTTTACCGCGTCCTTGCCGAATACGACGCTGCCGGGATAGTTCCAGCAGTGCTTGGGTCCCTGCCTGCGCAGGGACGACGGTCTTTGGGCTACGTGCCGTCGATACGTCGCCCCTGCGCAGGCAGGGGCCCAATTCCTCCAAGCGGAGCCGCCACCGCGTCCACGTCCGAGAACGGGTTACAATCCCTTCTTTGCATGCAATCTCGCTCCCGGATGACTTTCTCGCGCCGTTCCATCCTCTCCACGCTCGCCGCCGCCACGCTGCTGGCCGGCTGCGGCTCCACTCCCAAGCAACCCGAACCCGCCACCGTCGCACCGCCCGTCGCGCCCACCCCGGTGCCGCGCAAGGTCAGGATCGCCCTGGCCCTGGGCGGCGGCGCCGCGCGCGGCTTTGCCCATATCGGGGTGATCAAGGCGCTGGAGGCGCAGGGCATCCGTCCGGACATCATCGTCGGCACCAGCGCCGGCTCGGTCGTGGGCGCCTTGTATGCATCCGGCTACGACGGCTTCGCGCTGCAGAAGATCGCGATGGAAATGGACGAGGCCACGATTTCCGACTGGGCCATTCCCTTCTTCGGCAAGTCGACAGGCGTGCTCAAGGGCGACGCGCTGCAGGCCTACGTCAACAAGGCCGTGCGCAACCAGCCGATCGAGAAACTCAAGATTCCGTTCGGCGCCGTCGCCACCGACCTCAAGACGGGCAAGCCGATACTGTTCCGGCGCGGCAACACGGGCATGGCCGTGCGCGCGTCGTCGGCCGTGCCGGGCGTGTTCCAGCCCGTGACCATCGCCGGCGTCACCTATGTCGACGGCGGCCTGGTCGCGCCCGTGCCGGTGCGCTTCGCGAAGGAGATGGGCGCCGAGTTCATCATCGCCGTCAACATCTCGAGCGCCACCGAGGCCCAGGCCACGGCCAGCAACCTGGACGTGCTGATGCAGACCTTCACCATCATGGGCCAGCGCCTGAACCATTTCGAACTGAAGGACGCCGACATCGTCGTCACCCCGGCGCTGGGCGCCATGGGGAGCGCCGACTTCAACGGCCGCAACCTGGCCGTGCTGGCGGGCGAGCAGGCGGCCGCCGCCGTCATGCCGCAACTGAAGGCCAAGCTCAAGGCGCGCCAGCTCACGCAGGCTCCCTGAGCAAGCCCCCCGATAGAACCGATCACCCACCGCACTAAAGGAAACAGAAGATGCAAACCAAAGCCGTGCTGACCCTGGAAGACGTCAAGAAGATCGCCGCCGCCGCCGAGGCCGAAGCCGTGGCCAATGGCTGGAAGGTCGTGATCGCGATCTGCGACGACGGCGGCCACCCGCTGTGGCTGCAGCGCCTGGACGGCGCCGCGCCGATCTCGGCCCACATCGCCCCGCAGAAGGCGCGCACCGCCGCCCTGGGCTGCCGCGAATCGCGCGTGTACGAGGAACTGATCAACAACGGCCGCACCTCGTTCCTGAGCGCGCCGCAGCTGGAAGGCATGCTGGAAGGCGGCGTCAACATCGTCGTCGACGGCCGCACGGTCGGCGCGATCGGCGTCTCGGGCGTGAAATCGGCCGAGGATGCGCAGATCGCCAAGGCCGGCATCGCCGCCCTCGGCCTGTAATGGCATAGCCCGGAACGAGGCATGCCCGGCTTATCGGCCGGGCAAATCCTTTTTCCAGTTGGAATGGGCCGCGATAAATGGCCAGTGGGCGATTGCCGGGTGGCGTAAATTACGCTATAATTCAGAGGTTTAGCCATCACATTATCTGCCGTAGCGACTACCCACCCATTCCTTCTTCTAGCGACCTGTTGTAATACTGGGCGTCTCCATCGCTCACACTCGTTCAGGCCGGTCTGACGTGGCGCAGCTACGGCAACTTTATCGGGAGTTGCCCTTGCCGCCATTTTTTTCTGGCCCAGCCGTTCCAGCCATCCTGGCCCTGGCAGACGGAACCATTTTCAAAGGATATTCGATCGGCGCCGCCGGTCACACCATCGGTGAAGTGGTCTTCAATACCGCCATCACCGGGTATCAGGAAATCCTTACCGACCCCAGCTACTCGCGTCAGATCGTCACGCTGACGTATCCGCACATCGGCAACCAGGGCGTGAACCCGGCCGACGTGGAGGCGACCAAGGTGCATGCCGCCGGCCTCATCATCCGCGACCTGCCGCTGCTGGCGTCGAACTTCCGCTCCACCCAATCGCTGTCGGACTACCTGAAGCAGGAAAACGTGGTCGCCATCGCCGGCATCGACACGCGCAAGCTGACCCGCATCCTGCGCGAGAAGGGCGCCCAGAACGGCGCGATCCTGACCGGCACCCAGGGTAACGAACCGTCGGAAGCGCAGGCGCTGGAACTGGCGCGCTCGTTCCCGGGCCTGTCGGGCATGGACCTGGCCAAGGTCGTGTCGGTGAAGGAACCGTATGTGTTCACCGAGACCGAGTGGAAGCTGGGAGAAGGCTTCGGCAAGCAGGACAATCCTCAATACCACGTGGTCGCCTTCGACTATGGCGTCAAGCGCAACATCCTGCGCATGCTGGCCGAACGCGGCTGCAAGGTCACCGTGCTGCCGGCGCAGTCCACCGCCGCCGACGCGCTCGCGCTGAACCCGGACGGCATCTTCCTGGCCAACGGTCCCGGCGATCCGGCACCGTGCACCTACGCGATCGAAGCGTCGCGCGAGCTGATCGAGAAGGGCATCCCGACCTTCGGCATCTGCCTCGGCCACCAGATCATGGCGCTGGCCTCGGGCGCGAAGACCGTCAAGATGAAGTTCGGCCACCACGGCGCCAACCACCCGGTCCAGGACCTGGACAGCAAGCAGGTCCTGATCACCTCGCAGAACCACGGCTTCGCCGTCGACGTCGACACGCTGCCGGCCAACTGCCGCGTCACCCACGTGTCGCTGTTCGACGGTTCGCTGCAGGGCTTCGAGCGCACGGACAAGCCGGCGTTCTGCTTCCAGGGCCACCCGGAAGCCTCGCCGGGCCCGACCGACGTCGCCTACCTGTTCGACCGTTTCATTGGCCTGATGAACAGCGCTAAAGCCAACTGAGAGAAGAATTAAATGCCAAAACGTAGTGATATCAACAGCATCCTGATCATCGGCGCGGGCCCGATCGTCATCGGCCAGGCGGTGGAGTTCGATTACTCCGGCGCCCAGGCCTGCAAGGCCCTGCGCGAAGAGGGCTACAAGGTCATCCTGGTCAATTCGAACCCGGCGACCATCATGACGGACCCGGAAACGGCCGACGTCACCTATATCGAACCGATCACCTGGAAGGCCGTCGAGCGCATCATCGACAAGGAGCGTCCGGATGCGATCCTGCCGACCATGGGCGGCCAGACCGCGCTGAACTGCGCGCTCGACCTGCACCGCCACGGCGTGCTGGACAAGTACAAGGTGGAACTGATCGGCGCCACGCCGGAAGCCATCGACAAGGCCGAGGACCGCTCCAAGTTCAAGGACGCGATGACCAAGATCGGCCTGGGCTCGGCCAAGTCGGGCGTCGCCCACACGATGGACGAGTCGCGCGCCGTGCAGCGCGAGCTGGGCTTCCCCGTCATCATCCGTCCCTCGTTCACGATGGGCGGCTCGGGCGGCGGCATCGCCTACAACGAGGAAGAGTTCGAGGCCATCTGCAAGCGCGGCCTGGAAGCCTCGCCGACCTCGGAACTGCTGATCGAGGAATCGCTGCTCGGCTGGAAAGAGTACGAGATGGAGGTCGTGCGCGACAAGAACGACAACTGCATCATCATCTGCTCGATCGAGAACCTGGATCCGATGGGCGTCCACACGGGCGACTCGATCACCGTCGCGCCGGCGCAGACGCTGACCGACAAGGAATACCAGATCATGCGCAACGCCTCGATCGCCGTGCTGCGCGAGATCGGCGTCGACACGGGCGGATCGAACGTGCAGTTCTCGATCAATCCGAAGGACGGCCGCATGATCGTCATCGAGATGAACCCGCGCGTGTCGCGTTCGTCGGCGCTGGCATCGAAGGCCACCGGCTTCCCCATTGCCAAAGTTGCGGCGAAACTCGCGGTAGGGTACACGCTGGACGAGCTGCGCAACGAGATCACCGGCGGCGCGACCCCGGCCTCGTTCGAGCCGTCGATCGACTACGTCGTCGTCAAGATCCCCCGCTTCACGTTCGAGAAATTCCCGACCGCCGACAAGCACCTGACCACCCAGATGAAATCGGTGGGTGAAGTCATGGCGATGGGCCGCACCTTCCAGGAATCGTTCCAGAAGGCGCTGCGCGGCCTGGAAGTGGGCGTGGATGGCTTGAATGAGAAAACCCGCGACCGCGAGAAGATCGAGGAAGAACTGGGCGAGCCGGGTCCGGACCGCATCTGGTACGTGGGCGACGCCTTCGCCCAGGGCTTCACGATGGAAGAGGTGCACAACCTCACCAAGATCGATCCGTGGTTCCTCATCCAGATCAAGGAAATCGTCGACATCGAACTGTGGCTCGACCACCAGAAGCTGGAAAACCTGGACAAGCCGACGCTGTACAAGCTGAAGCAGAAGGGCTTCTCGGACCGCCGCCTGGCCTTCCTGATGGGCACCACTGCGCAAGCCGTGCGCGAGAAGCGCCACGCGCTGGGCATCCGTCCGGTGTACAAGCGCGTCGACACCTGCGCGGCCGAATTCGCGACCAACACGGCGTACATGTACTCGACGTACGACGAAGAGTGCGAATCGAATCCGACCGACAAGAAGAAGATCATGGTGCTGGGCGGTGGCCCGAACCGCATCGGCCAGGGCATCGAGTTCGACTACTGCTGCGTGCACGCGGCCCTTGCGATGCGCGAAGACGGCTACGAGACCATCATGGTCAACTGCAATCCGGAGACCGTGTCGACCGACTACGATACCTCGGACCGCCTGTACTTCGAATCGCTGACGCTGGAAGACGTGCTCGAAATCGTCGACCTGGAAAAGCCGGCCGGCGTGATCGTCCAGTACGGCGGCCAGACCCCGCTGAAGCTGGCGCTGGACCTGGAAGCCAACGGCGTGCCCATCATCGGCACCTCGCCGGACATGATCGACGCGGCCGAAGACCGCGAGCGCTTCCAGAAGCTGCTGCAGGACCTGGGCCTGCGCCAGCCGCCGAACCGCACCGCGCGTACCGAATCGGAAGCGCTGGCCCTGGCCGCGGAAATCGGCTACCCGCTCGTCGTGCGTCCGTCGTACGTGCTGGGCGGCCGCGCGATGGAGATCGTCCACGAGCAGCGCGACCTGGAGCGCTACATGCGCGAAGCGGTCAAGGTGTCGAACGATTCGCCCGTGCTGCTGGACCGCTTCCTGAACGACGCCATCGAAGTCGACGTCGACTGCATCTCGGACGGCGAGACCACCTTCATCGGCGGCGTGATGGAACACATCGAGCAGGCCGGCGTGCACTCGGGCGACTCCGCCTGCTCGCTGCCGCCTTACTCGCTGGCGCAAGAGACCATCGATGAGCTGAAGCGCCAGACCTCGCTGATGGCCAAGGGCCTGAACGTGGTCGGCCTGATGAACGTGCAGTTCGCGATCCAGCAATCGGAAGTCGACGGCAAGACCGTGGACACCGTCTATGTGCTGGAAGTGAACCCGCGCGCCTCGCGTACCGTGCCGTTCGTGTCGAAGGCGACGGGCCTGCAGCTGGCCAAGATCGCCGCGCGCTGCATGGTCGGCCAGACGCTGGCCCAGCAAGGCATCACCAAGGAAATCGTGCCGCCGTTCTATAGCGTCAAGGAAGCCGTGTTCCCGTTCGTGAAGTTCCCGGGCGTCGACACCATCCTGGGCCCCGAGATGAAATCAACGGGCGAAGTGATGGGCGTGGGCATGACCTTCGGCGAAGCCTTCGTGAAGTCGCAGCTGGCGGCCAGCATCACGCTGCCTACCTCGGGCAATGTGTTCCTGTCGGTGAAGTCCTCGGACAAGCCGCGCACCGTCAAGCTGGCGCGCGAACTGGTCGACCTGGGCTTCAAGCTGGTCGCGACCAAGGGCACGGCCGCCGTGATCTCCGCCGCCGGCATTCCGGTGTCGCCGGTCAACAAGGTGGTCGAGGGCCGTCCGCACATCGTCGACATGATCAAGAACCACGAGATCGCGATGGTCGTCAATACGGTCGAGGAAAAGCGCAATGCGATCGCCGACTCGCGCACCATCCGTACCTCGGCCCTGCAGGCGCGCGTCGTGACCTACACGACCATCGCCGGCGCGGAAGCCGCGGTGCAGGGCATGCGCCACCTGGATGAGCTCAATGTGTACGATTTACAAGGCCTGCATAAAACCTTAAACTAAGCGTTAGAAGCAGTAACAAAACCACAGAGTTCGCGCGGCGTGCGCCGTGCGACTCTGTGGTTTTCACTTTTTTTGTCCTGCGTGCGTGTCTGCGCCGCATATACATAGAAACGAGATCATGAACACTCCTTTGACCAAACACGGCGCCGAACTCCTGAAGGAAGAGCTGCACCAGCTCAAGACCAAGGAGCGTCGTAACGTGATCGATGCGATCGCCGAAGCGCGTTCGCATGGCGACCTGTCCGAAAACGCCGAATACGATGCCGCCAAGGAGCGCCAGGCCTTCGTCGAAGGCCGCATCGCCGAGCTGGAGCAGAAGCTGTCGACCGCCCAGGTCATCGACCCGGCGACGCTGGATGCCGAAGGCCGCGTGGTGTTCGCCGCCACCGTCGACCTGGAAGACCTGGAGAACGGCCAGAAGGTCACCTACCAGATCGTCGGCATCGACGAAGCCGACATCAAGCTGAACAAGGTATCGGTGACTTCGCCGATCGCCCGCGCGCTGATCGGCAAGTACGCCGGCGACGTGGTCGAGGTGCAGGCCCCGTCCGGCCCGCGCGAATACGAGATCCTCGAAGTCCGCTACGTCTGATTCCCGATGATCGCGAATGTCCGCCTGCTGCTGGCGGCCCTGTGGGCCGGCAGCATCTGGGGCGTGAGCTACCTGGCCGCGCCGAGCGCGTTCGCCGTGCTCGACAGCACGTCGGCCGGCAGCGTGGTGGGCACGATGCTCACGCGCGAAGCCTGGCTGTCGATCGCGCTTGCGGTGCTGCTGGCGATCGTGCTGCTGCGCTCGACCGACCTCGATGCGCGGCGCCGGCGCTGGCTGTGGTGGTGCATCGCCGGGATGCTCCTGTGCAGCATGATCGTCTACCTGGGCTTGCAGCCGGTGATGGCCGCTATCCGCGAGTCGGCCGGTCCGGCCGGGGTGAGGGCGTCGCCGCAGTGGACCACGTTCGCGACGCTGCATGGGGTGTCGCAGTTGTGCTACCTGGTCGAAAGCATTCTGGGCGCGATCCTTGTCGTGAAATCGCGGTAGGGTGGACGGCTGTGCCGTCCACGCGTTCAGGCAGCGTTCGTTGGACGCGTGGACGGCGGAGCCGTCCACCCCACACGAAGCCGGGGTGATGTAACGGACGAAAAAAAACCGGGCACGGGCCCGGTTAATTTTTTGGATGACGCGCGGCTTATTTCAACGCGGTCTTCTTGGTACTGGACTGGCGCGTCTTGGCGCGCTTGATGTTGCCGCCCTGGGTCACGCGTTCGTTACCCTTGAGCAGGACCTTGGTGACGGACGGCTTCTTGGTGCCGCTTGGGCTCGGCTTGACGATGGTGACTTCGCGCAGGCCCTTGCCGGCCTTGGTCGAACGTTCCTTGGCGGCTTCCTTCTTCGGACGGTAGAGCACGAGCAGTTTGCCGATGTGCTGCACGGGGGCGGCGTCGAGGTCGGCGCAGATCTGCTCGTACATGGCGATGCGTGCTTCGCGGTCGTCGCCGAACACGCGCACCTTGATCAGGCCGTGCGCGTCCAGGCTGGACGAGATTTCCTTCAGGACGGATTCGGTGAGGCCGGCTTCGCCGATCATGACGACGGGATTGAGTCCATGGGCTTCCGCACGCAGGGCGGAGCGCTCGGCCGGGGTAAGTTTGATCATAATAATATTTTTTGTGGTACCTATTAAAAGCAGTATTTTACGCTAATGGCCAAGAACAAATTCAACAAAAACTGGGTGCACGACCACATTAACGACCCGTATGTCAAATTGGCGCAGAAAGAGGGTTACCGGGCGCGTGCGGCCTACAAGCTGAAAGAGATCGACGAGGCCGAAAAGCTGATCAAGCCCGGCCAGGTCATCGTCGACCTCGGCTGCACCCCGGGCAGCTGGGGCCAGTACACGCGGCGCAAGCTGGCCGGCGGCGAGGACGGCGGCATCAAGGGCACGATGATCGGCCTGGACATCCTGCCGATGGAGCCGATCGCCGACATGCACTTCATCCAGGGCGACTTCCGCGAACAGGAAGTGCTCGATCAACTGGCCCAGGTGCTGGAAGGCCGCATGGCCGACCTGGTGCTGTCCGACATGGCGCCGAACCTGTCCGGCATCTCGCACGCGGACGCCGCGCGCATGGAGGACTTGATCGACCTGGCCATTGAGTTTTCGCAATCCCACCTCAAGCCGGGCGGCGCATTGTTGGTGAAATGCTTCAAAGATATGGGCTTTACGCAAATCCTCGAGAAGTTCCGCACCGAGTTCAAGGTTGTCAAGCAGATCAAACCGAAGGCCAGCCGCGACAAATCCTCGGAAATCTTTTTGCTGGGCCGGGGTCTGAAGAATCCGGCGGTCTGAAAATCCCGAAGGGGCGGCAATATTGCTCTTGATATTTGCGTTCGCAACCGCACATCAGCCGGGAGCGGTGAGTTTCGTGCTTCGGCGCGGAACAGCGACGCAGGCGGCGTACAGGTTGCACCAAAAACCGTTATAGTGTCGTACAGGCACTAAAAAGAGCCCGCAACCGGTGTGCGCGCGGTACTGTCCGCCGATTGCGGTAAAATCCGCCTTTGAAAAATGGGAAAAGATGCGTCCGCATCAGAGGAGTCTTCGTGAATAATATGTTTTCCAAATCCGCCATCTGGGTGGTGGTCGCGCTGCTGTTGTTCATGCTGTTCAAGCAGTTCGACAACCACAGCACGTCGGGCGGCGCCAAGACGATCGCCTATTCCGAGCTGCTCGACAACGTGAAGGCGAAGAAGGTCAAGGATGTCACGATCGAAGGCTCGAGCATCACGGCGGTCCTGACCGACGACAGCAAGGTGCGCACCACGGCGACCATGCTGGACCGTGGCCTGATCGGCGACCTGCGCGACAACAACGTGCGCTTCGACGTGAAGCCGCCGGAAGAGCCGTCGTTCCTGCAGCAAGTATTCATTTCCTGGTTCCCGATGCTGCTGCTGATCGGGGTCTGGGTGTTCTTCATGCGCCAGATGCAAGGCGGCGGCAAGGGCGGGGCGTTCTCGTTCGGCAAGTCGAAGGCGCGCATGATGGACGAGACCAACAATACCGTCACCTTCGCCGACGTCGCCGGCTGCGACGAAGCGAAGGAAGAAGTGGGCGAGATCGTCGACTTCCTGAAGGACCCGACCAAGTTCCAGAAACTGGGCGGCCGCATCCCGCGCGGCGTGCTGATGGTCGGCCCCCCGGGTACCGGTAAGACGCTGCTGGCGCGCGCCATCGCCGGCGAGGCGAAAGTGCCGTTCTTCTCGATCTCGGGTTCGGACTTCGTCGAAATGTTCGTCGGCGTGGGCGCGTCCCGCGTGCGCGACATGTTCGAGAACGCGAAGAAGCACTCGCCCTGCATCATCTTCATCGACGAGATCGACGCCGTCGGCCGCCACCGCGGCGCCGGCATGGGCGGCGGCAACGACGAACGCGAACAGACGCTGAACCAGCTGCTGGTCGAGATGGACGGCTTCGAGGCTTCCTCGGGCACCATCGTGATCGCCGCGACCAACCGCGCCGACGTGCTGGACAAGGCGCTGCTGCGTCCGGGCCGTTTCGACCGCCAGGTGATGGTCGGTTTGCCGGACATCCGCGGCCGCGAGCAGATCCTGAACGTGCACATGCGTAAAGTGCCCATCGGCACCGACGTGAAGGCCGACATCCTGGCCCGCGGCACCCCGGGCTTCTCCGGCGCCGACCTGGCCAACCTGGTCAACGAAGCCGCGCTGTTCGCCGCGCGCCGCAGCAAGCGCCTGGTCGAGATGATCGACTTCGAAGACGCCAAGGACAAGATCTACATGGGTCCGGAGCGCAAGTCGATGGTCATGCGCGAGGAAGAGCGCCGCAACACGGCCTACCACGAGTCGGGCCACGCGGTGATCGCCAAGCTGCTGCCGAAGGCCGATCCGGTGCACAAGGTCACGATCATGCCGCGCGGCTACGCGCTGGGCCTGACCTGGCAGCTGCCGGAGCATGACAGCCTGTCCGGTTACAAGGACAAGATGCTGGAAGAAATCTCGATCCTGTTCGGCGGCCGTATCGCCGAGGAGATCTTCGTCGGCCAGATGTCGACCGGCGCATCGAACGACTTCTCGCGCGCCACCAAGCTGGCCCGCTCGATGGTCACCAAGTTCGGCATGTCGGAAAGCATGGGCGTGATGGTGTACGAAGACAGCGAGAACGAAGGCTTCTTCGGCGGCTCCGTCAAGACCATCTCGGAAGCCACGCAGCAGAAGGTCGATGCCGAGATCCGCAGCATCCTGGACACCCAGTATGCGCTGGCCCGCCGCCTGCTCGAGGAAAACCGCGAGAAGGTCGAGATGATGACGAAGGCCCTGCTGGAATGGGAAACCATCGATGCCGAGCAGATCAACGACATCATGGCCGGCCGCGAGCCGCGTCCGCCGAAATCGGTGCAGCTGACCAAGCGTACGCCGCCGACCGACAACAGCGGCGGCGTCGCCCAGAACGCGACGGCACCGGCGTGAATCGCACCCACGGAGCGTTGCCACGGTAGTGCTCCATGAAAAGACACCCTGCGGGGTGTCTTTTTTTTGTTTCTTTTATTGGCTTTTTATTATGCGTCAGTACTTCCAATGCGGCCGTTTCGGCTACGACCTGAACCAGCGCGCGCTGGTGATGGGCATCCTCAACGTGACCCCCGATTCCTTCTCCGACGGCGGCCGCTACCAGAGCCTGGAATTCGCCGTCGAGCGGGCCGAGCGCATGATCCGCGACGGCGTCGACATCATCGACATCGGCGGCGAATCGACCCGTCCCGGCTCGCCGGCCGTTTCGCTGCAGGACGAGCTGGCCCGGGTAATGCCCGCCATCTATGCGCTGCGCGAACTGGGCGTGCCGCTGTCGATCGACACCTATAAACCCGAGGTGATGCGCGAGGCCATCATCGCCGGCGCCGACCTCATCAACGACATCAACGGCTTTCGCGCGCCGGGCGCCATCGACGCGGTGAAGGATGCCGATTGCGGCCTGTGCGTGATGCACATGCAGGGCACGCCGCAGAACATGCAGGCCAACCCGCGCTACGAGGACGTGGTGGCCGACGTGATCGCCTTCCTGCGCGAGCGGGTCGAGGCGCTGCTGGCGGCCGGGGTGGCACGCGAGCGCGTCACGATTGACCCGGGATTTGGTTTTGGCAAAACTGTCGAGCATAATGTGGCCTTGTTCCGCGGCATGGGCCGCCTGCGCGACGAGCTCGGCTTGCCCGTACTGGCCGGCGTGTCGCGCAAGACGATGATCGGCGCGCTGACCGGCGGCAAACGTGTCGAGGAACGCCAGGCCGGCAGCGTGGGCGCGGCATTGGCTGCGGTGGCGCAGGGAGCGCGGATCGTGCGAGTCCATGATGTCGCGGAGACGGTGGATGCGCTGGAGGTCTGGCAAGCGCTGACGACGAATACTTAAGGAAAGACTGAATGGCACGCAAATATTTCGGTACGGATGGTGTCCGTGGCCTGGTGGGCGAAGCCCCCATTACCCCCGAGTTCGTGATGCGCCTCGGCTATGCCGCCGGCAAGGTCCTGGCCAAGGGCAGCACCGGCAAGCGTCCCGTGGTCCTGATCGGCAAGGACACCCGCATCTCCGGCTACATGCTGGAAGCCGCGCTGGAAGCGGGCTTCTCGGCCGCCGGCGTCGACTCGATGCTGGCCGGCCCGATGCCGACCCCGGCCATCGCCTACCTCGTGCGTGCACTGCGCCTGCAGGCCGGCGTCGTCATCTCGGCCTCGCACAATCCTTTCCAGGACAACGGCATCAAGTTCTTCTCGGAACACGGCACCAAGCTGCCGGACGCCGTCGAGAGCGAAATCGAGGATGCCGTGGACCAGCCGATGGGCTGCGTGTCCTCGGACAAGCTGGGCCGCGCCACGCGCCTGCGCGACGCCCAGGGCCGCTACATCGAGTTCTGCAAGAGCACCTTCCCGAACGAACTGGACCTGCGCGGCCTGAAGATCGTCGTCGACTGCGCCCACGGCGCCGCCTACAACATCGCCCCGCACGTGTTCCATGAACTGGGCGCCGAAGTGATCGAGCTGGGCACGAAGCCGGACGGCTTCAACATCAACGCCGGCGTCGGCGCCACGGCGCCCCAGGCGATGGCGCGCGCCGTCGTCGAGAACAAGGCCGACCTCGGCATCGCGCTGGATGGCGACGCCGACCGCCTGATCATGTGCGACGCCAACGGCCGCCTGTACAACGGCGACGAGCTGCTCTACGTGATGGTGCGCGCGCGCCTGGCGACGGGCCCCGTCGCAGGCGCCGTCGGCACCCTGATGACGAACATGGCGCTCGAAGTCGCGTTCAAGGACATGGGCGTGGGCTTCGCACGCGCCAAGGTCGGCGACCGCTACGTGCTGGAACTGATGCAGGAACGGGGCTGGATCCTGGGCGGCGAGGGCTCCGGCCACCTGCTGGCCCTGGACAAGCACACGACGGGCGACGGCATCGTCTCCGCGCTGCAGGTCCTGACCGCGCTCAAACGCTCCGGCAAGAGCCTGGCCGACTGCTGCAGCGAACTCACGCTGTTCCCGCAAACCCTGATCAACGTGCGCGTGCAGCCGGGCTTCGACTGGACGAAGAACGAGGCCGTCGTCGCCGAGAAGGAAGCCGTGGAGCGCGAGCTGGGCGACAAGGGCCGCGTGCTGATCCGCCCGTCCGGCACCGAGCCGCTGGTGCGCGTGATGGTCGAGGCCAAGGAGGCCGAGCTGGCCGAATCGATGGCCAAGCGCATCGCGGCCCGCTTCGAAGGCTGAATCCGCTTTCCAGGCAGGACGGAGGACGCCGGGCGGCTTCATTGACGCTGTCCCGGCGCCGGAGTATGATCCCCGCAATCGGAGTGTAGCGCAGCCCGGTAGCGCACCTGCTTTGGGAGCAGGGGGTCCAAGGTTCGAATCCTTGTACTCCGACCACCGTTTTGCAGACGGGCTGTCGACGACGGCCCGTTTTCATATCATGATGCCGTCCCGTGCATGCGGGACCGGATCACCAAACTGCCCATAGCTCAGTTGGATAGAGCATCAGCCTTCTAAGCTGAGGGTCGCTGGTTCGAACCCAGCTGGGCAGGCCACACCCGCCACGGCATGACGTCAAGGCGCGACGAAGCGGCGCGTGGGCGGATAACGCCACAGCACGTATGTCGCGCACGCCGCCAGGACGAACACGCCAGCCACATACGCAAGATCCCACGCAAAAATGCCGTGGTAATCATTGTCCAGGGGACGCATCAGGTCGATGAAGAGGTAGTGCGAGGCGTAGATTCCCAGCACGAGTTCGCCGGCCGATGCCACCATGGGCAACTGCAGTAGTCGCGGATTCGACAAGGCCACGAGCGCCACGCCGACGCCGAACAGATAGGTGCCGCCGACGAAATCCTGGGACATGCTGGTGCCCCAGCGGCCATGCAGCCACTGCACCTCGGCGAGCTGCAGCGCGAACCCGGCCAGTGTCAGCGTCATGCCCAGCGGCAGCCACGCCGGATGCTGTCCCATGCGCTGAAGCAGGAAGCCCGTCGCGAAGAAAATCATGCCGAAGAAGGGGCCGTTGCGCGTATTGATGGGGCTCTCGAGGTCGAAGACCGGGGCATACGGCCCGCCGGCAAGGGCGAGCCCGAAGAGCACCGCGCCGAGCGGCAGCAGCAGCGTGTCCAGGCCTCGTGCGACGAGCACGCCTGCAATCAGGACGATGGAGATGAAAGCGGGAAGGAACCACAGATGCACCTTGGGTCCTTCCAGCAGCGCGAGCAGGACAGTGCGCGGTTCCAGCAGTGTCCAGTACAGTTGCTTGACGGTGCCAGCCACGCCGTTGTCGAGCGAGAACCTTACGCCTGCGACCGCGAGGTACACGCATGACCACACGAGGAACATGAGCAGCATCCGCTTGCTGGTCCTGATCGAGGCGCGCATGACGTCCGGCGCCGCGTAACGCCCCAGAAAGTAGCCGGCCAGGACAAAGAACATCGGTACGGCGAACCTGCTGGCGTTGACGAGGAACGTCGCCCCATCCATGTCTCTGCCCACCGCGTGGGGGCCGTCATAGGCTGCCGTATGCAGGCAGATGACGGCAACGATGGCAAATACCCTGCACACATCCACGCTCTGGATTCGTCCCATGGCAAGCTCTCGTATTGACGTAGCTTAAGACTACTACGTTATGAGCCTGCTTTATGGTGTTGTCTTTAAATATTCATCCGGCATAGATCTTGGTCGCGGACAGTCATCGCTTCGTTGCTACGAACAACTCCACCAGGCGTTCAGCCGAACGCCACCCGATTCCTCCCCGCCTGCTTCGCCCGGTACAAGGCCGCATCCGCCCGATTGACGAGCTCGGCCGCATCGTCCGCGTCGGACGGCACCAGCACGCACACGCCCACGCTGATCGTCACGATCCCGCCCGGCGCCTGCGCGTGCGCCAGCGCCTGCTCCTCGACCCCGGCGCGGATCGCTTCCGCGACGGCCGTGGCGCCGGCCATGTCCGTCGACGGCAGCAGCACGACGAATTCCTCGCCGCCGTAGCGCGCCGCCACGTCGCCGGGGCGGCGCAGGCCGCGCTGGATCGCTTCGCCGACTTGGGCGAGGCAGGTGTCGCCGGCCGGGTGGCCGTAGTGGTCGTTGTATTTCTTGAAGTGGTCGACGTCGAGCATCAGCAGCGCCAATGGCGCGCCGAGGCGGCGGGCGCGCTGCAGTTCGCGGTCCAGCGCCTGTTCGTAGTAGCGGCGGTTGAACAGGCCCGTCAGGCCGTCGACGTAGGCGAGCGAGGCCAGCGTGGCGTTCGTCGTCTCGAGGGCGGCCTTGGTGTCCAGTAGTTCGTGCTCCAGGCGGTCGCGCAGGCCGATCTGGTGGACCAGGCGCCAGCCCAGCGCGGCCAGGCCGCCGATCAGCAGCAGCAGGGCGACGCTGACGGCCGCCGTCGTGTTGCGCCAGCCCGTCATCAGCGCGTCCTTGGAGCGCGAGACCAGCAGCACCAGCGGGTAGCCGCTCGCGCGTGCGAAGCTGTACAGGCGTGGGTTGCCGTCCTGCGTGGCTTCGAACGTGCCCTTGGGTTCCCCGGCGGGTATGGCGCGGAAGGCGGGCGTGGCGGCGATGTTCCTGCCGATGCCCGATTCCAGGAAAGGCGTGCCCACGATGAGCGTGCCGTCGGCCAGGGCCAGCGCGATGTCGCCGTCGGTGCCGACGTCGAGCCGGCGGTAGACGCGGCGGAAGAAGTCGATCTTGATCGTCGCCAGCACGACGCCGGCGAAGCTGCCGTCCCGATGCTCGAGGCGGCGCGAGATCGGGATCACCCAGGCGTTGCTCGCACGCCCGAGGATGGGGGCGCCGACGAGGGGGCCGCGGTCCGGATGGTCGCGGTGGTAGCGGAAATAGGCGCGGTCGGCGTTGTTCCTGCCTTCGAACGCGGGGTTGACGGAATTCACGACCCAGTTGCCGGCCGCATCGTAGATGAACAGGCCCTGCAGGCCGGGGCCGTCGGCCAGGTGCTCCGTCATCACGCGGCGCAGGCGCAGCGCCTGGGGCGTGGACAAGCCTTCGTTCTCGATGCGGTCGATCATGCCGACCAGGATCGTGTCCGCCATCTTGACGGCGGAGTGGGCCTGGTCGGCCAGTGCCTGGGCCGTGTTGGCGGTGGAGATCGTGGCGTTTTCCAGCTGCAGGCTGCGCGCGTTCAGGCTGCTCCAGACGAGCATCGCCGCCAGCGCGATATTGGCCAGCACGATGAAGGCGATCGTGATGGGAATGATGGGACGGCGCCGGCGACGCAGCGTCGCAACCGTGTCCGTATGCTGACCGGCGTCGTTCTCGTCGCGCACCACGGCCGTGGCGCCATGTGGAATCAAGGCTTCCCCGCAAATGTAAAGTGCCAGACTGACAAGTCTACAAGAAAAATCTTGGTCGACGGCAACAAAAATGTTTAGTGGAAGGCGTTAAACACGAGTTTGTTGTATATACATCAGATTTGTGTGCCGATCAGGTGAATGACTGCAAAAACATGCGTCGTTGCAAGGTAACGACATCGCTCTTGTGATCGTGATAACGTCGCTGCGCTGATACCGTCATCAAGGAGTTTCCATGTCGAGGAATCGTATGCGCAAGTGGACCGTTCTCATCCCCGCGGTCGTCCTGGCCCTGGCGGGATCGCCGGGCCGTGCCCAGGACGCGGCCAAGCCGGCCGCGCAGGGACAAGTGTCGTCGCTGCGGCTGCCTGCCGCAAGCGCCCCGGCCGACAGCCAGGCGAGCGGCAGCGTGCAATTCATCGGCACGGCGACGGTCCTGATCCACTACCAGGGTTTGACGATCCTCACCGACCCGAACTTCCTGCACAAGGGCGACCACGTGCACCTGGGCTACGGCCTCACGTCGGAGCGCCTGACCAATCCCGCCATCGATCTTGCGCAATTGCCGCCCATCGACCTCGTCATCCTGTCGCACCTGCACGAAGACCATTTCGACAAGCTGGTGCAGGAAAAGCTGGCGCGCAACACGCCCGTCGTCACCACCACGGGTGCGGCCGGAAAACTGAAGGAGCTGGGCTTCACGCGCACGATCGGCCTGGCGACCTGGGATGCCGTCGAGGTGGAGAAGGGCGAAGCGAAATTGCGCATCACCGCCGCCCCCGGGCGCCACGGCAAGGCCGGCATGCAGGCGCTGCTCCCCAGCGTGATGGGGTCGGTGCTGGACTTCGGCCCGAACCCCGCCACGCCCTCGTACCGCATGTACATCAGCGGCGACACGCTGGTCTACGACGACCTCCGGAACATCCCGCAGCGCTTCCCCGGCATCGACCTGGCGCTGCTGCACCTGGGCGGCACGCGCATCCTGGGCGTGTTCAAGGTGACGATGGATGGCAAGGACGGCGTGCAGCTGATGCAGATCGTGCAGCCGAAGAAGGCGATTCCGATCCATTACAACGACTACGACGTGTTCAAGTCGCCGCTGGCCGATTTCGCGCGCGAGGTGCAGGCCGCGGGCCTGGAACAGCAGGTGGTCTACCTGGCGCACGGCGAGACCTATACCTTCGTGCCGAACCGTCGGTAGCGGCGCCGGCGCTCATTCCCGTTCCTCGGTGGGCGGGGCGAGGGTGGCGTCGTCGTCGAACGGCCAGCCGGTGGGCGGCTGGACCTGGCGCTGGAACTCGTGCGGCATCACGATCGGTACCTGCAAGCATACACTCTGCGTCGGCAGCACCGCCATCCAGTCGCGCACGAGCTCCTTGTAGGCGATGCCGACGGGACGGATCTTGCGGTCCAGGTCGAACAGGCCGAGCGCGTTGACGTTGCCGTTGTCCTCGCGCAGCGCCGTGTCCCAGTCGACCTGGTCGGTCAGCGAGTACCAGGTAAAGCCCACCAGCGGCACGCCGTTGTTGCGCACCCTCAGCACGTTGGCCCATTCCTTGCGCAGCCAGTAGACGGCCTCGTCGCCGCGCGGTCCTTCGCACAGATTGGTTTCCGTGTGCATCACGGGCAGGCGGTAGCGGTTGTAGTACTGGTGGGTGATCACGGCGTAGCCGAAGATCTCGCCGGCCGCGCGCGTCAGGCCGTCGGGCGACACGTAGTGCTCGTTGGTCTGGTAGTAATCGTTGCCCATGATGCAGTGGTGCTTCAGGTTGTTCTGCAGGAAGAAGTGGTACTCGTCGCGCGTCATGCCGTTGTCGAGCATGTATTCGTACATGTCGGAATCGACGCGGCGGCCGAAGTTCAGGTCGAGCGACAGGAAGCGGCGCGCATTGCGCAGCTCGGCCGGACCGATCGCGGCCGGGCTTTCGGCGTGAAAATATTCGCTCGACTCGCTCTGCACGAACAGCGCATCGGGACGCACCTGCAGGATGGCGTGCATGGCCAGCACATTGGCCTTGACGATGTGCTTGAGCGCCGTGACGAACCCGCGGTCCGTCGTCATCTGCTCGTTCCACCAGCCGTACAGGGCGGAGAACAGGGCGCAGATCGACATCTCGTTGATCGGGGTATAGAGCTGCAGCCAGGGATAGCGGCGGGCGAAGGTGCCGGCGTAGGCGGCGAACAGCTCGGGAAAGTCGGGATTCTGGAAGTTGCCGATCCAGTCGGGCACGCCGAAATGGCACAGGTCGACGATGCAGGCGATGTTACGGCGCCGCAGGTCGTTGAACGCGAGGTCGGCGAATTCCCAGTCGTGCCGCTCGGGACCGAGCCAGGTGCGGTGCAGCGGGGCGCCGTAGCGCAGCACCTTCAGGCCCAGTTCCTCGACCAGGTCGAAGTCCGTGCGCCAGTGGCGGTAGTGGCCGCACTTTTCCATCTCGTCCATGCGTACCCGGCCGTCCTGGATGGTCGGGATGCTGTTCTCGATGCCTGTCGCGAAGATGAATCCCGGAGATGCCATGCCGCCCCCTGCAGGTCGTCCGCTTCATTGTAGCGGGAAGGGGAACGGCGTCCAGAACCGTGCAGCCCAAGCGTGCGCGCGTGCTTTACTGCCGCGTGTAAGCTATGCTATCAATCGGGCAATATTTCCCATCTGCTACATCCATTCGACGACACCCGCATGACCACCGCCGCCACGGCTCCGGCCGCCCATTCCATGGATCCTTCCCAGCGCCGTCTCGCGTGGGGATTGCTGGTTTCCATCCTGCTGCATTGCCTGTTGCTGGCGCTGCAGTTCGGCGTGCCGGGATTGAGGCCGGGCCCGGGCGCGCCGCTGTCGGTGCGCCTGGCGCCGCCGGCGCCGGTGACGGTCCCTGCGACCGTGCCGCCGGCGCCGCCCGTGCCGGTTCCTGCGCCATCCGTGGCCACGGCGCTGGCAACGCCTTCCGTTCAGCCGGCGCCTGCCGCCGCGCCCGTGCGTGCCGCACCGGCGCCGGCCGCAGCGCGGCGCGGCTTCACGCTGCTCGATCCGGCCAAGCCGGCCCCGCCGACCGCGCCGGCGCCGGCACGGCCCGCCGTCACCCAGCGGCTCGCGCGGCGCCGCCCGAAGCCGCGCCCGAAGCCGCTGGCGGACACGCTGCACGAGCGCGTGATCGCCCGGGACACGCGTGAGGACAGCGACTTCAAGGTGCCGCTGCCCGAGGTCGCCGCCTTGCCCGACGCCGTGGCCGATGCAGCATCCGATGCCGAGGACGATGCCGCGCAGGCCGAGGCGCTGGCGCGGGAAGAGGCCGCGGCGGAAGAACGACGCGAGCAGGAGCGCCTGCGCGAACGCGAGCGCCTTGCCGAACAGCGCGAACAGGAACGCGCCGCAAGGCGCGACGCCGAAGAGGCCGCCCTGCTGGCCGAGACGGACGCCGCCGCGCGCCGCCAGCGCGACGAGCAGGAACGGCGCCTGGCCCAGGACGACGCGCGTTACCAGCAGGAACTCGCGCAGCGCCAGCGCCTGGTTGACGACGCGCGCCTGGCGGACGAGGCGCGGCAGCGCGCCCGCCAGGAGGAACGCCAGGCTGCCGAGCAGCTGGCCCGGCAGCAGGCGCAGCAGCAGGCCGAGCAGCAGCGTGCGCAGCAACTCGCGGCCCAGCAGCGCCAGGCCGAGGAGCTGGCGCGCCAGCAATTGGCCGAGCAGCAGCGGCTGGCGCAGCTGGCGCAGGAGCGGGCAGACCATGAGCGGGCCGAGCAGGAGCGCGCGCAGCAGATCGCGCAGCAGCAGATCGCGCAGCAGCAGATCGCGCAGCAGCAGGCCGAGCAGCAGCTGGCGCAGCGCGAGGCCGAGGAACGCACGCGCCGCCAGGTCGAACGGCAGCGTGCGCAGCAGATCGAGCAGGAGCGGGCGGAGCAGGTGGCCCAGCAGCAGGCGCAGCAGCGGCGCGCCGAGGAAGCGGCGCGCCAGCAGGCAGCCGAACAGGAGCGCCAGCGTGCCCAGGCCGTCGAGCAGGCGCGCCGCCAGGCCGAGGACAACGCGCGCCTGGCGCGCCAGGAGGCGGCGCGCCCGGCGCCGGCCGGCGACGACTTCGGCGGCGTGCGCGCACCGGGGGCAGGCGCTGCGGCTGGATCGGGGACGGGCACTGGCGGTGCCGGCGGCGGCGCGGTGCCGCGCGGCGCGGCGGGCGGCGACCTGGCGTCGCGCGCACGCGACCTGGTGCGCGGCCTCGACATCGGCAAGTCGGTGCCGCAGGCGATGCGTCCGGCCGAGGAGGCGGCCAGGGCGCTGCGCCGCGCGCTGGCCGATGCGGCGCGCCGCGACGTGCCCCTGCGCATGTACATCGACGGCGTGCGCCAGAAGATCGAGCGCAACGCCATCCTGAGCACCGCCCAGCTCGAAGGTGGCGTGCGCATCGACCCGGTGGTCAGCGTGGCGATCCGCAGCGACGGCAGCGTCGAGGACGTGGTCATCGTGCGCTCCAGCGGACGTCCGGACATCGACGAGGTGGTGCGCCGCATCGTGCGCCTGAACGCGCGCTACGCGGCGTTCCCGCCCAACGTCGCCGCCCAGTACGACGTGATCGAACTGCGCCGCGTGTGGAGCTTCGCCGGCGTGCTGCGCCTGCTGGAAGAGGTGCGCTGACGCCTGCGGCCGTGGTCCGCCGCGGACCACGGCTGACCTGAGCCTGCCGTTTGACGTGCATTAAAGCCGATATGGGTAAGCGGCTTACCCTGACTCTGATTGCCAGAGGCTGGCAGCACATATCGACAGGCAACCATGCATGCTTCCACGACGCAATTCTCGGCGCGCGCGTTGTTCCTGGCGCTCGCGCACGTCCTCGTCTTCGCCTTCGTGTCCGCGGCGATGCTCGCCGGCTGTTCGCACGGCATCCAGTTCCGTTCCCAGGACGGGGCCGCGAACGAACCCGCGCCGCCGACCGAAATGATCACGGAACAATTGATCGCAACGGAAAAGCAGCAGTACCGGGAGCAGGCCAACCAGGACCTCGACCGCCTGCTGGTGCCCGATCCGCCGCCCTATGCCATCGGCGTCGGCGACATCCTGTCCATCGTCGTCTGGGACCACCCCGAGCTCACGGGCACCCTCGTCACCTCGTCCGCCCCAGACCCCGTGGCGGCCGCCGCGGCCACCGCCACCGCGGCGCCGCAGGGCTACGTCGTCGACCATCAGGGCCGCATCCAGTTCCCGCTGGCCGGCCTGCTGACGGTCCAGGGTCTCACGGAGGAGGGCGCGGCCACGCTGCTCACCACCAGGCTGGCCAAGTACATCGCCCATCCGAACGTCACGCTGCGCGTGCAGGCCTACCGCAGCAAGCGCGTGTACATCGACGGCGAGGTCAAGGCGCCCGGCCTGCAGGCGATCAACGACATTCCGATGACGCTGGTCGAGGCGCTGAACCGCGCCGGCGGCCTGCTGCCCACGGCCGACCAGAGCCGCATCCTGATCGAGCGGGGCCAGGAGCGCCACCTGATCAACCTGCGCGACCTCGTCCAGCGCAACATCAATCCCGGCCTGGTGATGCTGGCCCCGGGCGACGTGGTGCGCGTGCGTTCGCGCGACGAAAGCAAGGTGTTCGTGTCCGGCGAGGTCGTCACGCCCAAGGCGCTGACCATGCACGACGGCCGCCTTACCCTCAACGAGGCGCTGGGCGAGAGCGGCGGCATCAGCCCGCTGTCCGGCGACGCGCGCCAGGTCTATGTCGTGCGCAAGGAAACGGAGCGCACCCGCGTGTTCCAGCTCGACGCGCGCGTGGCCGGCTCGCTGGCGATGGCCGAGGCCTTCGAGCTGCGGCCCAAGGACATCGTCTACGTGGCGGCCACGCCGCTGGCCAACTGGAACCGCAACCTGAGCCTCCTGTTCCCCGGCGCGCTCACCTCGGCCGTCAACGCGACCAACCGGCCTTGAGGGCCTGGCAGTGCCGACCCGAACTGCAAGCCCCATCGCCGTGTATTACCGGAGCCAGCCATGACCATGCCTGGAGAACCGCAATCCCTGACGCCCGTCGTTCCCCGTCCGCCGCTGCTGTCCGTGCCGTTCGACCCGCGCGTCGTCGACGGCCCCCAGGAAGAGCCGGCGTTCGACCTCAAGGGCTACCTGAACACGCTGTTCGACAACCGCTGGCTGATCGGCGGCATCACGGCGCTGATCACGCTGGTGGCCGTGCTGTACGCCCTCGTCGCCAAGCCCGTCTACGAGGCGAACCT
The DNA here is from genome assembly GCF_030412015.1 of Massilia sp. YIM B02763. GTDB lineage: Bacteria > Pseudomonadota > Gammaproteobacteria > Burkholderiales > Burkholderiaceae_D > Telluria. The sequence continues at coordinate 2,110 of NZ_JASNRD010000033.1, read as the reverse complement.
GATGATCCACGTCGAGGAGGAAAGCCCGAACGCCTCGAAGAACATCCTGAGCGAAGCGTCCTCGCTGTTCGAGACCAAGAAGGCCGCGATCGCCGAGATGGAACTGCTGCGCTCGCGCATGGTGGTGTCGCGCGCGGTCGACAACCTGCGGCTGTGCATCGACGTGCGGCCGAAGTATTTCCCCATCGCCGGCTTCTGGTTCGCCAACCAGAACGGCGGGGCGCTGTCGCAGCCGGGCCTGTTCGGCTACGGCGGCTATGTATGGGGCGGAGAAAAGGCCGAGGTGCCGCTGTTCGAGGTGCCGGAGGCCTGGCTGGGCCGCGAATTCACGCTGACGGCCCTGGGCAAGCAGCGCTTCCGTTTTTCCGGCGGCGGCCAGCGCATCGTGTTCGACGGCGACGTGGGCCTGCGCTACCGCGTGCCGGTGCCCGAGGGCACGATCGAACTGAAGGTCGAGCGCATGCAGGCGAACGCCGGGGCGCGCTTCACGCTGCGGCGCATGTCGCGCGTGGCCATGATCCAGGGGATCCAGAATGCGCTCATGATCACGGAGCAGGGCAAGCAGTCGGGCATCATCCAGGTCAAGCTCCAGGGCGAGAGCGCGCGCCGCACCCACAGCGTGCTGAGCGAGATCGGAAGGGAATACATGCGCCAGAACCTGGCGCGCAAGACCGAGGAGGCGGAAAAGTCGCTGGCCTTCCTGAACCAGCAGCTGCCCGTGCTCAAGCGCCAGCTGGAACAGGCCGAGGACCGCTACAACCAGTTCCGCAACCGGCACGGCACCGTCGACCTGCAGGAAGAGGCGCGCATGAGCCTGGCGCAGGCGGCCGCGGCGCGCACCCGCAGGATCGAGCTGATCCAGAAGAAGACGGAATTGCTGGCACGGTTCACGGAAGACCATCCGATCATGGTCGCGATCAACCGCCAGCGCCAGGAAGTCGATGCCGAGATCGCCGAGATCAACGCCCGCATCAAGTCGCTGCCCGAGCTGGAGCAGGACGAGGCGCGCCTGACGCGCGACATCAAGGTCAATACCGACCTCTACACGGCGCTGTCGAACACGGCCCAGCAACTGCGCCTGATCTCGGTCGGACGCGTGAGCAACGTGCGCATGGTCGATGCGCCGATCCCGCCGGAAAAGCCGATCAAGCCGAACCGGGCCCTGATCGTCGCGCTGGCCGTCGTTACCGGCCTGTTCCTGGGCACGCTGCTCGCGTTCGCGCGCAAGTCCCTGGCCGGCGGCATCGACGACCCGTACCGGATCGAGCGCCTGCTGCGCGCGCGCGTCGTGTACGCCACGATCCCGCACAGCAGCAACCAGGACAAGCTGATGCGCAAGTCGCGCAGGGACGGCATCCTGCCGCTGCTGGCCCGGATCATGCCGGAAGACCCGGCCGTCGAGAGCCTGCGCAGCTTCCGCGCCGCGCTGCAGTTCTCGATGCCGCATTTCCGCAACAACATCGTGATGTTCGCCGGTCCCACCCGGGGGCTGGGCAAGTCCTTCGTCTCGGCCAACTTCGCCGCCGTGATGGCCGCGAGCGGCAAGCGCGTGCTGCTGATCGATGCCGACCTGCGCAGCGGCCAGCTGCACCGCTACTTCGGCGTCAAGCGCGATCGCGGCCTGTCGAGCGCCATCGTCAAGGGCTCGCCGGCGAAGGACGTGATCCACCACGACGTCATCGAGAACCTCGACTTCATTCCGACGGGAGAGTTGCCGTCGAACCGCTCGGAATTCCTGCTGCACCTGAACCTGGGCGGCCTGCTGCAGCAGGTGGCCTGCGGCTACGACCTGGTGCTGGTCGATCCGCCGCCGCTGCTCGAGGTCGCCGACGCGCTGATCATCGGCGCCCACGCCGGCGCCGTCTTCATCGTGGCGCGCTCGGGCCGTACCAACGAGGCCCAGATCAACGAGTCGATCAAGCGCCTGAACCACGCCGGCGTGTCTCCGCAAGGCGTGCTGTTCAACGACATGGCGCCGCGCCTGGGCGCGTACGGCGCCCACCCGCGCTTCGGGATCGCGGGGCAGATCGGCTTCTCGAAGGGGTGACGCGTGCGCCGTGCGCCATCGGCTGGCCAGGAAGCGGGACGGGCTGCAACACCCGTCCCGCTT
>NZ_JASNRD010000032.1 GCF_030412015.1 Massilia sp. YIM B02763 | reverse complement strand
AGCTGCTCTTCCTTATTTATCCCGGACAGCAGTGCGCGCAGACGGGGACCCAAGTTGCGTGCGCAGCGATGACGCATGCAGAAATTGGGTCCCCGCCTGCGCGGGGACGACGGTTCAAACGCTAACGCTGACGCTTAAGCGACCTTCGGCTGCTCGTTGCGCAGGCGGATGTGCAGTTCGCGCAGCTGCTTCTCGTCGACTTCCGACGGCGCGTTGGTCAGCAGGTCTTGCGCGCGCTGGGTCTTCGGGAAGGCGATCACGTCGCGGATCGACTCGGAGCCCGTCATCAGCGTGATCAGGCGGTCCAGGCCGAACGCCAGGCCGCCGTGCGGCGGGGCGCCGTACTGCAGGGCGTCGAGCAGGAAGCCGAACTTCAGCTGGGCTTCCTCGGCATCGATCTTCAGCGCGCGGAACACCTTGCTCTGGACTTCCTCGCGGTGGATACGGATCGAGCCGCCGCCCAGTTCCCAGCCGTTCAGGACCATGTCGTAGGCCTTGGCGACGCAGGCGCCCGGGTTCGTCTCGAGCATGTCTTCGTGGCCGTCCTTCGGCGCGGTAAACGGGTGGTGGGTCGCGTTCCAGCGATCGCCCTCTTCGTCGTACTCGAACATCGGGAAGTCGATGACCCACAGCGGTGCCCAGCGGTCTTCGAACAGGCCGGCCTTCTTGCCGAATTCCGAGTGGCCGATCTTCACGCGCAGCGCGCCGATGGCGTCGTTGACGACCTTGGCTTTATCGGCACCGAAGAAGATCAGGTCGCCGTCCTCGGCGCCCGTCAGTTCCAGCACTTGCGCCAGGATCTCGTCCGAGATGTTCTTGACGATCGGCGATTGCAGGCCGTCGCGGCCCTTGGCCTTCTCGTTGACCTTGATGTAGGCGAGGCCCTTGGCGCCGTAGATGGCGACGAACTGGGTGTAGGCGTCGATTTCCGAACGGGGCATCGAGCCGCCCTGCGGCACGCGCATGCCGACCACGCGGCCGTTCGGCATGTTGGCGGCGCTGTTGAAGACCTTGAATTCGACGGTCTTCATCAGCTCGGTCAGTTCGGTGAACTGCAGCTTGACGCGCATGTCCGGCTTGTCGGAACCGTAGGAGCCCATCGCGGTGGCGAAGTCCATCACCGGGAACGGGTTCGGCAGGTCGACGCCGGCGGCGTTCTTGAAGACGGTGCGCATCATGTCTTCGAACAGGTCGCGGATTTCCTGCTCGGTCAGGAACGAGGTCTCGCAGTCGATCTGGGTGAATTCCGGCTGGCGGTCGGCGCGCAGGTCTTCGTCGCGGAAGCACTTGGTGATCTGGTAGTAGCGGTCGAAGTTGGCGACCATCAGCAGCTGCTTGAACAGCTGCGGCGACTGCGGCAGCGCGAAGAAGTTGCCCGGGTTGACGCGCGACGGCACCAGGTAGTCGCGTGCGCCTTCCGGCGTCGACTTGGTCAGCATCGGGGTCTCGATGTCGATGAAGCCCAGGTTGTCCAGGTACTTGCGCACTTCCATCGACACCTTGTAGCGCAGGCGCAGGTTGTGCTGCATCTGCTGGCGGCGCAGGTCGAGCACGCGGTGCGTCAGGCGGGTGGTTTCGGACAGGTTGTCGTCGTCCAGCTGGAACGGCACCGGCACGGACGCGTTCAGCACTTCCAGTTGCGTGGTGTTGATCTCGATCTTGCCCGACTTCAGGTTGGCGTTGGCGGTGCCTTCCAGGCGGTTCACGACGGTGCCGGTGACGCGCAGGCAGTACTCGTTGCGCACGTGCTCGGCGGCCTTGAAGACCTCGGCGTTATCCGGATGGCAGACCACCTGCACGAGGCCTTCGCGGTCGCGCAGGTCGATGAAGATCACGCCGCCATGGTCGCGGCGGCGGTGCACCCAGCCGCACAGGCTGACGGTTTGGCCCAGCAGCTCTTCGGTCACGAGGCCGCAGTAATTGGTACGCATCGAGGACATAATTTTTTGGATCCTGGTTGGTTGATTCGGTGCCCTGCTCGTCGGCAGGCCTTGATTGTGTGCTGCCTTCTTTATGCTTGTTCGGTCGCGCCGGCGATGCGCGCCTGCGCTTCCGCCGGCGCATCGGCCGGATGAGCCGCGGGCGTCACCACGCCCATCGAGACGATGTACTTCAGCGCCGCGTCGACGCTCATGTCCAGCTCGACGACGCGGCTGCGTTCCATCATCAGGAAGAAGCCGGAGGTCGGGTTGGGGGTGGTCGGCACGTACACGCTGACGTAGTCGCCCACCAGGTGGTTCTTGACGTCGCCGCCCGGCACGCCGGTGAGGAAGGCGATCGTGTACGAGTTCTCGTGCGGGTACGGAATCAGCACGGCCTTGCGGAACGCATTGCCCGAGGACGAGAACAGCGTGTCCGACACCTGCTTGACGCTGCCGTAGATCGAATTGACGACCGGGATGCGGTGCAGCAGGCGCTCCCACATGCGCACGATCCACTTGCCGACCAGGTTGTTGGTCAAGAGGCCCGTCAGGAACACGATCGCCAGCGTGATCACGGCGCCCAGGCCCGGAATGTGCGTGCGCGGCTGCCACTCGCTCGGCACCAGCAGCAGCGACTGGTCCAGGGTGCCGATGACGAGGTTCAGCACCCACAGGGTGATCGCCAGGGGTACCAGGACCAGCAGGCCGGTGATGAAATATTTACGCATCGATGTGGTCGTCAATGCGCCGGCGTCGCGGCCGGCGCGTGGATATCAGGTACTGCCGCCGTCCTTCGACGGTGCCGCCGCCGCCGGAGCAGCTGGCGCGGCCGGCGTGCTCGACGCCGCGGCGTCGCCCGCGGGCGCGGCGGCGCCGGTCGACGGCGCCGTGCCGGTCGCCGGGGCCTGGCCGCCGCGGAAGTCCGTCACGTACCAGCCCGTGCCCTTCAGCTGGAAGCCGGCCGCGGTGACCTGCTTCTTGAACGAGGACTTGCCGCACGAGGGGCACACGGTCAGGACCGGGTCGGAAATCTTTTGCAGTACATCCTTGGCAAAACCGCATTCATCGCAGCGGTAAGCGTAAATCGGCATTCTGGGTACTCCGCAAAAATCATCAAAACCCTGAATTATAAAGCTTTTGCGGAGGATTTTGCCCCCCGCGGCCTTCCGATGGCCGGATGGACGTCCTTACAACTCGGCGGGAACTGATGCAATTTGGCAACAGTGTTGTTTTTCCTGCCCGTTATGGATGAGTTTCGTTTGCCGAACTTCAACTTAGCTGTTTAAATAGCACCCCTCAGCACCGTTCTCGCGCGGCTTGTCCGCCGGGGCGTTTGCAAGAAACAGAAGTTTGCGCGACCGGCTTGCCGGCGCCGCGAAGCCATAAAAGAACGACTTCAAATCGGGGCCCGCATTGCGGGCCTTTCTTTTTTGCGCCAGACCATCCAGCGCTCCTTGCCCGCGAACACCGGGATCGAATCCTCCACCGCCTCGTCCGCGATACAGTCGAACGCGGGCGCGAGCAAGGCATCCAGTTCCTCCCGTGCGATTCCGAACGGCGGCCCCTTCTCCACATCGTCGAAGAAAAAGTAGCCGGCCAGGAGCGCCCCCGGCGCCAGCAACGCTTCCCAGCGCCGCGCCACGTCGGGCCGGCGCACGCGCGGCAATGCGCACAGGAAGGCCTGTTCGTAGACGAGGTCGAGGGGTTGCGGTGGCGTCCAGGCGAAGAAATCCGCTTCGTGGACGCGTCCGGCCCACGGCCCCGCCAGCGCTTTTGCGCGCGCCACGGCGACGGCAGAAAAATCGATCGCCGTCGCTTCCCAGCCCGCCTCGCACATCAGCACCAGTTCGCGGGCGGAGCCGCAGCCGGGAATCAGCGTGCGCAGCGGGCGGGAGGCGCCGGCCACGAAGCGGCGCAAGGCCTGCGACGGCCCGCCCCGCTCCCACGGCGTGAAGGCTTTCTCGAAGCGCTCGTCCCAGAATTGCCGCGACAGCGGATCGCGGCTGGTGAAATCCGGAACCGGCGTGCCCGCCATCAGAGCACGCCGCTGCCGGCGATGTGCAGGCCGATGGCGACCACGGCGGCCGCGCCGGCCACGCAGGACAGGAACACCAGCAGGCGGTTGGTGCGGCGCTGCTCGATCAGCAGCGCGGCCATCAATTCTCCCTCGTCGGCGATCGGATGCGCCTTGCGCTCCAGCACGTGGTGCACGAGGCGCGGCAGTTGCGGGATCACCTTGGCATAGTGCGGCGCCTCGTTGCGCAGGCGCTCGACCAGGCCGCGCCAGCCCACCTGCTCGGCCATCCAGCGCTCCAGGTAGGGCTTGGCCGTCTTCCACAGGTCCAGGTCCGGGTCCAGCTGGCGGCCGAGACCCTCGATGTTCAGCATGGTCTTCTGCAGCAGCACCAGTTGCGGCTGCACCTCGACGTTGAAGCGGCGCGAGGTCTGGAACAGGCGCAGCAGCACCTGGCCGAACGAGATGTCCTTCAACGGACGGTCGAAGATCGGTTCGCAGGTGGCGCGCACCGCGGCTTCCAGCTCGTCCACGCGGGTGTCGCGCGGCGCCCAGCCGGACTCGATGTGGGCCTCGGCCACGCGCTTGTAGTCGCGCCGGAAGAAGGCCAGGAAGTTCTGCGACAGGTAATCCTTGTCGAAGTCGTTCAGCGTGCCGACGATGCCGAAGTCCAGCGCGATGTAGCGCCCGAAGGTCTCCGGCTCGACGGACACGAGGATGTTCCCCGGGTGCATGTCGGCATGGAAGAAACCGTCGCGGAACACCTGGGTGAAGAAGATCTCCACGCCGTCGCTCGACAGCTTTTTCATATCGACGCCGGCGGCCACCAGGCGGTCCGTCTGCGAGATCGGGATGCCCTTCATGCGCTCCATCGTGATCACGCTGCTGGAGCAGTAATCCCAGTACATTTCCGGGACCATCAGCAGCGAGGAGCCGGCGAAGTTGCGGCGCAGCTGGCTGGCCTGGGCCGCCTCGCGCATCAGGTCGAGTTCGTCGTGCAGGTACTTGTCGAATTCGGCCACGACTTCGCGCGGCTTCAGGCGGCGGCTGTCCGGCCACACCTTTTCGATCAGGCCGGCGGCCATCTGCATCAGCGCGAGATCCTCGTCGATCGTGCTCTTCATGCCCGGGCGCAGTACCTTGATCGCGACTTCCTTGCCGTTCTTGAGCGTGGCGAAGTGGACTTGCGCGATGGAGGCGGAGGCCACCGGCGTGCGCTCGAAGTGGGCGAACAACTGGTCCGGCGGCGCGCCGAGGGAGCGCGTGATCTGGGCCACGGCCAGTTCCGAATCGAAGGGCGGCACGCGGTCCTGCAGCAGCGACAGTTCGGCCACGATATCGGGCGGCATCAGGTCGGGACGGGTCGACAGCACCTGGCCGAACTTCACGAAGATCGGGCCCAGCTCTTCCAGCGCCAGGCGCAGGCGGATCGCGCGCGGCGAGGTGATGCGGCGCCAGAAGAAGATGCCGTTGATCAGGCGGGCGGTACGCGGGACGTGCAGGCCCGACATGGCGATTTCGTCGAGGCCGTAGCGGGTGGCAACCGTGAGGATTTTAAGCAGGCGCAGGAATTTCAGGATCATCAGTGTTCCGATTTCGGTTCCGGTAGTGCGGGCACGGCGGGAGGTGCGGAGGCGGCGCTGCGCTGCGCCGGCTTCTGGCCCAGTTGCTGCTCCAGCTTTTGCTCTAGTTTCGCGATGCGCTTGGCGCTGCGTTCGACGTCGTCGCGCAGGCGATTGATGCCGTCGGCGAAGTCGTGGATGGCGTCGGGACGCACCAGCACGCGCCGCTCTTCCAGCAGGAATTCGGCCACGTTCTCGGCCAGGCGCCGGCCCGCGGTGGCCGCTCCTTGCGCCGCACGCTGCGCGCCGCCGACCAGGCGCACGGCGCCGATCGGGCCGACGATGCGTTCGAGGTCGTGCTCGGCATCCCAGCGCAAGCCCTTGGACAGCTGCGAGATGGTATTCGCGAACTCGGCGTCGCCCTCGATGCGCACATAGGAAAACGCGCGGTCGCGGTTCTGCAGGATCAGCGGCAGGTCGCTCAGCTTGACGTGGATGGTCACGGCCGGCGCGTCCTCGGCGGTAGCCGCCTCGAGCATGCCGTCGCGCGCCACGCGCATGCGCAAGGCGACGGCGCCCGTGTCGATGCAAGCCGTCTTGCCCGCATGGCGTTTCAAGGCATCGCGCGCCCAGGCCTCCTGGGCCAGCAGGTGGTTGATCGTCGCCACGACCGGCGCGGACAAGCCGCCCCGGGGCAGCGCAAGAGAGGAAATCGGTGCCATCACGGTGTCATGTGCCCAAAAAAAAACCGCCCGTCGGAGCGGGCGGTTTGTCCGCCCAGCTTGGGCGGTGTCGATCTTACCAGTTCGCCGGGTGTCTCACCCCGGAGCACGGGTTATTTTCCTGCAAATGTTTTACGCGATCTGCTGGATGCCCGCCAATACCCAACCGCCGTTGCCATTGAGCGGCTTCGCCAGGTTCCACACCTCGACGTAGGGCTCGGCATTGCCGTTCGGCGCATTGCGGATCATGCCGTTGAACTGCACGCTGGCCAGGTAGTCGCGTTCGGTGGTCTCGATGCCCAGCAGCTGGGCGTCGATCGACACGACTTCCGTGAAGTCGGGCTGGCCGCCGCGTTCCTGGATCTGCAGTTGCAGTTCGGCGAACACTTCCGGCGACGTGAATTCGCGCAGGTCGTTCAGGTCGGCGCGGTCCCAGGCCGCCTGCATGCGGATGAACGATGCCTTGGCATGGCGCAGGAAGGACTCGGCATCGAAATCGGCCGGCACGCCCCATTGCTGGTGCTGGGCGGCGTTCTTGTCCAGCGACAGGCCGGCCTGGGTGCCGCCCATCGGGTAGCCCGGCTGGTTGTAGCCGCCCGAGTACGACGAGGGTTGATTCAAGCCGGAGCCGATTTCCGGCGTGGCGCTGGCATTGGCCGGCACCGGCTGGCTGAAATTACCCGGGTAGGTATTGTTGGCCGGTGTGTCCTTGCGGCGGAACATGCGCACGATGAACATCACGGCCAGCGCCAGCAGCACGATCATCAGGATCGAGGACAGCACGCTCGCCATGGCGCCGCCGATGCCCAGGTGCGAGAACAGTGCGCCCAGGCCCAGGCCCAGCAGCGCGCCGCCCAGGATGTTCTTCCACATGCTCGGACGCGGCTGCTGTACCGGCGGACGCGCGCCCGGGGCCGGCTGGACGGCCGGACGCTGGGCAGGCTGCTGGTAGGCCGGAGCAGGGGCGGGCGCCGGTGCCGGCGCGCGCATCTGGCGCACGGACTGCGACTGGCGGCCGAACGAACGGCCGCCGCCGACCGGGCGGGCGAAGGCTTCGGCGACCATCGAGAATGCGGTCACCGCGATCATCATGCTGGCCAAGAACTTTTTCATGGTCATCACCTTAGAGTTTGATACCGGTGTGTAAAGCGGCCACACCTGCCGTCAGGTTGTAATACTGGACCCGTTCCAGTCCCACGCTTTCCATCATCGACTTCAGCGTTTCCTGGTCGGGGTGCATGCGGATCGACTCGGCCAGGTAGCGATAGCTTTCCGCGTCGTTGGCGATACGCTGGCCCAGCCACGGCAGCACCGAGAACGAATACACATCGTACGGCTTCTGCAGCGGCGCGGCCACTTTCGAGAACTCCAGCACGAGCAGCTTGCCGCCCGGCTTGAGTACCCGGCGCATTTCCGCCAGTGCCTGGTCCTTGTGCGTCATGTTGCGCAGGCCAAAGGCCACGCTGACGCGATCGAAGTAATTGTCCGGGAACGGCAGCTTTTCCGCATCACACAATAAGGTGGGGGTCACCAGGCCTTTATTCAATAGACGGTCGCGGCCCACGCGCAGCATCGACTCGTTGATGTCCGTGAGCCACACCTCGCCGCTCGGTCCCGCCTGCTTGGCGAAGGCCTTGGACAGGTCGCCCGTGCCGCCGGCGATGTCGAGCACCTTGAAGCCGGGACGCACGCCCGCTTGGGCAATGGTGAAGGTCTTCCAGAGGCGGTGCAGGCCGCCGGACATCAGGTCGTTCATCACGTCGTACTTCGAGGCGACGGAATGGAAAACCTTGGCAACTTCGTGGACCTTCTCGTCCTCGGAGACGGTCTTGTAGCCGAAATGGGTGGTGTTGGTCATAGTAGCAAGCCGTAAAGTCTTGCCGCATTATACAAGCCAGGGGTGGCCCAGGCTTAAACCTGTCTTACCGTGTATCAAGTACCTCTGGCGCGGCGGTTTTTATTGTTGAGTATGCATCACGCGACACACCAAAAGATATCTGCGCACGATTGCAAATTCTGCATCACTTTTTCTCGGACTCTGCCTATAATGATTTTCGCTTGAGTAGAGTTCGACGCGCGGCAACAAGACCGTGCGCTACAGAAAAAGCGCTTTATTGTGAAAATTCTTGAGAGAGAGAAACATGGCGACTGGCACCGTAAAATGGTTCAACGACGCAAAGGGCTTCGGCTTCATCAAACCCGATGATGGTGGCGACGATCTGTTCGCACACTTTTCGGCAATCAACACTGCCGGCTTCAAGTCGCTGGCCGAAAACCAGCGCGTGAGCTTCGAAGTCACCGCAGGTCCGAAGGGCAAGCAGGCTGCCAACATCCAGCCGCAGTAATCCCTTCTTTCGGGGCCTTGCCCCTAGCCGGTTGGCCAGACCGGTTTCAATAAAAAAAGCGCCGCAGGTTTCTACGGCGCTTTTTTCATGTCCACTTCGCGGATGGCATCAATGGCAACCGCAGCTGCCGCTGCCGCAACCGCCGCCGCCCTTCTTCATGCCGGGCAGCTCCGGGATCGGGTCGCGGCCCGTGTCGTCCTTGAAGCCGGCGGCGTGCAGGCGGTCCATGTATTCGCCCCACAGGCGATCCTGCTGGCTGCCGAGGCGGTACAGGTATTCCCACGTGAAGATGCCGGACTCGTGGCCGTCGCTGAAGATCGGCTTGATGCCGTAGTTGCCGACCGGCTCGACGGCGTCGATGACGACGTTGCGCTTGCCCAGCTGCAGGACTTCCTGGCCGGGACCGTGGCCTTGCACTTCGGCCGAGGGGGAGTAGACGCGCAGCAATTCGATCGGCAGCACGAAGGCGGCGCCGTCGTCGAAGGCGATGTCGACGGTGCGGGATTTCTGGTGGACGGTGAATTCGGTGGGGATGGGCATGTGATGAGGTCCTGATCATGATTCGTCGTTCCCGCGCAGGCGGGAACCCATGCCGAGTGACTTCGGATACGGTCTATGGGTTCCCGCCTGCGCGGGAACGACGGTGTATTCGCGTATTCTACCGACTTGCGAACCGCCGCGTGATCGCAGCCTTCAATTCCGGCAGCAGCGTCTTGCGCGCTTGCAACACTTGCGCCTCCGTCTCGCGCACCGCCTGCGCCCACACGGGTGCCGGGAAGTGGGCATCGTCGGCATAGCGCGGGATCACGTGCCAGTGCAGGTGGGGCACGACGTTGCCCAGGCTTGCCACGTTGACTTTCAAGGGTTGCATCACCTCGCGCACGGCCAGCTCCAGCCGCCACACGGCGTCGTTCAGCAGCAGGCGGTCGTCGTCCGCCAGGTCGCTGACCTCGCGCACGTGGTCCTTCCAGATCACGCGCGCGAAGCCCGGATAATTGGCGTCGTCGACGAGGATCACGGCGAACTTGTCGTTCTCGAACACCGGAGCAACGGAAAGTTCGCACAGCTCGCAACCGGCTACCCTCGTCATACCAGCACCCGCTCGATGCCGCCGTTGTTGGCGTTGGCCACGTAGTTCGGCATCCAGTTCTCGCCCAGCAGGTGCCGCGCGATCTCGACGACGATGTAGTCGGCCGTGGTGCCCGCGTCGTCGTTGTAGCGCGACAGGCCCTGCAGGCAGGACGGGCAGCTCGTCAGGATCTTGACGTCGCCCTTGAAGCCGTCGGCGCGCAGTTTGTCCGCGCCCTTCTCCATCTCCTGCTCCTTGCGGAAGCGCACCTGGGTCGAGATGTCGGGACGCGACACGGCGAAGGTGCCGGACTCGCCGCAGCAGCGGTCGTTCTTCTCGATCTTGACGTTGTCCGCCGTCTGCACGAGCGCGTTCACCGTCTTCATCGAATCCTGCAGCTTCATCGGCGTGTGGCAGGGATCGTGGTACATGTAGCGCGTGCCGGTGACGCCTTCCAGCTTGACGCCCTTCTCGAGCAGGTACTCGTGGATGTCCATGATGCGGCAGCCCGGGAAGATCTTCTCGAACTCGTAGGTCGCCAATTGGTCGTAGCAGGTGCCGCAGGAGACGAGGACCGTCTTGATGTCGAGGTAGTTCAGCGTGTTGGCCATGCGGTGGAACAGCACGCGGTTATCCGTCATCATCTTGTCGGCCTTGTCGTACTGGCCCGCGCCGCGCTGCGGATAGCCGCAGCACAGGTAGCCCGGCGGCAGCACGGTCTGCACGCCCACTTCCCACAGCATCGCCTGCGTGGCCAGGCCCACCTGCGAGAACAGGCGCTCGGAGCCGCAGCCCGGGAAGTAGAACACGGCCTCGGTGTCGGCGTTCGTCACCTTGGGGTTGCGGATGATCGGGATGACCTTGTCGTCCTCGATGTCCAGCAGCGCGCGCGCCGTCTTCTTGGGCAAATTGCCCGGCATTTTCTTGTTGACGAAGTGGATCACCTGCTCGCGCACGGGCGCCTTGCCCGTCGTCGGCGGCGGCGCCTTGGTCTGTTCCTTGGCCACGGCCTTCAGGACGCTCGCGCCCAGGCGCTGGGCCTTGTAGCCCCAGTCGATCATCGCCTTGCGGGTCGCGTTGATCGTGGTCGGATCGGTCGCGTTCAGGAAGAACATGCCCGCACGCTGGGCCGGCTTGAAGCTGCGCTTGTCCATCTTGCGCAGCAGGTTACGCATGTTCATCGACACGTCGCCGAAGTCGATGTTCACCGGGCACGGCGTCACGCACTTGTGGCACACGGTGCAGTGGTCGGACACGTCCTCGAATTCCTCCCAGTGGCGGATCGACACGCCGCGGCGGGTCTGCTCTTCGTACAGGAAGGCTTCGATCAGGGCCGACGTGGCCAGGATCTTGTCGCGCGGCGAGTACAGCAGGTTCGATTGCGGCACGTGCGTCGTGCACACGGGCTTGCACTTGCCGCAGCGCAGGCAGTCCTTGATGCTGTTGGCGATCTCGCCGATGTCGCTCTGCTGCATGATCAGCGATTCGTGGCCCATCAGGCCGAAGGACGGCGTGTAGGCGTTGCGCAGGTCGGCGTAGGCGGTGGCGCTGTTGAGCAGCTTGCCCTTGTTGAAGCGGCCTTCCGGATCGACGCGCTGCTTGTAGTCGCGGAAGTCGCGAATCTCGTCGTCCGTCAGGAATTCCAGCTTCGTGATGCCGATGCCGTGCTCGCCCGAGATGACGCCGTCCAGCGAGCGCGCCAGCTTCATGATGCGCTCGACGGCCTTGTGCGCATCCTGCAGCATCGCGTAGTCGTCCGAGTTGACGGGCAGGTTCGTGTGCACGTTGCCGTCGCCCGCGTGCATGTGCAGGGCGACGAACACGCGCGAGCGCAGCACGCGCTTGTGGATCGCGCCCGCCTCGTCCAGGATCGGCTTGTAGGCCGCGCCATTGAAGATCTGGCGCAGCGGCGCGCGGATCTCGTTCTTCCACGAGACGCGCACCGTATGGTCCTGCACGACGTCGAAGAGGGTCGCTTGCGGCTGGCGCTGCAGGCGTTCCTCGAACGTGGCGGCGAGGCCGTCCAGGCCGAACTCGGCCAGCTTGCCGCGCACGTCGGCCAAAGGCTGGTCCAGGTTGGCCATGATCCAGCCCCAGCGCGCGGCCACGCGCGCCAGCAGCTCGTCGGCCTGCTGCGGACGGTCGCCCAGGATTTCCTCGCGCGACACGCCCTCGCCCGTCGCATCGTCGGCCTTGGTCACCTCGAGGTCGCCGGCCGCGAACCAGGCGTGCAGTTCCTCGACCAGCTGCAGCTTGTTCTTGATCGACAGCTCGACGTTGATGCGCTCGATGCCGTCCGTGTACTCGCCCATGCGGTTCAAGGGAATGACCACGTCCTCGTTGATCTTGAAGGCGTTGGTGTGGCGCGCGATGGCGGCGGTACGGGCGCGGTCGAGCCAGAACTTCTTGCGCGCTTCCGGGCTGACGGCGATGAAGCCCTCGCCCACGCGGGTGTTCGCCAGGCGCACGACTTCCGACGCGGCTTGCGCGACGGCATTCTCGTCGTCGCCGACGATGTCGCCGAACAGCGCCATCTTCGGCAGCACGCCGCGCTTGGACTTGGTCGCATAACCGACGGCGCGCAGGTAGCGCTCGTCCAGGTGTTCCAGACCCGCCAGGCGCAGGCTGGCGAATTCCGGCTTGCCGCTCTTGGGCAGGCTGTCCAGGTAATCCTTGATCTCGACGATCGACGGGATCGCGTCGCGCGCCTGGCCGAAGAATTCCAGCGCCACCGTGCGCGTGTACTTCGGCATCTTGTGCAGGATCCAGCGCGCCGACGTGATCAGGCCGTCGGTGCCTTCCTTCTGGATGCCCGGCAGGCCGGCCAGGAATTTGTCGGTAACGTCCTTGCCCAGGCCTTCCTTGCGGAAGCGGCGGCCCTCGATATTCAGGAACTCGGTGCGGAACGGCTCGCCCTTGGGGGCGCCTTTCGGCGACGGATGCGTCCATTCGAGCTTGAACGACGCGACGGGCGCATCGTGGATCTTGCCCAGGTTGTGGTCGACGCGGGTGACGTCGAGCCAGTCGCCGTTCGGGTCGACCATGCGCCAGGACGCGAGGTTGTCGAGCGCCGTACCCCACAGGACGGCCTTCTTGCCGCCCGCGTTCATCGCGATGTTCCCGCCGATGCAGGACGCGTGCGCCGAGGTCGGGTCGACGGCGAACACGAAACCGGCCTTCTCGGCCGCCTGCGACACGCGCTGGGTGACGACGCCGGCGCCCGTGTAGATGGTCGCGTAGTCGTGCGCCACGCCGGGCAGGCGGGTCATCTCGACCTCGCCCATGCCGATCAGCTTTTCGGTGTTGATCACGGCCGACATGGGCGACAGCGGAATCGCGCCGCCCGTGTAGCCGGTGCCGCCGCCGCGCGGGATGATCGTCAGCCCGAGTTCGATGCAGCCTTTCACGAGGCCGGCCATCTCGTCCTCGCTGTCCGGCAGCACGACGAGGAACGGGTATTCGACGCGCCAGTCGGTGGCGTCGGTCACGTGCGAGGTGCGGTGCATGCCGTCGAAGCGGATGTTGCGCTTGTCCGTGTACTGGCCCAGCACCTTCTGCGCGCGCTTGCGCAGGTCGTAGGTATCGCGGAACTCCTGGCCGAAGTCGTCGACGGCCTTGCGCGCCGCGGCCAGCAGCTTCTCGACGGCGCTGCTGCGCGCGGCCACCGTGGCCGCATCGCCGCCGTCGCCGGCATCGACCGTCAGGCGGCGCTTGTCGACTTCCGCCAGGCGGTGGTGCAGCGCCTCGATCAGCTTGGCGCGGCGCTTCGGATTGTCCAGCAGGTCATCCTGCAGATAGGGGTTGCGGCGCACGACCCAGATATCGCCCAGCACCTCGTACAGCATGCGCGCCGACCGCCCGGTCTGGCGCGCGCCGCGCAACTCGTCGAGCAGCGCCCACGACGACTCGCCCAGCAAGCGGATCACGATCTCGCGATCGGAAAACGACGTGTAGTTATAGGGGATCTCGCGCAGGCGGACCGGCGAATTTTCTTCGAGCAGGGTGTGGATATTGGCGGGGGCGTTCATGGAGATCGGCTGTCATGCGGACGCTGTCGGACAACCATTCTAGCTTATTGCGTTGCACCACGCTGGGGAGTCGGCAGTTTTTGCAACGGCTCTGAAGAAAAAAGAACGGAAAAACAGCCCGGCATGCAAATTTCCGTTGGTCAAGCAAAAGTTTTTTCAATGAAAAAATGGCTTGCTCAAGAATTGGGCATGTTATCCATGGCAAATGTTCACGCAACACGCCTCAACCGAACCACCGGCTCGTCGTATCCCCGATCCACTTCCACCACCCGTCCGGCACGTACAGCAACGTCGCCGTCATGAACACGTAGCGCCCGAACTTGCCGATGCACATGTACATGACGCTGGACCAGAACGGCAGGTGCAGCCAGCCGGCCAGCGTGCACAGTGGGTCGCCGATGCCCGGCACCCAGGACAGCAGCATGGTCTTGGAGCCGTAGCGCGCCAGCCAGTGGAACCAGCGCGACTTGCGTTCCTTGGCGAAGGCGACTTTCGCGCGGTAGCCGATCCAGTAGTCGACGGCGCCGCCCAGCGTGTTGCCGGCCGTGGCGACGAGGATGGCGGGCCAGAACATGGCCGGATTGGCCTTCACGACGGCGAACACGGCCGGTTCCGAGCCGAGCGGCACCAGCGTGGCCGAGACGAATGCGATGACGAAGACCGACGTCAGGCCCACGGCGGGCGCGGCAAGCAGTTTCAGCAGCCAGAGGACGGCGGATTCGATCATCGCAAGAGATTAGGGGCAATGGAATGGATGGGTCCATTATAATGAGGCGACCCCCATCGTCACGACACGGTAGGCCCCGGCCTTATCCCGGCCACGGCCGCCGCACTGCACACCTCGGTTATCCGCCAACAGGACAGTCCAGCGTCGCCCCGGAATCCAGTGTTACGTATCCGACCATGACTACCGACTACCTTAAAAAAATCCTGACCGCGCGCGTCTACGACGTGGCGGAAGAGACGCCGCTCGAATTCGCCCCGACCCTGTCCCAGCGCATGGGCAACCGGATCTACTTCAAGCGCGAAGACATGCAGAGCGTGTTCAGCTTCAAGCTGCGCGGCGCCTACAACAAGATGGCGAACCTGCCATCCGAACAACTCAAGCGCGGCGTCATTTGCGCCTCGGCCGGCAACCACGCCCAGGGCGTCGCGCTGTCCGCCAGCCGCCTCGGCTGCCGCGCGCTGGTCGTGATGCCGACCACCACGCCGCCCGTCAAGATCGATGCCGTCAAGGCGCGCGGCGGCAACAACGTCGAGGTGGTGCTGCACGGCGACTCCTACACGGACGCGTACAACCATGCGCTGACGCTGGAGCGCGAACAGAAGCTCACCTTCGTGCACCCGTTCGACGATCCGGACGTGATCGCCGGCCAAGGCACGATCGGCATGGAGATCCTGCGCCAGCATTCCGGCCCCATCCACGCCATCTTCGTGGCCATCGGCGGCGGCGGCCTCGTGTCCGGCATCGGCGCCTACGTGAAGG
Source organism: Massilia sp. YIM B02763 (assembly GCF_030412015.1). Taxonomy (GTDB): domain Bacteria; phylum Pseudomonadota; class Gammaproteobacteria; order Burkholderiales; family Burkholderiaceae_D; genus Telluria. Next base: position 21,985 of record NZ_JASNRD010000032.1, on the reverse strand, counting down.
CGGTGCGGCCGGACATCAGGATCATCGGCGTGCAGACGATCGATTCCGATGCGATGGCGAAAAGCCTGAAGGCCGGCGAGCGCGTGACGCTGCCCGACGTCGGCCTGTTCTCGGACGGCACCGCCGTGCGCCTCGTGGGCGAGGAAACCTTCCGCCTGGCCAAGGAAGTCGTCGACGAGATCATCATCGTCGATACCGATGCGATCTGCGCCGCGATCCAGGACGTGTTCCAGGATACCCGCAGCATCCTGGAACCGGCCGGCGCGCTGGCCGTGGCCGGCGCCAAGGCCTACGTCGAGCGTTCGCAGATGGCGCGCCAGCCCGTCAAGGCCGAGACGCTGGTGGCGGTGGCTTGCGGCGCCAACATGAACTTCGACCGCCTGCGCTTCGTGGCCGAGCGGGCCGAGGTGGGCGAGGCGCGCGAAGCCGTGTTCGCCGTGACGATTCCCGAGCAGCGCGGCAGTTTCAAGCGCTTCTGCAGCCTCGTCGGGCCGCGCAACGTGACGGAATTCATCTACCGCATCAGCGACGAACGCGAAGCCCACGTCTTCGTGGGCGTCCAGATCGGCAACCGCAGCGAGTCAAGCACCGTCGCGCGCACCTTCGAGGAACACGGTTTCCGTACGCTCGACCTGACGCATGACGAGCTGGCCAAGCAGCACGTGCGCCACCTCGTCGGCGGCAAGAGCCCGCTGGCCAACGACGAATTGCTGTACCGCTTCGAGTTCCCGGAGCGCCCGGGTGCGCTGATGCGCTTCCTGGACAGCATGGCGCCGAACTGGAACATCTCCCTGTTCCATTACCGCAACCAGGGCGGCGACGTCGGCCGCATCCTCGTCGGCCTGCAGGTGCCGAACGGCGAGATGGACGAGTTCCGGCAATTCCTGGCCACGCTCGGCTACCGCCATTGGGACGAGAGCGCCAATCCGGTGTACAAGCTGTTCCTGTGATGGCGCGTTGATGCAGGTATTCGGTGGGCATGCAGTGCCCACCCTACGTATTGTCGCGTCGACGCATGCATGCCCAGCGTCATGGCGAACTCGAGCCACAGGAAATGGCGGAAAGGTGTACGATACGCCGCTTTGCCGCCGCCGGAACGGCATCGGAACACGCCGGCACCTCGAGATGACACCATGACCAATACTCCCGATCAATCGCCCCTCGGTAAGACTTCGGCCTACCAGACCCAGTACGCCCCCGAGCTGCTGTTCCCGATTCCGCGCCAGCAAAAGCGCGACGAGCTCGGCCTGTCCGGCACGCTGCCCTTCTTCGGCGTCGACATCTGGAATGCCTACGAACTGTCGTGGCTGAACATGCGCGGCAAGCCGCAGGTGGCGATCGCGACGATCACGGCGCCGGCCGATTCGCCGAACATCGTCGAATCGAAATCGTTCAAGCTGTACCTGAATTCCTTCAACCAGACCCGCCTGGCGAACAGCGACGCCCTGGTCGAATTGCTGCGCGAAGACCTGTCGAATGCTTTCGGTGCCCCCGTGCACGTGGCGATCACGCTGCCGGAAGACTTCGGCAAGCTCAAGATGGGCGAGCTGGACGGCCTGCTGCTGGACCGCCTGGACATCGAGGTCGACAGCTACAGCCCGGCACCCGAACTGCTCAAGGCCAATCACGAGGAAGCGGCCGTCGAGGAAACCTTCGTGTCGCACCTGCTCAAGTCGAACTGCCTCGTCACCGGCCAGCCGGACTGGGCCAGCGTGCAGATCCACTATGCCGGCCCGCAGATCGACCAGGAAAGCCTGCTGCGCTACCTGATCGGCTTCCGCGAACACAACGAATTTCACGAGCAATGTGTCGAGCGCATCTTTACCGACATCCTGCGTCACTGCAAACCGAGCAAGCTCGCCGTGTATGCACGTTATACGCGCCGCGGCGGCCTCGACATCAATCCCTGGCGCGCCAACTTCAGTACCGGCAAGCCACTGAATCTGCGCACGGCACGTCAATAAATGCGCCCGGATGGGTGATTTTCCGTCAACGGCCCCCATCTAGTGTCCGTTTCGAGCGACAGCGCATCGACTGACGCCTCCATGCTCGAAACGACAAGATTCCGCTAGAAAGAGCGAAAAAACCGGCCCCGGGCGAACATATCGTGCTTCGAACTCGGGATTTCATAACGGAAATTGCGCACCCGCGAACGTCGTTGCCCCGCCACTGGTCCACCGGTTCCCGGCAGGGAGCAGACAGGGGGCGAATCGGGCGCAAAATCGAATGTCACGGCCATGAAACAGGCCTATAATTCCCGCTCGCAAGCACCGCGGTGCGCCGCAACAGAAGCGTGTCATGACTAATCTAAGCAAAATCCTCTCGCTCGAGAACGTTCAGCTCGACCTGGAAGTCTCGAGCAAGAAGCGCGCCTTTGAACAGGCCGGCCTGATCTTCGAAAACAACTGCGGCATCGCCCGCTCGACCGTCTCGGACAACCTGTTCGCGCGCGAGCGACTCGGTTCCACCGGCCTCGGCCACGGCGTCGCCGTGCCGCACGGCCGCATCAAGGGCAGCAAGAGCCTCAAGTCGCCGCTGGCCGCCTTCGTGCGCCTGGTCGAGCCGATCCCGTTCGAGTCGCCCGACGGCCAGCCCGTGAAGCTGCTGTTCTTCCTCCTGATCCCGGACCACGTGACCCAGCAGCACCTGGAAATCCTGTCCGAGATCGCCGAACTGTTCTCGGACGAAGCCGTGCGCACCGCGCTGGCCACCGATCCGGATCCGAAATCGGTCCACGAGCGCATCATCAACTGGCAACCCAGCCTGCAGGCGCTGGGCTGAGGCAAAGACGTCCATGCTGCAGACACCGCTGACCATCCAGAGGCTGTACGACGACAATCGCGATACCCTGCAGCTCGGCTGGTTCGCGGGCTTTCCCGGCGGCGAGCGCCTGATCTCGGGCGACGCCGTCTCGGCCGCCGACCAGGTGGGCCACCTGAACCTGATCCACCCGGGCCGCATCCAGGTGTTCGGGCACCAGGAACTGAACTATTACCAGCGCCTGAAATCGGGCTCGCGCAGCCACGTGATCGGCGAATTGATCGCGGGCGAGCCGCCGGCACTGATCATCGCCCAAGGGCTCGATACGCCGCCCGACATCCTCGCCATCTGCGACGAAAAGAACATCCCCTTGTTCTCGACCCCGTTGCCGGCCGCCCAGGTGATCGACTTCCTGCGGGTCTACCTGTCGAAGAAACTGGCGCAGCGCGTGATCATGCATGGCGTGTTCATGGACGTGCTGGGCGTGGGCGTGCTGATCACGGGCGACTCGGGCCTGGGCAAGAGCGAACTGGGCCTGGAACTGATCTCGCGCTCGCACGGCCTGGTGGCCGACGACGCCGTCGAGTTCTCGCGCATCGCCCCGAACATGATCGAGGGCCGCTGCCCGCCGCTGCTGCAGAACCTGCTGGAAGTGCGCGGCCTGGGCCTGCTGGACATCAAGGCGATCTTCGGCGAGACGGCCGTGCGGCGCAAGATGCGCCTCAAGCTGATCGTGCACCTGGTCAAGCGCGGCGCGCTGGACGAGGAAGTCGAGCGCCTGCCCTTCCACTTTCCGACAGAGGACGTGCTGGGCCTGCCGATCCGCAAGGTCGTGATTCCCGTCGCGGCCGGCCGCAACATCGCGGTGCTGCTGGAGGCAGCCGTGCGCAACACGATCCTGCAGCTGCGAGGCATCGATACGCTGCAGGAATTCATGGAGCGTCAACGGCAGGCGATGAGCAGCGACTGAGTTTGCGTTTGCTTGGGTCCCTGCTTTCGCAGGGACGACGAGCCGGCGCCAACCTTTGCAACGTCGTCCTGCGCAGGCAGGGACCCGATTTAGCGTCCGAAGCAGCAACCGCAGCGTTCACCGATGCTATCATCCCCCCATGCGCATCCTACTCATCACCGGTATCTCGGGCTCGGGTAAATCCGTCGCCCTCAACGTCCTCGAGGACGCAGGTTATTATTGCGTCGACAACCTCCCGCCGGCCCTGCTGCCGCACCTCGTCAAGACCATCGACGGCGACGACGACAACAAGGTCGCCGTCGCCGTCGATGCGCGCAGCGCGCGCTCGCTGACGGAGCTGCCGACCACGGTCGCCCAGCTGCGCGCCGATGGGCACCACGTCAAGGTGATCTTCCTGACGTCCAGCACGCATTCGCTGGTGGCCCGCTTCTCGGAAACGCGGCGCAGCCATCCGCTGTCGCACGAGCTGCGCCCGGGCGAGAACCCGGCTTCGCGCCGTACGCTGATCGAATGCATCCTGGAAGAGCGCGAGCGCCTGCTGCCCATCGAGAAGCTGGGCCATGTGATCGACACCTCGGAACTGTCGGCCAACAAGCTGCGCGCCTGGGTCAAGGAGCTGGCCGAGGTCGAGTATGCGCCGCTGACGCTGTTCTTCGAATCGTTCGCGTTCAAGCACGGCGTGCCGCTCGACGCCGACTTCGTGTTCGACGTGCGCGCCGTGCCGAACCCGTATTACGACCTGACGCTGCGTCCGCTCACGGGCAAGGACGCACCCGTGATCGCCTTCCTCGAGGCGCAGCCGCAGGCGACGGAACTGCTGTCCGACATCCGCGCCTTCATCGCCAAGTGGCTGCCCTCGTTCAAGAAGGACAACCGCAGCTACCTGACGGTGGCCGTCGGCTGCACGGGCGGCCAGCACCGTTCGGTGTACATGGCGGAACGCCTGGGCGCCTATTTCGCCGACACCGAACGGGTCGTCGTGCGGCACCGCGAACAGCCGTAGGGGTCAGCGCNCCGTTCGGTGTACATGGCGGAACGCCTGGGCGCCTATTTCGCCGACACCGAACGGGTCGTCGTGCGGCACCGCGAACAGCCGTAGGGGTCAGCGCAGGGGTCAGAGCCCGGTGTTGCTTTTCAAGGGGCTCTGACCCCGGTGTTCCGAGTAGCCGCAAGCGCTCAAAAGAACTCATCCAGCAGCCGATAAAACCCGCACTTCGCGTCATCCATCTCCGCGCCATACGCGCGCAGGAACGGCGCCACCCACTCGTCGCCCCATTCTTCCGCGATATCGCGCGTGGCCAGCGCCAGGTCCTGCCAGCGGTCCGCCACGCCCAGGCGTCCGCAATCGATCCAGCTGCTGCGCACGCCCGCGGCGTAGACGACCAGGTTCGGCAGGCAGGCGTCGCCATGCCCCACGACGAGGTCTTCGCTTGCCGGCGCCCGCGCCTGCAGGCGCGCGAACAACGCCGCCGGCGCCAAGCCGCGGTGCGCGTCGTCGAGGTCGTCCTCGTCCACCAGTCCCGCCTCCATGCGCGCACGTGCGCGTTCGATGCGGCGCGCGGCCCGGTGGTCGAACGGGCAGGATGACGGATCGAGCGCGTGCAATGCACACAATGCCGCGGCCAGCAGCCGCACGCCATCGGCGGGCTCGACGCCGGACGCCAGCAGGTCGCGGCCCGGCACGGCCTCCAGCAGCAGCCAGTCGCGGCCATCGTCCTGCACGATCTCGACGACGGACGCGCACGGAATGCCGGCGCCGGCGAGCCAGCGCAGCCGCGCCGCCTCGTCGCGCAACTCGGCCAGCGGCCCCGCTGCTTCCGTCTTGGCGAACAGCGCCGGACGGCCGCCGGCCTCCAAGCGGAACACATCGGCATCCGAGCAGCCGACGTCCTCGTCCACGCTGCGATAGCCATCCAGGCGGGTCTGCCAGACAGAAGGAAAGCGAGGCGGCATGAGGGCTCCAGGCTTGAAGAATCAGAGATGGCGCAGCGGATGCGCGTAGTCCGGCCACACGGGCTCGAAGAAGCGCGCGACCATCGCTGGCGTCACGTCGTCCAGCGTCGACGGATTCCAATGCGGGTTGTTGTCCTTGTCGATCACGAGCGCGCGCACGCCTTCCAGCACTTCGCCGTGCTCGAAATTGCGGCGCACCAGCGCGCGTTCCATGCGCAGGCAATCGGCCACGTCCAGCGACGCGGCGCGCTCCAGCATCTCGCGCGTCACGCACATCATCAAGGGCGAACGCTGGCGCAACAACGACAAGGCCTTCTGCGCGAACGGATCCGCATCGCCCGCGAGCGCGGCCATCACGCCGGCCACCGAGGGCGCACCGAAATGCGCATCGATGCGGTCGCGCTGCGCCTGCAGTTCGCTGGCGCCGGCCTGCGTCATGAACGGCGCGGCGAAGACGCGGATGGCGTCGGCCAGCGCCGCGCCCGGCGTGGCGTCGACGAGCGCGTGCAGGTCGCCCATGCGCTCGCCCGGCACGAACAGGTCGGCCAGGCCCAGGTAGAGGGCATCGGCCGCGCCGACGGTGGCGCCGGTGAGAGCGAGGTAGTGGCCCAGGCGGCCCGGCGCGTGCGACAGGAAGTGGCTGCCGCCCACGTCCGGGAACAGGCCGATGTTCACCTCGGGCATGGCCATCTTCGTCCGTTCCGTCACGATGCGCAGGCCGCAGCCGGGACCGCCCTGGGCGATGCCCATGCCGCCGCCCATCACGACGCCGTCCATCAGCGCGATATAGGGCTTCGGATAGAAGTGGATCAGGTGGTTGAGCGCGTATTCCTCGGTGAAGAAATCCTCGAGCAGCGCGCTGCCGCCCATCGGCGTCGCGCGGCCGACCTCGTGGAAGAAACGGATGTCGCCGCCGGCGCACAATGCCTTCTCGCTGCTGCTGCGGATGACGACGGCGTGGATGGATGCATCGTCGCGCCAGGCCTGCAGGGCCTGCGCCAGCGCGCGCACCATGTCGAGCGACAGCGAGTTCAAGGCTTTGGGGCGGTCCAGCGTGATGATGCCGGTGCCGTTGGCGACGCGGGTCAGTACGTATTCGGTCATGTGTCTCGTTATTCGAATAATCAGACCCTTATTCTAGCGGTAGGGTGGACGGCTTGCCGTCCACGCGGTGATGGTTGGCGGCTTCGTCACCGGGCACGACGTCGGAGACGTTACGTATCGCCGCTACCAGCACCGCGACAGGCATGCGCCCGTAAAAGCAAAAAGGGCGCCGATGCGCCCTTTGTTCACGTTGCCGCTATGGCATCAAGCCGTGGCCGGCTCGGCTTCTCCGCCCGCATCGGGCAGGCGTTTCGGTGACGTGTGCGTGAAGTCCTGCATCATCTCCTTGTACTTCATGACCTGGCGGTCGAGCCGGTCCATCAACATGTCGATCGCGGCATACAGGTCGTGCGCGGCGCTGGCGACATGGAGGATCTTGCCGGCGACGCGCAAGTTGATCTCCGCCTTCTGGCGTTTGGCCTTCTCGGTGAGGTTGTCGATGCAGAGGATGACGTGGGTATCGATCACTTGATCGAAATGGCGGGTAATGCGTTCGAGCTTGTTCTGTACGTACTCTCGGATGGCCGGGGTAACATCGAGGTGATGTCCGCTGATGGTGAGATTCATACACACTCCTTTGAAGAGGCGCTGCCACAACCACGCGCGCATCCGCGCTTCATGCGCAGGTGGCAACGTTTTGACACGAACTAGCTGCAAGGACTCGTCGACAACGACGACAAGTACTTGCTACAAGGATTTGCGGAGGCTGACGGGCGGGATCTTCAAGGCTTCGCGGTACTTGGCGACGGTGCGCCGCGCAATGACCATTCCCTGCTCCCCCAACATGTCCGCGATCTTGCTGTCGGATAAAGGGTTCTTGGGGTCTTCTGCTCCTGTGAGTTGCACGATGAGAGCCCGGATCGCCGTCGAGGATGCTTCTCCTCCCGCCTCGGTGGCAACGTGACTCCCGAAGAAATACTTCAACTCGAACATGCCGTGCGGGGTCAGCATGTATTTCTGAGTTGTGACTCGAGAAATTGTGCTCTCGTGTAGACCTAGTGTATCAGCTATCTCGCGCAAAACAAGGGGCCGCATGGCAACGGCGCCATGGGAGAAAAAATTGCGCTGGCGCTCGACAATGGCCTGGGCCACGCGCAGGATCGTGTCGAAGCGCTGGCGCATGTTCTTGATGAGCCACTTCGCTTCCTGCAGCTGCGCATTCAGCTGGGTCTCGGACTTGCCGCCCTTGAGGGCCTGCGCGTACAGGCTGTTCACGCGCAGGCGCGGCATGACCTCGGGATTGAGCTGCACGCTCCAGCCATCCTTGGCGCGGCGCACGATCACGTCGGGCACGACGAAGTCGGACACGTCCGATGCGAACGCGGCGCCCGGATGCGGGTTGCACTGGCGGATCACGCCCTGCGCCTCGCGCAGGTCTTCGTCGTCGCAGTCGAGCGCCTTCTTGAGCTTGTTGAATTCGCGCTGGGCGAACCAGGTCAGGTATTTCTCGACGATGGTCAGCGCCATGCGGCGCGTCACCAGGGGCACGTTCGGCATGCGCCGGATCTGCAGCGCCAGGCACTCGGCCGCGCTGCGCGCGCCCACGCCGGCCGGCTCCAGGCTCTGCACGAGGGCGAGCGCCGTGCGCAGCTCGTCGAAGTCGATCTCCAGTTCTTCCGGCAGGCGCGCGTGGATATCGTCCAGCGATTCTTCCAGGTAGCCGTTGTCGTCCAGCGCATCGACCACCAGTTCGACCAGCGCACAGTCGCGCGGCGCGCAGCACGACAGGCGCACCTGTTCCATCAGGTGCTCGCGCAGTGTGACGGGGCTGGCTTCCAGCTGCGGGCGGCCGTCCTCGTCGTCGGCGTTGCTGCTGTTGCTGCTGCCACGGCCCTCGCCCCAGTCGGCATCGCCGTCGCCGCCATGCGCATCGTCGCTGCCGCCGCCTTCGCCTTCATTTTCGCTGCTCGCGGCCTTGCCGTCCTCGCCGCTCGCCTGCTGCGCGGGCGCCTCGGCCGGCGCCGGCGCGCTGTTGATGGCGCCGTCGGCCAGCAGGCGCACGGAACGGTCGAGCGGATCGTCGAGCCGTTCCAGCAGCGGATTGTCGCTCAGGACCTGCTCGATCTCCTGGTGCAGCTCCAGCGTGGACAGCTGCAGCAGGCGGATCGATTGCTGCAGCTGCGGCGTGAGCGCAAGGTGCTGTGAAGTCTTGAGTTGCAGCGTCTGTTTCATACCTACATTCGGAAGTGTTCACCCAGATAGACGCGGCGTACGGATTCGTTGGCGATGATGTCGTCGGGGCGGCCGGATGCGAGCACCGCGCCCTGGTTGATGATGTAGGCGCGGTCGCAGATGCCCAGCGTCTCGCGCACGTTGTGGTCGGTGATCAGCACGCCGATCCCGCGTTCCTTCAGGAAGCGCACGATGCGCTGGATCTCGATCACGGCGATCGGGTCGACGCCGGCGAACGGCTCGTCCAGCAGCACGAAGCGCGGGTTGGTCGCCAGCGCGCGCGCGATCTCCACGCGGCGGCGCTCGCCGCCGGACAGCGACAGCGCCGGGCTCTCGCGCAGCTTCTCGATCTGCAGCTCGCTCAGCAGCTCGTCGAGGCGCTCGGCGATGCGCTGCTTGCTCAGCGGCTTGCCGTCCTCGCGCTGCAGTTCCAGCACGGCGCGGATGTTTTCCTCGACCGTCAGCTTGCGGAACACCGAGGCTTCCTGCGGCAGGTAGGACAGGCCCAGCAGCGCGCGGCGGTGGATCGGCAGGCTCGAGACGTCGTCGCCATTGATGTCGATGGTGCCGGCATCGGACGGCACCAGGCCCACGATCATGTAGAACGAGGTCGTCTTGCCGGCGCCGTTGGGACCCAGCAGGCCGACCACTTCGCCGCAGGCGACCTGCAGCGACACGTCGCGCACGACGAGGCGCTTGCCGTAGCTCTTCTGCAGGCCCTTGACGACGAGGGTGCTGCCGCCGGCGCCGGTGCCGGTGCAGGCATTGCCCGCGGCGCTGCCCGCGACGGTCACGTTTTCTGCGCGTGCTTCCATCACTTCTTCTCCGCGGCCGAAGCGCCGGCAGCCGGTGCGGCGGCCTGGGCACGGCGCGGCGCCAGCGTGATGCTGCCGCGGCCCTTGCCCTGCACGTCGGCGCCGGCGGGGTCGTTGCGGCCCACCAGCACTTCCTTGCGGCTGTCGTAGGAAATGAATTCGCTGTCCATCTCCTGCGTGATCTTCTGGCCTTCGAGCTGCTTGATCACGGCCTTGGAGAACAGCTTCACCAGGTCGGCGCGCTCGTCGTATTCGATGCGCTGGGCCTGGCCTTCGGCCCACAGGTCGGGGCCGCCGTCGCGCTTCTGGCGGAAGGTGGCGAGCTTGCCCGGCGCGGCGATCAGGATGAAGGTGCGGTAGCCATCCGGCGCTTCCTTGACTTCGGCGCGGTCCGACTTCAGCACCATCGTGCCGCGCGTGATGACGACGTTGCCGGTGGCGATGTAGTTCTGCGTGACCTGGTCGACGTCCGACTTGTCGAACTGGATGTTGATCGGCTTGAGCGCATCCGCCTTCTCGGCCGAGGCGGCCAGCGGCACCAGCAGGAAGATGGCGGCGGCGAATAGTTTTTTCATGGTTGTCCTCAGGTGAATGGGCCTCAGCGCGGCTGGCGCGGCGGATACGTGGCATGACCGCGGCCGAACTGGGCCTGCTGGGTCGCGTTGTTGACCGTCGCGCCGATCGAATCGATCGTCGCTCCGCCGATCGTCATCTTGACCGGCTTGTCGGTCTTCGCGATCTCCTCGTCCGGCAGGAACGTCATCGCCGTGGTCTGGATGTGCAGCGGCTGGCCGGTGCCGCTGCCCGGACGCCGGATGTCGACGTTGCCGGTCAGGTCGATCTGGTTCTGGTTCTGGTTCACGAGCGCGTGGTCGGCCGTGATCGTCATCGGCGGCTTCTCGGCCGCCAGGCTGTGCACGACCGGGTTCTCGATCTCGGAGGTGTTGTTCGACGGCCGGTGCGTCAGGCGTTCGCCCGAGATCACGTAGCGCGGCTTGCCGTCCACCGACATGCGCACGAAGCTGAAGTTGTCGATGATGTAGTCCGGGTCGTCGCCCACGTTGACGCGGGTGGGATCGTCGCCCTGGCCCTGCATCACCTGCACCAGCCAGAAGCTGCCGAAGGCGAAGAACACCGCGGTCAGCATCAGCGCCAGCAGGCGCCAGCGGTGCGCGGTCCGTTTGTAGGTTGCGGGTGCCATGGATGTCCGGTCCGTCCTCGTCCGTTACGCGAAATACGGCGCGAGCGCCTGTTCGTAGGTGCCCTGGGCGCGCATCACCATGTCGCAAACCTCGCGCACGGCGCCGCGGCCGCCCGGGTTCTTCGTGACATAGTGGGCGCGGTGCTGCACTTCCGGATGGCCGCTCGGCACGGTGACGGCAAAGCCCACGCGGGTGAGCAGCGGCACGTCGATCACGTCGTCGCCGATGTAGCCGCATTCCTCGGCCGTCACTCCGGTCTTGGCCAGCAGCTCGGCGAAGGCGATGCGCTTGTCGTGCTGGCCCTGGAACACGTGGGTGATGCCCAGGTCCGCCGCGCGCCTGACCACGATGGGAGAATTGCGCGCGCTGATGATCGCCGTCTGCACGCCGGTGCGGTTCAGGAGCTGGATGCCGAGGCCGTCCAGCACGAAGAAGGTCTTCGTGACCTCGCCGTCGGCGCCATAAGTCAGGCTGCCGTCGGTGAGCACGCCGTCGACGTCGAAGATCATGACCTTCACGCGCCTGGCGCGCTCGATGTGTGCCAGCGGAGTCACCATCAGATCACCTTGGCGCGGGTCAGGTCGTGGATGTGCAGGGCGCCGACCAGCTTGCCGTCGGCGTCCGTCACCAGCATCTGGTTGATGCGGAATTCCTCCATCACGGCGACGGCGTCGACGGCCAGCTGTTCCGGATGGATGCGGCGCGGGTTCGCGTGCATGACGTCACGGATGACGAGCGCGGAAAAGTCCTGGACCTTGGCGATCAGGCGGCGCAGGTCGCCGTCCGTGAACACGCCGACCGGGCGATTCTCCGCATCGACGACGGCCGTCATGCCCATGCCCTTCTGCGAGATTTCCAGCAGCGCGTCGACCAGCAGCGTGTCCGGCGCCACCTTCGGCACCGCGTCGCCGCTGCGCATCACGTCGCTCACGCGGGTCAGCAGGCGGCGGCCCAGGGCGCCGCCCGGGTGCGACAGGGCGAAATCTTCCGACTTGAAGCCGCGCAGCTCCAGCAGCGCCACGGCCAGGGCGTCGCCCAGGGCCAGCGTGGCGGTGGTGCTGGCGGTCGGGGCCAGGTTCAGCGGGCAGGCTTCCTTGTCGACCGAGACGTCCAGGTGCACGTCGGACGCTTGCGCCAGGCGCGATGCCGGCTTGCCGGTCATGGCGATCACGGGCACGCCCATGCGCTTGACGGCCGGGATCACGACGGCCAGTTCGCTGCTCTCGCCGGAATACGAAATGGCGATGAGGACATCGCCCGGAGTAACCATGCCGAGGTCGCCGTGCGCCGCTTCGGCGGGATGCAGGAACAGCGCCGGCGTGCCCGTGGAAGCCAGCGTCGCGGCGATCTTGCGGCCGATGTGGCCCGACTTGCCGATGCCCGAGACGACTACCCGGCCCTTGCACGCCATCATCAGCGCCACCGCGCGCGCGACGCTGTCGTCGTCGCCCAGGCGCGCGGACAGCTTGCGCAGCGCTTCGGTCTCGATATCCAGGGCCTCGCGGGCCAGTGCCAACGCGCGCTGGGCCTGGGTCTCGTTAAAACTTGTCAGCATTATTTTTTCATCGGTTACACTCATAGACAAAGTATAGCCGAATTGGGAAAGCAAGAAACTTGCCAGACGTAACAAAACACTACTTGACAGGCTCCCGGCCTTTGACGACCCAATGACATCAGGGCTGGAACTTACTCTGCTCCTGCTGGGCAGCGCCGTCCTCGGCGTCGTGGCGTTCCGGATGCTGCACCTGCCGCCCATGCTGGGCTACCTGGCGGTGGGCGTGCTGATCGGCCCGAATGCCCTGAACCTGGCCGACAACGGCCCCACCACCCACGCGCTGGCCGAATTCGGCGTGGTGTTCCTGATGTTCTCCATCGGCCTGGAATTCTCGCTGGCCCAGTTGAAGGCGATGCGCCGCATCGTGTTCGGACTGGGCCTGGCCCAGGTGGCGCTGACCGTCCTCGCCACCGTGGCCGTCTCCTTCTTCGCGTCGATGCTCCCGCCGGCCTTCCGGATCGGCTGGCAGGCCGCGCTGGCGCTGGGCGGCGCGCTGGCGATGTCCTCCACCGCCATCGTCTCCAAGATGCTGACCGAGCGCCTGGAGCTGGAAAGCGAGCATGGACGCCGCATCATCGGCATCCTGCTGTTCCAGGACCTGGCCGTGGTGCCGCTGCTGATCCTGATTCCCTCGCTGGCCAAGCCGGCCGAGGAGCTGGCGATGACGCTGGCCTGGGCCGGCGTCAAGGCCGCCGCCGTGCTGGCGCTGCTGCTGTTCTTCGGCCAGAAGCTGATGCGCCAGTGGTTCACGGTCGTGGTCAAGCGGCGCTCGCAGGAACTGTTCATGCTGAACCTCCTGCTGGTGACGCTGGGCGCCGCCTGGATCACCGAGCACGCCGGCCTGTCGATGGCGCTGGGCGCCTTCGTCGCCGGCATGCTGATCTCCGAGACCCAGTACAAGCACCAGGTGGAAGAAGACATCAAGCCGTTCCGCGACGTGCTGCTCGGCCTGTTCTTCATCACCATCGGCATGCTGCTGAACGTGCAGCTGGTGCTGGCCAACTGGTGGATCGTCCTGTTGCTGCTGGTGGTGCCGGTGGTCCTGAAGTTCGCGCTGATCGCCGCGCTGGCCAAGGCCTTCGGTTCGTCGGACGGCGTGGCGCTGCGCACCGGCTTCGGGCTCGCGCAGGCCGGCGAATTCGGCTTCGTGCTCCTGAACCTCGCGTCCGGGTCAAAGCTGATCGACCCGTTCGTGATCCAACTGGTGCTGGCGTCGATGGTGTTGTCGATGCTGGCCGCGCCCTTCGTCATCGCCAACATGGACAAGATCGTCATGAAGATCGCGTCCAACGAATGGATGCTGCAGTCGCTGCAGCTGACCCAGCTCGCCAGCCGCACGATGAAGGCGCAGAAGCACGTGATCATCGCCGGCTTCGGACGCAGCGGCCAGAGCCTGGCGACGCTGCTGTCCGAAGAAAAGCTGGCCTGGTACGCGCTCGACCTGGACCCGGAACGCGTACAGGAAGCGCGCAGCGCCGGCGTCGACGTCTCCTACGGCGACTGCACCCGCAGGGAGGCGCTCATCGCGGCCGGCATCAACCGCGCCAGCGCCCTCGTCATCACCTTCGCCGACACCCGCCTGGCGGTCAAGGTGCTGCACCTGGTGCACGAACTGGCGCCGGAACTGCCCGTGATCGTGCGCGCCCACGACGACAGGGAACTCGATGTATTGAAACAGGCCGGCGCCACCGAGGTGGTGCCGGAAGCGCTGGAATCGAGCCTGATGCTGGCCTCGCATGCGCTGGTGGCGATGGGCGTGCCGCTGCGCCGCGTCGTGCACCGCGTGCAGGCGGCGCGCGACGAGCGCTATGCCTCGCTGCGCGGCTTCTTCCACGGCGCCAGCGACGCCGACGACGCCGAGGACGCCGGCGTGCACCTGCACTCGGTGACGCTGAAGGACGACGCCGACGCGGTCGGACGCCGGCTGATGGAGCTGGAACTGGACGCGTTCGGCGCCGAGGTCACGGCGGTGCGGCGCGGAGAGGACCGGATCGAGCCGGATGCGCAGGTCGAGTTGCGGGCGGGCGACGTGGTGGTGTTGCGCGGCACCGGGGACGCCGTCAGCCGCGCCGAGGGGCGCCTGGTCCGGACCTGATCACGGCGCCGCGACGATCTGGTTGCGGCCGTTCTCTTTTGCTTGATACAAGGCCTGGTCGGCCTGCGCGACGAGGTGCTGCGCCACGCCCTCGATCGCGTGGTCGCGCTGGAAATCGTCGAGCGTCGCCACGCCGATCGACACCGATACCGACAGCCACTCGCCGTCCGGCAGCGAGAACGGCGCGTTGGCCACGCTGGCCCGGATGCGCTGGGCCACCATGCTGGCGCTGCCCACGTCCGCATCGATCAGGAGCACCACGAATTCGTCGCCGCCGAAACGCCCCAGCGCGTCCGAGATGCGCAGCTCGGCCTTGATGCGCGCCGCCACCTCGCGCAGCACGTCGTCGCCGGCCTGGTGCCCGTGGGCGTCGTTGACCTGCTTGAAGTGGTCGATGTCGATGTACATGCAGGAGAGGCGGTAGGACTGGCGCCGCGCGCGGGCAATCTCTTCTACCAGGCGCCGGTCCATGTAGCGGCGGTTGTAGACGCCCGTGAGCGAATCGGTCAGGCCGATGTACTTCAGCATCTCGTTGCTGATCGTGTTTTCCAGGCAAATCGCGATGATCGAGCCCATGTGCTCGACGAAGTCCGTGCCCAGCAGCGGCGTGAAGCGCGCCGGGTCGCGGCTGCCCAGGTTCAGGCTGCCGATCAGGCGCTTGTTGCGCAGTAGCGGCACCAGCGCGACGCTGGCCAGTCCCGCCGGCGGATGCGGGAAGGCGTGACGGTGGACGGCCGGATCGTAGGGCGACAGGCGCGGCTTGAGGGCCTGGCCGGGCGGCGCGTCGTGGCCCAGCGTGGCGGCGCTGTCGTGGAAGATCAGGCCGGACAGGGCGTCGAAATCCACGCCCAGCTTCTGCATCACCGTATGGATGTCGGCGTCGGCGTCGACCAGCGCCAGCGTGACGGCATCCAGGTCGGAGATCGCGGGCAACAGCCGGAAGATGGTGGCGACCAGCTCCTGGAAGCTGCCGGCCCCCACGATCTCGAGATCGAAGGCCTGGTGCCGCATCATGATGGCGTGGTTGCTCTCGGCCTGGTCGAGCAGGCTCGCGAGCTGGCGCCGCAAGGCGTCGTTTTCGGCTATCAGTTCGCGCACACTGGCGCCGCGCTCGTACATCGGTCGACCTCCGTATAGGAATATTCCTACATTACGCCAACTGCGCCCAAATGCAAACGAAAAACACGTGAAGCGTTGTCGGAATGCCAGAACTCAGGTCGGCGGCGTGCTCCAGGCATGCTCCGCCGCGTCCAGGATGGGCGGCGACAGCATGTGCACGGCGCGCGGCACCAGGTGCAACGCCACCGGCGCGCCCAGCGCGGCCAGGCGTTCGTACGCGCGCCGGCTGTGCTCCGCCGGCATGACGCCGTCCATCCTGCCGTGCACGAGGCTGACGGCCGTGCGCGCATCCCAGCGCTGCGGCAGCGGCGCGAAGCGGCCGGCGATGGCGACCACGTGGCGTGCCAGCCAGCCGTCGGCGCAGGCGGCCAGCGCCATGATCGCCCCCTGCGAGAAGCCGGCCAGCACGGTGTCCCCTGGTCCCGCGCCATGGCGGCGCTGCAGCGCGTGCACCGTGTCGACGAAGGCCGGCAGCGCGGCGCGGATCCGGCCAGGGCGGTCGTCCTCGGTGATGCCGTCGACGGAAAACCACTGGTGGCCGCGCGGGCCCAGGTCGTAGGACAAGGCCGCCGGCGGCGCTTCGATGCGCACGCCAGGGGCGGCGGCGGCGATGCGTTCGCCCAGCGGCGCCATGTCGGCAGGCTGGCCGCCGACGCCGTGCAGCAGGATCAACAACGTCATCGGAACGCCACGTCAGAACGCCAGTTCGGCTTCCAGCTCCTGCCCGGCAAACAGCTCGCTGCCGGCGCCATGCGCCACGATGCAATTCATGCCCAGGCAGACGGCCCCTTCCATGCGCGGATTGGCGCGGTAGGTCTGCAGGATGTCGAGCGGGTCCGGTCCGGCGATGCCGGTCTGCTGGTCGATGGACGGGATCGGGCAGCGCGCGCACGGCTTCACGGGGCGGACCGTGGCCGTCTCGAACGCCAGCTCGGCCAGGTAATCCTCCTCGAAGGCCGGCAGGCCGCCGACCACCAGGTTGGGACGGAAGCGGTCCATCGGCAGCGCGGCGCGGCCGGCCGCGGCCAGGCGGGCATTCAAGTCGTCCAGCGAGGACTGGCCGATCAGCAGCAGCGGATAGCCGTCGGCGAAGCGGGTCTGCGACGGCACGCCCTCGGTCCACTTGACGCTGGTCGGACGCACGACGTCGCGGCGGAAGCGCACCAGCCGGCAGGCGGCGCCGACGGCCTGGGTGAACCAGTTGGCGGCGGAGTCTCCGCAGTCGGCGGCATCGACCAGGTCGTCCCAGATCTTCACCGTGCGCGGGCTGGCATCCGGATCGTGCGCCAGCGGCAGGCAGAAGTCGGACATGCCGGGCGCGCTCACCCGCAGCAGGTCGCCGTCGGGACGGGGCTGGATCAGCGCCATGCACGGGTGCTCGCGCTGGGTCAGGAACTGGCCCTGCTCGCTGACCAGCATCCATTCGCGGTCGTGCACGCCCTGGGCCTGCAGGCCGGATTCGAGCAGCGTGGCGGACGGCACGGACAAGCCTGCGCAGGATTTGATCGGGTAGATGAACAGCTGGGTCAGGATGGCCATGCTCGGAGCGGTGGTAAGGCGGAGCGGGATAGTATCGCACCAAAACCGGCCGATGCCTACGTGTTGCCATCCCCATAAAACCGGCGTACACTCGCCGCCGTCGACTCCCGCAAAGGGAGCCGGCACAACGCTAGGGGTCCTGCGCTTTCACGGGCGCGGGTGAGAAATACCCTCCGAACCTGATCTGGATAATGCCAGCGAAGGGAAGCTACAGAGACCGTGTGGACACATGCCGTTCGTCCATACGTACTCCGCACTCCTTACGCTGGATCGCCGATCCACAGTGACAAAAGGAGTGCACGTTGAACGCCGATCCGAAATTCCTCTCCGCCAGCGCCACGGTCGATGCCGCGGCCGTGGCCCCGCTACCCAATTCCCGCAAGGTCTACGTGTCCGGCAGCCGGCCCGACATCCGCGTACCGATGCGCGAGATCCACCAGTCCGACACGCCCGCCTCCTTCGGCGCCGAGCCGAACCCGCCCGTGTGGGTGTACGACACGTCCGGTCCGTACACCGATCCGGACGCGCGCATCGACATCCGTTCCGGCCTGGCGCCCCTGCGCGCCGGCTGGATCGCCGAACGGGGCGATACCGAGGAGCTGCCCGGTCCCACGTCCGCCTACGGCATCGAACGCCTGCACGACCCGAAGCTGGCCGAGCTGCGCTTCGACCTGAAGCGCAAGCCGCGCCGCGCGCTGGCCGGGCGGAATGTCACCCAGATGCACTACGCGCGCCAGGGGATCGTCACGCCCGAGATGGAATTCGTGGCCATCCGCGAAAACCTGCGGCGCCAGGAATACCTCGCGAACCTCGCCGCCGCCGGCCCGACGGGCAAGCGCATGGCCGCGCTGATCGGCCGCCAGCATGCCGGCCAGTCCTTCGGCGCCAGCATCCCGCGCGAGATCACGCCGGAATTCGTGCGCGACGAGATCGCCCGCGGCCGCGCCATCCTGCCCGCCAACGTCAACCACCCGGAATCGGAGCCGATGATCATCGGCCGCAACTTCCTCGTGAAGATCAATGCGAACATCGGCAACTCGGCCGTCACGTCGTCGATCGGCGAGGAAGTGGAAAAGATGACCTGGGCCACGCGCTGGGGCGGCGACACGGTGATGGACTTGTCGACCGGAAAACACATCCACGAGACGCGCGAATGGATCATCCGTAACAGCCCCGTGCCGATCGGCACCGTGCCCCTGTACCAGGCGCTGGAAAAGGTGCATGGCAAGGCCGAGGAGCTAACCTGGGAGATCTACCGCGACACGCTCATCGAACAGGCCGAGCAAGGCGTCGACTACTTCACCATCCACGCGGGCGTGCGCCTGCCCTTCGTGCCGATGACGGCCAACCGCCTGACGGGTATCGTCTCGCGCGGCGGCTCGATCATGGCCAAGTGGTGCCTGGCCCACCACAAGGAATCCTTCCTGTACACGCACTTCGAGGAGATCTGCGCGATCATGCAGGCCTACGACGTCGCCTTCAGCCTCGGCGACGGCCTGCGCCCCGGCTCGATCTACGACGCCAACGACGAAGCCCAGCTGGCCGAGCTGAAGACCCTCGGCGAACTGACCCGGATCGCCTGGAAGCACGACGTGCAGACGATGATCGAAGGCCCGGGCCACGTGCCGCTGCAGCTGATCAAGGAAAACATGGACCTGCAGCTGGAGCAGTGCCACGAGGCGCCGTTCTACACGCTGGGCCCCCTCACCACCGACATCGCGCCCGGCTACGACCACATCACCTCCGGCATCGGCGCCGCCAACATCGGCTGGTACGGCACCGCGATGCTGTGCTACGTGACGCCCAAGGAGCACCTGGGCCTGCCCGACAAGGACGACGTCAAGGACGGCATCATCACCTATAAGATCGCGGCGCACGCGGCCGACCTGGCCAAGGGCCACCCGGGCGCGCAGATCCGCGACAACGCGCTGTCGAAGGCGCGCTTCGAATTCCGCTGGGAAGACCAGTTCAACCTCGGCCTCGATCCGGACAAGGCGCGCTCCTTCCACGACGAGACGCTGCCCAAGGATTCGGCCAAGGTCGCGCATTTCTGCTCCATGTGCGGCCCGCACTTCTGCTCGATGAAGATCACCCAGGAAGTACGCGACTACGCGGCCGGCCAGGGCATCGCCGCCCAGGACGCGCCGGCCCACGGCATGAAGGTGAAGGCCGTCGAGTTCATGCGCAAGGGGGGCGAGTTGTACAGCAAGGACTTCAGCGTGGCGGAATGACCATGCTCGAGATCGAACTGAACGGCGCACCCTATCTGCTGCCGGATGGCGCCAGCCTGGTCGACCTGGTCGACCGGCTGGAGCTCGCCGGCCAGGCGCTGGCGCTGGCCGTCAACCGCCGCGTGGTGCCGCGCCAGTGCTGGCCCGACACCGTCCTGCAGCGCGCCGACAAGGTCGACGTGGTGCGCGCGATCGGCGGCGGCTGAGACCCTTCCCATGAATACGGAGCACACGATGACGAACACATTGCACGAAGACCGCCCGCTCACCATCGCCGGCAAGACCTACCATTCGCGCCTGCTGGTCGGCAGCGGCAAGTACCGCGACCTGGAGCAGACCCGCGAAGCGACCGAGGCGGCCGGCGCCGAGATCATCACGGTGGCGATCCGCCGCGTGAACATCGGCCAGCACGCCGGCGAGCCGAACCTGCTCGATGCGGTCCCGCCCAGCCGCTACACCATCCTGCCCAACACGGCCGGCTGCTACACGGCCAAGGATGCCGTCTACACGCTGCAGCTGGCGCGCGAGCTGCTGAACGGGCACAAGCTCGTCAAGCTGGAAGTGCTGGGCGACGAGAAGACGCTGTTCCCCAACATGCCGGAAACGCTGCGCGCCGCCGAGGAACTGGTGCGCGACGGCTTCGACGTGATGGTCTATTGCAGCGACGACCCGATCCAGGCGCGCATGCTGGAAGACATCGGCTGCGTGGCCGTCATGCCCCTCGCCTCGCTGATCGGCTCCGGCATGGGCATCCTGAATCCGTGGAACCTGTCCTTGATCGTCGAACAGGCCCGCGTACCCGTGCTGGTCGACGCCGGCGTGGGCACGGCGTCCGATGCGGCCATCGCCATGGAACTGGGCTGCGACGGCGTGCTGATGAACAGCGCCATCGCGCTGGCGCAGGATCCCGTGCGCATGGCCCGCGCGATGCGCCTGGCCGTCGAGGGCGGACGCGAAGCGTATCTTGCCGGCCGCATGGCGCGCCGCTTCGCCGCTTCTCCCTCCTCGCCGATGGCGGGCCGCGTGTGATGGCGGTCCTGCCGGATGGACTGCGTTCGCCGGTCCGCCCCAGCGTGCTCGTGTTCGCCGGACTCGACCCGTCCGGCGGCGCCGGCATCGCGGCTGACATCGAGGCGATCGCCGCCCAGGGCGCGCATGCGCTGCCCATCGTCACGGCGCTGACGGTACAGGACAACAACCGGGTGCGCGGCATGGAGCCCGTGAGCGACGTGCTGCTGACACGCCAGGCCGGCCTGCTGGCGGGCAGCATGGCGATCGCCGCCGTCAAGATCGGCATCCCGGGCAACCTGGCGAATGCCGAGGCCATCGCCGACGTCGTGCGCCACCTGCGCGAGACGCGCCCGGAGCTGCCGGTGGTGCTCGACCCCGTGCTGGCCAGCGGCCATGGCGACGCGCTGGCGCGCGGCGACGCCCTGCAGGCGCTGGAACCCCTGCTCGACGTGGCCACCGTGCTGGTGCCCAACCTGCCGGAAGCGGCGGCGCTGGGAGAACGCCTGCAGCGCTGCCCGCACGTGCTGGTGACGGGCGGGCATGGCGACGGCAGCGAAGTCGTCAACCGCTGGACCAGCGGCGCCGGCACGCGCGAATGGCGCTGGCCGCGCCTGCCCGGCGAATTCCACGGCAGCGGCTGCACGCTGGCCTCCAGCATCGCCGCCCGCCTGGCGCTGGGCGATGCCATCGCGCAGGCGCTGGAAAGCGGCCAGCGCTACTGCAACCAGTCCCTGGCCGATTCCTATGCGATCGCGCCGGGCCAGCGCATCCCGCGCCGCATCCACCCATGAACAAGGACATCCCATGAGAGGCCTCTACCTAGTGACACCCGATTGGACCGACACCGAGCGCCTGCTCGACGCGACGGCACGCGCGCTGGACGGCGGCGCCGCGCTGGTCCAGTACCGCAACAAGACGGCGCCGCCGGCGCTGCGGCGCGAACAGGCGTCCGCCCTGCTCCGGCTGTGCCGCGGCCACGGCCGGCCGTTCATCGTCAACGACCACGTGGCGCTGGCCATGGAGATCGATGCCGACGGCGTGCACGTCGGCGGCACCGATGCGCCCGTGCGGGCCGTGCGCGCGGCGCTCGGGCCGGAGAAGATCGTCGGCGCATCCTGCTACGGGGAATTGACGCTGGCCGAAGCGGCGCAGGACGCCGGCGCGAGCTATGTCGCGTTCGGCGGCTTTTATCCGTCGGTGGTGAAGCAGTATGCGGTGACGACGCCGCCCTCGATCGTCGAGCTGGCGAAGGCGCGGTTGCGGGTGCCGGTGGTGGTGATCGGCGGGATGACGGTGGAGCATGCGCGGCCGCTCGTGGCATACGGCGCCGACATGGTGGCGGCGATCAGCAGCGTGTACCGGACGGAGGGTCCGGACGGGGCGGCGCGGGAGTTCGCGGCGTTGTTTTGACAGCAAAGACGTCGTCCCCGCGCAGGCGCACTGCTGTCCGGGATAATAA
>NZ_JASNRD010000031.1:16699-39511 GCF_030412015.1 Massilia sp. YIM B02763 | reverse complement strand
AGCTAACCACCAACTCAATCAAGATACAAGGGTGGGCGGCTGTGCCGCCCACGCGTTCAAGCGATGCCCATGCTGCCGATGCGCTTGGTCATGCGCCTCGGTTGAACGCGTGGACGGCGAGCCGTCCACCCTACCTGACCGTACGTCGGATGACGACGCCATCCTTCATCACGAACACCACCCGTTCCGTGACCGTGATGTCCTCCAGCGGATTGCCCGGCACGGCCACGATGTCGGCCAGCTTGCCCTGTTCCAGCGTGCCGACGCGGTCGATCGTGCCGAGCAGGCGCGCCGCGTTCGACGTGCCCGCCATCAGCGACTGGGACGGGCTCAGGCCCTCCTTGACCATGAAGCCGAATTCGCGCGCGTTGGTGCCGTGCTTGCCCACGCCCGCATCGGTGCCCAGCGCCACCGGTACGCCGATCTTCACCGCGTGGGCGAAGGTCTGGCGCAGGTGGGCGGAGGCGGCGCGGCCCTTGGCGGCGATCGGCGGCGGGAAGCTGCCGATCTTGTCCTCGACGTTGACGGCGGCCGAGATGGTCGGCACCAGGTAGACATTCTTCGCCTTCATCATGCGCAGCGTCTCGTCCTCGACGAAGCTGCCGTGCTCGATCGAATCGATGCCGGCCGCCACCGCGATGCGCGCCGCCTTGTCCCCATGCGCGTGCGCGGCCGCCTTGCGGCCCCAGGCATGGGCTTCGTCGATGATGGCCGCCATTTCCTCCTGCGTCAGCTCGGGCGTGTCGACGGGATCGGACAGCGACAGCACGCCGCCCGACGGCATGAACTTGACGACGTCGGCGCCGTACTTGATCTGGTAGCGCACCGCCGCGCGGCATTCGGCCGGACCGTTGCACACGCCCTGCAGCGGCCCGGCGACGGCGATCTTCTGCGGCGGATACGGGTCCTGGTCGGCGTGGCCGCCGGTCGAACCGACGGCGTAGTTCGCGACCAGCATGCGCGGACCCGGGATCTTGCCGGCATCGATGGCGTTGCGCAGGCCCAGCGCCAGCCAGTCGGTGGCGCCGAGGTCGCGCACCGACGTGAAGCCCGCTTCCAGCGTCACGCGCGCGTTATAGGCCCCGTACAGCGCCTGCTCGGCCGGGAAGCGCATCATGTTGTCGAAGAAGTCGCCGTACCAGTTGCCCGTGGTCTGGCCGGACAGGTGCACGTGGGTGTCGATGAAGCCGGGCAGGATGGTGGCGTCGCCCAGGTCGATCACCTCGGCATCCGGCGGAATCTCGGTCGTGCCGACCCGCGTGATGCGGTTGCCCACGACGAGCACCTGGGCGTGGTCGACCAGCTTGCCGCTGACGGCGTCGAACATGTGCGCGGCGCGCAGCACGGTGGGATGGGGCGCCGCGGCGGGCGCGGCGTCGGCGGCGAAGGCGTTGGCGGCGGCCAGCAGGGCCAGGGGAACGGTCAGTGTGCGGTGCAGGGATGTCACGGTCATTTCAGCAGTCCATCATGGGCAAAGATGATGATGGTAATACTGCGCCGCAGCACACAACCCACTCCTAATGGCCAGGTACGGCCTCGTCGTCCGCGTCCGCGGGTGGAGCGCCGTCCGCCGGCGCCTCCTGTACGTACGCGATCGTCTGCCCCGGGAAGGCCAGGCCGATGCCCGCGGCTTCCAGGCGTTCGTAGATCGCCAGCAGCAGCTGCTCGCGGATGATGACCTGGGTATCGAACTCGCGCACGTCGATGTACGCGAACACCTCGATATTGAAGGCGCGGTCGCTGATGCTGCCCAGGCGGGCGCGGTGGCCTTCCGCCATGTTCTTTTCCTGCGCCAGCACCTGCTGGACGATGCCGATGGCTTCCTTCAGCTTGGCGTGGGGCGTCCGGTAGCTGATGGCGATCACGGGATTGAACAGGAAGCGGTCGCGCTCCGCGAAGTTCTCGATCTGGCGCGCCGACAGGTCGCCGTTCGGGATCGTGACCACGGTGCGCTCGCCGGTGCGGATGCGGGTCGAGCGGATGCCGACGTCCTCCACCGTGCCCACCACGTCGCCGACCTTGATGAAGTCGCCCACCTGCATCGGGCGGTCGGCGATCACGGTCACGCTGCCGACCAGGTTCTCCACGGTCTTCTGCGCGCCCAGCGCCAGCGCGATGCCGCCGATGCCCAGCGCCGCGATGCCCGTGGTGACGTCGATGCCGAAGGTGTCGAGGATGCCGATCCCGGACAGCACCAGCAGCAGGACCTTGGCGGTCCGCCGCAGCAGGGTGATGACGGAGACGATCTGGCGCCGCTGGCTGCGCTGCATGCGCGCGATCGCCAGCGCGGCCACGGCGTCGACCAGGCGCAGGCCGAACCACACGAAGGCGATGACGCTGACGATGCCCGTGTAGCGCAGCAGCGTCTGGCGCGCCACGATGGCGACGGACAGGCGCTCGGCCCAGTTGTAGAACACGAATACCGCGATCAGGAGGCTCACGGGCGGCAGCGCCGCCTCCAGGAAACGGTAGACGCCGTTGGTCGATGCGCCGGCGAGCTTGCGGATGAGCGCCACCACGAGCGCCGAAAACAGCCACAGGCCGCCGAACACGAGCAGGCCGGTGCCGAGCAGCAGGCCCCAGTCCTTCAGCGGCGCGCCGGCGACGATGTAGCCATCCTGTTCGCCTTCCTGCACGGCCTTCTGCGCCGCCGGATCGCGCCTGGTGGCCGCCGCGACCTGGTCCAGCGTCGCGCTGGAAATCCGCCAGACCTGCAGGTCGCCGTCCTTGCCGCGCTCCAGCAGGATCGGCACCTTCTTGCCCTGCAGCGTGACTTCGCCGATGTCTTCCTGGTCGATGGGAAGATCGTCGTCGATCCTGCCGGCGGCGTCGTTGGACAGGGCCGCGAACGGCTTGAGCGTGCCGCCGTTGTCCAGCAGCGCGTGGAAGGCGCGCGCCTGGCTGACGGCGGCCAGGCGCTGCTTGCTGCTGCCGCCGGCGGGCAAGTCCATGTACTGGACGGCCCGGTCGTAATCGAGTTCGGCCAGCGCCTCGATCAGGCCGGACACCATCGAGCGCGGCGTCTCGCGCTTGAGCGGGTCGGGCTGCACGGCCGCGGCGGGCGCCTCCGCCGGTTCGCCGGGAGCGGCGAAGCCGGGAGGCATCATCAGCGCGACCAATAAAAGGATCAGGAAACTGAGGGAAAAACGCAAGCGCAAAACGGCTCCTTCGACTCTGGATGCAAAAAGTCTAGCATCCGGTCGAGGTCGCGTTCGCACGGTTGACGCAGTGCACCATGCCCGGCCCGGCCGGGCTGCGCCTTACAAACCGCCGCGCCGCGCCGCGTGCTTGCCCAGCGCGGCCAGGTCCAGGTCGGCGTCGCCCTGGTCCACCGCATCCTGCAGCGTGGCCTGCAAGGTCTCGCCGAAGGCCAGCGGCAAGCCCTGGTCCTGGCCCGCCTCCACCGCCAGGCGCACGTCCTTCAGGCCCAGCGACAGCTTGAATCCCGCCGGGCTGTAGCGCTCCTCCGCCATCATCCCGCCATAGCCCTTGTAGACGGGCGAGCCGGCGAACAGGGTGCTGGTGATCAGGTCGATGAAGCCGGCCGGCGCCACGCCATGCGCGCGCGCCAGCGCCGTGCCCTCGCCCGTCGCCTCGATGGCGCAGGCCAGCATCAGGTTGCACGCGAGCTTGACGGCATTCGCCTGTTCCGGCGCGGTGCCGAAGCGCCAGGTCTTCTGGCCCATCAGGTCCAGCAGCGGCTGCACGCGCGCGACGAGTTCGTCGCTGCCGCCGGCCAGGATGTTCAGCTTGCCCGCGGCCGCCACGTCCACGCGGCCCAGCACGGGCGCCGCCACGTAGCCGATGCCGCGCTCGACGTGCAGCGCCGCCATCTCGCGCGCGAACGCGACGGAGACGGTGGCCATGTTGACGTGGATGCTGCCCGGCGCCATGGCCGCGAGCACGCCGCCGTCGAGCAGCACGGCACGGGTGGCGGCATCGTCGGCCAGCATGGTGAACACGACGTCGGCGATGCCGCACTCGGCGGGCGTCGCCGCCGGCTTGGCGCCCTGCTGCACCAGCGCCTGCACGGGTTCGGGGCTGCGGTTCCAGACGTGGACGGGCTGGCCGGAAGCCAGCAGCCTGGCGGCCATGTGCTGCCCCATGGCGCCCAGGCCGATGAATGCGATGGTCATGAGAAATCCTTGTAACGTATCGTATCGCACGAAGCGAAAACCCTATTAGAACAGCATTTCTACAGGGGCGCTGCGTATCGTTCTGTATCACAGTGTAGCCGGCACCCACCTGGGCTCCGGTTCTTGGTAAGCTGCACGGCGCACTGCTGAATACGTGCTCGCTACGTGCATCCAACAGGCCGTATTCTTACGATAACCCGCCGCAAGTCGACTGGATCCGCCATGCCGAAGTTCTTCATTGCCCGCCCGATCTTCGCGATCGTCCTGTCCCTCCTGGTCATGCTGGGCGGCGGCTTGTCGATCTTCACGCTGCCGATCGAGCAGTTCCCGCCGATCGCGCCGCCGTCCATCCAGATCAACGCCAGCTATGCGGGCGCCTCGGCGTCGACGATGCAGAACACGGTGGTGCAGGTGATCGAGCAGCAGATGAGCGGCATCGACAAGCTGATGTACATGGCGTCCACCAGCGACGACAGCGGCCGCTCGACCACCACGCTGACCTTCGAGAGCGGGGCCGATCCCGACATCGCCCAGGTGCAGGTGCAGAACAAGCTGCAGCTGGCCACGCCGCTGCTGCCGGCCCAGGTGCAGCAAACGGGCGTGCGCGTGACCAAGTCGAGCAGTTCCTTCCTGATGGTGATCGGCTTCGTCTCGACCGACCACAGCATGAGCAAGTACGACATCGCCAACTTCCTCGCCTCGCGGGTGCAGGATCCGCTCAGCCGCGTCGAAGGCGTGGGCGACCTGAACGTGTACGGCACCCAGTACGCGATGCGGGTCTGGCTCGACCTGTCCAAGCTGAACTCCTTCGCCCTGAATCCGATGGACGTCACCAGCGCGCTGACGGCGCAGAACGTGCAGGTGTCGGCCGGCCAGATCGGCGGCCTGCCCGCCGCCAGCGACCAGCAGCTGGCCGCCACCATCACCGGCTCGACGCTGCTGCGCACGCCCGAGGACTTCGGCGCCGTGGTGCTGAAGTCGGAAAAGAACGGTGCCATCGTGCGCCTGCGCGACGTCGCACGCATCGAACGGGGCCCGGAAAACTTCATCGTCGACAACCGCTACAACGGCGAGCCCTCGTCCGGCCTGGGCGTGCAGCTGGCGCCGGGCGCCAACGCGCTGCAGACGGCGGAACTGATCCGCGCCCGCATCAAGGAGCTGGAGCCGATCTTCCCCAAGGGCCTGAAGGTCGTGTACCCGAACGACGTCACCCCGTTCATCAAGGTGTCGATCGAGGAAGTGGTCAAGACGCTCATCGAAGGCATCGTGCTGGTGGTGCTCGTGATGTACCTGTTCATGCAGAACATCCGCGCCACCCTGATCCCCTCGATCACCGTGCCCGTCGTGCTGCTGGGGACCTTCGGCCTGATGGCCGCGCTGGGATTCACCATCAACACGCTGTCGATGTTCGGCCTGGTGCTGGCGATCGGCCTGCTGGTCGACGACGCCATCGTCGTCGTCGAGAACGTCGAGCGCATCATGCAGGAAGAAAAGCTGCCGGCCAAGGAAGCGACCAGCAAGGCCATGGAAGAAATCAGCGGCGCCCTGGTCGGCGTGGCGATGGTGCTGTGCGCCGTGTTCGTGCCGGTGGCGTTCTCGCCGGGGACCGTGGGCGCGATCTACCGCCAGTTCGCGCTGACCATCGTCGCTTCGATGCTGCTGTCCGTGTTCGTCGCGCTGTCGCTCACGCCGGCGCTGTGCGCCATGATGCTCAAGGCGCCGGAAGCGCACGACAAGGGCTTCTTCGGCTGGTTCAACCGCGGTTTCGAGCGCAGCCGCGACTGGTACGTCAAGCGCACCCAGGGCATCTACAAGCGTCCCGTGCGCTGGATGCTGGTGTACGGCGCCGTGCTGGCGGCCGTGGGCCTGATGTTCCTGCGCCTGCCCACGTCCTTCCTGCCCAACGAGGACCAGGGCTACCTGTTCGTGCAGGTGCAGACGCCGGCCGGCACGCCGCAATCGCGCACGGGCGTGGTGCTGGACCAGATCGCCACCTATCTGCTGAAGGAAGAGTCGGACATGGTCACGGCCACCTTCACCGTCAACGGCAACAACAACGCCGGCCGTAACCAGAGCCAGGGCCAGATCTTCGTGCGCCTGAAGGACTGGGACGAGCGCAAGGACGACAAGTTCTCCGTGGAGGCGCTGTCGGACCGCATCAAGAAGCGCTTCGGTGCCAGCAACCTGGCCATCATCTTCCCCACCAGCCCGCCGCCGATCCGCGGCCTGGGCAATGCCGCCGGCTTCGACTTCCAGCTGCAGGACCGCGCCGGCCTGGGCCACGACGCGCTGGCGCGCGCCCGCGACCAGCTGCTGGCCGCCGCGCGCAAGCACCCGGACTTGGCCCAGGTACGCTACAACGGCGTGGCCGACAGCCCCGGCTTCAAGATCGACGTCGACCGCGAGAAGGCGGGCGCCTTCGGCGTCTCCCCGGCCGACATCGACCAGGCCTTCTCGATCGCCTGGGGCTCGCGCTACGTCAACAACTTCCTCGACACCGACAACCGCATCAAGCGCGTCTACGTACAGGCGGCCGCGCCCTTCCGCATGAACCCGGACGATCTGTCGCGCCTGTACGTGCGCAACGGCGACGGCGCCATGGTGCCGTTCACCGCACTGGCCAGCAGCCACTGGATCAGCGGCCCCTCGCAGCTGCAGCGCTACAACGGCGTCGAATCGATGAACATCCAGGGCCAGGGCGCGCCGGGCAAGAGCTCGGGCGACGCGATGGCCGCGATGGAGGAGCTGGCGCGCCAGCTGCCGAAAGGGATCGGCTTCGAATGGACGGGCACCTCCTACCAGCAGAAGCAGTCCGGCAACCAGGCGCCGCTGCTGTATGCGCTGTCGATCCTGGTCGTGTTCCTGTGCCTGGCCGCGCTGTACGAGAGCTGGTCGATTCCCGTCGCCGTGATCCTGGTGGTGCCGTTGGGCGTGCTGGGCGCGCTGGCGGCGACCATGGCGCGCGGCCTGGCCAACGACGTCTATTTCCAGGTGGGCCTGCTGGTGACCATCGGCCTGTCGGCCAAGAACGCGATCCTGATGATCGAATTCGCCCACATGCGCCAGCTGGAGGGCGCGAGCGCCGAGCAAGCCGCCACCGAGGCCGCCCACCTGCGCCTCCGTCCTATCCTCATGACGTCCTTGGCCTTCGTGCTGGGCGTGCTGCCGCTGGCGATCTCGCGCGGCGCGGGCGCCGCCAGCCAGCACGCGATCGGCACCGGCGTGATCGGCGGCATGCTCACGGCCACCTTCGTGGCGACGCTGATGATCCCGATGTTCTACGTCGTCGTCAGCAAGCTGTTCGGCGGACGCAAGGCCAGGCAGCCGGCCGTGCAGCCGAAAGAGCCGGCGACCCAGGTTTGAGGCGCGGGACGCCATGTTCATCGTCGGCACCGCCTGCCTGTTCCTGCTGGTGGCCACCACGGTGGTCCACTACGAGGTGCTGCGCCTGCTGACGGCCGTGCTGCCGGCCCTGCGCATCGAACCGCGCCTGCGCCTCGTGTTCGTCATCCTGGGCGCGTTCGTCGCCCACTTCGCCGAGATCCTGCTGTACGGCGTCGCCTACTACGTGCTGGCGACGCGCTTCCACGTGGGCGGCATGGGCACGCCGGGACCGCTGCCTTTCTCGCGCTGCCTGTACTTCTCGGCCGAGACCTACACGACGCTGGGCTACGGCGACGTGCTGCCGTTCGGCGACCTGCGCCTGCTGGCGGGTCTGGAGGCGTTGAACGGCATGCTGCTGATGGGGTGGACGGCGTCGTACACCTACCTGTCGATGGAGCGGCTGTGGCACGGCGGCGGCGACCGCCCTTGACCGTTACTTTGCCAGGATCCGGTCGATCTCCGCCGCCACGCGGTCCATGCCCGCCTGCGTCGGGTGATAGCCGACCGGCTCGTCCCAGCTCGGCACGCGCGCCGGGCGATATCCCGTGATGTAGTTGTCCGGCGCGCAGGCGTCGTGGCCGGCCCCCAGCGTGGACGCCTGTACCAGCTCCACGCGATTGCGCTGCGCGGTGGCTTCGAACACCTGCGTCAGGCGCGTCATCGTGGCACGCATGCGCTGCGCCTCGTCGCGCGTCAACGGGAGCGCCGCGCACGTCTTGCGGGCATCCTCGGGGACCGCCGGCAGGTAGCCGACCAGCACGATGCGCGCTTCCGGCGCCCGCTTGCGGACTGCCGCGACGACGCGGTCGAGCGATGCTGGCAAGGCCGTGAAGCGCTGTTCGAGCTGCGCCGTGTCCGACACCTTGCAATCGCCCTTCCCTTCGCTGCGGCACGAGAACCCGAACAGATCGCCCACGTAGGCGACGTCGTTGCCGCCGATGAGGATCGACACCAGGCGCGTGCCCGGCGTCACGGCCTCGATCTGAGCGGGAAAGCCGTGCTGGCCGCGCACGAGGATGTTCTCCGTCGTGGCGCCCGAGCAGGCGACGTCGACGAGGTCGAGGTGGTGTTTCTGCGCGACGGTGCGCGCGTAGTTGGTCAGCGAGCGTCCACAACCGCCGCTGGCCGCGTCGCGCTGGCCGACGCCGGGGCCGGCGGCGTAGGAGCTGCCCATGGAGACGTAGCGGTCGCCCTGGGCCGAGGCGGCACCCACCATGCCGGCCAGGGCCAAGGACATGGCGCCGATCACGTTCGCCCTGCGATTGCTCGTCATCATTCTAATTTCCCAAAAAGGCTTATCTCAGTAG
This sequence comes from Massilia sp. YIM B02763, assembly GCF_030412015.1. Classification (GTDB taxonomy): domain Bacteria; phylum Pseudomonadota; class Gammaproteobacteria; order Burkholderiales; family Burkholderiaceae_D; genus Telluria. Next base: position 30,684 of record NZ_JASNRD010000031.1, on the reverse strand, counting down.
GCACTGCGGTTCCGATTTAACCATAACGCGACCATACGTGCGCTAGCGCAGCCGGCAGCTTGATTCTTGTCGAGTTGCCTTTTCCCTGATTTCGCAAGAATCCTGAGTCGGTCGAGTGCCGATGCGATGCCCCATTTGGATGTATCACATCGAATATCACGCCTCGACATTTCTTACTTTCGGAGGCAGCGATGGCAATCGACGTGTATCTGCAGATCGACGGCATCAAGGGCGAATCGCAAGACGACAAGCATAAGGACTGGATCGAAGTCACCGGTGTCCATTGGGGCGTCTTCCAACCGAAAAGTGCCACGGCATCGACGGGTGGCGGCCACACCGCAGAACGCGCAGAACTTGACGACATCTCATTTTCAAAACTCGCCGACCTATCTTCCCCTATCCTTGCCCAAACATGCGCGATGGGAAAAACGATTCCCAAGGCAAGATTCGAATTTTTCCGTGCCGATGGAAACGGCAGCCGCGTCAAATATTTCGAGATCGAACTTGAAAATGTACTCGTCGGAATGGTGAAGCCACACCTCGGCGGCAGCGAGACCTATTTATCGGAGCTCGTCAACCTGAAGTACTCCAAGATCAAGTGGAAATATACGCAGCAGAAAATCAGCGGCGGCAGCGGCGGCAACACAGCAGGCGGCTGGGATCTGGCGACTAACAAGATCGCATGACAGGAGCAGTGCGATGCCATTCGATACCGAAAAATTTGCTGGCCACTTGCGCGCACATGCGGGACGCCATAGCCAGTCGAGCTGTGCCAAATTTGTGCGGCGAGCGCTCGAGGCCGCGGGGGCAGATACCGGGTCGCATCCCAATTACGCAAAACATTACGGACCGATATTGTTGCGCAATGGCTTCCATGCGATTTCGGTTGATAATCCTGACGAATTCGCCTTTCAGAAAGGCGATATCGTCGTCATGAATGCGACCGCGAACGGACACCAGGCAGGGCATATCGCCGGCTACGACGGAACGCAGTGGATATCGGATTTTGTACAACGCGGATTCTGGCCAGGTCCAGCCTACGCAAGGGAGAAACCCAGCTATGTCGTCTATCGCCGTTAAATGCCTCGCTATCCTCATGGCGACCGCATGCGCATTCGCTTACTCCCCGGCCGCATCCGCGGCTGAAGCGCGCAGCGAGGCTGCCGTCGTCGCGCGCCTGTACAAGGATTTTGGGTGGCAAGCGTTCGCGGGCCAACAAGAACTGTTTGGCGAAGATATCTCTCATCAAGGCCAAGCAGTCCTTAGCCGGTACTTCACACCGGCATTGACCGACTTGCTGATGAAGGACGCCGCGTGCCAGATCAAATATCAAGGGATCTGCAACCTCGACGCCGATATCCTGTTCGATTCGCAGGATCCTCGATTGATCGATCTCGATGTGCAAACAGTCGGCTCCGGCAAGGTATCGGTCACCTTCAAGGATCCCGTAACGGGTGAACGCAAGCAGATCGATTTCGAACTTATCCGAGTCGCCGGAACCTGGAAGATCGCCGACATCATTTATTCGGGACACGAAAACCTGTCGCTGAAAAAACTCCTCTCGACGAAGGTGCAGTAGCTGCGCCAACATGGATGAAGGCATAAAAAAACCGGGGCAAGCGCCCCGGTTCTTGTTGCTGCTGCAGCCTGACGATCAGCGCTTGCGCGGCGGCGGCAAGTCGGTACAGACGCCTTCGTAGGCTTCCGCCGCCATGCCGATCGATTCGCCCAGCGTCGGGTGCGGGTGGATGGTCTTGCCGATGTCCACGCCGTCCGCGCCCATCTCGATCGCCAGGGCGATCTCGCCGATCATGTCGCCGGCATTGGTGCCGACGATGGTGCCGCCCACGATGCGGTGGGTCTCGGCGTCGAACAGCAGCTTGGTGAAGCCTTCCGAACGGCCGTTGGCGACGGCGCGGCCCGAGGCGGCCCACGGGAAGTGGCCCTTCTCGACCTTGACGCCCTTCGCCTTCGCTTCGTCCTCGGTCAGGCCGACCCACGCCACTTCCGGATCGGTGTAGGCCACCGACGGGATCACCTTCGCATCGAAGAAGGCCTTCTCGCCGTGCGCGGCTTCCGCGGCGACGTGGGCTTCGTGCACGGCCTTGTGCGCCAGCATCGGCTGGCCCACCAGGTCGCCGATGGCGAAGATGTGGGCTACGTTCGTGCGCATCTGGCCATCGACGGGGATGAAGCCGCGGTCGGTGACCGCCACGCCGGCGGCGTCCGCGCCGATCTTCTTGCCGTTCGGGCTGCGGCCCACGGCCACCAGCACCAGGTCGTAGACCTGGGCTTCCGGCGCCGGCTGGCCCGCTTCCGCGGCTTCGAAGCTGACCTTGATCCCTTCCGGCAGCGCTTCCACGCCGACGGTCTTGGTCTTCAACATGATGTTGTCGAAGCGGTGCGCGTTGTACTTCTGCCAGATCTTGACGGCTTCGCGGTCCGCGCCCTGCATCAGGCCGTCCATCATCTCGACGACGTCGATGCGTGCGCCCAGCGTCGAGTACACGGTCGCCATCTCCAGGCCGATGATGCCGCCGCCGATGACCAGCATGCGCTTCGGCACTTGGCGCAGTTCCAGCGCGCCCGTCGAATCGACGATGCGCGGGTCTTCCGGCACGAACGGCAGCTTCACGACCGAGGAACCGGCCGCGATGATCGCCTTCTGGAACTGGACGACCTTCTTGCCGCCGTCCGGCCCCGTCACTTCGATGTGGTTCGGGCTCAGGAACTTGCCCACGCCCTGCACCACGTTGACCTTGCGCGCCTTGGCCATGCCGGCCAGGCCACCCGTCATCGTCTTGATGACTTTGTCCTTGTAGGCGCGCAGCTTGTCGATGTCGACGTCCGGCTTGGCGAAGGTGACGCCGTGATCCGCCATGTGCGCGGTCTCGTCGATGATCGCGGCCACGTGCAGCAGCGCCTTCGATGGGATGCAGCCCACGTTCAGGCACACGCCGCCAAGCGTCGCGTACTTCTCGACCAGCACGGTGTTCATGCCGAGATCCGCCGAGCGGAAGGCGGCCGAGTAGCCACCGGGGCCGGCGCCCAGCACCATCATCTCGCATTCGACGTCGACCTGGCCGCTGTAGCTCGACGCGTTCGGCGCCGGCACCGAATTCGGCGCCGCCGCATCGGCTTTATGGGCCGGTGCGTACGAGTCGGTCGGTGCTGCGGCAGCCGTCGGCGCCACGGCCTGCGCGCCGATCTGGGCGGCCGGCTTGTCCGACGCGGCAGCGGCAGGTGCCGCAGCCGGGGCTGCAGGCGCGCTCGCGCCCGCGCCGGCTTCGTCGACCGTCAGCAGCAGCGAACCTTCGTTCACCTTGTCGCCGACCTTGACCTTCAGTTCCTGCACGACGCCGGCGTGGGTCGACGGGATCTCCATGCTGGCCTTGTCCGATTCCACGGTGACCAGCGACTGGTCGACCTTGATCGTGTCGCCCGGCTTGACCATCAGCTCGATGATCTCGACGTCCTTGAAATCGCCGATATTCGGTACTTTGACTTCCACGGTGCTCATCTGGTCGGCTCCTTACAGCAGCGTCTTGCGCAGGTCGGCCAGCACGTCGGCCAGGTAGGCGGCGAAGCGGGCGGCGCCGGCGCCGTCGATCACGCGGTGGTCGTACGACAGCGACAGCGGCAGCATCAGGCGCGGCTGGAAGGTCGATCCGTCCCACACCGGCTTCATCGCCGACTTGGACAGGCCCAGGATCGCGACTTCCGGCGCGTTGATGATCGGCGTGAAGTTGGTGCCGCCGATGCCGCCCAGCGACGAGATCGTGAAGGTGGCGCCCTGCATGTTCGCCGGCGACAGCTTGCCGTCGCGTGCCTGCGCCGACAGTTCCGTCATCTCGGTGGCGATCTGCGAGACCGACTTCTTGTCGGCGTCCTTGATCACCGGGACCACGAGGCCGTTCGGCGTGTCGGCCGCGAAGCCGATGTTGTAGTACTGCTTCAGGATCAGCGCGCCGTTCGGCTCGTCCAGCGACGAATTAAAGGCCGGGAACTTCTTCAGCGCGGCGACCGACGCCTTGATGACGAAGGCCAGCATGGTCAGCTTGGTGGCCGACTTGGCCTTGGCGTAGGCGGCGTTCGAATCGACGCGGAACTGCTCCAGGTCGGTGACGTCGGCTTCCTCGAAGTGGGTCACGTGCGGAATCATGACCCAGTTGCGGTGCAGGTTCGGACCGCTGATCTTCTTGATGCGCGACAGCGGCTGGGTTTCGGTCGGGCCGAACTTGCTGAAGTCGAGCGACGGCCACGGCAGCAGGTTCATGCCTGCGCCGCCGCCGGCTGCCGGGCTTGCTGCCGGACCGGCCGCCAGGGCGCTCTTGACGAAGCCCTGCACGTCCTGCTGGGTGATGCGGCCCTTCTGGCCCGAACCCTTGACCTTGTTCAGGTCGACGCCCAGCTCGCGCGCGAACTTGCGCACGGACGGCGAGGCATGGGCGGTGGCGAAGCTCGCGGCCGGGGCGGACGCTGCAGGTGCCTGTGCTGCGGCCGGTGCCGGTGCCGGCGCAGCGGCCGGTGCCGGAGCAGGTGCCGGTGCGGCTGCGGGAGCCGGTGCGGGCGCTGCGGCCGGAGCCGGTGCGGCTGCCGGCGCGGCGGCTGCCGGAGCCGGGGCAGCTTCCGCGGCCGGCGCGGCGCCGGCGGCTTCCTCGACGGTCAGCACGAGCGAACCTTCGGCGACCTTGTCGCCGACCTTGACCTTGATTTCCTTGACGACGCCGGCGTGGCTGGAGGGGATCTCCATGCTCGCCTTGTCCGATTCCACCGTGATCAGCGACTGGTCGACCTTGATGGTGTCGCCCGGCTTGACCATCAGTTCGATGACTTCCACTTCCTTGAAGTCGCCGATGTCGGGGACTTTGACTTCCACAATGCTCATAGTGTGTTAGCTCCGTATTCTTATCGTTCGCTCATCCGTCGCTCCTGCGAAGGCAGGAGCCCATACCAAGCTGGAAGAAGCGGCAACGTTGCGACTTCGGATACTCGGTATGGGGTGAAACAGTCCACTGGACTGTTTCACGCCTTCGCAGGGACGACGTTCATTCAGGCCCGCACGGCCATTCATGCACGTGCGGGCAAGAGCATTACTGGGTCACCGGATTCGGCTTGTTCGGATCGATGCCGTACTTGGCGATCGCTTCCGCGACCTTCGATGCCGGGATCTTGCCTTCCTCGGCCAGCGACTTCAGCGCGGCGACCGTGATGTAGTAACGGTTCACCTCGAAGAACTCGCGCAGCTTGGCGCGGGAATCCGAACGGCCGAAGCCGTCGGTGCCCAGCACCTTGTAGGTGCGGCCGCTCGGGATGTAGGCGCGGATCTGCTCGGCGAACAGGCGCATGTAGTCGGTGGTCGCCACGATCGGGCCGCTCGTGTCCTTCAGCAGCTGGGTCACGTACGGCAGGCGCGCTTCCTCGGTCGGGTGCACCAGGTTCCAGCGGTCGACGTCCTGGCCGTCGCGGGCCAGCAGCGTCAGCGACGGGCACGACCACACGTCGGCGGCGACGCCCCAGTCGTTCTGGAGCAGCTCGGCGGCGAACACGGACTCGCGCAGGATGGTGCCGGAGCCCATCAGCTGGACGCGGTTGGCGGCCGACTTGTCGCCTTCCTGGAGCAGGTACATGCCCTTCAGGATGCCTTCCTGCTGGCCTTCCTTCAGGCCCGGCTGCTCGTAGTTCTCGTTCATGATGGTGATGTAGTAGAACACATCTTCCTGCTTCTCCACCATGCGGTGCAGGCCATCCTGGATGATCACGGCGACTTCGTGCGCGTAGGTCGGGTCGTACGGAATGCAGTTCGGGACCGTGGCCGCGATGATGTGGCTGTGGCCGTCCTCGTGCTGCAGGCCTTCGCCGTTCAGCGTGGTGCGGCCGGCGGTGCCGCCCATCAGGAAGCCGCGGGCGCGGATGTCGCCGGCCAGCCAGACCAGGTCGCCCACGCGCTGCATGCCGAACATCGAGTAGAAGGTGTAGAACGGGATCATCACGCGGTTGTTCGTCGAGTACGACGTCGCCGCGGCGATCCACGAGCTCATGCCGCCCGCTTCGTTGATGCCTTCCTGGAGGATCTGGCCGGCCTTGTCCTCGCGGTAATACATGACCTGGTCCTTGTCGACCGGCTCGTACAGCTGGCCCTGCTGGCTGAAGATGCCGATCTGGCGGAACAGGCCTTCCATGCCGAAGGTACGCGATTCGTCGACCAGGATCGGGACGATGCGCTGGCCCAGGCTCTGGTCCTTCAGCAGCGCGGTGATCACGCGCACGTAGGCTTGCGTGGTCGAGATCTCGCGGCCGGCGGCGGTCGGGTCGAGGACGGCCTTGAAGGTCTCCAGGGCCGGCACGGTCAGCTTCTCGTCGGCCTGCTCGCGGCGCTGCGGCAGGTAGCCGCCGAGGGCCTTGCGGCGCTCGTGCAGGTACTTCATTTCAGGCGCGTCGTCGGACGGCTTGAAGAACGGGATGTCGGCCAGCTTGTCGTCCGGGATGGGGATGGCGAAGCGGTCGCGCATCTCGCGGATCGCCTCGTCGTCCAGCTTCTTGGTCTGGTGCGCGGTATTGCGCGCCTCGCCCGACTTGCCCATGCCGAAGCCCTTGACGGTCTTCACCAGCAGCACGGTCGGGGTGCCCTTGTTTTCCTGCGCCTTCTTGAAGGCGGCGTAGATCTTGTGCGGATCGTGGCCGCCGCGGGTCAGGCGCCAGATGTCGTCGTCGCTCATGTTGGCGACCATCTTCAGCAGCTCCGGGTGCTTGCCGAAGAAGTGCTTGCGCACGTAGGCGCCGTCCTTGGCCTTGTAGTTCTGGTATTCGCCGTCGACGGTTTCCATCATCACGCGCTGCAGGATGCCGTCCTTGTCCTTGGCCAGCAGGGCGTCCCATTGCGAGCCCCACACGACCTTGATGACGTTCCAGCCTGCGCCGCGGAAGTCGGCTTCCAGTTCCTGGATGATCTTGCCGTTGCCGCGCACCGGACCGTCCAGGCGCTGCAGGTTGCAGTTGACGACCATGACCAGGTTGTCGAGCTTTTCGCGCGCGGCCATGCCGATCGCGCCCATCGATTCCGGCTCGTCCATCTCGCCGTCGCCGCAGAAGACCCAGACCTTGCGGGCTTCGGTGTCGGCGATGCCGCGGGCGTGCAGGTACTTCAGGAAGCGCGCCTGGTAGATCGCCATCAGGGGGCCCAGGCCCATCGAGACGGTCGGGAACTGCCAGAAGTCCGGCATCAGTTTCGGGTGCGGGTACGAAGACAGGCCCTTGCCGTCGACTTCGCGGCGGAAGTTCAAGAGCTGCTCTTCGGAGATGCGGCCTTCGAGGAAGGCGCGCGCGTAGATGCCCGGCGAGGAGTGGCCCTGGATGTACAGCAGGTCGCCGCCGTGGTTCTCGCTCGGGGCCTGCCAGAAGTGGTTGAAGCCGATGCCCAGCATGTTGGCCAGCGAGGCGAAGGACGAGATGTGGCCGCCCAGGTCGCCGTCGGCGCGGTTGGCCTTGACCACCATCGCCATCGCGTTCCAGCGCATCCACGAGCGCAGGCGCTCTTCGTATTCGAGGTTGCCCGGGCAGTGTTCTTCCAGGTGCGCCGGGATGGTGTTCACGTAGGCGGTGTTGCTCGAGAACGGGACGTGGGCGCCGCGGCGGCGGGCCAGGTCGACCAGGCGCTCCAGCAGGTAGTGGGCGCGATCGGTGCCTTCGAATTCGATGACTGCCTCGAGCGCGTCGAGCCATTCCTTGGTCTCGAGCGAATCCGGGTCGTTGGCGGCTTGGGCCGTCAACTGGTCGAGTTGAGCTGACATTGCTACGTCTCCTTGAGTTGGTGCCCCACTCGATTCCGAACCAGCTCCGGACGCATGGTGGGGAAAAGACTATCCCTAAAATAAAGCCTGCCGATTTTACCAGTGGATGGGGCGTTTTTCAAAATACGATATTCAATTTCATAATGTGATAAAACCCTAGCCAAGCCGCATGAATGCTGCCTTTGCACATTTTCAAAAATGCTGCAACCGCACATTTTTGCCCTTCCAGACGCCTGCCGGGCGGCCCCGAGCATCCGGACGCGGGCATCAATATGCAGTCGAACGGGCGCCGGTGGCGCGCGTTTCCGGCCGCTACCACGGCAGACGCTTATAATCGCGTCTTTGTCCAGCCAACGAGTTCCCGCCATGACCGCCCAACTGATCGACGGAGTCAAACTTTCCCAACAACTGCGCACCGACATCGCCGCCCGCGCCGCCGCCCTCACCGAGCGCGGCATGCAGCCCGGCCTGGCGGTCATCATCGTCGGCGACGATCCGGCCAGCCACGTCTACGTGCGCAACAAGGTCAAGGCCTGCGCCGACGTGGGCTTCCACTCCGTGCTGGAGAAATACGAGGCCGACTTCTCCGAAGCCGCCCTGCTCGAGCGCATCGCCGCCCTGAACGCGGACCCGGCCATCCACGGCATCCTCGTGCAGATGCCGCTGCCCAGGCACATCGATTCGTCCAAGGTCATCGAGGCGATCGCCACCACCAAGGACGTGGACGGCTATTCGGTGCTGTCGGCCGGCGAACTGGTCGCCAATCTGCCGGGCTTCCGTCCGTGCACGCCGTACGGCTGCATGAAGCTGATCGAGACCACCGGCGTCGACCTGCGCGGCAAGCATGCCGTCGTGATCGGCCGCAGCAATACCGTCGGCAAGCCGATGGCACTGCTGCTCTTGCAACAGAATGCCACCGTGACCATATGCCATAGCGGGACCTCGGACCTGGGCTACCACACGCGCCAGGCCGACATCGTCGTGGCCGCGGTCGGCCGCCGCAACACGCTGACCGGCGACATGGTCAAGCCGGGCGCCATCGTGATCGACGTGGGCATCAACCGCAACGACGAGGGCAAGCTGTGCGGCGACGTCGACTTCGACAGCGTCAAGGAAGTGGCCGCGCACATTACCCCGGTGCCGGGCGGCGTGGGCCCGATGACGATTACCATGCTGTTGATGAATACCCTCGAGTCGGCGGAGCGCCGTCTTGCCAAGAGTCAAGACGCAGGCCAGGAAAAAACTGCCCCGGGCGCGGGCATGGTTCCGCAGCCGGGCATTGCATGAACTTTTGAAAGGAACACCATGAGCATCGATACCAGCAATCCCCTTCTCGATTTCTCGGGCCTGCCCCGATTCGACGCGATCCGCCCCGAGCACGTCACTCCGGCGCTCGAAGCATTGATCGCGGATGCTCGCAAGGTGGTGCAGGCGCTCGAAGCGCCCGCTTCCGGCACCGATGTCAGCTGGGACAACTTCGTGGTGCCGCTGGAGGAAGCGACGGAGCGCCTCGGCCGCGCCTGGGGCGTGGTCAACCACCTGAACCACGTGATGGACACGCCCGAGCTGCGTGCCACCTACAACGAGAACCAGCCGAAGGTGACCGAGTTCTGGACGGAGCTGGGCCAGAACGAGGCGCTGTTCGACAAGTACAAGCAGCTGCGCGCCAATCCGGGCTTCGTGAACCTGTCGCCGGCCCGCAAGCGCATCGTCGAGAACGCGCTGCGCGACTTCCGCCTGGGCGGCGCCGAGCTGCCGGAACAGCAGAAGGAGCGCTTCGCCGAGATCCAGGAACAGCAGGCCGCCCTCTCGACCCGCTTCTCGGAGAACGTGCTGGACGCCACCAACGACTATACACTGCTGGTGCAGGACGAAGCCGAGCTGGCCGGCCTGCCGGACGACGCGAAGCAGGCCGCGCGCGCGGCCGCCGAACGCGACGGCAAACAGGGATGGCAGTTCTCGCTGCACTTCCCGTCCTACTTCCCCGTGCTGCAGTTCGCCGACAACCGCGCCCTGCGCGAGAAGATCTACCGCGCCAACGCGACCAAGGCGTCCGAGATGGGCACCGTGTTCTCGGAAGTCGAGAAATGGGACAACACCTCGAACATCGCCCAGCTCCTGAAGCTGCGCGACGAGGAAGCCAAGCTGCTGGACTTCCGGAGCTTCGCCCACGTGTCGCTGGAGCCGAAGATGGCCGAGAGCCCGGAACACGTGATCGAGTTCCTGGAAGACCTGGCGCGCCGCGCCCGTCCGTATGCGGAAAAGGACCTGGCCGAGCTGCGCGCCTTCGCCAAGGACGAGCTGGGCCTGGCGGACATGCAGGCCTGGGACGTGGCCTACGCGTCGGAAAAGCTGCGCGAAAAACGCTACGCGTTCTCGGCCCAGGAAGTGAAGGAATACTTCCCCGAACACAAGGTCGTGGCCGGCCTGTTCGGCGTGATCTCGACGCTGTTCGGCGTGACCATCGCCCCGGACGACGCGCCCGTGTGGCATCCGGACGTGCGCTTCTTCCGCATCGAGAAGAATGGTGAACTGATCGGACAGTTCTACCTGGACCTGTACGCCCGTCCCGGCAAGGGCCAGGGCGCCTGGATGGACGACGCGCGCGGCCGCAGGCTCACCACCGGCGGCATCGTGCAGACGCCGATCGCCTACCTGACCTGCAACTTCACGCCGCCGGCGCCGGACGCCGACGGCAAGCTGCAGCCGTCGCTGTTCACGCACGATGAGGTGACGACGCTGTTCCACGAATTCGGCCACGGCCTGCACCACATGCTGACGGAAGTGGACGAGCTGTCCGTGTCCGGCATCTCGGGCGTGGAATGGGATGCCGTCGAACTGCCCTCGCAGTTCATGGAAAACTTCTGCTGGGAGTGGGACGTCCTGCAGGGCATGACGGCGCACGTGAAGACAGGCGAACCGCTGCCGCGCGCGCTGTACGACAAGATGCTGGCGGCGAAGAACTTCCAGTCCGGCATGCAGACGCTGCGCCAGGTCGAGTTCTCGCTGATCGACATGCACCTGCACTACGACTTCGACCCGAACAGCCAGAAGACCGTACAGGACCTGGTGGACGACGTGCGCGCCAAGTTCGCCGTGCTGGTACCGCCTTCGTTCAACCGTTTCCAGCACTCGTTCGGCCACATCTTCGCCGGCGGCTACGCGGCGGGCTACTACAGCTACAAGTGGGCGGAAGTGCTGTCGGCCGACGCCTATGCGGCGTTCGAGGAAGCCGTCGAAGCGGGCGGCGGTTCGCTGCTGGACGAAACGGGCAAGCGCTTCCATCGCGAGATCCTGTCGGTGGGCGGCTCGCGCCCGGCGCTCGAGTCGTTCAAGGCCTTCCGTGGCCGCGAACCGCGGATCGATGCGCTGCTGCGCCACAGCGGCATGCAAGAGCAGCACGCTTGAAGGCCGTGACGGCGTGATGGGGGCGCGATGAGGCGGGCACACGGACGGCACGGTGGAAGGCGCGCGCCGGCGGCGCTCGGGCTGCTGTGTGCCTGTGCCAGCGCCGCTTCCGTCCCCGCCGCCGCCGCCCAGGTCTATACCTGGAAGGATGCGCAAGGCGTCACCCATTACGGCGACGCTCCGCCGGCCGGCCAGCAGGCCCGCGCGCTGCGCGCAGCCAGCGAGCCGGCGGCCGCGCCCGCCCTGCCCTACGCGCTGGCGCGCGCCGTTCAGGACTTTCCCGTCGTGCTGTACACGAGCAGCCGCTGCGACGCCTGCGACCAGGGCCGCGCGCTGCTGCGCGGGCGCGGCATCCCGTTTTCCGAGCGCACCGTGGGCACCCGCGCCGACGAACAGGCGCTGCGCCGCTTGAGCGGCAAGAGCGAGGTGCCGCTGCTGCTCGTGGGCCGCCAGAAGATCGCCGGCTTCCAGGCCGCCGCCTGGGACGAGGCGCTGACGGCGGCCGCCTATCCGCGCGCCTCGCTGCTGCCGCCCGGCTACCGCCAGGCGCCGCCCCAGCCGGCCGCTCCCACCGCCGCGTCCGAGGCGCCGGCGGCACCCGACGCCCAGGCCGCACCGCCGGAGCGCCCGCCCGAACCGCGCAGGCGCGACGACGACACGCCACCCGACTTCCAGTTCTGACCATGACCCGGATCGATTTCCATACCAATATCCCCGACAAGCTGAGCTACGCCTGCCGCCTGGCGCGCAAGGCCTATGCGGCGCGCGGCAAAGTCGTGCTGCTGGCCGACGGCCCGGACCAGGCCGCGCAACTGAACGAGGCGCTGTGGACGCTGTCCGGCACCGACTTCATCCCGCACGTGATGGCGGGCGACCCGCTGGCGCCGGAAACGCCGGTGATCGTCACCTTCGACGAAGGCGCCGAGCTGCCGCACCGCGACATGCTGGTCAACCTGACGCGCCGCACCCCGGCCGGCTTCGACAGCTTCGCGCGCGTGTTCGAGATCATCTCGACCGACGAGGAGGACGCCGCCGCCGGGCGCACGCGCTACGTCGCCTACAAGCGCCAGCAGTATCCGCTGACCCACTTCGTGGCGGGGCAATCATGAACGACGACGAAAGCATCCCCGTACTGACCGAGGTGGTGCAGGAAACCGCGCCTGCGCCTGCGTCCGCGCCTGGACAGGCCGAGGCGGCGGCGGAAGCGCCGACGGCGGCGGGCCTCGACGACGACGCCTGGCGCGCGCTCGAGGAACGCCTGGTCGCGCGCGTGCTCGACCGCCTGCAGGACCGTATCGCGCTGGTGCTGGAAGACCAGGTCCGCACCAGCATGGCGCCCGTGCTCGACCACGTCGTCGCCCGTCTCGCGCTGGAACTGCACGAGGGGCTGCGGCAGACCGTCGAGCAGGTGGTCGAGCGTGCCGTCGCCCAGGAGCTGTCGCACCTGAAGTCGCGTTCCTGACGTCGCCTGCCCCGTCCAGAGGGACGATCCGGCCCCTGGCCATGCATCCTGCATTTCTCCTTCAGAACGCTTTGCCGGGCAAGCAAATTGCTGTAACTTTTGCCTTGCGCAAATACGTTGCGCTGCACCTTTCCTCATTCGCCAGGAGAGCTTCATGCAGTCGAACACACAACGCATCGCCCTCGCGCTCGCCCTGGCCTGGACCAGTGCCGCCGGCGCCCAGCAGGTCGTCAAGATCGGCCACGTGGCGCCGATCTCCGGCCCCAGCGCCCACCTCGGCAAGGACATGGAAAATGCCGCCCGCATGGCGATCGACGAGCTCGGCGCCAAGGGCTACGCCATCAACGGCCAGAAGGTCACGCTGCAACTGGTCGCCGAGGACGACGGCGCCGATCCCAAGCAGGGCACGGCGGTGGCGCAGAAGCTCGTCGACGCCCACGTCAACGGCGTGATCGGCCACCTGAACTCCGGCACCTCGATCCCCGCGTCGAAGATCTACGACGACGCCGGCATCGTCCAGATCTCGCCGGCCACGACGGCGCCCCGCTACACGCGCCAGGGCTTCCCGGGCGCGTTCCGCACCGTCGCCAGCGACGCCAAGCTGGGCGGCACCCTGAGCAAGTACGCGATCGAGACGCTGAAGGTCAAGAACATCGCCGTCATCGACGACCGCAGCACCTACGGCCAGGGCGTGGCCGACGAGTTCGTGAAAGGCACGAAGAAGCCCGGCGTGAAGGTCGTGGGCCGCGAATTCACCAGCGCCACCGCCACCGACTACACGGCCATCCTCACGTCGATCAAGGCGAAGAAGCCGGACCTGGTGTTCTTCGGAGGCATGGATTCGGTGGCCGGCCCCATGCTCAAGCAGATCAAGGCGCTGGGCATCGACGCCTACTTCATGGGCGGCGACGGCATGTGCACCAATGCGCTGGCGCGCCTGGCCGGCGACGGCCTGGTCGACGGCAAGGTCTATTGCGCCGAGGCGGGTGGCGTGAAGGGGCCGCAGGAAAAGGCGATGGACGACTTCCGCGCCCGCTACAAGAAGAAGTTCAACCAGGACGTGCAGCTGTACGCGCCCTACGTCTACGATTCGGTGATGGTGATGGCCACGGCCATGCAGAACGCCAGGTCGGCCGACCCGGCCAGGTACCTGCCGGCGCTGAAGGCGATCAAGTACGAGGGCGTGACGGGCACCATCCAGTTCGACCAGTACGGCGACATCAAGGATGGGGCGCTGACGCTGTTCACGTACAAGGGTGGGCAGCGGACCAGGCTGGATGTGATCCGCTGACCCAAAAGACGTCGTGCCCGGCATTGCCGGGCAC
>NZ_JASNRD010000031.1:0-16595 GCF_030412015.1 Massilia sp. YIM B02763 | reverse complement strand
GCCCGGCATTGCCGGGCACGACTCCCTGCACAGGCAGGGACCCAATTTTGCCAGCGCAGCGATGACGCGTGCAGCAATTGGGTCCCTGCCTGCGCAGGGACGACGGTTTCAGGGCCGCGGATTACGCGGCCTCGTTCATTTCTGCGCCAGCACCCACTTCACCAGGCTGCGCGCTTCCGCCTCGCTCACCTGCGGGTTGGCCGGCATCGGCACCGGGCCCCAGACGCCGGAACCGCCCTTGATGACCTTCTGCACCAGCTTGTCCTCGGCACCCTTCTGGCCCGCGTACTTCGCCGCGACGTCCTTGTAGGCCGGGCCGACCAGCTTGTTAGCGACCGCGTGGCACGCCATGCAATTCTTGGCCTTGGCCAGGTCGGCTTGCGCGAAGGCGCTGCCCGACAGCAGGGCGGAAGCTGCGACGAACAACATCAGGGACCGTTTCATAGTTTTCTCCAGTGAAAGCATTACGACTGCGATTCTAGCGTGTTTCCGCCTGGGCGGTGACGCCGACATATTCGGTAACGACTGATACAGCTTTCCATTGACGGAGCATTACGAACGTGTTGCATGTCGGCACTATCGAGACCCGGCGCTTGGCGCTAAGATGGCCGCCGAAAGGAATTCCACCATGCCGCTGATCATCCTCATAGCCATCCTCGCCGCCCTGCGCTTCTTCGAAGTCTGGCGCTTCGCCCAGCTGTCGTGGTGGTGGATCGTCGGCCTGATGGTGCTCGCCTTCGTCTGGTTCGAATTCATCGAGGGCCTGCTGGGGCTGGACAAGCGCAAGGCGCACGACGTGGACCGCAAACGGCGCGAGGACAGGGTCAGGCAGCGGTTCGACAAGCGCAAATGACACGTCGTCCCTGCGGAGGCAGGGACCCATGCTGACGAACAGAAATCGGTATATTGGAAGCGTCGTGAAGCTTCAGACACACCGACTTCGGAAGCTCAGTATGGGTCCCTGCCTTCGCAGGGACGACGGTATGTATATCAGCGCTTCAGCTGCGACAGATCGCGCACCGCGCCGCGGTCGGCGGACGTCGTCAGCGCGGCGTAGGCCTGCAAGGCCTGCGACACGTAGCGCTCGCGGTCGACCGGCTGCCAGGCCTGGTCGCCGCGCGCTTCCATCGCGGCGCGGCGGTGCGCCAGTTCTTCGGCGGTGACGCGCAGGTTGATCGTGCGCGCCGGGATGTCGATGTCGATCAGGTCGCCCTCTTCCACCAGGCCGATCGCGCCGCCCTCCGCCGCTTCCGGCGAGGCATGGCCGATCACCAGGCCCGAGGAGCCGCCCGAGAAGCGGCCGTCCGTGAACAGCGCGCAGGCCTTGCCGAGGCCCTTGGACTTGATGTACGAGGTCGGGTACAGCATCTCCTGCATGCCGGGACCGCCCTTCGGCCCTTCGTAGCGGATGATGACGACGTCGCCCGCATGCACGGTGTCGCCGAGGATGCCTTCGACGGCCGCGTCCTGGCTCTCGAACACGCGCGCGCGGCCGGAGAACTTCAGGATGCTTTCGTCCACGCCCGCCGTCTTCACGATGCAGCCCTTTTCCGCGATGTTCCCGTACAGGACCGCCAGGCCGCCGTCCTGCGAGTAGGCGTGCTCGCGGTCGCGGATGCAGCCCGCGCTGCGGTCGATGTCGTTGGCGTCGTAGCGCTCGGACTGCGAGAACGCGACCTGCGTCGGCACGCCGCCCGGCGCCGCGCGGAACAGCCGGTGCACGGCCTGGTCGTCGCTGACCCGGATGTCGTATTTCGCGATGGCGTCGGCGATGGTCGGGCTGTGCACGGTCGGCAGCGAGGTATCCAGCAGGCCCGCCCTGGCCAGCTCGCCGAGGATGGAGACGATGCCCCCGGCGCGGTGCACGTCCTCGATGTGGTACTTGTCCGTCATCGGCGCGACCTTGCACAGGCACGGGACCTTGCGCGAGATGCGGTCGATGTCGGCCATCGTGAAGGCCACGCCCGCTTCGTGGGCGGCGGCCAGCAGGTGCAGCACGGTGTTGGTGGAGCCGCCCATCGACACGTCCAGCGCCATCGCGTTCTCGAACGCCGCCTTGGTGGCGATCGAGCGCGGCAGGACCGAGTAGTCGTCCTGCTCGTAGTGGCGCTTGGCGATGTCGACGATCAGGCGGCCCGCGCGCAGGAACAGTTCCTTGCGGTCGGCGTGGGTGGCGACGATGGTGCCGTTGCCCGGCAGCGAGAGGCCCAGCGCTTCCGTGAGGCAGTTCATCGAGTTGGCCGTGAACATGCCGGAACAGGAACCGCATGTGGGACAGGCGGAGCGTTCCACTTCCGCCACGTCGGCGTCGGAAATGCGCGCGTCGCCGGCCTGGATCATGGCGTCGACCAGGTCCAGCTTGATGATCTTCTGCTTGTTGTCGACGACCTTCAGCACCTTGCCCGCTTCCATCGGGCCGCCGGACACGAACACGACGGGGATGTTCAAGCGCATCGCGGCCATCAGCATGCCCGGGGTGATCTTGTCGCAGTTCGAGATGCAGACCATCGCATCGGCGCAGTGGGCGTTCACCATGTACTCGACCGAGTCGGCGATCAGGTCGCGCGAGGGCAGCGAATACAGCATGCCGCCGTGGCCCATGGCGATGCCGTCGTCGACGGCGATGGTATTGAATTCCTTGGCGACGCCGCCGGCCGCCTCGATCTCGCGCGCGACCAGCTGGCCCAGGTCCTTCAGGTGCACGTGGCCCGGCACGAACTGGGTGAAGGAGTTCACGACGGCGATGATCGGCTTCTCGAAGTCGCCATCCTTCATGCCGGTGGCGCGCCACAGGGCGCGGGCGCCCGCCATGTTGCGGCCTTGGGTGGTGGTGCGGGAACGGTAAGTGGGCATGGTCGTCTCCTGGAGCGGCTTTCTGTGGGGAGCATCAGGGTGCCCGCCAGCGCATGAGTTGTCCAATATATGATTCCATGCACTGTGATACGTTTAGAATATCAATCCATGAGTACCGCCATCGAACTGCGCCAGCTACGCTACTTCATCGCCGTCGCCGAAGAGCTGCATTTCGGCCGCGCCGCCGCGCGCCTGCACATGACCCAGCCGCCGCTGTCGCAGGCGATCGCCGCCTTCGAGGACCTGCTGGGCACGCCGCTGTTCGTGCGCAACCGCCGCAGCGTGGCCCTCACGGCCGCCGGCACCGCCCTGCTGCCCGAGGCGCGACGCCTGCTGGCGGGCGCCGCCGGCCTGCCCGAATTGGCGCGCCGCGCGGCCGGCGGCGACACGGGACGCCTGGCCCTCGCCTTCATCACCTCGGCCGACTACAGCGTGCTGCCGCCCCTGCTGCGCCGCTACAGCGAGCGCCATCCGGCCGTGCAATTGACGCTGCAGGAAGCCACGTCCGACGTGCAGGTCGAGGAGCTGCTGCGCGGCGGCGGGATGGATGCCGGCTTCCTGATCCCGCCGCTGCCGGACAAGGCCCAGGCCGAGCTCGACTACATGAAGGTGCTGGAAGAACCGCTGATCCTGTGCGCGCCCAGCGGCCTGGCGCTGCCGCCCGATGGCGAGCCCGTGCGCCTGTCGGAGGTTCCCGAACTGCCCTTGATCGTCTTCCCGCGCGAAGTCTCGCCGGCGCTGTACGATGCCATCCTGTCGTGCTTCCGCGCGGCCGGGGTCGTGCCGGCGATCGGCCAGCTGGCCATCCAGATGCAGACCATCGTCAGTCTCGTGTCGGCCGGCATGGGCTTGGCACTTGTGCCACAATCCGTCTCCAACCTGATGCGACCGGGCGTAGAATACCGTGCCCTTGCCGACCCGACCCCGCTGGTCGAGACCGGCATCGCCTGGCGGCGCGACAATCCGTCCCCGGTGCTGAAGGGCTTTCTGGAACTACTTAGGGATCTTTAATATGCTCGTTCACCCGCAACCGAACCCGATCGCCTTCAGCATCGGCCCCGTGGACATCCACTGGTACGGGATCATGTATGTCGTCGCCTTCGCCCTGTTCGTCATCCTGGGCCGCGTGCGCATCAAGACCCAGCCGCACGTGCAGGCCCAGGGCTGGAAGAACGAGGACCTGGACGACATGCTGTTCTACGGGATGCTGGGCGTGGTGATCGGCGGGCGCCTGGGCGAGGTGCTGTTCTACAAGCCGGAATACTACTTCTCGCATCCGGCCGAGATCTTCATGACCTGGCACGGCGGCATGTCCTACCACGGCGGCTTCATCGGCGTGCTGATCGCCATGGCGCTGTGGGCCCGCAAGCGCGGCCGCAACCTGCTCGACGTGTACGACTTCATCGCCCCGATGGTCCCCATCGGCTACGCCTGCGGCCGCCTGGGCAACTTCATCAACGCCGAACTGCCGGGCCGCCTGGCCGACCCGAGCCTGCCCTGGGCCATGCTGTGGCCGGGCGTCGAGGGCCCGCGCCATCCGTCGCCGATCTACCAGATGCTGGTCGACGGCCTGCTGTGCTTCGTCATCGTCTGGCTGTTCGCCCGCAAGCCGCGTCCGCGCCTGGCCGTCGGCGCCCTGTACACGCTGCTGTACGGCTGCGCGCGCTTCTTCACCGAATACTTCCGCGTGCCGGATTGGGAAACCCATGTGCTGGGGCTGCCGATCACGTCGGGGCAGGTGCTGTCGCTGCCGATGATCGTGGCGGGCATCATCATGCTCGGTTGGGCGTATTCGGGCGGGAACAAGCGGGCCGTGCCGGCGTGATGCATGGTGGGCACGTGGTGCCCACCCTACAGGACGGTCATCGTAGGGTGGGCATCACATGCCACCATCGCGCCGCATCAACCGGCGTACGCCTTCCACAGCATGTACGCCGCCAGCGCGTACAGGATGCAGGCGAATATCCGCTTCAACCTCAGCACCGGCAGCCGGTGCGCCAGCTTCGCCCCCAGCGGCGCCATCGCCATGCTGGCGGCCACCACGATCAGCAGCGCCGGCACCCAGACGAAGCCCAGCGACCCCGGCGGCAGACCCGCCTCTCCCCAGCCGTAGCACACGTTCGCGATCGTGCCCGACAGCGCGATGGGAAAGCCCAGCGCCGCGCTGGTCGCCACCGCATTGTGGATGGGCACGCCGCGCCAGGTCATGAACGGGATCGACACGAAGCCGCCGCCCGCCCCCACCAGTCCGGACAGCACGCCGACCAGGCCGCCCGCCGCCAGCATGCCGCCCGTTCCCGGCAACGGCCGCGTACCTTCCGGCTTGCGGTTGAACAGCATCTGCGTGGCCGAGAAAGCGACGAACACGCCGAAGAACAGGGCCAGGGCGGACGTGTCCATCTGCTTGCCGATCCAGGGGCCGATGAAGGAACCGATCACGATGCCAGGTGCCAGCATGCCGGCCACGCGCCACAGCACGGCGCCGTGGCGGTGGTGGGCGCGCATCGACGAGACGGAGGTGAACAGGATGGTGGCCAGCGAGGTCGCGATCGCCATGTGCACGACCAGGTGGGGCGCGAAGCCCTTGGCCGAGAAGATCATGGTCATGAACGGCACCAGCACCATGCCGCCGCCGATGCCCAGCAAGCCCGCCGAGAAGCCGCCGAAGCAGCCCATCGCCAGCAGGATGGGCACGAGGCCGGGGTCGAGGCCGAACACGCGGCCGTCCTCAGTCCCGCGCGGACGCGAACGCAGCCGCCGGCACGCCCGTCAGTGCCAGGATGCGCTGCCACTGGCCGGCGGTCACGGGCGAGATCGACAGCCGGCTGCCCTTCTGCAGCAGCACCATGTCGTCCAGCTCGGGCACGGTGCGCATCTCGGTCAGCGGAAGATAGCGGCCGGCGGCCACTGCCTGCACGTCGACCGAGATCCAGCGCGGCTGCTCCGGCGTGGCCTTGGGATCGAAGTACTTGCCGTCCTTGTCGAACTGGGACGCATCCGGATACGGGGTGCTGGCCACGCGCGCGATGCCGGCCACGCCCGGCACGGCGCAGCTCGAATGGTAGAACAGGACGCCGTCGCCGACCAGCATCCCGTCGCGCATGAAGTTGCGCGCCTGGTAGTTGCGCACGCCGAACCAGGCGACCGTGCGGCCCGGTGCGGCCAGCACGTCGTCGAAACTCACTTCGTCCGGTTCGGACTTCATCAACCAGTAGCGCATCTTTCCACTCGCACGAATATCGGGACGCGCGCCGTTTTCCAAGCGCGCATGAAAAAGCGGTTGCGCACTTTCATGCAGCAACCGCTCTGGAATATAGCCCCGCCTGTGCCGTTTTTGCCGGCATCCCGAACCAAAAGGCTCAAGGTGGTCGCAGTCAGCTCGATTTCGGGTTCGTCAGCTAGTGACGATCGCGCCCACCAGGCATGTTCCACAACCTATGCGTAAGAATGGTTCAAGGAATATATGGCAAATCTCGAACACCGCAGGGAGGCGCCAGTTTACTACGCTGAACCGGCATGTCAAACGTTTTTACGTCGAGTGCGCCCTCACCCGTATTTCATCAGGCGTTCAGAGAAGGCTTTCCTGCGGCGACAGCGCGGCATCGAGCACCTGATGCATCGCGTCCAGTTTCTGCTTCACTTCCAGGATCGACAGGTCCGACAGCGGCCCTTGCGGCGACTTCACCGACAGGAACTCGGCCGCCACCGACAGCGCGGCCATGACGGCGATGCGGTCGGTCCCCTTCACCTTGCCGGAATCGCGCAGCGCGCACATCTTGCCGTCGAGGTAGCTCACGGCTTCGCGCAGCGTCTTTTCCTCGCCGTCGCGGCAGGCCAGGCGGTAGGGGTGGCCCATGATGGTCACGTCCAGGTGGATCATCGTGCTGCCTCCGCATCGTCGGGGGTTTCGGTGTCACTGGTCGGCGCCGGCGGCTCCAGTTGCACCAGCAGGGCTTCGACACGCTGCTGGGCCGCCAGCAGGCGGTTCTTGAAATCGACGTTTTCGGCGGCCAGCAGCGCATTCGCCTGGCGCAGCAGGTAGTTCTCGCTGCGCAGCGATTGGGTCAGCTCGGCGAGCTTCTCGATTTTCTCTGAAAGTTCTTGGAATTCGGAAATCATTCGACACTATAGGACCGAGTGGAATTTTTCGTCAACAGGCGCGCGCTCGCGTGCGCAGGATTCCGGGCAGGAGTGATAGGCTCTCGTGAATTTTCCCCAAGCTTGTGCTTTGTGACAGGCCCGTTACAGGCTTGTTGGGCCGCAAAAAAGTCCGTTAAAACACGAACACTGTAGCTTGAAATGCCAAATTATCGTCCCTATAATTAGCACTCGTTAGTGTAGAGTGCTAACAACCTCTACGAACCGCAGCGGATGTACAGCATGGCTGCGGTCTGTACAGCCAAGTCAAACCAACACAAAGGAGTTTTGCATGAACCTTCGCCCCTTGCACGATCGCGTGATCGTGAAGCGTCTCGACCAGGAAACCAAGACTGCATCCGGCCTGATCATCCCCGATGCGGCGGCCGAGAAACCGGACCAGGGTGAAGTCCTGGCCGTGGGCAACGGCAAAGTCCAGGAAAACGGCAACGTGCGTCCGCTGGAAGTGAAAGTCGGCGACCGCGTCCTGTTCGGCAAGTACTCGGGCCAGGCCGTCAAGGTCAATGGCGAGGAACTGCTGGTGATGCGCGAAGAAGACATCATGGCCATCGTGGCCCAGTAATTCCTTCCAAAACTAAATTCCCTGAATTCGGAGAACAAGAATGGCAGCTAAAGATGTAGTGTTCGGCGACGTAGCGCGCGCCAAGATGGTCGAAGGCGTCAACGTCCTGGCCAACGCAGTCAAGGTCACCCTGGGCCCGAAAGGCCGCAACGTCGTACTGGAGCGCTCGTTCGGCGCCCCGACCGTCACCAAGGACGGTGTCTCGGTCGCGAAAGAAATCGAACTGAAAGACAAGCTCATGAACATGGGCGCCCAGATGGTCAAGGAAGTCGCTTCGAAGACCAGCGACAACGCCGGTGACGGCACCACCACCGCGACCGTGCTGGCACAGGCCATCGTGCGCGAAGGCATGAAGTTCGTTGCCGCCGGCATGAACCCGATGGACCTGAAGCGCGGCATCGACAAGGCCGTCGCGGCCACCGTCGAAGAACTGAAGAAGATCGCCAAGCCGACCACCACCTCGAAAGAGATCGCGCAAGTCGGCACCATCTCGGCCAACTCGGATTCGTCCGTAGGCGAGCGCATCGCCGAAGCGATGGAAAAAGTGGGCAAGGAAGGCGTCATCACCGTCGAAGACGGCAAGTCGCTGAACGACGAGCTGGACATCGTCGAAGGCATGCAGTTCGACCGCGGCTACCTGTCGCCGTACTTCATCAACAACCCGGACAAGCAGGTCGCCGTTCACGAGAACCCGTTCATCCTGCTGTGCGACAAGAAGATCGCCAACATCCGTGACCTGCTGCCGGTGCTGGAGCAAGTGGCGAAAGCCGGCCGTCCGCTGGTCATCATCGCCGAAGACATCGAAGGCGAAGCGCTGGCGACCCTGGTCGTCAACAACATCCGCGGCATCCTGAAGACCGTTGCAGTGAAAGCCCCGGGCTTCGGCGACCGTCGCAAGGCCATGCTGGAAGACATCGCCATCCTGACCGGTGGCCAGGTCATCGCCGAAGAAGTCGGCCTGACCCTGGAAAAAGTCACCCTGGCGGAACTGGGCCAAGCCAAGCGCATCGAAGTCGGCAAGGAAAACACCATCATCATCGACGGCGCCGGCCAGGCCGACGCCATCGAAGGCCGCGTCAAGCAGATCCGCATCCAGATCGAAGAAGCGACCTCGGACTACGACCGCGAAAAACTGCAAGAGCGCGTAGCCAAGCTGGCCGGCGGCGTTGCCGTGATCCGCGTCGGTGCCGCGACCGAAGTCGAGATGAAAGAGAAGAAGGCACGCGTGGAAGACGCGCTGCACGCAACCCGCGCTGCCGTCGAAGAAGGCATCGTTCCGGGCGGCGGCGTGGCCCTGCTGCGCGCTCGCGCCGCGCTGAACGTCAAGGGCGACAACCCGGACCAGGAAGCCGGCATCAAGATCGTCCTGCGCGCAATGGAAGAGCCGCTGCGCATGATCGTCCAGAACGCCGGCGAAGAGCCGTCGGTCGTCGTCGCCGCCGTCCTGGCCGGCTCGGGCAACCACGGCTACAACGCCTCGAACGGCACCTATGGCGACATGGTCGAAATGGGCGTGCTGGATCCGGCCAAGGTCACCCGCTCGGCACTGCAGAACGCAGCGTCGATCGCCGGCCTGATGCTGACCACCGACTGCATGGTCTCCGAGATCGTCGAAGACAAGCCGGCTGCCGGCGGCATGGGCGGCATGGGTGGCATGGGCGGCATGGGCATGGACGGCATGATGTAATAGCCGGACGGGCCAGCGCCGGTCTTCGGACCGGCGCCGCTTTCCACGAAAGCCCGCAGGGTTCGCGCCCTGCGGGTTTTTTGTTTGGCTACGCCTTCCCAGAATGTGGCGCGGATGAGATGAGCGTTGCGCCGCAGGAGGTTTTATGACCCTGGAAGGCTACCGGTATGCCGCCGACCGACACCATAGGGTCACCTTCGACGATCACGCACGGTGAATGCCCGTTGATTGGGCAACTGCATGGGTCACCTTTCCGCGCCACCGCAATGCCATGCACGAATACGGTACCGGAAGCGGCAAGCACTTTCCCGCCATGGCTCGTGGCATCACCGAGCCGAATCACGTTCTTCATACTGTCCTCCAACGATCAGGTCAGTTTCTCCGTCATTGCGCTCGCGGCCTTACCGGTCGGCTATCCACCGCCACACCGTGATGCCGTAAGCCGATTTGAAGTCGGCCATCGTTTCGCCGGCAGCATAGTATCGTTGCGCCGCGCCTGGCTCCATCGGTTGCCAGATTCCCGCTTTCGGACAGGCCTCGCCGGCTTTTGCCCGCACCTCTTCATTCGCCGCAGCCGCCCTGCCTGATGGGATGAGTGGATGCCAGGTCGTGGCTACGGCGACGGTTTGCGGAGGAGGATATTTCCAATCGTCGGTACTGAGCTCTTCCGTCGTCTTGAGGACGCGATACACGGGCTGCATGCGCAAGCCCTTGATGGCGAAAGTCAGGCTATGTCGTTCCAGACCAGTGGCGGGATACCAGACACCGGTCCACGGTACTTCGTCGCCCGTTTTGCATGCGATGGACTTATCGATCACGTATTCGGGTAGGGGATCGGGAAGATCCCAGTGCAGCGGGTCTTTGTACCAACTTATCGCCGCTTCATATGTTTCAACGATCTTATCGCCCGGAAAACCATCATCATCATCGCTTTGCTCTGGACATTCTGGATCTGGGTCGAGGAAGCTGTCAGCCCCTGACATTGCATTATTCAGTGCATGTGTGATCGTTCGACTAAATAAAAGTAAACGACTGATCTTTACATCACTGAATTCATGGTACTCATCGTCACTCATCCAGCTATGGAGAGCTTGCTCCATTATTCCGCGAACGTCCCCTCGAATGCAATCGGAAATCTCCCATACAAACTCATAGTCGCCAAGTCTTGCCAGCTCAGCCCCTCGTCTAAAATCCTGCTCCCGCTTTTTAAATTTGTCATAAATTTGGTTATTTCTACCAAAATTAGGGACCCCTCTCGAAACAGCAAGCGATCCAAACCACTCCGTCAGATTTTCACATTCTTTTGCCGTAGCCTCGAAGAATTCAGCTGAGGAAAAAAAATTCCACACAGCCGCTTCCAAGTTCAATTTTCTCACAATTGGTCTCTTTAATTTAAAATATGGATTTCATCAATACGATGGAACGGTTAGCAAAATTCGTTTAGCTTCCTCAGGCGTGTAATCAGACTTTCCCCAGTTAGTTTCAATAGGACCTCTAATGTGTGGGTCAGTTATCTTTGCTCGCAATTTTACAGGCGCTATTTCTCCAGCCAAGTCAACATACTCTACTCTTCGATCCGCATTTCCGTAGCGATCAGGAATGACCTGGCCAGTCTTATTGTCAATTCTCGGCATTGGCTGCACCATTTCATCGCGACTTCCAGGGAAAAACACAATTTGCTCACCCCCTCCCTCTAGATAATAGTTGGTTCCCTCAAGTTTCTGACTTGCAGCAGGACCACGCCAGACCTGTAGTGTTTCCTCAGCCTTAACTTCGTATTCAACGACCCAACCATTCTGGTTCCATTCTGGTTTGACGGCAAATTTGCTGCGCCATTCATCACGATTTTTTATTGCCTTGAATTCAACTTCGGTCATCCAGAAAACGCCAGCGCCATCATTAGTAGGATCAACGACGCGATAAAGTTTGGCAGGTCCTTTAATTGTGTCGGCACGAATCTTTTTACGCGCTGAAAAAGTTTCAACCATCCACCCCTCAAGATCTGGATGTTCCGGATGCTCCTTCATTAACTCTTGAATTTTGTGGTCAGCCATAAGCGTGGGCGGGTGCCTCATCTTTTTCGGCCGTTTCTTCGCCCACTTGGGCGGCTTCGCATTAATCAATCGCGCCGACCCTGTTTCCGATATCGGCGCAATCCATCCGCGATTTGTCCGATACGTCTGCACCTGCCAAGCATGATCATCGAGCTTTTTGGCAATCACCTTCAAAGCAGTACGCACAGGCTGGACATAACCTTGGATAGAACTGCTCATGGCACGGCCTTTGGTATTGATCCATTTCACAAGGTCGTCGATATGCTCGCGGATCGTACTGGGCACGATCCAGCGTATCTTTTCCAGCAAGGCTTTCAGATCGTCGAATTTCTCGTTCAGCAGGCGTCCCAGCAAGGCAGGATTGAGCTTGTCCGCCGCTTCACGAATCGTCTTTGCGACGAACTGGTACACGTCCGGCAGTTTCCCCTTCGTTGCCCATTGCACGACCCTGTTGTGCTGCAAGTATTCCGTGATCTTCGGCAGCGCGGCATCGCATGCCCGGTTGGCGGCCGCTGTCAGCTTGCTGATATTCGTGATGTCGTCGGCATGCTTGACGAGCGGTTTCAGATAGATCCACACCACGCGCAACGCGCTTTTGACGACGGTACCGATTTCCGGGAAAAAGCCGATCACCGTCGTCGCGATAAAGAACAAGGTGATCTTGTTGCTGGGATCTTTGCGGTAATCGCGCACGTTCGCACACAGGTCGCGTAGGTCACACAAGGTGTCGACGACAGGAATCAAGGAGACGACCATGTCGAAGCCGATCTGTGCAGTCGTGCGCTCGGCATTGAAGTCGCCCTGCAAGGCGCCCCAGATCCATTCTCCCAAGCCGACATCGTCCGGTTTTTTCTCTCCGCGCAACTCGTTCAGCGCGTCCAACGTCTCGTCGCTCGTGGCCATCACCGTCCTCCTGGGCCTTGGGGCGCGTTGGTCGTGTTCGGCTCCTGCGCGATGAGTGGATCGAGTCCTGACAGCAGATCGCTGGCTGTCGGTCTCGCCGCATCCTTGGCGGAAGGTGCGTTGTGATACACCACTTTGGTGACGGTATCCGGCAGGTTGCGTTCTTCGGCCATGCCGTCGGCATCCAGCGTCCCGCCTTTTTTCTGGCCACCCGCAAAATGCAGGGTATATGGCACGCCGGCCATGGGCGCTCCCTCGTAGCCGTCGAGGTCGAGTTTCAGCCAATTGGTATGTTCGGCGGAAGGAAAGAAGGGCAGTTCCGCTTCTTGCCGGCCCGGGCCATCCCATTTGTGCATGCTGGCCTTGACAGTAAAGTCGCCCGCGCAACCATGTTCGATCTTGCCGTCTGCGATCCTGATATAGGCGCCTCCGCACGACAGGGTAATGCTCGTCTTGGCCGCGATTACGATATCGCCCTGGCTGGCGGTGATCTTCACGTCACGATTTGCTGCGATCCCGACACTGTCTTGCTGCGCCTGGATGTCCAGCTTGCCGTTACGTGCGATGCATTTCATACCGTCCTGGTGCGCAAACAGGGACATACCCTTCCCTGCCTGTATGTTCACGCGTTGGCCCGCCACGGCCTGAATATGCTCTTGCGCTATGATGTTTTGCTGTCGGCCGCTATAGCTGACGGAAGACTTTGGCGTGGCACTGGCAAAGCCGCCCGCGGCATAGTGGGCGATGAGCGGAGCCGCGTCACCCTTGTCGGACGGGGTACCGCTTTGTCCCGCATTTTTCAGGTGATCGGTCAGCTGCTGGTGCGATTGGAGGTCGACTGGCATGGCCTGATGCTGCTCGGCGAAGCTTCCCAGCTCTTGCAGTAGCGCCTGCGAACCTTCGAGGAGTGCCTGCAGGGGCTCGCGTTCGAGTTGCTTGCCCGACGCGCCCATCATTGCCTGGGTCGTCAACAGCATCAGCCGCGCCGCGCGCACGACGATGGAGTGATCGCTGCGCAATTCGGCACCTTCGCCTCGCGCCTCTCCAGTTCCGTCGCGTCTGGGGTGGGTCAAGTAACCAAGGTTCAGTTGGCTGTGTCCGTGTTCACTGGCCAGTTGCGCGCTGATTTGTCCAGGGGTGTCATCCAGCCGCAACTGGTTGTAACGCATCCCGCCCACCTCCTTGCTCTTGATGCCGGCAAGGAAACGATTACCTGGCAATCCACCTTCATGGGCAAAAGCTGGCGGAGCCGCTTTTCCGGAATGCACGCGGCCGACGACAATCGGCTTGTCCGGGTCGCCGCCCAGAAACTGGACGAGTACTTCGTCACCGACCCTTGGCAGAGTAATGCTTCCCCACCGATCGCTTGCCCAATGACTCGCAACCCTTACCCACGCCGAATCACGGTCCGTATTGCTGGCCCCGACACCATCCGGATGATCTTGTTCTCTCGTCCCGAGGAATCGCAGCTTGACGCGTGCAAGTTCGTCGCAATGCACTTCTTCGCCATGAGGGCCCACGACGACTGCGGATTGCAGGTCGGCGCGCGGCAAATCCGTACCCGGATCGTAAGCAGGAACGATCGGCACGCCGCGGCGTACACAGGTAAAGCGGTTGGAATATTTGACATCTCGCTCATCGCTCGCCTGGTCGAGAGTTGCCTGAATCCCGTGATGCCAGCCGTTGGCCGCAAACAGGCGTCGCGTTCTTTCATCGATGTCTTTGGGAAGATTGTTTTCAGCGCTCACGGACAATTCGGTCAACACGAAATGGCGTTCCTCTTCAGGGTGCGTATCGATATCCGGATGGCCGTCGAGCCCGAACCACTGCCCGATGCAGAAGTCGCGAACGCCGCTTTCCCCATGAAAGTATTTCGTCTCGTATTCATGGCGCTGGAGCCGCAGTTCGCCAATCCGGTGAAAATCGGCATCGTCGTCCCCGACATGGGGCGCTTCGATCCGGTGGTCTTCCAGACCGAACGCAAACTGGTCACCAGACTTGCCCTGCTGGACCATCGTAGGCAGCTGGAGCGACATCATCCGCCCTTGTCGATAATCCCAGCTTTGTCGCGTGACGCTGCCTGACTTCAAATTACGCACAGCACCCCAGTTGAAAATACCGTCGCGCGCTTCGGTCGCGGCGTCACGATGAAAGCGAACCGTACCGGCCGTATTTCTTGCGAGTGACTGGACATGGTCGAACAGCACGAGGGTATGGACAGGGCCCTTGGAGTCGGGAGGCTGAGTGGAAGCCCCGGGGCGGATGAACCAGGCAATTCCCTGCCGTTTCCATAAACGGCGCAGAAAGGCGGCGTCCGACTCGTTGTACTGCATGGTGAATTCACGTTTTGGATACAGACCTGCCACACCGGAGAAGTCGAAATCGAACGCCCGAGCCAGGATCGGATTGGCTCCGCGCCATTCGCGTATCAATGTTTCCGATATGTCGATCTCATTCGCGTTCCGGAATATCCGCATGTTGATGCGCTGCTCCATCAGCGACACCGCATCGCGCACCACCAAGCGGTAAGTCGTCAAGCCCCCGTCGCTTTGTCCGGCCGCCGCTTCGGCCACGATGCCGCAGACCGAACGCAATCCTCCCTGGTCCGTGACGAACTGCAGCTCGACCGGAAGCGCAATGAACTCTTTCAGCGGCAGGCTCGCTTGCGTTGCAATGCAAAGCAAGCGGTATTCGATGCCGCCGCAAAGTGTCTCCTGGCCCAGGACATGCTTGATGAGCAAGGCATCACCGGAATATTTGTCCTCGGATGCAAGACATAATCGAATCGGCCGCCGCGATTGCGTCATACCCATCATCCCATCCGCGCCCATGACATTCATGTTTGGATTTCCTAAAGAAAATATCTGCAACAAATTGCCATATGCATGCATGCCCGCGTTGACACCGCTCACGAAGACCATTCAACGAAGAAGCCCTGGCGATAAAGCAGACTTCTCCGAAAAGAAACGCAAGATGATTCTGAGAAAGAAATCACTAAAACTATGCGGCTTTTCCAATTTGACGAAACTAAGCGTGCGACCTAACAGACGTTGCCTGTGCCCTCCCCTAAGGTCGAAGTCTTTTCATCGAGGAGGTAGCATGATCAAGGTCACCGGTTACGCGGCGAAACATTCGTTCAGCCGCTTGAAGAAATACGAATTCGAACGCGCCGCCGCCAAGGCGCACGAAGTCGAGATCGAGGTGCTGTTCTGCGGCGTGTGCCACTCGGACATCCACCAGGTCAAGA
Source organism: Massilia sp. YIM B02763 (assembly GCF_030412015.1). Classification (GTDB taxonomy): domain Bacteria; phylum Pseudomonadota; class Gammaproteobacteria; order Burkholderiales; family Burkholderiaceae_D; genus Telluria. The sequence continues at coordinate 1,131 of NZ_JASNRD010000031.1, read as the reverse complement.
ATGAATGGTCGAACACGGTCTATCCCTGCGTGCCGGGACACGAGGTCGTCGGTCGGGTGACGAAGGTCGGGCCGGCCGTGACGAAGCACGCGGTGGGCGACCTGGTCGGCGTCGGCTGCATGATCGACAGCTGCGGCAAGTGCGAGGCCTGCCAGGAAGGCGAGCAGAATTACTGCGAGAGCCCGAACAGCTGGCTCGCCACCTACAACGGCCCGATGCAGCCGGCCAGCAAGGCGGGCGGCGAGAACATCTACGGCGTCGACAATACCTTCGGCGGCTATTCGAACATGCTGGTGGTGAAGGAAGACTTCGTGCTGAAGATCCCGGCCGCGCTGAAACCCGAAGTGGCGGCGCCGATCCTGTGCGCGGGTGTGACCACGTACGCTCCGCTCAAGCACTGGAACGTCCAGGCCGGAAACAAAGTCGGCGTCATCGGCATGGGCGGCCTGGGCCACATGGCGGCCAAGCTGGCCAAGGCCATGGGCGCCGAGGTCACGCTGTTCACCAGCACGAAGGAGAAGATCGAGGAAGCGCGGAAGCTCGGCTTCGATGCGGTGCTGGAAAGCGACAAGGATGCGCTGGAAAAGCTGGCATCCAGCTTCGACTTCATGCTGTCCACGGTGCCGGAAAAGCACGACCTGAACCCGTTCGTCCAGCTGCTCAAACGCGACGCCACGCTGTGCGTGGTCGGCGCGCTGGAGCCGCTCGCGCCGGTGAACAATATGCAGGTCGCCTTCATGCGCCGGAGCGTGGCCGGCTCGCTGATCGGGAACATCGCGGAGACCCAGGAAGTGCTGGACTTCTGCGCCCGGCACGCCATCGGGCCGGAAATCGAGATGATCCGCATCCAGGACATCAACGACGCGTACAAGAAGGTCGAAGGCGGGGACGTGCGCTTCCGCTACGTGATCGACATGGCGTCGTTGAAGGAGGAGATGGCGGAGTAAGCCAACACTGCGTGCGCAATACGCACACTCCGTCGTCCCTGCGCAGGCAGGGACCCATGCTTACTTTCCGAAGCCGGTATGTCGACGATACTACGTCGTGTTCGACATACCGAATCCTGTGGCTCAGTATGGGTCCCTGCCTGCGCAGATACTGTGATCCTCAAGTTCTGGCAAGGGCTAAATT
>NZ_JASNRD010000030.1 GCF_030412015.1 Massilia sp. YIM B02763 | reverse complement strand
AACTCAATCAAGATACAAGGGTGGGCATCACATGCCCACCAAACGTTCGATGCACCCAAACAAAAACGGACCCATGACGGGTCCGTTTTTGTTTGAAGGACGGGTCGCCCCGTCCCGCACGCTGCCGATTACTTGGCGGCGTCCTTGTGCGCTTCGGCCATGGCTTCGGCGCGCTTCTCGTTGCCCTTGGCGTGTGCCTTGGCCTTGTCGGCGTTGGCGTCGACGATCTTCTTCTGGGCCTTTTCGTCGGCCTTGATCATGGTCTTCTGGGCGTCGTAGTTGGCGTCGGCGATTTTTTCCTCGGCCTTGGCGGATGCCTTGGCGCGGTCTTCCGGATCGGCCTTGGCGACTTTTTCCTGTGCCTTGGCGACCTTCTTGTCAGCTTTCGCCTGGGCGTCGGCTTTCTTTTCCGATGCCTTGGCCGAAGCCTTCTCGATCTTTTCGTTCTGCTTCGACATTTCCTTGGCTTCTTTCTGGTCGGCCTTGGCGATGTCCTTGTCGGCGTCGGCGTTGCCGGTGGTCGACGAAGCGGTGGTGCCGTTCATGCCGCTGGCGCCGGTGGCGACGGTCGGTTGGGTCTGTGCATAGACCGAGGTAGCGAACAGGCCGGCGATCAGGGTAGCGAGCAGTTTGTTCATGGTGATTCTCCTTTTGTTTGTATGGTGGGGTGGCGCCGTGGCGCCTGTCGTTCTTGTTTGTGCACTGTCAGATTAGGCTTGTTGCCGTATGTACTCTGTTCGGCACTTCACTTAGCTAACGCGGCAGTTGTTAAAGTTGTGACAAAAGTTTTCAGCGGTTTTCGGCGGCGCTGCCGGCGGCGCGTGCGTCGAGCTTGCGCTCGGTTTTCTCTTTCACCTCGGCATTTTTCTCGTGCTTCGCTTCGACCGAACCCTCGGTCTTCATGCGGCTGCCCGCCGGTTCGTGGACCTTGGCCGAGTTCGACTTGATGATTTCCTTCTCGGCCTTGGTGCCGGCCTTGCCGCGGCCGCCCGTCGCCGGCGCGTCCGATGCCTTCGAGTTCGGTGCGGTGGTATTGGTGGCGTTGGCATTGACGTTGTCCGACTTGCCGTCGGTAACGCCGATCACGGACGTGCTCTTGCCGACGACCTTGCCGTTGGCGTCGATGCCGGCCGCCTTCTGGCCCGTTTCCGCATGGGCGGAACCGGTGTTCGCGGTGCCGTCCTTGTTCAGGCCCGTGCCGGACACGCCGGCGGCGGTGGTGTTGTGGCCGGAGACAGCCTGGCCGATCGGCGCCGAGGTGGCGCTGCGCTTGTCGTTGTCCTTGGTCTGGGCGTAGGTGTTGGCGGCCAGCAGGCCGCACAGCAGGGTGGCGAGGAGCTTGTTCATGGTGATTCCCTTTCCGGTCCAATATGTCTTGTGGATATGGAAAGAAGAATAAGACGGCCGCCTCCACCCCTCTGTACGACAGCGCACCGTGGTGCGCCGCCACAGGCGGGAGTTTGTTACCGGGTGTTTCGGGCCGGACCGGCGTAGAGGTCGATGATGTCCGTGATGCCGTCGCGGCAGACCGGGCAGAACCGTTCGCTGCGGTCGAACATGATGCACTGCATCGCCGGGCGATAGTAGCCGCTGGCCTCGTAGTTCGCCCCTTCGAAGGCGCCGATGGCCTGGCGGTACCGCGCCTTGGCGAACAGGGCGTTCACGTGCGCCAGGTCGTCCCTGAACAGCGCGTTCATCTCGGCTTCGGGCCGGTTCTGCGCGCGCAGCGCGGCGCGCCGCTTCTGGTAGTCGCGCGAATAGGCTTCGTATTCCTGCTTGGGCCAGGGCGTCGGCAAGGGGGTGCCTTCATGCACGTGGCGCTTCCACTTGACCTTGGCCGGGTCGCGCAGCGCCGTCACGTTCGGCTCCCATGGCTCCATGCGCGCTCCGCTGGACTGGTAGGCGACGGGCGAGGTGTAGTACTCGTCCGCCAGGCCGGCGAAGTGATGGCCGAACTCGTGGACGAACAGGTAGTTCGCCCAATCGTTGCTCGCCGCGGCCGTGCTGAACTGGCCGAAGATCCCGCCGCCGCCATAGGTGTCGTTGTTGACGAGGATCTCGATGAATTCGTAGGGCGCGTACTGGGCGATGTCGCGCAGTGCGCGATTGTCCAGCGTGAGCACGTAGCGCTCGCTGCCGAAGATGTCGTAGCGCGTGCCGAGCGCCGACGCATGGTGCACGCCCGTCGACGGCCGCGTGATGCCCGATTCCCCCGTCGGCACCGCCAGCGCCCAGACGTTGAAATCGTCCGCCCTTTCCTTGAACGGCGACACGGTAAACAAGTGGCCGGCCAGGCGCCGCACGTCGGCCTCGAACTTCTGTATGTCGGCCTGCGTGTAGCCGTCGCCCAGCACCAGCAGGTCGACTTTCTGCGGCGACGGGCCGTTGACCCGGATGGGAATCGGCTTGGCCGGCGCCGGCGGCTGCGTGCGCACGACGTCCGGCGCGGCCGCATCGACGTCGACACTCCAGGCGACGGAAAACAGATTGCGCTCGTCGCGCCTGAGGATGCGCACGCGCACGGGACGGTCGAATTGCGGAAAGCGCACGGATTCGTGGAAGCCGCGGCTGACCCGGTTCGCCTCCTCCGTCGACTTCCATTCCGCGAACACCGTCGAAAAACCGCGCGAGTACAGCAGCTCGCCCGTCTTCGCATCGGCCACCTCGACGCGGTTGTTGCCGCGGTTGGTGTCGTCGAAGACGCGGGCCATGTCGCCCGGCCAGGGCAGCGGCTCGATCAGCACGCGCTCGACGGCGTACTGCTCGGACAGCGCATTACCGCTGTGCATGTAGTCGAGGCGGACGGTGGCGGGCTGGGGCGCCGCCCAGGCCTGGCAGGCAGCGGTCAGCAGGCTCAGGGCGGACAGCAGGCGGGACAGCGTGGACATGGCGCTCCTTGCGGATGAGTATCCGTGCATTGTAATCCTGGATACGTTCGCAAAATGCGTTGACTTGCCATCCTGGCAATCGCTACGATGGACGGCATCGCGTCCAAGGAGCCTCCATGCCGCGCCCGCCGATCCCGTATTGCGCCCTGCTCTCCGTCCTCCTGGCCGCCGGTGCCGCCCGCGCCGCCGCGCCGGATCCCCAGCTCCCGGACACCGTCTGCACGGCGCCGGGCAAGCCCGTCGACGAACAGGGCTACGTGACCATCGGCGGCATCCCGCAATGGGTCAGGATCAAGGGCGCCAGCTGCGCCAATCCCGTGCTGCTGCTCGTGCACGGCGGCCCCGGCAATCCGCTGACGCCGTATGCGGACACGGTCTACCAGGCCTGGGAACGGGACTTCACGCTGGTGCAGTGGGACCAGCGCGGCGCCGGCAAGACCTACCAGCGCACGCCCATGACGGACGACCAGCCCTTGACGATCGAGCGCCTGCGCGACGACGGCATCGAGGCGGCACGGTACGCGGCGCGCCGCTTCGGCAAGCGCAAGGTGATCCTGTTCGGGGGCTCGTGGTCGTCGGCCCTCGGGGTGTACATGGCCAAGGCCAGCCCGGCCTGGTTCTGCGCCTTCGTCGGCACGGCGCAGCTGGTGCGCGGCTTCGCGGGGCGCGACAGCTACGACGCCGGGCTGTCGCAGGCGCGCGCGGCCGGCGACGGTGATGCCGTCGCCAAGCTGGACAAGATCGGCCCGCCGCCCTGGACCGACCCGCGCAGCCCCGGCATCCTGCGCCGCGTGCTGCGCAAGTACGAGGCGATGAGCACCGATCCGGCGCCGCAGGCCTGGTGGCGGCCGGCCCCCGGCTACGACACGCCGGAGTACGAAGCCGCCTACACGGCTGGCGAGGATTACTCCTGGCTGCAGTTCGTCGGCCTGCACGGCGACGGCATCGGGTCCAGGATCGACCTCTACAAGCTGGGACCGTCATTCGACGTCCCCGTCTACATGCTCCAGGGCGCGCAGGACCTGGTGACGATGCCGAAGGCGAGCAAGGCGTATTACGACAGCATCCGGGCGCCGAAGAAGGACTTCGTGCTGGTCGACCGCGCGGGGCACGATCCGAATCCGCCATTGCTGGCGGCCCAGTACCGGGTGCTCAAGGACAAGGTGGGCGATTGCCGCTGACGCCGCCCGGAGCCGCGTCGTCCGTCACCAGGTCGAACCCTTCGTCGCGCCAGCCCGTCACGCCGCCGATCATCAGCTTGACGGGCCGACCCAGCCGGGCCAGGCGCAAGGCGGCGCGGTGCGCGCCGTTGCAGTGCGGTCCCGCGCAGTAGACGACGAACAAGGTATCCATCGGATAGTCGCGCAAGGTGGCCGCGACGATCTTCGCGTGCGGCATGCAGACGGCCTCCGGCAGGTGGCCCTGCGCATACAGTGCGGGACTGCGCGCGTCCAGCAGCACGAAATCGCGCCGGCCCGTCGACACGGCGTCGTGCACGTCCCAGCAGTCGGTTTCATACGCGAAGGCGCTGCCGAAACGCGCGGCGGCGTCGGCGCTGGGTGCGGCGGGGATCTCGGATACGATTGACGTCATGATGTCCTCCTGTCGAAAGACCCCAGTGTGGCAGCGGCGCCGCCGGCCCGGCAGTGCCTTGCGCGACAGAAATTGCTAACATCCCGCCATGCCCCACCACGTCGCCATCCTGGCCAACGACGGCCTGTGCACCTTCGAATTCGGCTGCGCCGTCGAATTGTTCGCCCTCGAGCGCCCCGAACTGGGCGTGGACTGGTACACCCATGCCGTCTGCGCGGCCGAACCGGGACCATTGCGGGCGATGGGCGGGCTAACGGTCCAAGCACCCTACAGCCTTGCGGCGCTCGCCGCCGCCGACACGGTCGTGATTCCCGGATGGCGCGACGTCGCCGCCGCGCCACCGCCGGCGCTGGTGGAGGCGCTGCAAACGGCCTACGCGCGCGGCGCCCGCCTCTGCACGATCTGTTCGGGCGCCTTCGTGCTGGCTCACGCCGGCCTGCTCGACGGCCGCCGGGCGACGACGCACTGGCGCTACCTGGACCAATTGCGCAGCGCCTTTCCCGCCGTGACGATCGATCCGCAGGCGCTGTACGTGGCCGACGGGCGCATCGTGACTTCTGCCGGCTCGGCCGCCGGCCTGGACATGCTGCTGCATCTGGTGCGCAGCGATTTCGGTGCCGAGGTCGCCAACCGGGTGGCGCAGCGCCTCGTGATCCCGGCGCACCGCGACGGCGACCAGGCCCAGCTGGTCGCCCGCCCGCTGCCGGCCGAGGACGGGAACGCCATCGCCCGCCTGATGGACGCGGTGCGCGAAAACATCCGGCTGGGGCACACGGTGGCATCGATGGCGCAGCAGGCGCGCATGGGCACGCGCACCTTCCAGCGCCGCTTCAAGGACGCGACGGGGCTGCCGCCGCTCGCCTGGCTCACGCGCGAACGCGTGGCGCTGGCCCGGCAACTGCTGGAAACGCGGCAGGCGCTGGACATCGATGCGATCGCCGACCTGGCGGGACTCGGATCGGAGGCGTCCATGCGCCGCCACTTCCGCCTGCAGGGCTTGATGCCGCCGGCGCGCTACCGCCGGCGCGCCGCCGCGAAATCGGGTGCATGAGGCATCCGCATGAGCGGTCTGCACGAGGTGCCTACATGAGGCGCCGCGGCTCGCTCAATGGCCGCTATCGCCCTGCCCGCCCGTGGCCTGTTCGAGTTGGCGCTTGAGCGACTTGAGGTTGCCGTCGAAGGCACTGTAGGTCGCCGCCATCTGGCTCGCCGTGCGGTAGATATCCTGCGGATGCGCTTCGCCCATCTCGATATTGCTCATCGCATCGCGCAGGCGCGGCCCGTCCATGAAGCTGATCATGCCGCCGTTGAACAGCGCGATCTGGTCGCGCATCGCGCCATAGACGGTGGCATAGCGCTCCAGCTGCGCGCGCGGCATCCAGGTCACCGCCTGGTTGGCCACGGCCGCCTCCCAGGCTTCGCGGTGCAGCGTGGGCGACTGGAGGCTCAGGTCGAGGGCGCTGCGCCATTCGTGTTCGAGGCGCTGCATCAGTTCGGCGTCGGTCATGCCCTTGCGGATGCCTGCGCGCAACGCGGTGCGCATCGTTTCCAGTTCGTCGAGGCGTTGCTCGTTATGCGCCAGCACCTTCCCGACTTCCGTCACATTGGCACGCAGCTCTGCATCCATCCGCTCGGCCGCCTCGTGCGCCAGGTGGCGGTGGTGCAGCGTCTGCACGGCATGCTCGAGCGCCAGCGCCGTCAGGATACTGATGACGATCATCAGGTACTCGCTGCTGAACTCTTTCCAGGTACTGGACTTCGGCACTTCGGCATGCATGACAGGACTCGGCTCAGATAATGAACACATGACAATCTATCCGAACTGTGTCCTTCATGCAATTGACATTTTTTCCAGCTATTTATATTGGTACAAGGGCCGCCGTATCAGGATCGGCCGGATGTCGAGCCGCACGTTGTAGATCGAGTAGGACTCGCCCGAGCCCGACTGGTAGCCCACGCTGTCGTCCGTGCGCGTAAAGCGGAACTCGAAGCCGAGGTCGGGCTGGATGCCGTTCGGGCTGCCCAGCGTGATGCCGATGGCTTCCGGCTGGTCGCTGTCGATCAGCTTGCTCATCAGGTCGACCACCGTGCTGTTGCCCAGGATGTCGGCCGAGAACAGCGGTTCGCGGTAATAGGGGCGCGACGGGTCGAGGCGGTTATCGGCCTTGTCCTCGGTGGGCGTGAATTCGTGAGTGGCGATGTTGAAGCGGTCGCCGTTGTCGAGGTAGCTCACGCGCACGTTGCTGACGTTGAAGGCGCCGTCGTGCGACGTGGCCTTGGCCAGGTCGAGTACCAGCGCGCCCTTGTAGCCGATCACTTCGACATCGCGGTTCGGCCCGACGACCATGGCCGTGTCCTCGTCGATGCCCAGCCCCAGCTTGTAGCCCTTCTTGAGCATGGCGGGCAGCATGCGCGCGAAGCGGCCGCGTACCAGCAGGTGCTGGTCGATGAACACGTCGTCGCCGACGAAGCCCAGGCCTTCCGCGATTTCCTTGCCGTCGGTCATGTTCAACTTGAGCGTGGACAGCACGGTGCGCGGGCTGCCGAACATGGTCGTGCTCATGATGGCGGCGCCGGCGCTGGAGCCGGCCACGACGCCGCCGCGCCGGTACATGTCCCAGACGGCGTCGAGCACCTTGGTATTGCTGCCGTCCTCGTGGCGCAGCGCGCGCACGATGCGCATCTGGTCGCCGCCGGCGAAGAAGGCGCCGCCGGCGTTGCGCACGGCCTCGGCCAGGCCGGCGTCGTCGGCGGCCGTCTTGTAGTTGCTGCCGGCCAGGTGCATGGCGACGGGCACGAAGAAAGCCCGCGCGCCATAGGCGTTCAGGCGTTCGACCAGGCTCTTGCCGAAGCGCTCGGGATAGCCGGACGCGGACGCGAACACGGCGATGCGGGCGCCCTTGCCGCCGGCGAGCTGGATGATGCGTTCCCACACGGGCGCATTGGCGGGACGCAGATTGCCGCCGATGATGACCAGCGAACCCTTGGGAGGCGGCGCGTCGGCCGCGGCGCACCAGGGCATGCCGGCCACCAGCAGCACGGCCAGGATGAATCTAACCATGGAGCGCAACATTGATCCTCTTTTCAACAAATCAAATCAGATTACGACAGCTTGATTGTAGAGGAACAATGCGGTTTTGCGTCCCTTACGACAGATAGATGTTCGGCGAATAGCGCTCCATGACGCTGTCCGGCTGCTGCGGTGGAGCGAAGCCGAAGCGCGCGTACAGGCTGTGCGAGTCGCTGGTGAACAGGGTGAAGCGGCGGATCCCCTGCAGGCTCGGGTGTTCCATGACGACCCGGATGAGTTGCTTGGCATAACCACGGCCGCGGTACTCCGGCACCACGAAGACGTCGGCCAGGTTGGCGAAGGTGGCGTAGTCCGTCACGACACGCGCGAAAGCGACCTGGCGGCCGTCGAGATAGCCGCCGAAACACAGCGAGTTCTCGATCGAGCGCTCGACCGTGGTCCGCGAAATGCCCACGGCCCAGGTCGAATTCTCGCTCAGGAAACGGTAGATCATCGGCACGTCGAGACGCGTACGGTCGGTACTGACTTGAAAGCTGGAGTCGTTGGTAGTCGAGATCATTGGAACGCTAGCATCGTCAAATCTGGTAAAAAAACCAATTCTAGCGCCGTTCGAGAGCGGGCGGCCGATTGCGCCAATCGTGCGCGCCCATCGTCCGCCAAGCTGCTCAGCGTTTCGGCAGGTAGCGCTCCGGCAGGGGCAGGCCGGCATCCTCGGCGCGCCAGACCAGGTTCACGATCCACCAGCGCTTGCCGTCGTTGACCAGCTGGATGCTGTTGATGCCGCGCTGGAACGGTTTCGCATCGTCCTTCGCATGGCGCGATTCGTAGGTGCTGAACACGTGGGCGACCTGGCCGAAGGTCTCGGCCGTGCGCGCCGCCTCGCGTTCGAAGAAGCCCGTCGTCGCGAAGGCCTTCGCGTTGCGCGCGATAATATAGTCCTCGACGCTCATGGTGCGCAGCGCCACGCTGCCGTCCGGACGGGGCGCCACGATCTGCAGCCGGCCTTCGGGCGCGAACAGCCCGCGCATGCGGTCCCAGTCGCGCGGCTGGCCGGCGCTGCCCGAGATCACGTCGTACAGGGCGGCGACGATGCCGTCGACCGTGTCGACGTCGGCGGCGCGGGCCGCTGCCGGTGCAGGTGCCGCGGCCGGTGCCGCAGCAAGGGCCGCACCCGCCGCCTGTGCCCATGCGCCGGACGCCGCGGTCCAGGCAGCCATGGCCAGCACGGCCGCTCCCATTCTTCCTGCACGCTTCATGCCGATCCCCTTATCAATATGGTATGACGCCATATCATCGGGGATTTTGCGCGGAAAGTCAGCACCGTCGATGGCCGGCACGGCGCCTGCACAGTTTATAATCAAAAGTTCCACGCAATCCTCATCACCCTTCCATCATGACTGCACAACTGTCCAAAAAATCGGAAGCCTGGTCGGCCCGCTTCTCCGAACCCGTCTCCGACCTCGTCAAGCGCTACACCGCCTCGGTCTTCTTCGACAAGCGCCTGGCCCTGTTCGACATCCAGGGTTCGCTCGCGCACGCCGAGATGCTAGCCGCGCAAGGCATCATCAGCGCCCAGGACCGCGCCGACATCGAGCGCGGCATGGCGCAGATCCGCAGCGAGATCGAGGCCGGCCAGTTCGAGTGGCTGCTGGACCTCGAGGACGTGCACCTGAACATCGAGAAGCGCCTGACGGAACTGGTCGGCGACGCCGGCAAGCGGCTGCACACGGGCCGTTCGCGCAACGACCAGGTGGCGACCGACATCCGCCTGTACATGCGCGCCGCCATCGACGACATCCTGGCCCTGCTGAAGGGATTGCGCGGCGCCCTGACCGATTTGGCGGAGCAGCACGCCGACACCATCATGCCGGGCTTTACGCACCTGCAGGTGGCGCAGCCGGTGACCTTCGGCCACCACCTGCTGGCCTATGTGGAAATGTTCGGCCGCGATGCCGAACGCATGGCGGATACGCGCCGCCGCGTGAACCGCCTGCCGCTGGGCGCCGCCGCCCTGGCGGGCACCACCTTCCCCATCGACCGCCTGCGCGTGGCGAAGACCCTGGGCTTCGAGGACGTCAGCCACAACTCGCTGGACGCCGTGTCCGACCGCGACTTCGCGATCGAGTTCACGGCGGCCGCGTCGGTCTTGATGATGCACATCTCGCGCATGTCGGAAGAGCTGGTGACCTGGATGAGCCCGCGCGTCGGCTTCATCGATATCGCCGACCGCTTCTGCACCGGCTCGTCGATCATGCCGCAGAAGAAGAACCCGGACGTGCCGGAACTGGCGCGCGGCAAGACCGGCCGCGTCTACGGCCACCTGATGGGCCTCCTGACCCTGATGAAGGGCCAGCCGCTGGCCTACAACAAGGACAACCAGGAAGACAAGGAACCGCTGTTCGACACCGTCGACACGGTGCTGGACACGCTGCGCATCTTTACCGACATGGCGGCCGGCATCACGGTCAAGGCCGAGAACATGCGCGCCGCCGCGCTGCAGGGCTATGCCACCGCGACCGACCTGGCCGACTACCTGGTCAAGAAGGGCCTGCCCTTCCGCGACGCCCACGAAGCCGTGGCCCACGCCGTGCGCGCCTGCGACGACGCCGGCTGCGACCTGTCCGAGATGGCGCTGGAGCGCCTGCGCGAGTTCTCGCCGCTGATCGAGCAGGACGTGTTCGCCGTGCTGACGCTGGAAGGCTCGGTGGCCGCGCGCGACCACGTGGGCGGCACGGCGCCGAACCAGGTGCGCAAGGCGATCGAGCGCGTTCGGGCGCAGTTGGCCGAGTAAGGACCGCCAGCAGCCGGCAAAAGGGCCACTGCGCTAAAAACCGTCGCCCCTGCGAAGGCGTGATGGTGCCCCCGGCACTATCACCCCAATTTCTGCATGCGTTGTCGTAACGCGCGCAAATTGGGCCCCTGCCTGCGCAGGGGCGACGTTGTTTTCGGCAGCCGACGACTGCATGGCTGCGGTGTCCAAAAAAAGCGGCCGCTCGTGGCGGCCGCCTTGCACCGGCGCGCGTGTCGCGCGCCGGCGTTCCTCCCCAGGAATCAGAACCGGTACACCGCGCCGATGTTCACGAAGCGGCCGACGGCGCCCGCCGAGTGCAGCGACAGGTTGTACGGATAGCCGCTGCCGTAGGTGCTGACGTCGGCCGGCGGCTGGCGGTTGAACATATTGCGCACCGAGCCGTGCAGCGTCCACTCCTTGGACAGCTTGTAGTTCAGCGTCAGGTCGGCCTGCATGAAGGAACCGACGCGGCAGAAGTTCGACGGCACGTTCCCGTTCGGGAAGACGCCGTTCATCGCCGCGCCCTCCTCGCAGGTGGTCTGGCCGCTGGTCGGGTCGGTCAGGTCGTAGCCCTTCATCCAGTGCAGCGTGGTCACCGCCTCGAACGGACCGCGTTCCCAGCCCAGGTCGAACTGGGCGCGGTCCTTCGGGTTCGCCGTGTCGGCGCCGATGCCGGCCGGGCCGTGGCCGCCGGCCAGCTGGTACTCGACGCCGCCGATGTTCATGGTGTAGCTGAACGCATGGGTGTACTGCAGCTCCGTGCGCAGGCGGCCGTAGCTGCCCAGGTTCCAGCGGTAGCGGGTGCCGAGTTCGACGCCGCGCGTGCGCGTGCTGTTGGCATTGATCGGGGTCTGCGGGTAGTAGGCGATACGGCCGATGCTCGGGGTGCAGGTGACGGTGCCGCCCTTGCCGTCGGCGCAATCGCTCGGCGCCGGCGCGATGCGCACCGGGACGTCGGCCCGCGGGCCGCTGACGATCTGGTCGCTCACGCGGATCTGGTACAGGTCGATCGTCGTGCTCCAGCCGCGCACCGGCTCCAGGATCACGCCGAAGGTGGCCGATACCGAATGCTCGGGCTTCAGGTCCGGGTTGGTGGTGGTCAGGCCGATCAGCGATTCGTTACACGACGCGACCACGGTGCCGGCCGGATACAGGCCGTCGGGGCGGTAGCCGCCGGCGCACAGCACCGGGTCGGCATTGGTGCCGACGCCGCCGGCGCTGGCCGAATTGCCGTTCTCGGCCGGGCCCGGCGCACGGAAGCCTTTCGCCAGCGTGCCGCGCACCGCGATCATCTCGTTCGGGGTGAACTTGAAGGCGATCTTCGGCGTGGTCGAGCTGCCGGCCAGGCTGTAGTCGTCATAGCGGACGGCGCCGTCGATTTCCAGGGACTTGAGCACCGGCGCGGTGAATTCCGCGTACACCGACTTGACCGTCTCCGAGCCGAAGGCGTAGGCGCCGTTGGTGATGCCGTCGGCGTTCGGCATGGACGGCGCGGACAGCTTGGTGTGGAAGGCGCTGACGCCGGTGCTGACCTGCAGGTCGCCGCCCGGCAGCTTCATCAGCGCGCGGCCGGCGTGGGCTTCGGCGTAGTCGAGTTCCGAGGTGTCGAACGAGCGCAGGGTCTTGAAGATCGCAGCCATGTCGGCGGCGGTGTTGGTGCCGTAGATCTGGTACGGGTTGACGGCGCGGTTCAGCGCCGCGTTCATCGCCGGCACGTTCAGGGCGCCGTAGCGCTTGCGTTCCAGGTTGTTGCGCGTGTAGCCGATCGAGAAGTCCAGGTCCCAGTCGTTCCAGCTGCCGGCGAAGTCGGCGGCCAGGCGGTAGGCGCGCGATGCGGTGGTGATGTAGCTTTCGGGCGCGCCCGGGACCGGGCCGCGCACGATGGCCGGCACGCCGAACGGATTGCCCGGGTAGCTGGCCGGGATGCGGATCGACGGGATCGCGGAGTTCGGGATGTAGTGCGGCGGCACGCCCGACATCAGCTCCAGCTGGCTGCCGTAGGACGACGGGAAGCTGGTCAGGCCCTGGTTGATCTTGACGCGGCTTTCGAACATTGAGGCCTTGACGTCGGCGCGCCAGTCGCCGCCCAGCTTCTGGGTGTAGCTGGCCAGGATGTTGACGTTCTCCGTTTCCGGCTGGATCTGCTTGGTCGGGTCGGAATAGGCGCAGCCGCCGGACTCCAGCTGGGTGTAGCTGGCGCAGGCGGTACCCGGGAAGAACGAGAAGGCGCCGCTGTTGTCGGCGCCGTAGACGCGCGTCACGTTCGGGTTCAGCAGGTACGGCGACAAGGTCGTCGGCGCCGTGTTCTGCGGCGTGACGACGCCCAGCGCCTTGTTGCTGCCGCCGAAGCGCGACATGTCCAGCTCGTTCCAGATGCCCTTGCCCTGGCGGTCGTTGTAGTAGATCGGGTCCTGGTGGCGGTACTCGACGCTGATGTAGCCGTTATGGCCATCGGTATCGAGGTCGCCCTTGCCCCAGGTTCCCGTGAAGTGCTCGGTCTTGCCGCCGCCCTCGGTGGCGATGCCCTTCTCGGCCGACAGCGACAGGCCCGTGAAGTTGCGCTTCAGGATCACGTTGACGACGCCGGCCATTGCATCGGAACCGTAGACGGCGGAGGCGCCGTCCTTCAGGATCTCGATGCGCTCGACCGCCTCGAACGGGATGTTGGAAATGTCGACGAAGGAGCGCGAGCCGTCGTCGGCCAGCGGGTAGGAGGCCATGCGGTGGCCGTCGATCAGCACCAGCGTGGCGTTGTTGTTCAGGCCGCGCAGCGAGATGCCGCTGCCGCCGGCCGCAAAGCCGGCCGAGAAGTTCTGGCTCAGCGTGCCGGCGCCGTTGGCCGTGATGTTCTGCAGGACTTCGCCCACGGAGGTATAGCCGGAGTTCCTGAGGTCCTTGGCATTGATCACCTGCACCGGGCTGGGGGTTTCGGCGTCGGCGCGGCGGATGTAGGAGCCGGTGATCTCGACGCGCTGGACGCCATTGGCCGGCGAGCCGTCGGCTTGCGGGGCGCTCGGCTGCTGCTGGGCCAGCGCGCTGGCGGCGAACGTGGCGGAAAACGCTCCCGCCGCCACCAGTTGGCCGATCGTGCGCGGCAGGACTTTCAGATTGCTGGACATGCTCTCTCCTTGGGTTTTGCTGCTCTTGGTCTTCGTCTTCGTGTATCCGTACATCCGGGGGCAAACCTGCGCTTTCATCATCGAAATGATGTAAATCGTTCTAATTAATTTAGTTATTCGGAAATTACCGTGTCAAACGGAATTTCAAATACTGTGGTTGTTCACCGGATTGTCACGAAACAATGCTAGGAGGCATAAATCCACTTGACATGTCCAAATGGCAAGTCTAAGTTTTTCGGATTGTCCCGAAGAGGAGGTCGTTTCCATGCGCAGCATCCCCACCGCCCGCGCCGTCCTGTGCGCGTCGATCGGCCTGGCGTTCGGCGCCGCCGCCGGCGCCGCCCCCGGTCCCGCACAAGCCCCGTTTTCATTCGATGCCGCGCCGGGACACCTGCCGAAGAACGTCGTGCCGCTGGATTACCGCGTGGCGATCGTGCCGGACGTGGAGAAACGCACACTGCGCGGCACCGAGTCGGTCGACCTGATGTTCAAGGAAGCGACGGACACCATCCAGTTCAACGCCATCGGCATGCGCTTCGAGGGCGTCAAGCTGGACGGCAAGGCGGTGAAAAGCGTGGCCTTCGACGAGAAGCGCGAGATCGTCACCGTCAAGCTGGCGGCCAAGGCCAGGCCGGGCCGCCACGTGCTGAACCTGGCCTACGACGCGAAGATCGAGAGCGGCCCGCGCGGCCTGTTCGCCCAGCCTTTCCAGAAGCCGGACGGCAGCCGCGATGTCCTGCTCTCGACCCAGTTCGAAGCCACCGACGCGCGCCGCATGTTCCCCTGCTGGGACGAGCCGGCGTTCCGCGCCCGCTTCCAGCTGACCGCCACCGTGCCCGCCAAGTGGGCGGCCATCTCCAACATGCCGGTGGAAAAGCGCGTGGTGAAAGGAGATCTCGCCACGACCACCTTCCAGCGCTCGCCGTCGATGGCGTCCTACCTGGTCGAATTCACGGGCGGGAACATGGCCAAGATCGGCACCCGCGCCGGCAATACCGACATCAACGTCTGGGCCGTGCGCGGCCAGGAACAGAACGGCAAGCAGGCGCTGGAAGACGCGCGCCAGATCCTGCTCGACTACAACGACTACTTCGGCGTGCCCTTCCCGCTGCCCAAGCTGGACGCCATCGCCGTGCCGGGCGGCTTCCAGGGCGCCATGGAGAACTGGGGCGCGATCACCTACAACGACCAGACGCTGCTGCTCACGCCCACGTCCACCATCGACAACCGCCAGCTGGTCTTCAGCATTTCCGCGCACGAGATGGCGCACCAGTGGTTCGGCGACCTGGTGACGATGGGCTGGTGGGAAGACATCTGGCTCAACGAAAGCTTCGCCTCCTGGGGCGCGGCCAAGGAAACGGACAAGCGCAACCCGAGCTGGCGCGTGCGCGAGGCCGAGGACGCGGGCAAGGAAGCCGCGATGCGCGTGGACGCCCGCAGCGCCTCGCGTCCCGTGCACAACGCCGTCGAGAACGAGCTGGAGCCGCAGAACAATGCCGACCCGCTGATCATCTACAACAAGGGCCAGGCCGTGCTGCGCATGCTGGAAGCCTACGTCGGCCCGGACAAGTTCCGCGAAGGCATCCGCGCCTACATGAAGGCGCGCCAGTACTCGAACGCCACCAGCACCGACCTGTGGAATGCGCTGGGCGCCGCCAGCGGCCAGGACATCGCCGCGCTGGCGCGCGACTGGATCGAGCAGCCGGGCTTCCCGGTCGTCGCGGCGAAGGCCGAGTGCGACGCCGCCGGCGCGCGCACCGTGACGCTGTCGCAGTCGCGCTTCCTGCTGTACGGCGAGGACAAGGCAGGATCGCACTGGACGATTCCGCTGCGCGTGCGCACTGGCGACGGCGCGCCGCAATCGGTGCTGCTCACCAAGGACGGCCAGCGCGTGGCGGCGGGCCGCTGCGACCAGCCGCTGTCGCTGAACGCCGACACCGACGGCTTCTTCCGCGTCGCCTACGACGACGCCCTGCTCGCCGTGAACACGCGCCGGTTCGGCGCGCTGCCGGACGGCGACCGCATCGCCCTGCTGGACGACCAGTGGGCGCTGGTGGAAAGCGGCAAGCAGCCGCTGGACAGCTATCTCGCGCTGGCGTCCGCCGCCGCCGACCGCAGCAACGAGCGCGTGTGGAACCAGATCCTGGGCGCCATCGACACGATCGAGCGCGCCGAGCGCGGCACGCCGGGCCACGACGCCTTCGTCGCCTGGGCGCGCGCGCTGGTCAAGCCCGTCGCCACCCGCATGGGCGCCGCGCCGGCCGCCGGCGAGACGGCCGGCGTCCAGCGCCTGCGCCGCAACCTCATCGCCCACCTGGGCGCCTGGGGCGACCAGGACGTCGTCGCCGACGCGCGCCGCCGCTTCGCCGCCTTCGTCGCCGACCGTTCCGCCCTGGCGCCGGACGACCAGGCGAGCGTGCTGACGATCGTCGCCCAGAACGCCGACGCGGCCACCTTCGAGCAACTGCACGCGGTGGCCAAGAGCGCGAAGAACGAGACCGAGGTGCGCCGCTTCTACCCGATCCTGATGCGCGTGCGCGACCCGCAACTGGCCGCGCAGGCCGCGCGGATCGCCCTGTCGCCCGAGATCCCGCCGCAGGCCGACGTGCTGCGCCTCGGCCTGGTGCTGGCGCTGTCGGGCGAGCATCCGCAACTGGCCTGGACCACGTTCACGACGAACGTCGACCGGCTGACGGCGGCGAACCCGGGCAACCGCCCGAACATCCTGGCCAAGACGGCGCCGGACGTGTTCTGGAACAGCATCCCGCCCGAGACGCTGCAATCCTGGATCAAGGAGCGCATCGAGCCGGGCATGGCGGACACGCTGTCGGACAGCATGCAGACGGCGCGCTTCCGCCTGGACGAGAAGAACCGGCTGGTGCAGCAGGCGGACCGGATCGTCAAAACCAAGTCGTAACCGTAGGGTGGGCACGTGGTGCCCACCCTACGGAGCGTCCGACATCCTTCGCGGCAAGCCGCTAGAATCGGTCTCTCTGGCGGAGGACACCATGCAACACTACGGCCACCACGGCAAGGAATCCGGCGTCGTCGCCTACGACATCGACGCCGGCCAGATCATCGTCCAGTTCAGCAACGGCGAGCGCTATCTCTATACGGAAGACAGCGCCGGCGCCGCGAATATCGCGCGCATGCAGGAACTGGCGCGCGCGGGACGGGGCCTGTCCAGCTTCATCAGCAGGAACGTGCACGACCGCTACGTTCGCAAGATCAATTCGCGCAAGCTGACCTAGCCGGCGCCGCAACGACAACGCTCGGGCATCGCTGCGCCGGACGTTGTCGTTGCGCTGGGGCTCGCGGTCAGGACTGGCCGTCCGCCGCGAGCGTGGTGTCAATCATGCCGACCAGGCCGATCTTCTCCACCGAATCGGCAAAGCCGAGCAGAACGTCGCCCCGGTCCAGCTTGCCGTTCGCCAGCAGGCTGGTCCAGCCCGCGACCTCGGCCTGGCTGCCGGTCCGGTGCAGGGCGCCCTGGTACAGTGCCGCGACGAATGCCGCATCGCTCATTCGGCCGTAGCGATCAATGGCCTCGGACGAGGCGATGAAGGCGTCGGCGATCGACGCGGTCGCCATGCCCGCTTCCGAATGCGCGAGCCAGTTGTTCATGCCGTCCGCATCCGGCGCGCGGCCGAACAGGGTGTCGTACATGCGCGCTAGCGTACCGATGTCGGTGGCGCCGACCGTGACATCGTACCCTTGCGGCAGCGCCAGCCTCTCGGGCGAGTCGGCGAAGGCCAGCGCCACGTCGGCGCGGCTCGCGCCGTGCGCCAACGCGTCGGTCCAGAAGGCCAGGCCGGGCGCATCGGGCTCACGGTTCAGCGCATGCGCGTACAAGCCGTGCAGGAAGTCCGCGTCCGAGGCCGGCTGGCCGCTGGCGTCGAGGATCTGCCTGGCTACCTGGGCCGCACCGGCGCCGCCTGCGAGCGCGACATTCCATGCCTGCAGCGATGCAGCGTCCGGCGCATGGCCGAGCAGCGCTTCCGCCACCCGCGCCACGCTCCCCTGCGGCGTCGTGTCGGCATGGCCGTTCATGAAACGTAGCACCTCGACGTTGGCGATGGTATCGGTGCCGTCGATGCCGCCGTCGCGGTGCGTGAACACCAGATTGCCGTCGGCATTCATGCGTACCGTGTAGTCCGCGCGCCCCTTGCCTGCGAGCTGCACGGTGTCGATGCCGCTGCCGCCGTCGACGTAATCGTCGCCGGTGCCGCCGAACACGATGTCGTTGCCGCCGTCGCCATAGACCTTGTCGTTGCCGGCGCCACTGCCGACGGTGTCGTCGCCGTCGCCGCCGTGCAGGACATCGTCGTCGGCGCCGAGGACGATATATTGACTGGCACTGTCGCCCCATACCTTTTGTGCACCATCGCCGCCGGTCACATGGGCCGCACCGACGATCGCCGCGAACTCGACGTTCTGCAGCTGCAGATGCGGCATGCCGGCCAGGGCGCTGGTGTCGATCACCAGCGCCGTCAGCACGCCGCCGGGAGCGGACGGCTGCCCGCTGATCGTCAACGCCTCGCCCGGCAACTGCGCGCCGGAGGCGACGGTCGGGACGATGCTCTGCACCAGCAGCGGCATGGAAGCATCCAGCCCGGCGAGAAAGCCGCTGCCGCCGCCGACCAGGTTGTTCTGGTCCGCCGAGCCGGTACTGGTATGCGCCTTGATTTCGCGGATCAGGTCCGCCAGTGACGTGCCGGCGGTGCCCGGCGCCTCCTGGCCGACCACCTGAAGGCCATAGCCGGTCGGCAGTTGGGCGGCCAGGATGGCCTTGCCGCCGCTGCTGGCCAGCGGAATGTCCGCTACGGTGTTCTGGCCGACGCTCTCCTCGCGCCCCGCCACCACCACCGGGATCGCAATGACCTGGCTGGTGCTGCCGTCGCTGTTCGGCCGGGTGGCGGTGCTGAGCTTGACGCCGTCCACCGTCGACTCCACCGGCGCCGGGCTCGGCGTCGACTGGGGCGGCGTGGCGGCGCTGGCGACGTTGACCGTCAGCGTCTGGAGCTCGCTGCCGCTTGCATCCGATGCCTTGACCTGCACCACATAGGTATTGTTGCCGACCGTATCGCCCTGGTCCAGCGGATGGCCATGGTCCGGCGCGCTCCTGAAAGCGAGGACGCCCGTTTGCGCGTCGATCTGGAACAGCGCGGCATCGGCGCCGCCGGCGATCGCATAGCTGACCGGGCCGACCGCGCTGGCCGTCACGGTGGTCACGGCCGCGGTATGTTCCATTACCTGCACGGTGGCGCTGGTAGCGCCACCGTTGCTCGTGATCTGCGGCACGATCAACGCCACGCCGCCGGGATCGCTGATGCTGCCGTTGACGGTGCGATCGCTGTCGTACAGGCCGCCATCGGTCAGCTCGAAGGTGATCACGGTCTTGTTGCCGGCCGTCGTCACCGGCTTGGCGATATTCTTCCAGACGCCGTTGTTGTCCTGCTTGTAGTAGCCATTGACGTTCAGGCTGGCGTCGACGTAGATGCTCATCTCGACGGTACCACCCGGGGCCACGTGCCCGATGGTGAAGTCAAGTTGCCCCAGCGGCAATTTGACGCCGCGCGGCAAGCTGCCCGGCGCGGCGCCGGCGCTGACGCCGGTCAGTGTATAGCCGTCGGCCACCGCCAGCGTGGCGTAAGGATTGCCGGCGACCGTCGTTGGCAGCGACGCGACGTTGACCTGGGCGCTGTCCGCGACGCCGTCGCCGTTGCCGTCGCCATGGCCGCCATTGGCGCCGGGCACCGCGTCCTCGATCGAGTTGGGGCGGCCGTCGTTGTCGATGTCGTTGTCGTCGACATCCGGCGTGCCGTCGCCGTCGAGGTCGGCCAGCACGGTCACCGTCAGCGCCTGCAGGCTGCTGCCGCCCTTGTCGTCGGCAGCCGTCACCTGTACCTCGTAGCGATTGTCGTGGTCGGCGTCGAGCGGCGCACCCACCGCCGGCACCGCCTTGAAGCGCAGCTGGCCAGTGGCCGCATCGATCTCGAACAGCGCCGCGTCGGCGCCGCCGCCGATGCCGTAGCTCACGCTGTCGCCATCCGCATCCACGGCCGCCACGGTCGTCACGGCGCGCTGCTTCTCGGCGACGCCGATGGTAGCGGTGGAGCCGCCGCCGTTGCTGCCGATGACGGGCATCGCGTTGAAGGCGGTGCTGTAGACCGCGCCCTGTGCGTAACCGCCCTGCATCGCATTGCCCGCCAGGTCGGCGATGCCGGTGCCGGTGTTCGCAAGGACCACCTGCAAGGTACCGTTGCCGGCGATCCCGTCGACGTGCACCGTATAGCTGGAGCCGGATCCGGTGACCGACGCGATGTTGCCGCCGGCGGCGCCGGTCAGCGCCAGCGACAGGTCGGACACGTCCACGCCGTCGACTGCTTCGCTGAAGGTCAGCACGAAGTCGACCGCGGTGGCGCCAGCGCCCGGGGTCCCGGACAGCGTCATCGCCGTCGCGTGCGGCGCGAGCGTGTCGACGCGCGCATTGCTGCCGTCGGCGACGGTCCGGGCATTGCCGGCGTCGTCCGTCACGGTCGCGACGACGTTGCGGCCGACCGACTCGAGCGCGCCCGGCGCGAGCGTGTACGTCGCGCTCCAGACGGCGCCGACCCGCGTCGCGGCGACGCCGGCGGGACCGCCGAACTGGCTGAAGTCGAAGCTGACCGCGGCCACGTCGGCATTGTTGTCGAACGCGCCGTTCCAGGTGGCGGTGACGGTATCGCCGGCAATGTAGGCGCCATTGAGCCCGCTGCCGCCGGAGATCGCCAGCGCGGCATCGGTGACGGTCGGTGCGGCATTGTCGACCGTCGCACCGTTCGCGACGACATGCGCGGTGACGTTGCCGATGCCGTCGGCAACGGTGATCGTGGGGACGCGGCCGGCTGCGTCGATCGCCCCGGGCGCGATGGTATGGCTGGCGCTCCAGGTATCGCCGGACTTGACGGCGGCGACGATGCCGCCGCCGAACTGGCCGAAGTCGACCGAAGCGCTGGCCGTGTCGCCGTTGTGGTCGCCGCTGGCACCGTCGTTCCACGTCAGCGTGACGGTGTCGCCGATGCGGAAGGCGCCGCCCGTGCCGCTGGCGCCCGAGATCGTCAGGTTGCCCTCGCTGACGACCGGCGCCCTGGTATCGCCATCGAATGCCAGGTTGACGGTGCTGGCGGGGTTGGGATTGCCGCTGGCGTCGGTGAACGTGCCGGCGCCGACCGAGACGGTGCCGGCCAGATGCTGCGCGTTCTGCGCCGGCGTGAAGGTGGCCGTGTAGACCAAAGGGTTGGCGGTTGCGGCCAGCCCGTCCAGCCTACCGCCGCCGACGCTGACGTTATCCAGCGAGAAACCGACCGGCGCTTCGCTGAAGGTAAAGGTGACGGTCGCCGTCTCGCCTGCCTTGAACGTGGTGCGGCTGGCGCCCAGCGCGACGGTGGGCGGCTCGACATCGATGCCGTTCATGGCGATGACGGCCGGCGTCGAGACACCGCCGTCGCCATCGTCGACCGTGACGGAAAATGAACGCGGTCCTGCGCTCGGGGCGCCATACGCCAGGTAGCGCACCAGCAGCGCGGCGACGCCCGCGTCGGCAGCGGCGGTCGTGAAGGCGATCTTCAGGCCATGCCCGTCCCGGCCGTCCATGGCGGCGTCGACGACACCGACCTCCACCCAGTTGACGGACACGCGTGCGAACACTTTCGCGCCTGCGCTGAAGGTGCCGCCGAGATGGCCGGCGTCGGCACCGATGGCGACTTCGTCGGAGGAGGTGTCGAGTTCGAAGTAGCCGTCGGTGCTGCCGTCGGTCTGGACGACCGTGAGGTTGCCGCCCACGAAGTCAGGCGAGTCGCCGTCGAGCACGTCGACCGACGCATTGCCGTTTTCCTGGTTGTCGAGATAGCCAAAATCGGCCACCGCGTCGGCAGCGCCGGCCGTGAACGTCGAGTTATCGCCATCCAGGCCCGTGATGACGGGCGCCGCGTTCGAGACCAAGCCGAAATCAGCCGCGGTACCGCTCATCCATTCGACGTGCTGCAGGTCATAGCGCTCGGTGACGACCAGCAGTTCGCCTGCGGCATCGATGACGAAGCCCAGCTCGCCGAAATCGCCCGTGTCCATGACACCCAGCTCCGGCGCATGGCGGTAGCCCTGCTGCCACACGCCGTCGACCTTGCGCAGGAAGAAGGCATCCACGTCGCTCCAGTCCGCGGCGGTAGAGGCAGCCAGCATGTACAGCTTGCCGTCGGCGTACTGCAGCTGCGCGACGTTGTTCGTCCTGTCATCGCTGACCATGCCGGCATCCCGCACCCAACTGCCGCCGGCATTGCTGGACACCGCAAGCGCGGTGCCGGTCACGGTGCCATTCTGGGCCAGGACTTCCATGCCATAGCCGACATAGAAATGACCGGCGCCGTCGTTGGTCACCTGGGGCGGACCGCTGACGCGGTCGGCCAGCTTTTGCGCCGCCGACCAGGTATTGCCGCCCGCCGCCTTGACTTGCACGTAGAGGTTGCCGTAGTAGTCGTTCTGGCCGTCTTCGCGCACGTAGAACACATAGACGTTCCCCGCGGGATCGACCTCGATGCGCGGATCGTGCAGTTCGTCGATGCCATCGATCGTGGTCGAGACCACAGTGGACACGTTCCAGGTGGCGCCGTTGTCGGCGCTGCTGGCGTAGCGCAGGTAGTAATCGTGGGCGCTGGCATCGTCGAACAGGTAGGCGGCGTGCAGGATATTGCCGGGGCCGACCTTCAACGCCGGATCATCGTAGTTGAGCCAGCCATTCGGATGCGAGGATTGCTGGATCAGCTTGGTGGTCCAGGTATTGCTGGCGATGTCGTATTCGCCGAACTTCACACCACGCAGCGAATCGACGCCACTGGTGACGTTCTTGGCATGGCGGAACAGCAGATCCAGCTTGCCGTTCGGGTTGACCTGCAGCGACAAGTCGTCGGACAAGGTGGTGTCGCCGGTCATGCTGGCCGTGAGCTTGGTCAGCTCGGTCCAGCCGGATCCATCCCACTTCTTCAGCGAGACGGTCGTGTAATCCAGCTTCTGTGCCAAATAGATATTTCCCTGAGCATCCTGGGCGATGCTGCTGAACGACCAGGTATTGCTGCCGTACGTGTACACCGGGCCGCTCTGGATCGCCAACGCGGCGGCGTACTCGGCCCCGCTGGCGCCAACCGCGCCGGCGGTGCCGACCTCGCCCTGCGTCACTTCGAGCGC
The DNA here is from genome assembly GCF_030412015.1 of Massilia sp. YIM B02763. Classification (GTDB taxonomy): domain Bacteria; phylum Pseudomonadota; class Gammaproteobacteria; order Burkholderiales; family Burkholderiaceae_D; genus Telluria. The sequence goes on along the minus strand of NZ_JASNRD010000030.1, from coordinate 23,951 downwards.
CCAGTCGCCGCCGCGCGCCGTGCCGCCGGTCGGGTCGTCCGAGGCGGCGACGTCGGCGCCGGTCAGGCTGGCCAGCGTGGCGACGAAGTCCGCACCCACGCTGCCGGCGCCGGTATCGCAGCCATATACGAGTATGTCGCCATCTTCCGCCAGCACCGCGCCGATGGCGGCCAGGTCGCCGCAGTGCTCCTGCAGGCCGTCCGCGTCGAGCGTGGAAGCGCCCAGCTGCAGCAGGCCTTGCGCACCATGGCCAAACAGGTGGATCGCCGCCACATCGCCGCGCCCGGCAAGTGCCTGCGCTACCTGGGCGATACCGTCGGCGGCAGGGTCGAGCAGAATGACTTCGATACCTGGGCGCACGTCCGCCAACAGGTGATTGAGGTCCGGCAAGTCGGCGTTGAAGAAGGCGATTTCGTGGCGCGGCGCAAGGGCAGCGGTATCGGTGGAGGTAGGCATACAGGTCCTGATAGCGGCAAAAAAGGAAATGCTTTAGAGAAACACTGTTTGATATTAGCGATTTACTCCTCCATCGCCTTGCAATGTTTTCAGAACATTATTGTTTTTTTCGATTTTGTTGTTTAGGTACATCACCACCTGTTACAACCCACACATACCGGCAGGTTCCGACACCCGCCCCCACTTTGCTCTACACTATCCGGCTCATCCGGGAGACTCCTCCTCCCGCACCACCACGGAACACCATGAGCCAGACCAGCATCCGCACCAGTGTCAAGACCTTGCCCGCGCGCGACTACGCCGTCTTCCTGTTCGATATGGACGGCACCATCCTCACCTCGATCAAGGCCGCCGAGCGCGTCTGGGGCAACTGGGCCGCCGGCCACGGGCTCGACGTCGCCGCCTTCCTGCCGACGATACACGGCCGCCGCACCGAAGACACGGTGCGCGCCCAGAACCTGCCGGGCATCGACGCGCTGGCGGAAGCGGCGCGCATCACCGCGGCCGAGATCGAGGACACGGCCGGCATCGAGGCGATCGCCGGCGTCGCCGACTTCCTGGCCAGCCTGCCGCGCGCACGCTGGGCCATCGTGACCTCGGCGCCGCGCAAGCTGGCGCTGGCCAGGATTGCCGCGGCCGGGCTGCCGCTGCCGGACGTGCTGGTGTCCGCCGAGGACGTCCAGCGCGGCAAGCCGGCGCCGGACCCGTTCCTGCTGGGCGCGGAAAAGCTGGGCGTGGCCGCCGGCGATTGCCTCGTGTTCGAGGACACGCTGGCCGGCCTGCAATCGGCGCAAGCGGCGGGGATGGACAGCGTCGTGATCACCGTGACGCACACGCATCCGGTGGAGACGGACGCGTTCGGGACGGTGGATTATGCGCGGTTGCGGGCGGTGCGGACGCAGGATGGACTGCTGCGCCTGGAGCGAACCGCGTCCTGAAGACCGTCGTCCCTGCGAAGGCAGGGACCCATGCTGAGTGATCGAAGCCGTATTCCTGATTGGCCGAAGCGTATTCGAGGTAGGCTGGTTCCATTGCTCAGCATGGATTCCCGCCTGCGCGGGAATGACGGATCAGGTGCCGCCGACCAAATACGCCGCCACCGCCTCCCCCACCTCCGTCGTGCTGGCGCTGCCGCCCATGTCCGGCGTCCGCGGCCCCTCCACCAGGCACCGCTCCATCGCCCGCACGATCGCATCGTGCGCCTGCGTGTAGCGCGCGTCGCCCTGTCCCAGGAAGTCCAGCATCATGGCGCCCGACCAGATCATGGCGATCGGGTTGGCGATGTTCTTGCCGTAGATGTCCGGCGCCGAGCCGTGCACGGGTTCGAACAGAGAAGGGAAGCGGCGCTCCGGGTCCAGGTTGGCGGACGGCGCGATGCCGATCGTGCCCGTGCAAGCCGGGCCCAGGTCGGACAGGATGTCGCCGAACAGATTCGACGCCACCACCACGTCGAAGCGCTCCGGCGACAGCACGAAGCGTGCGGCCAGGATGTCGACGTGGTACTTGTCCCATTTGACGTCGCGGTACCGTTCGCCCATCACGGCCACGCGCTCGTCCCAGTAGGGCATCGAGATCGCGATGCCGTTCGACTTGGTGGCGGCCGTCAGGTGCTTCCTGAGGCGGCGCTGCGCGAGCTCGAACGCGTACTTCAGGATGCGGTCGGTGCCGTGGCGCGTGAACACCGATTCCTGCAGCACGAATTCGCGCTCGGTGCCTTCGAACATCTTGCCGCCGACCGCCGAGTATTCCCCTTCCGTGTTCTCGCGCACGACGTAGAAGTCGATGTCGCCCGGCCGCTTGTTCGCCAGCGGGCACGGCACGCCCGGCATCAGGCGCACGGGGCGCAGGTTCACGTACTGGTCGAACTCGCGGCGGAACTTGAGCAGCGAGCCCCACAGCGAGATGTGGTCGGGCACCTTGTCCGGCCAGCCGGCGGCGCCGAAATAGATCGCCTCGCAGCCGGCCAGCTGCTGCTTCCAGTCGTCCGGCATCATCTGGCCGTGTTCCAGGTACCAGTCGCAGCTGGCCCACTCGAAGGTGACGAATTCCAGTGCGATGCCGAAGCGCCCGGCGGCGGCGCGTAGCGCGCGCAGGCCTTCCGGCATGACTTCCTTGCCGATGCCGTCGCCGGCGATGACGGCGATCCTGTGGGTTTTCATGGGATGTCCTTTCCGGTGCGTGATGCCATCAGAATAAAGCAAAACGGCGCGTTTATAATCCAGCCATATGTAAACGCAAGGAACACGGATCGTGAACAGTCCAGCGCCCCAGCCGCTCGAGAACGAAGACCTGCGCGTCTTCGTCGTCGTCGTGCGCAAGGGCGGCTTTGCCGCCGCCGCCGCGGAAATCGGCATGTCGCCCGCCTATGTCAGCAAGCGCATCGGCATCCTCGAGGCGGCGCTCGGGGTGAAGCTGTTCCAGCGCACGACGCGCCGCGTGCTCGTCACCGACGAGGGCGAGCGCGTCCATGCGCGCGCCCTGGGCATCCTGGACGGCATCGACGAGTTGATGGACGACGTGGCGGCGGGCCGCCGCGAGCCGCGCGGCCGGCTGCGCATCTGCAGCAGCTTCGGCTTCGGCCGCAACGTCGTCGCGCCAGCCATTGCGCGGCTGGCGGCCAGCTATCCCGCCCTGCAGATCCGCTTCGAGGTGTTCGACCGCCTGGTCGACACGGCGGCCGAGGGCTTCGACCTGGACGTGCGCATCGGCGACGAGATCGCTCCGCACCTGGTGGCGCGCAAGCTGATGGCCAACCACCGCATTCTGTGCGCCGCCCCGTCCTACCTGGCGCGGCGCGGCACCCCGGCGGCCTTGCGCGACCTGGCCGGCCACGATTGCCTCGCCATCAAGGAGCGCGACCACCCGCTGGGCGTGTGGCGCCTGCGCGGGAAGAACGGGGACGAGACGGTCAAGGTGGCCGGTCCCTTGTCGACGAACCATGGCGAGATCGCGCTGCGCTGGGCCGTGGAAGGCGCCGGCATCGTGCTGCGCTCGCGCTGGGACGCGCAAGCCTGGATCGACGCGGGCCGCCTCGTGCAGGTGCTGCCCGAGTACACGCAGGAAGCGAACGTCTGGGCCGTGTACCCGCAGCGGCTGGCGGGGTCCGGCAAGCTGCGCGTCTGCATCGAATTCCTGCAGCGGCACTTGCCGGCGGGGATGGCGCTGTCGCCGTAGGGTGGACACATGGTGCCCACCCTACGGGCATCGGTTCATTCCGAGCGGTAGACGCGCGGTTCGAGCACGTGTTCCTCGACCGGCGGCTGCTGCGCGCCGGCGGACGGCGTGGCCGGGGCGGCGCTGCCGCGCTGCGGGTACGGGGTGCCGTCCCTGTGCGTGTAGCTGTCGCTGGGGCCGTCGTAGACCAGGTCGATGTCCGGGTAGTGGGCGCAGTTTTCCTTGCTGTTCGGGCCCACGGCCAGGAACAGCGCGTTGCCCCAGCCGCGGTTGACCAGGTGGTGGCCGTTCGCGCGGCCGGCCGGGAAAGCGGCGCAGTCGCCGGCACGCATCAGGGTTTCCCCTTCGTCCGTGACCAGGGTCAGTTCTCCCGACACCACCATCACGAATTCGTCGTCGTGCGTGTGCCAGTGGCGCTGCGCGGAGGCGGCGCCCGGCTGCAGTTCGACCAGGTTGGCGCCGAACTGGGTGAGGCCGCCAGCCTCGGCCAGCGCCTGGCGGCTGCGGCCGTTGACGGCCTCGGCGAAGGGTTCGGGATAGCTGGTGCCGGTCAGCACGGGGATACTGCTCAAGTCTAGCCTGGACATGGGGGCGCTCCTTGTTGGTGTGAGCGTAAGCATAGCGCAAACGGGGCCGGCTTCGCCGTCCCGCTGCACAGCCCCTTCCTTCCGGCGCACTCAGGCGCGCTTCTGCACCAGGGTCAGGATGTCGTAGCTGGCCACCAGTTCGTCGCGCTGGTTCGTCACCTGCACGTCCCAGGCCACGACGCCCTGCCCCCGGCCGGCTTCGTCCGTGCGGTTGCGGTCGACCTTGCGCTTGCAGGTCAGGCGCGCGCGGATGGTGTCGCCGATGGCCACCGGCGCCACGAAGCGCAGGTTGTCCAGGCCGTAGTTGGCCAGCACGGGGCCGGGCGCCGGCGAGACGAACAGCCCGGCCGCCGCCGACAGCACGAAGTAGCCGTGGGCGATGCGTTGGCCGAACTGCGTGTCCTTGGCCGCGATCTCGTCGAAGTGCATGTAGAAATAGTCGCCCGAGATGCCGCCGAAGTTGACGATGTCCGCCTCGCTGACGGTCCTGCGATGGGTCAGCAGCGAGTGGCCGATCTCCAGGTCCTCGAAGTGGCGGCGGAACGGGTGGAGGTCCGACTCCTTCACGGCCGCGCCGCGCACGTATTCCCCGGTGACGGCAGCCAGCATCGTGGGCGAACCCTGCACGGCGGCGCGCTGCAGGAAGTGCTTGACGGCGCGGATGCCGCCCAGTTCCTCGCCGCCGCCCGCGCGGCCCGGCCCGCCGTGCTTGAGCTGGGGCAGCGGCGAGCCGTGGCCCGTCGAGTCGACGGCCGCTTCGCGGTCGAGGATGTGCACGCGGCCGTGCGACGCGGCCGCCACCGGCACCGCGTGCGCGGCGATGGCCGGGTCCTTCGTCACGAGGGTCGTCACCAGGCTGCCCTTGCCGCGCGCGGCCAGGTCCAGCGCCTCGTCGATGTCGCCATAGGTCATGATGGTGCTGACGGGGCCGAACGCCTCGATGTCGTGCACGGCCGCGTTGACGGACGCGTTGCGGCACAACAGCAGCGTGGGCGCGAAGAAGGCGCCGTCGCCGCAGCCTTCGCCGACCGGATTGAAGCCGTCGCGCGCGCTGAACAGCACCTCGTTGCCGCGCGCGAGCAGCTCGACGCGTTCGCTGACGTCGCGGTGCTGGTCCATCGATGCCAGCGCGCCCATGCGCACGCCTTCCATCTTCGGATTGCCGACGACGATTTTCGCCAGGCGCGCGCGCAGCCGTTCGCCGACGGCGTCGGCCAGGTGGTCCGGCACGATGACGCGGCGTATCGCCGTGCATTTCTGGCCCGCCTTGCCCGTCATCTCGCGCGCCACTTCCTTGACGAACAGGTCGAATTCCTCGTCGTCCGGCGTGACGTCCGGCGCCAGGATCGCGGCATTCAGCGAATCCGCCTCGGCGGTGAACGGCACCGATTCGCGGATCAGGTTGGGGTTGCCGCGCAGTCGGGCGGCCGTGTCGGCCGACCCGGTGAACGTGACGGCGTCGAAGCCGCCCAGCCGGTCCAGCAGGTCGCCCGTGCCGCCGATGACGAGCTGCAGGCAGCCTTCCGGCAGCAGCTTCGATTCCATCATCATCTTCACGACGGCGTGCGTGAGGTAGCTGGTGGCCGTCGCCGGCTTGGCGATGCAGGGCATGGCGGCCAGGAAGCTGGGCGCGAACTTCTCCAGCAGGCCCCAGATCGGGAAGTTGAAGGCGTTGATGTGGACGGCGACGCCGCCGCGCGGCACCAGGATGTGGGTGCCGGCGAAGCCGCCGCGCTTGCCCAGCGCCATGGCCGGCCCTTCGTGCAGCACGTTCGACGACGGCAGTTCGCGCCCGCCCATGCTGGCATAGGCGAACAGCGTGCCGATGCCGCCCTCGACGTCGACCCAGCTGTCCGGGCGCGTGGCGCCGGTCAGGTGCGAGACCTCGTACAGCTCCTCCTTCCGTTCCATCAGGTACAGGGCCAGCGCCTTCAGGCGCTGGGCACGCTTCTGGAAGTCCAGCTTCATCAGCGCAGGGACGCCGGTCTTGCGGGCGTAGGCGAGCGCTTCGCCGAAGTCGATCCGGTCGGCGTGCGTGTGGTAGACGAGGCGGTTGTCCAGCGCGCTGTGCAGGGGCTGGTGCGGCTCGGTGCCGAGCCAGCGGCCGGCGATCAGGCTTTGCAGGGTGGTGGGGGTGTGCATTCGTTGTCTCCTCTGTTCTTTGTGAAATTGGGTCCCTGCCTTCGCAGGGACGACGTATCAACGGCACGCGGCCGTAAGACCGTCGCCCCTGCGCAGGCAGGGGCCCAATTTTTTACGTCTTCGGCCTGTGCGGCTCATCGAACACCAGCCGCCTGCGATCCGGCTCCTCTTCCGTCAACGCCTCCACCTCGCGCATCGTCCCGAGCGAGCGCAGGTTCAGGTCGTGGTACTGGCGCGTGCCGTAGCTCTTCCAGGCGATTTCCTCTTCCGTGACGTCGCGCATCACCCGCGCCGGCGCGCCCAGCACCAGGCTGCGCGGCGGGATCTGCATGCCCGCCTTGACGAAGGCCGCCGCGCCGACGATGGATTCGGCGCCGACGACGGCCTTGTCCATCACCACGGCGTTCATGCCGACCATCGCATTGCGGCCCACGCGGCAGCCGTGCAGCACGGCGCCGTGGCCGATATGGCCGTCGGCCTCCACCACCGTGTCGTCCTCGGGAAAGCCGTGCATCACGCAGGTGTCCTGCACGTTGGCGCCCTCTTCCAGGACCAGGCGGCCGAAGTCGCCGCGCAGCGATGCCAGCGGGCCCACGTAGCAACGCGGCCCGACGATCACGTCGCCGATCAGCACGGCCGTCGGGTGCACGTAGGCCGTGGGATGCACGACGGGGCGGATGCCGTCGATCTCGTAAACCCTTGCCATCAACGCTCCTCCTTCATTGTCCGCGCGGGCGCTGGTCGAGCACGCGGCGCGCCTTGCCCGTGGCCGAGCGCTCGATGCCCTGCGCCGGCAGCAGCTGCACGCGCGTGGTCACGCCGATATACGTCTTGATGCGGTGCTGCAGCTCGTGCGCCAGCAGCGCGACCGTGTCGGCCGCATGGTCGCCTTCGCGCAGCTCGCAGCGCACTTCGAGCGCGTCGAGGTGGCCGTCTCGCGTGACGACGAGCTGGTAGTGCGGCGCCAGCGCCGGCATCTGCAGCACCTGCTCCTCGACCTGGCTGGGGAAGACGTTCACGCCGCGGATGATCAGCATATCGTCGGAGCGGCCGTTGATGCGGCCCATGCGGCGCATCGAACGGGCAGTGGGAGGCAGCAGGCGCGTGAGGTCGCGCGTGCGGTAGCGGACGATCGGCAGCGCTTCCTTGGTCAGCGAGGTGAACACCAGCTCGCCCTCGGCGCCGTCCGGCAGCACCTCGCCCGTGTCCGGGTCGATGATCTCGGGATAGAAATGGTCTTCCCAGATGACGGGGCCGTCCTTGCTCTCGATGCATTCGCTGGCCACGCCCGGCCCCATGACCTCGGACAGGCCGTAGATGTCGACGGCGTCGATGCCGGCCGTTTCCTCGATCTCGCGGCGCATCGCGTCGGTCCAGGGTTCGGCGCCGAAGATGCCGACCTGCAGCGAGCTCGTTGCCGGATCGATGCCCTGGCGCTTGAATTCCTCGACGATGTTCAGCATGTACGAGGGCGTGACCATGATGATCGAGGGCTTGAAGTCCTGGATCAGCTGCACCTGCTTCTCCGTCTGGCCACCCGACATGGGCACGACCGTGCAGCCCAGCCGCTCGGCCCCGTAGTGGGCCCCGAGGCCGCCCGTGAACAGGCCGTAGCCATAGGCGATGTGCACCATGTCGCCGGACCGTCCGCCGGCCGCGCGGATCGAGCGGGCGACCACGTTCGCCCAGGTGTCGATGTCGCGCTGCGTGTAGCCGACCACGGTCGGCTTGCCCGTCGTGCCGCTCGACGCATGCACGCGCACCACCTGCTCGCGCGGCACGGCGAACAGGCCGAACGGGTAGTTGTCGCGCAGCGTCTTCTTGTCCGTGAACGGAAACTTCGCCAGGTCGGCGAGCGTCTTCAGGTCGTCCGGATGCACGCCGGCTTCGTCGAAGGCGCGGCGGTAGTGCGGCACGTTGTCGTAGGCATGCCGCAAGCTCCATTGCAGGCGTTCGAGCTGCAGCGCCTGCAGTTCGTCGCGGCTGGCGCGCTCGATCGGTTCCAGATCTCCCGTTTGCGGGATGCGTTGGACCATGGTCTCCTCCTTGTAGTTAACGCAGGACTTCAGCGCATGAGTTCAGCGCATGAGATCCACGACCTGGCCGGCGATGCGGTGCGACTTGCCGCGGAACAGGGCCAGCAGCTTGCCGTCCTGCGTGCGCACGGCGACGTCGTAGATGCCCGTCTTGCCGGCCAGCGCCTGCTCGGCCGCCTCGGCGACGAGCAGGTCGCCCGCCTGTCCCGGGGCCAGGTAGTCGATCGTGCAGCCGGCGCCGACGGTGTTGAAGTTATGCGAATTGCAGGCGAACGCGAAGGCGCTGTCGGCCAGCATGAAGATGTAGCCGCCGTGGCAGGTGCCGTGGCCGTTGAGCATGTCCTCGCGCACCCGCATCGACATGCGCGCGAAGCCGGGACGAATTTCATCGAGCGTCATGCCCAGCGCGCGGCTGGCCGGATCGCGTTCGTACATGGTCTTGCCGGCCAGTTCGGCCAGCCGTTGTGCCTCGTCATGCATGAAAGCGTGCTCCCTGTGCGTTGCTGCCGAATGCGGCGGCGGCGATCTTGCGACGCAGCAGCGGCGAGATGCGGTAGCGGTCCTCGCCATAGCTGGCGCCCAGGTTCGCCAGCGTCGTCACCACCTGCGGCAGGCCGATGGCGTCGGCCCAGGCCAGCGGGCCGCGCGGATAGTTCACGCCCTTCTGCATGGCGGCGTCGACCCCGGCCGCGCTGCACACGCCCTGGTTGACGGCATCGGCCGCCTCGTTGGCCAGCATGGCGACGGTGCGCATCACGGCCATGCCGGGGACGTCGTCCAGCCGCGTGACGGCGAACCCGGCCTCCTGGAACAAACCGACGGCGGCATGCCAGGCGGCGTCCGAGCAGCGGTCCGCCTTCGCGAGCGCGACGCGGCCCGCGCGCGCGGGGTCGAGCAGCAGGTCGAACAGCACCGTGTCGCGCACGCCGTCGTCCGCCGCGCGCTGGGTGGCGCTGCGGCCGTCCGTCAGGTAGATCGTGGCGCCGCCCGCATGCAGGGCCGGCGCTTCGCGCAGCTCGGCGCCGTCCAGCAGGCCCGGATGGCTGACCGTCACGCCGGACGCCTTCAGGCGCGCGGCCAGCACGTCGTGCAGCGCATCGAAGGCCGGCGCCTCCACGTCCTTCGCATGCGTCACGCGCACGTCCTTCGGGCACGGCTGCGGCGGCTCGACCGCGGCGGCAGGCATCGCGACGCCATCGCCGTAGCGGAAGAAGCCGCGCCCCGTCTTGCGGCCCAGGAAGCCGGCGTTCACCAGTTCCTGCTGCAGCGTCGACGGCAGGTAGCGCGGGTCGTTGAAACAGGCGTCGAACACGGAACGGGTGACGGCGAAGTTGACGTCGTGGCCGATCAGGTCCATCAATTCGAAAGGTCCCATGCGGAAACCGCCGCAGTCGCGCAGCACGGCGTCCAGGGTGGCCGGGTCGGCCGCGCCTTCCTGCAGCAGGCGCAGCGCCTCGGCGTAATACGGCCTCGCGACCCGGTTGACGATGAAGCCCGGCGTGGACTTCGCCAGCACGGGATGCTTGCCCCAGGCGCTCGCGGTGGCGGCGACCCGGTCGGCCACCGCCTTGTCGGTGGCGACGCCCTGGACCACTTCCACCAGCGCCATCAGCGGCACCGGATTGAAGAAGTGCATGCCGACCAGGCGTTCCGGCCGCTTCAGTTGCGCGGCGATGGCGGTGACGGAAATCGACGAGGTATTCGTGGCGAGGATGCAGTCCGGGTCCACGACGGCCTCGAACGCGGCGAACAGCGCGCGCTTGGCGTCCAGGTCTTCCACGACGGCTTCGATGACCAGCGCGGCATCGCGCGCCTCGTCGATCGCGCGCATCGGCAGCAGGCGCTCGCGCGCCAGGTCGGCCTCGGCCGCGCCCATGCGGCCCTTCTCGACCAGCTTGGCAAAGGCTTTCGCGATGGCGGCGATGGCGCGCTCGACCGCGTCCGGATTGCTGTCGTACAGGCGCACGCGGTGCCCGGCCACGGCCGCCACCTGGGCGATGCCGCTGCCCATGGCGCCGCTGCCGGCGACGACCACGACGCTGTCCTTGTCCAGTGCGTTGGCCATGTCATTCCCCTTTGAATTGCGGTTGGCGTTTCTCGATGAAGGCGGCCACGCCCTCGCGGTAGTCGTGGCTGTAGCCCAGTTCCCGCATCATGCGACCTTCCAGCGCCAGCTGCTGTTCCAGCGTATTGGTGGCGCTGGCCAGCATGGCCTGTTTCGTGTACGCCAGGCCCTTGGTCGGCGCGGCGGCGAAATGCTCGGCCAGCGCGCGCGCCTGCAACATCAGGGACTCGTCCGGCACGCAGCGCCAGATCAGGCCCCATTCCTCGGCCTTTTCCGCCGACAGGCGCTCGCCCAGCAGGGCCATGCCCATGGCGCGCGCCGGGCCGACGAGGCGCGGCAGCATCCAGGTGCCGCCCGTGTCCGGGATCAGGCCCAGCTTGCAGAACGCCTCGATGAAGCTGGCGGACTGCGCGGCCAGCACGATGTCGCAGGCCAGCGCCAGGTTGGCGCCGGCGCCGGCGGCCACGCCGTTGACGGCGCAGATCACGGGCATCGGCAACGTGCGCAAGGTCATGACCAGCGGGGCGTAGTACTTCTCGACCGATTCGCCCAGGTCGACGCCCGGCGCGCCCGGCTCCACCGCACGGTCGTTCAAGTCCTGGCCGGCACAGAAGCCGCGGCCTGCACCCGTCAGCAGCAGCACGCGCACGGACTTGTCCGATTGCACCAGGTCGAGGGCGGCGCGGACTTCCTCGTGCATCTGCCTGGTGAAGCTGTTCAGGCGCTCGGGGCGGTTCAGCGTGAGGGTGGCGATGCCGGATTCGATGGTGAAGTGGATGGTTTCGTAGTGCATGATGTCTCCATGATCGCGTCGCCCCTGCGCAGGCAGGGGCCCAATTTTCCGGTCCGCTGCGACATTGGGCCCCTGCCTGCGCAGGGGCGACGGTGGTTCTTATTTGTATGGCGATGCTTGTTCGTCGGTGATTTTCATTCGGCGACGTCGAAATCGACGACCACCCTGTCCGTCGCCGGAAAACTCTGGCAGCTCAGCACGAAGCCCCTTGCCACCTCGTAGTCCTCCAGCGCGTAGTTGACGTCCATGTCCACGCTGCCTTCCAGCACCTTGCAGCGGCAGGTCGAGCACACGCCTCCCTTGCAGGAATAGCGCATGTCGATCCCGGCGCGCAGGCCGGCGTCGAGCAGCGACTCCTTGTCGCGGTCCATCGTGAAGCTGGCGTGGTTGCCGTCCATGATGACGGTGACCTCGGTCTGGTGCGAATCCGCCGCCGCATCCTGCCGGCGCGGCTGGCGCGGCGCCTGGGCAGCCGCGGCGGCGAACAGCTCGATGCGGATGCGCTCCTTCGGCATGCCGGCTTCCTGCAGCGCGTTGGAGACCCCGTGCATCATGTCTTCCGGCCCGCAGACGAAGGCGTAGTCGACGTCCTCCACGCGCAGCCAGCGCTGGAACAGCTGGCGGCACTTGCCCTCGGTGATGCGGCCGTTGAACAGCTCGATGTCCTGCTGTTCGCGGCTCATCACGTAGACGAGGTTCAGGCGCTCCATGTACTGGTCCTTCAGCTCGGCCAGCTCGTCGCGGAAGATCACGGACGAGGACGCGCGGTTGCCGTACAGGACCGTGAAGCGGCTGTGCGGCTCGGCCATCAGCGTGGTCTTGACGATCGACAGGATCGGCGTGATGCCGCTGCCGGCCGCGAACGCCAGGTAGTGGCGTCGGCTGTCGGGGTCGAGCGGCAGGTTGAAGCGGCCTTCTGGCGGCATCACGTCGAGCACGGCGCCAGGCTTCAAGGCGTCCATCGCCCAGCCGGAGAACACGCCGCCCGGCACGCGCTTGATCGCCACGCGCAGGCGCGCATCCTGCACGGCGGCGCAGATGGAATAGGAGCGGCGCACCTCCTCGCCGCCGATGGTGGCGCGCAGCGTCAGGTGCTGGCCCTGGCGGTAGGCGAAGGTTTCCTTGAGTTGCGGCGGCACGTCGAAGGTGACGGCGATGGCGTCGCGCGTCTCGTGCTTTACCTGCGCCACGGCTAGAGAATGGAACTGGCTCATGTGGAACTGGCTCATGTCGGCCTCAATGGCATTTGAAGTAATCGAAGGGCTCGCGGCAATCCAGGCACTGGTACAGCGCCTTGCAGGGCGTCGAGCCGAAGCGGCTGGTCAGGCGCGTATGCACGGAGCCGCAGTGCGGGCAGGCGACGTCGGGCTCGCGGATCGCATGGCGCTTCACGCCGTGCCGCAGGCCGCTGATGTCGATCACCTGCTGCACGGGCGGCGCGATGCCGTAGCCGGTCAACGCGGCCTTGCCCGCCTCGCTCATCCAGTCGGTGGTCCAGGCCGGCGACAGGCGGGTGGCGATGCGCAGGCACTCGACGCCGTGCGCACGCAGCGCGCGCTCGACGTCCTCGGCGATGACCTGCATGGCGGGACAGCCCGAATAGGTCGGGGTGATCGTCACCACGCATTCGCCGCTGGCGCCATCGACGGCGACGTCGCGCACGATGCCCAGGTCGACGATGGAGACCACGGGGATCTCCGGATCCGCCACCTCGGCCAGCCACGTCCAGACCTGGGCGCTGGTGAACGCCGGCGCATCCACGGCCATCACCATTCGGCGCCCGGGTAGGCGCGCTGCAGGAACTGCATCTCGGCCAGGACGTAGCCCAGGCGTTCCGAATGGCGGCCCTGCTTGCCGCCGCGCTGCATGAATGCGTCCGGAGAAGGCATGCGCAGCGTCGCTTCCTCCATCACCTCGGCCACGTGCTCGAGGAAGGCGGCGCGCAGCGGTTCGGCGGCGGGGGCCACGCCCTGCTCGACCATGGCCAGGTCGACGGCGTCGTAGGCGAACAATTCGCCCGTGAACGTCCACAGCTCGTCGACGGCGTCCTGCATCTTGCGGTGGCTGATGTCGGTGCCGTCGCCCAGGCGCACGACCAGGTCGCTGCTCCGGCGCAGGTGGTAGGTCACTTCCTTGATCGACTTTTCCGCGATCTCGCCGATGCGCCTGTCGCTGGAGGACAGCAGGCCGCGCATCAGGAAGTAGTGCCAGGCGTCGAAGAAGAACTGGCGCACCATCGTCTGCGCGTAGTCGCCGTTGGGCTGCTCGACCAGCAGCACGTTGCGGAACTCGCGGGTGTCGCGCAGGTAGGCCAGGCGGTCCTCGTCGCGGCCCTGCCCTTCGAGCTCGCCGGCATAGGTCAGCCACAGGCGGGTCTGGCCCAGCAGGTCGAGGGCGACGTTGGTCAGCGCCATGTCTTCCTCCAGCGCCGGGCCCTTGCCGCACAGCTGGGACAATTGCTGCGACAGGATCAGGGCGTTGTCGCCCTGCCGGAGGAGGTAGTCGAACTTGTTCGCGTCCATGGTCCCGCTCACAGGTTCTTGACTTCTTCCGGCATCGGGAAGAAGGTCGGGTGGCGGTAGACCTTGCTGTTCGACGGTTCGAACAGCGCATCCTTGTCGGCCGGGCTGGACGCGACGATGTCGGCCGCGCGCGCGACCCAGATCGACACGCCCTCGTTGCGGCGCGTGTAGACGTCGCGGGCGTTGTTGATCGCCATCTCCGCATCCGGCGCATGCAGGCTGCCCACGTGCTTGTGGGCCAGGCCGTGCTGGCTGCGGATGAAGACTTCCCACAGGGGCCATTCCTTGCTCATGATTGTCTCCGTGTTTTTTGCGGTGAATGGTGGGCAAGTGGTGCCCACCCTACGGCGCATTGGTTTTGTAGGGTGGGCATCACATGCCCACCACGACTGTCACGCGACCTTCTTGGCGGCCTGCTTGTCCGCATACGCGTTCAAGGCCTCGCGGAACCATGCCCCGTCTTCATAAGCCTTCACGCGCGTGCGCAGGCGCTCGCGGTTGCACGGGCCGTTGCCCTTCAGGACCTCGTGGAATTCGCTCCAGTCGATGGCGCCGAAGTCGTAGCTGCCGCGCGCCTCGTTCCACTTGAGGTCGGGGTCGGGAATCGTCAGGCCGAGGAATTCGGCTTGCGGCACGGTCTGGTCGACCATGCGCTGGCGCAGCTCGTCGTTGGAGAACAGCTTGATGCGCCACTTGGCCGATTGCGCGCTGTTGACCGACTCCGCGTCCGACGGGCCGAACATCATCAGGGAAGGCCACCACCAGCGGTTCAGGGCGTCCTGGGCCATGGCCTTCTGCTCCGGCGTGCCTTGCGCCAGCTTCATCATGACGTCGTAGCCCTGGCGCGCATGGAAGGACTCTTCCTTGCACACGCGGATCATGGCCCTGGCATACGGGCCGTACGAGCAGCGGCACAGGGGGATCTGGTTGATGATCGCCGCCCCGTCGACGAGCCAGCCGATGGCGCCGATGTCGGCCCAGCTCAGGGTCGGGTAGTTGAAGATGCTCGAGTACTTGGCCTTGCCCGCGTGCAGGGCGTCGAGCAGCTCGTCGCGCGAGACGCCCAGCGTCTCGGCCGCGCTGTACAGGTACAGACCGTGGCCGGCCTCGTCCTGGATCTTGGCCAGCAGGATCGATTTGCGCTTGAGCGTGGGCGCGCGCGTCACCCAGTTCCCTTCCGGGAGCTGGCCGACGATCTCCGAGTGCGCATGCTGGGAAATCTGGCGCACCAGGGTCTTGCGGTAGGCCTCGGGCATCCAGTCCTTGGGCTCGACCTTGATGCCCTCGTCGATGCGGGCCTGGAACGCCTGCTCCTCGGCGCTCATGTCTTCCTGGGACTGGACCTTTTTCAGGCCCGTCTCAACCATCTGTGCATACATGGCCGGTCTCCATTTGTAATCTGCCTGAATCCATAATACGATACAAAAATCGCGATGTATAGCGGATTTTTGAATCATATCGACGCGCACCAAATCCGCGATAATTGGCAGACACTTGTTTCATAGAACTCCATGACCACACTCACCGGCCCCCAGTGGATCGACCATTTCCTGACCACGGACCCGCCGCGCGCGAAGTCGCTGGTGATGACCATCTTCGGCGACGCCATCGTCCCGCACGGCGCGCGCCTGTGGCTGGGCAGCCTGATCGAGCTGGCGGCCCCGCTGGGCACGGCCGACCGCCTGGTGCGCACGAGCGTGTTCCGCCTGGTGCAGGAAGGCTGGCTCGTCGCCAGCCGCGAAGGACGGCGCAGCAGCTATGCGCTCGAGCCGCAGGCGCGGCCGCGCTTCGAACGGGCCAACCGGCGCATCTACGCGCCGCCCGGGCTCGACTGGGACGGCGGCTGGACGCTGCTGCTGGCGCCGAACGGCAGCATCGACGCCACCCTGCGCGCCGCTGTGCGCAAGGAACTCGCGTGGGAAGGGTTCGCCATGCTGGCGCCGGGCCTGCTCGCGCATCCGGCCGCGGATGCGGGCAGCGTGGCCGAGGTATTGGGCCGCGTCGACGGCGCCGGGAAGATCTTCGTGTGCAGGGCCAGCGAACTGCCCGGCGTGGGCGCGCGGCCGCTGGGCGAACTGGTGGACGAAGGCTGGGACTTGTCCGAGGTGACGGCGCAGTACCGCCGCTTCATCGGGCAATTCGCGCCGCTGCTGGCCTGGCTGCGGGACGGGCCGGCACTGAGCCCCCAGGATGCGTTCGTGCTGCGCACCCTGCTCGTGCACGCCTACCGCCGCGTGCAGCTGCACGACCCGATGCTGCCGCTGGCGCTGCTGCCGGCGCCGTGGCCCGGATCGGAAGCCTACGCGCTGGCCCAGGCGCTGTACCGGCTGCTGGCGGCGCCGGCGCAAGCGCACGTGCTGGCCGTGCTGCGCCGCGAGGACGAGGCGGCGCCGCCGGCGGATGCGGCGTACGATGCGCGCTTCGGCGGATTACGTTAGCACGTCGCCCCGCCTGCGCAGGGATGACGGTTCAACAGTCCATCCCCGCCATCTGCGCCACGGCCATCGGATCGCGGATCCGGTCCAGCGCCAGCTCCAGGTCGAGGCCCGGCCAGACCAGGCAGGCGCCATGCAGGCACTCGACGCGGCACAACTGCGCCACCGTCGCGTGCTCGAACCAGGGGAACAGCGCAAACGGCAGGTACAGCTCTTCCTCGCCCAGCCGCAGCCAGAAACCCTGGCGGTTCAGGCTCGTGATCTCCACGTGTTCCCAGCGGATCGGTGTCATGGTCTCCCCTTTCATGCAACAAAGCAAGAACGGTAGCAAAAGCATCATGCCCCCCGTTTGAGCCAGATCAGCCCCTTCGAGCATGCCAGGGAAAGCGGGTATCATGCTCGCCTCGCACCTACAACAACAGGACACACCATGTCTATCAAGATCAGCAGCCGGTTCGACGCCGGCGCCATCGAGGTCGTGAACGCCACGAGCGCGAACGCCATCGACCTGAACATCCGCAAGGACTCGCACGCCGACATCACCCAGTGGTTCTACTTCCGCCTGCAGGGCGCGCAGGGCGAGCCGTGCACGATCCGTCTGCTCAACGCCGGCCAGTCCGCCTACCCGAAGGGCTGGGAAGACTACAACGCCATGGCCAGCTACGACCGCGTCAACTGGTTCCGCGTGCCGACCAGCTTCGACGGCCAGGTCCTGACGATCGAGCACACCCCGGCCATGGACAGCGTCTACTACGCCTACTTCGAGCCCTACTCCTGGGAACGCCACCTGGAACTGCTGGACCGCGCGCAGCAGTCCGAACACGTGCGCATGCTCGACCTGGGCTCGACCATCGACGGCCACGACCTGAACATGCTGGTGATCGGCGAATCGGACGAGAACAAGAAGAAGGTCTGGGTCATCGCGCGCCAGCACCCGGGCGAGACGATGGCCGAGTGGTTCGTCGAAGGCATGCTCGACGCGCTGCTCGATCCGGCCCATCCGTTCGGCCGCCAGCTGCTGAAGGAGACGGTGTTCTACGTGGTGCCGAACATGAATCCGGACGGTTCCGTGCGCGGCAACCTGCGCACCAATGCCGCCGGCGCCAACCTGAACCGCGAATGGTTCGCGCCGTCGATGGAGCGCAGCCCGGAAGTCTTCCTGGTGCGCCAGAAGATGCACGAGACGGGCGTCGACCTGCTGCTCGACGTGCACGGCGACGAAGGCCTGCCCTACGTCTTCATCGCCGGCAGCGACGCGCTGCCGACCTTCACCGCCGAGCAGGCGGCCGCGCAGAAGGCCTTTTCAAGCGACTTCATGACGGCGAGCCCGGACTTCCAGGACGTCTACGGCTATCCGAAGGAACCGTACACGGACGAAGTGCTGACCATGGGTTCGCCCTACGTGACCCACGCCTTCGGCTGCCTGTCGCTGACGCTGGAACTGCCGTTCAAGGACAATGCCAACGATCCGGATCCGCAGGTGGGCTGGGACGGCGCCCGCAGCAGCCGGCTTGGCGGCGCCGTGCTGCAGCCGGTGCTGCGCGCGATCCACGCGCTGAAGAAGTAAGCGTCTGCCCCGCAGGCAGGGAACCCGTTCCCCGCCGCCCTGTCAAAAGCTCGATGCGTGTCGACAAGGGGGCGGTGTGGGAACGGTATATCGGCCGGGCGACGTCCCGGATGCGCGCGACGCGCCCCCTTCCGGGCTGGCGCTCGGCGATTCCTGGTTCTGGCACGGCAGCCAGACCTTGCTGCATGCGCTGGTCGACCATCCGCGCATCGTGCCGGACCATGCGGGCATCCGCCTGCTCGGCTTCAACGGCGCGCGCCTGAACGAATACATCGGCGACGGCCACTACGCCGGCGTGATCCGCACGCACCTGACGCCGGGCTTCCACTTCAGCGAGTTCTATATCAGCGGCTTCGCCAACGACGCGCTCGAACACGCGCTGGCGCTGCGCGACGACTGCGCGCGCGCGCGCGAACCGGCCGCCTGCTTCTCGCCGGAGCGGCTCGACCTGCTGCTGCACCACGTCGACGAAGGCCTGAACGGCATCATCCGCGCCATCCGCTGGGCCTACCGCAAGACCACCTGGCAGCAGCCGATCTTCCTGAACGGCTACGACTACCCCGTGCCCGACGGCCGCAGCTTCGTGAGCGCGCACGGCGGCTGGGTCACGGCGACGATGGACCGTGCCGGCGTCCCCGCCGACCTGGCCTTTCGCACGGAAGTCATGAAGCTGCTGATCGATGCCGTCAACGACGAGGTGCTGGCGGCGTGCCACGCGCCGCGCGAGCGCGTGTTCCACGTCGACAGCCGCGGCGTGCTGGCGACCGATGCGGCGCACTACCGGGACGACTGGGACAACGAGCTGTATCCGAGCGCTCAGGGTTTCGGCAAGATCCTCGAACGCGCCTGGTTTCCGCGCCTGCGGCAGTTCGGCATCGTGGGATAGGGAGAGAACGAGAGAGAAAACGGCGGGCGCGCGGCCCGCCGTGGGGGGATTACACGAAGGTGAAGACCTGCTCTTCCTTCAGGCGCGACTTCGGCAGCTTGGCATTGAAGTCGTCCTCGGCGTGGTAGCCCAGGCTCAGCACGACGAGGCTGGTCAGCCCCTTGGCGCGCAGGCCGAATTCCTCGTCGATGGCCTTGGTATCGATGCCTTCCATCGGCGTGGTGTCGACGCCCAGCGTGGCCGCGGCCAGCATGGTGGTGCCCAGCGCCAGGTACACCTGCTTTTCCAGCCAGTGGGTCTGGTCCTTGCCCTGGAAGCGGTGCAGGTCGATGAAGAAGGCGCGGCCCTTGGCCTGGCCGGCCTTGGCGGCATCGTCGGCGTAGCGGCCGTCGCGCTGTTCCTGCGACAGCAGCAGGTCCTGGAAGCCGGCATCGGCTTCCACGCGCGAGCAGAACACGATCACGTGCGAGGCCTGGGTGATCTTGGATGCGTTGAACGCATAGCCGCCCTGCGCGCCCTTGGCCACGCGCTCCTTGCCTTCCGGCGTGCTGGCGACGATGAAGTGCCAGGGCTGGGAATTGACCGAGGACGGGCTCAGGCGCAGCACCTCGAGGATCTGGCGCATGGTGTCTTCGGGTACCTTGCGGGTCGGGTCATAGGCCTTGGTGGTGTAGCGGGTCTTGGCGGCGGAAACGATGTCCATGTTCTTCCTTTCTGACGATGATGGCGATACAGCCTGATCTGTATCAACAGGGCATTATCGCCGGATCGCGGGATTCGTGCGCGGCATGCCATTCGTTTTACCAGCTGGCCAAAAGAATGGCGCCATCGGGTCAAAGGTAGGTAAAGACCTGTTCCTTCTTGAGGCGCGACTTGGGCAGCCTGGCGTTGAAATCGCCCTCGGCGTGGTAGCCGAAGCTCAGCATCACCGAGGCCGTCAGGCCTTTTTCGCGCAGGCCGAATTCCTGGTCCAGGATCTTGGTGTCGATGCCTTCCAGCGGCGTGGTATCGACGCCCAGCACGGCGGCCGTCGTCATGGCGACGCCGAGCGACAGATAGACCTGCTTTTCCATCCAGTGCACCACATCGCGGCCCTGGTAGCGGTGCAGGTCGATGAAGTAGCTGCGGCCCGCGGCCCAGTTGCGCTTGGCCTCTTCATCGCTGTAGCGGCCGTCGCGCTGCTCCTGCGACAGCAGCAGGTCCTCGTAGCCGGCGTCCACGCCGGTACGGACGCAGAACAGCACCACGTGCGACGCGGTGGTGACCTTGGGTTCGTTGAACGCGTATTCGCCCTGCGTGCCCTTGGCCATGCGGGCCTTCGCTTCGGGCGTGGTGGCGACGATGAAATGCCAGGGCTGGGAGTTCACCGACGAGGGACTCAGGCGCAGTGCCTCGAGGATCTGGCCCATGACCTCGTCCGGCACCGGACGGGACGCATCATAGATTTTCGCGGTATAGCGCTGCTTGGCGACGGATACGATA
The DNA here is from genome assembly GCF_030412015.1 of Massilia sp. YIM B02763. Taxonomy (GTDB): domain Bacteria; phylum Pseudomonadota; class Gammaproteobacteria; order Burkholderiales; family Burkholderiaceae_D; genus Telluria. Next base: position 3,806 of record NZ_JASNRD010000030.1, on the reverse strand, counting down.
TCCATTGTTCACTGCCTTTCTTTCGATTCAAAACGGTCTTGCCGTAAGGACTTAAATTATGAATCCGAAAGAAAGCAGTGAACGACGCCAGCTTTTTATTTCACGTCTACATTATTGAATAGACGCCCCGCCACGCCAGGTCAATTCCCGGCGACCACCATCTTCTCGATGAGGATCGAGCCCGTCGATTTGTTGCCGCGCGTCAGCACGTCATTGCCGATCGCGACGATGGACTGGAACATGTCCTTCATGTTGCCGGCGATGGTGATTTCCTCGACCGGATACTGGATCACGCCGTTCTCGACCCAGTAGCCCGAGGCGCCGCGCGAATAGTCGCCCGTGACGTAGTTGGTGCCCTGGCCCATCAGCTCCGTGACCAGCAGGCCCGTGCCCATCTTGCGCAGCATGCCGGCGAAGTCGTCGGCGCGCTTGGTCTGCCTGGACGTCAGTTCCAGGTTGTGCGAGCCGCCCGCGTTGCCGGTGGTCTGCATGCCCAGCTTGCGCGCCGTGTAGGTGGACAGGAAGTAGCCCTGCAGGACGCCGTCGTCGACGACCTTGCGGCGCTGGGTGCGCACGCCCTCTTCGTCGAACGGGGCCGAGCCGACCGCGCCGACCAGGTGCGGGTCCTCGACGATCTGGATGTGCGAGGGGAAGATGGACTGGCCCAGCGAATCGAGCAGGAAACTCGACTTGCGGTACAGCGCGCCGCCCGAGGTGGCCTGGACGAAGGCGCCCAGCAGGCCGGCGGCCAGCGGCGCCTCGAACAGCACGGGACAGGTGCGGGTGTCGAGCTTGCGCGCGTTCAGGCGGGCCAGCGCCCGCTCGGCGGCGTAGCGGCCGATCTTTTCGGGGTCCGCCAGCTTCTTGGGATCGCGCGCCGACGAGTACCAGTCGTCGCGCTGCATATTGTTGCCGCGGCCGGCGATCGGCGCGACCGACAGCGTGTGGCGCGAGAACGGATAGCCGGCGCAGAAACCGAGGCTGTTGGCGGCGACGAAGTGCGATTGCTGCACATAGACGCTGGCGCCTTCGCTATTCGTCACGCGCGGGTCGACGGCGAAGGCGGCCGCCTCACAGCGCTGGGCGATCTGCACGGCTTCCTCGGCATCGATCTGCCACGGATAGCACAGGCGCAGGTCGCGCGGCTTGGTTTCCAGCAGGTCGGCGTCCGGCAGGCCGGCGGCCGGGTCTTCGGCGGTGAAGCGGGCGATGTTGTACGCCGCTTCCACGGTCGCGCGCAGCGATGCCGCGGAGAAATCGGAAGTGCTCGCGTGGCCGCGGCGCTGGCCGCTGTAGACCGTCACGCCGATGCCCTTGTCCTTGTTCTGCTCGATGGTCTCGACTTTGCCCTTGCGCACCGTCACCGCCAGGCCGCTTCCCTCGCTGATCTCGACGGAGGCGCTGGTGGCGCCGTTTTCCTTCGCGATCGCCAGCACGTCCCGTGCGAGCTGCTTGAGCTGGTCCTGTGTATGGGTGAAGACGGAGTCGTTCATGTGCGTGTTTTTCGAAAGCAGAGCCTAAAACAGTTATCATAGCAGCCGTTTACTGTTTTCACCGGCGGGCCGTGCGCCCTGCCCAATCAAGATCACCATGCCAAATGCAAACCGCGGCTCCGTCGGCTTCCGCTCCGACGAGTTCGACCAGGAATACGACCGCCCTTCCAAGTCGGAACTCAAGCGCCAGATGAACGACCTGCAAAAGCTCGGCGAGCAGCTCGTCGCCGAGCCGCGCGACCGCGTCAAGCGCACCCCGATGCCGGAAGAGCTGCGCGACGCCATCCTGATGGCCCAGTCGATCACCGACCACGGCGGCCGCCGCCGCCAGCTGCAATTCGTCGGCAAGATGATGCGCAAGCTGGACGAGGAGGAAGTCGCCGTCATCCAGCGCACCATCGAAAGCTGGAAAGGCATGTCCAAGGCCGAGACGGCCGCCCTGCACGCGCTCGAGCGCCGCCGCGAAAAGCTGCTGGCCGACGACAACGCGCTGACCCAGCTGCTGGAAGAGCATCCGGAACTGGACGTGCAGCAGCTGCGCACCCTGATCCGCAACGCGCGCAAGGAACAGGCCGAGAACAAGCCGCCCAAGGCCTACCGCGAGATCTTCCAGATCCTGAAGGACCTGAACAAGAAGCCGAAGAAGGACGAGGCCGAAGAGGAAGGCGACGACGATGAGTCTGACGAATAAGGTGCAGGAACTGGTCATCGGCCTGGTCTCGGTCTCGGACCGCGCCAGCGGCGGCGTCTACGAGGACAAGGGCATCCCGGCCCTGCGCGAATGGCTGGAAGCGGCCCTCGCGACGCCCTTCCGCATCGAGACCCGCCTGATCCCCGACGACCGCGCCAGCATCGAGGCCACGCTGGTCGAGCTGGTCGACACGGCCCGCTGCCACCTGGTGCTGACCACCGGCGGCACCGGCCCGGCGCGGCGCGACGTCACGCCGGAAGCGACCGTCGCCGTGGGCACGAAGGAAATGCCGGGCTTCGGCGAGCAGATGCGCCAGATCAGCCTGCACTTCGTGCCGACCGCGATCCTGTCGCGCCAGACCGCAGTCGTCCGCGAAACCGGCGACCATGCGGCCCTGATCATGAACCTGCCGGGCCAGCCGAAGTCGATCAAGGAAACGCTGGAAGGGCTGAAGGATGGCGCCGGCAATACCCTGGTGGGCGGCATCTTCGCGGCCGTCCCGTATTGCATCGACCTGATCGGCGGTCCGTACAGCGACACCAACCCGGACGTCGTGAAGGCCTTCCGCCCGAAAACGGCGCAGCGCCCGAGCGCAGCCTGAACGCATCGAACTACCGAGGACAACGCATGAGCGAACTGCTCGAACACATCCAGATCGAAACCAGCGACAACCCGGAAATCGCCGTCATCTGGATGCACGGCCTGGGCGCGGACGGCAACGACTTCGTGCCGATCGTGAAGGAGTTGGACCTGGCCGGCCTGCCCGGCATCCGCTTCATCTTCCCGCATTCGCGCACGATGCCCGTCACGATCAACAACGGCTACGTGATGCGCTCGTGGTACGACATCTCGAACGCCGACCTCACCAAGCGAGAGGACGAAGGCGGCCTGCGCGCCTCGCAACAGGAAATCGAAGCCTTCATCGCGCGCGAGAAGGAACGCGGCATCCCGGCCTCGCGCATCGTGCTGGCAGGCTTCTCGCAAGGTTGCGCGATGACCATCCAGACCGGCCTGCGCCATCCGGAAACGCTGGCGGGCCTGCTGTGCCTGTCCGGCTATGCGCCGCTGGGCGACAAGCTGGCGCTTGAAGCCACGCCCGCCGCGCGCGCCACGCCCGTCTTCATGGCGCACGGCGAGTACGACAACGTCGTGCCCTTCGCCCGCGCGCAGGCCTCGCGCGACCTGCTCGTCTCGCTGGGCTGCCAGGTCGAATGGCACCAGTACGCGATGCAGCACACGCTGTGCCTGGAAGAGGTGCAGCATATTTCGGCCTGGCTGAAGAAGATCCTGGGGTAAGCGATGGCGAAGAAAGAAGAAAAGCTCGACGAGGAAACGATGGCGCTGATCAACTGGTGCATCGAGGTCGAACATCACCTGGTCGCCGGCGGCGCCACCCAGGCGCAGGCCCAGGAACACATCGAGGAACAGATCGAGTGGTTCACCGACCTGTTCTACGACAACCTCACGCCGGAAGAGGCGGCGAAGGAAGCGCTGGCCTGAGCTACCCCCGTCGCCCCTGCGAAGGCAGGGGCCTAATTTTGCAAGCGTCATCGCTGCGCGCGCAACTTGGCCCCCTGCCTTTGAACTGACCCAGAGAAGTTAGACATAACTTTTCTGGGTTT
>NZ_JASNRD010000003.1 GCF_030412015.1 Massilia sp. YIM B02763 | reverse complement strand
ATTACGCTTTCGCAGCTTGACAGGCAAGACGGTATCTACGTTACGTTGTCGGTCCCATATGTTGGCGTCCCCGACCGTAGGGTGGGCATCACATGCCCACCATCGCGCCGTCGCGACATCAGATCTCCGCCCATTGCCGCAACAGGTTGTGATAATGCCCCGTCAAGCCGACGAGCTCCGGCACGTCCCCATGCTTGCCGCGCAGCGACTGGATATTGGCATCGAGCTCGTACAGCATCGAACGCTGCCAGTCGTCGCGCACCATGCTCTGCACCCACAGGAAGGATGCCACGCGCTCGCCGCCCGTCACCGGCTGGACCTGGTGGATACTCGTCGACGGATAGACGATGGCATCGCCCGCCGGCAGCTTGACCTCGTGCGTGCCGTAGGTGTCGATCACGGTCAGCTCGCCGCCCTCGTATTCCTCCGGCTCGCTCAGGAACACGGTGCAGGACACGTCCGAGCGCACGGGCGCTGCGCCGCGGTTGACGCGGATGGCGCCGTCGACGTGCGGACCGTAGTGCTCGCCGCCCGCGTAGCTGTTGAAGTAAGGCGGCAGGATGCGCAGCGGCAGCACCGCGGCGAAGAACAGCGGATTGCCCATCAGCGCCGCGCTGACGATCTGGCCCAGCTCCAGCGCCAACGGCGAACCTTCGGCCAGCTGGCGGTTGCGCTTGACCCGGGCGCCCTGCTCGCCCACGCTGGCGCGGCCGTCGATCCAGTCGCTGGCGCGCAGCCTGGCGCGCATCGCCTCCACCTGGTCCGGACGCAACACGCCCGGGATATGCAGCATCATGATCGCTTCCTTTACACCAATACAAATGAGAATTATTCGCATTATGCGCGCCGTTTTCCCATTCGGCAAGTAGGGTCTTGCGCCGGGATTGCCCGTCTGTCACAGGGGTGTGGCCGAATCAACTACAATAACGGGGATAAAGGATTATCATGATCCTTTGGACCTTCGGTCCATCATCAAGCAATCGATTCCAATCACTACCGAAGAGACTCCTCTAGCGCTATGCGTCGCCCCTCCAAAGACTCACCCAAACTATCGGCAGAAAGCCAGCGTCTCGTCAGCATCAGCAACGCCATCGTGCAGGCTGCCAGCCGCGTCGAAGAACGGACCTGGGAACGCAACCTCCACCTGCAGCTGCAGAAGCTGCTCAAGTCCAACCACCAGGACAGCATCGACGCCGCCCTGAACGTCCTGTTCAAGGGCGACCTGGCCGTGTACGACGTGCTGATGGATGGCGTGGAAGCCGTCAGCGAGTCCTCGACCATGACCGAACAGGGCGCCGACGGCGCCGACGTCACCTGGCAAGCCCTGCTGGTTGCCGCGCCGGTCCTGGCGTGGACCCGCTTCTCGATCCCGTCCGGCACCATTCCGAACGACATCCTGTCGGCCCTGTCGGCCCATTTCTCGGCCCACCTGCTGGCCGAAGGCACCCAGGTCGCCATCGCGCCCACGCTGTACTCGATCGACCAGCTGCCGCGCACCCATGCCGAGACCTATGCATTGACCCACAAGCTGGCCCAGGCCGCGCACAAGGGCAGCGGCAACATCAAGCCGGCCGCGCCCGGTCCGGACACCTCGCAGTTCCTGGCCGACACGCGCTACCTGATCGCCGCCATCGTCGCGCCCGTGGGCGCCCCGCTGTTCCGCTGGCAGGAACCGCAGCACCACGTGAATTTCGAAGCCGAACGCACGCATGCGCTGGAACAATGGCGCGCCCAGGCCGGTCCCAACATCGCACGCCTGCTGCCGGGCTGCGGCGTCGACCTGCTGCTGCCGGAAGCGTATTACGTGGCCTGCCGCGAGGCCGACAAGGACATCCGTCCCGTCTCGATCCGCGCGGCCGTCCACTACCTCACCAACACGCTGGGCGTGGAACCGGGCGACCTGCGCGCCGTCGTGGCGGGCTTCGGCGACGAGGCCAGCGACAACCAGGTCGACGAATACCGCGTCGGCTTCACGCTGCGCCAGTCGTCGGACGTGGTGTACGGCATCGTCTGGCCCCTGTACGGCCAGGAAGACGAGGAAGGCACGCCGATGGAAGGCACGGTGCCCGCCCGTCCGCTGGCGCCGATCGACGAGATCGTGGGACACCTGAACGAGGTCGGCATCGCCCACGTCAAGCGCATCGGCGAACGCTACGTCGCCGAATACTGCGACGATTGCGGCGCGCCGCTGTTCGCGGACCCGACCGGCGAGCTGGTGCATGCAGAAATGCCGGAGGATACGCCGGCGGGGTCGGAGCACTTCCACTAAGAACCTGCACGTCGTCCCCGCGCGGAAGGCCGGCGGGGACGGTGCGCAGGGTTGCTCCAGGCAGGCCGGAGCGCCAGGTTCGCCGGCGGGCGCCTTACGGCATGAATCGTTACCTCGACCAGACAGTCGCGCCGCTTGGACTGACGAGCGCCAACACGCCGGAGTCCTTCAAGATCAGATATGCCACGGCCTGGCCATTCGTATTACTGGCCCAGACCGGCGATCCGGCGGCAGTGTATAAAACAAGATTGCCATCGCCCTGCATGTACAAGACGGTACCGCCTTTGCCTTGGGTATTGGCGGCCCAGACGACCGCGCCCGAAGCGGCATAGGTCACCAGATTACCGTCACCTTGCAATTCCAGGCGATACTGGCCATTGGTCGACACGATGCGCTGGCCCGTCCTCAGAGCTACGCCCGCTCGCAGGCTGTTCGTGGTCGTAGGGCTTGCATCTTGCAGGGGATCGCCGGGCATGGTGGCCACGAGTGCGCGCTCTCCTTTCAGCATGCGGCTTGCTTCGCCCATCAAGCGCAGGTACCAGTCGCTTGGCACGGCCTCACCGTCGGCATCGAGCGTCAGGAACTTGCCCGTCGACGGCACCTGGCTGGCGTTCTCCGCAATCTTGTACATCGCAGTGCCTTCGTCGACTTCGTCGAACATGGCCACATACACCATATTGGCGCCAGCGGCCTGGGCGTTGTAGGCTTGACGCCAAAAGAAGCGGCCGCCCCTGCGTGGAATCTGATTCAACGGAGAGCTGCCCTTTGTCAGGTTCCACCAAGAAAAACCGGGCCACACCACCGGCATATAGGCGATGCTGCTCCCCTTGAGCGCAGCAAGGTCCGGAGCAATCCTGTTGGTACGGAAGTCATCGGCGCCACCATCGTCACCGAATCGCCCCACCGCCCACGGACTGATGACATCCGCACTGCGGTAAGCGGCAACCCAATCCGCGGAGTGGTTTCTCCAGTCCGTATCGACCCCCAGCATGACGGTGGCGCGGTATTGCACCGGTGCGGCCGATTTAAACCAATTGATCAGGTCCTTGAGCTGTGCGGGCGAACCCGGCCGGTCGCTAAAGCCGAACCCCCAGATCGACACCACCGGTAGGCCGTTGTGGCGCAGATAACGGTCGCTTTGCGTAATCCTGAGGTCATCGACCAGGTGCATCCAGTCGCGCTTGATATCATCAGCGACCGTGTTTGCGTTACCGCCGGATATATCGTACATATTGGCGAAAACACGTCCATACTTTTCGGACGCGTTGCGCACGTTTTGAAGCACCGTGTCCCGTACCTGGGGCATGGCCACCGCTTCGCTGATGAAGCGTTGCACAAACACGCCGTCGATCTGGTAATCCTGCATCCATTTGACATGTCGCTCGACGGTGACCTGTTTATACGCGCTATACAAACCCGCGTTTTTGCCATCGCGGTAGCTGAACGACGTTGCCTCGAGCTCGGACGGGCTCAGTTCCCTCATGTCAGGCCACATGTCGAAGGTAATGTTGGAGGCGTTGGGCGTTTGACCTGCCCAATGGCGCCAGCCAGCGCCGCTACCGTCATTGCCGGTCATGAACCAGCCTTGGTAGCCGGCCATGACTTTCTTGTCGAGCGTGCTGGCATCGACCACGGGGGCGGTTGACGCCGTCGCTGCGATGGCCAGCATCCCGACCGCTGAAAACAGCGCTGAGGCAGCGAGCCGGCGCAGGCGGCGCTGTACTACTTTCGACAAGAGCACTTGCATGGTCGTATCCTGACATTAAACGGCGTTCCGATTCAATAAACACCGGCACCATCATGAAAGCCGACCTACTGCGCACTGATCGGTCTTTGCGGATCGATTACCGGGCCAGAGCTTGATCCGGCTTTCACTTCCATCTGCGCTTGCAGCGATCGCGAAAACGCGTGGGCAGGATGGAGGTGTTTTAGGATACAAGGATCATATTATTAATATGATACAATCCAGTAACAAGAGGCGCAAAAACGGAGCGCCTCGCTGGGACGACGTTGCTTTATGCAAAGGTCTAAACTGTTTTAAGCGGCTTCGGCTTTCACCTGCGCCTGCTCGGCCAGGAACGCATGAATCTGCGACACCACAGCCGCCCCCTCTCCCGCCGCCGCGGCCACGCGCTTGGTCGAGCCGGCCCGCAGGTCTCCCACCGCGAACACGCCCTGCACGCTGGTCTCCAGGTCGCGCCCGCCGTGCGTGCCGGTGGCGTCGAAGCCCGTCAGCACGAAGCCCTTGCGGTCGAGCTCGACGCCGCATTCGCGCAGCCAGTCGCTGTTGGGGTCGGCGCCGATGAACAGGAACAGGAAATTGGTGTCGAACACGACGGGCGCGCCGCCGTTGCGGCTGCGGCAGCGCACGCGGCTCAGGCCGGAATCGTCGCCTTCCAGCGCGGCCAGTTCCAGGTGGGTGTGCAGCTGGATGTTGGCCGTCGCGGAGATGCGTTCGATCAGGTAGCTCGACATGCTCGCTTCCAGGCCGGGACCGCGCACCATCAGGTGCACCGTCTCGGCATGGGCCGACAGGTAGACGGCGGCCTGGCCCGCCGAGTTGCCGCCGCCGACCAGCACCACGGCCTTCTTGCGGCACATCTTGGCTTCCACCGGGGAAGCCCAGTAGTACACGCCGCGTCCCTCGTAGCGCCCCAGGTCGGACAGGTCCGGCTTGCGGTAGCGCGCGCCCGTGGCCAGCACGACGCTGCGCGCCTGCACGCAGGTGCCGTCGTCGAGTTCCACGCGCAGCGGCCGTTCGCTGCACAGCAGGCGCATGGCCGGCGCGGGAATGGCGACCTCGGCCCCGAACTTCATCGCCTGCACGTAGGCGCGGCTGACCAGCGCATGGCCGGAGATACCGGTCGGGAAGCCGAAGAAATTCTCGATGCGTGCGCTGGCGCCGGCCTGGCCGCCGTAGGCGCGCTGGTCCAGCACCATCACCGACAAGCCTTCCGAGGCGGCATACACGGCCGTCGCCAGGCCGGCGGGACCGGCGCCGGCGACCAGCACGTCGTAGATCATCTCGCGGCGGATGCGCGGCAGCGTGCCGAGGAAACGGCCCACTTCGGCCAGGCTCGGGTTCTTCAGCACGAAGCCGTCGGGCAAGGCGACCAGGGGCCAGTCCGTCTCGGTGTTCCAGTGCTCGCGCACCAGCTGCGCCGCATCCGGATCGGACGCGGGGTCGCGCCGCGTGTACGGCTGGCCGTTACGCGACAGGAAGTTCTCGAGTTCGAACACGCGCGGATGGCCGGGCGGACCGACCAGGATCGGACCGCTCGGCTGCTCGCCGATGAGGCGCGCGCGGCGCAGCAGGAAGGCGCGCATCACGCGTTCGCCCAGCATCGCCTCGCCCATCAGCAGGGCGCGCAGCGCTTCCGGGTCCAGCACGAGGGCATCCAGCTCGCCCTCGGCCACGCCGTCGACCAGGGGCGGCCTTCCGGACAACTGGGCCACTTCGCCGCTGAACTGGCCGGGGCCGTAGAGATTGACGTCGACGCGGTGGCCCAGCGCATTGCTGCGGCTGCAGCGCAGGCTGCCGGACAGCACGACGATCATGCCCGGCGAGTCGACCAGGGCGCGGAACACGGTCTCGCCGTCGTGCCAGTGGCGTTCGGTGGCGAAGCGGCGGATGCGCTTGATGTCGTCCTCGCCGAGGACCGGATACAGCTGGTGGCCGCGCGATGCCAGGTCGATCAGGTAGCGCGGATCGATGACGGAAGGTTCGGGGCTGGAATCGGTGGCGTTGTCGGTCATGGCTGTCTCGTGTGCTCGCGATGAGGATCATCGGACCGGCGATGCCCGCGCCTGCTACGGTGAACAGGCAGACGCACGCCAGCTTAATTGGATTGCAAGCAGCATGGTAATGCAAGCAGGGGAAGAAACAACCTATACCCAAGGATGGGTGGACATCGCGGCGTCACTGCTTGCGGATCGCCTCGATCACGCGGCGCGAGAATTCCGCCGTATTGCCCGCATGCCAGCGCCACACGACGACCAGGTCGTGCTCGGGAGAAATGACGATGTCGTTGCTGCCCGCACCCAGCGCCGCATAGGCCGTCGGCGGCAGGCCCGGCAGGTTCTTGCCCTTCGTGTTGAGCCAGAACAGGTAGCCGTAGTCGGGCCCGTGTTCGCTCGGCAGCAGTGCCGCCTTCACATAGTCCGGCGGCAGGATCTGCCTGCCCGCCCAATTGCCGCCGCGCAGCCACAGGTAGCCGAAGCGCGCCATGTCCCAGGAATCGATCCACATGCCGCCGCCCCAGCGCGTGCCGCCGCTGACCGAGGGCACGAGCTTGCCATCCAGTTCAACATAGCTATTGGTGTACGGCACCCACTTCCACGTGCCGGAAGCACCGATCGGATCCATCACCTCGCGCTGGAACACGTCCGGCACCGATGCGCCGAACACGCGCAGCAGCGACAGCGCCAGGCGGTTGATGCGCACGTCGTTGTACTCGTAGTGATGGCCCGGCGCCTCGAGGGCGCGCGGCTTGCGCTCGCCGGCGCCGAACGCGTCCTTGCCGACGAAGTCCGCGTTCTTGCCCCACAGGCTGCCTTCCCACTCCGTTTCCTGCTGCAGGTGCTGCTTCCACGTGACCTGAGCATTGCGGGCGGACGCGTAGCCGCCGTCGTGCACGGTCTTACCGACGGGCGCGTCGAGGTCGGCGATTTTGCCGTCGCGCACGGCGATGCCCGTTACCGTCGACAGCATGCTTTTCGCCACCGAATAAGTCGGGTCGACGAAGTGCGTATCGCCGAACTCGGCCACGACATAGCCCTTGTAGACGACGAGGCCGTTGGTGGCCGCGCGCCGCGTCGGCAGCGAGCCGAGCGGCTGGCCGAAGGTCTGCTGCTGGTCGGAGAAGTCGCGCGCGCGGGTCGTCTCGTGCGCCTGCGCGAAAGCGACCGCGGCCGCCAGCTTGTCCGCGTCCATGCCCAGCTCGGCCGGCGTCTTGCGTGCCCACTGCCCGGCTGGCGGGAAGTAAGGAGCGGCCTGGGCCGCGGCGGATGCCGGCAGCACACTGGCGACCAGGATGGCGGCCACGAGGGCCAGGGCGCTGCGGCGGCTCGCGATCATGCTTCGTCTTTCCACGCCGAGTAGGGATGGCGGATCAGGCTGGAGTTGTAGTAGCGCTTGTCGCCCGTGACTTCCCGGCCGATCCAGTCGGGCTTGTCGAATGCCTCGTCTTCCGCGCCCAGCTCGATCTCGGCCACGACGAGGCCCGCGTTCAGGCCCAGGAACTCGTCGACTTCCCAGACGTGGCCGGCATGCTCGATGCGGTGGCGGACCTTCTCGACGAGCGGCTGCTCGCACAGGCCGTCCAGCAGTTCCGCCGCGTCGGGCACCGGGATGTCGTACTCCCACTCGCCGCGGCTGGCGCCCGTGCTTTTCCCCTTGACGGTGATCACGGCGCGCTCGCCCTCGATGCGCACGCGCACCGTGCGCACGGCGTCGGCGACCAGGTAGCCCTGGCGCATCAGCGTGGGCGTGCCCAGGCCGCGCCAGCCGTCGCCCGCGAGCAGGAACTTGCGTTCGATCTCGATGCCCATGGCCAGCTCGCTCAGTCGTCCAGCGACAGCAGGATCGGCTGCAGCATCGCCGCGCCCAGCGCAGCGGAACGCGCGCCGTTCCAGCCGACGTGGGCGTCCGGCAGGTTGGCGTTGTCCTTGAACGGCATTTCCAGCGTCAGCGACAGGCACTTGAAGGTGTGGCCGATGTACTTCGAAGCCAGCGTCAGCAGTTCCTCGTTGTACTTGCTGGCGGCATAGCCATAGGTCTTCTGGAAGTCCGGGCTGGAGGCCATGTAGCGGTCGATGAAGGCGTTCTGGGCCGCCAGGCGCTCGGGCGTGAAGTCGGCCAGCATCTCGGAACCGGCCACGAAGTTGTAGGGCAGCGCTTCGTCGCCATGGATGTCGAAGAACATGTCGACGCCGGTCGCGTGGATCTGCTCCTTCACGCACAGCACTTCCGGGCTGCGCTCGCGCGACGGCGTCATCCATTCGCGGTTCAGGTTGGCGCCGGCCGCGTTGGTGCGCAGGTTGCCGCGCACGGAACCGTCCGGGTTCATGTTCGGCACGACGTAGAACACGCAGCGCTGCAGCAGCTTCCTGGCCACCGGGTTGGCGTCGTCCAGCAGCGCATCCAGCATGCCCTCGACGAACCACTCGGCCATGGTCTCGCCGGGGTGCTGGCGCGCGATCACCCAGATCTTCTTCTCGGCCTGCGGGTTGCCGACGACCACCAGGTTCATGTCGCGGCCGTCGACCGTGGTGCCGATATCGTGCACGCGCGCGATCGGATTCTCGGCCACTTCGCCCAGCAGGCGCAGGTGGCGTTCCCAGGTGTAGGGCTCGAAATAGGCGTAGTAGATGCTGTCCAGCGCCGGCGTGTGCTCGACAGTCATGACCTGGCCGTCGAAGCTGGTCGGCACGCGGAACCAGTTCTCGGTGTCGTAGCTGGCCACGACCTGGTAGCCCTCGAAGCCCTTCGGGTAGGTGGCCTGCCCCGCGTTCAGGAAACGCATGGTGCACGCCTGGCCGCGCGCGCCTTGCAGGCGGAAGTGGAACCACTGGTGGATGTCGGCGTGCGAATCGCTGCGCAGCTTCAGGTCGATCTGGCGCGGGTCGGCGGCCTGGACGACGTCGATCGATCCGGAATCGAAAAGCTGGCTGATCTTGATGGGCATGGCTGTTCCTCTGAGAACCGTTCAAAAAAGGGATGATAGCCGATGCCCGGCATGACGAAAGCAGACGGCACCGGCGCAGGATGGTCGGAAGGCCTAGAACCTATTCCAGTAGGCGGGAGGAAGCTCATGGCGATGCATGGCAAGTGCAGGCAAGGCGCGAGGAGGCCGCGTGGCCAGCCACGCAACGACGAGCAACGCCGCTTGCGCTTGTCAGGCGCGCCAGGAGCGACTCTCGCCTGCTGGGATAGGTTCTTAAGCGTCCAGGTCGATCAGTTCTTCGCTGTAGGCCAGCATGATCTGGCGCATCAGTTCGACGTTGCTGCGGTCGAGGACGACGGTGAGATCGGGCTTGCGGTCGAGGTTGAAGGTCATGCTGATCTTGCCGGGCAAGACCTTGCACTGCACGAAGGCGGCGCGCGGGATGTTCGGATTCTGCCAGTCCCATTCGGTGATCTGCGGTCCCGGCGGCGGCGGCTGCAGCGTGGGGTCTTGGTTCACGGGGAGGTTCTTGATGAGGAAGAACACGATCGACGCCGGTACGAACACACCCACGTCGCTGGCGCCCTCCGTGGCGAAACGGACCAGCAGCAGGTTGCCGACCTTGTCGCAGGACATGGACATGGTCTTGACTTGACGAATGACCGCAGATTTCACGACGAATTCCCTATGAATAATGGTTGAAAAGCCCGGCGATTCTACCGCAAGCCATCTGGGAATTGTGTGAAAGAAAAACAAAACGGGGAGCCCGAGGCTCCCCGCTGTTCGGCAGGCTGGACGGCGCCGCCACCGTCCATCCGCGCGACGGATTACTGCTTGTTGCCGCGCGACGAGCTGCGCGACGACGAGCTGTTGGCCGACTGGCGGTTGCCGTGGCTCATGCTGCCGGCGCGGCGTGCCTCTTCCGAGGTGAACTCGTGTGCGGTGCCCTTCTCATGCGCTGCCTTGCCGCCCTGGCTGGCGATCTGACGCTGGCGCTCCGGATCCATCGATGCGAAACCGCGATTCTTGGTTCCGCCGCTTTGTTTGTTGCCCTGGTTATTTGATGCCATGATGCTATCTCTCCTCTTCGCGGTAAAAACCGCCGCGTCCTGCGGCAGGCCTGCCGATGTCATCGATTGTCACCGTTGAGCGCTCGGTCGGAAACATCTTAGGCATGCCAGATGGCTGAGACTATAGGAGCATTTCAGATGACTTTGTAGGACAACGTGAGACAGAAAATGCACTGTCGAAATACTACTTCCAGTCGCATTTCCGACCGTACACTACTCGTCAGTATTTCTCCTACATATACCCGCTGCGTCTTCCTATACTGAAGTTGCCGGCCGGCGCGCATCATGCTCTCCATGAAGCGGGCCCGGCCCGCGCTGATCCCGCTCGAAAGGAGACGATCATGGATGCAAATCAACGCAGCAGCATCAACAACCAGACCAATAACGGCGCCAACGAAAAATGGACGCCGGGTTCCGAAGGCAACACGGCCGACAAGGGCCAGCCGCTCGACCACACCTACCCGCAAGGCCTGGGCGTGGACCAGGGCAACCAGCAGCGCGACATCATGGGCAACCAGGGCCGCACGGGCGCCGACATCGTGGGCGGCAACTACGACCGCAGCCATGGCGACGACGGCACCACCATTCCCGGCGGCTCGATGGAAACCCAGATCAACGGCGGCTCCGGCGCCGTGCAGGGCATCACCGACAGCCACCAGCGCCAGATGGAACAGAAATCCGGTGCCTACGGCGTGCTGCAGCAGCCGCTCAGCGCCGGCGACCCGAACAAGGGCTACGACCTGAAGCGGGAGCGCGACATGGGACGCGACGCCGTGCGCGGCCAGATGGCATCGCAGAACCCGGCCCAACCCGACCTTCGCGCCGGCAATATGCAGGCGTCGACGCAGGGCGGCGGCATGCCGGGTCCGCGCAGCAGCTTCCCGTCGGACCCGGCAGGCTCGATGGGCAACCGCCAGTCGGTCGACCGGCCGCGCCGCTTCGTCAGCGACGGCGGCGGCATGCCGGGACCGGCCAGCCGCCCCGGCAATGCCAGCGGCAATGGCGACGTGGGCGGCCAGGAAGCCCAGCGCGGCAATACCCAGCTCGACGTGACCGGATCGCGCTCGATGGCCAACCAGCATTCGGACATCGGTGGCGTGCACGAATCGAACGACGTGGCCGGCGGCCTGCCGCGCTCGCCGGGCAATGCGGGCGCCAGCAGCGTGGACCGTCCGGGATCGCAGACCGGGCCCGGCGGCGCCGAGGGCGGCCCGCCGGCGCACGAGTCGAACGACGCCGCCGGCGGCTACCCGCGCAGCCCGGGCTATGCCAACAAGCTGCGCGGCGACCAGAACATGGACGACGATACCGGCTTCAAGCGCAAGCCCTGACGTGAACTTCAGCTGATGTTTCCCGACGTGCCGCTTGCCTCGGAGGGGCCGGCGGCACGTCCGTATCGGGCCTCCCCACACTATCCTTGACGCAGGTTCAGGCGCCCTCCTTGCGCCGGAACCCCCTTACCCTCTCCCCTGTCGAACCAGTCACATCATCGCCGTTCCACCCGATGATGCGGCCCGCCACTGCGGCGGCATCATCGATGTCATCGACCGAGCGGGGAGCCGCGAATGCGCCGACTGAACGTCCTCACCTGGCACACGCACGGCAGCTACCTGTACTACCTGTCCCACGCGCCGCACGATTTTCACGTGCTGCACAAGCCCGGCCGCCCGCCCGGCTACGGCGGGCGCTGCGGGCCATTCCCCTTCGGCCCCAACGTGCACGACCTGCCGGCCGAGCAGGCGCGCGAGCGCCGCTTCGACTGCATCCTGTTCCAGGAAGACCACCACTGGCTGCGCGACCAGCACGAACTGCTGACGCCGGCCCAGCGGGCGCTGCCGCGCATCTATCTGGAGCACGATCCTCCAGGCATCGCGCCATCGGCCACCGGTCCCGCCGGCGGCGCCGGGTCCGCCGCGACCGCCTGGCCGACCGACCTGCCCCACCTCGTCGACGATCCGGAGGTGCTGCTGGTCCATGTCACGCCATTCAACCGCTTGATGTGGAATAGCGGACGCACCCCTACCCGCGTCATCGAGCACGGCGTCGCCGTGCGCCCTTCCGTGCGCTGGCATGGCGAGCTCGCGCGCGGGCTCACGGTCACCAACCACCTGGCCCGGCGCGGGCGGCGCATGGGAGCCGACCTGTTCCAGCGCCTGCGCGACGGCGGCGACGCGCTGCCGCTGGACCTGGTCGGCATGGGTGCCGCCGACCTCGGCGGCCTGGGCGAGATCGACCATCCCGCCCTGCCGCCGTTCATGGCCGCCTACCGCTTCCTGTTCTCGCCGGTGCGCTACTCGAGCCTGAGCCTGGGCGTCATCGAGGCGATGGCGATCGGCATGCCAGTGGTGGCGCTGGCCACGGCCGAGATGGCGACGGTCATCGAGCACGGCGTGTCCGGCTTCGCCGTCACCGACGAGGACGCGCTGGCCGCCCCCATGCGCGCCCTGCTGCGCGACGCCGGACTCGCGCAGCGGCTGGGCGAGGCGGGCCGGCGCCGCGCCAGCGAACGCTTCTCGATCGCGCGCTTCAGCGCCGACTGGGACGCCGCGCTGAGGCTGGTGACGGGCTAGACCGCCATGAAGCTCATCGATCCCGCGCTTGCCGTTCCCGCCCTGCTGCCGCGCCGCGTCGCCCTGATCAGCGACCACGCGTCGCCGCTGGCGGCGCCGGGCAGCGTCGACTGCGGCGGCCAGAACGTCTACGTGGCCCAGCTGGCGCGCGAACTGGCGCTGGCCGGCTGCGAGGTCGACGTGTTCACGCGGCGCGATGCCCCGCGCCAGAAACAGGTGGTGGCCTGGCACGACGACGTGCGCATCGTGCACGTACCGGCCGGACCCGCGCGCCACGTGCCCAAGGAGCGCCTGCTGCCCTGCATGCCGGCCTTCGCGCGCTTCGTCGCGCGCTTCGCGCGCCAGCAGCGCCGCCCCTACGACATCGTGCACGCGAATTTCTTCATGTCCGGCATCGTCGCGCGCCACCTGAAGGAAGCGCTCGGCATCCCCTTCGTCATCACCTTCCACGCCCTGGGCCACGTACGCCGCCTGGCCCAGGGCGCGGCCGACGCCTTCCCGCTGGAGCGCGCCGGCATCGAGGCGGGCCTGATGCGCGCCGCCGACCGCATCGTCGCGGAATGCCAGCAGGACCGGCTGGACATGGAGACGCTGTACGGCGCCGATCCCGGGCGCATCGCCGTCGTCCCCTGCGGCTTCGACCCGGACGAACTGTGGCCGACCGACGCCGCGCAGGCGCGCGCCCTGCTCGGCCTGGAACCGGACCGCTTCACCGTGCTGCAGCTGGGGCGCATCGTGCCGCGCAAGGGCGTCGACACGGTGATCGAGGCGACCGCCGTGCTGCGCAAGCGCCACGGCGTCGATGTGCGCCTGCTGGTGGTCGGCGGCGATGCGCCGGCCGCCGCCGGGGACACGGTCGCGGCGGCCCCGGCGCCCGAGGGGCCGGCGCAGGAAGGACCCGAGCTGGCGCGCCTGCGCGCGCTGGCGGCGGCGCTCGGCATCGCCGGCCACGTGCACTTCGCCGGCCAGCGCGCGCGCAACCAGCTGCGCCACTGGTACGGCGCCGCCGACGCCTTCGCCACCACGCCCTGGTACGAGCCGTTCGGCATCACGCCCGTCGAGGCCATGGCGTGCGCGCGGCCCGTGATCGGCGCCGAGGTCGGCGGCATCAAGAGCACGGTCGTCGACGGCAGCACCGGGTTCCTCGTGCCGCCGCGCGACCCGCAGGCGCTGGCCGACCGCCTGCTGCGCCTGCAGCGCGACCCGCGGCTGGCGCGCGCGATGGGCGCCGCGGGCCTGCGGCGCGCCTGGCGCAACTACACATGGCGCACCGTCGCCCGGCAGCTCATGGCGGTGTACGCCGCCGTGCTGGCCGAGGCGCGCGCCCCGATCGACAGTCCCCGACAACAGGAGCAGGCATGACCGACAACTCCCTCGATGCGGCGCCTTCCACGGCAACGTCCGCGGCAACGTCCGCCGCAACGTCCACCGCAACGTCCGCCGCAACGTCCGCTGCCTCATTCGTCCCATCGTCCGCCCATCCCTTGCAGGGACGCGTCGCCCTCGTCACCGGTGCCGCGAGCGGCCTGGGCGCGGCGCTGGCCGCCGCGCTGGCCGAGGCCGGGGCCGACATCGTGGCCGCCGACATCCGCGCCGACGCGCTGCAGGCCAGCCTGCCGGCGCTGCGCCGGCGCGGCGTGCGCGCCACCGGCCTGGCGCTCGACGTCGCCGACCCCGGCGCCGCGCGCGCGGGCGTCCAGCGCGCGCTGGACACGATGGGCCGGCTCGACATCCTCGTCAACAATGCCGGCACCGACGTCACGCTGCCGCTGGCCGAACTGTCCGAGCAGGACTGGCAGCGCGTCATCGGCACCAACCTGAACGGGCCCTTCCTGCTGGCCAAGTATGCGGCCGCCCATATGCGCGGCAATGGTGGCAGCAACGGCGGCGACATCGTCAACATCGTCTCGACCGCCGCCAAGCGCGCCTGGCCCAATGCCTGCGCCTACCACGCCAGCAAATGGGGCCTGCTCGGCCTGTCGCACGCGCTGCACGCGGAACTGCGCCCGCACGGCATCCGCGTGACGGCGGTGGTGGCGGGCGGCATGCGCACGCCCTTCCTGCTCGACCGCTTTCCCGACCTCGACCCGGCGCGCCTGCAGGATCCCGCCGACGTGGCGCGCGCCATCCTCCATGCGCTGCTGCTGCCGCGCGACACGGTCATCGCGGAACTGACCGTGCTGCCGATGCAGGAAACCTCCTGGCCCTGAGCGCAGGGATACGCCCGCATGAAAGCCATCTTCCTCGACAAGGACGGGACGCTCGTCGACGACCTGCCCTACAACGTGCAGCCGCAGCGCATCACGCTGTGCAGCGGCGCCGGCCCGGCCCTGCGCCTGCTGGCCCGGCTCGACTACCGCCTGTTCGTCGTCACCAACCAGGCCGGCATCGCCTTCGGCCGCCTGCGCGAAGCCGACATGGACGTCGTCCACGACCGCCTGCAGGACCTGCTGTTCCACGAACGGCTGGCGCTGGACGGCTTCTACTACTGTCCGCACCATCCGGACGGCGGCGTGGCGCCCTATGCCGCCGACTGCCATTGCCGCAAGCCGATGCCCGGCCTGCTGCTCAAGGCCGCGCACGAACACGGCATCGACCTGCAGTCCTCGTGGATGATCGGCGACATCCTGCACGACGTCGAGGCGGGCAACCGCGCCGGCTGCCGCACGGTCCTGATCGATAACGGCAACGAGACCGAATGGCGGCTCGGTCCGCGCCGCGTGCCGACGCGCATGGCGCCCGACCTGTACACGGCCGCCATGCTGATCGCCAGCCATGGGGAGGCGCCGTGAGCGCCTGGCAGGAGGCGCGCCGCATCCTGTGCGTGCGCCTGGACTCGCTGGGCGACGTGCTGATGTGCACCCCGGCCATGCGCGCGCTGCGCGCCGCCGTGCCGGGACGCACGCTGACGCTGCTGACGGCGCCGGCCGGCGCCGCGGCCGCGCCCTTCATCCCCGAGGTCGACGAGGTCATCGCGCACCGCGCCGCCTGGATGAAACACGATGCGCGCGCGGCCGCCGATGCGCCTTCCAACGCTGCCGGCCACGATGGCGGCCAAGATGGTGGGCACGATAGCCGCCACGACAGCGGCCTGGCACTGGTCGACCTGCTCGCCGCGCGCGCCTTCGACGGCGCCGTGATCTTCACCACCTATACCCAGAGCGCATTGCCGGCGGCGCTGCTGTGCCAGCTGGCCGGCATCCCGCTGCGCCTGGCCCACTGCCGCGAGAATCCCTACGCCCTGTTGAGCGACTGGGTGCCGGACCCGGAACCGGCCGGCATGGTGCGCCACGAAGTGCAGCGCCAGCTTGCCCTGGTGCGGCGCATCGGCTGTCCGCCGGCCGGCATGGCGCTGTCCCAGAGGCTATCGTTCGTGCCGCGCGCGCGCGACGTGGCGGCGGCGCGCGCGCTGCTGCGCCAGGCCGGCGTCGATGCGGACGCGCCGTGGCTGCTGCTGCATCCGGGCGCCAGCGCCGCCTCTCGCCGCTACCCGCCGGCGCAATGGGCCGCGGTGCTGCGCCTGCTGGCGCAGCGTCCCGGGCTGCCGCTGGTGCTGACGGGCAGCGTGGCCGAAGCGCCGCTGGTCGACGACATCCGCCGCGCCGCCGGCGTGCCCGCCGTCTCCCTGGCCGGAAGGCTAGGGCTCGGGGAGCTGGGCGCCGCGCTGGCGCTGGCCGCCGTCGCCGTCGCCAACAACACGGGACCCGCCCACATGGCCGCTGCCGTGGGCACGCCGCTGGTCGACCTGTACGCGCTGACCAATCCCCAGCACACGCCGTGGGCCGTGCCGAACCGCGTGCTGTTCCATGACGTACCCTGCCGTTTCTGCTACAAAAGCACCTGCCAGGCCGGCCACCACGCCTGCCTGGCCGGGGTCGCCCCGGAGCGCGTGGCCGATGCCGTCGCCACGTTGCTGCGGGGGGCGGCAGGCAGGCCCCGCCCTGGCGGAATCCGGATCGCGCCGCAGGCGACAGCGTGAACCTTACGTAAATGTAATGTGACGGACCGGTTTCCGACGGGAATTTTGATTCACAATGACGGCGTCTTTATCACACATTGTTGCAAGGCAGACGCGCCAAGGTTGCCGTTTTCTTCCAGCCGGCAGGCATGCCGGCGTGCTTTGCGCCCGACCGTGCGTTTTCCGCTCCACGAAAGTTCGCTATGAAAAAAGTCCTCATCCTCGGCGTCAACGGCTTCATCGGCCACCACCTGTCCAAGCGCATCCTCGAGACGACCGATTGGGAAGTCTACGGCATGGACATGAACCAGGATCGCGTCGCCGATCTGCTCGCCAACGAACAGTACAAGCGGCGCATGCACTTCTTCGAAGGCGACATTACGATCAACAAGGAATGGGTCGAATACCACGTCAAGAAGTGCGACGTGATCCTGCCGCTGGTCGCCATCGCGACGCCGTCGACCTACGTGAAGGAGCCGCTGCGCGTGTTCGAACTCGACTTCGAGGCGAACCTGCCCATCGTGCGCGCCGCCGCCAAGTACGGCAAGCACCTGGTGTTCCCGTCGACGTCCGAGGTCTACGGCATGTCCCACGACAGCGAATTCGATCCGGAGAACTCGGAACTCGTGTACGGACCGATCAACAAGCCGCGCTGGATCTATGCCTGCTCCAAGCAGCTGATGGACCGCGTGATCTGGGGCTACGGCATGGAAGGCCTGAACTTCACGCTGTTCCGCCCCTTCAACTGGATCGGCGCGGGCCTCGATTCGATCCACACGCCCAAGGAAGGCTCGTCGCGCGTGCTGACGCAGTTCTTCGGCCACATCGTGCGCGGCGAAGCCATCCAGCTGGTCGACGGCGGCCACCAGAAGCGTGCCTTCACCTACATCGACGACGGCGTCGACGCGCTCATGAAGATCATCGAGAACAAGGGCGGCAAGGCCAGCGGCCAGATCTACAACATCGGCAACCCGGCCAACAACCACTCGATCCGCGAACTGGCGGGCATGATGCTGGACCTCGCGGCCCAGTACCCGGAGTACGCCGAGGGCGCGAAGCAGGTGCGCGTCACGGAGACCAGCTCCGGCGCCTACTACGGCGCCGGCTACCAGGACGTGCAGAACCGCGTGCCGAAGATCGACAACACGCGCTCGGACCTGGACTGGGCGCCGCGCACGACGATGGCCGACGCGCTGCGCCACATCTTCGACGCCTACCGCGGCCAGGTCGGCGAGGCCCGGGCACTCGTCGACTGACCTGCCGTACGGCCGGCCCGGCCTTTTGGCCAGGCCGGCACTCCCTTCGGCGGCCATCCTACCTATACCTTTGGATGACTAGACCGCAATCGGGCCGCAACCGACAATGGGCCGTTGCTGTACAGGCCCCGCCGCCAGGCGGTTGAAAATACGATACGGGAGTAAAAACAAATGGCAGCCCAAGACAAGGATAACTTCGACCAGAAACGACGCAACGTCATCGTCGGCGCAGGCAGCGCGGCAGCACTGCCGCTGGCCTGGATGAGCACCACCTCGTCCGCCCACGCCGCGGGCGCGGCACAATCCACGCAAACCAAGGGGGTACCGCATATGACTTCGAGTTTCGTCACCACCAAGGACGGCGTCCAGATCTACTACAAGGATTGGGGCAGCGGCACGCCGATCGTGTTCTCGCACGGCTGGCCGCTCAGCTCGGACGACTGGGATTCGCAGATGATGTTCTTCGTCCAGAAGGGCTTCCGCGTCATCGCCCACGACCGCCGCGGCCACGGCCGCTCGACCCAGGTCGGCACCGGCCACGACATGGACCACTACGCCGACGACCTGGCGGCCGTCGTGCAGCACCTGGACCTGAAGGGCGCGATCCACGTCGGCCACTCGACCGGCGGCGGCGAAGTCGTCCACTACCTGGCCCGCCATGGCCAGTCGCGCGCATCGAAGGCGGTCCTGATCGCCGCCGTGCCGCCGCTGATGGTCAAGTCGCCCTCGAACCCGGGCGGCCTGCCGAAGGACGTGTTCGACGGCATCCAGCAGCAAGTGGCGACCAACCGCGCCCAGTTCTACCGCGACCTGCCGAGCGGCCCGTTCTACGGCTTCAACCGTCCGGGCGCCAAGCCGCAGGAAGGCATCATCCAGAACTGGTGGCGCCAGGGCATGATGGGCGGCGCCAAGGCCCACTACGACGGCGTCGTCGCGTTCTCGCAGACCGACTTCACCGAAGACCTCAAGAAGATCACGATCCCGGTGCTGGTCCAGCACGGCGACGACGACCAGATCGTGCCGTACGCCGATTCGGGCCCGCTGTCGGCCAAGCTGCTCAAGAACGGCACGCTGAAGACCTATAAGGGCTACCCGCACGGCATGCCGACGACCCACGCGGACGTCATCAACGCCGACATCCTGGCCTTCATCAAGGGCTGATCGCTGCTCCTTGAAAAGCGTACCTGCACCGCGCGTGCAGGTACGCTTTTTTCATGCCGTCAGGCGACGGTATCGACCCACTGCCCCGTCTTCTTCGCCCCTGCCTCCTGCTTCGCCTGCGCTTGCTGCATCTGCTGCTGGATCAGCTCCGTCAGCTTCGCCTGGATCGCCTGCTGCTCTTCCGGCGACTTGGCCGCCAGGTCTTCTTCCGTCAGCCCCAGCTTCTTCAACAGGTCCGCGCGCATGCGCTGGGCCGGGGTCATCTTCACGTAGTCGTCGAGTTCCTGGTAGACATCCGTGGCTTTCGCGCCGCCCGTCTTGCCGAGGGCATCGGCGAAACCCGTGGCGGAACTGCCCGGCTTGGCGGCTCCGGTTGCAAGAGGGATGCTGCGGGATGCACCGATGAGTGTGATCGTCATGATGGCGTGGATTCGAATGGCGTTGGGATGATGACCTGAATTCTATGGCGATCTTGTGAATTTGATTTGCCGAACAAGCATCCAAATGCGTGCCTGCTCCTGGTTTCGGCCAGTGAACGGCGTGCCGGTATCGCGGCCGTGAACTATCGTCCTCGCCCGTTGTCCATATCGATGACGGCTCGACGGTTCCGCATTCCCGTCGCGGATCCATCCATGCCAGCGAAAGGAGGGGCATATGCCTGAAGCTGCCGGCACGGGCGCACTCGGCTCCCGACTGCAAGGCGTGCAGCACGTCGGCCTGACCGTGCAGAACATGGAGCGCGCCTTCGAGTTTTACACGCAGGTGCTGGGCGGTACCGAAGTGTTCCGCCACGGCGATTTCCAGGGCGACGCCGTGCACAACACGCTGCTGGCCGACCAGGAGATCCGCGCCAACGAGCTGGGCGTCAATCCGCACACGATCGGCGTCCCCGACCTGCGCAGCGGCGCCCAGCGCCTGGACGTGCGCTTCGTCCAGTTCGACAACGTCGTGATCGAACTGCTGCAGTACCGCGAAGCCGACCAGCCGATGGGCGGCCCCAGATCGTTCGCCGAACCGGTTGAGCACATGAGCCCGGCTTTCCCGCGCATGATGCACATCTGCTTCCACGTGCGCGACGACGTCGACTTCAACCAGTTCATCGCCGACCTGGAAGCGGAAGCGCAACGCCGCGGTATGACCCAGGTGCGGGCCAACCGCACCGTCCGCGTGACGACCGAGCAGGCTCGCCAGGAAGCGCCGCGGCACACGAACACCAACAAGGTGACCGTGGCGCCGTCCGACGGCTGGGAACTCATCTACGGCAAGGGTCCGGAAGGCGAACAGCTCGAGTTCGTGAAGGCGCTCGGACCCGTGAAGCAGCGTTTGCCGATGCCTTGAAGCGGCGCCGGCAGCGGCCGGCATGATGAAATTTCCAACAGGAAGCGTAGACTAGGCTGTCGGTATTGAAAACCTGCTGGCGTGAAGTGGCCGGCCGAGGAGCCTCATGTCGTCAGAAAAGATTCCACTGCTTCCCTTCCAGCTCGTGCTGATTGCGGCCGTGATCGCACTCCCCTTCGCCGGGAGTGCGATCGTCGTTCACCTGTTCTCGCGTGCGGGAGCCTCGTCCGGCTCGGATACCGCGCTGGTCCACGTCCTGGCTATCCTGTCGGTGCTCGTACCGGCTTTCCTGATGCTCGCCATCGTCTCGCGGCGTACCGTGACGTTCACGCCAGACGGCTTGACCATCCGGCACGGCTTCTACACGGTCCAGTTGACTGCCGGCGCACAGCGGATTGCAAGGGTCGAGGTCGTGGACTCGCCCGACCGGATTCGCATTCAATTGAAAAGCAACGGCATCGCGGCATTCGGTTTGTATTCCGGATGGTTCATCGCCGCGTCGGCCCCCTGCTTTTGCGCCATCTCCAGCTCCCCCATCTGCGTGCTGCAGGTCGAAGGGCATCCCAGGTGCAGGATGATTGCGTTCTCCTGCACGCCAGCGATGGTGGAACGCGTCAGGAAGTGGCAAGTTGCACTGAGCGCATGAGCGTCGCCGCAAACGAAAAAGGCCAGCTCGAAAGCTGGCCTATCTCATTGAATCCNTTCTCCTGCACGCCAGCGATGGTGGAACGCGTCAGGAAGTGGCAAGTTGCACTGAGCGCATGAGCGTCGCCGCAAACGAAAAAGGCCAGCTCGAAAGCTGGCCTATCTCATTGAATCCATTGGTCGGGGCGAGAGGATTCGAACCTCCGACCACCTGCACCCCATGCAATTTTTAGCTTGTCCCATGGAATCCCGGGAAATCCAAAAACTGTTTATATATCAACGACTTAAGCATTCCCATTGTCCCAAGGCGTCCCAAGCTGTACCATACGAGCCAAGGAAACTGTAGGGGTAATTGTAGGGGTAAAAATTCCACCCCCCCGACCCCTTGCACTGAAAATGGCGAAGCTAACACAACGAACTCTTGAGGCAATCCGGGCCGATCAGGCCGGCACTACCGTGCGTGAGGAAGGCGGCCTACTCGGCCGTGTGCGCTTGAAAACGGATGGCACCGTAACGATCTCATTTTACTACCGCTACCGGTTCGACGGAAAGTCGAAGGATTTTTCCTGCGGCACCTGGCCGGCCGACAGCCTATCGACGATCCGCAGTAACCGTGACGGCGCGCGCGCCAAGGTCGCCGACGGCGTCGACCCAGCGGCGGAAAAGAAAGTGGTCCGCCACGAGAAGCAAGAGGCGATCGCCGCAAAGCTGGTCGAGATCGAGGCGAAGCGCGTCGCCGACTTGACCGTGCAAGACATGTTCGAGGCGTGGGTCAAGGACGGGGTGCGCCGCAAGGACGGGAACGCCGAGATCAAGCGGCTGTTCGGCGCGGACGTCCTGCCGGGCCTGGGCGGCATCGCTGTCAAGGCGGTAACCGAGCACGACGTGCGCACTGTGCTGCGTGCGCTCGTTGACCGCGGCGTGAACCGCACGGCCGTCGTCGCCCGCAATATGCTCACGCAGATGTTCGCCTGGGCGCAGAAGCGCCAGCCCTGGCGCAAGCTCATGGTCGACGGTAATCCGATGGACCTAATCGAGATCGAGAAGATTGTTGCCGACGACTACGACCTGGACAACCAGAGCGACCGCGTGCTTTCGCCGGAAGAAATCGTCGAGCTGCGCGATGTGCTGCAACGCGGCGAGGATGAGTATGCAAACGCGCCAAACAAGCGCCTCGCGCGCCAGCCGCTCGAGCGCACCACGCAGCGCGCGATTTGGATCATGCTGTCCACCCTATGCCGCGTCGGAGAGCTGAGCATGGCGCGGTGGGACGATGTGGACCTGGCGGCCGGCGAATGGTTCATCCCGAAAGACAACGTCAAGGGCAGCTTGGCAGACATGCGGATCTATCTTTCCCCCTTCGCGCGGGAGCAGTTCCAGCTGCTGCACACGGTCACTGGCCACACGGACTGGTGCTTCCCATCGATCGACAACGCAACGCACATCGGTACGAAGTCCATCACTAAGCAGATCGGCGACCGCCAGGCGATGTTCAAGAAATCGAAGGACGGAAAGCCGGTGGCGGCGCTCGCGAAACGACGGAGCGACAACACGCTGGTGCTGGCCAACGGGCGAAACGGATCTTGGACGCCCCACGACCTGCGCCGGACGGGCGCGACCATGATGCAGAAGCTCGGCGTGCCTCTCGACACCATCGACCGCTGTCAGAACCACGTACTGAGCGGCAGCAAGGTGCGCCGGCACTACCTGCATCACGACTACGCTGATGAGAAACGCGACGCATGGCGACTACTCGGGGAGCGGCTTGCAGAGATCTTGCAGACCACTGCCGCAGGAAACGTATCGCCAATCAAACGTGCGACCCCATAGAGCGTTACATTCGGTGAGAATATTAGATTGCTCACCAGATATACTGGTCAGTCATTCTAGGCTAAAAAACTGCGGACTTATAATATGAATATACCAGATGCTTCGGTAGGAGCCATCATCGCATCTGTGATCGGTGCAGGTGTAGTGTTCATCTCTACACTTCTTACGAAGGAACAAAAAACTTCTGAATTTAGGCAGGCATGGG
Source organism: Massilia sp. YIM B02763 (assembly GCF_030412015.1). Classification (GTDB taxonomy): domain Bacteria; phylum Pseudomonadota; class Gammaproteobacteria; order Burkholderiales; family Burkholderiaceae_D; genus Telluria. The sequence goes on along the minus strand of NZ_JASNRD010000003.1, from coordinate 407,640 downwards.
TCGACGCATTGCGTAATGAACTGGCCGAATATATTGCTGGCGTAGGGGAGCTTGTTTCAGTGTGGCCTTCCCCCACCACGACGGACACTTTCGATAGGTATGATGTCCCTATCGGAGGTATTACATGGCACGTGAAAGACGGGTGTTTTCAGAAGAGTTTAAGCGCGAAGCAGTCAAGCTGGTAGGCCAGCCTGGCGCGAGCAAGGCGGCAATAGCCCGTGACTTGGGCATCGGCGCCAATTTGCTGGGGCGGTGGTATAGAGATGCCAACGTCGATGCTGAGGTCGCAGTCGGGCGCGAGAAGGTCTCAGCCCAGGAGTATGAGCGCATGCGGCGCGAGCTGGCGAAAGTGAAGACGGAGCGCGACATATTAAAAAAGGCGCTCGGCTACTTCGCAGCCGACCTCAAGTGAAGTACGGCTTCATCGCCAAATATCGAACCATCTGGCCAACGCGAACGATGTGTCGTCTACTCGGCGTATCGAGCAGCGGCTTTTATGATTGGCTTGGACGGCCGGCGAGTGCTCACGAACGCGAGAATGCCGAGCTGCTCAAGGCAATCAAGAACAGCCACGAAGCCAGCGACGGCACATATGGTTCGCCGCGCGTAGTCCGAGACCTTATCGACGCTGGTTTCTCCTGCAGCGAGAACCGTGTAGCACGGCTGATGAAAGCCGCGGGTATCAAGGCCCGCCATAAGCGACTTCGGGCACCAAGACAACTTGACGCACCCGTCCACGCGATTGCGCCGAATCTGCTGGACCGGCAGTTTGAAGCGACGGGACCGAACCAGAAGTGGGCCGCGGACTTTACCTACGTTTGGACCGGCGAAGGCTGGCTATTCGTCGCTGTCGTCCTCGACCTGTACTCACGGCGTGTGGTGGGCTGGTCGATGCAACCGACGATGACGGCGCAGTTGGTAATGGATGCACTGCTGATGGCAATTTTCCGTCGCGGCCGGCCCCGTGCCGTGCTGCATCATTCGGACCAAGGCTCGCAATACACGAGCGAGGACTTCCAGCGCCTGCTCGAATCCCACGGCATCGTTTGCAGCATGAGCCGTCGCGGCAACTGCTGGGACAACGCCGCAATGGAAAGCTTCTTCTCGACGCTTAAGACCGAGCGCTTAAGCAAAAAGCATTACCGGACCAGGGATGATTTACGCGCTGATGTGTTCGACTATATTGAAAGGTTCTACAATCCACGCCGGCGTCATTCCACTCTCGGCTACATCAGCCCAGTACAGTTTGAAAATCTAAAATGCGCCTAACGGAAGTGTCCGTATCGATGGGGGAAGGCCAGTGGCCTCTTATTACGCGGAAGAAATGCCGCACCAAAAGCATGAATTTATGACCGGCCAACACGAGCGAATGGCTCATCTTCGCTCCCTAGGTACTAGGATCAAACTTCGTCTCAATCCCAAAGAGCATGCGAAATTGATAATGCTAGTAGAAAATTACGTTATAAACATGGTAAAAGAAGAGGAAGAGAAAGAGAAAGTCGAGAATGACAAAGAAGATACGTTAGACACAGATTCCATCCACGAAAAAGAATTGATGAAAGAAGCTCAGCGAGTATTAAAGCTAGAGTGGAAGCGAGTGAAAAACGGGGAAATCGCGTTCAGAATCACAAAGTACGCAGCTCTTTCAGTTTCAATTCTGGCGCTGTGCTCTGTTATTAATACAGTGTTTTTTTCCACTTCTAATTCCAGTCCGCTTCGCCCTATGAAAACGGCATCCATCATTCAACACCACAATGAAGTGTGTTGATGGTTTTTTTTCGCAGACAGTTTTATGCCTATGCTTTAACGAGATTAATGCTAAATGCCAAGCGTATGCTAGGAGATGCTTCGTGTAGACTTATGTCATCGAAGTAAAGTCCCAGCATAGGTTTATCACTGACCGCACATTGACCAAACGAAAGAGAACTGGTGTAGACGAGCACTTGCGATTCTCGATTTGGTCAGCTAGGATTGTTAACAACAGTTAACGTTTGGGCTGGTATGAGTTGCGACTTTGTGGCGTATATCGATGAGGCGGGTGACGAGGGGTTCAAATTCCGCGACGGGGGGAAAGGTAGTTCCGACTGGTTCGTGCTGTCCGCAACGGTGGTGCGAAAGACGAATGATCTGAAGCTGGTCGCGGCGGCACGCGAGGTTCGACAAATTTTGAGCAAGCCGGATAAGTACACGCTTCACTTCCGCGACTTGAAGCATGAACAGCGCCTACCGCTGGTTCGCATCATTGCTGGGCTACCAGTGCGCACTGTGAACATTATGGTGCACAAGCCCACCATTCACAATCCGGAGACGTTTCAACAAGAGGCTCACAAGCTCTACCGCTACTGCACGCGATTGCTTGTGGAGCGCATCAGCTGGCTTTGCCGCAATCACTCAAACAATGGGCAATGCAAGGCTGACCTAGTGTTTTCCAACCGGTCTGCCATGTCCTACGACGACTTGCGTGCGTACCTGGGCTTGCTTCTAGTTCAATCCGCCAACACGCAGAGCATACATATTGACTGGGGAGCGATCGATCCAGCACGCGTGCAAGCTGTCAACCACGACAAGCTCGCTGGACTCCAGCTTGCTGACGCCGTCGCCTCAAGTGCTTTCTTCGCGAGCAACCTATCGCGATACGGTGACGTCGAAGAGCGCTACCTGAAGATGCTGGCTCCCGTGATCTTCAGGAACAAGCAACGCATCGACGGGTATGGGATGAAGTTCTGGTGCGCAGCACCGGAAAAAGAAAGGCTCACCATGTTGGTGAGCCCTCAGAAATAGTTGCAGACCCCAGGTTCGAGGATCCCACCCGTTCGGGCTGCCACCTTTCGGCGACCTCTACAAGTCCTGCGCTTGCCTGCCCGATTAGTTTAGCTAAACCTAACGGTTTCGGCAAACGATTTTATGTGACTTGTGACACGAATTCACCTCTGGACTCGATAGCTTTTGCGATACTGCACTCGCTTGAACTGAGGGTAACAACGGAGGTGAAGAGACCGCTGGAGGCAGCACAATAGTGAGTTGGCCTCCGACAACCTGCGCGATAAGCTCGGCACCGCGATGGGTGATCACGTGGATTTCCATCACGTGCTCGTCAGCTTGCTGATGGTCGCATCCTTGATCTGCGAACTGCGCGAGCTGCCGAACTCGAACTGGTGCGCATCGCGCAGGCAGGCGCCGAAAATGCCGGAGATCGCCGACAGCAGCCCCACCACTTCACCAGGCAGCGCCTCGCGGTACAGCACCAGCACCAGCAGGCAGGAGATCAGGCCCAGCACGTCCAGCGCCACCATGACGTCGGCACGGCGATTGCCGAAGCCTGCCTTGTGCAATTCGATGTCGCGCGCGCGGGCGCTCTGCACGTCGGCCAGGAATGCCTTGGTCAGATCGGCATCGTTCAGCATGGCGGCCTGCTGAAACTCGAGCACCTTCGCCGGGTCCACTTTCAGCACATCGAGCGCAGCCTCGCCGCTCGGCGCGCCGGTGACGGTCTTGGCGATGTCGATCACCTTGCCGGCCACGACGGCCGCCTTGTCGCTGCCGGTGAAGAATTTGATCAGGGACGGCGCGAACTGAGCGAGTGCCAGCGCCAGGGATACGGGTTCCATTAGTTCGCTCCTACGGTGAGTGTGGCCAGCGCCCATGCGTTGGCCCAGGTTTCGGGATGGGGTTTGCCCGGGCGCCAGGCGGCGGTGTACTGGGCCCAGCCGTCGGCGGCCGTGATCGGCAGCTTGTACGGCAGCGTGTAGATCAGCAGGCGCGCCGCGATCGCGGCGATGATGTCGTGGTAGCGCATGGCCTCCCACAGGCCCTGCTGCGTGGGCTCGACGTTGAAGTCGACGCACGCGGCGCGCATGGTCGACGCGGCAAGGTGGTGCGTCAGCACGCCCTTGCAAGCGCCGCCGGCCTCGAACTGCCAGAACGATGCTGCCGGACCGTTCTCGGCGCCGCCCGCGAGCACCTGGCGCCGGTGGGCGAGGCCGGATTCCTGCAGGGCGATGGCCAGGACGAACCGGCGTGCATCGGCGGTATCGGCGATGCCGGACTTCGCCAGCTCGGCCAGCGCTGGCACGATGGCCAGGTTGAGGAGGCGCAGCGGACTCATTTGCCACTCCCTACCGGCAGCCCGGCTGCCATGCGGGCATCGCTTTCACGCTGCTCGCGGCGATCGCGCCGGTCCATGTAGTAGGCGTTCAGCAGGAACGTCGCCAGGGCTGTGAAGATGCCGACGAGGATGCCCCACTGCGTGAGCGTCAACGACGCGACGATCGCCACGACAGCGCCGGCGTAGCTGCCGGCCTCTCCTGCGGTTGGCGGAGTTACTTGAATCATGCTTGCCTTTCATTGGGCGAAAAAAAGCCGCCCGAAGGCGGCCCGAGATTTATCCATCGACCAGGTCGAGCATGAGAGGCGCGAACGGCACGCCCTTCCGGAAGATCATGTCCAGCAGGGGCGAGCCGGTCAGCGCGTTGAAGGACTCATCGACCAAGGTGTCAGCCGTCTTGTCTCCAGTTGCGCCGGTCGACAGCAGCGCCGGCGTGGGCGTGCCGCTGCCGTCCATCGTGAGGTTGCCGATCTGCTTCGGGATCGCAGGGTCGTAGCAGTTGTCGCGGATCCCTGCCGTGCTCGCGGCCGTGATCGCATAGACCGTCTGCCGCTTGAACACGTTGCCGAAGATCTCGACGTTCGAGCTGCTGGCGTCGAAGCGCACGCCGCCCGTGCCGCCGATGATCACGTTGTGGGCGATGACCGTCCTGGAGCCTTGGGTTTTCGAGGTGCTGATCGCCGCGCAGCCGGTCAGCACCGGATTGGTGCGGCGGTTGCGGTAGCTGCCCAGGCCACAGTCGATGATGAAGTTGCCCACGATGGTGTGGCCGCCCGTGTCGGCCGGCGCCGAGGTGCCGCCGTAGAACTGGATGGCGTTGCCCTCGGTGCCCCGGATCAGGTTGCCGTATACCTGGCAGCCGGCCGTCGCGTCGTCCAGCCCGATCCCGACGCCCTCGGTGATGTTGTCGAGCGGGCCGCCCCAGTTTTTCGCGTAGCTGCAGTCATTGAACCGCACCACGTGGCCGGAGCACGCATCCAGCGCGCTGCCGCCCGAGAGCTCGATCCCGCGACCGTAGAACGGCGCAAGGTTGCGCCCGGCCCAGCGGCACTTGTTCCACTCGATCATGCAACCGCTCGACGGGTGAGCGGTGTTCCCGGTTACGTGTACGCCGAAGCTGCCCTGATTGTCGAACGTGTTGTGGTGCGTCCAGACGTTACTGGCCGTGTACAGGAAGACGCCATCGACTAGGTTTGCGACATCGTTGCCCGAGACGACAATGCTGGCTGCCGCAGTGCCGGTAGGCCCGAACAAGCTCGCGCCGTAGGCCCACCCGATGAAGATGCCAGCTTTGTCCACGTGCGTCGTCGGCAGCCCGCTCGCCGTCCGGATCTTGTTGTTCGTCACCTGCAGGCTGGTGATCGGCACCGCGGCCGAGACCTTGATGACGTGCGCACCGGCCGGGCCGCCGTCACCGACCAAGATGTCGTTGCGGTCGATGACGTTGTCGTCGAGCGCCTGCGAGCCGGCCAGCACGATCGCATTGATCGAGGCGGTCGACGTCGCCGCAGTCGCGCAGCGGATCTTGTTGCGCAGGATCTTGACGCGGCTGCACTTCTCGCCATACAGCGCGGTGAGGTTCGTCGTCAGCGTGCAGTCGGAAATTTCGACGTCGCTGCCGACCCACATGATCGGCACGTCGCTCGCGATGCTTGAGCGCGCGCATCGGATATCGACATTCGACCACAGCGTGAACGTCTTAGGCCCGTTGAGCGTGCCAGGCATGATACGGTCGCCGATGTCGATGATCGGCTGCGGCAGCGCCACGCTATCCGTGCCGTCGGCATTCGCGTAGGCCGTGATCGTGGTGAGGTTGCCGCTCGTGCCGCTGGCCAGGCTGGGGAACGCCCCGCTCCAGATCGTGCCGCGCTTCTGCTTGTACGCGTTGCCAGCTGCGATCGGCACGCTCGCCCAGGTGTTGTATGGACTGGCAGCCGTACCCGCACCGTTAGTCGACGCGCTCGGATCGATGAAGATTGTGGCCATTGGAGTGGGCGTTAAAAAGCCCGCTCGAGGCGGGCTTGGTCAGAAAGGTCAGGGCCGCGTGCAGCGTGCCAGGATCGAAGCGTCCGGAATCCGGGATGCCGAGCGCCGCGGCCACGGCCTCGGAGCAGAACCACTTGCGCTTGCTGCCGGCGACGGGCGACAGCACGAAGTGCACGTTCCCCATGTAGTCGTAGGCTGCGCCTTCGTTCGCCAGGAACCATCTCCAGGCGTCGTCAGCCAGTTGCTCAGGGAGATCGATGAAATCCCAAAGCGCCGGGTCGAAGTCGATGTACTTGAACCGCACGCCACCATCCATGGCCGACGCCGATGCGGCGAAGTAGCGATTCGAATCGTAGCCGCCGGGCCCGGCCAGCAGCAGCTCGACATGCGAGTACTCGCTGCGCGTCCACCAGCGCACCAGGCGGTTGTAGACGCCCGGCAGGCCGGGATGGGTAGCTTTGTAGAATGCGGCACGAAGGGTCATTCATCGCTCCAGGTAATTGCGGCGATCGCCTCCGGCGTGCTGGCGGCCGCCAGCTGCGCCTTCAGTTCCTGCGCGCGGTTGAAATTCGCTGCCCCCTGCGCCGTCATCGAGGCGTACATCGCCCGGAACGCGTCGACGTCGGGCAGAGGGATCATCGTGTTGTCCGTCGCCTTCCACCCGCCGGGGAAGCCGGCCGGGAACTCGCCGAACAGCGCGATGTTGTTCGCGACTCCATCAATGTCCGAGCGGGACAGTTCGTCGCACGAGATCAGCTTGCCCGCATGCGGAAACGTCGCAAGGTTTGCCGCGCTACGCCATGCATTAATCTCGTTGTTCTTTGCTGCACGCAGCATATCTATGTTAGTTTGCGAACGCGCTTCGATCTCCGCCGCTTCCTCAAGAGTAGCGCTACGCAAAACGCCGTTGTCCAATATTTGGAGCACCATTAAATTCACCCTAAAGTATTTTTCACGCCGAAAACACGCACTGTTCCGGCGCTAATATTTGAGCCAGAGCTCATATAAAGTCGGAAGCCGCTTAGCGGAGAAGCAGATCCGTAGCGGCCTGCAAGAAAACAGGCTGTTCCGCCAACAGTGCCGCGCGACGACATGGCTTTAGACCTGGTTGTCGACCGCGCGTTATAGATTTCAATTGTCCCGGTACAATCTTGATAGAGCGATACCGTACCTGCAGTCATGCTGCCGCCAAACGCCAGCCCACTGGAATTCGCACCTGAACCGCTGCTTTGCGCCATTGCGATATAGTTGGAATTTGCATCTACCACCCCACCAACTGCGAATCGCACCCACGGGAAATCGGTCCCACCGCCGTTATGGGTCAATCCCTCCACCTCGATGACGTATTTATCGTAGTCATCGCTGAACAAGGTTAAGAAATCGATCTGCGCCACTGCAGTTGTTACCGTCACCGAAGCAAGTGCTACCAACGCCTGCGGGAGAACGGATAGGGGCTCGTAGTTCGTCGGATCTGCCGAAGGGTCTACTGAGCCCGAGCCCATTGGTGTCTTGCGCCGGTATGTTCGTCCATTCGCTGGCGAGATGACGGAGGCATACTGCGGAATCGTCGCGCCGCTAGCCCACACAGTGACGTTCGCCGTGGCCATTGCTGCCGCCGCAGCACTGGTCGCAGTAGCCGCACTCTGGAACGCTTCCAGTGCGTTGTTGTAGATGTTCAGGGACAGCGCCGCCATTTGGCTTACGAACGCGATGATCCAGGTGACAAAGGCGTCGAACCGATCGCTGAAGGTGGTCTTGTCCTTCCGCTGCGGCGCCAAGCCGGTGAACGGAGAGATTGGTGGCGGTGACGTTGCCATTAGATCATGCCCTTTACTGTCAAAGAAATGGTGCAGCGCTCGCTGTTGTACGAGAACCGCCCGGAACCGAGGCCCCAGGTGCGCAGGCCGGCGGCGTCTGGGCGATCGGAGCAGAACCAGAAGGCCGGCTTGCCAAGTAGGCTTGTGACGATTGCCTGGGCCTTGCGGCCGTCGTCGCGGGTGTCGGTCGTGGCCTGCACGGATAGATTCGTCGCCGACGGGCCCTCAACGATGTCTGTTTCGCCCCACTGGTCCGTATTGATGAAGGCGAACGAGGTCGGCTCGGCCTCAGCATCAGCCTTGGATTTGCCTAGCACCTTTACCGCTCCCACCGCCATCGCACCGCACTTGACGGTGCCGCCACCGGCCAGGGTAATCGTCGCCTCCCCAGTCCCATACGGCGGCAGGCCGGTAAGAAGAAGATCAGTCTGAGACTCAAAGGGGTCAAAGAAGTACTCCCAGTAATCGTCCGGCGCGCTGGCCTCCATCGCTGTCGTGCTTGTGTACACAACTTCGCCGCCAGCCGCATCCCTCACTGTCACCGTAAGCGAATTCGCCCCTTCGACACCGACTACATAGAAGTCGGTGAATGCGCCCGGGCGAAGCACGACGGTTAGATTGCCGTTGGCCGTGGTGGCCGTGCCAATCTTCTTGTCGAACATCGCCCAGGGGTTCGCCGGCCCCAGATCCTGCCAATACACGATGCTGGAACTGGTGGCCGCGGTGCGGTTGACCGCATCGGTCGGATCCTTATTCAGGTTGTTCGCGACCAGGCTGCGATAGTTATGCTGCGTCGACGCGCTGTAGCAGTAGTCGCCCACCGCATAGGTCTTCGTCTTGTCCCATGCGGCGTAGCCCTCACTCGTCGCCGTCGTACTGGTCAGCATGGCGGCCGTGATGGTGGTCGGCACCAAGACGCTCAACAGGCCGCTCAATTGTTGACCACCTTCACACGCAGGAACTGACCGTTCGGACTCGCGTCCTTCAGGGCCTGAGCCATGGTTTTCATATCTCTTGCCATATCTGCGTTTGCCTCCTTGAGGGTTGCGACAGTTGCGTTCAGCGTGCGCACCGTTTCAGCCAGCGCTGCCGAGTTTTCCGAAGGGTTCGCTGCTCGCGACAGCAGCGCCGCGGTCTGGTTGCTGCTCCAGATCCGCGCCGGCCCCGTGGCCTCCAGTTCGGGGCCGTCTTCGCCGACGATCCGCAAGCCACCACCGAACATACCGCCCGACGCATAACCAGGGACGCCGTGCTCCTTCAGCCAGTCGTCTTGCTTGCCGGCCGCTTTCGCATCCAGCTCGGCTTTCGCACCTTTCAGGAAATCCGCCTTCTCGGCCTCACTCATCGTGGGACCGTAGGCATTCATCCAGAAGGCCAGACCCTCGGCATCCGGGGCGCGACCAAGCACGCTCTCGTACAAATTTTTGAGGTTGGCTTCGGTCGAGTTCTTGATGCCGTCCACGATCTGCGACGTCGGCGTGCCGCCGGCGGCGGCGTTTTGCCACCACTCGAAGCCCGCTTGATCCGGCGCCCTGCCGAGGTACTGCTGGTAGGCACCGTTGATTGCACTAGCCGCCCCCGCTGCCGAGTTCTGCTGAGCGAGCGAAATCGACAGGTTGAGCCCCCTGATGGCGTCTTCGATGCTCAGCCCGATCGTGCTGATGCCCTTGAGGATGTCGATCTGTTCCTGATACTTCTCTAGGGTCGCGTCCAGTGCCTTGGTCTGGTCCTGCAGCTCCTTGAGCGACTTCTCCTCGTTGGTCAGCTGATCGTCGGTAATGTCGCCCAGCTGGGCGATATCATTCCGCGTGGTGAGCAGGTCGAAGAGGTAGTCGTCCTTCGAGGCGAACAGCTTGGTCGAATCCTGCGAGACCGTGCTGAACGCCTGGCCCAGCGACTTAATCTGGTCGTCGGATAGCTGCGCACCGCCCCGGACCGTCGCAAGTGCGCCGCGAATCTGCGCCTGCGCCGCATGACGCGAGAACAGCTCCGTACCCGGCACCTTCATGCTGTCGAGCGTGCTGTGGATCGAATCCGAAAGCGACTTTAGACGGTTGACCGCCTCGGTCTCTTTGTCGATCCGCTCCTGCAACACGCTTTTCTCGCGCGCCACGACCTTCTGCAGCACCGAGTAGGCACCGTCTACACCTCCCAGCAGCGTCGAGGCAGCGTCCTTGTTCGCCTCGATTGCTGCCTTCTGGTCCTCCAGCGCCTTGACCTGGTCATAAAGTGCACGGTTTGAGGCATCGAGCGCTGCCCGCTCCTTCTCCCGCTGCTTGATCTGGAGTTGGGACGACGTCAGCGTCAGCTCGTCGAGCTGCTCCTGCAGATCCGTACGCTCGTCGAGTACATCCTTCTGCGCATCGACGATCGTTTTCAGCGCCGGCGCGATTGCCATCAGCTCGGTGTACGTCTCGGCGCCAGCCTTGGTCGTAGTGTCCAGCCCGACGACGAAGTTGCGGAACAGCTTGTCAACATCGTCGCCGACGCTCGAGAGTCCGTTCTTAGCCAGGGTCGGCTCGATCCTCGCGCGCAGTGCTTCCGCCTGCTCCTTGTCGCTGAAGAAATTGGTTAGGAAGTATTCACCTTGGCTGGTGAACTCGTCGAGACCGCCGGCCAACTGCACCAAACGGTCCCGCGCCTCTGCCGAAGCAACACCCACCATGCCGAATGTCTTGCCGAACGACTGGAACACGACGTCGACGGTCTGATATTCGGTTCCGATGCGCACCAGGGTTTCGAGGTACCCCTCTCCTACCTTCTGCAGGCCTTCCAGCCCACCGACAGCAAACTGCGCCAGGTTGTCACCCAGCTTCGAAAACACAGCCTGCAGCTCTTTTTGCAGCTCATCGCCCTTTAGGTCTTTCAAGCTGACCTTGCCGATATCGATGACGAAGCTGTCCAGCTTGTCGGTGAAGTCTTTGCCGGATAGCCCAAGCAGGCCGCCCGCGTCCGTAATGCTGCTGGCGAGCGACCCGATGATCTGGCCGAACTGACGGTTGGCCTCATCGCCCAATGCCGTCTTGTCCGTCCAATTCTTGCTGCTGCCGAACAGGCCGCCGGACTTGTGCATGTCCGAATACTGGTAGGCCTGCACGCCCTGGGCCAGCGCGGCGCCCAAGGAAGTCGGGTCCAGGGTGAAGCCAGTGTCTTGGACCGACGTCTTACCGCCGAACAGCCCATTGACGATCTTACCGACAAACCCGCCCATCGTGCCGGTAGTGGCAGCGTACTTGCCTGTCACGTCCGTCGATTGCACCAACTGGCTCGCGAAACTGACGATGTTGTTATCGATGCTCCGCAGGGCGACCAACATGTTCGTGTTGATCGCCAAGCCCTGATAGGTGTTTTTCTCCACGGCGTCTAGAGCACGCTGGATCGACTCCGACTTCGCACTGCTGTCACCCAGAACGGTTCCGGTACCCTGAGTCTCCTGACGCTGCTGCGACAGACTCTTGTCTCCAGCGCCACCAGCACCACCGATTGCAACGCCGATCGCCGCCAGCATCGCTGCGACAGTGGCAAAGGCTGGGATGTTCGCCGGGAACGGTGCAGCCAACGCAGCAGCAAGCGCCGTGACGCCGTACGCGGTGGACTTGGCCGATTCCGCACCGAGCACTACGCCGGTAGTTGTTGCAGCCCCTTCGATCTCGATCGCGTTGGCGGTAGCTTTTGCAGTGGTGACCGTGTTCGTGGCGAACAGCTTTTGCGCCATCAGCTCCACGTTCATCACAAGAGAGGCAGCGTGGTAGGCTTTTTCCACTGCCCCCATGATCTTGTAGCCCTTCGAATTTTCATCGAAGAAACTCTTTGCAGCGCCAGCTACGTCGCCGTAGCTCTTCATCTGAGCTTGCGCTGAAGCCTCGGCGGCTGTGGCGTTGGCCTTCTGGATCTTGCTTTCATCCCCGCGCGCGTCGAGTTTGTCAGATGCGAGCTTTGCCGCAATTGCAGCCTGCGTCCGCTGGTATCCGCTAAGCGCTGTGGTCAATTCACCAATGGCAGCTCCCACCTTGCCGAACGAATTCGCCATGCCCTCCGCGGCAGACTTTGCCGAATCGTCAAGCGCTGACATGATGTCGAGCAGCCCCTTAGCTCGAGCAACGTCCGCTTCCGAAATCGTCACTTTGAGCCCGTTGGCATACCAGGTGTCGAACTCGGCTTTCAGTTTTTTCTGCGCCTCCGACCCTTCCTTTGCGGACGCGATCAGATCGCGCCACTGGTCCGCCTCAATGTCCAGCAGCGCCTTTTGACGCGCGGCCGGATCGGAAATCGACTCGGCTGCCGTCTTCCGATTTTGGTCGCGCAGCTGGCTTGCCGCGGCGATTGCGGCGCGCTCGTTCATCACTGCTGCCAGCTTTTCCTTACGCGCCGCCGTTTCCTTGTTCAGATCGGCAATCTCGCTCTCGGTGAGAGGGTGTCCGCTTCGCTTCTGGTCATCGATCAGCTTGCGGGCATCGACGTCGAGTTTCATCTGTGCAGTGGCCACGGCACGCGCCTGCGAAGACTTTCCGAAAAGGTCGACCTCGATCGACGTTGCTGCACTCTCCGAAGCGATCGTGTCATCCCAACCACGCACCAAGTCGGCCACGGCTTTCTTGCGCGCCGTGCCCAACTCATCGGTGTCGTTCTTCGCACCGTCGATGATGTTCTTTCGACGCTGGACGGCCACCTGTAGGTCAGCAATGTCCTTCTGGTATGCGGACTGATCCTCCTTGCCTTTGTCGTGCTGGGCGCGCGCACGGATGCCGGCGATATCGATGTCGGCTTCCTTGAGTTGCAGATCACGCTTCTGTGCGATGTACTCGGCCTCGCTCATAAGAAGCTGCTTGTGCCGGCTTTCGAGATTCTGCAGTTCGCCGGCCAGCGCCGCTTTGGCGACCTCTCGTTGTCCTTCGGCCTTGGCAAGCGCGGGGTTGTCCAGCGACTCGAATTCCTGATCCACCTTGCGCAGCGCGGCCTTCAGATCCTCCGGTTTCGCGTACGTCCCGGCGGCTTTGGCTGCCTCGGTGATCTGCGTCACTCGACGCTTCTTCGCGTCCGCGCGGCTGAGCGCTCCTTCCATGATGACGTCCCACGCAGCCGATGCTTTCTTCAGCGCGGTCTCGCGCTCCTTCTGCTGCGCCTGCAGGTTCTCAGCGTCGAGATCCTTCTGCAGCTTCGACTCTTCTTTCTCCAGGCTCGGCAGCTTGCTCTTCGCCTCACGACGACGCATCTCATCGCCATAGCCCTTGATCGTGCTCGTATCGATGGGCGCCTGTTTCGCCAGGGCGATCTGTCGGCGGACATCAGCGAGTTGTTCGCCGGTAGTCTTCTTTCGACCGATACCAAGGAACTCGTCCCACGCCTTGCTGGCGGCGTCCTTCGTATCCATCCAGGCGCGCTGGATGGTGCCGAGGCTTTCCTTCATCTGTTCCGACCGGCTGGCCCAAGCAGTCGCATAGGCTCGCTGGGCAATCTCGCCGGCCTCCACTACCCGCCCTTGGCGCTCAAGTGCCTTGATCTGGTCGAGCACCGAAACCGTCAGATAGTTGTACGCCTGGTCGAGTTTGAGACTCGCCTCGACAGGCGACTTGCCGAGTTCAGCGAAGTCCTTGGCCGTGTCTTCCACGCTGCGGCCGATGTACTTCTGGGCCTGAACGGCCACTTCACCAAACTGCTTGAGATTTCGCGAGCTGACCGCACCGGTACCGGCCAACTCTGCGAGTGCCGCAGCTGCGTCGCCCTGGGTTCCAACCGACTTACTGATTTCCCGTGCGGTGTCGGCCAATTGGCTTGCCGTCGTGCCTGCTGCGTTCCCGGACAGGATGATCGACCGATTGTATGCGTCGACCTCTTTGCTGCCCTTGTAATAGGCATAAGCCAGGGCGCCGACGGCTGCAGCTGCGACCGTATAGGGATTGATCAGGCCCAGCACCGAAGAACCAAGCGCGCGCGCCGCACCGCCAACGCTGCCGAACATGTCGCGAAGCTGACCACCCTGCTGCAGCAGCACGGTAAGCGGGGCCTGGCCGCCTTGGAGGCTGACGACAATGTCGGTCAGCTGTGCCGGCACGCCGCGCATGGCGGCCGCGGTGGCGCGTGCTGACATGCCGGTGTGGTTCAGGCCATTTTCAGCGGCCCGCAGCTGGGCGATCAGCGGCGCAGCCTGGTTGGCGACTCCAAGCTGCGCCGCACGCAGCTCCAGCAATTCGGTGCGAGTGCGGCCGATCGCGTCAGCTTGTTGCTGCAGATCGGCGATAAACGAATCCCTACGGCCCTGGGCGGCGACCGCTTCGCGTTGTGCCTGTGCTTGGGCCCGGGCGGCAGCGGCGACCTGGTCCTGCGCTGCACGCATATTCTCCAGTTGCAGGATCAGCGCCGAGGCCTGCTGCGATACGCCGAGTTGCGCCGCGCGATAGCGCAAGGTCTCCTCAGTCGTGCGACCGGTCAAGGCGATCTGTTCGCGCAGGCTCGAAAGGAACGCGTCGCGGCTCGCCTGCGCTTGGGCCAGTTCGCGCTGTGCGGCCGCTTGTTGCCTCGCGGCTTCGGCGCTGTCCCGCTGGGCCTGGGCGGCTTGCTCCTGGGCCGAGCGCATCGCCTGGAGTTGCGCAATCAGCGGCTCCGCAGCTTGCGACGCGCCAATCTGGGCGGCGCGGTATCGCTGCGCCTGCTCAGTCGACGCGCCGAACAGTGCAATCTGCTCTCGTAGAGATGCGACGAAATTGTCTCGGGTCGCTTGAGCCTGGGCCAGCTCTCGCTGTGCCGCTGCCTGAGCACGAATGCCTTCAGCAGTCTGCTGTTGCGCGGCCTGCTGGGCACTAGCTGCCTGAGCGGCGCGCGCCTGGGCATCCTCCACCGCCCGCAGTTGGGCGATGTATGGAGCCAGGATCGAAGGATCGACGCCCTTCTGACGGGCCAGCAGTTCGAAGTACGCAGCCGACGTCCGGCTGCCCGACTCCAAGGCGACCGTTGCGCGCTGGATCGATGAGACGATGCTTCGCCCAGCCGTTTCGACGCTGCGCGACGCCCCAGCAGCGCCATCGCCTACGCGGGAGATCGCCTGGCCTGCCTGTTGGGCAGCCGCTACCGCAGGACGCAAGCCCGCCTCGACGCCCGTAGCGTCGGCTGTGACGAGAATAGTTGCTTGATTGACGACTTCGGTCATGCGCAGGCCCAAATAAAGACGGCCGCGCGAAGCGGCCGGTTAGTCTTTCTTGTTCATCGCCTCGAGAGCGGCGAACTCCATCGTTCGAACGTCGTCTTCAAGATCCTCGTATTCGTCAGGTTCGAGGCCCATCCGGTCCATCTTGTGAAACAACGTGTTGTAGTCGAGGCCAGTGGCCCCGCTCATTCCTGTTCGCCACTGCGTTTGCAGTTGGGCGAACAAGAAATAGGCGCCTTGGTTCTCCGGCCAAATTTCAACGTCGGCGCCTTGTAGATCCTCCAGCGTCAAGCCGGCCGCCGCGAGCTCATGCTCACTTGGCGGCGGCGTGAACATGGCCTCGGCGACCTCCCTTAGTTTCCCAGGCGGCCCTCGTTGATCGCGGTGCGGTAGGTGTCGACGATCGCGCGCAATGCCGCCGGTACCTCGTCAGCCAACTGCTCGAGCGCGCGACGATCGAACTTCTCGTCCAGGTTCCAACCGTCCATGACCTGCATGAGGTAGTCGACGGTCAGCGAAATGTCACGGTCGATCATGTCCGACTGCTTGAACACGTCGATCGGCTCGTTTTTGTCGGCCTTGGCCTTGATGGCTTCGATATCGGCGTCATGCAGGGCCTGGCGAGCACCTTGAACCTCGTCGGTCAGCTTCGCCAGCTCTTTACGGGTGCGGTACTTGAACTGGACTTCGATGCAGCCATCTTCGCCGCCTTCGATCATCGGAAATGCGACCAGACGGGTGAACGATTTCGGGCGGGCGCCCAGCTTGATTTTCTGTGCCATGATTTTTGTCTTTCAGAGGTAGGTAAAAAAGACCGCGAGGAGCTACCCCGCGGCGAAAAGGCCAGCGCCAACCGCATGACGCTGGCTGGCAACACTGTTACGACGCGTAGCGGACCGGGCGGCCCTGCAGCGCCAGGCCGCACTTGACGACCATCGCGTTACCCTTGCCCAGGGTCGGGTTCGGGTTGAAGCCCGGCAGGCCCGAGTAAAGAATCGGCGCGCCGGACGGCAGCACGACCTTCACGGCGACGGTAGCCGAGTTGTCCGTAGCGGCCTGGAGCACGTTGTGGTGCGGCAGCGTGGGATCGTCGGCGATGGTCATGGTCACGGACACCGCGGAGAAACCGTTCGGCATCTGCATCTCGTCCGGGTAGTCGAGGAATTCCTCGGTGTTGTACTTCGGATCGCCGCCCGAAACCTCGAACGCCTTCATGAACGGAATCGGCACCCAGGTCGTGACCTTGCGCACCGAACCGACGCCGCCGCCGGCCGGGAAGATCTTGGTCGCCGTGGTGTCGAAACCTTCCAGGGTGACGCTCGTGCTGGTGGCGGCCTTCACACGGAATACGCGCAGGTTCGCGCGCGGCCAGCCGCTGGTGTACTCGACGAAGTCGCCGACCGCCAGGGTATTTGCTGCAGTCGTCAGTACGCATTCCGATGCGTTGCTTGCAGCGGTGACGCCGACCGCGGTTGCATAGGCGGAAGCGACAGCAAACGTCGCGCCGTTGGGGATGGAAACTGCCATGGAAAGGGCCTTTCAGGTAAAGAGCCCGGGAGCCGGGCAAAAAAAGAGCCGCCGGATTGCTCGGGCGGCTCGCTTTGAAATTGGAGGTGATCAGCAGAAGAGGTAGAACTCCTGGACTTTGCCGCAGCGCTTCGTGGTCTCATCGTAGGTGTCAGCTGCAACCGTCAAGACCTCGGCCTGAAGGCCGGCGGCGCGCAGTGCGTCTTCCGACTGCTGCGCAATGTCCTCAGCCTCGATAATCGACTCGGACCACACGTTGACCTGCAAGCGCCGCTGTCGCTTCTCCGGCTTCTCGCCGGTGATGAACTCTTGCGGATCGCCGCCCACGACTTGGAACACTACGTAGGGCGGCAGCGTCCCCTCTGGTGCAACGATGGGGAACACCTGGTCGCATGCCAGGCCGGACAGAGCTTCGCGCACCTTCACATGAACAGTCATCGGGTCGCGTTCCTTTCTAGTAGCTGTTTCAGTTCTGCCGTCATCGCATCCACTGCATCAGCTTTTCTACTCTCGTAGGCCGGTCGCATGAACGGGTACGCCGGTACCGTCGCAGTGCCGTATTCGAGCTCTGCCGCGCGGCGGTGCGCCGCCCAGTTGATTTTCTTTCCGGTGCGCTTGCTGACCTTTGTGTTCCTCGGAACGAATTTATGGCCATGCTCGACCCAGGACCAGTAATACGCGTCCCCACCGCCGTAATCGCCCTTGCGAACGGTCACGAGGTAGACCTGGCGGTTAGCGCCGTCAGATTGCTCTTCAACGCGCTTGACGATGATGTTGCGATGAATTGTGTAGGTCTTCGCATGCGACAGGGCGTTTGTCTTAGCCTGCTCCCTGAACAGGTCCGCGCCGACGAAACCGACCGCGCGTAGCGTCGGCTCGTCGATCGAATCGCGCACCTCGTTGACAGTATCGGTAACGGCACGCAGCAAAGCCGATGTGTCGAATTCGATCATCTAGTGGCCTCGCACACGAGGAACATGAATGCCCGATCGCTGGAATCGGGGATGACAGACTTGACGTCGTATTCGACGCCCTTGTGGCGAACGCGAAACGTTTGGTCGACGTCGGCGCGCACGCGGATCCTGATCGACACGCGCACGACAGAAATGTCGGCATTAGCGCGTAACACCTGGGCCCCCGTTTCAAACTTGACGTGGGCCCAGATCGTCGCGACGTCTGGCCAGGTCTCCGCGGGCTGACCGGCTGCGTTCCTACCGGACTCGCGCTTGAGCAACGTGATACGGTCGTTCATCTTCATGCGTACACCACATACGGCCAGAGCAGCCGCTTGACGAATTCGTTCTTCGGCTGCCCGCCCGTCTCGAAATGCTCGGCGATGCGCGCCAGGATAAAGCCTTTGATGCCGTCCGGAACCGACGCATCGTCCGGTCCATAACCGGCCTTGTACTGAACCTCGACCGCGTTGATCCGGCTCGCCGTTGCTGGCCAGGCTCGTCCTGTCGCCGGGACGACGTAGCCAGGCTCACTCTCGGTGTCTACCTGGTAGTGGTCAGGGTTCAGGGTTTGCTGCACACCGTCGTTGTCGTAGAACTTCACGTGCTCGACTTGCAGGACGCGGGCCTTAGCCAACTTGATCGAGCCGTCGAACCGATCAAGCGTCACGCGCCACGTCTGTTCGATGATGGCGCGCTTAGTATTCATCTCCGCTTCGGCCGTGTAGGTGCGAATGGCCTGCAGGATCTCGGCGTCGAGCGGCGACTTACCCTGGTCGTCGACGTCCACGCGAGCGGCCAGCTGCGCGTCTGCCAAAGACACTGCTAACCCCACAGGTGGGGAGATCAGTCGTGTGCTCATCGATAATTCCTTTGAATTGCTGCCGGCCTGGGCGAACTGGTCGCAGCCGGTCGGCTTTCGTTGTAGTGCCGCTGCGGCGTGTAGCCTGGGCCCGCCGGCGCGCTCGCATAATCGATCTGGGCGCTGTAGCGCAACCGCACATCGCCGCCGACGCCATTGAATATGCCCAGCTCTGCTGGCGCGTAGCGGGACGCGCGGAGGGCCGCCACCGACACCTGTAGTGCAAACGAAGCTGAAGTCGAGACCAGTTTCCGACCAGCCGCCAAGCGCACTCCTGATCCCGCCGAAGAGAACACCCCTGCGCCTGTGACAATTCCTCGCCGAGCCCGCAGTGCCGCAACGGAGCCAGTAAGCTCTAACGTACCGACCGCGGCCGCCAGCACATATTCCTGTTTTGCTTCACCAGGAACGTAGACCATGTCCACAGGACGGGCGGCCATCGAGAATATCCCGCCGCCCGCTGCGAGTTTTCGAGCGCCGCGCAGCGAAGTCCCGTTGCCCGAAAAAGCATGTGCGCCGACCGCAGCGGAGAGCCGCCGGGAGACGAGAATCTGGGCGCCTGCAATGCCCAGGTCGAAGCCACCTAGGGCCGCTGGCAGGCGCCGACCCGCGCGCATGTCGACGGCTGCCCCGATGGTGGAAACCCCTGCTGGTATCGCTGCGATGCGTCGCGATGCCCGTATTGCCGCCGCCGCAGCCGCCAGCGAGAAGCCCGTAGTGTCGGCACTCAACGTCCGAACGACTGGCGCAGGCACTGCGAGCGCCGCGTACGGAAAGGACACTGGTGCCGACATCACCTGGTGGCGGTCGGCATACAGCCGGTCCATCTCAGCCGGCGTCAGGCATCGCCCGCCGTAGATCGACAGGTGGTACAGCGCCGTCACCATCGGCGCGAACCCGTATGTGCCGCCGCCCATCAGGTTCAGCGGCACGGTATTCCCGGTGTTGAGCGGCCCGCCCAGCGTCGACGTCTGGCTGTTGAACACTACCTCGCCAGTCGAGTCCAGCCTCGACCAAGACCGGAACGTCAGCGTCGTATTGCCGTCGTAGGCGACGATCAGGAATACCTTGGCGCCCGTGCCGCCCGTGCTGAACGGACTGTAATTGACGTCGTTGCCGTACGTCGCCAGCTGGACGCTACGGTACTGGTTGTTCGTCAGCAGAGTGAACTGCGTGCGCATGCCGGCGGACGTGTCGCCGCAGCTGAGCACGCATTTCGACGCGGAGGTGTCGCCCATGTAAAACTCGGCAACGATCGTGCGCGGTGATGCGCCGGCCACGCCCATTGCGGACGGCAGCAGGTCAGGATAGACGATCTTGCCGGATCCGTTGCCTTGCACGAACCACCCTGCAGCGGATGCCCGCAGCGCCGGGCCGGCGGTGACGACCGGCGCCCGGCCTCGATTTCGGGCCGCCGACGCCAGGGTGCCGTTGAAGGGGAAATGCGCTGTAATGCCGCGCCCGAGCGGCGAGCCGCCGGCAACCTTCGCCCCGCGCGGCGGCTGTCGGCGGTAGAAGTGGGTCATGGCTTATGGCACCTGGCGTTCCAAGAACACTTCGACGGTTACGGAATTCGTCTGGTTGCCGAAGACCTTGGCGGTCGCGTACGCAAAACCGGGCGGACACGGGATCGTGCCGCTCAGCGTACTGCCGGCGACGGTGTCACCCGTCACGCGGTCGACCTCGTACAGCCGACCGCCCGCGCTCACGTAGAACACGATGGTCGCGCCGGCGCCGAGCGAGCCGCCGCTGTTGGTGATGCGATAGGCGAAGGTGGCCGCGTAGTCTGCGAACGGACCGACGGTCTGGCCTACCCCCGCGGCGACCGGCGATGCCTCGGTACCGCCGGCGGCGATTACCGTCCCGGCGGAGATGATGGTAGCTTCAGCAGTGGTCATTGCCATTATTTCAGTGTCCCATCGGGGTTGTACAGCGCGTCCGCAACGTCCTGCGGCGATAGCGCATGCGGCTCTCGACCAAGAGCGCATAGCGCGTCTGCGTCGGCTTGGGTAATGACGTCGGGCAGCTGCACGTACGACTGCAGAGCCGCCTGCACCAGCGGCGCACCGACGATCAGGCGGCCTTGCTCGAGCAGCGGACGCACATGACGCAGATCGGTGTCGCTGGCGATGTGGTCGAGCAGCTTGTTACCGGCCTCGATGCCGAGCGTTTCGATGATCGTGCCGTTGCCAATCTCGCGCGGAGACTGCCGGGTGCGACCGATCGACAGGATGCGGGCCAGCTCATCGATATCGCGCGCGGCCAGTGCCGCAGCGCAGGCGCCGTCGCCGTGCGCCTGAGCGCGCAGAGCTTCTTGCTGATCAGGGGTCATGGTCATGCCAGGGTGAGGACGCCGGCCGCCTGGTCGAAATCGACCGTCAGGGTTTCGCCGTCGTTCAGCGTCAGGCTCGCCCCATAGTCGTAGAAGCCGATCAGGTCGCCGTTCGCAGCCGACGCGTTTGCCAAGACAACGTAGCGGAACGGCCCGACTGCGCCACCTGAAGCGGTCAGCACCAAGTCCTGGCAGACCAATTTGAGCGTCCCACTGGACTGTGCCGCCGAGGTCGTCGTGACGTTTCGCGACGAGCAGTTCGTATAGCTGATCTGGGTGATGTCGGCAGTGACGGATGAGGTAGCCGCGTTCGGTGCCGTGTTCGTCAGCAGGATTACCAGCTGATCGGCAGCGAGGTTATGCTTCTTCTGCGCCAGGGCGGCGACGAAGGCCTGGATTTTCTGGAATGCGGCCATCAGCTGCCTTTCATGCGTGTTCTTCGAGCCGCGCAGCGATAAACGCCAGCAGCTCGTCGTCGGACTTACCGACTATGTCTTCAGGGAAGATCGCCACCGAGCCGCCAGACTTGCGGCGGACGACGACGAGAAGCGCGCCGGGACCGTCGGCCTGGGCGCGCACGTTGGCGAGCCAGGCGACGGTCTCGGGGCTCATACGATTACTGTTCGGAGGCCAGCGATTCCGCGTAGGCCACGGCTGCGGGGTCGGTGTCGACGACGCCAGCAAGTGACTCGGCCATGCTTCCGTCAATCTCGACCACATCGTTAGGTTTGCCGTATTCGCATTCGACCAGGACGCGCGCCTTGATCGCGCCTTCGGTCGGCTTCTGTGCTCGTGCCATTTCTATTTCTCCAGTGAGCGCAGCCGGTATGACGCCGGCCGCAGGTTACGATCAGGATGCCGAATGCTGGAAGGTCTTGATCGCATTCGCGTCCAGCAGGTTGCCGCCTGCGCGCGCCCAGCCCAGGAAGCCGACCTGGCCTTTGGTGGTGAACGCCGAATCTTCGAAGCGGAACAGCAGCAGGTCGAGTACATCGCGGATCATGTACTTCGAGAAGTCGCCGTAGCCGATGGTCTTCGCGCTGGCGCCCGGCTGGGCCATGTCGTTGTTGATCTTGACGTCTTCGCCCAGCAGCTGCGCCGGGATGCCCGATTTGATGCCCGATTCGTACGACTCGGCCCAGATCGGACGGCCAGCGCCATCCTTCAGCTTGCGAACGGTCTTGCGGGTCTGCTGATGCATCATGAACAGGCAGGTGCCGGCGTCCTTGTAGGCCTGGTCGACCGACTCTTGCAGGTCGACCAGATCTTCATACGTCGGGGCGGTCGAGGTGCCCGTGGCGCCGATCTTGCCGACAGGAGCCGCGGTGACGAAGCCGGTCGGCTGGCCAGTGCCGGATCCGATGGTGAAGCCCTTGTTCATCGTGCGGCCCAGGCGGTCACGCTGACGCTTGTTCACCATGGCGATGATGTCGATCGAGCTGTCTTGCAGGAGTTCGAACGGGATGGTGATGATCTTCGTGCTGGCCTTGAAAGCAGCCAGACTAACCGTGCCGAAGCTCGGGTCGCCTGCGGACGCCTGGGTGTTCTCCGGAACCCACTCGCCTTCCTCCGAGGTGCCGTCCGAGGTCGGGTAGCTCAGCGAATTGCCCTGGCTCGTGGTGATGCTGCCGGCCACGCCGCGCATGCCTCCATACAGCTTCAGCGCGTCGATCAGTTCCTTCGCGACGTCCTGCTGCACGGTGTAGCCGCCCTGGGCCGGCGTGCCGGTCGACATTGTGTTGCGCATCTTCTGGATCTCGTCGGTCGTCAGGGCGCTCGGGCCATGACGCAGCAGCTTCGCGAACAGTGCGCGCGCCTCGGCTTCTGCGCGATCCTGGGGCTTGCGGCGGAATTCCTCGACGTCCTTGAACTCCTTCTCGACATCGAGCGCCATGACCTTCTCGATGGCGGCGATTTCGCTTTCGAGTGCCTCGATCTCGTCGGCGCGCTTGTCGAAGATGGTCTGGTCTTCCTTGGTCCAGCTGCGATCGCCCTTTTGCTCGAGTTGGTTGCGGGCTTCGCGGGCGAGTTGCTGACGCTGCTCGCGCAATGCTTGAATGGATTTCATCCGTTTTCCTTTGTACAGGCGTAAAAAAAGCCGCTCAAGGCGGCAGGGTCTGGATTGCGCGAGCGCGCTATCCCAGTTCGTGCAGGCGCAGCCGGTTCTGGTTGCGCTGGCGGAGTGCTTCCCAGTCCGCCGTGTTGTCTGGTGGCGTGGTCGGCTTCGGCGCGTTCTTGTAGGCCGACAGATCCCAGGCGTTTTTCGCGGTGGTGTTTTCTGCAACCGAGTCAGCGAAGCCGTGTTCGACTGCCTCTTCGGCGCTGAACCACGTTTCGGCGTCCATCCACGCCGCGAGCTGATCGCGGCTCTGGCCGGTCTTGCGCTCGTAGTCATTCAGAATCGTGCCGTCGATCTTGTCGAGAAGATCGGCGGTCTGCAGCAGGTCCGCCTTGTTCCCGTAGGCCATTGTCCAGGCGTTGTGGATCATGTACAGCGCGCCGGAGGCGATGGTGACGCTCGCACACGCGGCAGTCACATATGTGGCCGCGCTGGCCGCCACGCCCTCGATGATCGCGTGGACGTCGCCATGCTGCGCGATTGCCGCAGCCATTGCGCGGCCGTCGAAAACGTCGCCGCCGGGTGAATTTACGCGCAGCGTGACCTTCTTCCCCGCCATCCCCGCCAGGGCTTTATTAAAGTCGCTTGCACTGACGCCCCAGTACGGGTCGATGACGTCGTAAAGGTACAGCGTGTCGGGCGTATCCTCGGCCGCGATCCGCGCCGGCTCGCGCCGCGCGTTATTCCGGATCAGTTGTACCAACTGCTTCATCGTCTTTTTTCCCTTTCGGTTCTGGGGTGCTGCCCTTTTCAGGGCGATACAGTTTGTTGCCGCCATCAATGGGCGGCAGGCTCTTCGCCTTCCGAACCTCGTTGATCGTCATCCAGCCGGGGCCCTGGGAGCCGCCGATCGCCTGGCGGAAGTACTCGCCCTCGGCCTTCGAATCGCCGGCCAGCAGTGCTTCCATCTTGTGCTCAACAAACGGCGAGGCACGGCGAAACAGCTTGCGGTTCAGTTCCTGGCGAATCCGATTGATGTACGGCTGCAGGGACCAGCGGATAAACCCGATCGACATCTGCTCAATGCCGGTGCCCCACGAGCTCGTAGTTTCCTGGGCGCCGATCATGTGCGGCGGCACGCCGAACGCGCGCGCGATGTCAATCACTTGGAATTTCCGGGATTCGAGAAGCTGAGCATCGACCGAAGTCATGCTCATTTCCTTGATGTTCAGGCCTTCCGTTAGCACCAGTGGGAGGCCAGCATTGTTCACGCCGGCGTACTTCCGCTTGTACTCGTTGCGCAGCTGCTCGATCTGCTCGTCATCCATCTCGGAGTCCGACTGGATGACGTGCTTCGGCGCCGCGCCATTAGCGTAGAAATTGCCGGAAAGAGCGTCGGTCGCCAGTGCGATCCCGATGGATTGGAACGCGGCCCACTGAATGACGGACATGCTGCGCGTGCCATTGAAGCCGAAGCCAGCGAAGTGCAGCATGTCGTCTTGGTGAACCGGCCGCGCCACCGAGTTTTCGTCGGTCACAAGGTAGATCAGCCCGTCACCGCTCCGAATGGGATGCACGAGGTCAGGATGGTGCGGGCGCAGCGCTTTGACGCTCGCGCCGCGGCGGACGATCTCGACGAACCCGTCGCCGCGCAGGCAGATGGATTGAACCACCCACTCCCACATCGACGCAGCCGTCCAGTTCTCGATCGGCTGCTCGTTCAACAGCCACCACAGGTCCGGGCTGATGCTCTCGCGGCCGTCCTCCGTTTCGCGGATGACCGATACCGGAATCGATGCAACGGCACCGGCCAGCAACCGTACAGACGCGTAAACTGCCGAAACCCGTAGCGCTGTCTCGGACGTCACCGCAAAGCCACTGGCGGCCGGTGCACTGCCCAGCATCGCTACGATCTGTGGATCGCTGCTTTTGATTAGCGTCGCGCCATCTTGCGGGCGGTACGTTTTTTCGACGCGCCAGTGCTTGGTTGCCTCGAGGGCATCGAACATTTCCATGGAATTCCTTACAGAGCGGCAAAGCCCTTCTTGATCGTTTTCGCCTTGGGCGCCAGTACAGGCATGACGCCAACCGCCATGGCCAGCGCCACCATGCCGTCGATGCGCCCGCGCGCGCGCTGCTTGTCGAACTTGCGGGCGCCGGAGTCGCCGACCACCTTTGCATTCGCCGCGCACATGCTCAGCACCGGATGCTTCCCGTGGCGCAGGCTGTTGTTCAGCAGCTTGACCTCGAGCTCGCGCAGCGCCGGCGTCATGCTGGCCGTGCCCTGGCCGAACTCGACGAACTTCTCCAGCTCTGCTTCCGTGAAGCCGGCCTTTTCAAGCCACGGCTTCAGGAACTTCATGTTGTAGCGGTCAAAGGCAAGCGCCTGGACGTCGTGGCGGTCGAAGAATTCGCGCAGGTACTTCGCCACGAACTCGTACTCGATCGCCTTACCGGGCGTGGTGTTGAGCAGCCCAGCCTTGGCCCATAGGTCGTACGGCACCTTGTCCTTGCGGGCCTTCTCGCGCAGACCATGCTCCGGCAGCCAGAACTGCGAATGCACGCCGCCGGTGTCGTCGACGGACACGAGCGCGGTCAGATCGTTCACGCTCGACAGGTCTAGGCCGGCCCAGACCTTGCGGCGGGTCGCATCACCTGGGGCCGCGCCGTTGGCCTCCCACACCGAGCGCGCCACGAACGGCGAGACCGCCTCGACGCGCTGGTTCAGGATCAGGTTGCGGAATTCCGGCTCGTTAGCCGGCATGTCCATGGCCTGCTTGCACTGCTTCTTCAGGTCGTCCAGTGAGCGGAACACGCCGAGCGCCGGGTTGGCCGCGGCCCAGGCCTTCGGATCGTCGAGGGCGCAATCGTCCGGTGCCGCGTACACGTGGCAAACCACGCGCGGATCCGGCGCGCTCTGTTGCGCATCGATCCAGGTCGAGAACAGGTCGGCGTCGGTCGGCGCCTGAGTGCTGATCGCGATCAGCAACGGGTTCGTGTATGCGCCTTGCGCGGAGGTGATGGCCGACACGAACTTATCGACCGGGCCCACGACCTGGCCAACCTCGTCGAGGATTGCCAGGATGGGCGACAGGCCGTGCGCAGTCTTGCCCTCGGCCGCCAGCGCGCGGTACAGCACGTTCTTGCGCAGGCCGATCAGACGCTTGCCGCTGGGCTGCACCTTGACCAGGCCGGAGAGGATGGGCGACATCTCGACCATCTTGCGCGCCAGCTCGAACACGACGGCGGCCTGCTCTTTCGACTGCGCGCCGCTGACGATCTGCGAGTTCTGGACTGCTTCCGGCCCGCACAGGTGCGCCAACAGGATCGAACCGATCAGCGCGGTCTTGCCGTTCTTCCTCGCGATCGACAGGTAGGCGCTGTGCGTACCGTCAGGGTTGTCGTAGATTTCGAGGATGAACTTGCGTTGGAACGGCTCGAGCCGGATTGGCTGGCCAATGTGGTCGCCCTCAGGCGCCACGCAATACCGCTCGATAAAGGCGCAGACCTTCTCCCCGCGCGTCAGCGGCTTCTTGAGGCAGTACTTGTCGTTGGTGTCGAGCTCCGGGGCGGCCTTTGCAGACCGCCGGGTCATGCCAGCAACCCGTCGTCTTCTTCCTCGACTTGCTTGCGGGCCTTGCGCGCGTCGACTTCCAGCTTGCGTTTGCCCAGGTCGTCGCGCTGGTCGCCAGCGATCCGGCCGCCCATGCGCAGTGTCCGCATCAGCGCCATCTCGCGCCGTGCGAGCTGCTCGAGAACCGTAGTGCGCGGGTTCATCACCGGGGTCCCGCGGTCGTTCTTGATGACTTTGCCTTCGAGACGCAGTGCGGCATCCTCTTCGGCGATGTCCGCCTGACACTGCGCCAACTGTGCGGCCACTACCAGGTCGACGTCTTGCCACTCGTCTCGCGCACGCGCGCGCACAACACCGACCCAGAAGGGTTTCGCCGATTCGGTCAGCGCCACCCAAGCCGGCACTTCGATGTCGGGCTTGGCTGCATCGACCATGGCCTTGACGGCGCTGGATGCCGAATCGGCTCGCGCGCGCTTGGCACGCGGTGGCACCTTCGCCTTGGTTGCAGGTTGGTCGACCTGGTCTGCGACAGCGCCGGTGGTCGCGTTGGCAGGCTTGCGCGTTGTGCGCGGCCGGCTTGCGGTTTTGGGCTTGGTCGAGGTGTCCATTTTGGTCGGCGTTTTGTGGGTTAGCGTTAAATCGAACCTAACGAAGCGGTTTCCGGCCTCGATGGCCCCAGACTTTTGACGGGGGGGGAGGTGGGTCAGCCCTTGGCAACCCTCTTCCAGCGGGCCGTACGGCGGCGCAGGCTGTCCACAGGCTGTTCGGGCTCATCAACAGGCCAACCGTCTAGCCCTGTGGCCACCTTAGGCGTGTAGCCCATGTCCTCGTTGGTCTTGGCCTCGTGGCATTCGTGATGAAGTACCTGCATGTTGTCATCATCGTTCGTACCCTCGTTGGCCAGGGCAACCTTGTGGTCGAGTTCAAAGCCAGACGGGAAGGTAGTGATGACGCCACAGCGGGCGCAAAACGGATCGCGCAGCCATACCCGCTCACGCTGGCGCTGTAGCGCACGGCCGCGCAAGCGATCGATGCTCACGGCTTCACGCTCGGCAGCTTGCGCACCAGGTCGGCCAGCGATTGCGACGGGAAGCCATAGCCTTTCGCGCACAGCAGCTGCTTCGCCTCCTCCCCATCGGCCAGCCCTTGGCAGATACGGTCTAGAGCCGCGGTGTCGGCCTCTTTAGCCATGATGGCCGGGCGCGTCCCTACCACGGCGCGCATGATGCGGTCGCGATAGATCAGCAAGATGTTCAGGTCAGGCATGAGCCCTCCGCATCGCGTCGATTGCCTTCTGCTCGCGCATCACCTGGACCAGGAAGCGCAACCAAGTCACTTCCGATTCGATGCTCATGCGCATGGCAAACCTCAAATAAAAAAGCCGCCAGCGCATTGCTGCGACAGACGGCGAACCAGACAGATCATCTGGGTTGGGAGAGATAGTTGCGGCAGACGCCACCCATTGGCCTAGTCGGGGCAGACAATGGATCGCACATCCGCGAAGGCATCTGCCACACAGAGCCCGCGGCCATCAGTCGCGCACGTTGGACGTGGTTGTCGGGCTTAGGCTTTGTGTGTCCACCGGTTACCCGGTGACTCGATGCATTACTTTTGGCGCGCGCCGTTCAGCGCAACAACCGCCTCGACAGCGATGCGTTTGCTTACGTGCGTCTCGACGTCTTCGAACTTCTTGTGGTCGAACGTCTTCCAGAAGCCATTGCTCCAGCGGGCGGAATAGCGCATGGGAATCCTTGGGGTAGTCGATGGGAGTGCCGGCTACAGGGCCCGGCAGCAGGGGCAGTGGGAATAGGTTTGCTGCTGCGATTACTTACCAACTTGTGCCGAGTAGACGCGGACTGAAAGTGACTTTCGCCCGCACATAGACTCAGTTGAACTGTGAGATTCCGCGAGTATTCCCTTATGCCAACTCATGGATAATGTGGCTTTCGTCCCATGAGCACATTATGAAAAAATATCTTTCGATGCTTACCGCTGCCCTTGCTCTTTCAGCCTGCGCGGTTGGCACACCCATAAACTGGGATAAGGCGCGACAAGTGAAGGTTGGCATGTCCGAAAGCGAAGTTACTGCGCTCATGGGCCGGCCTTATATGGTTAGCTCCAGGGCAGATGGGCAGCGTTGGATCTGGACTTTGGGAACCGCATTCGGGGGCGCTGAGAGCATGTCCATCGTGATGCGGGACGGGAAAGTCGCAGACGTTCCAACAATCCCGTCGTCATTCAAGTAACACGACCTACTTAGCAAAAATCCCGTCAGCGGTTTAGAACAGACTTTTCTTTGGGCGAGCGACAGCACACAATGGCTGGGTACTGTCGCGAGTTCCGGTTATCGGTGGCGGCAAGCGCACATTACGAGGCCGGAAGAATGTAGGCCTACAGTTTACACGAATTACTGTATATCTACACAGTAATTTATCTAGGCAAGCTTGCCTTCATGAGTCCTATGAACAAAGATCCCTTCGGCTCTCTCTGCAGCTTTTATGTCTTCCCCTATGCTTCGGTTCGCCTGCAAGAGCTGTTCAGCGCGCTTGTTAGCGAATGCGGTATCCACTTGTAGCTGGCCTAGAATTTGGTCAAGACGCAGCTGCTCTGCGAAAACTTGCTCATCTGCCAAAGACACTGCCGCGTCTCTTTCGATACCGTGCTTAGCGCGCTCCTGCACCTCTAGTATTTTGTCTTGAAGTTCGTTGTTCGCGAGCAGGAATTCACGCTTTCCATCTGGCGTGCCATGTAGCCCGACAATTGCACAAGCACTTCGCGAGGCATCTTCAAGCGCAAGCACTGCCAACCTCGCTTGCGATTCGATTGCTCCCGCGGAACGCATGAGTTCGCGAATCGCAGCTGTTCGCTCTCCAGCCCTAGCCCTAGCCTCAGCCGCATCCGCCACTTCCGCTGACTTTGAAGCCATACGAGCGCTGGTTACGCTGGCGAGCCATGATAGGAATGCAATTACGCATGCAGATACTGCTACCCAGTCTATCGCCACTGCAACACTCCTTACATAACAGTGCTTCATGAGACCACAAAGGGCGCTCTGCTGTCGAGTCTAAGAAGAAATTACAAATTCATCAAGTGCGAATGATCAACGCACCGATCTCAGCCGGGATGCAGCTCTTGCAGCATGGCTGTCGGCGATGTTGTGCAGCTCGCTCACCATGTTCAGCGTGTGCTCGCGAACGAACCCTGCTGCCATCGACAGCTCGGCCTTGCCTGTGCCGCTGCAGCACTTGCACGCCCTCTTCTCATCCAGGCCCGTGCCGCCGCATGGCTCGCACTTTCCGTCCAGCCAGTACGCGAGCGAATGCTCCGCAACTTGGCGGTACAGCTTCTGCGCAGCATCCGCATCCCACGCCGTGTTCTCCGGCACCCAGTGGCGTGCGCGGCCGCGCTTCGTCACCTCAGCGATCCACAAGCGCAGCAGCTGCGCCAGGTTCGCCGGGTTGCCTTCGAATGCCTTGCGCGAAAGGGCGTCGGCGAACTTCACGCGATGGAGCAGCGGCCCAAGGTCGCCAGTTGCGGCCGCCGCAAAAGCTGATGCCATCAGCGGCTCTGCCTGGCCATGGCGTTCGTCGTCCTTGAGGTTCGTTGCATTAAGTGCGTGTACGTAGCGGTCGGCAAAGCCCATGTCATATCTCCCGTATGGATGAGCAAGCGTAACAAACGAAGGTGACCTTTCTTGCCTGTCCGAACTTTTCCAAATGACAATGTGTTGTGCTATGACATCAATTTCTAAAGCTCTTGTCTGGGGCTGGGCAAGCACAATATGGGACTTGGTGAGACAGGTTGATACATCATTTTTGAGCAACTTACAGCAGATTTGCTGTAGACTATCCCTGTCGTTCTTGGTTGCCCACCGTGGGCAACATTAGTGAGAACACGGTCAAATAGCAAAGTTATCCACAGCGACAACCGGGTCGCTATGTTGCTTTGCGCACATCATTCATCCAAGAATTTGGTACATCGATCTTGTCTGATCGATCATATGAGAGTAAAAGTCATGAAAGAACGTCGCGTATCACACAAGAACAAAGGCGACACTCAACTTCATAAAGCGAAGTTCATTGTCGGCTGTGCGCTGATTGGCACCGTGGTTGCTGGAGCCTTCTTCGGATGGATCCCGATGGATTTCGACGTCCGCATCGTTGGCGCTGGGATCGGCGCTGCGGCTGGCGCAGCTGCGGGGCATCTTGCTTAATTGAATCTTCCGCCATTAGACTTTGACGGCAACTGGGTTGATGTCGGTTCGATCATCACCGGAGTGATATACATCGGCATCCAGCGGTTCCGGCGAACGCCTCCTGTGAATCTGATTTCGAAGGATACAGGAATGGACTTCGCCAACGGCACAGCCCTATTTCCGTTGTTAGTTTTAACCTTCTGTCCGCTCTCTTCTGGACTGGTGAGCGGGCTAGTCGATGCCAATAAAATGACCCTCGCAGTCGCAGGTTTCTTTGCACTGCTGGCAGTCCTAGAAGATTAGAAAGCCCGCTTCAAGCGGGCTTTTTTGCGTCTAACCTTGCCTATTAGCCGAACTCGATGTCGCGCATCGGGCCGCCGTGCTTGACGGTACCAAACCAGACGAACTGCGCGATGGTCTGGTTCGCGACTTCCAGCACCTCTTCAGCATCCTTGTCGAATGGCTTGAGGTCGTAGTTGAATTCGAACGTGCAGCAGCACGAGTTCGAGTCGTAGAACGCCTCTTTCACGATATGGTGAAGATCACGTTTGACCAGCTCATCGGAAAAGGCCTGCAGCTCTGCGATCTCACGTGGGTCAGAGTGACGGCTGACCAGCGAGATACTGTAATCGTGTTCGTCTTCGTGCATATCCATTAGGGTCTCTCCTTGTTGCTCAGCAGATTACCATAGCGCAACAGTTGTCGTTGCAATATTCTCTCTCCTCCGCCCGTCTTTTCTAACGCTGACGGCCCCCCCGACCCAAGCCAAGCCGGATCGTACTGTTGCTGCTTTGAAACAAAGGTTTGGAGATTCAATAATTTTCAAGATATCATTTCCATAAAGAACCATTACACGCACACATTAACATTATGAAAATGCTCACTATCGGCGGCGTCCTTGCGGTGGCTTATATCGCGTTCCAGACGGTGAACATGAACACCGTGTTTGGCCTGTATTCCGCGAAGCACGAGTGCGACGAAGCTCTTTCCCGGGCTGCCGTTCAATCGAACGGGGTGAACAGCAGTGCCGCCATGAAAGAGATGGATGCCGCTTGCGATCGCTTCACCAAGAAAGCCGCGGCAACATCTCAGGTGTTGTCCGCTCTGCACTGACCTCGCTGTCCTCGATCGGCGACAGCACGCGCCGCGCCTTCTTATGCTGAGTCTTGCTATCTGGGTCTCGTGTTGAGCAACTGACCATAACGTGCCTCAGGGTGCTCGCGCAAGTACGACTGCACCTTCTGGTCCATCGCCTTCCTACTAGCGCGGTCGGCCGCCAGCTCTTCCTCCCGCCGCGCAGTACTCAACCGCTCGGCCTTCTCGTACGGATCCTCCATCTGCGCCACGGCCTGGAGAAGCTTCTGCAATCCTCGCGGCTTCCCATTACCCTTCTCGCCCTCCTGCTCTGTCTCGTTGGGCAGCGCTGGCTTGGCTTGCGGAGCTGGCAGTAGGCCGGCGCGCTGCGCTTGCTGCATGGCGAGCCGTTGTCGATCAACGTCCCACCCCGCCGACACCGACCATGCCACCGGCCTGTTGCAGGCGCGTGCCTCGCTCACCAAACGCTTGTACGCATCCTTGAACGCCATGCGCGCACCTACTTCATCACGGATGGCCAGCAATGGCTTCGCCAGGTTGAACGCCTCGGCCATCTCACTCGTCCACACGACCGTCTCGGCCTCGTCACGGCTCGTCAGGGCGACCGCCCAGGCTTCGTTCTCGTCCGGGCGACCATCCAGCAGCCTGCAGCGTGCGGCAATACCGTTCGGGGTTGGCGCGAAGTCGGGGCGCTCGCTGCGATAGGCCTCAAAGGCCTGCTTGATCGTGGAAGGCGAGAAAGGCGCGAGATGGTTGAACCAGACGTCCATCTCGGTCGCCCCCGGCAACGGCTTCCCATACCCCGCCAGCACGTGCGCCAGCAACTTGCCGAACCGCGGCTTGTCGTCAGCTTGCATTGCTCACCTCCTCCATGTCGACGTCGATTACGTCACCGGCCGACGCATCGTCAGCCATCCATTCCGCCATGATCCTGGCGTTGCGCTCCTCGATGGATTCCGCTCCAACACCACCCCGATTCTGTCGACCATTGCCAGGGTTGCGCAGCTTGTCGACAATCGGGGCGAGGTAGTTCGGTGGAATGCTGCCCGTCGGCTTGTGCTCGCGCGCCATCCGAACCGCCTCAGCCAGAATCGCGATCGACACGCCGCTTTCAGCCCAGGCAATGACGGTTGGGTGCGTTGAGAGTGCCGACACGCCAAGCGGACGCAAAGCCAGCGTCAGCACTAAGGCAGGGTTATCCGCTGTTGGCACGTGTTGGGCGGCCGGAAGAGGTGCAGCGCTCACGGAACCAGGTTCGGCAGGCGCGGCGACGACTTCGACGGGCGCGGCTGCGCCGACAGTGTCGATGTTGAGGGGATCAGGAATCGGAGAATCAGGAATCGGAGAATCAGCCGGATTGCCACCATGTCCGCACTGTGTTCGCACAGTGCTCGCACGATGCTCATCCATTGCTGGTATCGAAGACGGCTTCTCGTCCCTGTGGGGATTCTGGTGCTTCCTGAATGCTAGTACCTGGATATACCGTGCTCCGCCCACTTCGTAGCGCTTAAGGAAGCCCGAGGTCTGGAGGTCGCACAGTGCCTGGTCGACGTCGATGTCGTCGGCCGGGAACAGGTTCATCTTGATCCGCTTCGGCTTGTCCTCAAGACGGCCCTCGCGGTCAGCGATGGTCCACAGTCCAATGAACAGCAGACGGGTCGAGAACGGAAGGTCGACCAACTCCTCGTTGGTGAAGAAGCCAGGCTTGATATTCCGCGCGCGTGCCATTTCAAATCCTCCCCAACGCAGCGTCCATGGCAGCAGCTTCTGCACGAAGGAACGCTTCTACCAGTCTGTCCAAAGGCCGTCGGTAGTGTGAGCCCCAAGGATCCTGCCACTCGTTGAACTGGTCTGCTATGGCATACGGTGGCGCATCAAAAAACTCACGATCCGCGCTGACCCTGTACTCGCTTAGAGCGTTATGGATGGCATACTCCGTTTCCCGTGGCTCTGGTGTATCGAAAAATGCAAGCATTTCGAAGGGCGTAGGGCACGCAGTCGAGCGCGATAGCTCCTCCATCCGCTCCATCGGGTGCTTGGTAGTCATGCCGATCTTGGTCAGGCCGGGCATGCTCGGGTTGGTAAGGAAGTAAACAAATCCATATGCCATGAGGTGGTCCTAATATGATGCGTCAAGGTATGGGCATGCGAAGATCATGTGCCCTCAAGTAAAGCACGGTGCTTTACTGCGCCAATATATCACCGTGCGTCAGCGACATCAAGCACGGTGATGCATCACATACCACGAGGCGAAAAAAAACCGGCATCTCTGCCGGTTGATTTGCCTGGGCCGCCCTCTACTGAGAACTTTTTGCCTTCATCCCCTCAGCATGCTTCAGCCTAATTTCGTCCAGCTTCCTCTCTGCCTCCTTCAGCTCCTCATGCTTTCTGAGATTGGCCTCCCGCTGCTCTTCATAAGTTTGGAACTCTTCCCCAAGGATCAGTTGCGTAATTTCTGAGTATTTACTCAACGATTCGTTCAAGGCCCGCAAGTGTTCATTTGACTCGATCATTTCACGAGGCAGTTCTGAAAGAAACGCCATCAAGGAATCCGACATCCCGCTCGCGACCCTCTTTAGCGATCCAGCTAAAAACTCCGCATTCAGAGCGCGCACTTCCATACGCATGATCACAGAGACAAGTGCGTCCGGCATCTGTTCGAACGAGCCCTCAAGGCGCTCTACAGCCTCGGCAGTAACTGTTCGTTTGCTCTCGGCTGCAGCTGCTTCCAGGCGTGCCTTGAGAGACGCGGGCAGACGGAGGTTAAGTTGGGGGTCTGTTCTAGCCATGCCAAGAGTTTAATACATCACGGTGCTT
Source organism: Massilia sp. YIM B02763 (assembly GCF_030412015.1). Classification (GTDB taxonomy): domain Bacteria; phylum Pseudomonadota; class Gammaproteobacteria; order Burkholderiales; family Burkholderiaceae_D; genus Telluria. The sequence goes on along the minus strand of NZ_JASNRD010000003.1, from coordinate 373,177 downwards.
GACGCAACTAAAGCACGGTGCTATATTTCAATCACGATGAAGCACGGTGCTTCACGAAAATACGTTAGGTTCTTGCTGGAAAGTCCATTATGAAGACATCGAAAACCGGCCGCGATTCTGATCAATTTACCCTGCGCTTTCCAGACGGTATGCGTGCACGCATCAAAGAAATCGCCGAACGCAACCGGAGAACGACCAATGCTGAGTTGATTTACCTTATCGAGCAAGGTATGAAGGCAGCTCACGGCAATATAACTACTGGCGCAAAAGCGGAGGGCGCATGAGCGACCTCGTCATCATCCACGGCGACCAACTCGTCACCACGACTGCTGCTGTAGCAGAAGGAACCGGCGTGCAGCACAAGAATGTTCTTGAGCTGTTGCGCACCTATGTGGGCGACCTGACAGAGTTCGGCAGGGTCGCGTTTGAAACGCTACCCTTCGAAACGGCCGGAGGAACGCAAACGCGTGAAGTCGCCCTCCTCAACGAAGATCAGGCGACGCTGCTGATCACCTACATGCGCAACAACGTGGTCGTGCGGAAGTTCAAGATCGCCCTCGTCCGCAGCTTCGCCGACATGCGCAAGCGCTTGGCGGCGCCGCAGATCCCGGACTTCATGAACCCGGCTGCCGCTGCGCGTGCCTGGGCCGACGAGCTCGAAGCGAAACAGTTGGCAGTCGTGAAGGTCGAGCAGCTGGAGCACCAGGTCGCCGAACTGGCGCCGGCCGCGGCAGGCCTGGAGCGCATCGCCAACGCGGACGGCGCTATGTGCGTCACCGATGCTGCCAAGACCCTGCAGATGCAGCCGCATAAGCTCCGCGACGCCCTGCTCGAAATGGCGTGGATGTATCGCCGCCAGGGCAGAGGTGGATACGTCGCATACCAGGACAAGATCCACTCCGGCTACCTGAAGCACAAGGTCGGCAACTACAAGGATCCGGAGACGGGCGAGAACAAGACCAACCCGCAGGTTCTCGTCACGAGCAAGGGGCTCGCGCAACTGTCGAAGCTGCTCGGCGCCAGCGCGCCGACGCCTGGGCCCGGCCGAAGTCCGAGTCGGCTGAGCTAATCCGGCACCACCCATCAATCGGCTGAAAGTTTAGCCGATCAACCGCAGAAACAACGAAGCCACCCGGTCTCTCACCACCGGATGGCCCCTTACGCCCTAACTTCTTTGGAGAAAGACAATGGCGAATGTTAATTCTAGCCCTTCCAAGGCCACACATGCAATATCAAAGATCAAGCAACCTTTAGTAACGCCCTATTCCTATTCGCCTTCCACCAAGCCGGTGAACAACGATGTGCTGTTCGCTGATCGCACTCTGACGATCAGCCGCGGTGCGAAGGTCATAGCAGACATCCTCCGCATGGACGTAGTCGAACGCGACAGCGGCCGCAACCCGGTGCTGGACGTCGATGGCATCGAGGCACTCGCCGGGCTTCTTTCCGAATCGATGTTTTCGCTGTCCGAGATGGCCGAGCAACGCCTCGACGACGTCAACTGCGGCAAGGCCTGAGGAGAGCATGCACATGAGCAAAGCCAATCCGCAATTCAGCCACCCGGGCCGCGCTGCCTACGAACTGCCCAAGCTCCTCAAGAACCTGGGTGATCTCGACCGCACAGCGAAGCTCTCCGAGGAACAGTACAACACCGTTGACGCCATCGTGTCGCACGCATGGGGCGCGGTGGAAACCATCGCCAGCGGCCTCGAATCGATCGGCGCACTCATGGGGATCGCCGGCAACGGAGATGAGGCCGTACCGGGCAAGCACGTCGCCGCATTGGGCGATTTGATTACCCACTTGGCAGTCGAGTTGCAGCACCTGCACGAGATCGAAACCGACATGGCGTCCACGCTGCAGTCGAGCGGAGATCGCCAGGTTGCCCGTCGCCCCAATTGAATCCGGCTGCACGCACAGGAGCCACTATGAGCACCCGAACAACCAGCAACAGCGACCTGCAGTTGACCGCACAGGAGCGCCAGCTGATCGACGTCTTCCGCTCGATGTCCAGCGCCGCCAAGCCAACCTTTATCGCCATGGGTAAAGGCATTGCGCGCGGTGACCCTGCCGCACGGGACTCGGCGCCGAGACTGAAGCTCGTCCATTCCCAAGACCGTAACTAATCTCAATCACTCAGAGAAATCATCATGAACGCAAAAAACCAAGCTGCCGCCCAGAAAGCACCCAGTAGCGCTGATGGAATCGACGCCAACCTGTACCTCGCGGGCCTGAACGACATCCGCCGCACTCGCCTGTCGCTCTTGATCAGCGAGCGCGCTGGCGGCAACGTGTCGAAGTTTGCTCAGTCGCTGGGCTACTCCCACTCGCAGCTGCACCAGTTTCTTTCGCCGACCTACAACGAAGGCCGCAGTATCGGCGAGCTCGCAGCTCGCCTGCTCGAGCAACGCGCGGGCCTACAATTTGGCTGGCTCGACCAGCGCCTGAACGAGGATGCCGGAAAAACTTCCGGCATTACCGAACACGATCAGCGCCAGCTCGCCGAGCAGCGTGATGCCACGGACGCAGCGGTCAGGTCCAACTTTGTTCGAACCACCGGCGATGGACTGACCGTCCCTGCTGCGGCAGGGGCGGCCTCGCTCGTCGATCCCGCTAAAGCGGGGACGCCGGAACTTTGCCCAGGCGAGGTCTACGCGGGCGTGGCTATCTGGCCTAATGGCGACCCATACCACCTCATCCTCTCCCCGGACGATAAGCGGATCAATGGCATCTACGAAGCCGAGCGCATCTTGAGGGGCATGGGTAAGGAGCACGATCTGCCGACTTACATCGAGTTGACGATCCTCTGCAAGCGCTTGCCCCAGCAATTTCACCCGAGCCTGTATCACACTGGTGATGAAGAAGTGCACGAAGGCGGAACAATGCCGGTGCTTTTCGATACGACTCCAGCTGGGCAACGTCGACGGGACGAGAACGAACTGCGTTTGCGTGCGATCCGTCGGGTGCCTGCCAATGAAGAGGCGGTCGACTTTGCCGCGATCACCGCCGAACAGCGCGAGATCACTATCGATGCGGCGCGATCAGTGGCTGGTTCAGGGGCTGATTGCGCATCCCCTGCGGTGGAATGCTTTATCACGTCTGCCGAAGTCGCAGCAGTGGCCGTGCGCCTGATCGACGAAGCTGCACGAAATGACGACGGTGGCGAGCAACCCACCGCCGATGACCATCTTGTTCGCGCAGGGATCATGACGGGCATTTGCTCGATGGCGATGGAAATCCAGTCCTTACTTGCGTCGAAGCGAAAGGCTGTCGGTCATGAATAACCCGTCTAATGATCGCATCGCTGAGGCCCTGCCCGCACGCGTCGACGGCATCGACGTCGCCAAGCTGCTCGGCACCTTGGGCGAGACGACTTTCGCCTGTGCCCACACGGATCTGTTCAGCCATTGCTTCCAGGCGTACCTCGTGCTGAGTGAGATCTACCGGGGCGCGCAAGCGCAGAAGGCGCCAGCATGAACCTGCAAGCGAAGAGCCAGGCCGAACGCGTGAGCGACGACACCTTCACCGCGCGCATGTGGCGGCTGGAAGAGTCGGGGAATAGTGCGGCCGCCAAGGAAGTGCGCTTGCAGTGGCGGTATGCACAGACCTCCGCCGGCTATCGCGACGACGTCGGCGCCCTCACCCGCCACGAGATCGAAGCGTTCGCGAGAGACAGTGGCGGTGACGCATATGCCTTCGCGCGTGCCGTGGAGCGTGCTGCGCTGATCAAGGCGATGACGCTGCTGCCGGAGCTTCGACAAAGCGTCGATTACCAAAAGCACAGCCTGACCTACGGACGCGGCATCACGTACGGTTTCGCCGCCTACAGCGGTGCAATACGTGCGCTCGCCATGGGACCGGCCCAGGACGAAGCCGAGGAAAATAAGGCAGTAGAGCCGCGCCGGCGCGACGATGTCGCAAAGCTGGAGCAGGCGATTGATACGGGCACAGTCCGCCCGGGATTTGAGGCGTGGGCAGGTCCTAGACAATTCGACCTGCGCCAGCAGAGCGGTGAGTACACCAACATGGTGACGGCGTATGCGTGGATGGGATGGCTCGGCGCTAGTCTAGACAAGGAGGGAAGCAATGGCCAGGGCTAATCCAAAGGCGTACTTCCCGGGCCCGATCGCCAGGATCAGTTACCGCAAGGTCGACAAGACCGCCCAGATGTGGCGGAAGCACCGGCCCTACTTCGACACCTGGCGAGAGGCGCATGACCACATGCTTGCCGAAGCCGAAGCTAACTTGAAAAAGGCACAGGCGCAGTTGAACCGGGCGATTAACCATCACATGAAGGTGGCAGCGATGAAGGAGCCGAAATGAATTCGACTGGACGAAATATTTCGGTAAGCGACGCAGATTTCGCCGCCATCGTGAAGCGCTACGAGGACGCCGGCGACGTCCAGAACGCGGACATTATCCGCAAGCAGTGGGCGGCGTCCCGGGCGCCGCGCGGCTTCTTGGTCACGACTGGCGAGGTGCGATTCGAGTCCACGCCCGCTGTCGCCGCACCCGCTGTCGCCGAAGCACTATTCGATGCCATGGGCGCCGGAGGCAACGGCGACACCCTCGCTCTAGATCGAGTGCAGAGCGTCGATGGCCTAGCTCCGCAGTCGGCCCAGAGCGAGGCTGCAGGAGTAGCCGAAACCTGCAGGAGCAGCGAAAAGGTGCAGATGCAGGTGCAGCAGGACGACCGGCAGGTAGTCGTCATCAGTGGTCAGCGCCTCGGCAAGTCGGCTTTGATGGAGCTCCAGCAAAACGCCGCACGTTACCTCTGGCTTCGGGACAAGGCTGACAAGATGGGCGGCAGCTCGGCGCCGATGGTGGCCAGCCTGGACGCCGCCGGCCGAATGGTCGCGCTTCTCGATGGCGAAGACCTGGACGCTGCCGTCGACGTCGCGATGGCAAGGCGGGCGCCGCAGCGCGGAACGAAAACGAAACGAACTGGAACGGATCAATGAACGCTAAAAAATTCCTACGCCTCCCCGAGGTCAAGGCCCGGGTCGGTATGTCGCGTACGGCGATCTATCGCGACATGCAAGCCGGCCTGTTCCCGAAGCAGATCGCGATCGGCCGGAACGCAGTCGCATGGGACTCCGATGAAATTGAGCAGTGGCAGCAAAGCAAGATCGAGGCATCACGCAACGGCATGACGCCGGAAAAAAGTGCCTTGCAGGGGTAATTTATAGGGGTAAAAACTGTAGGGGTAAATGTAGGGGTAACGCTGCAAGAAAGAAAAAAGGCCAGCTAAGAAGCTGGCCTAAGTTCTTGATTCTATTGGTCGGGGCGAGAGGATTCGAACCTCCGACCACCTGCACCCCATGCAGGTACGCTACCGGGCTGCGCTACGCCCCGACTCGGGCCACAATTATATCAAAGCCGCGCGCAAAGGTTAAGCTTTTGGCACAGGCAAGATTGAGGCCGTTCATTTCCAGTCTCCGCGCAGCGCCAGCACCTGCTCGTACAGCCCTTCCGGCGTCACGTCCTGCGGCGGCACGGGCACGCCCACGGCCAGCGCCAGGCGCGAACGCCAGCCCCTTGCGAACGTGCGCTCGAACACATTGGCCGGGTCGCGCGAGAACACGCTGCCCCACAGGCCGCGCAGCGCCATCGGGATCACGGGCACCTTGCTGCGCTCGACGATCTTGCTGACCCCGCCGCGGAATTCGTTCATGTCGCCCGTGCGCGTCAGCTTTCCCTCCGGGAAGATGCAGACGAGGTCGCCTTCGTGCAGGGCCTGGGCGATGTCGATGAAGGCGCGCTCCATCAGCCACGGGTCTTCCTTGGCCGGCGCGATGGGAATCGCCTTTGCCGTGCGGAAGATGAAGCCCAGCAGCGGTGTTTTAAAGATGCGGTGATCCATCACGAAACGGATCGGGCGCGGGCTGGCGGCCATGATGACGATGGCGTCGACGTAGCTGACGTGGTTGCAGACCAGCACGGCGGCGCCCTCCTGCGGGATCCTTGCCGCGTCCACGGTGGAGACGCGGTGGATCGTGTGGATCAGCAGCCAGGCCAGGAAGCGCATCAGGAATTCCGGCACCAGCGAGAAGATGTAGGCGGCGACGATGGCGTTCAGCAGCGCCGTGGTCAGGAACATTTCCGGGATCGTGAAGCCCTGCTTCACGAGCAGGATCGCCACGCCGGCGGCGGCCACCATGAACAGCGCGTTCAGGATGTTCATGCCGGCGATGGTGCGCGACACGTGCTGCGGGTCGCAGCGGGTCTGGATCAGGGCGAACAAGGGCACGATGAAGAAGCCGCCGAACACGCCCAGCAGCAGCAGGTCGGCCAGGATGCGCCAGGCGCCCTGCTGGGCAACGAGCGCGAGCGCGTCGACACTCGCCGTGTTCACGTAGCCAAGGCTGGCGAAATACAGGTCGATGCCGAACACCGACAGGCCGATCGCGCCGAACGGCACCAGGCCGATCTCGACCTTGCCGCCCGACAGTTTGTCGCACAGGAGGGAGCCGGTGCCGATGCCCAGCGAAAAGACGGTGAGCAGCAGCACGAACACGCTGTGGTCGCCATGCAGGTAATCCTTGGCGTACAGGGGGAATTGCGCCAGCAGCAGGGCGCCATAGAACCAGAACCAGGAATTGCCCAGCATCGACAGGAACACGGTGCGGTTCTTGCGCGAGAACGCGATGTTGCGCACGGATTCCGCGACGAAGTTGGCGCTGATCCTGAGGTCCGGCACCGGCGCCGGCGACACCGGGATGCGCCAGCTCGACGCCAGGCCCAGCGCCGCCACGCCCAGCGTGCCGAAGGCGACCAGTTCCGCGCCCAGGTGGCCGTGGCTGGCGAGCAGCGCGCCGACCACTTCGCCCAGCAGGATGCCGACGAAGGTGCCCATCTCGATCACGCCGTTGCCGCCGACCAGCTCGTCGTTGCGCAGGTGCTGCGGCAGGTAGGCGTATTTGACGGGACCGAACAGCGTCGAGTGGATGCCCATGCCCGCCACCGCCGCGATCAGGAGCCACAGCGTGTGCGTCAGCCAGCCGAGCGCGGCGACGGCCATGATGCCCACCTCGAGCAGCTTGACGAAGCGCGCCAGCCTGCCCTTCTCCACCTTGTCGGCGATCTGGCCGGCGGTGGCCGAGAACAGGACGTAGGGCAGGATGAACAGGCCCGGCACCAGGTTGTTCAGCAGCGCCGGAGAAAGGTCGGTCCAGGACGCCGCGTCGAAGGTCAGCACCGTCATCAGCGCCGTCTTGAACAGGTTGTCGTTGAAGGCGCCCAGGAACTGGGTCCAGAAGAAGGGGCCGAAGCGGCGCTGGGCAAGCAGGGCGAACTGGCTGGTATGCGGCGTGGAGCTCATGGAAATCGCGGTTCGTGAACGAGATGCGTAATCTACAGTACAACGTTGGCCTTGAAAATCCAGTATTGCTGACCATCAAATTAGGTAGCATGGGTCGATACCCCAAGTAACAAGGAGCGCCACGTTACCTATTTGGTATCGCTTGCCGAAACCTTTTGCTATAAAGATCTTTTGGCATATTGCGTACAGACAAGTATGCGTTGCCGTAAACCGGCGATGGCTTGAAGCAGCTCAAACATGCCGACCGACACGCTTTTTGTGCACTGCAGCGCAGGTAGAATGCGCGCATGAATCCTACCGACCACTTCCTCTCGCAGGTCAACGCCCGCGAAGCGTTGTACGACCAGATCGAGCGTGAACTGCGCGCGCTCACCATCGCCCGGCTCGACGGCACGGATGGCGCCCCACGCCAGGCCGTGGACGAATTCGCCGATGACTATCCGCTGTGCTTCCGCATGCCGCCACCGCCGCGCCGTCACCAGGCATGAAAAAAGCCGGCCGTCCTCGCGGACGCCGGCTGGCGGCGGCGTCAAGCCGGATCAGCCCAGGCTTTCCAGGCGGATGCGCACCACCTTGCCCACCGTGGTCGGCAATTGCTCGATCTTGGCGATGGCCGCGTCGACGTTCTTCTCGCGCGTCTGGTGCGTGATGATGACGATGTCGGTGCGGGTCTTTTCGCCCGGCTCCTTCTGCAGCACGGCGTCGATCGAGATGCCGGCGTCGGCCAGGATGCGCGTCAGGTCGGCCATCACGCCCAGCTGGTCCTGCACGGTCACGCGCAGGTAGTAGCTGGTCTTGATTTCCGCCATCGGGCGGATCGGCACGTCGGCCAGTTCCGTCGGCTGGAAGGCCAGGTGCGGCACGCGCGAGTACGGGTCGACGGTCGCCAGGCGGGTCACGTCGATCAGGTCGGCGATCACGGCCGACGCGGTCGGCTCGGCGCCGGCGCCCTTGCCGTAGTACATGGAAGTGCCGACGGCATCGGCATGCACCAGCACGGCATTCATCGGGCCTTCGACGTTGGCGATCAGGCGCGCGGTCGGGATCAGCGTGGGATGCACGCGCAGCTCGATGCCCTCGGCCTCGTCGACGACGGTGCGGCGGGTGATGCCCAGGAGCTTGATGCGGTAGCCCAGTTCCTCCGCATAGCGGATGTCGACGGCCTGCAGCTTGCTGATGCCCTCCACGTAGGCGCTGTCGAATTGCATCGGGATGCCGAAGGCGATCGCGGCCATGATGGTCAGCTTGTGCGCCGCGTCCACGCCTTCGATGTCGAAGGTCGGGTCGGCCTCGGCATAGCCGAGTTCCTGCGCCTGCTTGAGCACGGTGGCGAAGTCCAGGCCCTTGTCGCGCATCTCGGACAGGATGAAGTTGGTGGTGCCGTTGATGATGCCGGCCACGGATTCGATGCGGTTGGCCGACAGGCCTTCGCGCAGCGCCTTGATGATCGGCACGCCGCCGGCGACGGCCGCTTCGAAGGCGACCATCACGCCCTTCTCGTGGGCGGCGGCGAAGATCTCGTTGCCGTGCAGCGCCAGCAGCGCCTTGTTGGCGGTGACGACGTGCTTGCCGTTGGCGATGGCCTGCAGCACCAGCTCGCGCGACGGTGCATAGCCGCCGATCAGTTCGACGACGATGTCGATGGCGGGATCGTTCACCACGTCGAACGGATCGCTGACGATGGCGCAGGCCTCGCCGACGATGGCGCGGGCGCGCTCGGGTTTGCGGGCGGCGACCTTGGCCACCTCGATGCCGCGGCCGGCGCGGCGGCGGATTTCTTCCTGGTTGCGTTGGAGGACCTGGAAGGTACCGGCACCGACGGTGCCGATGCCGAGCAGGCCGACTTGGATAGGTTTCATGGATGCGTTTTCGTGTTTCAGCGCGCGTGGCGGCGCCGGTAACCGTCGAGGAAGCGCGCGATGCGGCCGCACGCGTCGGTCAGGTCGTCGGAATTGGGGAGGAACACCAGACGGAAATGGTCCGGCGATTTCCAGTTGAAGCCGGTGCCTTGCACCAGCAGGACTTTTTCCTCGGACAGCAGCTCGCAGATAAATTGCTGGTCGTCCGCGATCGGATAGATCTTCGGGTCGAGGCGGGGGAACATGTACAGCGCCGCTTTTGGCTTGACGCAGCTTACGCCCGGAATATCGGTCAGGAGTTTGTGGGCCAGGTCGCGCTGGCGCGCCAGGCGGCCGCCCGGCGCCACCAGGTCGGCGATGCTCTGGTAGCCGCCCAGCGCGGTCTGGATCGCGAACTGGCCCGGCGCGTTCGCGCACAGGCGCATCGAGGCCAGCATGTTCAGGCCTTCGATATAGTCCTTGGCATGGCGCTTCTCGCCCGACACCACCATCCAGCCCGCGCGGTAGCCGCAGGAGCGGTAGTTCTTCGACAGGCCGTTCAGGGTGACGAACAGCACGTCGTCGGCCAGCGAGGCCATCGAGACGTGCTCGGCGCCGTCGTACAGGGTCTTGTCGTAGATCTCGTCGGCGTAGACGATCAGCTGGTGCTGGCGCGCCAGCTCGATGATCTCCAGCAGCACCTCGCGCGAATACAGCGCGCCGGTCGGGTTGTTCGGGTTGATGACGACGATCGCGCGCGTGTTCGGCGTGATCTTCCTGCGCATGTCGTCGATGTCCGGCATCCAGCCGGCCTCTTCGTCGCAGATGTAGTGCACCGGGTTGCCGCCGGCCAGGCTCACGGCGGCGGTCCACAGCGGATAGTCGGGGGCCGGCACCAGCACTTCGTCGCCGCCGTTCAGCAGGCCCTGCATGGCCATCACGATCAGTTCGGAGGCGCCGTTGCCCAGGTAGATGTCGTCGATGCCGACGCCTTCGATGTTCTTGCCCTGGGTGTAGTGCATGACGGCCTTGCGCGGCGCGAACATGCCCTTCGAGTCCGTGTAGCCGGCCGCGCCGGACATGTTGCGGATCATGTCCTGCACGATCTCGTCGGGAGGATCGAAGCCGAACACGGCCAGGTTGCCGATGTTCAGCTTGATGATCTTGTGGCCGTCGTCCTCCATCTGGCGCGCGATCTGCAGGGCCGGGCCGCGGATCTCGTAACAGACATCATCCAGCTTATTGGACTTCAAAATCGGTCGCACAATATCACCTTGTTCAATCAGGCCGCGGTTCGCTGCCGGCACGCGTCGCATTTGTTGCAATGCGAAAAAGAAATTCCATTCTGCCGAAAGCCGCCATATTAAGCAACCCAACATAACTTTAATGTAATCCAGCAAATTAAATTCGCAGGTTAAAATGGTCGTCCGCACCTGCGACCTGCATCCGCTACCGGTTCCTCTCTATGAAGCTCCATACCAGCAGCACCGAAAAATACCAGACCGTCACGGGCTACGACCAGTCCGGCGTCGAGATCAACGCCAAGCGCTACGACTACAGCGTGCTCGTCATGCCCGAAGTGGCGCCGCGCGCCTGGAACGTGGCCCACTTCGACGAGCTGACGCCCGCCCACTTCGAGACGATCGCCGCCGACAAGCCGGACGTCGTCATCCTCGGCACCGGCGAGCGCCAGCGCTTCGTGCATCCGAAGCTGGTGGCCAGCCTGTCGGGCCAGCGCATCGGCGTGGAGTCGATGGACAGCCACGCGGCCTGCCGCACCTACAACATCCTGATGGGCGAAGGCCGCAAGGCCACCCTGGCACTGATCATCGAGGGCGCGAAGGCCCCCGAATGAACGAACTGCACCGGAACGCGGCGCTGCGCTGGACGCTGCTGCTCGTCCTCGCCGCCGCGCTTCTTGCCGTGCTGGGCGTGCGCACGCTGGTGCCCGCCGACGAAGGACGGTATGCCGAGATGGCGCGCGAGATGTTCGCCAGCGGCGACTGGATCACCACGCGCCTGAACGGCATCAAGTACTTCGAGAAGCCGCCGCTCCAGACCTGGATGAACGCCCTCACCTTTTCCCTGTTCGGGCTGGGCGAATGGCAGGCCCGCCTGTGGACGGGCCTGTGCGGCCTGGCCGGCGTGGTGCTGACCGGCATCGCCGGCACCCGCGTGTTCGGCGAGCGCACCGGCTTCTACGCGGCCCTGGTGCTGGGTTCCTCCGTATTCTGGGTCGTCGGCAGCCAGGCCAATTCGCTCGACATGAGCCTGTCCGCCGCGATGGCGCTGTCGCTGTGCGCACTGCTCATCGCCCAGCGCGACGGCGCCGGCGCGCGCGAACGGCGCAACTGGATGCTGGCCTGCTGGGCCGGCATGGCGCTGGCCGTGCTGTCCAAGGGCCTGGTCGGCATCGTGCTGCCGGGCGCCGTGCTGGTGCTGTATTCCCTCATCGCGCGCGACCTGCGCATCTGGACGCGCCTGCACCTGGGCAAGGGCCTGCTGCTGTTCTTCCTGATCACGGCGCCGTGGTTCGTGCTGGTCGGCCTGAAGAATCCCGAGCAGCCCTACTTCTTCTTCGTCCACGAACACTTCGCCAGGTTCCTGCTGAAGGGCCACAACCGCGAGGAGCCGTGGTGGTACTTCCTGCCGCTGCTGGCCGCGGGCAGCATGCCCTGGCTGGGCGTGCTGGCCCAAAGCCTCGCCGGCGGCGCGAGGAACGACGGCCCGGCGCAGGCCTTCCGCCCCCGCCTGCTGCTGCTGGTCTGGGCCGTGTTCATTTTCCTGTTCTTCAGCGTCTCGAATTCGAAGCTGCCCGCCTACATCCTGCCCGTGTTCCCGGCCGTGGCGCTGCTGGTCGCGCACCGCCTGGACGAAGGCCCGCGCCGCGGCCGCATGCTGGCCGCCGGCTCGACCGCCCTGCTGGGCGCCGCCTTCGTGGCCGTGGTGCCGTTCATGGAACACCTGGCGCGCCGGCCGGGCGAGGCCGCGCTGTACGAGGCGTTCCAGCCATGGGTGCTGGCGGCCGGCATCGTGCTGCTGGTCGGCGGCCTGCTGGCGCTGCTGTATGCGCGCCAGATGCTGAGCGACCTGTCCGTGCTGGTGCTCGCGCTGGCGGCATTCGCCGCCACGCAATCGATCATGGCCGGCTTCGAGCCGGTCGGCCGCGCGCGCGCCGGCCTCGACCTGCTGCCGGCCCTGCAGGCCGCCGGCGCCACGGATCCGTCCGTGCCCGTGTACTCGGTGGGCCTGTACGAGCAATCGCTCACCTTCTACCTGAACCGCACCGTGACCCTGGTCGCGTTCGAGGACGAATTCGCCTTCGGCCTGCAGCAGGAGCCGCAGCGCTGGATTCCTTCCATGGCGGCCTTCGTCGCGCGCTGGCGCGACGACGCCGCCGCGGGCCGGCGCAACGTCGCCATCATCCGCCCGGAATTCGTGGCGGACCTGCGGCGCCAGGGCGTGCCGCTGCGCGTGGTTGCCGGCGACGCCCGGCGCAGCGTGATCGTGAACTACTGAGCCTTTCTCCATGAACCTGACCACCTTTGCCTTCATCCTGTCCGGCGTGCTGCTCAATGCCTGCGCCCAATTGTTCCTCAAGGCGGGCACCAACGCCATGGGCGGCGCGATCCACCTGACCGCGCAGAACGCGCTGCCGACCTTCCTGAAGGTCGTGAGCCAGCTGCCGATCCTGGCCGGCCTGGCCTGCTACGGCGTGTCCCTGGTCGTCTGGATCGTCGGCCTGTCGCGCACCGACGTCACCATCGCCTATCCGATGCTCTCGCTCGGCTACGTGGTGTCCGCGCTGGGCGCCTGGATGTTCCTGGGCGAGGTGATTCCGCCCCAGCGCCTGCTGGCGATCGGCCTGATCATGCTGGGCGTGATCCTGCTCGCGCGTACCTGAACGGCACGCTGCTACCATTTCCGCACCGTCCCTTATCGAGTTTTCAACACGTTCCACGAGTTCCCATGAGCACCGAGCTGCCCTTCCTGCCCTTCTCGCGGCCCACGATCGACGAAGATACCATTGCCGCCGTCGGCGACGTGCTGCGTTCCGGATGGATCACCACCGGCCCCAAGAACGCCGCCTTCGAGGCGCTGCTGTCCGAGTACTTCGGCGGCCGCCCCGTGCGCACCTTCAATTCCGGCACCTGCACGATGGAAATCGCGCTGCGCATCGCCGGCGTGGGACCGGGCGACGAGGTGATCACCACGCCCGTCTCGTGGCCCGCCACGGCCAACGTCATCCTCGAGACGGGCGCCACCCCCGTGTTCGCCGACATCGACCCCGTCACCCGCAACATCGACCTGGACCGGCTGGAAGCGGCGATCACCCCGCGCACGCGCGCGCTGATTCCCGTCTACCTGTCCGGCCTGCCCGTGGACATGGACCGCCTGTACGCCATCGCGCGCAAGCACAAGCTGCGCGTGGTCGAGGATGCGGCCCAGGCCCTGGGCTCGACGTGGAACGGCCAGCGCATCGGTTCCTTCGGCGACTTCGCCTCGTTCAGCTTCCAGGCCAACAAGAACATCACGACGGGCGAAGGCGGCTGCCTGGTGCTGAACGACCTCGAGGAAGTGCGCCTGGCCGAGAAGTACCGGCTGCAGGGCGTGACGCGCAGCGGCGTGGACGGCATCGACGTCGACGTCCTGGGCGGCAAATACAATATGAGCGACATCATGGCCGCCATCGGCCTGGGCCAGATGAAGCACCTGGACACGGTGACGGCCCACCGCGCCGCCCTGGCGCGCCATTACTTCGACTGCTTCGGCGCGGACTTCGAGGAGCGCTACGGCGCCCAGCTGCCCGTGCAGGCCTTCGGCAGCTCGAACTGGCACCTGTTCCAGATCATCCTGCCGGACAACGGCCCCGGCACGCGCGCCGCCTTCATGACGCGCCTGCAGCAGGAGTTCAACATCGGCACCGGCTACCACTACGCGCCCATCCACCTGTTCACGCTGTACCGCGAGCGCGGCTTCAAGGAAGGCATGTTCCCCGTCGCCGAGCGCATCGGCCGGCTGACCGTCACGCTGCCGATGTTCGCCGCGATGACCGTCGCCGACGTCGAGCGCGTCGTCGCGGCCGTCAAGCAGGTGCTGCAGCCGAAGGTGCGACAGCAATGAGCGTCGTGACCCTCAAACCGGAACTGTCCGTCGTCATCCCCGTCTACAACGAAGAGGCGGGCCTGGCGAACCTGTTCGCGCGCCTGTATCCGGCGCTGGACGCGCTGGGCATGGCCTACGAGATCGTGTTCGTCAACGACGGCAGCCGCGACAATTCCGTCTCGATCCTGGCCGAGCAGTACCGCCAGCGCCCGGACGTGACGCGCGTCGTCCTCTTCAACGGCAACTACGGCCAGCACATGGCGATCCTGGCCGGCTTCGAGCAGACCCGCGGCAGCATCGTGGTCACGCTCGACGCCGACCTGCAGAATCCGCCCGAGGAAATCCGCAAGCTGGTCGCCAAGATGCGCGAAGGCTACGACTACGTGGGCTCGATCCGCCGCAAGCGCCAGGATTCGGCATGGCGCACGGTCGCATCGAAAGCCATGAACGGGGTGCGCGAACGCATCACCAACATCCACATCACGGACCAGGGCAATATGCTGCGCGCCTACGGGCGCAACGTGATCGACCTGGTCAACCAGTGCGGCGAGGTGAACACCTTCGTGCCGGCGCTCGCGTACAAGTTCGCGCGCAAGCCGACCGAGATCGTCGTCGAGCACGAGGAACGGGCAGCCGGCGAATCGAAGTATTCGCTGTACAGCCTGATCCGCCTGAACTTCGACCTGATGACGGGATTCTCGCTGGTGCCGCTGCAGTTCTTCTCGCTGCTGGGCATGGCGATGTCGCTGCTGTCGGCCCTCCTCGTGATCGTGCTGCTGCTGCGCCGCCTGTTCCTGGGCTCCGAGGCGGACGGTGTGTTCACGCTGTTCGCGATCGCCTTCTTCTTCATGGGCGTCATCGTGTTCGGCATCGGCCTCGTGGGCGAATACGTGGGCCGCATCTACCAGCAGGTGCGGGCACGGCCGCGCTACGTGGTGGCGACGATCCTGCAGGGCGTGCCGGACGATAAAGTCGACGACGACGCTGTAGAGAAGCGCGAAGTGGCGCGCTGAATCATACGCACGTCGTCCCTGCGCAGGCAGGGACCCAATTTCGCCTGATCGATCGGCACGCAGAAATTGGGCCCCCGCCTTCGCGGGGGTGACGGTGGTCTCTCAATTACTGTATTGGAAATCATGAACCAACCCCGCAAACGCGCCGTCGTCTTCGCCTACCACAACGTCGGCGTGCGCTGCCTGAAGGTGCTGCTGGCCGCAAACGTCGACGTCGCCCTCGTCGTCACGCACGAGGACAGCGCCACGGAAAACATCTGGTTCGAATCCGTCCAGTCGCTGTGCGAGACGGAAGGCATTCCCTTCATCACGCCGGACGACCCGAAGTCGCCGGCGCTGCTGCAGGCCGTGCAGGCCGCGCGGCCGGACCTGATGTTCAGCTTCTACTACCGCCACATGCTGCCGCAGGCGGTCCTCGACGTGGCGCCGGCGTATAACATGCACGGCTCGCTGCTGCCCGCCTACCGCGGCCGCGCGCCCGTGAACTGGGCCGTGCTGCACGGCGAGCGCGAGACGGGCGCCTCGCTGCACGCGATGACGGCCAAGCCGGACGCCGGCCGCATCGTCGCGCAGCAGGCGGTGCCGATCCTGCCCGACGACACCGCGTTCGAGGTGTTCGGCAAGGTGACGGTCGCCGCCGAGCTGGCGCTGTACCGCGTGCTGCCGGCGCTGCTGGACGGCAGCGCCCCACGCCTGCCCAACGACCTGGCGCAGGGTGGCTACTTCGGCGGCCGCAAGCCGGAAGACGGCCGCATCGACTGGACCAAAGCCGCGCAGGACGTCTACAACCTGCACCGCGCCGTCGCCCCGCCCTACCCGGGCGCCTTCACGGATGTGGGCCCGCGCCGCTACACGATCGAGCGGGCGCGCCTCGGCGGTCCCGCCCCGGACGGGGCGAGCCCGGGCCTGGCCGTCGTGGGCGACGCCATCGTCGGCGTCTGCGGCGACGGGCGGACCATCGCCATCCACGGCCTGCTGGCCGACGGCCTGCGTATCGGCCCGGGCGAGCTGCGCCAGCAACTCGCCGGCGCGAAAGGCTGAACCGTGGAACCGCTGCTCGTCCTCAAGATCGACGTCGACACCTACCGCGGCACCCGCGAAGGCGTGCCGAACCTGGCGCGCATGCTCGCGCGCCACGGGGCCGGCGCGACGTTCCTGTTCTCGCTGGGTCCGGACCACACGGGCCGGGCGATGAAGCGCGCGCTGCGGCCGGGCTTCTTCAGCAAGGTCTCGCGCACCTCGGTCGTCGAGCACTACGGATTGAAGACGCTGATGTACGGCGTGCTGCTGCCGGGCCCGGACATCGGCGCCAAGGCCGCCGCCGAGATGCGCGCCGTGCGCGATGCCGGCTTCGAATGCGGCATCCACACCTGGGACCACGTGCTGTGGCAGGATGCCGTGCGCACCCGCGGCGACGCGTGGACGCTGCGCATGCTGGAGCACAGCGAGCGGCGCTACCGCGAGGTGTTCGGGCAAGCGCCGCACACGCACGGCGCGGCCGGCTGGCAGATGAACGGCGCCGCGTTCGCGCGCCACGACGCCGCCGGCTACCGCTACGCCTCGGACGGCCGCGCCCTGCTGAACGACGACGGTTCCCTGCGCGATCCGCAGGCCGGCCCCTACCGCCTGCCGGGCCTGTCCTGCATCCAGATGCCGACCACGCTGCCGACGCTGGACGAGCTGCTGGGCCGCGAGATCGGCGGCAAGGTGCTGGACGAGGACAATATCGCCGACCACCTGCTGGCCTTGACGGCCGACAGGCGCGACCACGTGTATACCTTGCACGCTGAGCTTGAAGGACAGAAACTTGCCCCCATATTCGACCGGCTATTGTCAGGTTGGAAAGCCCAGGGCTACCGGCTTGCCGCGATGGCCGACTATCATGAGAAGATCAAGGATGTCCCGCTGCCGGCGTACCCGTTGCAGTGGGGCCAGGTGCCGGGCCGGTCAGGCGAACTGATCGTGCTCGACACGCATCGCTAAAATAAAACCGGTTCCTTCAGGAGAAACCCGTGGCCGACAGCCCAAACGCAGCACCGGCGGCAGACACTGCCGCAGCACCCGTCCCGCCAGCGCTCAATGCCAAGCTGGACAATTTCAGCGCCGCCATGACCGGCGGCCAGACCTTCGAGCTGGACGGCCGTCCCGCCAAGTACACGGTGCTGTACTTCTACCCGAAGGACAGCACGCCCGGCTGCACCACGGAGGCGATGGCCTTCCGCGACCACCACGACGACTTCGCCAAGCTGGGCGCGGCCGTGTTCGGCATCAGCCGCGACTCGCTCCGTTCGCACGAGAACTTCAAGGCCAAACTGGGCCTGCCGTTCGAACTGATCTCCGACCCCGAAGAACTGGTGTGCAACCAGTTCGCCGTCATGAAGATGAAAAACATGTATGGCAAGAAAGTGCGCGGGGTAGAGCGCAGTACGTTTGTCATTGACGCTGACGGCAAAGTGGTGAAAGAATGGCGTGGCGTGAAAGTCAATGATCACGTAAAAGAAGTGCTGGAATTTTTGCAGAGCCAGCCCCAGGCGACCGAATAAGCTACTACGCGTTGCAGGGGCGGTTTGCGATGCTCGCTGTACTTGCGTACAGCTGCGCTTCTCAACCACCCCTGCTGCCGCTCGCTACGCTTCTTCGGCCACCTGTGTACTGGAGGGCTCAGCCTAACAATCGTTGCCGAGCATTCGCCTATTTTGAGTCATAGTTGCACCTCCTTCCGTCAATTCCAATCTGGCTGCCGGCCCATTCCCTTCCATGGCCGGCCGGCGCCTCGCAGCTCTTCCCATAGTTGCATCTGTTCGCCCGGCGGCGCGTGTGTGCCGCGCGGAGCTTTTTCCGACCTTTTCTAGATTGAGAACCTGATGCCACTGCCCAAAATACCAACCAAGCCGGCAACCATCCTGCTGACCAAGGATTATCCCCAGCCCGTCGCCGGCAAGTCGCCCGTGCGCGCCGCCGCGAAGGCGGAAAACGATCCGGTCGAGGACCTGATCAGCGGTACCGCCGTGCCCGCCGCCAAGGCGAGCCGCGCGCGCAAGTCGAAGGCGGCGCTGCTGGCCGAGGCGCCGGCACGCGAGGCGACGCCCGTTGCGGCACCCATCGCGGCGCCCGTTCGCGCCGAAGCCCCGGCCAAGCCGGGCAAGTCCGACAAGGCTGCCAAGGACGGCGTCCAGGCCAAGCTGCGCGAGACCGACATCAACACGCCCCACCCGGCCAAGCACAAGCCCGTCGAGGTCAACGTCAAGTCGCCGGCCAGCCGCAAGGCCGACAGTTCCGGCGCGACCAAGATGTTCGTGCTCGACACCAACGTGCTGATGCATGATCCGACCTCGCTGTTCCGCTTCGAGGAACACGACGTCTACCTGCCGATGATGACGCTGGAAGAGCTCGACAACCACAAGAAGGGCATGTCGGAAGTCGCGCGCAATGCCCGCCAGGTGTCGCGCACGCTGGATGCCCTGATCGCCAACACGGAAGACGACGCGATCGAGACGGGCATCCCGCTGGCCAAGCTGGGCAACAAGGATGCCAAGGGCCGCCTGTACTTCCAGACCCGCCTGAACGCGGCCACGCTGCCGGAAGGCCTGCCCTCGGGCAAGGCCGACAACCAGATCCTGGGCGTCGTGCGCGCGCTGGAGATGGACCAGGAAGGCCGCGCCATCGTGCTGGTGTCCAAGGACATCAATATGCGCATCAAGGCCCGTGCCATGGGCCTGGCGGCCGAGGATTACTTCAACGACCATGTGCTCGAGGATACCGACCTGCTGTATTCGGGCATCGTGCAGCTGCCGGACGATTTCTGGACGCGCCACGGCAAGGGCATGGAGTCGTGGCAGGAGATCAAGGGCGGCTATTCGTCGACCTGGTACCGCGTCACCGGCCCGTTCATCCCCTCGCTGATGGTGAACCAGTTCGTCTACCTGGAAGGCAAGGGCGGCGAAGCGCCGTTCTACGGCCAGGTACGCCAGATCAACGGCAAGACGGCCGTGCTGCAGACGCTGCGCGACTACTCCAGCAACAAGAACAATGTCTGGGGCATCACGGCGCGCAACCGCGAGCAGAACTTCGCGCTGAACCTGTTGATGAATCCGGAGATCGACTTCGTCAGCCTGCTGGGCCAGGCCGGTACGGGCAAGACCCTGCTGGCGCTGGCCGCCGGCCTGGCGCAGGTGCTCGAGACCAAGCAGTACAACGAGATCATCGTCACCCGCGTGACGGTGCCGGTCGGCGAGGACATCGGCTTCCTGCCCGGTACGGAGGAAGAAAAGATGTCGCCCTGGATGGGCGCCTTCGACGACAACCTCGAGGTGCTGATGAAGTCGGACGGCGACGCCGGCGACTGGGGCCGCGCCGCGACCCAGGACCTGATCCGCTCGCGCATCAAGATCAAGTCGCTGAACTTCATGCGCGGCCGCACCTTCGTCAACAAGTTCCTGATCATCGACGAAGCGCAGAACCTGACGCCCAAGCAGATGAAGACCCTCGTCACCCGCGCCGGTCCCGGTACCAAGATCCTGTGCCTGGGCAATATCGCGCAGATCGACACGCCTTACCTGACCGAGGGGTCGAGCGGCCTGACCTATGTGGTCGACCGCTTCAAGGGCTGGAGCCACGGCGGCCACGTGACGCTGGCGCGCGGCGAACGCTCGCGCCTGGCCGACCACGCGAGCGACGTGCTGTAACCACAGGCAAACCTGTTGCCGTCAACGCCTGCGCTCCGCAAGGAGCGCAGGCTTTTTTACGCCTGTCGAACGGCCAGGCTGTTGCCTGGGCCGCGAAAATCTATGCTGCTGAGACAATTGGTGACAAAGGATGGGCGTTATATGCCTTATATTTGTTTTGATCTTTATCAAATGAAATCCAACTCCTGGGAGAAGTAGCAATGAAAGGTATTACCGTGGCCGCCATCGCCGGCGCCCTCCTGCTGTCCGCCTGCGCGAGCCCGTCCACCGACAACGCCGGCAACCAGCAGGCTTCGGCCGACCGCGGCGAACGCGCACTGGGTAGCCTGTTCCCTCAAAAGAACAAGAATCGCCCCGCCAATTCCAGCGAAGCCGACAAGCAGGACATGGAAAACGCCCGCACCATGAACGCGGGCACGAACAACTCGGGCTACAAATAACGTCAAGGAGCCACGCATGATGCGCTTTGCCTTTCTCTCGACCGTCCTGGCCGCCGCCGCGTTGAGCGGCTGCGCCAGCCCCTCGTCGGACAATGCCGGTGCCGGCCAGCAGGTGGCCGAGCGCGGCGAACGCACGCTGGGCACCCTGTTCCCGCAAAAGGACAAGAACCGTCCGATCAATTCGATCACGGCCAACACGCAGCAGATGGAAAACGAGCGCGTCATGCAGGCCGCGAATAATCCGTCCTTGAAGTAAACGGCGGCGAAGCGGGCACGGAGCAATAGACCATGAAAAAGGCCGGGAGACGATCCCGGCCTTTTGATTTGCTGCGTGCTGCGCTTACAGGATGTGCGTCCCGACCCACCAGGCGATCGCCGCCATGAAGGCCGACGCCGGGATGGTGAAGATCCACGCCCACACGATATTGCCCGCGACGCCCCAGCGCACGGCCGAGGCCTTCTGCGCCGAGCCCACGCCGACGATCGCGCCGGTGATGGTGTGGGTCGTGGAGACCGGCACGCCGATCGCGCTGGCCAGGAACAGCGTGATCGCGCCGCCCGATTCGGCGCAGAAGCCGCCGACCGGTTTCAGCTTGGTGATCTTCTGGCCCATGGTCTTGACGATGCGCCAGCCGCCGAACAGCGTGCCCATCGAGATCGCCGTGTAGCAGGAGATCACGACCCACAGCGGCGGCGCCGTATCGCTGGCCTGCGACACGCCGGCCACGATCAGGAGCATCCAGATGATGCCGATGGTTTTCTGGGCGTCGTTGCCGCCGTGGCCGAGGCTGTAGGCGGCGGCCGAGACCAGCTGCAGGCGGCGGAACCAGGTGTCGACCTTGCGCGGCGGGGTGCGGACGAAGATCCAGGACACGGCCAGCATCACGATCGAACCGAGCACGAAGCCCAGCAGCGGCGACAGGATGATCCACATGACGGTCTTCATCAGGCCGCCGCCGACCAGCGCGCCGGTGCCGCCCTTGGCCACGGCAGCGCCGACCAGGCCGCCGATCAGCGCGTGCGAGGACGAGGACGGGATACCGTAGTACCAGGTGATGATGTTCCAGATGATGGCGCCGACCAGCGCGCCAAAGACGACATAGTGGTCGACGATGTGCGGATCGACGGTCCCCTTGCCCACCGTCGCGGCCACGTGCAGGCCGACGGTGAAGATGGCGACGAAGTTGAAGACGGCCGACATGGCGACCGCGGTCTGGGGTTTCAGCACTCCCGTCGAGACCACCGTCGCGATTGCGTTGGCGGCGTCGTGGAAGCCGTTCATGAAGTCGAAGACCAGCGCTAAAAGGACGAGCAGGCCCAGCACATAGATGCTGATGTGAAGAGAATCCATCGTTATTATTGTTCTTGTATCTTAGGCGTTCTCGACGATGATGCCTTCGATGATGTTGGCAACGTCTTCGCAGCGGTCGGTGACGGTCTCGAGGATCTCGTAGATGGCCTTCATCTTGATCAGGTTGCGCACGTCCGGCTCGTCGCGGAACAGCTTGGACATGGCGGCGCGCATCACGTGGTCGGCGTCCGACTCCAGGCGGTCGATCTCTTCGCAGATGGCGACCATCTTCTGGGCGTTGTCCATATTGTGCAGCATGCCGACGGCCTGCTGGACCTTTTCGCAGCAGGCCAGGCACAGCTCGGCCAGGCGCTTGGCTTCCGGGGTCACGGCCTGCAGGTCGTACAGCGAGATCGTCTGCGCGGCGTCTTCCATCATGTCGAGGATGTCGTCCATGCGCGTGATCAGCTTGTGGATGTCGTCGCGGTCGAGCGGGGTAATGAAGGTCTTGTGCAGCAGGTCGACGGTGGCGTACGTGATCTTGTCCGCCTGTTTTTCGATGCTCTCCACGGCGTGGGTGCGGTTTTCCAGGTCATCGAAGTTGGTCATCAGGCCAACCATTTCGTGTGCACCCTTCACGCACAGCGCGGCGTGCTGGTTGAACAAATCAAAAAACTTGCCCTCCGTGGGCATGAGGCGTCCAAACATTGTAGTTCTCCGTTGTAGATCTCTTGGGACTTCTTGGAAAGGCCGCGGCGTCGGGCTCTTGACCTCGCCGCGGTCGTTATCGGTATTAATCGCCTTGGTAAATAGCGAGGTTACCGCTGTAGTTGCCGAACTTGGTGTACATGCCCATCCAGGTCAGGCGGATGGCGCCGATCGGGCCGTTACGCTGCTTGCCGATGATGATCTCGGCGGTGCCTTTGTCGGGCGAGTCCGGGTTGTAAACTTCGTCACGATACAGGAAGATGATGACGTCCGCATCCTGCTCGATAGCGCCCGATTCGCGCAAGTCGGACATCACGGGGCGTTTGTTCGGGCGTTGTTCCAGCGAGCGGTTCAGCTGGGACAGCGCGATCACGGGGCAGCCGAGTTCCTTGGCCAGGCCCTTCAGGCTTCGCGAAATCTCTGAAATCTCGGAGGCGCGGTTGTCGCCCGGCTTGGAACCCTGCATCAGCTGCAGGTAGTCGACGATGATGAGGCCGAGCTTGCCGCACTGGCGCGCCAGACGGCGCGCGCGGGCGCGCATCTCGATCGGGTTCAGCGCCGGCGTCTCGTCGATGAAGATCTGGGCGTCGTTCATCTTCTGGATCGCGTGCGTCAGGCGCGGCCAGTCCTCGTCGGTCAGCTTGCCGGTACGCAGGCGGTGCTGGTCGAGCTGGCCGATCGAGCCGAGCATACGCATGGCCAGCTGCACGCCGCCCATCTCCATCGAGAAGATCGCGACCGGCAGGCCGGCGTCGACGGCGACGTTCTCGCCGATGTTCACCGAGAACGCGGTCTTGCCCATCGACGGACGGCCGGCGACGATCACGAGGTCGCCCGGCTGCAGGCCGGAGGTCATCTTGTCGAGGTCGATGAAGCCGGTCGGCACGCCCGTGATCTCGCCCTGGTTGTCGCGGCTGTACAGTTCGTCGATGCGCTCGACCACCTGGGTCAGCAGCGGCTGCACGGGCAGCCAGCCCTGGGCGCCGCGGGCGCCCTGCTCGGCGATGGCGAAGATGCGCGATTCCGCTTCGTCGAGGATCTGCTTGACCTCGGCGCCCTGCGGGTTGAAAGCCTTGCCCGACACTTCGTCGGCGACGGTGATCAGCTGGCGCAGCACGCCACGATCGCGCACGATCTCGGCATAGCGGCGGATATTGGCGGCGGACGGCGTGTTCTGCGCCATCGCGTTCAGGTACTGGAGGCCGCCCACTTCCTCGGCCTTGCCGAGCTGGACGAGCGACTCGTAGACCGTGATCACATCGGCGGGCTTGCCGGCGTTGATCAGGCGGACCATCTGTTCGAAGATGATCCGGTGGTCGTAGCGGTAGAAATCTTCCGCATGCATGAAGTCGGCAATGCGGTCCCACGCCGCATTGTCGCGCAGCAGGCCGCCGATGACGGACTGTTCTGCTTCGATGGAATGCGGGGGAATGCGGAGCGACTCGATCTGCGGGTCTGCTGGGGAGTTCATGGCGGGCATTATACCCGTTCCCTATCGGCCGCTGAAATGATTGGTGAGTTTTAGAAGGTTTTTACGTGTTGTAAAAAAGAAAAAGCCGGGCGAACCCGGCTTTTTCATTCATTCTCTAAAAGAATGGAATCTTCGAGAAACCGTCGCGAGCGGCGGCAGATTTGATCGAGAAGCACAGCTGTACGAATAGTACAGCGAGCATCGCAGATCAAAGCTGCAACGCGCAGCAGGTTTATCGAAGGTTCTTAGGCTGCTTCGCCCACGACCGCGATGGTCACATCGACGACGACGTCGGTGTGCAGCGCGACGGCAACCGGGTGCTCGCCGGTGGTCTTCAGCGGACCGGTCGGCAGGCGCACTTGCGCCTTTTCGACGGCGAAACCTTGCTTGCTCAGGGCTTCGGCGATGTCGAAGTTGGTCACGGAACCGAACAGGCGGCCATCGACGCCGGCTTTCTGGGCGATGGTGATGGTCATGCCGTTCAGCTTGTCGCCCTGGCCTTGAGCGGCTGCCAGCTTCTCGGCAGCTGCCTTTTCCAGTTCGGCGCGCTTGACTTCGAATTCGGCGACGGCGGCTTGGGTAGCGCGGCGGGCCATTTTTTGCGGGATCAGGAAGTTACGTGCGTAACCGTCCTTGACCTTGACGACGTCGCCCAGGTTGCCGACGTTGACGACTTTTTCCAGCAGGATGACTTGCATATTATTCTCCAGGTTCTCTAGCTACACGGACCGCGATTAAGCGTTGTGCAGGTCGGTGTACGGCAGCAGGGCCAGGTAACGGGCACGCTTGATGGCGGTGTCCACTTGACGCTGGTAGTGCGCCTTGGTGCCGGTCAGGCGAGCCGGCATGATCTTGCCGTTTTCCTGGACGAAGTCCTTCAGGGTGTCGACGTCCTTGTAGTCAACCTGTTCCACGCCAGCGGCGGTGAAGCGGCAGAATTTCTTGCGCTTGAACAGCGGGTTCTGCTGTTTGCGCTTCAGTTTTTCTTTAGCTTTGTTTTTGTCGAACTTTTTACCGAATGCCATTTTTGGCTCCTGTATCTAAAAACGTGCCGATGAATTAGGCGGCACTGAAATCAATGATGTGAAACACCAGCGTCTTGCTGTGACGGCTTTTCCTGGCCAGGAACCCGGTGAAGCGGTACATCGCGCCCAGTTCGGCATTGGCGAATCGTCCGGAAATCTCGCCCGCGGCCAGCGCGGGAATCTCGAACTCGACTTGCCGGGCAATCCGCGCTTCGGTCTGGGTCGAACCGTGTTGCAACAGTCCGCCGACGATGGGAATGCCTGCCGGGGTATAGCGCAGGATGTCGCGTTCCAGGATGCTTGCGACCAGCGACAGCTCGTTCACTGCAGGGTGGTGCTCCCGCGCGTCTTAGGCGGCGGCGGCCGGAGCGGCGGCCTGCTCGGCGCGGTGGCTCTTGGCTGCGTCTTCGCGCTGGACCGACTTCATCATCGGCGACGGTGCGGTTTCGGCCTTCTTCATCTTCACGGTCAGGTGACGCAGCACGGCATCATTGAACTTGAATGCGGTTTCCAGCTCGACCAGGGTCTCGTTGTCGCACTCGATGTTCATGCAGATGTAGTGTGCCTTCGGCAGCTTCTGGATCTGGTAAGCCATTTGACGACGGCCCCAATCTTCGACGCGGTGGATGTTGCCGCCGCGCGAGGTGACCGTGGTCTTGTAGCGTTCGATCATCGCCGGGACCTGTTCGCTCTGGTCCGGGTGGACGATAAACACGATTTCATAATGACGCATGAAACACTCCTTAAGGACGTTTAAACAAATGCCCACCTCGGCGTCAAGACGAGTGTGGGAAGGGGAAAGCCCAACATTATAACAGCAAGAACGTCAAGACCTCAATCGCTTTGTCGCCGGCGCCGCCCTGCCCACGTGCACGCTCCCGCGGCGCCGGCGCAAAAAAAGCGCGTTTCCCTCTTGCGCCCGACGCAATACTGTACAAAAATACAGTCTGCTCTCATACCGGCAATGGGTGGCGCTTCGGGGTACACCTTCGGGTCACACCTTCATGCGCATTTGCGCCCGCGCCTCACATTGCGTTTTTCGTACCAACCAGACAAAACCATGCTTAAGCTCACCGCACGGCAAGAACAGATCCTCAACCTGATCAAGGAAGCGATCGACAATACCGGTTTCCCGCCGACCCGCGCCGAAATCGCCCAGGAGCTTGGCTTCCGTTCGGCCAACGCGGCCGAAGAACACTTGCAAGCCCTGGCGCGCAAGGGCGCCATCGAAATCTCGCCGGGCACCTCGCGCGGCATCCGCCTGGTCGGCGCGGCCGCGCCGGCCGCGGCACCGGCCAAGATCGACGTGCCGTTCATCCCGCCGTCGCTGATGTCGCTGCCGCTGGTCGGCCGGGTGGCCGCCGGTTCGCCGATCCTGGCCCAGGAGCACGTCGAGGCGACCTACTCCGTCGACCCGGCCATGTTCTCCGCCAAGCCCGACTTCCTGCTGAAGGTCAAGGGCTGGTCGATGCGCGACGCCGGCATCTGCGACGGCGACTACCTGGCCGTCAAGAAGATCGACAGCGCCAAGAACGGCCAGATCGTGGTGGCCCGCATCGGCGAGGAAGTCACCGTCAAGCGCTACCGCAAGACGGGCAGCACCATCGAACTGCTGCCGGAAAACCCGGACTTCTCCGTCATCACCGTCGATCCGCAGAACGATGAGTTCGCGCTGGAAGGCCTGGCCGTCGGCCTGATGCGGTCCTGGCACTGATCGACTGCCGCCAGTTTCTGGCGGCGTGAATACGTCGCCCCGGCGCAGGCCGGGGCCCAATGTTTACGCGTTTCGACAGCGCAAAGAAATTGGGCCCCGGCCTGCGCCGGGGCGACGGTTTTTCGGCCAACGATGTCGTGCGACTGGTCGCCGCGCCGATCAGTTCTTCGCCTCCGGCGGCGGTGCGTTCTTGACCATCTCGTTGTGCTCGGCCACATAGGCCTCGGTGGCATTGCGCCACGCCGTGAAATCGGCCACGACCATCTTGCCGCTGACCTGCGTGTCTTCCGACACGCGCTCGCCCACTTCCTTCAGGTGCGCCGTGGCGCGCTCCATCTCGTCCTTGGTCAAGAGCTTGGAAATATCGTCGGGAATGCGCTTGGTCAGGGGCAGCTCGCCGTTCAGGTAGGTGACGAAACGGTTGTGGCAATCCTGCCAGGTTTTCATCCTCGCGCTGTAGCGGTCGATCTCCTCGTTCACCTTGGACATGGCCGGGAAGCGCGGCGCCGGGCAGCGGTAGTCGCCCGTGCGCAGGTCCGAACCGTCGTATTTCGCGACCCAGTAGTCGATGTCCGCGCGGCGCGCCTTGCGCTGCTTGATCAGCTCCAGCGACGCGGCGGCCACGGCATTGCCGCGCGACGCCGCCTTGGCGAACCATTCGGTGGCCTTCTCCATGTCGACGGCCCCCGCCTCGCCATAGAAATACATCTCGCCCAGATGCTGCTGGGCCGTCACGTTGCCGGCATTGGCCAGCTTCGTGTATTTCTGCAGCGCCTCGGGGTAGGCTTTCTTGGCGAACAAGGCGTCGGCGTCGGCCAGTTCGTCGGCGAGGGCGGCGCTGCTGCACAGGAGTGCGGCACAGAACAGGAAGGTCTTCATCTCGTTTTCTGGGAGAAATGGCAGTGCCGAGATCATAACCTCGGCACCGCCCTTCCTCAACCGCCGGGGCTGCCCTGCCCGGCATCTTTACGCCGCTTTACCACGCGGCCGGCGCGCAGGCGCTCAGGCGTCCAGCGCTTCGCCGAAATCGGCCAGCAGGTCGGCCGTGTCCTCGATGCCCACCGATACGCGGATCAGCGATTCGGCAATGCCCATGCTGGCGCGGCGCTCGGCGCCCATCTCGAAGAAGATCGTGTGCGCGACGGGGATGACCAGGGTGCGGGTGTCGCCCAGGTTGCTGGCCGGGATCGCGATCTTCAAACGGTTCAGGTAGTCGAAGCAGTCGATGCCGTCCTTCAGCTCGAACGAGAACAGCGAGCCGTGCGCGCGGAACAGCGTGCTCGACAAGGCATGCTGCGGGTGCGACGGCAGGCCCGGGTAGTGCACGGCCGCCACGCGCGGATCCGCTTCCAGCATCCGCGCCAGCGCCAGCGCATTGGCGCAGGTGCGTTCCATGCGCAGGGCCAGCGTCTCGGCGCCGACGGCGATGTGGTGGGCCGCTTCCGGCGCCAGCGACGCGCCGAAGTCGCGCAGCGATTTCGCGCGCAGCTGGGCCATGCCCTGGGCTGCCGCCGGCTGCTTGCGGAAGTTGTCGGCGATGTTCGGATACGTGCTCCAGTCGAACAGGCCCGTATCGGTCAGTGCGCCGCCCAGCGCCATGCCATGGCCGCCGATCGACTTGGTCAGCGAATTGACGACGAGGCCCGCGCCCACCGCCTTCGGGCGGAACAGCCAGGGCGTCGTCATCGTGTTGTCGACCACGTACAGGATGCCGCGCGCGCGGCACAGCTCGCCGATGCGGGCCAGGTCGGCGATCTGCGTGCGCGGGTTGGCGATGGTCTCGACGAACACGAAGCGGGTATTCGGCTTCAGGGCCGCTTCGACGTTGGCGACGTCGGTCGCGTCGACGAAGGACACGTCGGTGCCCTGCCCCGCCACCGTGTTCCACAGGCTGTTGGTGTTACCGAACAGGAAGGACGAGGACACGACGTGGTCGCCGTCGCGCAGCAGCGCCTGCGCCAGCGCGCCGATCGCCGCCATGCCGGTGGCGAAGCACAGCGTGGCGACGCCGCCTTCCATCTTGCTGATCTTGTCTTCCAGCGCCGCCACGGTCGGGTTGCCCTGGCGGCCGTAGCGGAAGCCCGGCTCCTTGCCCTGGAAGACGGACGCCAGCTGGCGCGCGTCCGTGTAGCCGAAGGCGACCGAGGTGTGGATGGGCTTGTGCAGCGAATTCTGCTCGATCGACTTGCGGCGGTCGTTGTGCAGGATGGTGGTCGTGAAACCGGTTTGTTTGGTGCTCATGTTCTGGATGCTACAAAATGAAAAGGGCGCCAGCGGCGCCCAGGAACTTATTCGGCGGCGACGGCTGGATTCAGGTTCAGCTGCGTGCGCACGATATCGTCCGACGATTTACCGGAGGACTGGTGGCGGTGGTTCTCCAGCTTGTCCAGGTAGGCCGGGGTGATGTCGCCCGTGATGTAGACGCCGTCGAAGCACGAGGCTTCGACGCTCGTCAGCGCCGGGTTGACGTCCATGATCGACTTCTTCAGCGCGTCCAGGTCCTGGTACACCAGGCGGTCCGCGGTGATCTCGCGGCAGACTTCCTCGACGGTGCGGCCGTGGGCGATCAGCTCGTCGCGGGTCGGCATGTCGATGCCGTACACGTTCGGGTACAGCACCGGCGGCGCGGCCGAAGCGAAGAACACCTTGTTGGCGCCCGATTCGCGCGCCATCTGCACGATCTCGCGGCTGGTGGTGCCGCGCACGATCGAGTCGTCGACCAGCAGCACGTTCTTGCCCTTGAACTCGGACGGGATCGCGTTCAGCTTCTGGCGCACCGACTTCTTGCGCATCGCCTGGCCCGGCATGATGAAGGTGCGGCCGACGTAGCGGTTCTTGATGAAGCCTTCGCGGTATTCGACGCCGAGCTTCAGCGCCAGCTGGATGGCGGCCGGGCGCGAGGAGTCCGGGATCGGCATGACGACGTCGATCTCATCGACCGGGATCTCCTTGCGGATCTTGTCGGCCAGGTATTCGCCCATCTTGAGGCGGGTGGCGTAGACGGAGGCGCCGTCGATGACGGAGTCCGGACGGGCCAGGTACACGTATTCGAACGCGCACGGGTTCAGCGACGGATTCTCGGCGCACTGGCGCGAGTGCAGGCGGCTCTCGCTATCGACCCAGATGGCCTCGCCCGGCGCGATGTCGCGCACGAAGCGGAAGCCCAGGCCTTCCAGCGCGACGGATTCGCTGGCGACCAGGTACTCGGGGCCGTTCGGGGTCTCGTTGATGCCCAGGCACAGCGGACGGATGCCGAACGGATCGCGGAAGGCCAGCAGGCCATGGCCGGCGATCTGGGCGATGACGGCGTAGGCGCCGCGCACGCGGCGGTGCACGTTGGCGACGGCCTTGAACACGGCTTCGCCATCCAGCGAATAGCCGTCGGCGGCCGTCTGGATCTCGTGGGCCAGCACGTTCAGCAGCACTTCCGAGTCGGAACCCGTGTTGACGTGACGGCGGTCGATGCGGAACAGCTCGTCCTTCAGCTGTTCCTGGTTGGTCAGGTTGCCGTTGTGGGCCAGCGTGATGCCGAACGGGGCATTCACGTAGAACGGCTGCGCTTCCTCTTCGCTCGAGGAGCCGGCGGTCGGATAGCGGCAATGGCCGATGCCGGAATTGCCCATCAGCGAACGCATGTTACGGGTGCGGAACACGTCGCGCACCAGGCCGTTGGCCTTGTACATCGAGAACATGCTGCTGTGATTGGTTGCAATGCCCGCCGCATCCTGACCGCGATGCTGCAACAGCAACAAAGCATCATATAACAGCTGGTTGACGGGGGCTTGCGAGACGACGCCGACGATGCCACACATGGTGTGCTCCTAAACTAGACAAAGGAATTGCTAAAGCGATACAGCTGGAACAGCTAATACTGCACGTGCTGCGCGAAGGCAGCAGGCAAGAAAGGCTTGACCGTGCGCGCCCCCGTTTCCGCCATGGGAGAGAGCAGCGCGTTTTTCCAGAAATCCTGCTGGGGAATCGATGTCATCCCACACAATATGACGCCGGCCAACACGATTACAATGCCCCTGCCCAGTCCGAACAAGCCACCCAGGCCGCGGTCCGCCAGCGACAGGCCGGAAGCCTCGATCAGCGCGCCGATGGCCAGCGAGAGCAGGCCCATCAATACGCGCACGCCGAGAAACAGTGCAATGAAGGCAACGATCAGGCGCAAGGCCTCGCCCGGAACCACGGATGGTAGCATGGGCGCCAGCTTCGCGCCGAATGCGTTGGCGACGACGAAGGCCGCGATCCAGCCCACCAGCGACAGGATTTCCTTGACCAGGCCGCGCATCGTGCTGATGACGACCGACGAGACGAGGATGAACAGGACGATGTAGTCGAAGATCGTCACGGCGCTCTGCGTTCGGCTTCGCTGCGTTATCCGGCATCAGACCGGGGTGATTGCGCCGGACATGCCGATGCGGCCCAGCTTGGCGCGGACTTTTTCCGCCTCGTCGCGGCTGAACGGGCCGACGCGCACGCGGATCAGCTCACCCGACGACGTCGTCGTCTTCTGGGTGTACGAGCTGATGCCGGCCTCGCGCAGCTTGCCCTGCACCTCGGCGGCCTTGTCGGCGCTGGCGGTGGCGATCACCTGCACGACGACCTTCTGGCCGGCGGCGTCGGCCCTGTCCTTGTCGGCAGGCTTGTCGGCAGGCTTGCCTTCCAGGATCGCCATGGCGCGGGCGCTGTCGCCTTCGGGCTTGGCCGCGGGCTTGACGGGTTTTTCCTCGGCGGCCTTCTGCTTCGCCAGCTTCTCGGCACGTTCGTGCTCGGCCTTGGCGGCGCGCTCGGCACGCTCGCGGTCCGCGCGTTCGCGCTCGGCGCGTTCGTGGGCGATGCGTTCCTTTTCCGCGCGTTCCCGTTCGAGGCGTTCGCGCTCGGCCGCGCGGGTGTCCACTTTCGGCTCCGGCTTGGGTTCGAGCCTGGTTTCGGGCTTGGCCTCGGCCTTCGGCAGCGCAGGCTGCGCCGGCTCGGCCTTGGGCGCGGCGGCGACGGCGGCGGGCTTGCCGGCCGGCTTGGCGCCCTCGGCCGGGACGACTTCCTCGTCCTGGTCGACGCTGTCCTCGGCGGCCACGGTCTTGTCGGCGCTGGGCACCGGCAGCGGCGCCGCCTTGTCCTTGGCCGGGATCTGGATCGCGATGTCGCCGGCCAGCGGCTTGGGCTCGGAATCGAGCAGCATCGGCAGGCCTACCGCGGCGGCCAGCGCCAGCGCGATGGCGCCGACGAGGCGGCGGCGGGCGCGTTTCTTCTCCGGCAGCAGCGGGTCGTTGCCGGGACGGCGGGTCGCGCCGCCGCCCGCGTTGCTGGCGCGCTTGGCGCGGGCACGCGCGCCGGCAGCGGCATCGTCGTCCTTGCTGTAGAAGCGGCCGCTGTCTTCGGCAAGGCGGTCCTGCTTGCTTTTACGGGAGAACAAGCCCATGCGATCTCAGGTCAATGAAGAGAATTTTTACGGGCCGCCATCACGCCGGCCACGGTATAGAACGAACCAAAGACCACTATTCTATCATCCTGCCCGGCCCGGCTAGTTGCATCTGCGAACGCCGTTGCGGGATCGGCGAAGGTCGTCACCGAAAATTCGTCCGGCTTGGCGCCGGCCGGCTTCTTCGCCGCCAGCAGCGCGGCCAGTTCCTCGACGTCCGCCGAACGGGGCGACGGCAGCGCCGCCACGCACCAGTGGTCGACATATGGCGCCATGTGCGACACGACGGCCTCGATGTCCTTGTCCTGCATGATGCCGAAGACCGCGTAGGTGAAGCGGTGGAAGCCCATATTGCCCAGGTTCTGGGCCAGCGTGGCGGCCGCGTGAGGATTGTGGGCCACGTCCAGCACGGTGGTCGGGCGGCCCGGCAGCACCTGGAAGCGGCCCGGCAGCTCGACGAGCGCGAGGCCCGTGCGCACTTCCTGGGCGCCGACGGGCAGCTGCAGGCGCAGCGCTTCCAGCGCGGCCAGCGCGGCCGAGGCGTTGAGCAGCTGGTTGGCGCCGCGCAGCGCCGGATAGGCCAGCGAATTGCGGCGCTGGTTGCGGCCGCCATAGGCCCATTGCTGCTTGTCGCCCTGGTAGTTGAAGTCGCGGCCGATCAGCCACAGGTCGGCGCCGATCTGTTCCGCATGGTCGATCAGCGATTGCGGCGGCTGCGGGTCGCTGCAGATCGCCGGCTTGCCCGGGCGGAAGATGCCGGCCTTCTCGAAGCCGATCTCCTCGCGCGTGTCGCCCAGGTAGTCCTTGTGGTCGATGTCGATGCTGGTGACGATGGAGACGTCGGCATCGATCACGTTCACCGCGTCGAGGCGTCCGCCCAGGCCCACTTCCAGGATCGCGACGTCGATCTCGGACGTCGACAGCAGGCGCATGATGGCCAGCGTCGTGAACTCGAAATAGGTCAGGTCGATGTCGCCGCGCTGCGCTTCCACCTCGTTGAACGCGGCGATCAGGGCCGCGTCGGACGCCATTTCGCCGTTCAGGCGGGCGCGCTCGTTGAAGTCGAGGAAGTGCGGCTTGATGTACAGGCCGACGCGGTAGCCGCCGTGCAGCAGCATCGATTCCAGCATCGCGCAGGTGGAACCCTTGCCGTTGGTGCCGGCGACCATGATGACGGGACAGGAAAACGCCAGTTGCATGCGTTCCTTGACGGCGCGCACGCGGTCCAGGCCCATGTCGATATGGGTTTCGGCGTGGCGCGACTCGAGCAGCGCCAGCCAGTCGGGCAAGGTGGTGGGGAGAGTTTGCATGGGGGTATCCGGATGGTGCCTGTGTGGCTGAACGTGCGGCTGAACAAGCGCGAACGGCCGGCACCTCTTGCAAGGCGCCGGCCGCGTCGGGTCGAACGATCAGGCGATGACGTCGGCCGGCTGGCTTTGCAGCAGGGCCAGCAGGCGGGCGATTTCCTCGCGCATCTTGCGGCGGTCGACGATCATGTCGATGGCGCCCTTCTGCACCAGGAACTCGGCGCGCTGGAAGCCTTCCGGCAGCTTTTCGCGCACGGTGTTCTCGATCACGCGCGGGCCGGCGAAGCCGATCAGGGCTTTCGGCTCGGCCATCACGACGTCGCCCATGAAGGCGAACGAGGCGGACACGCCGCCCATCGTCGGGTCGGTCAGCACGCTGATGAACGGCAGTTTTTTCTCCGACAGCTTGGTCAGCATCGCCGTGGTCTTGGCCATCTGCATCAGCGACAACAGGCCTTCCTGCATGCGCGCGCCGCCGGTGGCGGTGATGCAGATGAACGGCACTTTCTGCTCCAGGGCGACCTGGGCGCCGCGGGCGAAGCGCTCGCCGACGACGGAACCCATGGAACCGCCCATGAACTCGAACTCGAAGCAGGCGACGACGACCGGCAGGCTCATGATCGAACCGCCCTGCACGATCAGCGCATCGGTCTCGCCGGTGGCATCCATGGCCGACTTCAGGCGGTCAGGATATTTCTTGCTGTCTTTGAACTTCAGCGTATCGACCGGCAGCGCATCCTGGCCGATCTCGTAGCGGCCACCTTCGTCCAGCAACGCATCGAGGCGGTCGCGGGCGCGGATGCGCATATGGTGGCTGCATTTCGGGCAGACGTGCAGGTTCGACTCGAGGTCCGTGCGGTACAGGACCGACTCGCACGACGGGCACTTGACCCACAGGCCCTCGGGCATGGTCTGTTTTTTGGCGGCATCGGAGCGCTGGATCCGTGGGGGCAGCAGTTTTTCCAACCAACTCATGTGTTCTCCTTTGCGGCAAATCTGAATTTGGCGGTAGTGTAGCCGGTCGGAATGCTCTTGTCGAATGCTTGCTCTAATGTCCAGCCGGATTCAATTGCCTGTTCGGCAAGCTTGCAAAACGGCTCAGCAAGCGGGTTTTACCCTTGTTCGACCATGGCGGCCTCGACGAGTTCGAAGTGCAGCGCGACGAATTCGACGTCGTCATGCAGGTCGTATTGCGGCATGCAGGCGACGTGGCACTCTTGAAAAGCGCGGGCGCTGTCGAAGCCTTCACCGCGCCATACCGCCTCGGGAATGGCGCCGAAGCGGATGACCTCGACCTTCGTCGCGCGGATCGTGCCGCGCCGCCGGCCGCGCGGGTCCAGGATGTCGATCAGCTCGCCAGCCGCGTAGCCGCCCTCGCCCAGTTCGCCGTAGCCGCGGTAGTAATCCTCGACGAGGTCGGCGGTGACGGTCTTGCGGCCGGCGAGGACGGCGCGCACGAGGCTGTCGTCGTCGGCGTCGGCGGACCAGAAGGTCAGGCGTTTGCGTACGTTCATTGCGACAATCTACCCGAAGTTGTCGGCAATGCAAATGAAAACCGGGGCACGCGGCCCCGGTCACGGCACGGCGGTCGCGTTGCCACGACCCGCCTGAAACGTCGGGTTTTTTCGTTCAGCGCGCGTCCAGCGCCGTCCGGATACCGGCCACGAAGGCGCGCACCGCCGCCGGCCCCTGCTCCTTCGGCGTGTTCTCCAGTTCCTGGATGATGCGGCTGCCGATGACGACGGCGTCGGCGACTTGGGCCACCGATTTGGCCGTGGCCGCGTCGCGGATGCCGAAGCCCACGCCGATCGGCAGCTTGACGTGTTCTCGGATGGCGGCCACGCGGCGCGCGACGTCGGCCGTGTCGATGCCGCCGGCGCCCGTCACGCCCTTGAGCGAGACGTAGTAGGAGAAGCCGCTGCCGTGGCGTGCCACCTGCTGGATGCGCTGCGCCGTCGAGGTCGGCGCCAGCAGGAAGATCAGGTCGAGGTCGTTCTCCTTCATCTCGGCCGCGAATTCCTCGCACTCTTCCGGCGGATAGTCGACGACGATGGCGCCGTCGGCGCCCGCTTCCTTCGCCTGGCGGATGAATTCCGACGGGCCCATGCGCTCGATGGGGTTGGCGTAGCCCATCAGGACGATGGGCGTGTGCCGGTTCTTTTCGCGGAAGGCGCGGACGTAGCCGAGCACGTCCTTCATGCCGATGCCGAAGGCCAGCGCGCGTTCGCAGGCGCGCTGGATGACGGGGCCTTCGGCCATCGGGTCGGAGAACGGGATGCCGAGTTCGAGGACGTCGGCGCCGCCCTCGACGAGGGCGTGCAGCAGGGGGACGGTCAGTTCCGGCCCGGGGTCGCCGGCCGTGATGAAGGTGACGAGGCCGGTTTTGCCCTGTTCCTTCAGGGCGTCGAAAGTCTGTGCGATGCGGGACATGCTTTTTCCTTTTTTAAATTGTGGGAGACGGAGCGCGGATCAACCGAAGTCGAGTCCGGCCCGTTGCGCCACGGTGTGCATGTCCTTGTCGCCGCGGCCCGACAAATTGACCAGGATGATCTGGTCGGCCGGCAGCGTCGGCGCCAGCTTGGCCGCGTAGGCGATCGCGTGCGAGGATTCCAGCGCCGGGATGATGCCTTCGATGCGGCAGCAGTCGTGGAAGGCGGCCAGCGCCTCGTCGTCCGTGATCGACACGTACTCGGCGCGCTTGCTGTCCTTCAGCCAGGCGTGCTCGGGGCCCACGCCCGGATAGTCCAGGCCCGCCGAGACGGAATGCGTCTCGATGATCTGGCCGTTGTCGTCCTGCAGCAGGTAGGTGCGGTTGCCGTGCAGGACGCCGGGGAAGCCGGCCGTCAGCGAGGCCGCGTGCTTGCCGGAGTCCAGGCCCTCGCCCGCCGCCTCGACGCCCACGAGCTTGACGCCCGGCTCGTCGATGTACGGGTAGAAGATGCCCATCGCGTTGGAGCCGCCGCCGATGCAGGCGACCACATAGTCCGGCTGGCGGCCCGTCATGGCGGGCATCTGCACGCGGCATTCCTCGCCGATGACGGACTGGAAGTCGCGCACCATCATCGGGTACGGGTGCGGACCCGCCACGGTGCCGATGATGTAGAAGGTGTTCTCGATGTTCGTGACCCAGTCGCGCATCGCCTCGTTGAGCGCGTCCTTGAGCGTCTTCGAGCCCGATTCGACGGGGACGACGGTCGCGCCCAAGAGCTTCATGCGGTAGACGTTCTGGGCCTGGCGCTTGACGTCCTCGGCGCCCATGTAGATCACGCATTCGAGGCCGAAGCGCGCGCAGATGGTCGCGGTGGCCACGCCATGCTGGCCGGCGCCCGTCTCGGCGATGATGCGCGGCTTGCCCATGCGGCGGGCCAGCAGCGCCTGGCCGATCACGTTGTTGATCTTGTGCGCGCCCGTGTGGTTCAGGTCTTCGCGCTTGAAGTAGATCTGCGCGCCCAGGTCGCCCGAGGCGCCCTGCTGCGACCAGCGCTTGGCGTGGTAGACGGGAGACGGACGGCCGACGAAGTGGGCCAGTTCGTAGCGGAACTCTTCCAGGAAGGCGGGATCCTGGCTGTAGCGCGCGTACGCGTCGTTCAGTTCGGCCAGCGCGTGGCTGAGCGTCTCGGCGACGAAGCTGCCGCCGTAGGGGCCGAAGTGGCCGGACGCGTCCGGCAATTGGTAGTCGGAAGTCTTGAACAGCGCTTCAGCGCCGGTGTTCGATGGGGTCTTCATGGTGTGCTCGGCTTTCAAACGTGACGTCGGCGGCCCGCACCGCATCGACGAACGCGTCGATCAGGCGGGCATCCTTGATCCCCTTGCTCGCCTCGACACCGCTACTGATGTCGACCGCGAAGGGGCGTACCAGCGCTACCGCGCCAGTCACGTTGTGTACGCTCAAGCCACCACTCAAAACGACCCGAGGCGCGAGCTCTTTTGGAATAAGAGACCAATCGAAGACCTTTCCTGCGCCGCCGTAGGCATCGACCCAGGTATCGAGCAACAGGCCCGAGCACCAGGGAGAAGCGGCGCGGTATTGAGCTTCCGATTCTATCAAATCGGCGGCCGTCGTGTCAGGCTTTACCCGATAGGCCCGTACGAACGGCCGCTGCACGGCCGCGGCGATGGCGGCGCACTCCTGCGGCGTCTCGTCGCCGTGGAACTGCAGCAACGCGACGGGGCCGGCCGCGACGACGGCCCGGACCTCGTCCACGGACGCGTTGACGAACAAGGCGGTCGCGCTCACGAACGGCGGCAGGTGGCGGGACAATTCGGCGAAGCGCTGCGGCGCGACGTAGCGCGGGCTCTTCGGGTAGAACACGAAGCCGAGCGCGTCGGCGCCGGCGGCCACGGCGGCCTGCAGGTCCTGTTCGCGGGTGATGCCGCAGATCTTGATACGGGTACGTTGCATGGGAAATCCACTAACGTCGTCCCCGCGCAGGCGGGGACCCAATGTTGCTTGCGCAGCGGCAGCGCTCAAAAACTGGGTCCCTGCCTTCGCAGGGACGACGTGCTCAAGCCGACGAAAAAAGAGGTTTGACGATTCGTAGGGTGGGCATCACATGCCCACCAAGCGTCAAAGCCAGGGCAGCGGCGGCGCCGGTTCCTGCGGCAGCCCCCACTTCGCATCATAATCGATCGCGGC
Organism: Massilia sp. YIM B02763; assembly: GCF_030412015.1. Taxonomy (GTDB): domain Bacteria; phylum Pseudomonadota; class Gammaproteobacteria; order Burkholderiales; family Burkholderiaceae_D; genus Telluria. The sequence goes on along the minus strand of NZ_JASNRD010000003.1, from coordinate 335,197 downwards.
GAGGTACAGCCCGTCCGGCATGAAGGTCGGGGCCGCCGCGTCGCGCGAACGGGCGGCCAGCACCTCGGCCATCCAGCCCGGCTCGTTGCGTCCGGTGCCGACGTAGATCAGCGAGCCGACGATGTTGCGCACCATGTGGTGGAGAAAGGCGCTGGCGCGCACGGTGAACACGATGATGTCGCCCATCCGCTCGATCTTGATCTGCTGCATGTCCTTGATGGGCGAATTGGCCTGGCAGCCGGAGGCGCGGAAGCTCGTGAAGTCGTGCGTGCCGATCAGGTGCGCCGCCGCTTCGCGCATGCGCTCGACGTCGAGCGGGCGGAACACCCAGCCGGCGCGGCCCGCCAGCAGCGCCGACGGATTCGCGTGGTTGTACAGCACGTAGTGGTAGGTGCGCGAGCGCGCCGAGAAGCGCGCGTGGAATTGCTCGCGTTCCGGCGCGGGCGCCAGCGCATGGGCCCAGCGCACGACGATCGAATCGGGCAGGAAGGCGTTGGTGCCGCGCACCCAGGACTGCGGCGCGCGTTCGAGGTCCGTGTCGAAGTGGATCACCTGCTCGATCGCGTGCACGCCGGCGTCGGTGCGGCCGGCGCAGGTCGTGTGCAGGGGCACGCAGGCGAATCGCTCGAGGGCGATCTCGAGCTGGTCCTGGACCGTGTCGCGCGAGGGTTGTTTCTGGTATCCGTTCCAGGCGGTGCCCACATACTGGACACCCATTGCAATACGTGTCAAATCCGATGCCTCATCCCAGCGAAGCGCGCAATGCATTGGCGCGGTCCACCTGTTCGTCGCTGCCGCCGCGGATGACTTCCTCGAGCAGCTCGCGCGCGCCTTCCTTGTCGCCGATCTCCTGGTAGGCGATGGCCAGGTCCAGCTTCGTTTCCATTTCCATGTGCATGGCCGACAGCGCGCCGTCCCCACCCTCGCCGCCCGACAGGTTGTGCACTTCCGGCAGCGGCAGCGTGCCCTCGCCCGGCAGGTCGAGGTCCAGCGTGGACAGGTCGACGCTCGGCGCGACCTTGTCGCTTTCCGCGTAGCCGGCGGCGGCCGGCGCCGGGGTGGCGGTCGGCAGCGCTTCCGGATGCTCGCTCGGCAGGTGCGACAGGTCGAACAATGGGTCGTCCAGCGCCGGCGACGGGTTCGATGCCAGCGTCGAGGCCGGCTCCTCGGCACGGTCGAATGCCAGCGGGGTGTCCAGCGCGGTGTCCACCGCAGTGTCTACATGCGGTGCCGCCTGGGCCTTGGCCGGCATCTCTTCCAGGCCGAAGTCCATCGTGTCGAGGTCGAACAGCGGATCGTCCTGTTCCATGGCGGCCGCCTGCTCGGGGGCGGCCGGACGCGCCTCGGTGGGCAGCTCGGGCAGGTCGAATTCGCGCGCCAGGTCGGCCATGTCGATGTCGTTGCGCGCGGCCGGCGCGGGGGTCGGCGGCTCGGCGGCCCGTCCTTCGCCACGCGGGGCGTCGAAGTCCATGTCGAAGGCGAAGTCGAGCGGATCCTCGGCCGGGTGCTTCCCGGCCGCACGCTCGGCCGCGTTGTCGGCGGCGCTTTCGGCCGACCCAGCAGCCTGCGCAGCTGCGGGCGCTGCCGGCGCGAAGTCGCTCATGTCGAAATCGAGGTCGTTCGGGTCGATCTTGTGCTCCGGCGCGGGCGGTGTCGCCGGCTCGAAGGACATGCCGCCCAGGTCGAAGTCGAGCGCATTGTCGTCCTCCTGCCGAGCGGCTTGCTGGTTGGCCGGCGCATTGGTCACCGGTTCCGGCGCCGGCTGGGCGGTCGCCATGGCGTCGGCGAAGTGCTCGTCGAAGCTCATCGGCGCGCGCGCGGGCGGATCTTCCGCGACCGGGGCGCCGTAGGCGTCGTCCAGCGCCTTCGAGAGCAGCGCCTGCTGGCCCAGCTCTTCGCCGCTCGCGCTTGCACCGACACCGGCGCCAGCGGCGGCGGCGGCGCTGTTCGCGTACAGCGGATTGAGCGGATCGATGGACAGGCCCAGCGCGGCGGCCTGCGCCCATTCGTCGCCATGGCCGTGGGTCATGCCGTACAGCTCGCCGGCCTGGGCTTCGAAGGCGCGCGTGTCCTTGCGCGCGGCATAGATCTCGAGCAGCTTCAGGCGTACCGGCATGCGTTCCGGATGGGTGCGCAGCGCTTCCTTGAGGATTTCCTCGGCCTGGGCGTCGCGGCCGTAGGCGATATAGACGTCGGCTTCCGCCACCGGGTCGACCTCGTTGGTGTCGAGCTGGCTGGCGGACGGCGCGAAGCTGGAGTTGAACACGCTGTTGTTGGTGTCCACGCTCTGGCCGCCGCTTTCGGCGAACAGCGAATGCGACGGCTCCGGCGGCATGCCCAGGACCGACGTGTCGCTGACCGCCTTGGCCTTGTCGTCCTTCTTCTTGCGGCGCTGGGCGACCAACAGGCCGGCCAGCAGCAGCGCGGCCGCGCCGCCGCCCACCAGCGACAGGTTGTCCATGATGAAATCGAACACGCCCGGTTCCGCCGGCGCCGCCGGCTTGGCGGCGGGCTTGATCGGCGGGAGCTTCTTCGGCGCCGCGGCCGGCGCGGGCTCGGTCTTGGCCAGAACGGCATCTGGCGCCTGAGCGGGCTTGGCGGCGTTCTGCGCCGCCTCGGCGCCGCTCTTGCTCTTCACGGTCGCCAGCTTTTCCAGGTCGCCCACGTTGCGCTCGAGCTCCTGGACGCGCTTCTGCGCGTCGGCCAGCGCCTTTTCCTTGGCGATGCGGTCTTCGGTGCCGGCGGTGCTGCCCGCCGCATCCGTGGCGGCCGGGGTGTCGGTGCCGGCCTTGGACAGGCGCAGCTTGTCCTGCGATTCGTTGACGGCGGTCGGACGCTCCTCGACCTTGGCCGTGACGCGGCCGCCCGCGCTCTGGCCCGCCGGCGGCGCCTTGACGGCTTCGGAGGCCCCGACCTGCCCGGCCAGCTTGTTGCGGTAGGCGTTGAAGTCGGCCGCGTGGGCGACGACCACGCCGCGCGCCTCGGACGGGCTGGTCGCGCGCACCGCGTCGGCCTCGGGCACGGCGAGGATGCGGCCCGACTTCAGGCGGTTCATGTTGTTGCCGATGAAGGCGTCCGGGTTGGCGCGGTACAGCGCCACCAGCATCATGTCCAGCGACACGTCGGCCGGTTTCAGCTCGGTCGCGATGCCGCCCAGCGTGTCGCCGCGCTTGACGCGGTACTCCGCCGCCTGGCCGCTGTCGCGCGCCGGCGCGGGCGCGCCGCTGCGGTCGGGGCGGCTCGGGCGTTCGGCCGCCGGGGTCCGGGCCGGGGCAGTGGCCGGGGCGGCCGCAGGGGCCGTTTCCGCGCGCGGGCGCGCCGCCTCGTTCGCGGCCACCTGGGCCGGCTGGGTCGCGCGCAGTTCGGCCGGGTCGAGCAGGAAGGTGTACTCGCGCACCAGGCGGCCGTTATTCCAAGTCAGCTCCAGCAGCATGTCGACGAAGGGCTCGTTCAGCGGCTGGGTCGAGCTGACGCGGATGAACTGGCGCCCGCCGCGCTGCTCGACGGCGAAGCGCAGCGACAGCAGGGCCGGATTGAATTCGATGTTCGCGCTGCGGAAGGCGTCGGGCGACGCCAGCTTCGCCACCAGGCCCGACGCTTCCTCCGGCGACACCGACGTCAGTTCGATCTCGGCACGCAGCGGCTGGCCCAGGGCGGACAGCACGGTGAGTTTGCCCAGGCCGGCCGCATGGGCCGCCGACGTCAGGACGAGCGCACTGGCGACCGCCGCGGTGAGCTTCTTCAACGCGGACGACTTCATCGGGAGACGGTGAGTGACAGGCATAGATTCGGGACAGAATGGGTTGACGGGGGCCGAAGCAGCCCGGAGGTCTCGGCAACATATCATCATGCACTGTGGCATGCAAGTTCTACAGGGGGAAACACCGGGGATTGCTCAGTTCCGCGGACCGCCTGTTCCACGAAATGATGTTTTTTTGGTGATTCGATGTCGCTTCCACATCAAGCGATGTCGAAATGAAAAAGGCGGCCAGCGGCCGCCCTCCTCCTGCAGCGAGCGAACGCTTACTTGTCCAGCACGATGCGCAGCATGCGGCGCAGCGGCTCGGCGGCGCCCCACAGCAGCTGGTCGCCGACCGTGAAGGCCGAGATGTATTCCGGACCCATCGACATCTTGCGCACGCGACCCACCGGGATCGTCAGCGTGCCGGTGACGGCGGCCGGCGTCAGGTCGCGCACCGACGCTTCGCGCGTGTTCGGCACGAACTTCACCCACTGGTTGTCGTTGGCGATGATGTCGTTGATCTCGTCCAGCGGCACGTCCTTCTTGAGCTTGATGGTCAGCGCCTGCGAATGGCAGCGCATCGCACCGATGCGCACGCACAGGCCGTCGACGGGGATCACCGCGCCCGAACCGTGGCGGCCCAGGATCTTGTTGGTCTCGGCGCCGCCCTTCCACTCTTCCTTCGACTGGCCGTTGCCCAGGTCCTTGTCGATCCAGGGAATCAGGTTGCCGGCCAGCGGCACGCCGAACTGCTTCGTTTCCTCGGCGGACAGGCCGTGCTGGGTCGCCAGCACGCCGCGGTCGATGTCGAGGATGGCCGATGCCGGATCGTCCAGCAGCGGCTTGACGGCCGCGTTGATGGTGCCGAACTGGGTCAGCAGTTCGCGCATGTGCTGGGCGCCGCCGCCCGATGCGGCCTGGTAGGTCATCGAGGTCATCCAGTCGACCAGGTCGTGCTTGAACAGGCCGCCCAGGCCCATCAGCATGCACGACACGGTGCAGTTGCCGCCGATGTAGTTCTTCACGCCGCTGCTGAGCGCGTTCTTGATCACGTCGCTGTTGACGGGGTCGAGCACGATGACGGCGTCGTCGTTCATGCGCAGCGTCGACGCGGCGTCGATCCAGTAGCCGCTCCAGCCGGCGGCGCGCAGCTTCGGGTACACGTCGGTCGTGTAGTCGCCGCCCTGGCAGGAGATGATGATCTCGCACTTGGACAGTTCGGCGATGTCGGTGGCGCTTTTCAGCCTGGTCTCGTTCTTGGCCATCTTCGGGGCGTCGCCGCCCGGGTTCGACGTCGTGAAGAACACCGGCTCGATATGGGCGAAATCGCCCTCGTCCTGCATGCGCTGCATCAGGACCGAACCTACCATGCCGCGCCAACCAACCAGACCTACTAATTTCATCTCTTTTCCTTGGGTTTATCGTCGTTTTCCGCGTGGACGCGAACGTCCACGGATCATTATTAACGGCTATCGCGCCAATGCGTTGACCACCGCATCGCCCATCTCTTCGGTGCCGACGCGGGTCGTGCCTTCCTCGAAGATGTCCGGCGTGCGCAGTCCCTGCGCCAGCACGGCTTTCACCGCGTTCTCGATGCGGTCCGCCTGCTCGGTCTTGCCGAGCGAGAAGCGCAGCATCATCGCGGCGGACAGGATGGTCGCCAGCGGATTGGCGACGCCCTTGCCCGCAATGTCCGGCGCCGAACCGTGCGACGGTTCGTACAGGCCCTTGTTGTTCGCGTCGAGCGAGGCCGACGGCAGCATGCCGATCGAACCGGTCAGCATGGCCGCCGCATCCGACAGGATATCGCCGAACATATTCCCCGTCACTATCACGTCGAATTTTTTCGGCGCGCGCACCAGCTGCATCGCGGCATTGTCGACGTACATGTGTTCGAGCGCGACGTCCTGGTATTCCTTGTGCACGTCGGTGACGATGTCGCGCCAGAACTGGAACGTCTCCAGCACATTGGCCTTGTCGACGCTGGTCACGCGCTTGTCGCGCTTCCTCGCCGCCTGGAAGGCCACGTGGGCGATGCGGCGGATCTCGCCTTCCGCGTAGCGCATCGTGTCGAAGCCTTCGCGCTGGCCCGCGAACGGGCCGTCCGGGCAGGTGCGCACGCCGCGCGGCTTGCCGAAATAGATGTCGCCCGTCAGTTCGCGGATGATCAGGATGTCCAGGCCCGACACCACGTCGGCTTTCAGCGTCGAGGCGCCGGCCAGTTCCGGATACAGGATCGCGGGACGCAGGTTGGCGAACAGGCCCAATTCCTTGCGCAGGCCGAGGATCGCCTGTTCCGGCCGCAGCGCGCGCTCGAGATTGTCGTACTGGTAGTCGCCGACGGCGCCGAACAGCACGGCGTCGGCCGCTTTCGCCAGCGCCAGCGTGGCCGGCGGCAGCGGGTGGCCGTGGGCGGCGTAGCCGGCGCCGCCCACGTCGGCGCTCTCCAGCTCGAACCGCTCATCGAGCGCGTTCAAGACCTTGACGGCTTGCGCCGTGATTTCCGGGCCGATGCCGTCGCCCGGCAGGATCGCAATCTTCATGCTCTTGCTCTTTTAAATGGTGTTGGCGAGCCAGGGCTGGCTGCGCAGGTGGCGTTCCTCGAAGGCGCGGATCTCGTCGGCGTGGCGCAGCGTCAGGCCGATGTCGTCCAGGCCGTTGAGCAGGCAGTATTTGCGGAACGCGTCGATCTGGAACTCGAACACCAGGCTGCCGCTCGAGGTGCCGATGGTCTGGCGCTCCAGGTCCACCACCAGCTTGTAGCCGGCAAACGCCTTGACTTCATTGAACAGCTGGTCGACCTGGTTTTCCGACAGGACGATGGGCAGCAGGCCGCCCTTGAAGCAGTTGTTGAAGAAGATGTCGGCGAAGCTCGGCGCGACGATGGCGCGAAAGCCGAACTGCTGCAGCGCCCACGGCGCGTGCTCGCGCGAGGAGCCGCAGCCGAAGTTCTTGCGCGCCAGCAGGATCGATGCACCCTGGTAGCGCGGCTGGTTCAGCACGAAGTCCGGATTGACGGGCCGCTTGCTGTTGTCCATGCCCGGTTCGCCATGGTCCAGGTAGCGCCATTCGTCGAACAGGTTGGGGCCGAAGCCGGTGCGGCGGATCGACTTGAGGAACTGCTTCGGGATGATGGCGTCGGTATCGACGTTGGCGCGATCCAGCGGCGCCACCAGCCCTTCGTGTACGGTGAATTTGTCCATGATGTTTTCTGCCGCAGGGGTCGGAGCCCGGTGTTGCTTCTCAAGGGCTCCGACCCCGGAGTTCGCGGCGTATGCCTATCGAACTGTTATTTGCCGCCAGCGCCGGTGATGACCTGGCCCACTTTCTGCACGTCGCGGCCCATGCCCGAGATGGTGTTGCAGCCGCTGACCACGAAGGCGATGAGTGCGAGGGTGATGACTTTCTTCATGCTGTGTTTACCTAGTTTTCTTTTGATCAGAGACCACGCACGTCGACGAAGTGGCCGGCAATGCCCGCTGCCGCGGCCATGGCCGGCGAGACCAGGTGCGTGCGGCCGCCCTGCCCCTGGCGTCCTTCGAAGTTGCGGTTCGAGGTCGAGGCGCAGCGCTCGCCCGGCTCCAGCCGGTCGGCGTTCATCGCCAGGCACATCGAGCAGCCCGGCTCGCGCCATTCGAAGCCGGCGGCCTTGAAGATCTTGTCCAGGCCTTCGCGCTCGGCCTGTTCCTTGACGAGGCCGGAGCCCGGCACCACCATGGCCAGCTTCACGTTCGAGGCGCGCTGGCGGCCGCGCACGACGGCGGCGGCGGCGCGCAGGTCCTCGATGCGCGAATTGGTGCAGGAACCGATGAACACCTTGTCGATGGGGATGTCTTCCATCGCCGTGTTCGGCTCCAGGTCCATGTAGACGAGCGCCTTTTCCATCGCGTCGCGCTTGACCGGATCCTTTTCGTGGTCGGGATCGGGCACGCGGCCGTCGATCGTCGTCACCTGCTCGGGCGAGGTGCCCCAGGTGACCTGCGGGCGGATCTCGGCCGCGTCGAGCAGCACGACCATGTCGAACTTCGCGCCCGGGTCCGAGTGCAGCGTGCGCCAGTAGGCGACGGCGTGGTCCCAGTGCGGGCCGGCGGGGGCGAACGGACGGCCCTTCACGTAGTCGATCGTGGTGTCGTCGACGGCGACCATGCCGGCGCGCGCGCCCGCCTCGATCGCCATGTTGCAGACGGTCATGCGGCCTTCCATCGACAGCGCGCGGATCGCCGAGCCGGCGAATTCGATCGCGTAGCCGGTGCCGCCGGCCGTGCCGATCTTGCCGATCACGGCCAGCACGATGTCCTTGGCGGTGACGCCGGCCGGCAGCTGGCCGTCGACCTGCACCAGCATCGATTTCGATTTCTTGGCCAGCAGCGTCTGCGTGGCCAGCACATGCTCGACTTCCGAGGTGCCGATGCCGTGCGCCAGGCAGCCGAAGGCGCCGTGGGTCGAGGTGTGCGAGTCGCCGCACACGACCGTCATGCCGGGCAGCGTGGCGCCCTGCTCGGGGCCGATCACGTGGACGATGCCCTGGCGCTTGTCGTTCATGTCGAAGTACGTCAGCCCGAACGCCTTGGTATTGGCGTCCAGCGTCTCGACCTGCAGGCGCGAGGTCGGGTCGGCGATGCCGTGCGAGCGGTCGGTGGTCGGGACGTTGTGGTCTGCTACGGCAAGGTTGGCGGACGTGCGCCATAGCGGGCGGCCCGCCACGCGCAGGCCTTCGAAGGCTTGCGGGCTGGTCACTTCATGGACCAGGTGACGGTCGATATACAGCACGGTGGTGCCATCTGCATCGGCACGCACGACATGCGAATCCCAGAGTTTGTCGTAGAGCGTTTTTAACATGGTAAGTCCATTGGAACGACCGCTACATGCGGGCTTGGTCTTTGATTATGCCATAGTTGTGCAATGCGGCAGAAGGCCGCCGTCGGCACGATTATGCCAATTCGCGAATTCCTTACCAAATATTATTCGAGCAACAACGCCCGAACGTACAAGAAAAAAGCCCGCGCAGGATATGCGCGGGCTTTTCATGGTTTTGTTGCAGCAACGCTTTGAAGACGTTTTGCTCTGCTTTGGTGCATCAGGGGCCTCGGAAACCGTAGCGAGCGGCGGCAGTTTCGTTCGAGAAGCGCAGCCGTACTTACGGTACGGCGAGCATCGCAGAACGAAAATGCAACGCGCAGTAGGTTTACGAGGCCCCCATCACGCGGCCAGGCGCACCGCGTTGCGGCAGCCGTCCATCAGGAACGACAGGCCCACGACCAGCACCAGCGAACCCTCGGCAGAGCGGGCCGTGCCGGTGATGCCGTCGACGTGCAGCGCCGTCATCGGCTTGATCACGAGGTCGGCGGTACCGTCGACCGCTTCCACCGCGATGATGTAGGGCTGCGGCGCGTTGATGACGATGCCGACGCGCTCGACGCACTCCTCGTAGCCGAGCGACAGCGCCAGCGAGCGCACCGGCAGCGGACGGCCCTGGTCCTTCAGCACCGGGGCGCCGCCGACCTGCATGAAGTTCTCCGGCAGCTCGACCACGCGCTCGACCACCGCCATCGGCAGGGCCAGCTGGGCGCCCGAGGTCGACACCAGCATGGTCGGCACGATCGACAGCTCGATCGGCAGGCGGATCGAGAACTTGGTGCCGGAGCCGAGCCTGGAATCGATGCGGATCGCGCCGCGGTTCTTCTCGACGGCGGTCTTGACCACGTCCATGCCCACGCCGCGGCCCGAGACCGACGAGGCCACTTCCTTGGTCGAGAAGCCCGGCAGGAACACCAGCTGGTAGGCCTCGTCGTCGGAGGTCGCCTGGTGCTCGGAGATCAGGCCTTTTTCCATCGCTTTCTGGCGCAGCTTGGCCGGGTCCATGCCGCGGCCGTCGTCCTGCAGCACGATCATGACGCTGTTGGCTTCCTGCCACGCCTTCAGCATGATGAAGGCCTTGGCCGGCTTGCCGCTGGCGACGCGGTCCTGCGGCGACTCGACGCCGTGGTCCAGCGCATTGCGCAGCATGTGCACGAGCGGGTCGTACAGGCTGTCCACGACGACGCGGTCGACTTCGGTCTCGGCGCCTTCGATGGTCAGCTCGACGTCCTTGCCCAGGTCCTTGGCCAGCTCGCGCACGAGGCGCGGGAACTTCTGGAACAGGCGGCCGACCGGCTGCATGCGGGTCGCCAGCGTGGCGCGCTGCAATTCGGCCGAGTAGCGCGAGGCGCGTTCCAGCGTCTCGGTCAGCGTCGCCATCAGCGTGGCGGCCTGGCCCTCGAACTTGAATTGCGACAGGCGTTCCAGCAGCACGGCGGCCTGGTTGGCGGCCTGCACGGATTCGCCGGCCACTTCCAGCAGCGCATCCAGCTTGACGGCGTCGATACGGATGCTTTCGTCCTTGGCCGCGGCGGCCTGCGCGGGCTTGTTCTCGGCGCGGCGCTCGTTGCCGTCCCAGCCCGGCTTGGCCGGCGCGTGCTCGGCGGCCGGGGCGGCGGCGGGAACGGGTGCGGGCGCGGCGGCCTGCTCGGCCGGCGCGGCAGTCGCAATAGCTGCTGCTGCGGCAGGCGCGGCGGCCGGCGTGTGCGTGCCCGGCGGGACCACGGCCATGTACATGCCTTCCCAGTCGATGCCATCGGCCGATGCGAGCGCGGCGGCCGGCGCGGGGGCGGCGGGGGCGGCGGTGGCGGTGGCGGCAACGGCGGGCGCGGCGGCGGCAACGGGAGCAGGCGCGGCGGCGGCCGGCGCGGCATCCTTGCCCGCGATCGCATCCTTGAGCATGCTTTCCAGTTCGGCCGGCATCGGCGCCAGCTGGTCCGGCGTGGCGCCGTTGTTCAGCTCATTGAGCTGGTCGGCCACGAAGCCGGACGCCTGCAGCGACGCCTCGATTGCCGACGGCGTGACGGGGGCCGCGCCGGTGCGCAGCGCATCGAACAGGTTTTCCGTCAGGTGGCAGGCCGCGACCAGCGCCGGCAGGCCCATGAAGCCCGCGCCGCCCTTGATGGTGTGGAAGGAGCGGAACACGGCATTGAGCGTTTCCTTGTTGTCCGGATCGCGTTCGAGGCGCAGCAAGTGCTCTTCCACGTTGGTGGAAAGATCCAAGGCTTCGACAACGAAATCCTTGAGCATTTCATCCATTAGAACCCCAGATCGGCGAGAAGGTCATCGACACTGTCCTGGTCCAGCGCCACGGTCGGCACCGACGGACCCGACATCAATTGCACGGGCTGTTCCTGCTCCTGTGCGGCCTGTTTCTGCGCCAGCTTTTCCTTGACTTCGGCCGGGGCGCTGTCGCGCAGCAGCTGGGCGAGTTCGTTCTCGACCGTCTTGGTGATGATCACGACCTTCTTGATCAGCTGGCCGGTGATGTCCTGGAAGTCCTGGGCCATCATGATTTCCAGCAGGCGCGCCTTTTCCGCCTCGGTCGCTTCCGACACCAGCTGGGCGAACTGCCTGGAGTCGCCGGCCAGGGACTTGAACTGGTCGATCGAGAGCTTGCCTGCGAACAGGTCAGCCCAGCGGGTTTCCATTTCCTTGGCCTGCTTGGACAGCAGGTCCTGGGCCGGCATGCCGTCGTCCAGCGTGTTCAGCACCTTGTTGGCGGCCTGTTCGGTCAGGGTGGCAACGTATTCCAGGCGGTCCTGGGCGTCCACGATCTGCGACGACGCCTCGGTCAGCGCCTTGTCGTAGCCCAGTTCGCGCAGCGAGTCGTGCATGACGCGCACGATGGCACCCAGGCGCTCGTACATGCCCTGGCCCTGCTTGTCGTCGGCCTCGGCGGCCGGCGCGGCGGCGACTGCCGCCACGGCCGGGGCGGCGGCGACCACGGCCGGGGCCGAGGAGGTCGCTACCTGGTCGAACAAGGCTTCGAGGTCGTCGCTGTCGCCGCTCTCCCCGCCGGCGGCGGGTTCGGGCGCCGGCGCGGCGGCCGGGGCGGGAGCGGGAGCGGAGGCTCGTTGCGCTGCCACTTCCTCGAATAATGCGTCGAAATCGTCAGCGGCGTCGGTCATAGTCCCTACTTCTCCATAATGTAAATGTCGCGATGATCTGTAGGGAACCATGAACGCCGGCGCGGCGTTCATGGCGCGGCGGCTTCCAGGAGGGGCTCCCATGCAAGGTGTTGCTGCCGTCAATACGCTGACGGTACGAGTTTTCGAAGAGTGTAGCAGTGTGGTTGCCGTAGGTAAATCTTCTGGACGGTCCCCAATGCCGATAACGCAGTAAACCTGGTCGTGAAACGATTATTTACAACGTTTTCTGAATATTTTCGCAAAGCAAGTGTTGTATTTTTTTATCGTGGGGGAAATTGCGGCTCCTTATGCTTTCCTGCGGATGAGCGAACACAACGCTGAGAAAGATCAAGGATTTACGTCCCGTGCGGGATGGTCCGGCGGACTACAATGACGTCGTAACGTGTTGTGAGGGAGGACTCACCATGTACCAGAAGATTCTGATTACCACGGACGGCTCCGCCGTATCCCAGCACACCGCCTGCGCAGGCGTGAAGTTCGCGCAGCAGATGGGTGCCGAGGTGCTGGCCCTGTTCGTGGCGCCGGACTACCAATATCCGGTGTACGTCGAAATCATCCCGCCTTCCTACCCCAGTGAGGAAGAATACATAGAGCGGATGCGCCGTACCGGCGAGGAATACATGGGCTCGATCATGCGTGCGGCCGAGCGGGCCGGACTGCGGCATTCCTGCATGACGGCATTTTCCGACGCCGCCGCCCTCAAGATCGTCGACGTCGCGCAGCAACAACACTGCGACCTGATCTTCATGGGTTCGCACGGCCGCAGCGGCTGGGGCCAGCTGCTGCTGGGCAGCGTGACCAACAAGGTCCTGTCGCAGACGACCATCCCCGTGTTGGTACACCGCCTGATCCGAGAGCCGGCCGACTAAACGCAGCGCGCATTACGCATCTTCTACAAAAAAGTGCAACAAAAATGTTGCTTATGTGATAGCTTTTATGCTGCGTTTTCAAGATTCCATGCTGGGGAAACCACTATGATTCGCATAGTCATCGCTGACGATCACACGATCATGCGCGAGGGCCTCAAGCGCATCCTCGACGGTGCGCTCGACATCGAGATCGTCGGCGAAGCCATCAACGGTTTCGAAGTGCTGACGCTCGTCCGCCAGGGCGGCTTCGACCTGCTGCTGCTCGACTTGTCCATGCCGGGACGCAGCGGCGTCGACCTGATCCGCCAGGTGCGCAGCGAGTCGCCCAAGCTGGCCATCCTGATCCTGACGATGCACGAGGAAGAACAATATGCCGTGCGCGCCATCCGCGCCGGCGCCCAGGGCTATCTCACCAAGGAAAGCGCGGGCACCCAGCTGGTCGGCGCCATCCGCAAGGTCGCGTCCGGCCGTCCTTACATCAGCACCGAGGTCGCCGAACAACTGGCGCTGAACATCATGGCGCCGAATGAACAGCTGCTGCACAAGCAGCTCTCGGACCGCGAATTCGAGGTGTTCTCGCTGCTGGTGGGCGGCAAGTCGATCACCGAGATCGCCAACAACCTCCACCTGTCGGTCAAGACGGTCAGCACGCACAAGACCCGCATCATGCAGAAGATGGGCATGACCTCGTTGTCCGAGATGGTCCAGTACGCCGTCGCGCACCGCTTGCTGGCGCCCATGAAGGCTTGAGCCGGCGTAGGCCAAACAGTCTTTGACATTCCCGCCACACTGCGCGTGCCCTGCCCGTCGGCCGGGCGCCGCAGTGGAAATGGAAAGATTCCTACCAGCGCTGCAGGCACGCGCCACTCTGGGACATGCTCACGCATCGACACCCCTGGTAAGAAAAGTCCTACAGTTTGACGCTCCCTCCTACCTACACATTCAGCCGTTGCTGATATGAATGCCGGACTCGTGTTGGCATACTGGTTTCAGCGTTCCGACTTGCTCGCGGTCTATATCCGTGTCCAGACATCTACGCCGGACCGAACAGGCCGCAAGAAACCTTGATTCCTAAACCTGGAGATGAGTATGCAGTCCCAGCTAACTTCAGAACAACGCAACGCCGCGCCATCGACCCTGCACTCGTCGCAAATGGAAGCCGGACGCCAGCGCCAGGGTCGCCTGTGGTCCAACTTGAAAGAGGTCTGCGACCTGCTGCACATCCCGGCCGCCGTCTCGATGAACACCGAGGAGCTGCTGTTCCAGCACGTGCAATTCAAGACGGGGCAGCGCGTCCACACCATCGGCCAGGCCTTCGACACCCTGTACATCGTCAACTCCGGCTTTCTCAAGACCGTGCTGATCGATGAATTCGGCAACGAGCAGGTGCTGAGCTTTCCCATGAAGGGCGACATGCTCGGCGTCGACGGTATCCACACCCGGCATTACGCCTCGGAAGCGGTGGCCCTGTCGGACTGCGACCTGATCCTGGTCCCGTTCAAGAAGCTGACCGCCCTCGGTCGCGTGCACGCGGAACTCGAAAACCTGATGTACGGCGTCATGAGCCGCGAGCTGGTGCGGGAACAGGCGATGATCGGCATGCTCGGCGCCCTGTCGGCCGAAGCCCGCGTGGCCCGCTTCCTGATCTCGCTGGCCGACCGCTTCGCCGCCATGGGGTATTCGAGCAAGCTGTTCAACCTGCGCATGACGCGCCATGAAATCGGCAGCTACCTCGGCCTGACGCTGGAAACCGTCAGCCGCACGCTGTCCGCCTTCAACGAGATCGGCCTGATCACGGTCGACCAGCGCACCATCGGCATCAAGGATCCGGAAGCATTGAAGACGCTGCGCCGCCTGCCGCCGTCGCGCTCGCGTGCCAAGCAGAACGCAAAGCACAAGGCAGACGCCGATTCCGGCGACGGCCAGGTGCTGGCGACGGCCTGAAGGCCGCCGCCGTCGAGTCCGGGCCGGGAGGACCCGCAGACTCGCTTGCTCTTCAAGCTTGCCGCACGGCTTTGAACTTTCCGCAGCCCCCTTTAACAGAGCAAATCCTTGCTCAGCTCAGCACGGGCGCCCTTCGACGCCGTTTATGTCACCGTTTCCGTCTCCCATTTCCGTCCCGATCAATCGCGCGTTACCACCCCATCGCTGACCTTGACGCGGTCGCCCACGCGAAAGCCCGGATCGTTATCGAAGGGAATCGTTTGCGTCGCGCCGTTCTCGTAGCGCACGACGACCTCGAAACGCTGGCCGCTCCTTGCATTGCGCTCGATGCTGCGCCCGGCCAGCGCGCCGCCGACGGCGCCCGCCGCCGTGGCTGCCGTGCGTCCGGTACCGCTGCCGACCTGGTTGCCGATCAGGCCGCCGACCACGGCGCCGCCGACGGTGCCCAGCGCCCCGCTGCTGGCCGTATCCACGACGTTGACCGCCTCCACCGTGCCGCAGTTGGTGCAGTAGCGCGCCACCGGCTGCTGGCGTTCATCGCGCCCGTCGTAGCCGCTGCGCACGGGCGATGTCGACATCGCCAGGTCGCGCGGCCCAGGTCCGCCGGCCAGCAGCGGCCGGCCCAGCATGGCCGTCGTGTAGCGGCCGTTGGCGCGGATGGTGGCCGTCACGGCCGCGTCCGGCATGATGCGGTCGTCGCGGCGGATCGTGTACAGGCCGCTGTACTCGCCCGGACGCACTTCCGGCAAGTAGAAGATGCCGCGCGTGCCGGCAATCTGCACGTCGACCTTGGCGCCGGGCGTGCCGCGCACCGTGAACTTCAGCTCGTTGCCGGGGCCCAGGTTGTCGTTCGCCTCCACGTCGAAGGTGCGCACGTGCGGCACCTGCGCCAATTCGCCGCCGCGGTCCTGGCGCGCGCCGGGGCCGCGCACGATGGATTCGGCCAGCACCTGGGTCGCGGTCAGGTTGTTCACGCGCAGGTTCGCGGTGACGGCGCTGTCCGGGCGGATGCGGTCGTGCACGCCGATCGTGTACGTGCCCTGGTAGGTGCCGGGCCGGGTCTCGTTCATGTGCAGGTTGCGGGTCGCGCCGTCGATGCGCAGCGTCGCGGCGCCGCCGGGGCTGCCATAGAGCTCGAAGTTCAGTTCGGTGCCGGGGTCGAGGCGGCGCACTTCGTCGACATTGAAACCTTCGATGCGCGGGCCGAGCGTGCTGGCGCGCGGATGGTCCTGGGCTTGCACCTGGGCGGGAACGCTCACCGCAAGCAGGGGCAGCGCGGCCACGACGGCCGCGGCGAGGGTCTGGCGGGCTTTTGCCATGGTGTCCTCCGGAAAATCGGATTGTCGATATGGCCAGCTTACGCCGCTGTATTGCAGGGCTCGGTGCGCTCGCTAACCTACGCTAACGACCCGGATGCGTCGGATGCACCGGATGGACGGCATCGCCCGACGTGACGTAGATCCGTTCGTCCCGTTCCGGCCGCACCGCATGCCCGCCCGTGAACGCGCCGAACGAGGGCAGGATCATGCGCCGCGGCCCGACGACGAAGCACGGCAGGCGCAGCGCGTCGAAGCGCGTGGCCAGGACATAGGCCGGATGCACGTGGCCCCCGAGCACGTAGCCGGACGCGCCCTCCTCCAGCTCGGGATGGTGGCAGAACGAGAACGGTCCCAGCGTGTACGGTTCGTCGACGAGGTCGATGGCCAGGCTCGCCGCCGGGTCGCCCGCGTGCTTGTCGTGGTTGCCGCGCACGAGCGTCAGCACGAGCTCGCGCCGGCGCAGGCGCCAGGCCAGCATCGCCGCCTGCGTGGCGGCCGCGTGCGAGGCGCGCGCGTGCAGGAAGTCGCCCAGGAAGAGGACATGCGTGGCGCCCGTCGCATCGACGAGCGCGTCGAGCGCATCGAGGTTCTCATTGGTCGTGCCGTGCGGGACGGGAATGCCGAAGGAGCGGAAGGCGGCCGCCTTGCCGAAGTGGATGTCGGCGATGGCCAGCAGCGCCAGGCGCGGCCAGTACACGGCCTTCTGCGGCAGCAGCCAGAGGCGCTCGCCGGCCACGTCGAGGGGGAAGGCGCCGGCCATCGTCATGCCGCGGCCGCCTTTTCCAGTTCGCGCAGCATGCGCGCCACGCGGTCGTTCAGCTTCTCGGTACTGACCTTTTCGCGGAAGCGCGCGACCATCAGCGGGAAGCCGAATGGCGTCGCGCGCTTCACCTCGCGAAACGCGATGCGGCGCCCGTGCAGCTCGACCAGCGTATCGCGCAGGCGCGTCAGTTCCAGTTCCTGTTCCAGCACCTCGCGCTCGGCCTGCGTCAGCAGCAGGTTGCCGCTGTCGTGCTTGCGGAAGACCTCGAAGAACAGCGAGGACGAGGCCTGCACCTGGCGCATCGATTTATGCTGGCCGGGGTAGCCCTGGAACACGAGGCCGGCGATGCGGGCCACTTCGCGGAAACGCTGCTGCGACAGCTGGGTCGCGTTCAGGCTGTCGAGCACGTCCTCGAGCAGGTTCCCCGTGTCGAACAGGGCCACGTCCGCGCCCGTCGCCGCGGCGAACGCGGCTTCCCAGTCGACGGGTTCCGGCGCCAGCAGTTCGAAGCCGTAGTCGTTGACGGCGACCGAGAAGGTGCTGGGCATCACCCGTCCCACGCGGTAGGCCAGCAGCGAGGCCAGTCCCGTGTGCACGGAACGTCCCGCGAACGGATACGCGAACAGGTGCCAGCCTTCGCGGCTCTTCATGCTCTCGACCACCAGCACGTCGCTGCTGGGCAGCGCCGACCAGCGTTCCTGGATCTCGAACAGCGGCACCAGCGCGCGCATCTCGGGCCCGTCGTAGATGCCCTGGCTGGCCAGCTTCAATTCCTCGCGCGCGGCATGCGCCAGCTCTGCGCTCAGGGGCACCTTGGCGCCGCTCCAGCGGCTGACGGCGCCCCGGCTCGATTCCGAGCGCTTCACGAACGCCGTCATCTCGTGCACGCGCACCAGTTCCAGGATGCGGCCCGAAAAGAGAAAACGGTCGCCCGGCTTCATCCTGCCGATGAAGGATTCCTCGACGGTGCCGATGCGTCCGCCGCTCACGTACTGCACCTTCATCTGCGCGTCGGACACGATGGTGCCGATGCTCATGCGGTGGCGGCGCCCGATCGTCGCATCGGGCACGCGGTGCACGCCCGCCTCGTCCGGCAGCACGCGCCGGTACTCGGGATAGGTCGTCAGGCTCTGGCCGCCGCGCGCGACGAAGTCCAGCGCCCACTGCCACTCCTCGCGCGTGAGCTCGCGGTAGGACCAGCTGCTGCGCACTTCCTCGTACAGTTCCTCGTCGCGGAAACCGCCGCCCAGCGCGATCGTCACCAGGTGCTGCACCAGCACGTCGAAGGGCTTGTTCGGCGGCCGGCGCGCCTCGATGCGGTGGGTCGCGACGGCGCGCTTGACGGCCGCCGCTTCCAGCAGTTCCAGGCTGTGGGTCGGCACCAGCGTCACGCGCGACACGCGGCCCGGCGCGTGGCCGCTGCGTCCCGCGCGCTGCAGGATGCGCGCGATGCCCTTGGCGCTGCCGATCTGCAGCACGCGCTCGACGGGCAGGAAGTCGACACCCAGGTCCAGGCTCGCCGTGCACACGACGGCCTTCAGTTCGCCCCGCTTGAGGCCGTTCTCGACCCATTCGCGCACCTCGCGGTCGAGCGAGCCGTGGTGCAGCGCCACCACGCCGGCCCAGTCCGGGCGCGCCTCGATCAGGTTCTGGTACCACAGCTCCGCCTGCGGACGGGTGTTGGTGAAGACGAGCGTCGAACCGTGCTGGTCGATCTCGTCGACCACGGGCTGCATCATGGCCAGCCCCAGGTGGCCGGCCCAGGGAAAGCGCGAGGGGTTCTGCGGCACCAGCGTGTCGATGACGATCTGCTTTTTGAGGTCGCCCTCGACCAGCACGCCCCGGTCGGCTGCGCTGGCGCCCAGCAGCACGCCGCGCGCTTCGTCGAGGTTGCCCATCGTCGCCGACAGGCCCCACACGACGAGGCCGGGATTCCAGCGCCGCAGCCGCGCCAGCGCCAGCTGCACCTGCACGCCGCGCTTGCTGCCGAGGAGTTCGTGCCATTCGTCGATGATGACCATGTCCAGGTGCTTGAACTGGTCGCGCGCACCCGCGTGCGACAGCAGCAGCGACAGGCTTTCCGGCGTCGTGACGAGGGCGCCGGGCAGCGATTTCGACTGGCGCGCGCGCTCGGCCGACCCCGTGTCGCCCGTGCGCGCGCCGATGCTCCAGCTGCCGAAGATGTCCGGATACGCCGCGCCCAGCTCCGCGGCCGACGTCTCCAGCGAACGCTGGGTATCGGCCGCCAGCGCGCGCATGGGCGTGAGCCACAGCACGCGCAGGCCGCTGGACTGGCGCCGCGTCCGGTTCGCTCCGCGCAGCAGCGCCGCGAACCACACGGCATAGGTCTTGCCCGCGCCCGTGTTCGCATGCAGCAACCCGGACTCGCCGGCCAGCGCGGCCTTCCATACGGCGCGCTGGAACGGGAACACCTTCCAGCCGCGCCCCGCGAACCAGGCGTCGACGGCGCTTTCCGCCTGCGACTTCGTCATTGAGCTACCTCGCCAGCCCCCGCTTCCAGCAAGCCCTTGAGCGTGTCGAGCGTATCCGCTTCCTCGACCGGCTTGTCGTCGCGCCGCCGCAGGATGCGCGGGAAGCGCACGGCGATGCCGGCCTTGTGGCGCGTGGACAGCGCGATGCCTTCGAAGCCGATCTCGAACACCATCGTCGGCTTCACCGAGCGCACGGGCCCGAATTTCTCCACCGTCGTCTTGCGGATCGCATTGTCGACCTGGCGGATCTCGGCGTCGGTCAGCCCCGAATACGCTTTCGCGAACGGGACCAGCTTGCGCTCCTCGCCCTCGCCGTCCCACACGGCGAACGTATAGTCCGTGTACAGCGAGGCGCGCCGTCCGCTGCCGGCCTGGGCGTAGATCAGCACGGCGTCGACGGCATACGGGTCGATCTTCCACTTCCACCAGGTGCCGACGTCCTTGGTGCGGCCCACGCCGTACTGGGCATCGCGCGCCTTGAGCATCATCCCTTCCACGCCGCGGGCTCTCGATTCCGCACGTAGTTTTCCCAAATCTTCCCAGCTGTCGGCCGTCACCAGCGGCGAGATCCGCAATGGCGGCTGGGCCGCGCCCGTGACCAGCGTCTCCAGCAGCGCGCGCCGCTCGTGCTGCGGCAGCGCGCGCAGGTCGACGCCGTCCAGTTCCAGCAAGTCGTAGGCCAGCAGCACGGCGGGCAGCTCGGCCAGCAGCTTGGCGGACAAGGTCTTGCGCCCGATGCGCTTCTGCAGGTCGGCGAACGGCGCCGGCGCATCCCCACCGGTCCAGACCAGCACTTCGCCGTCGACCACGGTCCCTTCCGGCAGCGACAGCGCCGCCAGCTCCGGAAAGCGTTCCGTGATCAGGTCTTCGCCGCGCGACCACAGGAAGTTCTGTCCGCCGCGCCGCACCAGCTGGGCGCGGATGCCGTCGTACTTCCACTCGACCTGCCAGTTCCCCATGTCGCCCAGCGTGGCCGGGTCGGCATTGAGCTGGTGCGCCAGGAAGAAGGGATAGGGCTGGCCGCCGCGCTGCTTGTGCTCGTCGTCGGACTGGGCGGCGATCAGTTGCAGGAAGCCGGCCGCCGTCGGCTTGACGCGGCCGTCGGTCCAGCCCATCAGGCGCTGGGCGATCAGCTTGGCGTCGACGGCGGCGATCGCGGCCAGCGCGCGCGTCACCAGCAGCTTCGACACGCCGACGCGGAACCCGCCGCCGATCAGCTTGACGAACAGGAAGCGCTCGCGCCAGGTCAGCTCGTCCCAATAGTCGAACAGCGCCGCCCGGATCGTGCCCGGATCGGCGCCGCGCAGGGGGCCGATGCGCTCTTCCATCCAGACGGCCAGGCCGACGTCGCTGTGGCGCTTGGGCGCGGGCAGGATGTGGGCGATGGTCTCGGCCGTGTCGCCGACGGCGGCATAGGATTCGTCGAACAGCCACTCGTCCAGGCCCGCATACTCGATCGCGTACTGGCGCAGCAGCTTGCTGGGGACGGCCTGGCGCGGCTTGCCGCCGGCGAGGAAGTACACGGCCCAGGCGGCGTTCTCGGGAGCGGCATGGCTGAAGTAGTTCTGCAGGGCCTCGAGCTTGCGGTTGGTGGCGGTGGTCTCGTCGAGTTCGGCGTACAGGCGGGCGAATTCACGCATCGGACGTCCCTTCCCGAGGTTGCTCCTTCCCGGGCTGCGGTTCCGACGGCGGCTCGGCATTCCCGGCGACGGCTTCGTCGTCCTCGTCGCCGTACTCCGTGTCGAAGGCCTTCGCGTCGAGGCCGATCTGGCACAGCCAGCGCACCATCACGGGAATCGAGCCGTGCGTGACGACGACCTGCTGGGCGCCGGTGGCGGCGATCGCCTCCAGCAGCCCGGGCCAGTCCGCATGGTCGGACAGCACGAAGCCGCGGTCGACGCCGCGCCGCCGCCGTGCGCCGCGCAGCAGCATCCAGCCGCTGGCGAAGGCGTCGCTGTAGTCGCCGAAGCGGCGCGTCCACGTCGAGCCGGAGGCCGACGGCGGCGCCAGCACCAGCGCCCTTTTCAGATCGGCCTTGTCCGTCTCGCTGACCAGCTGCGTGTGCGGCAGCACGACGCCGCCTTCGCGGTACACGCGGTTCAAGGGCTCGACGGCGCCGTGGCAGACGATGGGACCGATGGACGGGTCCAGGCCCGACAGCAGGCGCTGCGCCTTGCCGAAGGCGTAGGCATACAGCACGCTGGTGCGGCCCTCCTCCGCATTGCGGCGCCACCAGCGGTTGATGTCGTCGAACACGTCCTGCTGCGGATCCCAGCGGTAGATCGGCAGCCCGAAGGTCGACTCGGTGATGAAGCTGTGGCAGCGCACGGGTTCGAACGGCGCGCAGGTGGCATCCGGCTCGACCTTGTAGTCGCCCGACGCGGCCCAGATTTCTCCCTCGTGTTCCATGCGCACCTGGGCGGAGCCGAGCACGTGGCCGGCTGGATGCAGCGAGATCGCCACGCCGTTGTGCACGATGCGCTCGCCGTACGCGAGGCCATCGACGTTGATGTCCTGCCCCAGGCGCGACTTCAGGATGTTCACGCTCGGTTGCGAGGCCAGGTAGTGCCGGTGGCCCCAGCGCGCATGGTCGCCGTGCGCATGGGTGATGACGGCGCGGTCCACCGGCTTCCACGGGTCGATGTAGAAATCGCCGGGGACGCAATACAGTCCTTCCTTGCGGACGACGACCATGTCGCTCATGGGGCTCCTTCCACGACGGCCTTGCGCTTCCTGGCCGGCTTCACGAAACTCGCGAGGAAGGAACGCTGCTCCCCGTCGGGGAAGGCGATCGTCACCTGCTCGCCGGCGCAGCACACCACGGTGCCCGCACCGTACTTGGCCACTTTCACGGATGCGCCGGCCTCGAACGCCGGCGCGGGCGCATCGTGCTCCGGGTCGGGCTCGCGGTCGAACTCGTCGTCGCGAATGACGATGTCCTCCGTCAGCACGGCCGCCGGCGGGTTCTGGCAGTTGTCGCAGCGGCAGCACTTCTCGAATCCGTCGACTTCGTCGCCGAAGTAGTCGAGCAGCAGCTTCCAGCGGCAGAAGCCGCTCACGGCGTACGACACCATCTGCTCCAGCGCTTCCTTGTCGCGCTCCTGCTTCCGGCGGTAGATCTCGGCCATGGCCGAGAACAGCTTCTCCTCGGGCGCGTGGCTGGTCGGGAGCCAGCACAGCTTGCGGTTCTGGCGCAGCAGGCGCGCATCCTTGAGCAGCTTCAGGCACACCTTCAGGTGCGGTCCGGCCAGGTCCCCGGCCGCTTCCTCGACGCGGGCCGGGGTCGCATCGCCTTCCTCGGCGACGCCGCGCACGGCTTCGTAGACGGCGCGGATTTCCTCGGCCGCGGGATAGTGCTTGACGAGGAAGAACTGCTGCACGCGCTTGTCGTCCTGCAGGAACAGCAGCGTGCAGTCGGCATCCTGGCCGTCCCGGCCGGCGCGGCCGGATTCCTGGTAATACGCTTCCAGGTTGGCCGGGATCTGCAGGTGGATCACGAAGCGCGTGTCCGGCTTGTCGATGCCCATGCCGAAGGCGTTCGTCGCCACCATCACGCGCCGTTCGTCGTGCATGAACAGTTCCTGGTTGGCCTTGCGCTCGGCGGACGGCAGCTTGCCGTGGTACAGCGCAGCCGATTCCCCGGCCTCTTCCAGCAGCTGGTAGAACTCCTCGGCCGCCTTGACGGTGGCAGCGTACACGATGCCCACCCCGGCCGTCTCGCGCACGAGGCGCAGCGCCTGCTGCAGCTTTTCCTCGTGGTTCGTCACCTGCACCACGCCGTAGCGCAGGTTCGGGCGGTACACGCCCGTGTTGATGACGTTCATGCGCGCACGATTGAGTTGGCGCCCGATGTCCTCGACCACGTCCTCCGTCGCCGTGGCCGTCAGCGCCAGCACGGGCGGGCGGCCGATCGCCTCGATGGCGCCGGCCATCTCCAGATAGGCCGGGCGGAAATCGTGGCCCCACTGCGAGATGCAGTGGGCTTCGTCGACGGCCACCAGCGCCACCTTCACGCCCTTGAGCGTGGCGACGAATTCGGGCTGGGACAGGCGCTCCGGCGTGCAGAACACGATCTCGCAGCGCTCCTCGGCGATGGCGGCCAGGCTGGCGCGCTCTTCCTCGGCGTTCAAGCTGCTGTTGACCTGCACGGCGCGCACGCCCATCTCCT
Source organism: Massilia sp. YIM B02763 (assembly GCF_030412015.1). GTDB lineage: Bacteria > Pseudomonadota > Gammaproteobacteria > Burkholderiales > Burkholderiaceae_D > Telluria. The sequence goes on along the minus strand of NZ_JASNRD010000003.1, from coordinate 311,891 downwards.
CGAGCTTGCCGAGCTGGTCCTGCATCAGCGAGATCAAGGGAGAGACGACGATGGTCATGCCGCCGAGGACACGGGCGGGAATCTGGTAGCACAGCGATTTACCGCTGCCGGTGGGCATGATGGCCAGCGTGTCCTTGCCGTCGAGGACGCTGTCGATCACGCGTTGCTGGCCGTCGCGCAGGTGTTCGATGCCGAACACGGTATGCAACAGGCGGCGGATAGTGTTGCGGCGCACCGCAAGCACGCCTTTGTGGAGGAGTTTGGGGTCGTGGGTCGTCATGATGGCTCCCACTGTAAGCCTGAGTACCAGAGCACGCTATAGGACGCAACCTACGGTCGCCGTAGGAAGCCAACCATGAGCTACGACTGCTGATCAGACAGCTGAACGAGGTCTACTCCTACAACGTGACGGAATTCCAGCCGATAGTTTCCCGACAGCATAGAAACTATGATGATTCCAACATCAACGCAAACGGCGAACCCTCGGAGGCCATCATGACCCGCATCTTTCCCACAGCCTGGACGGCCCTGCACGTCGGCGTGACCAGCGCAGCCACCTGGCTGCTGTGCAATACGGATGCACTGGGCGGTGTGCCTTCACTGTTCTTCCATTGACGGAAACCCCAGTTTACACCCTGCGGCGCATCGCCGCTCGGTAGCGCACCCAACCGTGCGCACCTGCCCTCCCGTCAGTGGCCGATTACTTTTTCGACCCATTAATTTGTTACAAGTTCAATGTTGAATAATAGTCAATGGGAGCACATACACTCGGCAGGAGGACTCCATCATGAAGTACGCCCTGCTCAACGATGAAGACGTCGAATCGCGCCGCCACAGCGCCGCACTGCTCAAGTCGCTCGGCTACACGGTCGCCGAGACCGACAGCCCGGCGGCCGCACTGAACGCCACGCGCGCGCTGCGTTTCGACCTCATTCTCACGACCCACACGCATGGCGACGGCGATCGTCGCAGCCTGCCCGGCGAATTGAACCGCCTGGCGCCCTGGGCGCCGACGATCCTGCTGGTGCCGCCGGACGGCCCGTTGCCGCCGCAGTACCGGCAGTTCAGCGGCACCGTCAACATGCCCGTCACGGTGCGCGCGCTGCGCCATGCCATCGAATTCGGCCTGGATGGCACCGGCGCCCATCCCGTGCTGCTGCGCACTGGACGCGAGCGCCGCTGCGGCAGCCAGCGCCGCAACGACGCGCGCGGTCCGCGCCCTGTCCCGAACGGCGAACGCCGGACATAAAAAAAAGCAGCATCTCTTGCGGAGATGCTGCTCTTCCAGAACTTCGATCGAACCGGTCCGGCACGCGCTGCGCGCCGGATCTCGTCGTCCCTGACGCTGGTCCTTATGCCGCTTCGACGGCCACCGGCATGCGGATCAGGTAGTCGAAGGCCGACAGCGCCGCTTTCGCCCCCTCGCCCGCCGCGATCACGATCTGCTTGTACGGCGTGGTGGTCGAGTCGCCCGCGGCGAACACGCCCGGCACGTTGGTGCGGCCATGGGCGTCGACGATGATCTCGCCGAAGCGCGACAGTTCCACGGTCCCTTTCAGGAACTCGGTGTTGGGCACCAGGCCAATCTGCACGAACACGCCGGCCAGCGGCACGTGGTGCTCCTCGCCCGTCAGGCGGTCCTTGAACGCGATGCCGTTCACCTTGCTGCCGTCGCCGGTGATCTCGGTGGTCTGCGCGTTCACGTGGATGGTCACGTTGGACAGGCTTTCCGCCTTCTTGACCAGCACCGCGTCGGCCTTCAGCTGGCTCGAGAACTCCAGCAGCGTCACGTGCTCGACGATACCGGCCAGGTCGATCGCCGCCTCGACGCCCGAGTTGCCGCCGCCGATCACGGCCACGCGCTTGCCCTTGTACAGCGGGCCGTCACAGTGCGGGCAGTAGTTGACGCCGGCGTTTTTATATTCCTGCTCGCCCGGCACGTTGACGTTCCTCCAGCGCGCGCCCGTCGACAGGATCACGGTGCTCGACTTGAGCGAGCCGCCGTTGGCGAAACGCACCTCGACCAGTTCGCCCGGCGCCGACGGCGGGATGATCTGCGCGGCTTCCTGCTGGGTCATCACGTCGACGCCATAGTGGCGCACCTGGGCTTCCAGCGCGGCCGAGAATTTCGGGCCGTCCGTTTCCAGCACCGAGATGTAGTTCTCGATCGACATGGTGTCGTTCACCTGGCCGCCCATGCGCTGGGTGGCGACGCCGGTGCGGATGCCCTTGCGGGCCGCGTACACGGCCGCTGCCGAGCCGGAAGGGCCACCGCCGACGATCAGCACGTCGTACGGATCCTTGGCGTTCAGCTTGGCGGCGTCGCGGGCGCCGGCGCCGGTGTCGAGCTTGGCGACGATCTCTTCGATCATCATGCGGCCCGAGCCGAACAGTTCGTTGTTCAGGAACACCATCGGCACGGCCATCACCTGGCGCTGCTCGACTTCCTTCTGGTAGGCGCCGCCTTCGATGACGGTGGTCTTGACCTTCGGGTTCAGGATCGCCATCAGCGACAGCGCCTGCACCACGTCCGGGCAGTTATGGCAGGTCAGCGACATGTACATCTCGAAGTTGTACTCGCCGTCCAGGGCCTTGATGGAATCGATGACGTCCTGCTCGACCTTCGGCGGGTGGCCGCCGGTCCACAGCAGCGCCAGCACCAGCGAGGTGAACTCGTGGCCCAGCGGCAGGCCGGCGAAGCGCAGGTTCATGTCGGTGCCGGCGCGTTTCAGCGAGAACGACGGCTTGCGCGCATCGTTGCCGTCGGTGCGCAGGGTGATCTTGTCGGCGCGCAGGCTCTGGATGGTCTGCAGCAGTTCGAGCGTCTGCTTGGAAGTTTCGCTGTCGTCCAGCGAAGCGACCAGTTCGAAAGGCTGCTGCACACGCTGCAGGTAGGCGCCCAGTTGGGTCTTCAGGTCGTTGTCAAGCACGCTCATGGTCATTTCCTCGGTCGTATCGTTAAAAGTTTCGGGCAAAGCGGGGCCCCGACGCACCCCAGGTGCATCAATCAAATTAGTAAATCTGGCGCGGCAAAATCGACTAGTTTGATCGCCAGCGTCGTGGCGGGATCAAGCGGCGCAAATCAAGAGATGGTGGCTCGAGCCATGCCCACAAGAGGCGGGCTCGAACCGGTACTGCATTACTGCCTTGCTGCTGCGGGCCGGTTGACCCGCATGGCGATCCGTATCAGATCTTGCCGACCAGGTCCAGCGACGGCTTCAGGGTTTCGGCGCCTTCGCTCCACTTGGCCGGGCACACTTCGCCCGGGTGGGCTGCGACGTACTGGGCAGCCTTGACCTTGCGCATCAGTTCCGATGCGTCGCGGCCGATGCCGTTGTCGTGCACTTCCATCAGCTTGATCTGGCCTTCCGGATTGATGACGAAGGTGCCGCGCAGCGCCATGCCTTCTTCTTCGATCATGACTTCGAAGTTACGGGCCAGGATGCCGGTCGGGTCGCCGATCAGCGGGTAGTTGACCTTCTTGATGGCTTCCGAGGTGTCGTGCCATGCCTTGTGGGCGAAGTGGCTGTCGGTCGACACGCCGTACACTTTCACGCCCATCTTCGCGAACTCCGGCTGGAAAGCAGCCAGGTCTTCCAGTTCGGTCGGGCAGACGAAGGTGAAGTCGGCCGGGTAGAACATCAGGACCGACCAGGTGCCTTTGAAGTCTGCTTCGGTCAGGTCGACGAACTTGCCGTCATGGTAGGCGGTTGCTTTGAACGGTTTGATCGTGCTGTTGATGATGGACATGTTGTCGTTCCTCTTCAGGGGGGTGGTTAAAAAACGTCAGGTGCACACTATAACCCGCGCACCGTTGCTTGTGAAATTAATTGATCAGATTTTCGCGATTGTTTTTAACTATCGACTCTTCGTAGGCAGGGACTATGACGGTCCGATGACGAAAGCTAACTCGTCGTTCAGGCGGAGGCGACCACGGTCGCGACGACTTCCGTGCACGGCAGCGTGAGGCTGAACGTCGCCCCCTCCCCCGGCACGCTGGCGACGGTCAGCGAGCCGCCGTGGGAGGTGGCGAGCTGGCGCGAGATGTACAGGCCCAGGCCCAGGCCCTTCGGTTCGCCGCTGCGGGCGCCGCGCTCGTAGGGTTCGAAGATGCGTTCGAGGAAGTCCGGCGCGATGCCCTTGCCGTGGTCGCGCACGTCGATGCGGGCGTTGCAGCCTTCCTCGTGCACGCTGATCTCGACCTCGCCGCCGCCGCCGTAGCGCAGCGCGTTGGTGATCAGGTTGACCACCACCTGCTCGATGCGGAATTCGTCCCACCACCCTTCCACGGGCGTGTGCGGCAGCACCGTCAGCGTACAGCCGGCGTCGGCCGCCTGCAGCGACAGGTCGTTGACGACGCGTTCCAGCAGCGCCGTCAGCTCGACCTTGCCGGGGCGGATCGACAGCGTGCCGCTCTTCATGCGCGAGACGTCGAGCATGTCGTCGATCAGGCGGATCATGGCCTTGATCTGGCGCTCGTCGCGCTTGATCATGCCGCCCATCTGCTCCGGATTGAACGCGGGCAGGTTGCCGCGCTTGAGCTGCAGGCTGCGCATCTGGGTTTCCAGGAACAGCGTGTTCAGCGGCGTGCGCAACTCGTGCGCCACCAGCGACATGAATTCGTCGCGCATGCGCAGCGAGCGCTGCAGCTCGGCCTGGGTATGGTTCAATTCGCGCACCAGGGTTTCCTGCTCGCGCCGGGCCTGTTCCAGCGCCTCCATCTGGCGCCGCATCTCGCGGCGCTGCTGGTCCAGCGTGACGAACACATTGACCTTGCTGCGCACGGCATCCGGATCGAGCGGCTTGTACAGGAAGTCGACGGCGCCCGTCTCGTAGCCCTTGAAGGCGTAGTTCAGTTCGCGCCCGGCGGCGGAGACGAACACGATCGGGATGTTGCGGGTGCGCGAGGTGGCGCGCATCAGCTCGGCCAGCTCGAAGCCGTCCATGCCCGGCATCTGGACGTCCAGGATCGCCAGCGCGAATTCGTGCTCGAGCAGCAGCGACAGCGCTTCCTCGCCCGAGCCGGCCTGGAACACGAGGCGCTGCTCGTCGCGGATCAGGGCGTCGAGGGCGCGCAGGTTTTCCGGGAGGTCGTCGACGATCAGGAGTTTGCTGGGATCGTGTGCGCTCATGGTCTATTCTCCAACATGGGCAACAAGGCCTGGATGGCGGCCAGCGGCAGGACCAGGTGCGGGTCGCAGCGGCGGATCGCTTCCAGCGGCATGACGGGCACCTGGGCGTCCGCCGGTTCCTGCACGACGGTCAGGCCGCCGCAGGCGCGGATATGCGCCATGCCGTTCGCGCCGTCATGGTTGGCGCCGGTCAGCAGGATGCCGGCCAGGCCCGTGCCGTAGGCTTCGGCGGCCGACTCCATCAGGACGTCGATGGCCGGCCGCGCGAAGTGCACGGGCGGCTCGCAGCTGAGCGAGAAGGTGCGGTCCTGCTCCACCGACAGGTGGTAGCCGGGACCGGCGAAATACACGGTGCCGGGAACGATTTCGTCCTTGTCCACCGCTTCGCGCACGGGGACGGGCAGGCGCTCGTCGAACAGCTCGGCCAGGCGGCTCTCGCGGTCGCCCGGCAGGTGCAGGATGCAGAACACGGGCAGCGCGTAGCCGGCCGGGATGGCCGGCAGCAGCGAGATCAGGGCGTCGACGCCGCCGGCCGAGCCGCCGATCACGACGGCCTCGACGCGGCGGCCGTGCAGGGCTGCCTGCATGGCGGCGCGGTCGACGGGTGCCGGCAGCGGGGTCTGGGCTGCGGGGCTCATCAGGCGCCTACCTTGCGGAACAGTCGCTCGCGCCGCGCCAGCGGCTCGAAGCGCTGGGCATACGTGGAAAAGTCGATGCTTTCCTTGCTGCCCAGTCCGAGGAAGCCGCGGTGGCACAGCGATTCGTGGAACAGCCCGAGAACGCGGTTCTGCAGGCGCCGGTTAAAGTAGATCATCACGTTGCGGCAGCTGATGAAATGGGTCTCGGCAAAGACGCTGTCGGTGGCCAGGCTGTGGTCGGCGAACGTCACGTTCTCCACCAGCGCCCGGTCGAACAGCGCGCCGCCATAGGCCGCCGTGTAGTAGTCGGAAAAGGCGCGCGTGCCGCCCGCCTTCTGGTAATTCTCCGTGTAGCTGCGCATCTTGTCCAGCGGCATGACCCCACGGCGCGCCGCATCCAGCGATTCCGGGTTGATGTCGGTCGCATAGATCAGCGTGCGCTCCAGCAGGCCCTCTTCCTTCAGCAGGATCGCCAGCGAATACACTTCCTCGCCGGTGCTGCAGCCCGCCACCCAGATCTTCAGCGACGGGTAGGTCTTGAGGAAAGGCACGACCTGCTGGCGGATCGCCAGGAAATACTCCGGGTCGCGGAACATCTCCGTCACGGGAATCGTCAGGAACTGCAGCAGCTGCGCGAACGCGCCCGGGTCGTGCATGACGCGGGCCTGCAGCTCGGAGATGGTATCGCACTCCATCGCGCGCAGCGCGGCCAGCACGCGGCGCTTCTGCGACGCCCCCGTATAGTCGCGGAAATCGTAGTTGTACTTCAGGTAGACGGCTTCGACGAGCATCCGCAATTCGATGTCGGTGTCGCTCGGTTGGTGCTTCACTTCAAATACGCTCCAGTGTGGGCATCCATACCCGCAGCAGCGAGTACAGTCGGGCCAGGTCGATCGGCTTGGCCAGGTAGTCGTTGGCGCCGGCGGCCAGGCATTGTTCCTGGTCGTCCTTCATCGCCTTGGCCGTGATCGCGATGATCGGCAGGCGCGTGAAGCGCTTGTCCTGGCGGATGCGGCGGGTGGCCTCGAGTCCGTCCATGCCCGGCATCATCACGTCCATCAGCACCAGGTCGATGGCTTCGTTTTCATCCAGCTTGGCGATCGCTTCGAAACCGTTGCGTCCCACCTCGACCTTGGCCCCGCGCTGCTCCAGCGCACTCGTCAGCGCGAAGACGTTGCGCACGTCGTCGTCGACCAGCAGGATGGTCCGGCCCTCGAACACGCGGTCCCGGCCGCGCACGCTCTTGAGCATGGTCTGGCGCTCCGACGACAGCTTCGATTCGACCTTGTGCAGGAACAGCGTGACTTCGTCCAGCAGGCGCTCCGGCGAACGCGCTCCCTTGATGATAATCGAACGCGAATACTTCAGCAGTTCCGCTTCCTCGTCGCGCGTCAGGTTGCGGCCCGTGTACACGATCACGGGCGGGAACGAGCACAGTTCCTCCATCGACATACGCTGCAGCAACTCGTTGCCCTGCATGTCGGGCAGCTTCAGGTCGATGATCATGCAGTCGAAGATCTCGCTGCGCAGCAGATCCAGCGCTTCCGCGCCGGTGCCGACCGCGGCGATCTCGACGTCGGCGTCGGACACCAGCTGCACCACGCTGTCGCGCTGGCGCTCGTCGTCCTCGACCAGCAGCACGCGCTTGATCTTTTGCGAGGACTTGTCCTTGAGCTTGCGGAACACGTCCTCGAGCTGCTCGCGCGTGGACGGCTTGAGCGCATAGCCGATCGCCCCCAGGTGCAGCGCCTCGCCGCCGTTGTCCTGGCTCGAGACGACGTGCACGGGGATGTGGCGGGTGGCCGGGTCGTCCTTCAGCTGCTGCAGCACCGACAGGCCGGAGTCGTCCGGCAGCCGGATGTCGAGCAGGATCGCGTCCGGGCTCTCGCTGGCGGCCAGTTCCAGGCCCTGGTGCGCCGTCATCGCCACCAGGCAGCGGAATTCCATGTCGTGCGCCAGGCCGTACAGGATGCGCGCGAATTCCGGATCGTCCTCGATGACGAGCACGCTGCGCCGGCCTGCGGCCGGCTGGGCGCGGTCGTCGGCGAAGGTGTGTACCGGCACTTCCTCGACCGGTGCGGGTACCGGCGCGGGGGCCGGCTGGCGGACCGGCGGCGCCGCATGCACGAGCTGCGGCGCCGGCGGGGTGGCCGCCACGGCGCCGTTGCGCGGCAGGCTCAGCGTGAAGGTGCTGCCCTGGCCCGGCGTGCTGGCCACCGACAGCGTGCCGCCCAGCAGCGAGGTCAGGTCGCGCGAGATCGACAGGCCCAGGCCCGTGCCGCCGAAGCGGCGGCTGATGGTGCCGTCGGCCTGGTGGAAGGCGTCGAAGATCTTTTCCTGCTGGTCCGGGGCGATGCCGATGCCGGAGTCGCGCACGGAGAACTGGATCCAGCCGTCCGCGGTGGCGCTGACGGACAGGCCCACGCTGCCCTTGTCCGTGAACTTGATGGCGTTCGACAGCAGGTTCTTGAGGATCTGTTCCAGGCGCTGGCGGTCGCTGTGGATCGCGATCGGCACGTTGGCGTCCACGATCAGCTCGAACACCAGCTCCTTCTGGCGCGCCAGCGGCTCGAACACGCGCGAGATGCCCTCGACCATGCGCCGCAGCGGCAATTCTTCCGGCACCAGTTCCATCTTGCCGGCTTCGACCTTGGAAATGTCGAGGATGTCGTTGATCAGGTTCAGCAGATCGTTGCCGGCCGAATAAATGGTCTGGGCGAAGCGCACCTGCTCCTCGTCAAGGTTGCCGGCGGCATTGTCGGCCAGCAGCTTGGCCAGGATCAGGGAGCTGTTCAAAGGCGTCCTCAGTTCGTGCGACATATTCGCCAGGAACTCGGACTTGTAGCGGCTGGCGCGCTCCAGCTCCAGCGCGCGGTCGCGCAACTGGTCCTGGGCCAGCACCAGGGCGGCATTCTTGGTATCCAGGTGGGCGGCCTGCTCGGCCAGCTGCTCGTTGGTCTGCTCCAGCTCGGCCTGCTGGTTCTCCAGCGCGCTCTGCGATTCTTCCAGCGCGCGCGACTGTTCCTCGAGCTCCTCGTTGGCGGTGCGCAGTTCTTCCTGCTGCACCTGGAGTTCCTCGTTCAGCGCCTGCGCTTCTTCCAGCGCGGCCTGCAGGCGCTGGCGGTACAGCACGGACGCCACGCCGGCGCCCACGCCCTGGGCGATCGCCTCCATGAATTCGATGTCGCGCTCGCGCACGCCGTGCAGGAAGCCGATCTCGATGATGCCCTTGATCTTGCCGAAATTCGAGACGGGCGCGATCAGGAGTTCGCGCGGCGCCGTCTCGCCCAGCGCCGAGACCACCTTGACGTAACCGTCCGGCACATCGCGCAGGGTCATGATGCGGCCCTGGTTGGCGGCCTGCGAGGCCAGCGACTCGGCCGGCTGGATCACCTGCGCATGCTGCGCGTCCGGCGCGAAGCCGTAGGTACCGATGCGGCGCAGCACGCCGTCGTCGCTGCGTACGTACATCGCCGCCACGGCGCCGCTCAGGTAGCGCGTCACGTAATCCAGCACGGCCTGGGCCAGCGGTTCCAGGTCGTTGATGCCCATGGTCTTCGCGGCCAGCTCGGTCTGGCCGGCGCGCAGCCAGTCCTGGTGGCGCAGCTTGGCATTGTGCTGGGCCTCGTGTTCCAGCGTCTCGTTATAGGTGCTGGACAGGTGCATCAGTTCGCGCCGGCCGAACATGGCCAGCGCGCCCGCGACGATCAGGCTGAACAGCAGGAAGGCGGCGACCGACCAGGCGATCACGGCGCGCGAGGACTGGTTGCGCTCTTGTAACAGCCCCTGCTCTTCCAGGATGAAATTGTTGAACTGGCGCCGGACCTCGTCCGTCAGCGTCTTGCCGCGGCCGCTCTTGATCTGGTCGACGAAATCCGCGTTGTTGTTGCGGCGGGCGATCACGTCCTCGGCGAACACCTGCCACTGGGCCTGGGCCGCACGGATGCGCTGAACCCGTTCGACCTGCACCGGATTGTCCTTCACCAGGCCGAACAGGTCGGTCAGGCCGGCCTCCAGCTGCGACTTCGCCGCCTGGTAGGGCTGCAGGAAATCCTGGTCGCCGGACAGCAGGAAGCCGCGCATGCCGGTCTCCATGTCGGCCGACAGCTTGCTGACCTCGTTGGCGCGGCCGATCACGTGCTCCGAGTGCTCGACCCAGCTCAACACGTTGATGAGATAGGCGATGATGCCGACGAAAACCAGGGCGCTCAAGACACCCATTCCCAGCGGCATTGCGACGTTACGGGACAGGATTCGGCGGAATTGGGTGCTGTCGATACTCGTGCCGGTCATGCTTTCTCGAAACTCATGTGAAAAAAATGTCCAAAGTGTAACGCATACGTCAAATCGGGCGCGTTCTTTTGAACAGATTTTTTCGATGAGTATTTACACCCATTCGCCATCCCTCAGCGTTCCAGGGCGGCCTTCAGATAAGGCGCCGTGCGGCTGTTGCGCGTGCGCGCCACCTGCGCCGGCGGTCCCTCGGCCACCACCTTGCCGCCCGCCTCGCCGGCGCCGGGACCGATGTCGATCACCCAGTCGCAGGCGGCAACGACGCGCATCGTGTGCTCGACCATGATGACGGTATTGCCCGCGTCGACTAGGCGCTGCAGCTGCGCCAGCAGGCGGTCCGCATCGAGCGGATGCAGGCCGGTGGTCGGCTCGTCCAATATATAGAGGGCGCCGCCGCGGGTGGCGCGCTGCAGCTCCGTCGCGAGCTTGATGCGCTGCGCTTCGCCGCCGGACAGCTCGGTGGCGCTCTGTCCCAGGCGCAGGTAGCCCAGGCCCACTTCGCGCAATACCTGCAGCGGACGCGCCACGCTTTCCTCGTCGGCGAAGAAGGCGTGCGCCTCGTCCACAGTCATCGCGAGCACCTCGGCGATGTTGCGGCCGTTCCAGGCGATGGCCAGCGTGTCCGGGTTGTAGCGCGCGCCTTCGCAGGTCGGGCATGGCGCGTACACGCTGGGCAGGAACAGCAGCTCGACCATCACGAAGCCCTCGCCCGCGCAGTGCGGGCAACGGCCCTTGGCCACGTTGAACGAGAAGCGGCCCGCATCGTATTTCTTCCTGCGCGCCTGCGGCGTGGCGGCGAACAGCTTGCGCACCTGGTCGAACAGGCCCGTGTAGGTCGCCAGGTTGGAACGGGGCGTGCGGCCGATCGGCTTCTGGTCGACGCGCACCAGGCGCTTGATGCCCTCCATGCCGGCGATGCGGCCCAGCGTGCGCACCTGCTCCTCCGCCTCCAGGCCGGGCCCCTCTTCTCCTTCCGCCTCCTCCTCGGGCGCGGCCTGGCCCAGCGCCTCCGTCACCAAGTCCACCAGCACCTGGCTCACGAGGGTCGACTTGCCGGAGCCGGACACCCCGGTCACGGCCGTCATGACGCCCAGCGGGAACGCGACGTCGAGCTGGTCGAGGTTGTTGCGGGTGACGCCTTCCAGGCGCAGCTGGCCGACGGCTTCGCGCCGCATGTCCAACTGGCGCGCCTGGCCCGGCGCCGCGTCGGGCAGGTCGGGGAACAGGTAGCGCCGGGTATGCGAGCCTTCGACCGTGCGCAGTCCCTCGGGCGGGCCGCTGTACAGGATCCGGCCGCCGCCCTCGCCCGCCTGCGGGCCAACGTCGACGATCCAGTCGGCCTGGCGGATCACGTCGAGCGCGTGCTCGACGACGAACAAGGAGTTGCCGCCCGCCTTCAGGCTGGCCAGCGCGTCGAGCAGCGCCTCGGTATCGGCCGGGTGCAGGCCGGCCGAGGGCTCGTCCAGCACGTACACGACGCCGAACAGGTTCGAGCGCACCTGCGTGGCCAGGCGCAGGCGCTGCAGCTCCCCGGGCGAGAGCGTTGGCGTGCTGCGCTCCAGCGCCAGATAGCCGAGGCCCAGCGCCAGCAGCACCTCAAGGCGCGCGCACAGGTCGGCGGCGATGCGCTGGGTGACGATGGCCTGCTCGGGATGCGCCCCCTTGTCCTTGCCCACCTTGCCAGCGACATAGGGCTTCATCAGTTCCGCCAGCCGCGCGAGCGGCATGCGCGACAGTTCCATGATGTCCATGCCGGCGAAGGTCACGGACAAGGCTTCGCGGCGCAGGCGCTTGCCATGGCACAGCGGGCATTCAGTGCTGACCATGTAGCGCGCCACGCGCTTCTTCATGGCCGCGCTCTCGGTGTTGGCGAAGGTCTGCAGCACGTAGCGCCTTGCGCCCGTGAAGGTGCCCTGGTAGCTGGGCGTTTCCTTGCGCTTCAGCGCGCGCTTCGTCTCCGCCGGCGTCAAACCCGCGTACACGGGCACGGTGGGCGTGTCGTCCGTGTACAGGATCCAGTCGCGGTCCTTCTTCGGCAGGTCGCGCCAGGGCGTGTCGACGTCGTAGCCGAGCGTGACGAGGATGTCGCGCAGGTTCTGGCCGTGCCAGGCCGGCGGCCAGGCCGCGACGGCGCGTTCGCGGATCGTGAGGCTGTCGTCCGGCACCATCGACGCCTCGGTCGCCTCGTAGACGCGGCCCAGGCCCGAGCACTGCGGACAGGCGCCTTCGGCCGTGTTGGGCGAGAACGATTCGGCGTACAGCAGTTCCTGGCCCGGCGGATAGTCGCCGGCGCGCGAGTACAGCATGCGCAGGGAGTTGGACAGCGTGCTGACGCTGCCCACCGACGACCGTGCCGTCGGCGTGCCGCGCTGCTGCTGCAGGGCGACGGCGGGCGGCAGGCCGTCGATGTCGTCGACTTCCGGCACCGGCATCTGGTGGAACAGGCGGCGCGCGTACGGCGACACGGATTCCAGGTAGCGCCGCTGGGCCTCCGCGTACAGCGTGCCGAAGGCGAGCGAGGACTTGCCGGAGCCGGAGACGCCCGTGAACACGACGAGCGCGTCGCGCGGGATGTCGAGGTCGACGTTCTTGAGGTTGTGTTCGCGCGCACCGCGCACGCGCACGTGGCCCGGCAAGCCGGCGCCCGATGTCGACTCCCGATGCGATTTCTGGTGCGGATCCTGGTGCGGATCCTGTTGTTCCCTGCGCATGCGCGTCCTCCGGTTTCATAGCATGAGGCCGTATTGGACCACATTGTGGACGGGCGCTCCGTGCGCCCGTCCACAATGGCGCGCTATGCGCGGCCGCGCCGGTGCCGGCGCGCCAGCGCCAGCAAGCCGATGCCCGCCGCCAGCATGGCCCAGGCCCGAGGCTCGGGTACCGGACTGACCGAGGTCCACGATGCCGTCTCCAGCGTACCTGCGCTCTGGAAATAGGTCAGCAGCGTCGTATCGCCGTCGTTGCCGCCCTGGCCCGGCTGCAGCATCGCGTGGAAGATGGCGCTCGACAGCACCAGCGTCTGTCCGGTATCGAACACGCGGTCGTGACTGAAGTCGAGGTCGTCGATGAACGCGGTGCGCTGGCGCGAAACCGAGTGGATCTCGTTCATCGCCGACAGGCTGGCGCCGTCCGCGCCCGTTCCGCTGGCGCCGACCGTCGCGAGGTCCGGCATGGTCGGGCTGTGCTCGCCGCGCAGGGCCAGCACCAGCCGCGCCTGGGCGTCGTCGATGGTCCAGGCATAGCTGTGCCCTGCCACCGTCACCGCTCCCGTCGCCAGGGCGGCACGCGCGGGATCGCTGCCCAGTTCCCGCCAGTTGTCGGTGTCCGGCCAATTCGACGTCTTGTGCACGAGCAGGCGCGTGTCGACCGAGATCGACAGCGAGAACGCCTGGCCGTCGAGCGTACCGCCGGCCGTGCCGAACAGCCCCAGTTCGTCGACGCCGGCGCCGATGGTGCCGGTGGAAGCGAAGGTGACGATGCCCTGGCCCCAGGCCGGCGCCGCCAGCAGGCCGGCGGCGGCGATGAAGAGGGCGACGGCGGTGGAGATCCATTGGTGCAGGATGCGTTCCATGGTCGTCTCCCGTCAGGCCGCTTGCACGCGGGCGGCGCCGCGCGCGCCGGCGTTCATCCTGCGCCGCGCCAGGCCGACCAGGCCCGCGCCGGCCGCCAGCATGGCCCAGCCGGCCGGCTCCGGCACCGGGCTGGCGCTGGCATGGCTCCACACGACCTGGTCGAGCGAGTCCGCGAACATCTGGGTGGCGGGCGCCGACGAACCGCTGCCGCCAGGGCACGGTCCGCCGCAGGGAATCGACGGCACCACGATCGACATATAGATGCTGCTGTTGCCCGTGAAGTTGCTGAAATCAATCACCTGGGCGAAATCGGTGCCGAACACGAAGCGCGGCGAGCCGGCGTCGGGCGTGACGTCGATGCTGGCCCAGATCCCGTAGCCGTCGAGCACGTTGGTGCCGTTGGCGCCCATGTCGGCGCGGTTGTGGTTGCTCGACAGCGTGGCATAGGCATCGGCGCCGTCGACGATCCAGGAGTAGCTGCCCCATCCCGCCGTCATCGTGCCGGAGGCGATGGCCGGCATGCCGGCCGCGTCCGACAGGCTGTTCTCGCCGCCGATCCAGGTGCGCGTCATGCGCGTCGCGTCCAGCGTGAGCGACAGCGTGAAGTCATGCCCGGCAAGCGCGCCCTCGTTATTGATGAACAGGCCGAGGCCATCGAATCCGGACGAGAATGTGCCGTGCGCCGTCATCGTGACTGTCGTCTGCGCGAGACACTGCCCCGCCGTGCATGCCAAGGCGACGGCGGCTGCCAGCGCCTTCATGGTGTGTTTCATGGCCGTTCCCTCCACACGTGATGAATGGAAGACCACGCTAGCACCGGGCCTGCGAAAAAGTCGCTCAATTGATCGGTCCGCCTGCCGCGCTTTTTTGCTATTGCACACGGCGGCGGATGGCCGCAATCGCGGGATCAGGGTCAGGGAATCAGGCGCTCCGCGCGCAAGGCGGAAAACAGGTCGAAGAAGGAATCCTCGGTCGATTGCCAGGCCGAAAATCCGAGGCGGCGGCTGTTGGCCATGTCCGTCATCACTTCGATGGGACGGCCCAGGTCGAGGTCCGTGTGCCAGGGCGAGACCAGGCGGTCCAGCTCCGGCTCGCGCAGGCCGTGCTTGCGGGCGAGTTCGCGCCACGTGTCGTGGTCGTTCGCCATGATTTTTTCCAGCGGCTGGATGTCGCCGGAATAGCCGGCCGCCTGCACGCCGAACCATGCGGCCAGGCGGCGCCACAGCCAGCTCCAGCGGAAATAATCGCCGTTGGTGATGTTGAAGGCTTCGTCCCTGGCCGCATCGGTATCGGCGGCCCAGCGCAACTGCTTCGCCAGCATGCGCGCATCGGTCACGTCCGACAGGCCGTTCCACTGCGCTTCCGAGCCGGGGAACTGGAACGGGCGCCCCGTTTCCTTGCAGATGGCGGCGTACACGGCCAGCGTGGTGCCCAGGTTCATTGCGTTGCCGACGGCCAGGCCGATGACCGTATGCGGCCGGTGGATGCTCCAGGTGAAGCGGTCGCGCTGGGCGGCGGCATACACCTCGTCTTCCTGCGCGTAGTAAAAATTGTCGAGCGGCAGGCGGGGCTGGGATTCGCGCAGCGGGGTATCGGGCAAGGTGCCGGAACTGGCGTAGGCTTCGAAGGGGCCCAGGTAATGCTTCAGGCCCGTCACCAGCGCCACGTGGCGCAGCGACTTGCGCGGGGCCAGCGCGCCGAGCAGGTTGCGCACCATGCCCGCATTGACGCGGATGTTCTCGGCCTCGCTGTCCTGGCGCATCCAGGTGGTGATGAACACGTGGGTGGGACCGTCCGTGCCGCCGCCGAACGCGGTATCGAAGGCTTGCGCCAGCACGGCCGGGTCCAGCAGGTCGGCCGGGACGGGAATCAGGCCCGGCAGGTCGGTGGGCGGGCGGCGCGCCAGGCCGTACACGGTCCAGCCATGGGCCAGCAGTTCGCGGGCGGTATAACGGCCGCCGATGCCGCTGGCGCCGACGACCAGTGCGCTTCGTTGCATAGGGATCCTCTTTCGGTTGTCGTGGATGGTGTTGCCTCCATTGTCGCGGCAGGTCCGATGCGGCGGCGCGCCATTGCCTGCCGCTATGTCCGGACCAGCGTTTCCAGCTGCGCCGCCATGTCCGCCACGGCATCGCCGCCGCCGAAGCGCGCCCGCACCGCATGGGCCCGTTCGGCAGCGTTCGGATCGAGCAGGCGCGCCAGCGCGACGGCCAGGCGTTCGCCGCTGATGTGTCCACCGAGGCGCGCGGCCGGCAGGCTGTCGCCGGCGCCGAGCGCCGCCACCCGCATCGCGTTGTCGAACTGGTCGTGCGCCAGCGGCACCACGAGCTGGGGCGTGCCCGCGCGCAGCGCCTCGGCCGTCGTGCCGATGCCGCCGTGGTGCGCCAGCAGCGCCAGGTGCGGCAGCAGGCGCCGCAGCGGCACGTACTCCTGCCACAGGATGGATGGCGGCAGGTCGCCCGGCAGCTGGGCACGGTGGGGCGTCAGGAAGATCGCGCGCCGGCCGAGCCGCTCGACGGCCGCGCGCGCGGCGCGGAAGTAGGCGGCGGACTGCGTATTGCCTGTGCCGTGGGTGAAGGCGAGCGGCGCCGGACCGGCCTGCAGGAAGGCCTGCAATTCCGGCGCCAGTGCCGCATCCGGGTTCGGGTCGTAGAGCGGAAAATCGCCGCGCGCGAGCGGCTGCGGCCAGTCCGGCTGCGTGGGCGCGAACCAGGCGGGGAACAGCGTCAGCGACAGGTCGGGCACGGGGAACACGGCATCGGACAGCGTCGTTGCCGGCGCCAGGCCGTGCGCCATGCGCGCCGCGTTCACGTCGGCCAGCGCAACCGGATCGATGAAGGTGCGCATCGCCCAGCGCCACAGCGCGCGGCGCGCGCCCAGCGGCACCCAGGCCGGCACGCGCCATGGGCCGACCAGCAGCGGATCGTGCACGGTGGGCAGGTTCTGCGGCGCCAGGTAGGCGGCGGCGATCTTCAGGCCGGGCCTGAGCGCGCGGCACAGCTCCGCCTCGGGCAGCGCCAGCGGGTGCGCGAGCAGCACGCAGGGTTCGCCGGGCGGCAGCGCCTGCACGAAGGGAACGATGCGCGCCATCGCCGGCCGCGTCGCGCGCCAGACGACGCCGAAGCCGCGCGTCGGGTGCCACAGGTCGGGGTCGTGCAGCACCGCTTCGTCGGCGGGCAGGCCGGTAAAGGGCAGGCTCGTGGGCGCCACGTAGGGCGCGTGCTGCTCGGGCGCGAGGAAGGAAACGCGGTGGCCGCGATCGCGCAGCGCCAGCGCCAGCGCGAGGAAGGGAAACAGGTCGCCGGCCGAGCCGATGGTGACGACGACGAAGCGGGTGGATGGCGGCGGGCTGATGGCGCGTGCTCCATGCGATGCGGGACGCTTCGACTGTACGCGAAAATGCGGTGCGGCGCCGCCTGGCATGCGCAGCGCATTTGGACATGTCGACCGTCTTTACAGTGCGCATGGCGCCGCGCCCTGCCTCACTCCGGACGGCGCCGCTGGCATGGAACTGGCTTGTACCGCAATGCCTTCAACCCACAGGAAAGGACCAGCCATGAGTATCCGTTTGCGCTTCCCCCTCCTCCTCGCCGCACTTGCCGCGTTCGCGCTGCCGGCGGCGGCCACGCCCACGCTGACCAGCCTCGCGGTGAATGCGGACACCAGCCTGACCGACTGTACCTGGACGGCCGACCGTACACGTTGCGCCTGGACGTCCGGGAACATGGCGGTCGGCGCCAAGTCGTTCAGCGCGGCCGGCGTCTCCTCGGCCGCCAGCGGTCCCGCAGGCTACGCCGCGGCCAGCGGCGAGATCGACAGGGCCAGCTGGCTGCCCGCGCTGCATGCCTACACCCGTTCGGATGGCAACTACGCCAGTGCCGGTCCCTATGGCGGCAGCGGACGGGCCGACGCCAACGTCTGGGCAGCCCAGGGCTATCGCTACGTGGGCGCCGCCCCCTTCCTGTTGACGATCACGGCAACGCTGGATTCGGTCTTTTCGCAGCCGGACCGCGACCGGCTGGGCATCCACTCCAGCTTCCAGCTCTCGCTGTTCGACACGGCCGGCTATCGCTTCGGCTATGGCAGCCTGAACGACACGAGCCTGCCGGAGCTGTGCCCCATCCTTCCGAGCGCTTCCGCTCCCGGCTGCGAGCATGCGCCGGCGATCTTCGCCCATGACGGCGACATGCTGCACGACACCGGCGCCATCACGGCGACCATCAGCTACCTGCTGCAGCCCGGCCAGGAATTCTATGTCGGCGCATTCCTGGACGCGAACGCCTGCTGCGGCGCGACCGTCGATTCCAGCCATACGCTCAGGCTCGCGTTCAACGATTATTCGCTACTGGAAAGCCGCGCCGTCGACGGCGCGATAACGGTGCCGGAACCGGGCAGCCTGGCGCTGTTCGCGCTGGCGGCGGGCGCCCTGGTCCACGTGCGCCGGCGCCTGCGCGCTTGAGAGATGCATGGTGGACGGACGGTACGTCCGGCCGTGCGGCTACAGGAACCGGTCGAGAATCCTGCGGCTGTTCTTGTCCACCCCGAACATGTCGCGGATCAGGAAGTGGATGCCATGGCTGTCCGCGATCAGCAGGGAAAACGCGCCCAGCCGGCGGATGTCTTCCTCGCCCTTCAGGACGAATTCGGTGTCGCCGCGGTCCGTCTTCACATGCCATGTGCAGGGCGTGGCGAAGCTCGACACGCTCTTGATCGACAGGATCTCGGGCATGAATTCGCGGCCCTCGAGTTCTTCGAAGACGAGGGCGCGCAGGTCGGCCGGCAGGCTTTCCAGGTCGTCGATCCAGGCGACTTCCTTGCCGCCGTCGCGCACCAGCGAGATGCCACGCGTGGGGGCCTGGACGGGGAAGGAGCGCACCGGCATCACGCCGACGAATTCCTCGCCGGCGGCGTTGGTGAGCACCAGCTTGCCGAACGCGTCGCGGCGCAGCTGGAACGGGGCTTGAATCGTCGTCGTCATCATTCGTCTTCCTTGCCGTCCGGGTCCTGGTCCACGTTGCGCGCCTGCGCCTCGTACAGACGGTAGTAGGCGCCCTCTTGCGCCATCAGTTCGTCGTGGCTGCCCTCTTCCACCACCAGGCCGCGGTCGAGCACGACCAGGCGGTCGGCACGCTGCAGCGTCGACAGGCGGTGGGCGATGGCGATCGTCGTGCGGCCCTGCACCAGGTTGTCCAGCGCCTTCTGGATCTCCTTCTCGGTTTCCGAGTCGACCGAGGACGTGGCCTCGTCGAGGATCAGGATCGGCGGGTCGATCAGCAGCGCCCTGGCGATCGAGATGCGCTGGCGCTCGCCGCCGGACAGGCCCTGGCCGCGCTCGCCCACCATCGAATCGTAGCCCTGCGGCAGGCGCAGGATGAATTCGTGGGCATGCGCCGCGCGCGCCGCCGCGATGATGTCCTCGCGCGTCGCATCCGGCTTGCCGTAGGCGATGTTCTCGGCGATCGTGCCGAAGAACAGGAACGGCTCCTGCAGCACGAGGCCGATGTGGCGGCGGTAGTCGGCCACGGCGAAGCTGCGGATGTCCGTGCCGTCCAGCAGGATCGCGCCCTCGGCCACGTCGTAGAAGCGGCAGATCAGGTTGACCAGCGTGCTCTTGCCCGAGCCGGAATGGCCGACCAGGCCGACCATTTCGCCGGCCTTGATGTCCAGCGAGATGCCGCGGTTGACGGCGCGGTTGCCGTAGCGGAAACCGACTTCGCGCAGCGTGATGTTGCCGGCGACCTTGTCCACCTTGACGGGGTTGACGGGGTCCGGGACGCTCGACACGTGGTCGAGGATGTCGAAGATGCGCTTGGCGGCCGACGCCGATTTCTGCGTCACGGACACGATGCGGCTCATCGAATCGAGGCGCACGTAGAAGCGGCCGCTGTAGGCGATGAAGGACGCGAGCGTGCCGACGGTGATCTCGCCCTTGCTGATCTGCCAGATGCCGAAGCACCAGATCACGAGCAGGCCCAGTTCCGTCAGCAGCGAGACGGTCGGAGAGAACAGCGACCAGACCTTGTTCAGCTTGTCGTTGACGGCGAGGTTGTGCTTGTTCGCTTCGCGGAACCGCGCGGCTTCGCGCTTTTCCTGGGCAAAGGCCTTCACCACGCGGATTCCGGGGATGGTGTCGGCCAGCACGTTGGTCACTTCGCCCCAGACGCGGTCGATCTTCTCGAAGCCGGTGCGCAGCTTGTCGCGCACGATGTGGATCAGCCAGGCGATGATCGGCAGCGGCACGAGCGTCACCAGCGCCAGCTTGGCGTTGATACTGAAGAGGATCACACCCGTCATGATGATCATGAGGACGTCCGACAAAAAGTCCAGCAGGTGCAGCGACAGGAACACGCAGATGCGGTCCGAGCCGCTGCCGATGCGGCTCATCAGGTCGCCCGTGCGCTTGCCCCCGAAGAATTCCAGCGACAGGCGCAGCAGGTGCTCGTAGGTTTCCGAACGCATGTCGGCACCCATCCGCTCCGACACCAGGGCCAGGATGTATGTACGCCCCCAGCCCAGCGCCCAGGCCAGGATGGCCGAGCCGAACAGGCCGCCCATGTACATGTAGACGAGCGAGGTATCGATTTCCTTGCCGTTCTGATACGGGATCAGGACGTTATCCATCAGCGGCATCGTCAGGTAGGGCGGGATCAGGTGCGCGCCCGTGCTGGCCAGCAGCAGCAGGAAGCCGAGCAGCAGCTGGCCCTGGTAGGGCTTGGCGAAGCGCCACAGTCGGAACAGCGTCCAGGTCGACGGCGGGGTGTGCAGCACCTTGGTGCAGATGGCGCAATCTTCCTGGTCCGGATCGAGCGGGGCCTTGCAGCTGGGGCAGGTATGCTGTTCGGGCGGCTGCACGGCGATGCCGGTGCGGTGGCTTTCCAGCTGGTCGCGGAACTGGTCGACGACGCGGATGGCCTGCAGGTTCTGGCCCAGCGTGAAGCGCCAGGCGGCCAGCAGGCCTCCTTCGTCGACGAGTTCGAGGTGGCCGACGCCGGCATGGTCGTAATGACGCAGCGCCAGGCCCTCCCGGTAGGCCCAGTCGCGCCAGGCCGTGTCGCCGGGGGCGCGGGCCAGCAGGCGGCGGTCCGTCACGACGATCAAGCCCTTGGTGAAACGTAATTTCGCATCGAGGTCAACCTCGACGGTGGTTAGAACGTTTTCCCCTGGCGCAAGCTTTTTCTCGACGTCCGCCTGCCAGTGCTCAGGCAGGAAACTGGCAGCTACCGCCAGCGGCGCAGAGGGAACGAGTTGTTGAGTTGTCATGTGATGCCGCCCCGGAGGGCAAGGTTTCCATCTGAATATTATTGGGAATCGGGCTGCGGGAGGCAGATCTTGTACGTTGGAACGCAGCGGTAGGCGTTATGGTTGACAGCCGCGTGTGCCGGAGGGCCGTCGTAATTACGGTATTCTATCGGACAGGCGAGGCTGGTAATAAACGGTTCGGCACGATAAGCTTCGTTTCGGCAAGTATACAACATGTGCATTGTGGAAATATACACAGATACGCTGCAATTCGGCGATTTGTGCCACGATGCGCGAACATAGGCAAATGCCGTTGTGGCGGGAGAGTGGTCGCCGCGCGGCCAGATATATTCATGACGAATAAGAAAGACATCGACATTCTTCGCGTTACCCACCTGGGTGGACCGAACATCTGGACCTACCGTCCTGTCATCGAGACCTGGCTCGATCTCGGCGAACTCGAGGAATGTCCTTCCAACGCCCTGCCTGGCCTGTACGAACGCCTCACGGCCTGGCTGCCCGGCCTCATCGAACACCGCTGCGGCGTCGGCGAACGGGGCGGCTTCCTCGAGCGCCTGCGCGACGGCACCTGGTCCGGCCACGTCCTCGAGCACGTCGTGCTGGAGCTGCAGAACCTGGCCGGCATGAAGACGGGCTTCGGCAAGACCCGCTCCACGGCAGACCACGGCATCTACAAGATGGCGTTCCGCACGCGCGACGAGATCGTCGGCCGCGCCGCCCTGAAGGCCGGCCACGCGCTCTTGATGGCCGCCATCAACGACACCCCGTTCGACCTGAAGGCCGCCGTGTTCGAACTGACCGAACTGGTCGACCGCTACTGCCTGGGCCCGTCCACCGCGAACATCGTCGATGCCGCCACCGACCGCCGCATCCCCTCGCTGCGCCTGACCGACGGCAACCTGGTCCAGCTGGGCCACGGCGCCGCCCAGCGCCGCATCTGGACCGCCGAGACCGACCGCACCAGCGCCATCGCCGAGAGCATCGCGAGCGACAAGGACCTGACCAAGACCCTGCTGGCCTCCTGCGGCGTGCCCGTGCCGGAAGGCAGCGTGGTGCGCAGCGCCGAAGCGGCGTGGGAAGAAGCCCAGGACATCGGCCTGCCCGTCGTGATCAAGCCCGTCGACGCCAACCACGGCCGCGGCGTGTCGCTGAACCTGATGACCGAGGCCGACGTCCACGCGGCCTACAAGATCGCGTCCGACGAGGGCGATTCCTATTCCGTCCTGGTCGAGCGCTTCGTCACCGGCAACGAGCACCGCCTGCTGGTCGTCGGCCAGAAGGTCGTGGCGGCCGCGCGCGGCGAATCCGTGTGGGTGACGGGCGACGGCGTCTCGACCGTCATCGCGCTGTGCGACAGCCAGATCAACACGGACCCGCGCCGCGGCGAAGCCGAGGAATTCCCGCTCAGCCCCGTGCTGCCGGCCCAGAGCGAGGAAAACCAGCTGCAGCTCAAGCGCCAGGGCCTGACCCCGACGTCCGTGCCGGCGGCCGGCCAGAAGGTGCTGATCCAGGTGAACGGCAACGTCGCCGACGACGTCACGGACCTCGTGCACCCTGACGTGGCCTACATGGCCGCCCTGGCCGCGCGCGTTGTGGGCCTGGACATCGCCGGGATCGACCTCGTGGCCGAGGACATCTCGCGCCCGCTCGACGAGCAGCGCGGCGCCATCATCGAAGTCAACGCCAGCCCGGGCCTGCTGGCCCACATCAAGCCCGCGTCGGGCGAGCCGCGCAACGTCGGCAAGCACATCGTCGAGCACCTGTTCGCGGAAGGCGAAACGGGCCGCATCCCGCTGGTGGGCGTGACCGGCACCACGGACGCCGCGCTGGCCGCGCGTTTGGTCGGCACCGTGCTGCACCACGCGGGCAAGCACGTGGGCGTGGCCAACCGCGAAGGCCTGTTCCTGGACGGCCGCCAGGTCGACGCGCTCGACGGCACCCGTTTCGAGGCCGGCCAGCGCGTGCTGATCAACCGCACCGTGCAGGCGGGCGTGTTCGAATCGAACGCGCGCTCGATCCTGACCGAGGGCCTGCCCTACGACCGCTGCCTGGTCGGCATCGTCACCGACATGGGCGACGTGGCGGACGTGCAGGACCTGTACATCCGCGACGAGGATGCGCTGTACAACGTGGTGCGCAGCCAGGTCGACGTCGTGCTGTCCGACGGCGCCGCTGTCCTCCATGCCGGCGACGAGCGCACGGCCGAACTGGCCGAACTCTCGGACGGCGCCGTGCTGTTCTACGCGCTGGACGAAGCCAACTCCGTGCTGGCCGCGCACCGCGCCGAAGGCGGCCGCGTCGCCTTCGTGCGCGACGGCCACATCGTGCTGGCCGACGGAGAACGCGAAACCCGCCTGCTGGGACTGGACAAGCTCAAGCCCGCCGTGGCCGCCCAGCCGGGCGCCGTGCTGGCCGCCGCTTGCGCCGGCTGGGCGCTGGACGTGCCCGCCGACCTGATCTGCTCGGGCCTGCGCACCTTCGACCCGGCGGCGAAAAAAGCCAAGCACTGAGCCAAGCACAGACAGATACGAACAAAGGATCATAGGTTTATGGAAGTATCACGCGTACGGGCCCTGCGCGGCCCCAATCTCTGGAGCCACCACACGTCGGTGGAGGCGGTCGTTTCCTGCACGCCCGAGGAAGAGTCGATCAGCGCCCTGGCGGGCTTCGAGACGCGCCTGCGCGCCCTGTTCCCGGAGATCTGGCCGCTGCAGCCGACCGGTCACGACGACACGATTCCGCTGGCCCAGGTGCTGGAAGTGGCGGCCCTGGCCCTGCAGGCGCAGGCCGGTTGCCCCGTCACCTTCAGCCGTTCCACCGCCACCGTGGAACCGGGCATCTACCAGGTCGTCGTCGAATACTCCGAGGAAGACGTGGGCCGCCTGGCCCTGAAACTGGCCGAGCAGCTGTGCATCGCCGCGCGCGACGACCAGCCGTTCGACCTCGAAGCGGCGCTCACGCAGCTGCGCGACCTCGACGAGGACGTGCGCCTGGGCCCGTCCACCGGCTCCATCGTGCAGGCCGCCGTGGTGCGCGGCATCCCGTTCCGCCGCCTGACCGAAGGCAGCATGGTGCAATTCGGCTGGGGCAGCCGCCAGCGCCGCATCCAGGCCGCCGAGATCGACGCCACCGGCGCCATCGCCGAATCGATCGCGCAGGACAAGGAACTGACCAAGAAGCTGCTGCACGCGGCCGGCGTGCCGGTGCCGCTGGGCCGCTCGGTCTCCGACCCGGACGACGCCTGGGCCGCCGCGCTGGAAGTCGGCCTGCCCGTCGTGATCAAGCCGAAGGACGGCAACCAGGGCAAGGGCGTGACCGTCAACGTCACCACGCGCGAACAGCTGGACGCGGGCTTCGCCGCCGCCTCCGAGTTCCGCGAAGACATCATGGTCGAAAAATACCTGCCGGGCCACGACTACCGCCTGCTCGTCATCGGCAACAAGCTGATCGCCGCCGCGCGCCGCGATCCGCCGCACGTGGTCGGCGACGGCAAGCACACGGTGCGCCAGCTGGTCGAGGAGGTCAACAAGGACCCGCGCCGCGGCAGCGGCCACGGCACGGCATTGACCAAGATCCGCTTCGACGACATCGCCCTCGCCTCGCTGGCGAAACAGGGCCTGAACGCGGATTCCGTGCCGCCGAAGGGCCAGCGCGTCACGCTGCGCAACAACGCCAACCTGTCGACGGGCGGCTCGGCCACCGACGTCACCGACGACGTCCACCCGGACGTGGCGGCGCGCTGCATCGCCGCCGCCCACATGGTGGGCCTGGACATCTGCGGCGTCGACCTGGTGTGCGACAGCGTGCTGAAACCGATCGAGGAACAGCATGGCGGCATCGTCGAGGTGAACGCCGCGCCGGGCCTGCGCATGCACATCTCCCCGTCGTTCGGCAAGGGCCGCGCGGTGGGCGAGGCGATCATGGACACGCTGTACGCCCCGGGCGACGACGGCCGCATCCCGGTCGTCGCCGTCACGGGCACCAACGGCAAGACCACCACCGTGCGCCTGATCGCGCACCTGCTGGCCAGCTCCGGCCTGCGCACCGGCATGACCAATACGGACGGCGTCTACATCCAGGGCCGCCGCATCGACAGCGGCGACTGCAGCGGTCCGCGCAGCGCCCGCAACGTGCTGATGCACCCGGACGTCGACGCCGCCGTGTTCGAGACGGCGCGCGGCGGCATGCTGCGCGAAGGCCTCGCCTTCGACCGCTGCCAGGTCGCCGTGGTGACCAATATCGGCGCCGGCGACCACCTGGGCCTGAACTACATCACGACGCTGGAAGACCTGGCGGTCCTGAAGCGCGTGATCGTGCAGAACGTGGCGCCGGGCGGCATGGCCGTGCTGAACGCGGCCGACCCGATCGTGGCCGCCATGGCCGAGAACACCCGCGGCGACGTGACCTACTTCGCCCAGGACTGCTCGCTGCCGCTGATGCAGAAGCACCGCGCCGCCGGCCGCCGCATCGTCTACGTCGACAACGGCGACCTGGTCGCCGTGCAGGGCGGGTTCGAGGAGCGCGTGGCGCTGACGGAAGTGCCCATCACCCGCGGCGGCGTGGTCGGCTTCCAGGTCGAGAACACGCTGGCCGCCGTGGCCGCCGCCTGGGCCACGGGCATCGCGTGGGACGCGATCCGCCTGGGCCTGAAGACCTTCGTCGGCGAGAGCGACAACGCGCCGGGCCGCTTCAACGTGTTCGACTACAAGGGCGCCACCATCATCGCCGACTACGGCCACAACCCGGACGCGATCCAGGCCCTCGTGAACGCCGTCGAATCGATGCCGGCCAAGCGCCGCTCGGTGGTCATCTCCGGCGCCGGCGACCGCCGCGACGAGGACATCCGCGACCAGACCCGCATCCTCGGCAAGGCCTTCGACGACGTGCTGCTGTACGAAGACCAGTGCCAGCGCGGCCGCACCGAGGGCGAAGTCGTCGCGCTGCTGCGCGAAGGCCTGGCCGGCGCCACCCGCACCAGCCACATCGACGAGATCAAGGGCGAGTTCGTCGCCATCGACAAGGCGCTGGAGCGGCTGCAGCCAGGCGATTTGTCGCTGATCCTGATCGACCAGGTCGACGAGGCGCTGGCGCATATCGCCAAGCGCGTGGCCGAGGCATAAGGGCTCGGCCTGTTCCACCGACAAGGGCGCTGCGGCGCCCTTTGTCGTAGCTGGAACAAAAATCAAACCGAATCAAAGGATTAGTGGAAATTTTCCTGCCGAACGGTAGATTAGCTGGACAATGGCGGGCGGCCGACACTACGTTAGCCAGCGAACGTGGCTGCCCCGACTTCTGACATAGTATGGAGAATCGCGCCGCCGTGCAGAGCGACGGCACGCCGCCAGCATGCCATCAGACAACGGTGCGACCATGACCCTCGACCAGCACACGCAGCCCCCTTCCGACGATCCGGCACCGGAGATGCCGTTCCGGCGCCTGCTGTACCGGTTCCTCTTCTTCGACTGGCTGTTCCGCGACGTCAGCGCCGCCCGCGACCGCATCGAGCGCCACGCCGCCCGCCAGCACAACCGCAAGATGAGCCGCTACCTGCCCGTCTACCTGCGCCGCTGGTCCTTCCTGACCGCCTTCGACTTCGCGCTGGGCGTACTGTTCGAGAAAGTGCTGCAGGCGGGCCTGCTGTCGGCGTGGTTCTTCACCTGGTCGTGCGTGACCCTGACGGGGATGGTGGTGATCACGGTGGCCTGGCTCATCCTGAACCATGCACGGCTGTCATGATCGGCTTGAGATGGTTTAATTAATCAAACGAACAAATGCGGGAAGATTTCCTCTCAGACCATGGAGGAAACGCATGACGTTCTTGTATATACCGGATCACGGCGTGCCCCAGCGGGCCCTGGGTGAGCGGAGGGTCGACCGCGAGACGGCGGCGACGATCGACGCTGTTCTGCGCGTGCCGGGCCCCAGGGCGGCCGCCCATGCGCTGGCCCGCCACAATATCGATGTGATGACGGCGGTGCGCCTGGTGGCTTCGCCGCAACGACGGCGGGAGTAGCCGCACCGCGCCGCACCGCGTGCATGTGCCGGCGATCGATACGGCCGGGCTGCCCCGGCGGCCATCGATCGCGGTAAAATGGCGTCCCTGGCAAGACCTTTCTTCCTTGCCTACTCGAATCGACCACATGAACGTCCCACGCGAAATCAGTGCCGACGCGGCGAAACGCCTCGCGACCGAAAAGCACACGCCCATGATGCAGCAATACCTGCGCATCAAGGCCGACTACCCCACCATGCTCGTCTTCTACCGCATGGGCGACTTCTACGAGCTGTTCTACGAAGACGCGGAAAAGGCCTCGCGCATCCTGGGCATCACGCTGACGGCACGCGGCGCCTCGGGCGGCAATCCGATCAAGATGGCGGGCGTGCCGTTCCACTCGCTGGATCCCTACCTCGCCAAGCTCGTCAAGCTGGGCGAGTCGTGCGCGATCTGCGAGCAGATCGGCGATCCGGCCCTGTCGAAAGGTCCCGTGGAGCGCAAGGTCGTGCGCGTCGTCACGCCGGGCACGCTGACGGATTCGGACCTGCTGCCGGAAAAGGCCGAGCGTCCGCTGCTGGCCGTGTGCACCGTCGCCAACCGCAAGGTCGTCACGACGGGCCTGGCCTGGCTGTCGCTGGCCAGCGGTGCGCTGCGCCTGATGGAATTCGCGGGCGATGCGCGCGTGGCCGCCACCCGCCTCGTGCAGGAACTCGAACGCATCGCGCCGGCCGAGGTGCTGCGCGCGGATGCCGATGCGGACATGTTCGAAGCCAGCCCCGTCGGCCATACGGCGCGCGTGCCCGAGTGGCATTTCGACGTCGTCCACGGCCACAAATCGCTGCTGGACCAGCTGGGCGTCGCGACCTTGTCCGGCTTCGGCGCGGACGGCATGGGCGCCGCGTTCGGCGCGGCCGGCGCGCTGCTGCGCTATGCCCAGTCGACGCAGGGACGCGGTCTGCAGCACGTGAAGAGCCTGTCGGTGGAATCGGAGAGCGAATTCATCGGCCTGGACGCCGCCACGCGCCGCAACCTGGAGCTGACGGAGACCATCCGCGGCCACGAGTCGCCCACGCTGTTCTCGCTGCTGGACGGCTGCCGCACGGCGATGGGCTCGCGCCTGCTGCGCCACTGGATCCACCACGCGAAGCGCGACCAGTCCGTGGCCCGTTCGCGCCACGAGGCGATCGGCGCGCTGGCATTGAACGAAGCGGCGCACGATTTGGCCGCGACGCTGACCCACGTGCCGGACGTCGAGCGCATCACCACGCGCATCGCGCTGCAGACGGCGCGTCCGCGCGACCTGGCCAGCCTGCGCGACGGCCTGAAGCAGCTGCCGGCCCTGCGCGAGCAGGTGGCGCGCTGCTTCATCCCGGGCGACTCCTGCCTGCTGCGCGACATCCACGACGCCCTGGCCGTCCCCGAAGACTGCCTGGACCTGCTGGTGCGCGCCGTCGCCGAGGAACCGGCGGCCATGGTGCGCGACGGCGGCGTGTTCGCGCGCGGCTTCGATGCGGAGCTGGACGAACTGCGCGCGCTGTCCGAGAACGCGGGCCAGTTCCTCGTCGACCTGGAGACGCGCGAGCGCGCCCGCACCGGCATCGCCAACCTGCGCGTCGAGTACAACCGGGTGCACGGCTTCTATATCGAGGTGACGAACGGCCAGGCCGACAAGGTGCCGGAAGACTACCGCCGCCGCCAGACGCTGAAGAACTGCGAGCGCTACATCACGCCGGAACTGAAGGCCTTCGAGGACAAGGCCCTGTCCGCGCAGGACCGCGCGCTGGCGCGCGAAAAGCTGCTGTACGAACTGCTGCTGGGCGACCTGGCGCCGCACATCGGCTGCCTGCAGCGCATCGCCGCGGGCATCGCCCAGATCGATGCGCTGGCCGCGCTCACGGGCCACGCCGTGCGCAACAACTGGTGCGCGCCGCAGCTGGTGCAGGATCCTTGCTTGACCATCGTCGAGGGCCGCCATCCGGTGGTCGAACAGCAGATCGAGCGCTTCATCGCCAACGACTGCGTACTGTCGAACGACCGGCGCCTGCTGCTGATCACCGGTCCGAACATGGGCGGCAAATCGACCTTCATGCGCCAGGTCGCCCTGATCACGCTACTGGCCTACATCGGCAGCTACGTGCCGGCGGCCAGCGCGACGATCGGCCCGATCGACCGCATCTTCACCCGCATCGGCGCCTCCGACGACCTGGCCAACGGCCGCTCGACCTTCATGGTCGAGATGACGGAATCGGCCACCATCCTGAACGGCGCCACCGAGCACTCGCTGGTGCTGATGGACGAAGTGGGCCGCGGCACGTCCACCTTCGACGGCCTGGCGCTGGCATGGGCGATCGCGCGCCACCTGATCGACGCGAGCCGCAGCTTCACCTTGTTCGCCACCCACTATTTCGAACTGACCCAGCTGCCGGAAGCGCATCCGAGCGCCGTCAACGTGCACCTGTCGGCCGTCGAGCACAAGGACAGCATCGTGTTCCTGCACGCCGTGCAGGACGGCCCGGCCTCGCAGAGCTACGGCCTGCAGGTGGCCCAGCTGGCCGGTGTGCCGCCGGCCGTGATCCGCGCCGCGCGCAAGCACCTGGCGCGGCTGGAATCGCAGGCGCTCGACGCGACGCCGCAGCTCGACTTGTTCGCGCCGGCACAAGCAGACGATGCGGCGGACGATGCGGTGGACGCGGACGGCGCCGCCCCGGCCGTGGCGCCAGCCGGCATCGCCCCCTCCCCCGCGCTCGCGCTGCTGGACGACATCGATCCGGATGCCTTGACACCGCGCGAGGCGCTCGAGCGCCTGTACGAACTCAAGCGCCTGGCCGCCGGCTGATGCGCAAGCGCCGCCCGTTCGTCCGACTGTCCGCCCTCCTGGGCGCGGCCCTGCTCGCCGCCGGCGCGTTCGCCGCCGGCGACGGCAAGCAGGACGACCATGGATCGGCGCACCGCTTTGCCATCATCGGCCACGGCGCGGCGGACGGCGGCGACAAGCGCCTGAAAGAGGCGCTCGGCGACAACGACGGCAAGGACGTGGCCTTCCTCGTCCTCACCGGCATCAAGGGGGCGGCCGAACCCTGCAGCGACAAGCTGTACCAGCAGCGGCGCGAACTGGTCGACGCGGCGCGCCGCCCCGTCGTGGTGCTGCCGGCCGGCAGCGACTGGACCGAATGCCGCAACAGCGCCGGCCGCACGAACGCGATCGAACGCCTGAACCGCATCCGCGAGCTGTACTACGGCGAGCCGTCGGCGCTGGGCGCGCACAAGCTGTCGCTGACGCGCCTGTCGACGAGCCCGCGTTTTCGCAGCTATGCGGAAAACGCCCACTGGTCGGTGGGCAAGGTGCTATACGCCACCGTCAACATGCCGGCGGATAACAACCACTACCTGACGGCGGCCGGCCGCAACAGCGAATACGAGGACCGCCTGGTGGCCAACCGCTTCTGGCTGAACCGCCTGTTCACCATCGCCAGGCGCGACAAGCTGGAAGCGCTGGTGCTGTTTTCGGAAGGCGATCTGAAAGCCTTCTCCCAGCCGACCGGCCTGCGCGCCCTGCTGCGCAGCGCGCTGCCGGAAAACGACGGCTTCGCCGAGACGCGGCGGCAGGTGCTGACGCTGGCGCAAAAATTCCGCGGCAAGGTACTGCTGGTCGACAGCGGGCGGATCGCCAAGGGCGTGAAGCCGGCGATCGAGTGGCAGGGCAACGTGGGGCACCTGTCGGTGGGGGCGCAGGCGGTCGAGGTGGCGGTCGATCCGGCGAACCGGGTGCTGTTCAAGGTCGACAAGGGGACGGGTGGCAAGAAGGAAGACCATCCGAAGGCGGAAAGCCAGAAAACAGGCAAGAAGTAACCCCGTCGCCCCTGCGCAGGCAGGGGCCCAATCTCGCGTCAATGCTCGGAAATCGGGTCCCTGCCTGCGCAGGGACGACGTTGTTAGTGTTCCGTACTACGTATTACTGCAGCGGCTGGCTACGGAAATGGTCGCCCGGCTCGCTGTCCTCGATCTCGTCGTGCGCATGGCCGTGGTGGCCGTGGGCGCCGTGCACGTGGCCGTGGGCCACTTCTTCCGCGGTCGCTTCGCGCACGTCGATCACCGACAGTTCGAAGCGCAGTGCCATGCCGGCCAGCGGGTGGTTGCCGTCGAGCACGACCTTGTCGTCCGCCACGTCGGTCACGGTGAAGATCACCGGCTCGTCGTCGCCGCCTTCGGCCACGCCTTCGAACTGCATGCCGACTTCGATCGGTTCCGGCAGGCGCTTGCGGTCCTCGACCTTCACCAGGTTCGGGTCGTAGTCGCCGAACGCATCGTCCGGCTCGATCTGGATGGTCGACGTGTAGCCCACATCCTTGCCGTCCAGCTCTTCTTCGATCTTCGGCAGCGTGTTCTCGTAACCACCGTGCAGGTAGACCATCGGCTGGGCGCCGTCTTCGATCAGGTTGTTCTGGGCGTCGGACAACTTGTAGTTCACCGACACAACCGTGTTCTTGGCAATCTTCATTGCGCTTCCTTTCGTGGGTAAGGGTCCGATTATACCCCCATCACCGTTTTTCCCCGCCCCGCCCATGGGTATAATGGCGCATGCAAAAACTTCAGCTCCTCGGGAACATTACTCCCGCCCAGTTCCTGCGGGATTACTGGCACAAGAAACCGCTCCTGATCCGCCAGGCGATCCCCAATTTCAAGCCGCTGCTCAAGTTCGAGAAACTCGCCGAACTGGCCCGGCAGAACCACGTCGAATCCCGCCTCGTCACCCTGGCCGATGGGCAGTGGGACATGCAGCACGGTCCGCTGACCGAACTGCCCCCGCGCACCCAGCGCGAATGGACGATGCTGGTGCAAGGCATCAACCTGCACGAGCCGAAGGCGGATGCGCTGCTGCGCCAGTTCCGCTTCGCGCCGGATGCGCGACTGGACGACCTCATGGTCAGCTTCGCCACCGACGGCGGCGGCGTCGGCCCGCATTTCGATTCCTACGACGTGTTCCTGCTGCAGGCGCAGGGCAAGCGGCGCTGGCGCATCGGCGCGCAGCAGGACCTGACGCTGGTCGAGGGCGTGCCGCTGAAGATCCTGGCGAACTTCGAACCGGAAGAAGAGTTCGTGCTGGAGCCGGGCGACATGCTGTACCTGCCGCCGCATTACGCCCACGACGGCGTGGCCGAAGGCGAGTGCATGACCTATTCGATCGGTTTCCGCTCGCCGTCGTTCCAGGAACTGGGCGAAGCCTTCCTGCAATTCATGGCCGACTCGATCGACCTGCCGGGCCGTTATGCCGATCCGCAGCTGACGCCGGCCAAGAACCCGGCCGAGATCCCGCGCGACATGCTCGCCACCGTCACGGAAGAGCTCAACAAGGTGCGCTGGGACGAGGAAGACGTCACCATCTTCCTGGGCGAATACCTGTCCGAACCGAAGCACAACGTGTTCTTCACCCCCGTCGCCAAGCCGCTGACGGTGGGCCGCTTCATGGAACAGGCGGCCAAGCGCGGCCTGAAACTGTCGCCCAAGACGCTGATGCTGTACCGCGGCAAGAACGTGTTCATCAACGGCGAGTCGTTCGCCGTCGGCCGCGCCGACAAGGTCGTGCTGGACGTGCTGGCCAACGAGCGCGGCCTGGACGGCGCCATGCTCGACCAGGCCTCGGACGACGTGCTGGACGCGCTGTACACCTGGTACTCGGACGGCTGGCTCGAACTGGGCTGACGGGACGGGTCGGACATGGTCGAGCCGGCGATCCAGCGTTTCGACACCCGCGCCGCGTTCCAGGCGCACCTGCGCGCGGCATTCGCCCAGGCGCGCGCCACGCTCGACCTGTTCGATCCCGATGGCGCGCTGTTCCTGCTCGGCACGGCGGATGCCGATGCCGAACTGCGCCGCTTCCTGCGCGGCGGCGGCCAGCTGCGCGTGGCCGTCCATTCCAGCGGATGGCTGGAACGCGAGGCTCCCCGCTTCGTCCGCCTGCTGCACGATTTTTCGCATGCGGTCGCGTGCCGGACGACGCCGCGCCACCTGCGCGAGCTGAGCGACTCCTTCTGCATCGCCGACGACCTGCACGTCGTGCGCCGCTTCCACAGTGCCCATCTGCGGGGCGAAGCGGCCTTTGACGCACCTCAAGAAACCGAAGTTCCACGCGCCCGTTTTACGGCGATCTGGAGCGAGTCGCTGCCCGGTTTGCAGGCGTCCACGACGGGTCTCTGAAGACAGCGTTTTTGCCATTTTTCCTATGAAAAACAGCGCCCTGACAGGCGGTCACATCTTGTAACAATATGAAGCTTGGGCGTTCCGGCAATAGTTACAGCTTGACACGAGTTTTCTATTGCGATTCAGTAAATTTGGCTATAATATCGCGCTAGGAAGGTTCCCGTTGTCTGTAGGCACTTTTTCAAAGTATAAATAGCTACGAGAATTCCTGACGAGCGATAATTACCGGTAATTATTCATCGCACCACCTTTTGAATATTAAGGAAAAAACCATGAAAAAATCTCTGCTGATCGTTTCCCTGCTGGCTGTTGCTCTGGCTGCTTGCTCGAAGAAAGAAGAAGCCGCTCCGGCCGCTCCGGCTGCTGAAACCGCTGCTCCGGCTGCTCCGGCTGCCGACACCACCGCTGCTCCGGTCGCTCCGGCTGCTGACGCAACCGCCCCGGCCGCTCCGGCTGCCGCTGACGCTGCTGCTTCGGCCGCTTCGGCTGCCGCTTCGGCTGCTTCGGCTGCTGCTGACGCCGCTTCGGCTGCTGCTGCTCCGGCAACCAAGTAATTCGACTCCGGTCGAAAAAGAAACCGGCCTTCGGGCCGGTTTTTTTTCGTCCAGAGGTCGAATTACGTAGGGTGGACGGGTTCCCCGTCCACGCGTTCAAGCAACCTATGAGCGGCCGCACCGCGATGTCGAGCAGCGCATGGGCGGCCGCACGGCAATGTCGAGCAGCGTGAGCGGCCGCACGGCAATTCAAACCGGGGTTGAACGCGTGGACGGCAGAGCCGTCCACCCTACCAATAAAAAAACCGGCCTCACGGGCCGGTTTTTCGTATGAAGCAACAGCGAGATTATTTCAGCTCGTCCGCCAGCAGCTTCAGGATCTTGGCGCCAGTCGGCGACGTTTCCGGCTTGCCGTCGTTGGTCTGGACGGTCACGTCGCTGGTGGTCGCGCCCTGCACGGCCGAGACGAGCACGCGGTACTTCTGCGCTTCCTTGTTCTTGTCCTCGTTGCCGAACAGCTTGCTGAAGAAGCCTTCCTTCTTGACCGCGTCCGGATCGACGTAGCGTACGAAATAGATGCCCTGCACGCGGTCGCGGTCTTCCACGGTGAAGCCGACACGGTCCAGCGCCAGGCCGACGCGGCGCCAGGCGCGGTCGAAGCCTTCGTCGACGACGACCTTGTTGCCTTCCAGCTTGGCGTGCTGCGCTTCCATCGGCGCATTGGCGACGAAGGCGCTGGCTTCCTTGACCTTGGTGCCGGTCAGCTGGGCCATCAGGCGGCTCAGGAATTCGGCTTCCAGTTCCGGATCGTTCGGACGGGCGGTCCAGGTGGTCGATTCGTTCTGCTGGCCGACCAGCACTTCCTCGGCGCCGCGGTGGCTGATGTAGACCTCGGTCGAGCCGTCCGCACGGCGTTCCAGGCGGGTGCGGAACTTGTCGCGCTCGCCCGTCGAGTAGGCCGAGTCGAACACCTTGCCGATGGTGCGGCGGATGAAGTCCTGCGGAATCTTGGCGCGGTTCTCGGCCCAGTTGGTTTCCATGATGCCGGTCTGCTGCGACTCGGTTTCCACCGTGAAGCCGGAGTTGGCCCAGAATTCCTGCAGCTGCGGCCACAGCTGCTCCGGCGTCTGCTTGACCACGAGCCAGCGCTGGTTGCCCTGGCGCTCGATGCGCACGGCATCGGTCGACACCTGGCCGACCTGCTCGCTGGCCGCCGGCAGGCCCGGCGCCTGGGCGCTGTGCTGCTGCTGGTAGCCGGAGGCGGTGGCGACGCCGCGGCCATCCGGCACGGCGTAGCGGTTATCCTTCTGGAGCTGGGTCAGGTCGGGCGGGATGTCCAGCGGGGCGGCCTTCTTCGCGGCCTTGTAATCCACTTTGTCCGATTCGAACACGGTCGTGCACGCTGCCAGGGCGAGTGCCATGGCGGTCAGCGCCACGGTGCGGGTCATAGTCTTGCGATTGGTCATATGTTAAAGCGGGTAAGGCAGATCCAGGGTCCGAAGACCGTTCATCAAAGGACGCCGGCTTCGCGCAGCGCGGCGCGGACCGTGTCGTGGTATTGCGCGGACAGCGGCGCCAGCGGCAGGCGCAGTCCGGCCGGCATCTTGCCCATCTCGGCCAGCGCCCATTTCACCGGCACCGGATTCGGTTCGATGAACAGCTTGCCGTGCAGCGCCAGCACGCGGTTGTTGATCTCGGTGGCGCGGCCGATCTGGCCCGCCATCGCCGCCTCGCACAGTTCGTGCATGGCGCGCGGCGCCACGTTGGCCGTCACCGAGATATTGCCGGCGCCGCCGCAGAACATCAGCGCGATCGCGGTCGCGTCGTCGCCCGAGTACACGCCGAACGGCTTGTTGCCGGCGAAGGAACGGTCGACTTCGCGCAGCAGCTCGATGCCGCGGCCGATATTGCCGGTCGCATCCTTGATGCCGACGATATTGTCGATCGGCGCCAGGCGCAGCACCGTCTCGTTGCTCATGTCGGCCACGGTACGGCCCGGCACGTTGTACAGGATCACCGGCAGGTCGACCGCTTCCGCGATCGCCTTGAAGTGGCGGTACATGCCTTCCTGGGTCGGCCGGTTGTAGTACGGGACCACCTGCAGGGTGGCGTCGGCGCCCACGTCCTTGGCATGACGGGTCAGCGCGATCGCTTCCGCAGTGGAATTGCCGCCGGTACCGGCGATCACCGGGATGCGGCCGGCCACGTGCTCGACCGCCAGCTTGACCAGTTCGCAGTGTTCCTCCGGGCTGACGGTGGCCGATTCGCCGGTGGTGCCGACGATGACGATGCCGTCCGTGCCTTCCGCGACGTGCCAGTCGATCAGTTTGCGCAGGGTGTCCCTGTCCAGACTGCCGTCCTCGAACATCGGAGTGACGAGTGCTACTATGCTGCCCTTAATCATATCTCTGGACCGTGCCGTTAATAAATAAAAATTGGATTGTAGCGGATAGCCCGCGGTTATGGTTCATTCCGCGCCAGATAAATGGTCGAGCCGGGCCGTCGCCGGGTCGAAGCCCTGGCCCACGGCGCACAGGCGCTGCAGGCGCGCCGGACGCGGTCCTTGCACCACCCCATCCTCGAACGCGACGACGCGCAGGCCGCCCCGTCCGGCCAGGCCGAGCAGCTCGCCCGGCATGAGCAGGAAGTCCGGATTCGACGGCTTGCCGAAGGTTTCGTTCCCGCGCGCGAAGGTTTCGTAGATCAGCACGCCGTCCGGCGCCAGCGAGGCCGCCAGCGCGCCGAACAGCGGACGGTGCAGGTAGTTGGTGACGACGATGCCGGCCAGGCTGCGCGGCGCGAACGGCCACGGGTTGCCGGGGGCCTCGACGTCGTACTCGACGGGTTCGATGTTCTCGCCGGCCGCGGCGGCCAGGGCCTCGCGGTCGCGGTCGAGGGCGATCACGACGTGGCCCAGCGACGCCAGCAGGCGCGCGTGGCGGCCGCTGCCGCAGGCCAGGTCGAGCACTTCGCCCTGCCGGATGAGCGGGGCCCAGCGCCGCACCCAGGGGGATGCGTCTTCGAAACGATGGTTCATGGTGGTATCCCGATGCGAACGGTGCCGCTCAGTTGCCGCCCACCAGGGCCAGCAGCGGCATGGCCAGCAGCCGCAGCCCGATGCCGGCCACCGTCTCGACGAAGAACAGCCAGTAGGTGACGACCTTCAGCAGGATCAGCGCCAGCAGGATCAGGAAGCCGTACGGCTCCAGGCGCGCGTACTGGTAGGCGGCCTTGTGCGGCAGCAGGCTGAACACGACGCGGCCGCCGTCCATCGACGGGATCGGCAGCAGGTTGAACGCCATCAGCCACAGATTGGTTTTGATGCCGGCGCTGGCCACGAGGTTCGGAAAATCTTCCTGGACGTCGAACACGTGCAGGCAGATCGCCAGCAGCATCCACAGGAAGGCCATCAGGAAGTTGGCGCCCGGACCGGCCAGCGCCACGAAGGCCATGTCGCGCTTCGGGTGCTTCATCTGGCCGTAGTTCAGCGGCAGCGGCTTGGCATAGCCGAACACGAAGCTCGTCATCAGATACATGACGGCGGGAATGACGACGGTACCGATGGGATCGATGTGGGCCAGCGGATTCAGGGTGGTCCGGCCGGCGGCGTGGGCGGTGTTGTCTCCGAGGCGGCGGGCGACGAATGCCTGGGCGGCATCGTGCATCGTGATCGCAAAGAGGACGGGAAGTGCGTAGACCGCTAGGTTGCGTATGAGTTCATCCATTCTGCGATTCTATCAGAGGGCGTGGTCGGGACAGCCAGAAGTGGTAAGTAAAAGCAACTAAAGAGCCATGTCGTTCCCGCGCAGGCGGGAACCCATGCTGAGCAACCGGATTCGCTATGTCAAGGATGCCACTATCGTCCGGCAGGTCGACTTCGGCATATCAGCATGGATTCCCGCCTTCGCGGGAATGACGGTGTAGTTTACATATCGCGACTTACAGCCCGAACACGGCCGGATCCCCCCGCCCCTCGCGCAGCAGCGCCGGCTCGGGCCCCGTCAGGTCGACGATGGTGGTGGGCTCCAGCGTGCCGGCGCCGCCGTCGATCACCAGCTCGATCTGCTTGCCCAGGCGCTCCTGCACTTCCTCGGGGTCGGACAGCATGTGGTCGTCGCCGGGTAGCTGCAGCGTGGTGCCGATCAGCGGTTCGCCCACTTCGTCCAGCAGCGCCAGCAGGATCGTGTTTTCCGGCACGCGGATGCCGATCGTCTTGCGCTGCGGGTGCGACAGGCGGCGCGGCAGCTCGCGCGTCGCCTCCAGGATGATCGTGAACGGCCCCGGCGTGACGGCCTTCAGCTGGCGGTACTGCTGGTTGTCGACGCGCGCGTACTGGGCGATCTCGGACAGGTCGCGCACCAGCAGCGTCAGGTGGTGCTTCTCGTCGACGCCGCGGATGCGGCGCAGCCGCTCGACCGCCGCCTTGTCGTCGAGGCGGCACACGAGGGCATACGCGGAATCGGTGGGGGCGGCGACGATGCCGCCCGACTGGATGATCTGGGCCGCCTGGCGCAGCAGGCGCGGTTGGGGATTCTCGGGGTGGATCTCGAAATATTGGCTCATCGTGTGGGCAAGCGCTCAACGCGCGTAATTGGTCTGGCGCAGCGCCTGCAGCGCCGCGATGCGTTCTTCCATCGGCGGGTGCGAGGCGAACAGCGCGCCCCAGCCGCCACCGCCGCCGGCAATGCCGGAAGCGGCCATCGATTGCGGCAAGCCGCCCGGCTGCATGCCGCCCAGGCGCGCCAGCGCATGCTGCATCGGCACGGGGCTGCCCAGCAGCCGTGCCGAGCCGGCGTCGGCGCGGAACTCGCGCTGGCGCGAGAACCAGGCCACGATGATCGAGGCCACGAGGCCGAACACGATCTCGCAGACGAACACGGTGATCATGTAGCCGAAGCCGGGACCGCGGTCGTCCTCGCCCTTGCGGAACAGCATATTGTCGACGAAGAAGCCGACCACGCGCGCGAGGAACACGACGAAGGTGTTCACGACGCCCTGGATCAGCGTCAGCGTGACCATGTCGCCGTTGGCGACGTGGGCGACCTCGTGGCCCAGCACGGCCTCGACCTCGTCGCGGTTCATGTTGGCGAGCAGCCCCGTGGACACGGCCACCAGCGCGGAATTCTTGAAGGCGCCGGTGGCGAAGGCATTCGGTTCGCCCTCGTACACGGCCACTTCCGGCATGCCGATGCCGGCCCGCTCGGCCAGCGCGCGCACCGTGTTCACCAGCCACAGCTCGCTCGCATTGGCCGGCTGGTCGATGACGCGCGCTCCCGTGGACCACTTGGCCATGGGTTTGCTCATCAACAGGGAAATGATCGCGCCGGTGAAGCCAACGACCAGCGAGAACACCAGCAAGGCGGGCACGTTGATGCCGGCGCCGCTCACGGGACGGGCGACGCCCAGCACGTTCAGCACGACCGACAGCACGAGCACCACCGCGAGGTTGGTGGCGAGGAACAGGACGATGCGTTTCATGGCGGCGAACCTCCGGACGGATACTGCTTATCAGACCGTCAAGATAAGGCCATGATGGATGAAATTCAAGCGATGATCGGCTTCGTTAAGACAGCTCTAAGCGCCAGACCGTCGCCCCTGCGAAGGCAGGGGCCCAGGCTCGCTCCCTAGAACCAGTCGTGCCAGACGGGCTTGAGGCCCGCCGGCAGCGGCGGCAGCTTGTCGAATTCGACGCGCGCTTCCCCCGGCGCATGGAAATCCGTGCCGCGCGAGGCCAGAAAGCCGTAGCGGCGCGCCTTTTCGGCATAGATCGCGTACTGGTCCGGCGTGTGGCTGCCCGTGACGACCTCGATCGCGTTGCCGCCCAGCTGGCGGAATTCGTCGAACAGCGCGCCCTCCGCCGTCTCGTCGAAGCGGTAGCGGCCCGGGTGGGCGATCACGGGGATGCCGCCGGCGGCGCGGATCCAGCCCATCGCATCGGCCAGCGTGGCCCAGCGGTGCGGCACGTAGCCGGGCCGGCCCTCGGTGAGGAATTTGCGGAACACTTCGGACGTCGTGCCGCAGGCGCCGATTTCGCACAGGTAGCGCGCGAAGTGGGTGCGCGACAGCAGGTCCGGATTGCCCACGTACTTGACGGCGCCCTCGTAGGCATTCGGGATGCCGGCGCGCTCGAGCTGCGCGGCGATCTCGCGGCCGCGCGCATCGCGTCCCGCGCGGGTCGCGGCCAGCCCCCGGTTCAGGATGGCGTTGTCCTCGTCGACCTGCAGGCCGACCAGGTGTACCGTCTCGTTCGCCCAGGTGATCGAGATCTCGACGCCGGCCACGAAGCGCATGCCCAGCTCCAGCGCCCGGGCCCGCGCGGCCTTGATGCCGCCGACCTCGTCGTGGTCGGTCAGCGCCCAGGCATCGACGCCGCCCTTGCGCGCGTAGGCGGCCACGGCGGCGGGCGCAAGCACGCCGTCGGAAACGTTGGAATGGCAGTGAAGGTCGACTTTGAGCATGGCTACCATTGTACGCGGAACGCAAAAACCGCGAACGGCTTACCAAATACGCAACGGCAAGCCGACCGGCAGGGTGGACGGCTTCGCCGTCCACGCGTCCGACCAGAGCGTGATGCACGGCGATGCCTGCCCGGATTGAACGCGTGGACGGCAAGCCGTCCACCCTACCCGTCAGGCAGCGAGAAAATCCTCGATCATGCGCGCCAGCCGTTCCGGCTGGTCATGGTGCAGCATATGCCCCGCGTCCGGCATCATATGCGGCGTCACGTCCTGCAGCATGCCCAGGCGCCGGTCGATTTCCGCGCGCGCCTGTTCCTTCGGTCCCATCCAGCGCCACATGTCCGTGTGCTCGGCCTCGACCCACAGCACGGGCGCGGCGATGCGGCGCCAGCAGGCGAGCACTTCCTCGGCTTGGTACAGCAGCGGGTTCGTCATCTTGTGCGCGGGGTCGCCCAGGATTTCCCACAGGCCGTCCGCGTTTTGCGCCGCCCAATGCCCGGCGAGGAAGGCGGCGCGGGCGTTGGACAGGCGCGGATTGGTCTTCTGCAGGCGCGCCGCCACCTCGCCCAGGTCGGCGTAGCCCCGCATCGCCGGCGGTGTGCGCAACTCGTCCAGCCACTTGGCATAGCGCCCGGGCGCCTGCTCCGGCCTGGTCGCCGGCAGGCCGAAGCCTTCCAGGTTGATCAGGCGCGCGATGCGCTGCGGGCGCACGCCCGCATACAGGCTGACGATATTGCCGCCCATGCTGTGGCCGAGCA
Source organism: Massilia sp. YIM B02763 (assembly GCF_030412015.1). Classification (GTDB taxonomy): domain Bacteria; phylum Pseudomonadota; class Gammaproteobacteria; order Burkholderiales; family Burkholderiaceae_D; genus Telluria. Next base: position 271,093 of record NZ_JASNRD010000003.1, on the reverse strand, counting down.
GGTCGACCGGGGCGTCCGGCGAATAATGGTCGAGGATGGCCTCCAGGTCGGCGAGGTAGTCCGGATACCAGTAGGTGTCCGTGCCGGAACGGTCGGACAGGCCGAAGCCGCGCCAGTCAGGGGCGATCACATGCCAGTCGCCCGCCAGCGCGTCGACGACGAACTGGAACGACGCCGACATGTCCATCCAGCCGTGCGCCATGAACAGCTTCGGCGCGCCCTCCTCTCCCCAATGGCGCACGTGCAGGCGCAGGCCGCGGACGGGTAGGAATTCGGAACGGGACGGTCTCATGGCGCTTCCTGTGCTGGCTAAAATAGTACGGTCGTTCGGATCTTTTGGGATTATAAGCGCAAAGCTTGAATTCCCGCAGCGAGGCCCCATCTTCGCCGTCTGCCGATGGATGCGGACGCGAGGGCGTAAAATAGCGGTATTCCAACCTTTCTTCCGCGAGCACATCCATGGCGATTTACCAGCTGGGCGAACATGCGCCCGAGATCGATGCATCGGCCTACGTCGCCGAGTCGGCCAACCTGATCGGCAAGGTGACGCTCGAGGCGAATGCCTCGGTGTGGTTCGGTGCCACGCTGCGCGGCGACAACGAGCGCATCACGATCGGCGAAAACAGCAATGTGCAGGAAGGCACCGTGATGCATACGGACATGGGCTTTCCACTCGTGCTCGGCAAGAACGTCACCGTCGGCCACCAGGCGATGCTGCACGGCTGCACCATCGGCGACGGCACGCTGGTGGGCATCCAGGCCGTGGTGCTGAACGGCGCAAGGATCGGCAAGGGTTGCCTCATCGGGGCCGGCGCCCTGGTCACGGAAGGCAAGGAATTCCCGGACAACTCGCTGATCCTGGGCAGCCCGGCCAAGGTCGCGCGCACCCTGACGGCGGAAGACCTGGGCAAACTGGAAAGCATTGCGGCCGGCTATGTCGAGCGCGGCCACCGCTACAAGGCGGAACTCAAGAAAATCGGATAAAAGAATGACGACTGATACCAGCAAGGACACTCTGCAAAAATTCATCTTCGACAACGCCGCCGTGCGCGGCGAGCTGGTCGAGATTTCCAACGCGTGGCGCGAGATCCAGTCGCGCCACGACTACCCGAAGGCGGTGCGCTCCCTGCTGGGCGAGATGGTCGCCGCGGCCGCGCTGCTGTCGGCCAACCTGAAGTTCAACGGCTCGATCGTCATGCAGATCCATGGCGACGGCCCGGTGAAACTGCTGGTGGTCGACTGCGACGCCGACCTGCACCTGCGCGCCACCGCCAAGCTGCGCGACGGCGCCGTCGTGGCCGACGATGCCAAGGTCGAGGAACTGCTGAACGCCGGCGGCCAGGGCCGCTTCGTGATCACGCTCGACCCGCAGGACAAGGTGCCGGGCCAGCAACCGTACCAGGGCGTGGTGCCGCTGGTGGGCGAGGACATCGCCACCATCATCGAGAACTACATGCTGCGCTCGGAACAGATGGACACCAAGCTGTGGCTGGCGGCGGACGACCAGGTCGCGCGCGGCCTGCTGCTGCAGAAGCTGCCGCGCAACAGCAATATCGAAGGCCAGGTCGCGCAGGCCAGCGAGGAAGAAGACGCCGAGACCTGGAACCGCGCCGTGATGCTGGGCCAGACGCTGAAGCAGGAAGAACTGCTGTCGACCGACGTGGAAACCCTGCTCAAGCGCCTGTTCTGGGAAGAGACGATCCGCGTGTTCGACCCGCTGCATCCGGAATTCCACTGCACCTGCTCGCGCGAGAAGGTCGGCAACATGCTGAAGATGCTGGGCAGGGAAGAAGTCGAATCCGCCCTGCACGACCTGGGCGAGCTGGGCATCAACTGCGACTTCTGCGGCAAGCACTACGGCTTCGACGCCGTCGACTGCGCGCAGCTCTTCGCCAGCGAGACCGCGGCGGATGCGGTGGCGCCGGCGTCGGACGTCAAGCACTGACCGGTCGCCGCTGGCATGGTGGGCACGTGGTGCCCACCCTACGGGCGGAATAGCGCAGGGTGGGCATTACATGCCCACCTTTTTTTTCGCCGAACGCCGCGCCATCGAAAAACCCTATCTTATGCATTGGTAATATAAACAGCATCACTTTACCAACAATGTTAAGCTGTTATTCATCGACGCAGCGTTTCTGCTGTGGATTAACAAAGCTATGGAGAACATAAGATGAACATCAATATCGGCATTACCACCGAAGACCGCGCAAAGATCGCCGACGCCCTGTCGCACGTGCTGGCAGACAGCTACATGCTGTACCTGAAGACCCATAACTTCCACTGGAACGTGACGGGCCCGATGTTCCAGACCCTGCACACGACCTTCCAGGACCAGTACACCGAACTGTGGAACGCGCTGGACGACATCGCCGAGCGCATCCGCGCGCTGGGCCACTTCGCACCGGGCACCTATGCCCGCTTCGTGGAACTGTCGTCGATCAAGGAAGAAGCCGGCGTGCCGAACGCCCAGGAAATGATCCGCCAGCTGGTCGACGGCCAGGAAGCGCTGATCCGCACCGTACGCAGCGCCTTCAGCATCGCCGATGCCGCCAACGACCAGCCGAGCGCCGGCATGCTGAGCGACCGCATGGAAATCCATGAAAAGAACGCGTGGATGCTGCGTTCCTTCCTGGAGAACGGCCAGTCGGCGTAATCCGTACAGCCAGACAATGTCGTCCCTGCGCAGGCAGGGACCCAAGTTCTGTCCGCGTCATTGCAACGCATGCAAAATTGGGTCCCTGCCTGCGCAGGGACGACTCCGTTTACGCCGTATTCCTTCACCCAAGCATATCCATTTTTCTTGCCACGCTGATCATCGCGGCCTGTAACGCGACGGCACCGTCGCGTGACGGAGCGCCCGCGCGCTCAGCGCTCGCGCCGCGCGTCCCTGCCGTCCGCCGCGGCGCGCAGGGTGCCGGCCAGCGCATCGAGCGCGAACGGCTTGCGCACGAGTTGCACGTCCAGCGACTGCAGCCGCTCCGGCTCCACCATATAGCCGCTGACGAGCACCACCGGCAGCCCCGGACGGTGCTGCGCCAGCCAGCGCGCCAGGTCGATGCCGTCCATGAAACCCGGCATCATCACGTCCGACAGCACCACGTCGAAGGCGGCCAGGTCAGCCTCCACCGCGGCGTCGGCGCTGGCGGCCACGGACACGCGGGCACCCAGCCCCTGCAGCAGCGCCGCAGTCGTTTCCGCCACCTCGGCATCGTCCTCCACGCACAGGATGCGCATGCCGTCCAGCGATGCGGTCCCGCCCTGCTCCGGCGCGGCCGCCGCTCCCGTCGGGGCGCTGCTGCGCGGCAGCAGGATGCCGACCGTGGTGCCGACGCGTTCGCGCCGGATGTAGGCGAAGCCCTGGCTCTGGATGGCGAAGCCGTAGACCTGCGACAGCCCCAGGCCCGTACCCTTGCCGACCGGCTTGGTCGTGAAGAAGGGTTCGAACGCCTGGCGCGCCACCTCCTCGGACATGCCTTCGCCGTCGTCGGTCAGGCAGACGCAGACGAAATCGCCCGCCAGATGGCCGGCCTCCGGCAGGGCCGGATCGGGCAGGGTCCAGTTGCGCACGGCCAGCTCCAGCATGCCGCCGCGCGGCATGGCGTCGCGCGCATTGCCAGCGATATTCAGCAGCGCCGCATCGAGTTGCGTCGGGTCGGCCAGCACGGGCCAGGTATCGGGCGCCACGCGGGTGCGCAGGCGGCGCTCGGCGCCGAGCGTACGCAGCAGCAGTTCCGCCGTGGCGCGCAAGTGCGCGCGCAAGTCCAGCACGATGGTGGCCAGCGGCTGGCGCCGCGCATAGGCCAGCAATTGCTGCGTCAGCGCGGCGCCGTGGTCGCTGGCGCGGCGGATGCCGTCCAGCGCCCGGCCGACGCGCGTCTGCGCGTCCTTGTCCAGCAGCATGCGCACGAGGGTCTCGCCGCCGGAGATGACTTGCAGGATGTTGTTGAAGTCGTGGGCCACGCCCCCGGTCAGCCGCCCCAGCGACTCGAGCCGGCGCGCCTCGGCCAGCGCCTGTTCGACGCGGCGCCGTTCCTGCACCTCGCGCTCCAGCGAGGCCGTGCGCTCGGCCACGGCCTGTTCGAGCACGCCGGCCTGGCTGCCCAGTTCCTCCAGCCGGTCGCGCAGCGCGAATTGCAGGCGCCGGGTGCGCAGCGCCGAACGGATCGCCATCAGCAGCGCCTGGCGCGTCGTCGGCCGCGCCAGCAGCGTCACGTTGCCGATGCCGGCCAGGCGCGCGAACCGGTCGGTGTCCACGGCGCCGACGGCGGCGAGCACCAGCAGCGGCACGTCGGACCAGGGCGACTGGCGTCCCAGCGCGGCGTCCAGTGCTTCGGGCGAGCACTGCGCGAGCCCTTCCTCGGTGACGACCGCGGCCAGCGCATGGTCGCCGAGGGCCGCATATAGATCGGCAGCCGCCGCGCAGTCCTGCCAGGCGACGCCTTCGCCGTCGAGCAGCGCGCGCAGCAGGGCCGCATCGCCCGCGGCCGGGGCGAAGATGGCGACGTGGGCGGTATCACGCTTCAAGCGGAGAAGCGCCGGCCTCGCGGTCGGCGACGTCGATGCGCGCGCCGATGCGCACGCCTTCCTCGGTCAATTCCAGGGCGTGGATATCGGGTGCATGCTTGCCCTGGCGCTTCTTCAACACGCAGATCGCCTTGTGCACGACGTTGTCGCGCTCGTAGTAGCGCAGCGAAATGATGTTGTCGGTGATGATGCTGAGCGCATCCGGCTCCTTCGACGTGTCCAGCCGCGCCGAGTGGGCGCCGACGATGATCGCCATCACCTTCATGTTGCTGAGATAGGAAAACAGCTCGTGCATCTGCGGCAGCAGCGATTTTTCCTCGCGGATGATGTCGAGGTAGGAGTTGATGCTGTCGATGATGATCAGGCGCGCGTTGCGGTCCTCGACCAGGCGGCGCACGCTCCAGATGAATTCTCCCGGCGAGATGCGCGACGGGTTCACGCGGCGCAGGTGGAAGTGGCGCGGGTGCTCGCCGTCCTCGTTGCTGCCGTCGTTCTCGACCTCACCCTCTCCCATGTGCGCCACCACGCGCGAACGCAGCGTCGTTTCCGATTCGTCGAAGTTGAAGTAGCCGACGTCGTGGCCGGCGCGCACCGTGGCCAGCGCATACTGCAGCGCCAGCGTCGTCTTGCCGACGCCGGACGGACCCAGGATCATCGTCGAGCTGCCGGCCGTGAGCGGGCCGCCGAACAGCGCATCGAAGCGCTCGATGCCGCTGCAGATTTCCAGGGCCGGGCAATCGCGCTGGTGCTCCTGGGCGATCAGGCTGGGAAAGACCAGCACCTGGCCGGTGAGGATCGCGTAATCGTGCCAGCCGCTCTGGAAATCGCCGCCGCGCAGCTTCACCACGCGCAGGCGCCGGCGCGCGGCGCCGAAGCTGCGTTCCATCTGCTCGAGCGCGATGACCCCGTGCGCGGCGCTCTGCAGGTCGAAGTCGGGCGGGTCGCTGGTCACGTCGTCGAGCAGCAGGACGCTCGCGCCCATCTGCGTCAGGCGCTGGCGCAAGGCGATGATCTGGCGCCGGTAGTGCGCGCTGTCGCGCGCCAGCAGGCGGATCTCGACCATCGAGTCGATGACGACGCGCGCCGCGCCGGACCGCTCGACCCGCTCGGCCAGGCGGTCCACCAGTTCCGACAGTTCGCTCTCGGTCGGCAGCAGGATCGTCTGCGGCGCCGGCGCACCCGGGGGCAAGGGCAGCATCTCGACGAGGTCGATGCCGTCCAGCGACCAGCCGTGGTTATGCGCCGTGGCGCGCAGTTCGTCGGCGCTTTCGGACAACGTCAGGTAAAGGCAGCTGTCGCCGGCCTTGATACCTTCGATCAGGTAGCGCAGGCCGAGCGTGGTCTTGCCCGTTCCCGGACGGCCTTCGATCAGGTGGATACGGTTGCGCAGCAGGCCGCCGCGCAGCACGGCGTCGAGTTCGGGAATGCCTGTCGCAAGGCGGGTGAGTTCTGGGGCCATCTGGATCCGATCGTGGTAGAAATGGCAATGTTTTCCAGAATTCTAGCGAACTGTGCGGAAGAGTTTGGTTCGCTTCCGCACGCAGTGCACGGATGACCGATGCGTGCACCGCGGCGATGTTGGTCAGTCGTTTCTGATCATGCCGTCAGAATTTCCTTCTATTTCTATTCGCACAATGCCATCGAGCAAGTTGAGTTGCATCAATTGGCCAAAATCAATTGCACGGTCCAATAAGCGCCAGTGTACGGATGCGTGCACGTGGCACCGGGACGATGTAGCTTTTATACAAGCAGACATGGCTCCGGTTGTTCCAATCTTGTGGAGGTCAGGAATGAACCAGGCAGACTCTATCGATTGCGGCGACACACTGGCAGTACTCGACAACACCAAGGCAGACGCCCCACCCTCGCGCCGCATCGTCGCGCGCTACCCCATCGCCACCATCGGCTCGCGCACCAGGCGCGGCGGCCAGGTGGTGCTTGCCGGCGACGACCAGCAGGCCGACGACTTTCGCGTCGCCTGCGTGGGCGACCGGGTGCGCTATCCGGACGGCAGCGAGAGCGTGATCGTCTCGGGCGCGGGCCACGCGTCGACCTTTGCCGATCGTCCGATCGCGCTGGTCGGCAGCCACGTGGCGAATGGCGACCGCATCGTCGCGCGCGCGCAAAGCATCGGCGAGATCGTCGTCGTCGAAGGCGAAACCATTCCGGGACTGCTCGATCCGGGCTACTTCCCGCAGCAGGACGCCTGCCGCTGAGCCGAACTATGCATGCCGCCTGCTCCGGCGCGGCGGCATGCGGGAGGTATGCCTACGCCGACGGCGTGGACGGCGGCAGGTGCAGGTCGATCACCTTCATGATCGCCAGGGTGGTATCGAGGCTCATCTCGCCGGCGGCGAGCGCCGCGGCGAGCTGGGCACGCGGCAGGCCGGCAGCGGCGGCCAGGTGCGCCAGGCCGTCGGCGCGGGACACGTTCGCCAGCGCGTCGGCCATGAGATCGGCGTCGCCCGACTCGAAGGCGGCGGCCAGGTAGGCGGCGATCGCCTCGAGCGTGTCGAGGCTGGCCGGATCCGAGGGCGGCAGGTCGCTCATGGTGTCAAACTCGTATCAATCCGGGCATCAATCGCGGCATCAATCGTCGAGCGGCCGTTGCGGCTGCTTCTTGTCCTTCTGCGGCGGCGGAGGCGGCGGCTCGGTCATCATGACGGCCGGCTTCTCGTCCTTGCGCAGCACCTGCACGAAGATCTCGTTCGACTTGATCATGCCCAGCTCGTAGCGCGCCCGTTCCTCGACGGCGCCCAGGCCGTCGCGCAGGTCGCGCACTTCCGATTCGAGCTTGGCGTTGCGCGCGATGAGCTGTTCGGTCTTGGCATGGCTGGCGTCGAGCTGCGACTCCAGGTCGGCCACGGCCAGCCAGCCGCCCTTCCCCAACCACAAGGGGTACTGGATCAGCAGCAGGAGGACGGCAAGGGCAAGGGTGATGATGCGCATGGAAGTTCATGGGTGGATGCGCAAAGCGGCCCGCACGGCAATGCCGCCCGGGCCGCCCGTCATCCGGTCGAGCGATTACTTCAGGTTGTAGAACGCGTCGCGGCCCGGGTAGCTGGCGATGTCGCCCAGGTCTTCTTCGATGCGCAGCAACTGGTTGTACTTGGCCATGCGGTCCGAACGCGACAGCGAGCCGGTCTTGATCTGCAGGGCGTTCATGCCGACGGCGATGTCGGCGATGGTCGAGTCCTCGGTCTCGCCCGAACGGTGCGAGATGACGGCGGTGTAGCCGGCGCGCTTGGCCATTTCGATGGCGGCGAAGGTCTCGGTCAGGGTGCCGATCTGGTTGATCTTGATGAGGATCGAGTTGGCGATGTCCTTCTGGATGCCTTCCTTCAGGATCTTGGTGTTGGTGACGAACAAATCGTCGCCCACCAGCTGGACCTTGCGGCCCAGCGCCTGCGTCAGCGTGGCCCAGCCGTCCCAGTCGCCTTCGGCCATCGCGTCCTCGATCGAGATGATCGGGTACTTGTCGCACCAGGTCGCCAGCATGTTGGTGAAGTCCTGGGCCGACAGCTTCAGGCCGCCTTCGCCTTCCAGCACGTACTGGCCATCCTTGTAGAACTCGCTGGCGGCGCAGTCCAGGCCGATGGCGATGTCCTGGCCGGCCACGTAGCCGGCCTGCTCGATCGCCTGCATGATCAGCTTGATGGCTTCCTCATGGTTCGCGACCGACGGGGCGAAGCCGCCTTCGTCGCCGACGGCCGTGTTCAGGCCCTTGCTGTGCAGGATCTTCTTGAGGGTATGGAACACCTCGGCGCCGTAGCGGATGGCTTCCTTGAACGACGGGGCGCCGACCGGGATGATCATGAATTCCTGGATGTCCAGGTTGTTGTCGGCGTGCGCGCCGCCGTTGATGACGTTCATCATCGGCACCGGCATCTGCATCGCGCCCGAACCGCCGAAGTAGCGGTACAGGGGCAGGCCGGCTTCTTCGGCGGCGGCCTTGGCGACGGCCATGGAGACGGCCAGCATCGCGTTCGCGCCCAGGCGGCTCTTGTTCTCGGTGCCGTCCAGGTCGATCAGGGTGCGGTCCAGGAATGCCTGTTCGTTGGCGTCCAGGCCCATGATGGCTTCGCTGATTTCGGTATTGATGTTCTCGCAGGCCTGCAGGACGCCCTTGCCGAAGTAACGCTTCGGATCGCCGTCGCGCAGTTCGATGGCTTCGCGCGAGCCGGTCGACGCGCCCGACGGTACGGCGGCGCGGCCCATCACGCCCGATTCCAGCAGCACATCGCACTCGACGGTCGGATTGCCGCGCGAGTCGATGATTTCGCGGCCGATGATATCAACGATAGCACTCATGGTTCTTTAGTCTCCAGAAAGTAAATCGATTGGGGGCGTGGCCAGCCGCAGGACACGCTTTCAAGTTGCCGTCGCCCCCGCGCAGGCGGGGGCCCAATGTTGCATGCGCTACCGTACGCGTCATTGGGCCCCTGCCTGCGCAGGGGCGACGTTGTTTTACTGTAACTTATTCGAAGTTGGACTCGATGAATCCAGCCTTCTTGACGATGCGGTCGATATCGACCAGCGTCGTGAGCAGTTCCTTCATGCGTCCCAGCGGCACCGCGTTCGGGCCGTCCGACAGCGCGCAGGCCGGGTTCGGATGGGTTTCCATGAACAGGCCCGACACGCCGGCGGCGACGGCCGCGCGCGCCAGCACCGGCACGTGTTCGCGCTGGCCGCCGGACGAGGTGCCCTGGCCGCCCGGCAGCTGCACCGAGTGGGTCGCGTCGAACACGACCGGGCAGTTCGACTCGCGCATGATGGCGAGACTACGCATGTCCGACACCAGGTTGTTGTAGCCGAACGAAGCGCCGCGCTCGCAGGCCATGAACTGGTCCGGCAGGCCTGCTTCCGCGGCTGCGGCACGGGCCTTCTCGATCACGTTCTTCATGTCGCCCGGCGCCAGGAACTGGCCCTTCTTGATATTGACCGGCTTGCCCGAACGCGCGCAGGCGTTGATGAAGTCGGTCTGGCGGCACAGGAAGGCCGGGGTCTGCAGCACGTCGACCATGCTGGCCACGTGCGGGATCATCTCTTCGTCGTGCACGTCGGTCAGCACCGGCACGCCGATTTCCTTGCGCACGTCGGCCAGGATCTCCAGGCCCTTTTCCATGCCCGGGCCGCGGAACGACTTGCCCGAGGAACGGTTGGCCTTGTCGAACGACGATTTATAGATGAATGGAATGCCCAGCGCCGAGGTGATTTCCTTCAGCTGGCCGGCCACGTCCATCGCCATCTGGCGCGATTCGATCACGCAGGTGCCGGCGATCAGGAAGATCGGCTGGTCGAGACCGACCTCGAAGTCGCACAGTTTCATGCTGCATCTCCTTGCACGGCCGGCGTATTGGCGGCCTGGTTATTGGCATTGCCTGCCTGGTGCGCCAGCGCGGCGCGGATGAACGAGCTGAACAGCGGATGGCCGTGGCGCGGGGTCGACTTGAATTCCGGGTGGAACTGGACGCCGACATACCACGGGTGCGCCTGGCGCGGCAGTTCCATGATCTCGCACAGGTCTTCGTTCGGGGTGCGCGCGGCGACCACGAGGCCTGCAGCTTCGACCTTCGGCAGGTAGTAATTGTTCGCTTCGTAGCGGTGACGGTGGCGCTCGGTCACGACGTTGCCGTAGATCTCGGCGGCCAGCGTGCCCGGGTTCACGGCGCAGGTCTGCGCGCCCAGGCGCATGGTGCCGCCCAGGTCGGAATTGGTGTCGCGCTTCTCGACCTTGCCGTCGTGGTTCTGCCATTCCGTGATCAAGGCGACGACCGGCTGGTCGGTCTCCGGATCGAACTCGGTGGAATTGGCGTTCGGCAGGCCGGCCATGTGGCGCGCGTATTCGATCAGCGCGACCTGCATGCCCAGGCAGATGCCCAGGTAGGGAATCTTGTTTTCGCGGGCATAGCGGGCGGCCATGATCTTGCCTTCCACGCCGCGCTTGCCGAAGCCGCCCGGAACCAGGATGGCGTCGTACTTGCCCAGGTGGTCGCAGCCCGTCGACTCGATCTCTTCCGAGTCGATGTATTCGATGTTGACGCGGCTTTCCGTGTGGATGCCGGCGTGGCGCAGCGCCTCGGTCAGCGACTTGTACGATTCGATCAGGTCCACGTACTTGCCGACCATGCCGATGGTCACTTCGTGCTTCGGATTCTCGAGGGTGTGGATCAGCTTGGTCCACATCGACAGGTCGGCCGGCGGGGCCTTGATGTCGAGGGCTTCCAGGATGATCTCGTCCAGGCCCTGGTCGCACAGCACCTGCGGCACCTTGTAGATGGTGTCGACGTCCCACACGGAGATGACGGCCTGCTCTTCGACGTTGGCGAACAGCGAGATCTTGGCGCGCTCGTCGTCCGGGATGCGGCGGTCGGCGCGGCACAGCAGCGCGTTCGGCGAAATGCCGATCTCGCGCAGCTTCTGCACCGAGTGCTGGGTCGGCTTGGTCTTCAGTTCGCCGGCCGACGAGATGTACGGCACCAGGGTCAGGTGCACGAAGGCGGCGCCCTTGCGGCCCGAACGCAGCGACAGCTGGCGCGCCGCTTCCAGGAACGGCAGCGACTCGATGTCGCCGACGGTGCCGCCGATCTCGACCAGCGCCACGTCCACGCCTTCGGCGCCGCGGCGGATATAGTCCTGGATCTCGTTGGTGATGTGCGGGATCACCTGCACGGTCTTGCCGAGGTACTCGCCACGGCGTTCCTTGCGGATCACCGATTCATAGATCTGGCCCGTGGTGAAGTTGTTCACCTTCTTCATGCGGGTGCTGATGAAGCGCTCGTAGTGGCCCAGGTCCAGGTCGGTCTCGGCGCCGTCGTCGGTGACGAACACTTCGCCGTGCTGGGTCGGGCTCATGGTGCCCGGGTCCACGTTGATGTACGGGTCGAGCTTGAGCATGGTGACTTTGAGGCCGCGCGATTCGAGGATCGCGGCGAGAGAGGCGGCCGCGATCCCCTTGCCCAGGGAAGACACGACGCCGCCAGTGACGAATACGAATTTGGTCATTGTGCTGATGGTGCCGAACGGCACGCGCGGGAAATTGAAATTATACCTTAAACCTGCAAATACTTCTTTATTGCAATTATGAAATACGCGAGCAATGTAGCGATACCGCCATGGTGAACCGCATCCGCATCGCATCGGCGCAAGGTATCCTGGTAGCAAAACTACAAGAGAATCGACCCCTTCCAGGCGCATCTGCACTCAAGTGTTGGAAAAGTGCACTAGAAATGTAAGCACCCGTCCTAAAGAAGTCATTACACATACACAAAACCCACTAAACTAAGAGTTATTTCCGTCAAGAATTTCTTTCATAAGGGCAATGATGGGTATCTTCAGCAACTTCAATATCGGCAAACGTCTGGCGCTCGGTTTCGCACTGACGCTGGCGATGGCCGTCGTGATCGCCGGTTTCGCCATGTCGCGCCTGCAACAGGCATCCGACCATACCAGTTCCGTCCTCGCCGAGCCGCTGGCCAAGGAGCGCCTGATCACGGAGTGGTACATGCAGATCTTCGGCGCCGTGCGCCGCACCGCCGCCATCGCCAGGAGCAGCGACCCGTCGCTGAACGCCTATTTCAAGGAAGATTCCGCCGCCACGGGCAAGCGCTCGGCCGACCTCGTCAAGCAGATCGAGCCCCTGATCGCCGCCGGCGAGGAACAGGCGCTGTGGGACCGCATCTCGGAACTGCGCAAATCGTATTCGAGCGCACGCGACGCCGTCACCAAGGCCAAGGCCGATGGCGACGTCGAACAGGCCAACAAGATCCTCGACGAGAAATTCACGCCTGCCGCCAAGGCCTACCAGGAAGCCGTACAGCAGCTGGTCGCCATGCAGCAAGCCCGCATCGCGGCCGACGCCCAGGTGCTCAAGGACGACGTCGGCTTCAGCCGCACCCTGATCATGGCCTTGACCGCCGGCGCCGTCGCGCTGGGCGCCATCAGCGCGATCCTGCTCACGCGCGGCATCGTGGGGCCGATCCGCGCGGCCGTCAGCGTGGCCGAAACGGTCGCCTCCGGCGACCTCACCCGCCGCATCGATGCCGGGAAGACGCAGGACGAGACCGGCGCCCTGCTGCGCGCGCTGGCCCACATGAACGACAGCCTCGTGCGCATCGTCACCGAAGTGCGCGGCGGCACCGACGCCATCCACGGCGCCGCGGGAGAAATCGCCAGCGGCAACCTCGATTTGTCGAGCCGTACCGAGCAGCAGGCCGCCGCCATCGAAGAGACGGCGGCGTCGATGTCGCACCTGACCGACACCGTGCGCCAGAACGCGGACAACGCCCGCCAGGCCAACCAGCTGGCGATCAGCGCCTCCGAAGTGGCCGTGCAAGGCGGTTCCGTCGTCGGCCAGGTGGTCGAGACCATGGGCTCCATCAACGACTCGTCGAAGAAGATCGTCGACATCATTTCCGTCATCGACGGCATCGCCTTCCAGACCAATATCCTGGCGCTGAATGCGGCCGTGGAAGCGGCCCGTGCCGGCGAACAGGGCCGCGGCTTCGCCGTGGTCGCGGGCGAGGTGCGCACGCTGGCCCAGCGCTCGGCGGCAGCCGCCAAGGAGATCAAGGAATTGATCGGCGACTCGGTCGCCAAGGTCGATGCCGGCTCGAAGCTGGTGGACCAGGCCGGCAGCACGATGGAGCAGGTCGTCGCCTCGATCCAGCGCGTGACGGACATCATGGCCGAGATCTCGTCGGCCAGCCAGGAACAGACGGACGGCATCCAGCAGGTGAACGGCGCCATCGGCCAGATGGATGAAAGCACGCAGCAGAACGCCGCCCTCGTCGAGGAAGCGGCCGCCGCCGCCGGCTCGCTGCAGGACCAGGCATCGCGCCTGGCGCAAGCCGTGGGGGTCTTCAAGGTGGATGCCGCCGCCGTGTCCTACGCTGCCCCGGTTGCCGCGGCACCGGCATCGGCAGCCGGACGCGCCGCATTGCCGGCGGCACGTCCGGCTGCGGCCGGGAAGCCGTCCTCCAGTACGGCGTCCGTCAAGACGGCGGCCGCCAAGGCGCCCATTCCCACGGCGCGCGCGAAAGCCGCCGCCGGCGACAGCGATTGGGAAGAGTTCTGAGGCGCGGTGGGCGGCGCACGCCCACCGCGTCTTCGCATTCTAGATAGCGAACAAGAATTTTATTCGGTTACTGTTGCGAGGCAGCATCAAAACCTTCAGTTAAAAAAGATTGTTGCCCGAAAGCACCGTAAAATTAGGGTTCGTATTGACGTAGCTCAAAGGACTAATTTTATGGCTGTGTTTGCAAACATGAATATCGGCAAACGCCTCGGCGCCGGCTTTGCCCCCGTGCTAGCGATGACGCTGGCGATCGCCGTCGCCGGCATCTGGCACCTGCGCGCCATGGCCGCCGATACCCGCGCCATGATGGACAAGCCGATGGCCAAGCAGCAGATGATCGCTGAATGGCGTACCCAGACCTTCGGCGCCGTGCGCCGCACGATCGCCATCGTCAAGAGCTCGGACCCGAGCCTGGGGCCCTTCTTCAAGGAAGACGCGGACAAGACCGTCAGCCGCACGACGGAACTCATCGAGAAGATCGAACCGCTGCTGTCGACCGCCGAGGAAAAGGCGCAGTTCAAGAAAATCGTCGATGCGCGCAAGGTCTACACGGATGCCAAGAATGCCGCCGTGAAGGCCAAGACGGGCGGCGATGCCGACGAAGCGGCGCGCATGCTAGACAAGGAATTCCTGCCGGCCGCCAAGGCCTACGAGGCAGCCGTCGGCGAGCTCGTCGAACTGCAGCGCGAGCAGATCGCCGCCAACGCCGTCGCCATCGAAGACACCATCACCAAGAGCGCCACCACGATCGGCGTGCTGTCCGCCATCGCCCTCCTCATCGGCATCGCCTGCGCCTGGTTCCTCACGCGCGGCATCGTGCGTCCCATCCGTGAAGCCGTCGAGCTGGCCGAAGCCGTCGCGTCGGGCGACCTGACCCGCCGCATCGCGGCGAACGACGACCGCAACGAAACCGGCGCCCTGCTGCGCGCGCTGGCCCACATGAACGACAGCCTCGTGCGCATCGTCACCGAAGTGCGCGGCGGTACCGGCGCCATCCATGGCGCCGACGGCGAAATCGCCATCGGCAACCTCGATATGTCGAGCCGTACCGAGCAGCAAGCCGCCGCCCGCGAGGAAACGGCCGCGTCGATGTCGCACCTGACGGACACCGTGCGCCAGAACGCGGACAACGCCCGCCAGGCCAACCAGCTGGCGATCAGCGCCTCGGAAGTCGCCGTGCAAGGCGGTTCCGTCGTCGGCGAAGTCGTCACCACGATGAACGCCATCAACGAATCGTCGAAGAAGATCGTCGACATCATCACCGTCATCGACGGCATCGCCTTCCAGACCAATATCCTGGCCCTGAACGCGGCCGTGGAAGCGGCCCGTGCCGGCGAGCAGGGCCGCGGCTTCGCCGTGGTTGCAGGCGAGGTGCGCACGCTGGCCCAGCGCTCGGCGGCAGCGGCCAAGGAGATCAAGGAACTGATCGGCAACTCGGTCGCCAAGGTCGATGCCGGCTCGAAGCTGGTCGACCAGGCCGGCAGCACGATGGAGCAGGTGGTCGCCTCGATCCAGCGCGTGACGGACATCATGGCCGAGATCTCGTCGGCCAGCCAGGAACAGACCGACGGCATCCAGCAGGTGAACGGCGCCATCGGCCAGATGGACGAAAGCACCCAGCAGAACGCCGCCCTCGTCGAGCAAGCGGCCGCCGCCGCCGGCTCGCTGCAGGACCAGGCGTCGCGCCTGGCGCAAGCCGTCGGCGTGTTCAAGGTCGAGACTGCGGCGGCAATGCGGTCGGCCCTCGTCGTCGCCTGAAGTAACGCTTCAACGAGGCGCCCGGTCCACGCGGGCGCCTTTTCCGCTGCCCCTCCGCGGCCAGTTCTGCCGCAATCGCTCCCCTCCGGCCTGCCATACGATTATTTCCATCATATTGTGTTGCGTCAAAGCATCAAAAAATACAATTGGTGAGTTTTAGTTACCGTAAAGCATCATAGAATGGCCCTTCATATTTACATGGTAGACAGGGGACTCATTCATGGCTGTGCTTGCAAATCTCAGTATCGGAAAACGTCTCGCGGCGGGCTTTGCCCTCGTGCTGGCATTGACGCTGGCGATCGCCGTCGCCGGCATCTGGCACCTGCGCGCCATGGCGGCCGACACGCGCGCGATGATGGACGTGCCGATGGCCAAGCAGCAGATGATCGCCGAGTGGCGCACCCAGACCTTCGGCGCCGTGCGCCGTACGATCGCCGTCGTCAAGAGCTCGGACCCCAGCCTGGCCGGCTTCTTCAAGCAGGACGCGGAAATGACGGCCAACCGCGCGACCGAGCTGATGCAGAAGATCGAGCCGCTGCTGTCGAACGACAAGGAAAAGGCCCAGTTCTACAAGATCAATGACCTGCGCAAGGTCTATGCGGCCGCCAAGGAAGCGGCCGTGAAGGCCAAGGCGAGCGGCAATGGCGACGAAGCCGCGCGCATCCTCGACAAGGAATTCCTGCCGGCCGCCAAGGCCTACGAAGGCGCGGTCGGCGTCCTCGTCGACATGCAGCGCGACCAGATCGCCGCCAGCGCCGTCGCCATCGAAGCCACCATCACGAAGAGCGCCACCACCATCGCCATGCTCAGCGCCGGCGCCCTCCTCATCGGCATCGTCTGCGCCTGGTTCCTCACGCGCGGCATCGTGCGCCCGATCCGCGAGGCCGTCGAACTGGCCGAAGCCGTCGCCTCCGGCGACCTCACCCGCCGCATCGACGCCAACGATCGTGCATTCAACAGCGGCGACGAGACCGGCGCCCTGCTGCGCGCCCTGCACCACATGAACGACAGCCTCGTGCGAATCGTCACCGACGTACGTAGCGGCACCGGCGCCATCCACGGCGCCGCCGGTGAAATCGCCAGCGGCAACCTCGATCTGTCCAGCCGTACCGAACAGCAAGCCGCCGCCATCGAAGAGACGGCCGCGTCGATGTCGCACCTGACGGACACCGTGCGCCAGAACGCGGACAACGCCCGCCAGGCCAACCAGCTGGCGATCAGCGCGTCAGAAGTCGCGGTGCAAGGCGGTTCCGTCGTGGGCGAAGTCGTCACCACGATGAACGCCATCAACGAATCCTCGAAGAAGATCGTCGACATCATCACCGTCATCGATGGCATCGCGTTCCAGACCAACATCCTGGCGCTGAATGCCGCCGTGGAAGCGGCTCGTGCCGGCGAACAGGGCCGCGGTTTCGCGGTGGTCGCGGGCGAAGTGCGCACGCTGGCCCAACGCTCGGCCGCGGCCGCCAAGGAGATCAAGGAACTGATCGGCAACTCGGTCGCCAAGGTCGATGCCGGTTCGAAGCTGGTCGACCAGGCCGGCAGCACGATGGAGCAGGTCGTCGCCTCGATCCAGCGCGTGTCGGACATCATGGCCGAGATCTCGTCGGCCAGGCTTGAACAGACCGACGGCATCCAGCAGGTGAACGGCGCCATCGGCCAGATGGACGAAAGCACGCAGCAGAACGCCGCCCTCGTCGAGGAAGCGGCCGCCGCCGCCGGCTCGCTGCAGGACCAGGCATCGCGCCTGGCCGAGGCCGTGGGCGTATTCAAGGTCGAGGCCGGCCTGGCAGCCGCGACGGCACCGGCACGGACTGGCGTGGCCGTGCCGGCTGCCGGCCGTCCGGCCCCTGCGCGCGCGCAGCTGCGTACCGTTTCTGCCCGCAAGGCCGCGCCGTCCAGGGTGGCAAGCAAGGCGGAACGCCAGGAGCCCGTCGCCGCTGGTGACGAGTGGGAAACCTTCTGATCCCTTCCGGGCGGGCACCCCGCTGCCCGGCCTCGATTGCGGCCATATCCCTCGTTTAACGACAAGTGATGTTGCCTTTCAACACCATTAATCACAAAAATTCCCTTTCGTAATGTTTATTGCCTGAAAACATCTTTAAAATGCGGGGCAAACAACATTCATTTACAGAAAGGGATGCACTGTGAGAAATCTTAGTATCGGTAAGCGGCTCGGCATGGGCTTCACGCTGATCCTCGCCGTCACCGTGGCGATTGCCGCGTTCGGCATGTGGCGTATGCACCAGGTGGCGGAATCGACCCGCGCCATGGCCCTGCCCCTCAAGAAGGAACGCCTGATCACCGACTGGAACACCCAGATCTTCGGCGCCATCCGCCGCACCGCCGCCATCGTCAAGAGCAGCGATCCTTCCCTCGGCGCCTACTTCAAGGACGACGCCAGCGCCACCACCGGCAAGTCGGCCGACCTGCTGAAACAGATCGAACCGCTGCTAACCGACGCCGACGAACAGGGGCTGCTCAAGCAGATCGCCGAACAGCGCACGCTGTACCGCACCTACACGAATGCCGCGATGAAGGCGAAAGCCGACGGCGACCAGGCGCAGGCCGTCAAGATTCTCGACGAATCGTTCACACCGACGGCGAAGCGCTTCCAGGCCCTACTCGACGAATTGATCGCGCTGCAGCACCGCAAGATGGACGCGCACAACGACGCGATCCTGCACAGCCAGACCACGACCATCGAACTGCTCGCCGTCCTGACCGCGTGCGCGGTCGCCATCGGCGCCTTCTCCTCCTGGCAGCTGACGCGCGGCATCGTCGGGCCGATCCGCGCCGCCGTCGGCGTGGCCGAGGACGTTGCCGGCGGCAACCTCACCTGCCGCATCGAACCGCAAGGCAAGGACGAGACGGCCGCGCTGCTGCGCGCCCTGCGCCACATGAACGACAGCCTGGTGGGCATCGTCAGCCAGGTGCGCGGCGGCACCGACACCATCGCCACCGCATCGAACCAGATCGGCGCCGGCAACCTCGACCTGTCCAGCCGCACCGAGGAACAGGCCAGCGCGCTGGAGCAGACGGCGGCATCGATGGAAGAACTGACCACCACCGTGCGCCAGAACGCGGACAATGCGCGCCAGGCCAACCAGCTGGCCATCGCCGCCTCGCAGGTCGCGACCCAGGGCGGCGCCGTCGTCGGCGAAGTCGTCACGACCATGAACGCCATCAACGACTCGTCGAAGAAGATCGTCGACATCATCACCGTCATCGACGGCATCGCCTTCCAGACCAACATCCTGGCCCTGAACGCCGCCGTGGAAGCGGCCCGTGCCGGCGAACAGGGCCGCGGCTTCGCCGTCGTGGCGGGCGAGGTACGCACGCTGGCCCAGCGTTCGGCGGCAGCGGCCAAGGAAATCAAGGAATTGATCGGCAACTCGGTCGCCAAGGTCGATGCCGGTTCGAAGCTGGTGGACCAGGCCGGCAGCACGATGGAACAGGTGGTGACGTCGATCCGCCGCGTGACGGACATCATGGCCGAGATCTCGTCGGCCAGCCAGGAGCAGACGACCGGCATCGAGCAGGTCAACCAGGCGATCGCCCAGATGGACCAGACCACGCAGCAGAACGCCGCCCTCGTCGAGGAAGCGGCGGCGGCGGCCGCATCGCTGCAGGAACAGGCGTCCAGGCTGGCCCATGCGGTGGATGTGTTCAAGCTGAATGGGCAGGCAGCGGTACGCCCGTCGCGGCTGGCGCTGGAGGCGGCCTAAATCACCGTCGCCCCTGCGAAGGCAGGGGCCTAATTTCCCTCGCGTTCACGCAAAATTGGGTCCCTGCCTGCGCAGGGACGACGTGGCTGCTCCCCTGCTCTGTGTGCGCCCGAACCGAATTTTTCCTGGCTCGGGTTATCCTTCCCATCCCAACACAGGAGGCAGAAAATGTCCTACGAGGAACGCGACGACTATGGCATGTACAGGAACAAGCACGGCAAGGGGCCGGGCCCGGAACTGATGGGCGCGAACACCCTGATCGGCGACCATGTGCACAACCTGCAGAACGAACACCTGGGCGTCATCAAGGAATTCATGGTCGACATGCGCACCGGCAGCATCGCCTATGCCGTGATGTCGGCCAGCCGCTTCCTGGGCATCGGCGAAAAACTGTTCGCCGTGCCCTGGCAGGCGCTCACGCTCGACACGAAAAACAAGCGCTTCACGATGGACGTGTCCAAGGACCGCATCGACGCGGCCCCCGGCTTCGACACCGACCACTGGCCGAACATGGCCGACC
The DNA here is from genome assembly GCF_030412015.1 of Massilia sp. YIM B02763. Classification (GTDB taxonomy): domain Bacteria; phylum Pseudomonadota; class Gammaproteobacteria; order Burkholderiales; family Burkholderiaceae_D; genus Telluria. The sequence continues at coordinate 251,487 of NZ_JASNRD010000003.1, read as the reverse complement.
AGGGCTGGATGGACGCCGTGCACGCCCACTACGGGACGACGCGCGCCGCGTGAGCGCGCGCCGTCGCCAGGTCAGCGCTTCGGCGCCATCAGGTCGAGCAGGATCGCCGTTTCGGCCTTGATGGTATTGGTCAGCGTCGGCTTCAGGTCCGGCGCCCACTGCGGCGAGTGCGTCCCCGGCAGCGGCTGGCCGGCCTTCTTCGCCGCTTCCAGGCGCGCCGCGTCGACGGCGCCCACGTGGATCAGGAGGGCTTTCACGCCCGGCTGCTGGCCGTACATCGCGAAGTCCTCGGACGTCATCTTGGCCGGCATCTCCTTCACGAATTCCGGACCCACGGCGGCCGTCACGGCCTTGACCGCGCGCGCCATCAGCTCCGGATCGTTGTAGACCGAATCCGTGCCCGGCTTGATGTCGACCTGCGGTTCCTTCGGCGCGCCGGCCGCCATCGCCTCCCCTTTCGCCTCGCGCACGATGCTGGCCAGCACGCGCTGGCGCACCTCGGGACGGAAGGTGCGCACCGTCAGCGCCAGCTTGACCTGGTCCGGCACGATGTTCGCCTGGGTGCCGCCCTGGATGCTGCCGACGGTGATGACGACCGGATCGAGCGGATTGTTCTCGCGCGACACCAGCGTCTGCAGCGCCAGCACGAGGCGCGACGCCATCACGACCGGGTCGCGGGTCTCGTGCGGCACGGCGCCGTGGCCGCCCTGGCCGAACATGGTGATGGTGACGGTGTCGGCCGAGGCGCGGAACGGGCCGGCGTGCCACATGATCGTGCCCGAGGCCATGCTGGCGTCGTCATGCATCGACAACGCGTAGTCCGGCTTCGGGAAGCGCGTGAACAGGCCGTCCTTGAGCATGGCGGCGGCGCCCGTCAGCGGCTCCTCCGACGGCTGGCCGACCAGCATCAGCGTGCCGCTCCAGGCCTTGCGGTTTTCCGCCATCAGTTTCGCCGTGCCGTACCAGGCCGACATGTGCAGGTCGTGGCCGCAGGCATGCGCCACCGGCACGGTATCGCCGGCCGCATTCTTCGTCGTCACCTTGCTGGCGAACGGCAGGCCCGTCTTTTCCAGCACCGGCAGCGCGTCCATCTCGGTACGCAGCATCACGGTCGGGCCGGGGCCGTTGCGCAGGATCGCGACCACGCCGGTGCCGCCGACGCCGGTCGTCACCTCGAAGCCGAGCGCCTTGGCGCGTTCGGCCAGCTTGGCGGCCGTCTGCTTTTCGTTGAAACCCAGTTCCGGGTTGGCGTGCAGGTCCTGGTAGAAGGTTTCCAGCTTCGGGTAGTCGGCGTTCAGCTGGGCGGCGAACGGGGCCGGCAGCGAGGCGGCGTGGGCGGCGCCGCCGGCCAGGGCGGCGGCGACGAGGGTATGGCGCAGGGTATGGCGGAGGATGTGGGAAGGCTTCATGGAACTCACTTCTTTGAACGTACTTCGGGGATGGGGAAGACAACAACGCTTGCGGGCACGAATCGCTGGGTGCCTCGCTTTCAGCCTAACAGGGGCATTCGAATTTAACAATCCTACCAGTACAGTGTCAGAAAATACCTACAAAATTGTCTCATTATAATTTCTACGAGGAATTTTTTATTTCCGGATTGTATAGGCAAGCGTAGAATTCCCGGCTCCGGCCAGCCCCCTCGCCCGTGTCCCATGCTCCCCGCACCGAGCAGGCTCCTGCACGCGTGGCTCGCCATTTCATCTGCATACAAGGACTGTCGCAATGGGTTTATTTGCAAACATCAGGATCGGTAAACGTCTCGGCCTGGGCTTCTTCCTGATTCTCGCGATGACCGTCGTCATCGCCACCGTCGGCGTCTGGCGCCTAACCGAGGTGGCCGGCGCGACCCGTGCCATGATGGACGCGCCGCTGGCCAAGGAACGCATGATCACCGACTGGTACAGCCTGAACTTCGCCTCGATCCGCCGCACCGCCGCGATCGTCAAGAGCTCGGACCCGTCGCTGGGCGCCTACTTCAAGGAAGACTCGGCCGCCTCGGTCAAGAAGGCCGCCGAACTGCTCAAGGGCATCGAGCCGCTGATCGCCGCGAGCGGCCCCGAGCACGACCTGTTCGCCAGGATCCTGGAGCAGCGCAAGACCTACAGCGCCACGCGCGACGGCGCCGTCAAGGCCAAGTCCGAGGGCAACGCCGAGGAAGCGGCGCGCATCCTCGACCAGCAATTCACCCCGGCCGCCAAGCTGTACCAGGACCTGCTGCAGGAACTGGTGACGCAGCAGCGCGCCAGCATCGACGCCACGGCCAAGGACATCGACGCCAAGGCCGGCATCAGCACGCGCCTCATCGTCATCCTGAGCGCCTGCGCCGTCGTGGCCGGCGCCATCCTGTCATGGATCCTGACGCGCGGCATCGTGGGTCCGATCCAGGATGCCGTCAGCGTCGCCGAGACCGTCGCCGCGGGCGACCTGACCCACGCCATCGAATCGCGCACGAGCGACGAGACGGGCGCCCTGCTGCGCGCCCTGCGCCACATGAACGACAGCCTGGTGGGCATCGTCAGCCAGGTGCGCGGCGGCACCGACACCATCGCCACCGCTTCGCGCGAGATCAGCGCCGGCAACCTCGACCTGTCCAGCCGCACCGAGGAACAGGCGAGCGCGCTGGAACAGACGGCCGCCTCGATGGCGCACCTGACCGACACCGTGCGCCAGAACGCGGACAATGCCCGCCAGGCCAACCAGCTGGCCATCGCCGCCTCGGAAGTCGCGACGCAGGGCGGCGCCGTGGTCGGCGAAGTCGTCACCACGATGAGCGCCATCAACGACTCGTCCAAGAAGATCGTCGACATCATCACCGTCATCGACGGCATCGCCTTCCAGACCAATATCCTCGCCCTGAACGCGGCCGTGGAAGCGGCCCGCGCGGGCGAACAGGGCCGCGGCTTCGCGGTGGTCGCGGGCGAGGTACGCACGCTGGCCCAGCGCTCGGCGGCGGCGGCCAAGGAAATCAAGGAGCTGATCACGGCCTCGGTCGCGAACGTGGACACGGGCGCCAAGCTGGTCGACCAGGCCGGCGCCACGATGGAGCAGGTGGTGACGTCGATCCGCCGCGTGACCGACATCATGGGCGAGATCACCAGCGCCAGCCAGGAACAGACGACCGGCATCGAGCAGGTGAACGGCGCGATCGGCCAGATGGACCAGGTGACGCAGCAGAACGCGGCCCTCGTCGAGGAAGCGGCAGCGGCCGCCGCGTCGATGGAAGACCAGGCCGGCAAGCTGGCGGACGTGGTCAGCGTGTTCAAGCTGGACCGCGCGCACAGCCTGGGGGCCGCGTCGGCGGCGCCGATGGCGCAGGCTGCGCGGATCGTGGGCAAGCCCGTGGCCAGGCCGGCGGCGAGCCGGGCGGTGGTGGCGAAGGCGAAACCGGTACAAGCCGCGAAGGCGGCCGGTGCCAAGCCCGCTGTAAAGCCCGCTGAGCAGGCTGCGCCCGCGCATGCCGGCGACGACTGGGAAGAATTCTGAGGCCGTGTCAGTGAGGGCCATGCCGACCGGCTGACGGCGCGGCTGGCTTCCGCCCGTTTGCTCCATCCCCAATACGGCCCGCATGGCGAACGCTATAGTAATCCGTCCGATCGTTCGACGCCCGCCCGCATGGCGGATACCGTACGGTCTCATGGGAGGGAGCACCTTGAACAAATTCCTGGATTACTTCAAGCCGCAACGCGTCCGCGCCCCGGACAATCCCGTCGCCGGCGACGGCGCCCACGGTGCGAGCGCCGAGGACGGTGATGCCCGCTTCGTCGTCACCGATATCGGCGGCAAGCGCTACCGCATCGAATCGGACGACAACTACCTGCGCCATATCGAAGGGGCCTTCGAGCCGCACATGGTGCTGCTGTTCGATACCCTGGTGGCGCCGTCCGACACGGTGCTCGACGTCGGGGCGAACATCGGCTGCACCGCGATCCTGTTCGGCAGCCGCGCGCAGCGCGTCGTCGGCTTCGAACCTTCGCCCACGACCTACCGCTTCCTCCAGAAGAACCTGCAGGCGTCCGGCTTGGACAACGTCACCCTGGAAAACATAGGACTGGGCAAGACTGCGGGGCGGTTCGAATTGACCTATGCCGCCGACAACCGTTCCGGCGGATTCGTGTCGAACAAGCTGCAGGCCTCGGCCGGACACCGGATCGAGACGATCGAGATCGCGCGCGGCGATGCGTTCCTGGAAGCGGCCGGCATCGGCAAGGTGGATTTCATCAAGATCGATGTCGAGGGTTTCGAGCGCGACGTCATCGAAGGCCTGCAAGGCACCCTCCAGGCCTGCAAGCCGACGGTGACGCTGGAGTTGAACCACTGGTGCCTGAACGTATTCCAGCGCACGTCGGTGCCGGACTTCCTCGACTTCCTGCGCGGCGTCTTCCCCTACCTGTACGCCGTCGAGCCGGACGACATCCGCAACCTGCACGACACGGACGAGGCCTACCACGTCATGTACAGCCATGTCGTGGGAGGCTTCAAGTATCCGAATATCGTCGGCGCATTCGATCCCGCGCGGCTGGAACGGTTCGGGACCAGCTTCGGGCGTACGATCGCGTAAGCAGGCCCCGGAAATACGGCGGCCGGATGGATCGGACCGTGCAGGCTGCCGTCAAGCTGCGGCGCTACGCTTGCCGGCTCATTTGACGATCGCCCGGAACGTAATTTCGATCAGCTGCGCCGGAAATGCGAGGCGCGATACGCCGATCAGGTTACTGGCGACCTGCGGCCGTTCGGCGCCGTAGCACTCCTTCCTGACCTTGCCGGCGACGGCGAATGCGGCGTCGACGTCCAGGACGTACAGCGTCTCTTCGACGACATGGTCCAGCGTGGCGCCGAATTCGGCGAGGAGCGCGACGGCGTTCGCATACGTCCGGCGCATCTGCTGCTCCATGGCCGAGAAGTCGACGGGCTTGCCGTGCGCGTCCAGTTGCGCGGGCGCGACCAGCGCCCCCTGCCCGTCGTGCGCAAGTTGGCCGGACACGTAGACGACGTCTCCGACTTGCACGGCCTGGCAATAACCATAGATGTCTTCCCAGGCGACGCCGTGGTTGGCGACTTTTTTCTCGAGCTTGGCGATTGCGTTCATGCAGAATCTCTTTCAGGTGGATGAAGGGGGCATGGAATGAAGAAACCAGCCGCATTCTGTGATCGAACCCGAGGCGCCGTATTGTATGTGCGTGCTCTGCCCGGCTAGCAAAAATCCCTGCTGCGCGTATCCAGGCTCCCCAGCAGGTGCGACATGTCGACCAGGCGCTTGGCGACCAGGTGCCGCACCTCCCCTTCCCGCTGCCAGACCCCATACACGCCCAGCAGCGACGCGTTCAGCACCTCGCGCCGCTGCTGCTCCACGAGGCTGGCCCACACGATCACGTTGATGTTGCCCGTCTCGTCCTCGATGGTCAGGAACAGCACGCCCTTCGCCGTGCCGGGACGCTGGCGCACGGTGACGATGCCGCAGGCGCGCGCCAGCTGGCCGTTGTGGAAGTCCATCAGCACCTCGGCCGGCAGGAAGCGCTTGGCCAATAACTGCTTGCGCAGCAGCGCCAGCGGATGGCGGCCCAGCGTCAGGCCTTGCGCACGGTAGTCGCCGACGATTTCCGCGCCTTCCGACGGCGCCGCCAGCGACGGGGTTTCCTCGACCGGCACCGTCGGGCGCAGCAGGTCGCGGTCGGGCACGGCGCCCACCGCTTCCCACAAGGCCTGGCGCCGGTGGCCGGCCAGGCCCACGAGCGCGTTGCCGCCGGCCAGCACCTGCAGGTCGTGGCGGTCGAGCGATGCGCGCCGCGCCAGGTCGGCCACGCCGGCGAACGGGCGGATCGCGCGGGCCAGCTCGATGCGTTCGCCCGCTTCCTGCTTCAAGCCGCGCAGCATGTGCAGGCCCAGGCGCACCGCGGGCTGGGCGCGCGACGTATCGTGCAGGTCTTCCAGCGCCGACTCCCAGCCGCTGACCGTCACGTCGACGGGACGCACCTCGATGCCGTGGCGGACGGCGTCCTGCACCAGCTGCGACGGACTGTAGAAGCCCATCGGCTGGCTGTTGAGGAGCGCGCACAGGAAGGCGACCGGTTCGTGGCACTTCAGCCAGGAGCTGGCATAGGCCAGCAGCGCGAAGCTGGCCGCGTGCGATTCGGGGAAGCCGTATTCGCCGAAGCCCTGGATCTGGCTGAAGATCTGCTCGGCGAACGCCATGTCGTAGCCGCGCTCCAGCATGCCGCCGACGATGCGCTCGTAGTAACGCTCGAGGCCTCCCTTGCGCTTCCAGGCCGCCATGGCGCGGCGCAGCTGGTCGGCCTCGCCCGGGGAGAAGCCGGCGGCCAGGATCGCCACCTGCATCACCTGCTCCTGGAAGATCGGCACGCCCAGCGTGCGCTGCAGCGCGATCTTCATGTCCGGACTCGGATAGACGACGGGCTCCTTCTGCTCGCGCCGCTTCAGGTAGGGATGCACCATCCCGCCCTGGATCGGTCCGGGGCGCACGATCGCCACCTCGATCACCAGGTCGTAGAACCGGCGCGGTTTCATGCGCGGCAGCATGCTCATCTGCGCGCGCGATTCGATCTGGAAGACGCCGACCGTGTCGGCCCTGCAGATCATGTCGTAGGTGGCCTTGTCGTCGTGCGGAATGTCCTGCATCTCGAACACGGTGCCGCGCCGCAGGCTCACCAGTTCCAGGCCGCGGCGCAGCATCGACAGCATGCCCAGCGCCAGCACGTCGACCTTCATCAGGCCCAGTTCCTCGAGGTCGTCTTTGTCCCACTGGATGACGCTGCGCTCCGCCATCGTCGCGTTCTCGATGGGGACCAGGCGCGACAGCTGGCCGCGCGCCATCACGAAGCCGCCCGGATGCTGCGACAAATGGCGCGGAAAGCCGAGCAGGCGCTGGGCCAGCGACGCCCATTGCTGCGACAGCGGCGCTTCCGGATCGAGGCCGCTTTCCGCCAGGCGGTTCAGCAAATCGGCCTTGCTGTCGAACCAGTGGTGCTGCTTGCAGACCTTGTCGACGATGGCCAGGTCCACGCCCAGCGCCCGCCCGCTGTCGCGCAGCGCGCTCTTGGGCCGGTAGCTGATGACCACCGCGGCCAGTGCCGCGCGCGTGCGCCCATACTTGCGGTAGATGTACTGGATGACCTCCTCGCGGCGCTGGTGCTCGAAGTCGACGTCGATGTCGGGCGGTTCATTCCGTTCTTTCGAGATGAACCGTTCGAACAACAGGTTCGCGCGCGCCGGATCGACCTCCGTGATGCCCAGGCAGTAGCACACCGCCGAATTGGCGGCCGAGCCGCGGCCCTGGCACAGGATGTGTTGCGAGCGCGCGTAGCGCACGATGTCGTAGACGGTGAGGAAGTAGTGCTCGTAGCGCATCTCGGCGATGAGCGCCAGCTCGTGCTCGATCTGCGCCTGCACCTTGGCCGGAATGCCTTCGCGGAAGCGCCGGTGCGCGCCGGCCCAGGTCTCGCGGCGCAGGTAGCTGGCGGCCGTGTGGCCGGCGGGGACGACTTCGTCCGGGTATTCGTAGCGCAGCTCGTCGAGCGAGAACGTGCACTCGTCCATGATGCGAATCGTTTCGATCAGCGCCGCGCGCGGATAGATGTTCGCCAGGCGCACGCGCGAGCGCAGGTGCTGTTCGGCGTTCTGCGCCAGCAGATAGCCGCATTCGGTGACGGGTTTGCCGATGCGCACGGCGCTGAGCGTGTCCTGCAGGGGTTTGCGCGATCGCACGTGCATCACGACGTGGCCGACGGCGACGATCGGCAGGCCGTGCTGCCAGCCGACTTCCTCGACGGCCATGCGGTGCGCCTCGTCGAAGGCGCGGTGCAGCAGGTTCAGGCCGATCCAGGCCCTTCCGCCGAACGTCTGCGCGAGCCACGCGGCCTGCACGTGCAGGCGGTCGACGTCGGCCGGTTCGTGGCCGGGATACGCGGGCAGCAGGATCGCCAGGCAGTCCGGCATGCCGGCCAGGTGGGACAGGTGCTCCGGCGGCCCATCGAGGTCGCCGGGGCGCAGCAGGTAGCTGCCCTTCTCGCTGCGCGTGCGTCCCAGCGTGACCAGTTCGCACAGGTTGCCGTAGCCGTTGCGGTTCCGCGCCAGCAGGATCAGGGACAAGGCGGGCGAGCCGTCCGGGTGCTCGAGGTGGAAGTGGGCGCCGACGATGAACGGCAGGCCGGCCCGCTTCGCTTCCGCATGCGCGCGCACGACGCCGGCCAGCGAGCACTCGTCGGTGAGCGCCAGCGCCGCATACCCCAGTTCCACCGCGCGTGCCACCAGCTCTTCCGCATGCGACGCCCCTTGCAGGAAGGAGAAGTTCGACAGGCAGAACAGCTCGGCGTAGGCAGGCAATCCCTGCGCGGAAGGTGGGTCGTTAGGCATCGGCGTACGTTTTGCGGCAAGTTAAAATGAACCTTGCCAACAATACTACTGTATAAAAACACAGTATAACGTACGAACCCGACAATTGCGAAACATGCACATCCCTGAATCGATCCATGCCTTGATCTGCTTCGGCGCGCGCCCCGGCGAAGGCAACCCGGCCCTGGTCGTCGAAGGCGGCGATCCGTCTCCGCAAGCGCGCCAGCGCCTGGCGCGCGGGCGCAACACGACCTGCGTCTTCATCGACGAGGACGGCGACGGCACGGTCCGCGTCGATTACTGGTATCCGCACATGCGCAGCCCGCTGTGCCTGCACGCGACGCTGGCGGTGGCGGCCGTGCTGTTCCGGCGTACGCCCGATGCGGAGGTCATCGCCGTCGAGACGGCCATGCACGGCCAGCGCCTGGCGCTGCTGCGCGACGGCGACGACTACTTCGTGCGCCTGGCCGCCCAGGCCGTGCCGCAGGTCGACGTCACGGCGGCGCAGGCAGCGGCGCTGCTGGGTACCGCCCCCGTCTCTCCGCCGCGCCTGGCATCGGTCGGCAGTCCCAAGCTGCTGGTCGAGGTGCGCGATGCCGCCGCGCTGTACGCATTGCAGCCCGACCTGGCCTGGATTGCCGCCTGGAGCAGGCAGCACGGCATCAACGGCATCTATGCCTGGTACCGCTGCGAGGATGGCGTCTACGAGGGCCGCAACTTCAACCACCTCGACCCGGCGCTGGAAGATGCCGCGACCGGCGTGGCGGCAGGCGCGCTGACGATCGCGCTGGGCCGCAGCCTGGTGCTGTACCAGGGCCGCGCCGTCGGCGGCGACTGCCTGATCCGCACCCGCATCGACGGGCCGGCGCTGCTGGTGGGCGGCGCCGCCGCATTTGCCTGAATCGTCGACTGGGTTACACTGCGCCGATGGAAAACAACAAACCGAACGACAGCGCCCTCTCCACCGGCGCCTTCGCCGCGCTGCAGGCCCGCTTCCAGGACCAGTCGCGCAAGGCGCAGGCCTATTACACCGTCATGCACGCCGTGCGTCCCGTCGCCGGCAGCGACGATGCGGCCGACGCCTGGATGAACGCGCCCCTGGCCGCCTTCGACGGCGCCACGCCCGCGCAACTGGTCGCGCAAGGACGCCAGGACGACGTGCTGGCGCATATCGCGACACTGTAATCTTCTTAATTGAACGGACATCTGGGTGCTATTCATTACATAAAATGACATCCGGGAGGCGCATAATCGCAATATGACGACCTCCATCTCATCCTCGACCCTGGGCCTCGGCGGCACGAGCGGCCTGTCCGACCTGTACACCTCGGCGACCAAGTCGCTGCTGGCGCAGAATCCCGGCATCAAGCACATCGATGCGCAACTGACGCGCGACGGCGCGCGCCTGTCCGGCCTCGGCAAGCTGGCGCTGGCGCTGGACGACTTCCGCACCAGCGCCGGCAAGCTGTCGTCCGACAAGCTCGACATGGCGGCCAGCTCCAGCGGCAAGGCCGTCGGCGCCCAGCTGACGTCCAAGGAGGCGGCGGCCGGCACCCATGCGGTGGAGGTCAAGCAGCTCGCCCAGGGCCAGCAGCTGGCGAGCAAGGCGCTGCCCGACAAGGGCGCGGCGCTCGGCAGCGGTTCCGCCACCGTGATCAAGGTCCAGACGGGCACGGGCAGCAATGCCACCATGACGACGGTCCGCATCGACGACACCAACAACACGCTCGACGGCATCGCCCAGGCCATGCGCGACGCCGGCCTCGATGCCAAGGTGGTCCAGGACGGCAAGGGCTATTCGCTGAGCCTGACGGGCAAGACCGGCGCGGCCAACACCATGAGCATCAGCGTGGCGGGCGACCCCGTCATGACGGGCTTGCTGTCCTACGGGCCGGGCGTGAACAGCGCGATGACGCAGAAGGCCGCGGCCCAGGACGCGCAGTTCACCGTCGACGGCAAGGCGCTCACGTCCAGCACCAACAAGTCGGACACGGCGATCGCCGGCGTCTCGCTGAGCCTCACGGCCACCGGCAAGAGCGACGTCGCCGTCAAGCGCGACCCCTCGGCCATCGCCGCCAACATCAAGGATTTCGTCGGCGCCCTCAATGCGATGAACACCAAGGTGGCCGGCCTGAAGACGGGGGATGCGGACGGCGACGCCGCCATCATCCAGGTCCAGAACCAGCTGGGCGGCATCCTCGACGCGGCCGACCCGAAGGCGCTGGCGGACATGGGCATCACGCGCAAGGGCAATGGCCTGGTGCTGGACGAGGCCAAGCTGAACGCGGCCATCGCCGCCGATCCGGACAAGGTCACGCAGCTGTTCGGCAAGTCGGGCACGGGCCTGGCCGACCAGTTCGCGACCCGCATCACGCAGCAGATGAGCAAGGGCGGCACGCTCGCCAGCCAGGCCGCCACGGTGCAGGCCGAGGTCGACAAGCTCAATACGCAGAAGCAGCAGGTCACCGACACCATCAACCGCCAGGCCAGCCTGCTGGTGCAGCAGTACGCGTCGGCCGGGACGGGCGGCAGCTCGCTGTTCGGTGCGGGAATGACGAAGCCGATGTCCTTGTTCGACTTCATGGCTTGACCGGACGGCGGCGCAAATCACCGTCGTCCCTGCGCAGGCAGGGACCCAATCGCGCATGCGCAGCCGATATGCGAACAACATTGGAGCCCTGCCTGCGCAGGGCCGACGACGGTGTGCGTTGCCTTTCGCGCTCATCCGCCGGAACTAATCCCCTCCCGGACGACTCTGCTGCATGTCCACGGGAGATAACATGACGGATTCAGACAGACTCGCCGGCAAACGCATCGCCGTGCTCGCCGCCGACGGCTTCGAGCAGGCCGAACTGGAAGCCGCCCTCGCGGCGCTCAAGCATGCCGGCGCCCAGCCCACCCTGCTCGCCCTGCGCCGCGGCCGCATCCGCGGCATGCAGGTGCACCAGTCCGCGGAACTCTTCAAGGTCGACGCGGCCGTCGACACGGCGCGCGCCGCCGACTACGACGGTCTCCTGCTCCCCGGCGGCTACATCGGTCCCGACCTGCTGCGCCAGTCGGCCCCGGCGCGCGACTTCGTGTGCGACGTCCACGCCCTCGGCAAGCCGATCGCCGCGATGTCCCATGCGCCGCTGGTGCTGGTGTCCTGCGGCCTGGCGCGCGGCCGCACGCTGACGGCCTGGCCCGGCATCCGCGACGACCTCGTCAATGCCGGCGCCGCCTGGCTGGACCGGGACACGGTGCGCGACGGCCTGCTGCTCACCAGCCGCGGCCCGCAGGACGCCGACGCCTTCATCCGCGAGATGCTCGCGCTGTTCGCGGGAGAAGCGCCGCCGGCGGCCGCGGCGCCGTCCGATTCCGATCCGCAGCGGCTGGCGCCGCTGGAGGCGCCCGAGCAGCCGCTGCGCTGGCTGTCCGCCCCCTCGATCGGCACCATGCTGAGTCTTGCCCTGCTGGGCGTGGGCGTGGTGGCCGCGAACCACAGCCGGCGCAAGAAAGACGAGGCGTCCCCCACGACGCCCGCCGACGGCGGCTAGCCCCCACATCGTCCCGGAGCAGGACGGGCCCGCATGCGCGCCATCGCCAAGCGTGCGCCAGCGTCCGGATCGTCTATCATGGGTCAGCGTATTATCTGAATCACATGATTGCCCGGATCCCAACCTGCCCATGACCGAATACACGCTCCAGCAAAAAGTCTTCCTGCTCCTCCTCGCCATCGTCACCATCGGTTTCGGCTGGATCCTCCTCCCCTATTCAGGCGCCGTGTTCTGGGGCGTCGTGCTGGCCATCCTGTTCGCGCCCCTGTACCGCAAGTTCGTCGCGCTCACCAGGAACAAGAAGACGGGCGTGGAGCGCAAGAACGGGTCGGCCCTGCTCACGCTGCTCGTGATCGTGGTGCTGGTGCTGATCCCCGTGGCCCTGATCAGTGTCTCGCTGGTCCAGCAGGCCGTTGCCGTGTACGCGAAGGTCAGTGCCGGCCACATCGACTTCGGCGCCTACTTCCGCCAGGTCATCGGCGTGCTGCCGGACTGGATGATCGGCCTGCTGGAACGCTTCGAGCTGACCAGCCTCGCGACCATCCAGCAGAAGCTGTCCGCCGTCGCGGCCCAGGCCAGCCAGGTGGTCGGCAAGTACGCGCTCAACGTCGGCAGCATGACGCTCGACTTCCTGGTCAGCCTGACCATCATGCTGTACCTGCTGTTCTTCCTGCTGCGCGACGGCGACAACCTGGCGCGCCGCGTGCGCCAGGCCGTGCCGCTGGGCCGCATGTACAAGCAGCGCCTGTTCGACAATTTCACCACCGTGATCCGCGCCACCGTCAAGGGCAACGTGCTGGTGGCCGCCGCGCAGGGCACGCTGGGCGGCATCGCGTTCTGGTTCCTCGATGTCCAGGGCCCGCTGCTGTGGGGCGTGGTGATGGCCTTCCTGTCGCTGCTGCCCGCCGTCGGCGCGGCCATCGTATGGGCCCCGGTCGCCATCTACTTCATGGTCTCGGGCTCGCTGTGGGAAGGCATCGGCCTGATCGTCTACGGCGTCGTGGTCATCGGCCTGGTCGACAACGTGCTGCGCCCGCTGCTGGTCGGCAAGGACACCAAGATGCCCGACTACGTCGTGCTGCTGTCCACGCTGGGCGGCATGGCGCTGTTCGGCCTGGACGGCTTCGTCATCGGGCCCGTCGTCGCTGCGCTGTTCATCGCCGCCTGGGACCTGTTCGCATCGGCGCCGGAATTTCACGCGGATTGAGCATCCATGCACCACGGATGAGCAGCACCCGCTCGCCCTCGGTGCAATTCTCACGCATATAACCAAACCTGTTGTACTTATGAGACGAGGTAATTGTTGCTCTGGGATTAATTGATTAGGATTTATTTTTTCCCAGGGGAGCACTTACTTGAAACTGACACCGATTCGCCAGGCGATCCTGCTTGGCCTGACCGGCGCCGCGGCGTTCGCTCTCGCGCCAAGCGCCACCGCACAGAACCAGGCCGTCACGCCGGCAGCAAGCAGCCAGGACGGCGGCATGCAGAGCGTGAACATCGTCGGCTCGCGCCGCGTGGGCAACAACTCGGCCACCGACACCGTCGTCCCGGTCGACTACATCCCGATGACCAAGGTCACCGAGCAAGGCGGCCAGTTCGACCTGGCGCAGACGCTGACCAATATCTCGCCGTCGTTCAACTCGACCCGCCAGAGCGGCGCCGACGGCGCCGACCTGGTCGACTCGGCCGCCCTGCGCGGCCTCGGCTCGGACCAGACGCTGGTCCTGATCAACGGCAAGCGCCGCCATACGACGGCGCTGGTGAACCTGTTCGGCGCGCGCAACCGCGGCAACACGGGCACCGACATGAACGCGATCCCGCTGATGGCCATCAGCAACGTACAGGTGCTGCGCGACGGCGCGGCGGCGCAGTACGGCTCCGATGCGATCGCCGGCGTGATGGACATCCAGCTCAAGAAGACCCTCGGCTGCGAATCCGTGCTCGGCGCCGGCCAGTACACGGAAGGCGACGGCACCAACTGGCTCGCCTCGGCGTATTGCGGCGTGGCCGTCGGCGGCGGCGTGCTGGGCATCACCGGCGAATACCTGGACCGCGGCCGCTCGAACCGCGCCGAAGAAGGCAATCCGCGCATCATCGGCGACTCCAAGGTCAAGAACAAGACGGTCTACCTGAACGGCGAATTCCCCCTCGGCCCGGGCAAGCTGTACCTGACCGCCGGCGCCCAGGACCGCGACGCCTCCTCGGCCGCCTTCGCCCGCGGCGGCGTCGGTTCCGACGACATCCCGTCGCGCAACTCGGCAGCGATGTACCCGAACGGCTTCGTCCCCTTCATCGACGCCGACGTCGACGACCGCTACGGCACCATCGGCTACCGCACCCGCCTCGGCGAATGGGCCAGCGACTTCTCGCAGACCTACGGCTACAACCGCATGCGCTACACGACGGCCCATACGCTGAACGCCTCGATCGCCAACCTGGACCTGATCAACGGCGGCCGCGGCATCAGCCCGTCGCAGTTCGACGCCGGCGGCTTCGCCTTCCGCCAGCTGACCACCAACGCCGACTTCAGCCGCTTCTACGACGGCGTGCTGGGCGGCCTGAACGCGGCCTTCGGCTTCGAGTACCGCGCCGAGAACTACAAGATCTTCGCCGGCGAACCGGGCTCCTACATCGACGCCGACGGCGTCGGCTTCGGCGGCAATGCCGGCAGCCAGGGCTTCCCGGGCTTCCAGCCGGGCGACGCGACCGACCGCAACCGCCACAGCAGCGCCGCCTACCTCGACTTCGAGGCCGACGTGGCGCCGCGCACCAAGCTGCAGGCCGCCGTGCGCTACGAGCATTATTCCGACTTCGGCTCGACCACCACCGGCAAGCTGGCCGGCTCGTACAAGCCGACCGACGACATCCTGCTGCGCGCCTCGGCCAGCACGGGCTTCCGCGCGCCGTCGCTGCAGCAGGTGTTCTTCTCCTCGACCTTCACCGACTTCGTCAGCGGCGTGCCGCTGGACGTGGTGCTGGCGCCGAACGGCGGCACCGTCGCCAACGCGGCCGGCATTCCGAAGCTGAAGGAAGAGAAGTCGAAGAGCTTCACGCTGGGCGCCACCTGGACCCCGACGTCGTCGATCTCCGTCACGGCCGACCTGTACCAGATCTCGATCGACGACCGCATCGTGCTGTCGGGCCGCTTCGACGCCGACAACTACCCGGCGCTGGGCGCGATCCTGCAGAACCTGGGCGTGGGCCAGGCCCAGTTCTTCGTCAACTCGGTCGACACCCGCACCCGCGGCCTGGACCTGACGGCGTCGCACCGCATGCCGCTGGGCGCCGGCAAGCTGAACACCTTCCTCGCCGCCAACTTCAGCAAGACCGAAGTGACGGGCGTGCATGCGCCGTCCGCCCTGGCCGGCTACGAAGACGTGCTGCTGTCCGAGCGCGAGCGCCTGTTCATCGAGGAAGGCGGCCCGCGCCGCAAGGTCACGCTGGACTTCGACTATATCCTGGGCCAGCTGGAGACGGACTTCCGCATCGTGAACTACGGTCCGCAGACCCTGGGCACCTTCTCGGGCCCGCCGGTGCCGAACCAGCACTACAAGTCGAAGACCTCGGCCGACCTGGCCTTTACCTGGGCCTTCAGCGACAAGACCAAGCTGACGGTGGGCGGCACGAATATCTTCAACGTGCATCCGACCGAACAGGATCCGAACGAAACCGATAACGGTTTCAAGTACGAAAGCGTGCAGTTCGGCCTGAATGGCGCGGCGTATTTCGCGCGCTTGTCGCATAAGTTCTAAAAAAGCGGTAACACATGAACCGTCGTTCCCGCGCAGGCGGGAACCCATGCTGAACCCCGGAATTCGGTATCTCGGAAGCACGCGCAGGCTTCAGAAATACTGACCTCGGGAACTCGGCATGGGTTCCTGCCTGCGCAGGAACGACGGTTTTTTATTGCTGGGTTATTCCCGAAGATTTTATTGTTGAGCCGAACTTTCCATATCTCGCCGGCATTACCCTTAATTGCGCCGCAACGTGAAGCCACAATATTGAAGGATGTGCTATTTTTAGCGTCGCTGATGCATAAGACCAGACGTCGATGTGGAGGGATCCTGAATGAGCTTGTCCAAAGAATCGCTGCTTGCCGATCCACCCGTAGAGCGTTCATTTTCTATCGGGGAAATGACGGAGCATGCCATGCAGGCGAAGCGGGTCATGGATACCATGCCATTGCTGTCGCTGGTTGTCCCCTTCTATAACGAAGAGGAAATGATCGCGCATTTCTTTGCGCGGGTCATTCCCGAACTCGAAGCCATTCCGAATATCCGCTTCGAGATCCTGTGCGTCAACGACGGCAGCCGCGACCGCACGCTGGAATGCCTGGTGTCGTTTTCCCAGGGCGACTCGCGCGTGCGCGTGATCGACCTGACCCGTAATTTCGGCAAGGAGGCGGCGCTCACGGCCGCCATTTTCGAAGCGCGCGGCGACCTGATCGTGCCTTTCGACGCCGATTTGCAGGACCCGCCCGAAGTGATCGGCAAGCTGGTCGAAAAATGGCGCGAAGGGTATGAAGTGGTATTGGCCAAGCGCGCCGACCGCGAATCCGATTCGGCCCTCAAGAAATGGACGGCCTTGCTGTTCTACCGTGTCCACAACGAAGTGTCGGACGTGCCGATTCCGGAAAACGTGGGCGATTTCCGCTTATTCACGCGCAGCGTCTGCGATGCATTGAAGACGCTGCCGGAATCCTGCCGCTTCATGAAAGGCCTGTTCGCCTGGGTCGGCTACAAGACGGCCGTGGTCGAATACAAGCGCGAAGCGCGCGCGGCCGGCAAGACCAAATTCTCCGGCTGGAAGCTGTGGAATTTCGCGCTCGAAGGCATCACCAGTTTCAGCACGCTGCCGCTGCGCATCTGGACCTATCTGGGCGTCTCGGTCGCCATTTTCGCCCTGATCCGCGCGGTCTGGCTCGTCTTGCGCACCATGATCTATGGCGTCGACGTGCCCGGCTATGCATCGCTCGCCACGGCCGTGCTGCTGCTGGGCGGCATCCAGCTGATCGGCATCGGCGTGCTGGGCGAATATGTCGGCCGCATCTACGTCGAATCGAAGGGGCGTCCCGTGTACCTGATCCGCAAGCGCTACGAAAGGACGCCGGCGCATGCGTGACCGCGCGGCGCTCCGGCGCTTCCTGATGTA
The DNA here is from genome assembly GCF_030412015.1 of Massilia sp. YIM B02763. Lineage (GTDB taxonomy): Bacteria > Pseudomonadota > Gammaproteobacteria > Burkholderiales > Burkholderiaceae_D > Telluria. Next base: position 234,451 of record NZ_JASNRD010000003.1, on the reverse strand, counting down.
CGCTGTGGTCGGCGTGGCCGGCACGGCCGCCCATTACGCCTTCCTGCTGACGGCCGTGTCGATGGGCGCGCTCAAGCCCGTGCCGGCCTCGGTGCTGGGCGCCGTCGTCGGGGCCGTCGTGAACTTCGTGCTGAACGCGGCCTTCACCTTCCGCGGCCAACAAGCCAGCAAATTCGGCCACTTCGACTGGGGCACGGCCTCGCGCTTCTTCGCCACCGCGGGCCTGGCCGCCATCGCCAACGGCGCCTTGATGGCCGTGCTGGTCGACGGCCTGCGCCTGGACTACCGCCTGGCCCAGCTGATGGTGACGGCCATCCTGATGTGCGCGACCTACGCGATCAACTCCATGTGGACCTTCCGTGTCAGCAAAGCTCGCTAACCCCTCCGCCGTCGCCGGCCTCGGCGCGGACCGCAGCGTCGACCGCCCGGCCCCCTTGACCGCCGCGCGCTTCTGGACGCTGTGCGCGCTCGTGACCCTGTTCGCGCTGGCGCTGCGCCTGCCCACGCTGGCGAGCCGCTCGCTGTGGCTGGACGAGACCTACAGCGCCTGGTTCGCCGCCGTGCCCCTGCACGAGTTGTGGACCAGCGTGCCGCTGTACGAGACCCACCCGCCGTTCTACTACACGCTGCTCAAGGGCTGGACCGCGCTGTTCGGCACGGGCGAGGTGGCGATGCGCAGCATGTCCGTCCTCGCCAGCGTGCTGACCGTGTTCCTGCTGCCCGTCTGCGCCCGCCAGGCCCGGCTGGGCGCGCGCGCTGAACGCGTGGCCCTGCTCGCGGCCCTGTTCCTGGCCGCGAACGCCTACAGCATCAATTTCGCCCAGCAGGCGCGCCCCTACGGCATCCAGGCGCTGAGCGGTTCGCTGGCCGTGTTCTTCTCGGCGATGCTCGTCCTCGAATTCCTGCGTCCTTCGGGCCGCCTGCGCACCTGGGTGGTCGGCCTCGCGCTGTCCACGGGCGTGACGATGTGGCTGCACAACACGGGCGTGTTCGCCGCCTTCGGCATCTGGACCGGCATGGTCGCCGCCCTGCTGCTGTGCACGTCCGGCCCGCGCCGCACGCAGGTGCTGGCCGTGGGCCTGGCCGGCATCGGCGCGCTGCTCGTGTGGTCGCCGTTCGTGCCGATGCTGATGAAGCAGAGCGCGGCCATGGCCAAGCTGAGCTACTGGATCCACTTCAAGCCGTCCAACACGATCGCCGCCTGGAGCGTGATCAGCGGCGCTCCCATCATGCACTATCCCGTGGCCCTGCTCGTGCTGGCCGGCTTTGCCTGGCTGTGGAAGCACGCGCGCGCCCATTTCTGGCACCTGGGCTGCGTGCTGGCGCTGCCGATCCTGGCGCTGGCCGCCTACAGCTTCCTGCTCAAGCCCGTGTTCCTGTCGCGCCTGTTCGAGTGGCTGGCGCCCCTGGGCATGGTGCTGCTGGCGCTCGGCATCCACGCCTTGCGCCCGCGCTGGCGCCTGCCGGCCGTCGCCGTCATCCTCGCGCTGTCCGCCTATGCCGTCGCCAACTTCTACCGCTCGCAGACGGAAAACTGGCGCGAGACGCTGGCCCAGCTGAAGCAGGAAAGCCGGCCCGGCGACCTGGTGCTCGCCTTCCCGAACGAGATCCAGATGCCCGTCGCCTACTACATGAAACCGGGCACCGGGCCGGCCGTGACCTACCTCCCCGGCCCCTTCCCCGCGCTGGGACTGGAACGCACCTACACGGGCAATTCGGGCGCGCCGAACATCGCGCCGGAAGACGCCGCCCGCGTGCGTGCGCTCGCCGAAGGCCACCGGCGCGTCTGGCTCGTCGAGCGCCTGGCGAACCTGTACGACCCGGACGACATCGTCATGAAGGAATTGGGCAGCCGCTACCGGCTCGTCAAGAAGATCGACGGGATCGGGGCGGTGATCCGCTTGTACGAATTGCCGTGATCGGCGTGAACGGTGGGCATGTAATGCCTTGCGGCTGTTCGTAGGGTGGGCACCACGTGCCCACCATTCACCCTGGGAAAGTCACGGTGACTTCGAGGCCGCCCAGCCGCTGCGACTCGCCCAGCGCCAGCGTCGCGCCATGCTGCTGCGCGATCGACTTGATGATGGCCAGTCCCAGCCCGCTGCCGGCCGCGTCGCTGCCGGGTACGCGATAGAAACGGTCGAACACGCGCTCGCGTTCTTCCGGCGGAATGCCGGGACCGCTGTCCTCCACCGTCAGGCGCACGGCGCGCGTGTCGGCCACGACGGACACGTCGACCGTGCCGCCGTTGGGCGTGTACTTGATGGCGTTGTCGACCAGGTTGCGGGCGAGGATCATCAAGGCGTCCGGCTGGCCCTGGATGTCCGCGCTGTCGGCGCGCTGCAGGCCCAGGTCGATGCTGCGCGCCTGCGCCAGGCCCGCCAGGTCGGCGACGGCGCGCTTGGCCACGCCAGCCAGGTCGACAGCCTGGTGCGGCGTCGCGCTCGCTTCCTGGCGCGCCAGCACCAGCAACTGCTCGACCAGGCGCGTGGCGCGCTCGATGCCGGCGCCGAGGCGGCCGATGGCGATGCGGCGCGCCTCCGGATTGTCGTTGGCGCGCTCCAGGCTCTGCACCTGCAGCTTCAGCGCGGCCAGCGGCGTGCGCAGCTCGTGGGCGGCGTCGCCGACGAAGTGCTGCTGGGCGTCGAACGCAGTGCGCACGCGGCCGAACAGCAAATTCAGTTCGTGCACCAGCGGGCGCACCTCGTCCGGCAAGCCGGCTTCGGAAACAGGGGAGAGATCGTCGGCCTGGCGCGACGCGACCTGCTTGCGCACGCGCGCCACCGGTTCCAGCGAACCGCTGACGACCCACCACACGACCAGCATCAGGATCGGCATCATGACGGCGATGGGCCCCAGCGTGCGCAGGGCCAGGTTGCTGGCCATGCTGCGCCGCACGGCCAGGTCCTGCGCGACCTGCACGGTCTGGCTGTTGGCCTGGATCGAGAAGATGCGGTACGTCGTGCCGTTGGCCCGCACATTGGAAAATCCCAGCACGGCGCGTTGCGGCAGGCGCGCGTGCGAGACGCTCTTGAACACCTGCACGCCGTCCGGCGACCACACCTGCACGACGAGGTCGTCGTTGCCGGCGACCGGCGTCTCGACGTTGGCGGTTTCCTCGGTACTGGTGAGCGGGATGCGCGAGCGCAGCGACAGCGCCATTTGCTGCATGTGGTAATCGAAGATCTGGTCGGCATCCTGCAGCGCGGTGCGGTAGGCGATGAAGGCCTGGGCGACGGCGGCGATGGTGATCGCCGCCAGCAGGAACCACAGCAGGCGCCCGCGCAGCGAGTGCGTGACTTTCATCCTCATACCCGTTTCATGCTTTCGGAACCATATAGCCCACGCCGCGCACGTTCTGGATGAGGTCGCTGCCGAGCTTCTTGCGCAGGCCGTGGATATAGACTTCGACGGCATTGCTGCTGACCTCGTCGCGCCAGCTGTACAGCTTTTCCTCGAGCTGGGCGCGCGACAGCACGGCGCCCGGACGCGCCACCAGCGCTTCCAGCACGGCCCATTCGCGCGCCGACAGCACGATCGGCTGGCCGTCGACCAGCACCTCGCGCGTGGCGGGATTGACGGAGATGTTCTTGTATTCGAAGACGGGTTCGGCCCTGCCCGCGGCGCGGCGCAGCAGCGCGCGGATGCGCGCCAGCAGTTCGTCGAGGTCGTAGGGTTTCAGGACATAGTCGTCGGCCCCGGCGTCGAGGCCGGCGATACGCTGGGCGACGGCGTCGCGCGCCGTGGCGACCAGCACCGGGGTGCGGTCCTTGCGCGAGCGCATCGAGCGCAGGACGTCGAGGCCGTCCTTGCGCGGCAGGCCCAGGTCGAGCACCACCAGGTCGTAGTTCTGGTTCTGCATCAGGGCCGTGTCGGCCATCTCGCCGTCCTTGACCCAGTCGACGGCGTAGTGCTCGGCCCTGAGCAGGTCGAGCACTACTTCGCCGATCATCGTATCGTCTTCCACCAGCAGCAGCCGCATCAAATCCCCCGATTCTCAGAAACCATGCGGATGAAAGAACTCACGATGCCTTAACCGATCCGCACAGGGATGAAGATTTTGTCATCTCCCCGCTGGATCAGCAAGGCCACGGACTTGGTGGACTTGCTCACCACGTCGCGTACCTGCGCCACCGAGTTCACCGGCTTGCCGTTCACGGACAGCAGGACGTCGCCCGGCTGCACGCCGGCGGCTTCGGCCGCACCGCCCGCATCCTCGATCACGAGGCCGGCCATGATGCCGGACTGGCGGCGTTCGAGCGGCTCCAGCGGACGCAGGGCCAGGCCCAGCTTGGCGCCACTGTTGTTGCTGGCCAGGTTGTCGCCGTCCGCCACGTCGGGCTTGTCGTTGGCATTGGCCAGCGTGGCGTTCAGCTGCACGATCTTGCCTTCGCGCCAGACTTCCAGCGCGACCTTCTCGCCCGGCTTGGCGATCGAGACGATGCCCGTCAGGTCGCCACCGGCCACGATCGGCTGGCCGTTGAGCTTGCGGATGATGTCGCCCGACTTCAGGCCGGCCTTGTCGGCGGGGCTGCCCCGCTCGACGGTCGCGACCAGCGCGCCGTCCGGCGAATCGAGCTTGAACGAATCCGCGAAGCCCTGGTTTACGTCCTGCACGCCCACGCCCAGCTTGGCGTGCTGCACCTTGCCGGTGGCGACGATCTGGTCCTTGATGCGCACGGCGACGTCGATCGGGATCGCGAACGACAGGCCTTGGTAGCCGCCCGTCTGGCTGTAGATCTGCGAGTTGATGCCGACCACCTCGCCGCGCGTGTTGAACAGCGGACCGCCCGAGTTGCCGGGGTTGACGGCCACGTCGGTCTGGATGAACGGCACCGAATCGTTCGGCAGCGTGCGGCCTTTCGCGCTGACCACGCCGGCCGTCACGGTCGACTCCAGGCCGTAGGGCGAACCGATGGCCAGCACCCACTCGCCGACCTGCAGGTTGCGCGTGTTACCCAGCGGGACCACCGGCAGGTTCTTGGCGTCGATCTTCAGCACGGCCACGTCGGTCTTCGGGTCCGAGCCCAGGACTTTCGCGCGGTATTCGCGGCGGTCCTTCAGCTTGACCGTGACTTCGGACGCATCGCGCACCACGTGCGCGTTGGTGAGGATGACGCCGTCCGGGCTCACGATGAAGCCCGATCCGGCGCCGTAGACGACTTCCCCGCGACCGCCGCCACGCGGTTGCTGCGGCTGCTGGAAGCGACGGAAGAATTCGAAGAACGGATCGTCCTCGTCGAACTGCGGCATCTGGCGCTGCGACACCTTCGTGGTGCCGACCACGCGGATGTTCACGACGGCCGCGCCGTTGTGCGAGACGATCTGGGTAAAGTCGGGCAAGGCCGCGGCGGGCGAATTGCCCGCGACCGGGGCCGGCGCGGCCGGTACCGGCGCGGGAGCGGCGGCGGCGGGAGCGCGGGCGGCTGCCTCGGCGGCGGCGACTGCGTTATTGTGATTGACTGCGACCGCGCCGACCGCTCCGCCAATGACGCCGGCCGCGCACAGGGCCAGCGTGAGACGTTTTGCGGTGATGGCAGTGGCACCTTCGTTTTGCATGGACGACTCCTGGATTGGAAAAAGTGGTTCGATGAAGCTGTTTTGGTAGGGAGTAGTGTGGCCCAGCAGTCTTAGATCATCCTTAAGTTTTTTCGGCCCCGTATTAGGCGTGGCTTAAGGTAGGGTGGACGGCTTCGCCGTCCACGCGGTGATACGCGATGGCGGCACAAGAGATACGTGTGCGTTGGACTGCCGCAAAATAAAAAAGGCGCCGCAGCGCCTCTTGTGTTTGGTGGGCACATGGTGCCCACCCTACGATTACCTGCCGATTACGCGGCTTGCTGCTGGCCCGGTTGCTCCAGCACTTGCACGTTGTCGGTATTGCCGTTGGCGTCCGCGATCGCGATCTTGCGCGGCTTGAACGCTTCGGGCACTTCACGCACCAGTTCGATGGTCAGCATGCCGTTGTCGAAGCCGGCGCTGACGACCTTCACGTGGTTGGCCAGCTGGAAGCGCTGTTCGAAATCACGCGAGGCGATGCCGCGGTGCAGGAAGGTACGCTGCTGCTCGTCCTTGTTCTTGCGTCCGGTGACATGCAGGGTGTCGCGCTCGGCAACGATCTCGATCTCGTTGCGGGTGAAACCTGCGAGTGCCATCACGATGCGGTATTTGTCTTCCGAGACCAGCTCGATGTTGTACGGCGGGTAGCTCGGGGCCGATTCGGCGCGCTGCTCGAGCATGTTGACCAGGCGGTCGAAGCCGATGGCGGAACGGTACAGGGGGGTCAGATCGAAAGTACGCATGGTAAGTATCCTTTAAAAAATCAAGCGATAAGTTTCCGGACCTCATCGTGAGCATCCGTTGAGTCCAATCTAATGTCCCGCCAAGGCGTTTTCAAGGCATACGAAATATGGTTTTTATGCCTTAGTAATGAATTTTATTTGCATCGCTGCGTGCCAGAAATTCCATGTCTTTTTGTCCAATACTGCGTGCTACACTGGCCCGTTTCACCGTTTCCCTCGTCCCCCACAGGTACCGCCATGACCGACCGTACTCCACAGCGCCTCAAGACGCTGGCCACGCGTTCCGCCTCCACCGTTGCCCTTGCCATTGCACTGGCCTTCCCTGCCCATGCCGACGTCCCGGCACCCGTCGACCAGCCCTACCCCGGCACCATCGTGCTGAACGTCGATGCGACCAACCTGTCGCAGCAGATCTTCCGCATGCACATGACGATTCCCGTCAAGCCGGGTCCGCTGACGCTGCTGTATCCGCAGTGGCTGCCGGCCAACCACGGTCCGAACGGCCCGATCACCCAGCTGGCCGGCCTGAAGTTCACGGCGAACGGCAAGCCGGTCGAGTGGACGCGCGACCCGGTGCAGGTGTTCGCCTTCCACGTCACCGTGCCGGAAGGCGCGACCACGCTGGAAGCCGAGTACCAGTACCTGTCGCCGCTGGACACGGCCCAGGGCCGCATCACGATGACCGACGACATCCTCGGCGTGCAGTGGCCGTCCGTGACGCTGTACCCGGCCGGCTACGTCGCGCGCCGCATCACCGTACAGCCGAACCTGAAGCTGCCCGCCGGCTGGAAGTACGCCAGCGCGCTGGAGACGCAGGACCGCCAGGGCGACGACGTGCATTTCAAGCCGCACGACCTGGAAACGCTGATCGACTCGCCGCTGTTCGCGGGACGCTATGCGAAAACGTTCGACCTCGACCCGGGCGGCAAGGTGCCGGTGCGCCTGAACGTCTTCGCCGACACCCCGGAAAGCCTGGACGCCAAGCCGGAACAGATCGCCGCCCACCGCGCGCTGGTCCAGCAAGCGTATAAACTGTTTGGCTCGCACCACTACGACCACTACGACTTCCTGTTCGCGCTGTCGGACGAATTCGGCGGCATCGGCCGCGAGCACCACCAGTCGAGCGAGAACGGCGTCAAGCCGGGCTACTTCACCGACTGGGCCAAGAGCGAAGCGGGCCGCGACCTGCTGCCGCACGAGTACACCCACTCGTGGGACGGCAAGTTCCGCCGCCCGGCCGGCCAGAACGTCCCCAACTTCAACACCCCGCTGCAGAACGAGCTGCTGTGGGTCTACGAAGGCCAGACCCAGTACTGGGGCAACGTGCTGGCCGCGCGCTCGGGCCTGGTCTCGATGAGCGGCGCGCGCGACGCGCTGGCCGCCACCGCCGCGCGCTACGACAACGTCGCCGGCCGCGCATGGCGCGCCATGCAGGACACGGTCAACGACCCGATCCTGAACGCACGCCGCCCGCTGGGCTGGTCCAACTGGCAGCGCAGCGAGGACTATTATTCGGAAGGCCAGCTGATCTGGCTGGACGTGGACACCCGTATCCGCGAACTGTCCGGCGACAAGCGCTCGCTGAACGACTTCGCGCGCGCCTTCTACGGCATCAAGGACGGCAGCTTCCTGCCCGAGTTCTACACCTTCGAGGACGTGGTCGCGGCCCTGAACAAGGTCCAGCCCTACGACTGGGCCGCGTTCCTGCGTTCGAAACTGGACGGCCACGGCCCGGGCGCCCCGCTCGACGGCCTGGCGCGCGCCGGCTGGAAGCTCGTCTACACGGACACCCCGACGGACCTGATCAAGGGTGCCGACGAGCGCAACAAGACGACGGACCTGAGCTACTCGCTGGGCTTCACCGTGACCGCCGACGGCGGCATCCGCAACGTGATCTGGGACGGCGTCGGTTTCCGCGCCGGCCTGGCCGCCAACTCGACCATCGTCGCCGTCAACAACCGCGGCTACAAGGCGGACCTGCTGAAGAAGGCGATCAAGGAAGCCAAGGACGGCAAGCCGATCGAACTGCTGGTCAAGAAGGGCAACGTGCTGCGCACCGTGTCGCTCGACTACCGCGGCGGCCTGCGCTATCCGCGCCTGGAACGCATCCCGGGCACCAAGGACCGCCTGGACGGCATCTACTCGGCGCTGAAGTAAGCACACGCAAGCCCGCGCCATGAGCCCCGACGCCCTTCGCCTGGTCGGCGCCTACATGATGCCCGAGGTCCCGCTGCTGCCGTCGGACCTCGGCTTCCTGTTCGGTACCCGCCACGGCGTCGAGGAATTCTGCGGCACCGCGATGGCGTTGTGGGAGCGCGGCATGTTCCGTACCCTGCTCGTCTCGGGCGGCGCGACCGCGGGCGCCCCCGAACCCGAGGCCGACGTCATCGCGCGCCGGCTGCAAGCCTTGGGCATGCCGGGTTCGGCCCTCGTGCTCGAACGGGAGGCGACCAATACGGGCGCCAACGTCATCCTCGGCATGCAGAAGCTGGACGAGACGGTCGGTCGCGCCGCCGTCCGCAGCGTGCTCGTGATCGGCAAGGCGTGTTCGCTGCGGCGTTACCTGATGACGCTGGAGCGCCACTGGCCGGGCCTGACGGTCTCGGCCTGCCCCGTGAATTACTTCGGCGTGGCGGCCGACTGCTGGCACGAGCACGACGAGTTCCGCCGGCGCGTGCTGGCGGAGTACGAGAAGATCCCAGCCTACCTGGAACAAGGGTTCCTGAGCGAGGTGCGGGGGTATGCGCCGTATCCCGATATTCATACGCCTTCTTGATAAATTTCCTTGCTGCAACTGCTCTTCATCACCCGCTACCTCTGCAGCTTCTCTAAGCTGAACGCTGACCGAATCAGCAGCGAAGGAACCGGGATCATGATGAAGTGGCTCGACAAGCGACGCACCGTCAAGCGCATACGAAACTCACCCTACGAGACAGCACTCACGGGACTGCCGGAGGAGCTGGAAACGTGTTGGCGCGCCAGCGCTCCTCAGGAATATCCGAGCATCAGCACGGACAGCTACTTCTTCATCCGTGCGGCCGAAGGCTTGCTCAATTTTTTCGATTCGGTGGGACGTGGCAGCGGACCATACGCGTTGCCGTCGAAAGCGGCGGACTCGGTTTGGCATGCCTGGTTGCGCTGGGATGCCGCCGACCTGGAACGCTTCAGCCTCCAGCATTTCAACCGTACCGTGCCTCATATCGATCGCGTCCGCCTTACCGGCCCGGCGTTGGCAAACACCTTGGTCGCCGGTAGAAGAGCCGAGGGACTGATGCCGCATGCATCGTTCCTGCCTTGCGTGTTTCGTATCGATGCAGAATTGCGCATGCCGCAAGGGCATGGTTACTGGCTACACCGCGACCGCATCGATCATGTGAAGCTCGACCAGAACGGCATGCCCAGTCAGACTGCCTGTCCGCATCCGGAGTTGACGATGGCGGCGCTGGTTGAGGCAGGCCTCGTCGACAAGCGATTCATACCCCTGCCGCTGCGGCGTCGTACCGAGGGCAGCACCGAAACGTTCTCAGACGTCAGCAGCCTGCTGATGGTCGATGTCAGTGGCGATAGCTGCTCGGACGGCGGGGCTGACAACTGCAGCGATGGCGGCAGCAGTTGCGGAAGCAGTTGCGATGGGGGCAGCTGCGACTAGCCGGGCCGCCCCTGCATGATGGCGTCCAGCTCCGCCGCGATCTGCCGAGCGAGCAGGTGGATGTGGTAGCCGTCGACGAAGCCGTGGTGCGCCTGCACCGAGAACGGCAGCTGCAGCCGGCCGTTCGCCGCGTCGCGGAACCGTCCCCACGCCAGCGACGGGATGTCGGGCACGGCCAGCGTCGTCGTCGGATGCTGGATCGACGTGAAGTCCAGCCACGGGATGCAGGTCACGAACACCTGCTCCTTCGCTTCGCGCGGCAGCATGGTGCGGTATTTCAGGTTCAGTTCCGTCATCGCCGAGGCCTCGGCGCCAGCCGCGCGGCCGCGCGCGACGAATTCGCGCACATCGTCGCTCCAGTCGAACTGGGCGAAATTCAGGTCGCCGTGCTGGTTCATGACGGTGAAGGACGGCACCAGGCGATCGATCTCGATCACCTTCCCGTCCAGGATGCGGTAGCGGAAATTCTCGATCTTCAGCACCGCGCGCAGCACGGCGCACAGCATCACGTGGAAGGTCCCCAGTCCCTGCTCCTTGCACCAGGGCCGGAAATCCGGCAGCTCCATCGCGAAGCAGATATTGACCGCCGGGCTGTCCATGCGGTCGAAGAGATCGAAGCGGTCGCGCCGCCGTTCAAAGTGCTGCATCTTCCTCCTCCTTCAATGGGGCGGCATTGTCGCATATTGCCGCGCTGCGGCCGGCATGAGAGGATGGTTCCCCCATCCAAGGAAAAAGAGAATTCTCAGATGCTGATCCGCCCCACCGAAGCCGCCGATTGGGAAGTCCTGAAAGCCATCCGCCTGGCCGCCTTGCGCGATGCCCCCACTGCATTCGGCGTGAGCCACCAGCAGGCGGCAGCCAACGGCGACGCGCACTGGCAGGATCGGGCGGCGGGCCGGGCGCCGTCGCGCTTCTGGCTGGCCGTCGAGGGCGATGAAGCGGTGGGACTGGCGGGCGGCGTGGTCGACGCCCTGGGCCGCTACAACCTGATCGCCATGTGGGTCGCGCTGGGCCAGCGCGGCTCGGATGCGGCGCGGCGCCTGGTCGACGCGGTCAAGGCGCATGCGGTCGCGGGCGGCCACGCGCGCGTGGTGCTGGACGTCGCGCCGGACAACGCGCGCGCCGTCCGGTTCTACCAGCGTCAGGGCTTCGCGTTCCTGGACGAGTGGGAGCCGCTGGAAAGCCACCCCCACATCCAGGTGCAGCGCATGGAGTGGAAAGCCTAGGCCAGGTAGCGCGCGCTCCACGCCGCGATGATGCCGGCCACGTAGGCGCCATCCTCGCGCCCCGTGATCAGGTGGTCGATGCCGTCCAGCGAAATGAAACTCTTCGGGTGCTGCGCCAGTTCGAAGATGCGGGTCGCGTTGTCCATGCTGACCGTATCGTCCTGGGGGGCATGCATCACGAGCAGCGCGCGTCCGAGCTTGGCGATGTGCTCGTGGATCTTGTGCCGGGCCGCATCCTCGACGAAGTGGCGGCGGATGTTGAAGTTGCGGCCGGCCAGGCGCACGCGCGCCTCGCCCAGCTTGGTGATCGTGTCGAGGTGCTCGGACAGCAGGTTGTCGACGACGTAGTGCGGGTCGCTGGGCGCGGCGATCGTGACGACGGCCTTCGCTTCCGGCACGCGGTGGGCCGCGGCCAGCACGGCGGCGCCGCCCAGGCTGTGGCCGATCAGGAGTGCCGGCGCGGCGAACTTCGCGCGCAGGAAGTCGGCCGCCGTGACCAGGTCGTCGACGTTGGACGAGAAATTGGTGTCGGCGAAGTCGCCCGCGCTGGCTCCCAGCCCGGCGAAGTCGAAGCGCAGCACGGCCACGCCCTGGGCGGCCAGGCCCTGCGCGATGCGGGTGGCGGCCAGCACGTCCTTGCTGCAGGTGAAGCAGTGGGCGAAGATGCCGTAGGCGCGCGGGGTGCCGTCCGGCGCGTCCAGCTTGGCGGAGATTTTCCCGTGCGGGCCGGGGAAGTCGATGCGTTCGGTGAGCATAGGTCCTCTGTTGCGATTGCTGTGCGGTGCGATGATGCCGCTATGCTAGCGCGTTTGGCGGACTTTGGCCGCCGGCCGTCCGGAAGGGCCGTTTTCGGGAAGCCCGTTTGTAGGAAAGGCCTAGCCGAACAGCCCATGCAGGAACCAGCGCGGCTCCCCGTCGTCGCTGCCCAGGCGCTCGCGGTACACCCAGTACAGCGTGTGGTCCTGCCCTTCGGCGATGAAGTAGTCGCGCGTCTGCGGGCCGTTCCACCAGCCGGCCTCGATACGTTCCGGCGTCGACGCCATCTTCAAGGGCGAGCCGTAGAACGGGCGGTGGTCGCGCATCAGCAGCGCGATCGGCTTGGCCAGCAGCCAGGTCGGGCGCGGCAGGCTCATCACGTCGGGCGGCATGCGGGCGTTGCGGGCGGCTTCCCTCACCTTCTGCTGCACCGGCACCCAGGCGTTTGCCTGCTCGGGACGGTAATCGGCATTCGGCAGCGGCTGCAGCACATTGTCCGGGCCCAGGCGCGCCACCAACAGCTCCAGCATGCGCATGCGGTCTTCCTCGGTGCCGCCCGGCTCGGGGAACAGCGACGCGTTCGGCGGCGCCATCGGCTGTACCTGCAGCGCTTCCAGGCCGAGGCCGATCACGGGCGCGTCCAATGCCAGCTTGGCCAGGCGCTCCCGGAGCAGGCGGATCAGGTGCTCGTCGCGCCAGGCCGGTTCGGCCAGCGCCACCTCGACGCAGGTGGGCGGACGCGCCACCCTGCCCCGCTCGTGCTCCAGCTTCAGGGTGATGCGTTCCACCGCGAGCTGGCGCGCGCATAGCCAGCCCGTCAGTTGCAGCAGCAGGCGCTTGCTGCCCTCCAGCAGCAGCTCGGCATCGTCGATGCGGTCGAACAATTCCAGCCGCGCGTCGAACGTCTCGGGCGGTACGATCCATTCGTGCAGCTCGGGCGCGAGGCCGTAGGCGGCATCGACGAGGTCGAGCAGTTCGCGGCCGCAGCGGCGCTGCAGGCCGGGGCGCGGCAAGCGCCGCAGTTCTCCCAGCGTGGCGCAGCCGATGCCGTCGAACCAGGAGGCGTAGGGCCGCGCGGGCGGCGCCAGCAGCAAGGCCTGGCGGTCGAGCCGGCGCAGCAGCGATGCCATCTTGAGCACGCGCCCCGCCCTCGCCCTTGCCAGCAGCCAGGCGCCGCGCGCCGTGGGGGCGCAGGCCAGCGAGGCGGAAAAGCCCAGCGCCCTCACGTTGGCGTACACGCGCCGGCACAGCGCGCGCACGCCGCCGAACAGGCGCAGGCTGGCACCGACGTCCATCAGCAGGGTCGACTCCTCGCTTTCCGCCACCTGCGGCGTGTACTGCAGCAGCGCCATGGCCACCGCGTTGCGCGCTTCCGCTTCCAGCAGCGGCGCGCGTTCGTGCAGCCGGGCATCCGGCAGCAGCATCAGCACGCCGCCGCGGCGCATGCCGGTGCGGACGCCGCCCGCCTGGGCGAGGGTCGACGCCACCAGCACGCGCTCCTGCTCGAGCACGACGCTGCCGGCGTCAGTGGACCAGCTCGGAGCGAAGACCTCGAGCGGCAACCGGGGCAGGTGCAGACCGATCCAGAGACGCATGGCGTTGTTGCAGGTAAGTGGTGAGGGGCAAGGGCAAGCCCAGGGGCAGGAACAGCGGCGCATCGCGCTGCGGCCCGCGGCGTTTGACGAAGTCGATCTCGATGCCGCCCGCCTGCGGCCGCAAGGCCAGGCGCAGCGGCGCCGGCGACGCATCCTGGCCGGCGGCCAGCGGGCGCATCATGAAAAACAAGGTTTCCCCCGCCTGCGCAGCCAGGTGCAAGCGGCGCAGGTTCTCGCCGCGCAGGTGCTGGCTCTGCCAGAACAGCAGCGCCCCGCAACTGCCGCTGCGCAGCACCTGCTCGGCCGCCCACAGGGCATCGGCCGTGCGGCTGGTGCGCAGCCAGATCAGTTGCGACGGCGGCACTCCCAGCGCGGCCAGCGCCAGCGCCTGCGGCGGATGCGGCGGCTGCAGCAGCACGATGCGGCGCGCGGCGACCTGCTCCAGCGCGGGACGCAGCAGCCGCATTTCGCCGATGCCGGGCTGCTGCAGCATCAGGTCGATGAGCGTTCCCGTCGGCCAGCCCCCGCCGGGCAACTGGGACGACAACAAGGGATGGCCGGTATCGATGCAGTGCGTACTGGCGCGCGCGAGCTGGGAGGCGAGCCAGAGCGACGGATGCAAGGATTCCGGCGCTGCAGATGTTGAGTCTGAGCAATTCATATGTGATGCAAAGAAATACTGTATAAACATACAGTACTAGTTTCATCAGGTTTTGGCAAGGTTTATCTTTTGGTATGCCGCAAAACGGGATGCAAAGTAGCCGACCGGCAGGCTCTTGACAGCTCGCGCACTTAATTCATATAGTGTTATATACCGTGTTATGTAATTAGCGAGGACAAGCGATGACCGATCTGTTGAGAGAACTGGGCCCCACTTTCCTGGGCAGCAGGCTGAAGCGCCTGGGCGAACGCATGCAGGCCGGCGCCGCCAAGGTCGCCGCGGATGCCGGCCTGCCGGTGCAGCCGGCCCACATGCCCCTGCTCACGGCGCTGGAAGCGCAGCCGCTGACGGTCGGCCAACTGGCACAGGCCATCGGCGTCAGCCAGCCCGGCATCACGCGCGGCGTCGGCCAGTTGATCGAGCTGGGCCTGGTCCAGTCGCAACAGGGCGAGGACCAGCGCCAGCGCACGATCTCGCTGACGCCGCAAGGCACCGCCGTGCTGGCGCGCGCCCGGCTGCACGTCTTTCCGCAGGTGGGCGATGCGGTGCGCGCCCTGCTGGGCGAGCGCAGCGATGCCTTCATGGCGCAGATCGCCGCCATCGAAACGGCACTCGACGCGACACCCATCGACGTGCTGGCCGCCCGTCCGGACCATGCCACGCTCAGGATCCGCGAGTACAGCGACGATCTCGCCGTCCATTTTCACGACATCAATGCCGAGTGGATCACCGAGATGTTCCGCCTCGAAGCCACCGACCGCGAGGTGCTGGAGAATCCGCGCGAAAAAATCATCGATGCCGGCGGCGTCATCCTGTTCGTCGAAGCCCGGGGACTGGGCATCGTCGGCACCTGCGCGCTGCAGAAGACCGGCCCCACCAGCTTCGAGCTGACCAAGATGGGCGTGCGCGCATCGGCGCGGGGCTTGAAAGCCGGCGAGTTCCTGCTGGAAGCCGTCATCGCGCGCGCCATGTCCCTGCGGGCCGACCCGCTCTACCTGCTCAGCAACGCCAAGTGCGCCGCCGCCGTGCACCTGTACGAGAAGCTGGGTTTCCAGCACGATGCCGGCATCATGGCCCGCTACGGTGCGCGCTACGAGCGGTGCAATGTCGCGATGCGCTATCGCCGCGCCGTCTCCGCATAGGCGGCCAGCCGCTCCCGCACCCAGCGCTGCGCCGCATCGCCATGGTCGCGGTCGTGCCACGCCATGCGGATCGAAAAGCCGGGCACCTCGAAAGGCGGCACAAGCACGCGCAAGTGGCCTCCGCGCGCATCCGCCAGCCGGCCCGGCACCAGGGCGACCAGGTCCGAACGCTCGACCAGCTCGAGCACGGACTGGAACGTCGATGCCGACAACACCATGCGCCGCCGCAGGCCCATGGCATCCAGCAGGTCGTCGACCGGCGTCGTGAAGCTGCCGCCGCGCGGCGAGACCATCACGTGGTCGAGTGCGCAGAAGCGCGGCAGGTCGAGCTTGCTGCGCAGCGCCGGGTGGCCGCGGCGCGCGATGAAGACATAGCGTTCCTCGAACAGCGGACGCGAACGCAGCGTGTCGGCGATGCTCTCGGGCGTGAGCACGGCCAGGTCGACCTCGCCCCGCTCCATCTGCCCCGCCAGGCGCGCACCGTCGGCGGCCAGCAGCGCGATCCGCACGCCCGGCGCTTCCGTCCGCAGGGCCAGCGCGAAGTCGAGCAGCAGTGCCGCCTGCACGTAGTCGGAAGCGGCGATGCGCACCGTGAACGCGTCGCGGGCCGGATCGAAGACGCGCGCGGACGTGACGACCTCGCGCAGGCGGGCCAGCGCGGCGCCCAGCGGCCCCTGCAGCTGCAGGGCCAGCGGCGTGGGCGTCATGCCGCGATGGCTGGGAACGAACAGCTGGTCGCCGAACATCGTGCGCAGGCGCGCCAGCTGGGCGCTCAGGGCCGGCTGGCTCAGGCCGAGACGCCCGGCGGCGCGGCGCACGCTGCGCTCGGCCAGCAGCGCCTCCAGGGTCGCCAGCAGGTTGAAGTCGATGCGGCTGATATCCATTTTTTGGATACTACCCCAAAAGCCGGCTGCCATTCCCAGGCTGGCCGGCCGCCCGGACAATCATGGCTTCACAAAGGAGATGCCATGCACACCAAGACCGTCCTGATCGTCCACGCCCATCCCGATCCCGCCTCCCTCACCGCGCAACTGGCCGCTGCCGCGCGCGACGCCCTGCGCGGCGCGGGCCACGAGGTGCTGCAGTCCGACCTGTACGCGCTCGGATGGAAAGCCGCCTACGACGAACGCGACTTCCCGGACCGCCTCGATCCCGCGCGCCTGTCCTTCGTCGACGAATCGGGCCACGCCTTCCGCAACGGCACGCAGCCGGACGACATCCGCGCCGAGCAGGCCAAGCTGCTCGCCGCCGACGCCGTCGTCTTCCAGTTCCCGTTGTGGTGGTTCGGCATGCCCGCCATCATGAAGGGCTGGATCGAGCGCGTGTTCGCCTACGGCCTGGCCTACGGCTACAAGGACGCCGGCAATACCTGGCGCTACGGCGAAGGCGGCCTGGCCGGCAAGCGCGCCATGCTGTCGGTGACCATGGGCGGTCCCGCCAGCGACTACGCGCCGCGCGGCATCAACGGCCAGCTCGACGAGCTGCTGTTCCCGATCACCCACGGCACCCTGTTCTTCCCCGGCATGGAGGTGCTGCCCACGCATGCCGTGTACGACACCGGCCGCATCGACGCCGCCGGCGTGGCAGCCGCCAAGGAGGCGCTGGCCGCGCGCATGCACACGCTGTTCGGCGATGCGCCGATTCCCTACCGCACGCAGAACGGCGGCGACTATCCCGACCGCCACCTGCTGGCCGACGGCGTCGCGCCCGGCGTGACCGGCTTGCGCGCGCACCTGGGCACCGCATGAATACGCACGGAGGAAACCGACCCGCATGCCAAAAAATGAAATAATGGAGCCTGCTCACTTCACAAGCCCCGCATCACGATGACGATCCACACCCCGCACGGAAGCTCCCGATGACGACGACCATGCAAACCATCGGCCTGGTCCTGTTCGTGCTGGCCCTGCTCCACACCTTTTCCACCCATTTCTTCGAAGTGCTGGCGCACCGCAGTCCGCGCCATGCCGGCCTGTTCCACCTGCTGGGCGAGGTGGAAGTGGTGTTCGGCTTCTGGGCCTTCGTGCTGGTGGGGTTCATGGCCTTCGTCGACGGCGGTGCCGCCGCCGTCGACTATGTCGAATCGCGTCATTACACGGAGCCGCTGTTCGTGTTCGTCGTGATGGTGGTCGCGGCCTCGCGTCCCGTGCTGGAGACGGCGCGCGCGCTGGTGCGCCTGCTGGCGCGCCTGGCGCCGGCGCGTGCCGAGGTCGCGCAGACCTGGCTCGGCCTGGCCCTCCTGCCGCTGGCCGGCTCCCTGATCACGGAACCGGCCGCGATGACGCTGGCGGCGCTGATGCTGGCGCCGTCCGTGTTCCGGCCCGGCATGCCGGAGAAGTGGAAGTACGGGGCGCTCGGCGTGCTGTTCGTGAACGTCTCGATCGGCGGCACCCTCACCGCCTATGCCGCGCCGCCCGTGCTGATGGTGGCCGGGCCGTGGGGCTGGGACAGCATGCACATGCTGACCCACATCGGCTGGCGCGCGCTGGTCGCGGTGCTGCTCAACGCCACCGTGATCACGCTGCTGCTGCGGCCGCACCTGCGTCCCCTCGACGTGTCCGTGGAAGGCGAATCGCCCGTGCCGGTGCCGCCGTGGGTCGCGCTGATCCACCTGGGTTTTCTCGCCGCCGTGGTGGTGCTGGCCCACCATCCGGTGCTGTTCCTCGGCCTGTTCCTGCTGTTCCTCGGCTTCACGCAGGCCTACCAGCGCTACCAGGATCCGCTGGTGCTGAAGGAAGCGCTGCTGGTCGCCTTCTTCCTGGCCGGCCTCGTGGTGCTGGGCGGGATGCAGCAGTGGTGGCTGCAGCCCGTGGTCTCGAGCCTCGATGCGACCGCGCTGTTCTTCGGCGCGCTGGGCCTGACGGCCATCACGGACAATGCCGCCCTGACCTACCTGGGGTCCCTGATCACGGGCCTGTCCGAGCACGAGAAATACATGCTGGTGGCCGGCGCGGTCGGCGGCGGCGGCCTGACGGTGATCGCCAATGCGCCGAACCCGGCCGGCGCGGCGCTGCTGCGGCGCGGCTTCGCCGACGAATCGATCGGCGCCGTCGGCCTGCTGCTGGGCGCACTCGGGCCCACCTGTGCGGCAGCTTTGTTGTTCCTGTTGTAACGTAGCGCCCGAAAGGGGACCACCATGGACGACGAACTGCTGATCCACAAGACGGGCACCATCGAGCGCTGCTGCAAGCGTGCCCGCGACGAATACGAAAAAGACCCGACCACCTTCGTGGGCGACGTCACGCGCCAGGACGCGGCCACGCTGAACGTGATCCGCGCCTGGGAGGCGGCGGTCGAGATGGGCGACTATGTGCTGGCGAACAGCGACCTCGGCCCGGCCATGGACGAGCGCGAAGTCATCACCCTGCTGGCCGAGCACGGCTGGATCGCCCCGGCGCTGGCCGAGGACCTCAAGCGCACGGGCGAATTCTGCCGCGCCGAATGGGACTTGCAGGATGCGCCGCTGCCGGCCCTCGTGACCATCATCAAGCGCGGGCTGGATGATTTCGAGGCGTATGCGCGGGCGCTGCTGGCCGGCGCCGAGCGGGACGGCAGCGCAGGAGCCGGCGCGCCCGAACCTTCCTGACCATACCAAAACCCTACCAGTATCCGCTAAACACGCGGGCCATCCCGCCCGCGTAACGCCCTCGTCATATTGCCGCGCTAATCTCCGGCCCCATTCGCGCCTACCCAGGCCGACCATACCACTTACCCTAACTGGTATTACGAATGGAGCCCCCCATGAAGTCCACCATCATCCAGCAAGCCCTGCGCCTCGCCTTCGGCGGCGGCGCCACCGCACTTGCCATCGCCGCCCTGCCCCTGCACGCGCAAGAGGCCCCGGCAACGGGCAACGACGCCATCGCGCCGGCCGACACCGTCGTCGTCACCGGCACCGCGACCAGGCGCAGCAAGGTCAAGGCCAGCTATTCCATCACCACGATCGACGAAGAAAGCCTGCGCATGCAAGCGCCTACGTCGGTGACGGAGGCGATGAAATCGGTGCCGGGCTTCTGGGTCGAATCCTCGGGCGGAGAAGCTTCCGGCAACATTCGCGCACGCGGCATCCCCGTCGACGGCTACGGTTCCGTCACGCTGCTGGAAGACGGCATTCCGGTCCAGCACGATCCTTCGCTCGGCTACCTCAACGCCGACCAGTCCTTCCGCATCGACGAAACGATCGACCGCATCGAGGTGGTGCGCGGCGGCCCCTCCTCCGTCTTCTATACGAATGCCCCGGCCGGGGCCATCAACTTCCTGTCGCGCGAACTGCCGGACACGCCGGGCGGCACGGTCAAGTACACGATCGGCAGTTCGCGCCTGCACCGCGCCGACTTCTGGTACGCCACGCCGCTGGGCGATGGCTGGCGCGCCGGCATCGGCGGCTTCTACCGCATCGACAAGGGCGTGCGCTCGCCGGGATTCCGCGCCAACGACGGCGGCCAGGTGCGCCTGAAGCTGTCGAAGGACATCCAGGGCGGCCGCATGACCTTCGACCTCAAGCACCTGGACGACCGCGTCGCTCTTTACCTCGGGATCCCGATGCGCAGCTACGACGACGGCGAGATCCGCGGCGTGCCCGGCTTCGACGCCCACCACGGCACCATCGCGGGTCCCGACACCCGCAACCTCGACATGAAGATGGGCGACGGCGGCACCTACCACTTTGACAACGGCGAAGGCACCCACGTCAAGCGCACCCAGGCCAGCTTCAACCTGCAGAAGGACCTCGGCACCGACTGGAAGCTGAACGAATCGCTGCGCTGGTCCAGCACCGATACCCAGCGCAACGGGGTATTCGCGAACCAGCTGCAAAGCATCTCCGCATTCCTGGCATCCTCGCAGTCGCTGTTGGCGCGCCTCCCGGGCGCGACCGGCCTGTCGCTGCAGTACGCGAACCGCCCCGGCACCGCCTACCCCGGCGGCAACGGGCTGATGGTCGTGGGCGGCCTGCGCGGCATCACGCTGCCGGTCGACGAATTCATCAACGACACCCGCGTCACGCGCCGCCTCGACCTGGCCGGCCAGCGCCACGACCTCACCGCCGGCTACTACTTCGCCCACTTCAAGCAGGACTTCGACCGCTATTCCTCGAGCGTGCTGCTGGGCGCGCAAAGCCAGGCGCCCCTGCTGGACCTCGTCGCCAGCGACGCCGCCGGCAAGCCGCTCGGCACCCTCACCGACCATGGCATCTACAGCTACGGCTACGAGTGGGAGCATGCCAGCGGCAAGTCGACCACCAATGCCCTGTACCTCGCCGACGAATGGCAGGTCGACCAGCGCCTGCGCCTGGACGGCGGCCTGCGCTGGGAACAGGTGCAAACCAGGGGCTGGACCGAGCGCCCGACCTACGTCGACCTGGGCACCTTCGCCACCTCGAAGATCCGCACCGGCAGCGGCGTGTTCGATCGCTACGACCATACCTTCCACAAGCTGGGCTGGACGCTGGGCGCCAACTACCAGCTGGCCGGCAACGCCGGCCTGTTCGGCCGCTGGACCAGCGCGTTCCGCCTGCCGAACCTGAGCACCTACATCACCAGCCCCACCGCCGTGCCGGTGATACAGACCATGGACCTGGCCGAGGTAGGCTACAAGTACCGGGGCGCCATGCTGGAGCTGTACCCGACATTCTTCTACTCGAAGTACGACAACGTCAGCTACACCAACAACGTGTTCTCGCTGAATAACACGCAGGTCGTCACCCAGACCGGCTACGCATCGACGAAGACCTACGGCCTGGAACTGGAAGGCAAGCTGAAACCATCGCCCTGGGCCGACCTGGGCTTCAACCTGACGCTGCAGCAGCCGCGCTACAAGGACCTGTCGTATACGGACAAGGTCAACAACCTGCCGGTGCTGCGCGACTACACGGACAACCAGCTGATCCGCGTGCCGAAGGTCAGCGCGCGCCTGGTGCCGGGCCTGAACCTGCTGGGCGACACGCTGCGCCTGCAGGCCTCCTGGGAATACGAGGGCAAGCGCTTCGTCGACTCGGCCAACAGCGTCGTGCTGCCGGCCTACCGCGTGGTCAACCTGTCGGCGCGCTACCGCGTGTCGGACCGCTGGACCACCTACCTGTACGTCGACAACGTCAACGATTCGCTGGGCCTTACGGAAGGCAATCCGCGCGCGGGCGAGCTGCAGAGCGCCGACGCGGGCGCCAACAGCTTCATCGCGCGTCCGGTACTGGGCCGCACGGTGCGCTTCGCCGTGAAATACGACTTCTGACATGCGCATCCTGTTCGCGATCCTGATGTGCGCGGCCGGCCTAGTCCATGCGGCCGAGCAGCCCGACCTGGTGCTGCGCGGGCGCCTGACGGGCGCCGACCACCAGACCTACCGCACGGTGCCGTTCGCGGTGCCGGCCGGCGTCCAGCGCCTCACCGTCGACTTCGCGTACGACGGCAAGGAGCAGCGCAGCGTGATCGACCTGGGCCTGCTCGGCCCGGATGGCGCCGTGGTCGGCTGGAGCGGCGGCAACAAGCACGTGTTCACGGTCAGCGCCGTGGACGCGACGCCGTCCTACCTGCCCACGCCCACGCGCGCCGGCACCTGGTCGCTGCTGCTGGGCGTGCCCAACCTGCGCCGCGACGCGCATGCCGACTACACGGCGCGCGTCTGGTTCGCGCGTACGCTCGACGCGGCCGACGAGCCGCCCGTGCTGGCGCCACCGCTGAACACGGCTCCCGGCTGGTACCGCGGCGACCTGCACAGCCACACGGGCCACAGCGACGGCTCCTGCGCCCCGCAGGGCGGCGGCGCGCCCGTTCCCTGCCCGCTGTTCCTGACCGCGCAGGCGGCGGACCGGCGCGGCCTCGACTTCGTCGCCATCACCGAGCACAACACGGTCTCGCACGCCGCGGCCGTGCGCGAGCTGCAGCCTTATTTCCCGCGCATGCTGCTGCTGCCGGGCCGCGAAGTGACGGGCTTCCAGGGCCACGCTAACCTGTTCGGCACGCTCGCGCCGCTCGACTTCCGCGTCGTGCGGGGCAGCCGCGACTGGAGCGCCTTGCTGCGCGACGTGCCGGCACGCGGCCTGGTCGCCGTCAACCATCCGGTGCGCCCGTCCGGCGAGGATTGCATGGGTTGCGGCTGGGAAGACCTGGACGCGCTGGCGCGCGTGCAGGCGATCGAAGCCGTCAACGGCCGCGACGCCGACACCTCGTTCTCCGGCATCCCGTTCTGGCAGGCGGCGCTCGACCGCGGCCTGCGTCCGACCGCGATCGGCGGCAGCGACAACCACCATGCCGACGCAGCCGATCCGGCCCAGGGCATCGCGTCGCCAACGACGGTGGTGTACGCGACCGCGCTGTCGCACACGGCGATCCTGGATGCCATCCGTGCCGGGCACGTGTTCGTCGATGTGCAGGGCACGCGCGAACGGATGCTGGAACTGGAGGCGCAGGCCGGCGGCAAGCGAGCCATCATGGGCGACGCACTGGCAGCGGCGGCAGGGACGACGGTGCGCTTCGGCATACGGGTGCGTCACGCGGCCGGCATGCAGGCGGCCGTGCTGGTCGACGGCATGTCCCGCAAGCTGTTGCCGGATACGCCCCTCGCGGACGACGACCAGGCGCTGGCGTTCGACTGGGTAGCGGACGGACGGCGGCATACGGTGCGGGTCGAGGTGCGCGACCGGGAAGGAAAGTTAATGCTCTTAGGCAATCCCATTTACCTGCTTCCACCCTGATCCGCCGCCCTGGCGACGGCGGGAGCCACCATCCGTGGCAGCCGTCGCACCCGGCTCCCCGCCCGCGCCGGGACGGCGTCCCTGTCCCAACCCGGCCTCGGCGACATGGGGGTGTTCATCCGCCTCCTGTCTAACTGGTATCATTCGCGCTTTCAAGGACGCAGCCCATCGAGCTGCTGCCTGCAAGCAAGCCTCAACACGGATACCACAAGAACATGAGCCACCCGACCAACCTGCCCGGCTTCTGGAGCCGGCTGTCCCTCGCCTTCGGCGCCTTCTTCAAGACCCTGGGCGACGCCGAGTTCGCCGCGCGCGTGCGCGACGACCAAGTCGGCCCCATCGCCGCACCCGTTGCGCCCACCCCGGCGCCCGCACCGGCGCCGGCGCCCACGCCCGCTGCCGCCCCGCTGCGCGTGAACACCCCGGAATCCGCCCTGCAGCTGCTGGGCCTCCTGCAGCGCGAGGCGCGCCTGATCGACTTCGCCAACGAAGACATCGCCGCCTATGCGGATGCCGACATCGGCGCGGCCGCCCGCGTCGTGCACGAAGGCTGCGCGCGCGTGCTGCGCGAGCACTTCACCATCGAGCCGGTCCGCGCCGAGAACGAAGGCGCGCGCGTCACGTTGCAGGAAGGCTTCGACGCCGCCAGCGTGCGCCTGACCGGCAACGTGGTCGGCAAGGCGCCGTTCAGCGGCACCCTGAACCACCGCGGCTGGCGCGCCTCCGACGTGCGCCTGCCGCAGCTGGCCGACAAGCACGACGCCAGCATCGTCGCCCCCGCGGAGGTGGAACTGTGAGCACCAACGAGAACACCGCACGCTATGCCATCGGCATCGACCTGGGCACCACCCACAGCGCCCTCTCCTACGTCGACCTGCAGGCCAGCGACGGAGAAAAGGCCGACCAGGGCGTGCTGCCCGTCCCGCAACTGAGCGCTCCGGGCACCGTCGAGGCACTGCCGCTGCTGCCTTCCTTCATGTACCTGCCGCACCCGGACGAGATGCCGGCCGGCGAACTGGCCCTGCCCTGGACCAACGGCGCGGCCGCGCCCGTCGTGGGTGAAATGGCGAGGAGCCGCGGCGCCGGCACGCCGATCCGCCTCGTGTCCTCGGCCAAGAGCTGGCTGAGCCACCCGAGCGTGGACCGCCGCGCCGCCATCCTGCCGACCGACGCGCCGGAGGAAGTCGAGCGCGTGTCCCCGCTGACGGCCTCCACCCGCTACCTCGAGCACCTGAAGGCCGCGTGGAACGCCGCGCATCCGGAGGCGCCGTTCGAGCAGCAGGCCGTCACCGTGACGATTCCCGCGTCGTTCGACCCGGCCGCGCGCGAACTGACGGCGGAAGCGGCCCGCAACGCGGGCTACGGCAGCCCCACGCTGCTGGAAGAACCGCAGGCCGCGCTGTACAGCTGGATACAGGGCAGCGAAGGCCGCTGGAGGAAGCAGGTCAAGGCCGGCGACATCGTGCTGGTCGTGGACGTGGGCGGCGGCACCAGCGACTTCTCGCTGATCGCCATCCTCGAACGCGACGGCCACCTGGAACCGCACCGCGTGGCCGTCGGCGACCACATCCTGCTGGGCGGCGACAATATGGACCTCGCGCTGGCGCACCTGGTCGCGCGCAAGCTGCAGGCCAACGGCACCCAGCTCGACGCCTGGCAGATGCGCGCCCTCACCTACGCCTGCCGCGGCGCCAAGGAACACCTGCTCGCCGACGCCAATGCGAGCGCCTGGCCGATCGTCGTGCCGAGCCGCGGCTCGAAGCTGATCGGCGGCTCGATCCGCACGGAGCTCACGCGCGACGAAGTCACGTCCTTCATCACCGACGGCTTCTTCCCGCGCGTGGAAGCGTCCGCCCGTCCGGCCGTGCGCACCCGCGCGGGCCTGACGCAGGTCGGCCTGCCGTATGCCCAGGACGCCGCCGTCACGCGCCACCTGGCCGCCTTCCTGGCGCGCCAGGCCGGCGCCACCGCGGAGCTGGAAGGCTTCAGCGGCAACGTGAATCCGGAGCACACCTTCCTGCACCCGAGCGCCGTGCTGTTCAACGGCGGCGTGTTCAAGTCGGAGATCCTGTCGCAGCGCGTGATGGACACCATCAACGACTGGCTGTACATGGAAGGCGCGGAACCGGCGCGCATGCTCGACGGCGCCGACCTCGACCTGGCCGTAGCGCGCGGCGCCGCCTACTACGGCTACGCGCGCCGCGGCGGCGGCGTGCGCATCCGCGGCGGCACGGCCCGCTCCTACTACGTGGGCATGGAATCGTCGATGCCCGCGATCCCCGGCTTCGAACCGCCGCTGGAAGCATTGTGCGTGGCGCCGTTCGGCATGGAGGAAGGCAGCGAGCTGGAATTGCCGGGCCAGGAATTCGGCCTGGTCGTCGGCGAGCCGGTGCACTTCCGCTTCTTCGGCTCCACCATCCGCCGCCAGGACCGGATCGGCGACGTGCTGCCGTCCTGGACCCCGGACGAGCTGCAGGAACTGAACGAGATCCAGGCCACGCTGCCGGCCGAAGGCCGTACGCCGGGCGACGTCGTGCAGGTCAGGCTGCACGCGCTGGCGACGGAAGCCGGTACGCTGGAACTGGTGGCCGTCGCCCGTGACGGCCAGCGCTGGAAGGTCGAGTTCGACGTCCGCAGCGAAGGCCAGTGACCACGCGCGCGACAGCCGGCCCGGCCCCGGTCGGGATCGACCTGGGCACCACCAATACGGTGCTCGCCCACGCGCTGCCCGACGGCGCGATCGAGACCTTCGCCATCGCGCAGCTGGTGGCGCCCGGCGAAGTGGCGGCCGCGCCGCTGCTGCCGTCCGTGCGCTACCACGTGCTGGACGGCGAGCTGGCGCCGGGCGAGCTGCAACTGCCGTGGCCATCGGACGAGCATGCCGCGCTGGGACGGCTGGCGCGCCTGCTCGGCGCCCAGTCGCCGGGGCGCCTGGTGGCTTCCGCCAAGAGCTGGCTGTCGCACCACGGCGTCGACCGCACGGCGCCGATCCTGCCCTGGGGCGCGTCCGACGACGTCCCGAAGATTTCCCCACTGGCCGCCAGCGCCAGCTACCTGGCGCACCTGCGCGCCGCCTGGAACCACCACTATCCCGATCGTCCGCTGGAAGACCAGCAGATCGTCCTCACCATTCCCGCGTCCTTCGACGAAGGCGCGCGCGCCCTCACCGTCGAGGCGGCCCATCTGGCCGGCCTGCCGCGGCTGCGCCTGCTGGAAGAGCCGCAGGCCGCCCTGTACGACTGGCTGCAGCGCCACCGCGCCACGCTGGCCGCCGACTTGCAGGATGCGCGCCTGGTGCTGGTGGCGGACGTGGGTGGCGGCACCACCGACTTCAGCCTCGTGAAGGTCGAACTGGTCGACGGCATGCCGCAACTGACGCGCATCGGCGTGGGCAACCACCTGATCCTGGGCGGCGACAATATGGATCTCGCCTTGGCCCACCTGGCCGAATCACGCTTGGCGACCGACGGCCAGCGTTTGTCCGCGGGCCGCCTGGCCCAGCTGACGGAGCGCTGCCGCGCCGCCAAGGAACAGTTGCTGGCCGCGGATGCCCCGGACCAGGTGAACGTCACGCTGCTGGGCGGCGGCGCGCGCCTGGTCGGCGCCAGCCGCTCGGCCCTGCTCACACGCGAAGAAGTCGAGCGCATCGTCGTCGACGGCTTCTTCCCCCTGAACCCCGGCCAGGAAGGGCCGCAGCGCGCCCGCGCCGGCATCGTCGAATTCGGCCTGCCGTATGCGAGCGACCCGGCCGTCACGCGCCACTTGGCCGGCTTTTTGCGCCAGCATGCGGCGGCCGCGCGCGCAGCCCTCGGCGTCGATGAGGTCAGTGCCGACGACGGCACCCTGCCGGTGCCGGATACGCTGCTGTTGAACGGCGGCGTGTTCAATGCCGGCGTGCTGGCCCAGCGCCTGGCCGACGTGCTGTCCGGCTGGCGCGGCGCGCCCGTGCGCGTGCTGCACAACCGCGATCCGGACGTGGCCGTGGCACGCGGCGCCGTCGCCTATTCGCTGGCGCAGGCGGGCGCCGCCCCGGCCATCGAGAGCGGCTCGGCGCGCAACTACTACCTGCTGCTGGACGACGGCCGCGCCGTCTGCCTGCTGCCGCGCGGCGCGCGCGCCGGCGCGGAGATCCTGCTGGCCGGGCGCACCTTCGCGCTGCGCCTCGGACGGCCCGTGCGCTTCCACCTCGCCTCCAGCGTGGCCGATCCGGGCGGACAAGCGCCGCGCGCGGGCGACCTTGTCGACCTGGAGCCGCAGGACATCGTGCGCCTGCCGCCGCTGGCCACCGTGCTGCGCGCGGGCGGTACCAAGGCGGAGATCCCCGTGCAGCTGGCCGCCTGCCTGTCCGAGCTCGGCACGCTGGACATCCAGTGCGTGGCGCAGGACGGCAGCCATCAACGCTGGCAGCTCGCGTTCCAGCTGCGCGGCCAGGAAGGCGAGGACGGTGCCGACGATGCCCGGGAAAGCGCCCCGCTGCCGCCGCAGATTGGCGACGCGATCAAGCTTGTCGACCGCATCTTCGGATCGCGCAAGGAGCAGGTGGAGGCGCGCGAAGTGCGCCAGCTGCGCGGCAGCCTGGAACACCTGCTGGGCGGACGCGAACGCTGGGACACGCCGCTGCTGCGCCGCCTGTTCGACGCGCTGATGGAACGCGCGAAGGGCCGGCGCAGGTCGGCCGAGCATGAACGCGTGTGGCTGAACCTGGCCGGCTGGTGCCTGCGCCCCGGCTTCGGCGATCCGCTCGACGGCTGGCGCATCGAGCAATTGTGGCCCCTGTTCGAGACGGGCGCGCAATACATCAAGGACAGCCAGGTGCGCGCCGAATGGTGGACGCTGTGGCGGCGCGTGGCCGGCGGCCTGTCGACGGAGATGCAATTGCGCCTGCTCGACGATTTTGCCTTCAACCTGCAGGCCGAACCCGAGGACCGCGCGCGCCGTCCGGCCACGCTGGTCGACGGCAGCGAGGACGACATGCTGCGCCTGGGCGCGTCGCTGGAACGCATCCCCGCCGCCTACAAGGCAGAGATCGGCGACTGGATGACCGGGCGGATCATGGCCATCCCGCCCGCCGCCAGGCCGGACCCGAAGGCGGCGGCCACCTATGCGCGCTACCTATGGGCGCTGGCGCGGGTAGGCACGCGCCGCTCGCTGCACGGCAGCGCGCACGAGGTGGCGCCGGCGGACAGCGCCGCGCGCTGGCTGGGCGAGCTGCTGACGCTGGACTGGCGGCGCATCGAGCCGGCCGGCTTCGCTGCCGCCCACATCGCGCGCAGGACGGGCGACCGCTCGCACGACATCGACGAAGCGCTGCGCGAGGAAGTGCTGCGCCGCCTGGCCGCCGCTGGCGCGCCGCCGTCGTGGAGCGGGATGGTGCGCGAAGTGGTGGAACTCGACCAGGCCGCGGCGACGCGCATGTTCGGCGATGCCTTGCCGCCGGGATTGAAACTGATCTCCTGATCTGTTCCCGATCCGTGAAACGCGATCCGCGGCTGCATGAACGTGGCTTTTCCGGCATCATGGACGTTTCGATACCATTGCACAGAAGGAGTCATCGGAATGTCCAACAGTAACAACCCGTTCGCCCCCTACGTCCCGCCCAAGGTCTGGTCGCCCGCGACCCAGTCCGGCGGCGCGTTCGCCAGCATCAACCGCCCGATCGCGGGCCAGACCCACGAGCTCGAACTCCCGGTCGGCAAGCATCCGCTGCAACTGTATTCGCTGGGCACGCCGAACGGGCAGAAGGTCACGATCATGCTCGAGGAGCTGCTCGCGGCCGGCCACGCGGGCGCCGAATACGACGCCTGGCTCATCAAGATCAACGAAGGCGCGCAGTTCGGCAGCGGCTTCGTCCACATCAACCCGAACTCGAAGATCCCGGCCATGCTCGACCGCAGCGGCGAGGCGCCCGTGCGCGTGTTCGAATCGGGCTCGATCCTCGTCTACCTGGCCGAGAAGTTCGGCGCCTTCCTGCCCAAGGACCTCGTCGCGCGCACCGAGACCTTCAACTGGCTGATGTGGCAGATGGGTTCCGCTCCGTTCGTCGGCGGCGGCTTCGGCCACTTCTACGCCTACGCGCCGGAAAAGCTGGAATACCCGATCAACCGCTATGCGATGGAAACCAAGCGCCAGCTCGACGTGCTGGACCGCCTGCTGGCCGAGCGCCGCTTCGTCGCCGGCGACGAGTACACCATCGCCGACATGGCGATCTGGCCGTGGTACGGCGCCCTCGTGCTGGGCGAGCTGTACGATGCCGGCGAATTCCTGTCCGTCCACCAGTACCAGCAGGTGCGCCGCTGGGCCGACGAAGTGCTGGCCCGCCCGGCCGTCCAGCGCGGCCGCCGCGTCAACCGCGTGCGCGGCAAGCCGGAAGAGCAGGTGCTGGAGCGCCACGACGCGTCGGATCTGGATTAATCGAGAATAGACTTAGCCGTCAAACCGTCGTCCCTGCGCAGGCAGGGACCCAATTTTGCACGCAAACCGGCTGCGCAACGAAATTGGGCCCCCGCCTGCGCGGGGGCGACGTTCTCATATCGCTGCGTTCCTATTTCCAGCCGTCTACCGAACGCGCCCCCATGCCAATCGGGTCTAGTATTTTGTTCAATTACTAACCGATCACCAGGAGCGCACCCGATGGATTCGCAGAACGACAAGCCCGGCAACGACCACGGCAACGACCACCTCCAACCTTCGCGCCGCCGCTTCGTCGGCACCGTCGCCGCCGGCCTGGCCGCGCCGGCGCTGGCCCAATCGCAGGGCGGCGGACAAGCGTCCGCATCGACGGGACGCCCGCTGACGCCGCCCAACTATCCGAAGCCGCCGTTCCAGCGCCAGAAACAGGAATGGCCGGGCCTGGCCAGCAAGATGATTCCCCCGCCCGACCACGGCGAAACCAGCTACAAGGGCAGCGGCAAGCTGACCGGGCGCCGCGCCCTGATCACGGGCGGCGACTCCGGCATGGGCCGCGCCGCCGCCATCGCCTATGCCCGCGAAGGCGCCGACGTGGCCATCAACTACCTGCCGCACGAGGAACCGGATGCGCGCGACGTGGCCGACCTGATCCGCAAGGCCGGCCGCAAGGCGGTGCTGATTCCCGGCGACATCCGCGACGAGGCCTTCTGCAAGCGCCTGGTGGCGGACGCCGTCAAGCAGCTGGGCGGCCTCGACATCCTGGTCAGCAATGCCGCGCGCCAGCAATCGATCGAATCGATCCTCGACCTGAGCACGGCCGAGATGGACCAGCACTTCAAGACCAATCTGTACGCGATGTTCTGGATCGTCAAGGCGGCCGTGCCGCACATGCAGCCGGGCAGCGCGATCATCGTCACCGCCTCGGTGCAGGCCTACGAACCTTCGCCCAACCTGCTGGCCTATGCCTCGACCAAGGCGGCCCAGGTCGCCTTCACGAAGGCGCTGGCCAAGCAGCTGGGCGACAAGGGTATCCGCGTGAATGCGGTGGCGCCGGGCCCCGTGTGGACGCCGCTGCAGGTGACGGGCGGCCAGAGCCAGGAAGGACTGGAGAAATTCGGTTCGGAATCGCTGATGAAGCGCCCCGGCCAGCCGGGCGAGCTGGCGGGCGCCTACGTGATCCTGGCGGCGGCGGAATCGAGCTTTACCACCGGCCAGATCTATGGCGTGACCGGCGGCGCCGGTTGGCCCTGACCGTGCGCGTGCGCTGCGCCGCTTCAGCGGCGCAGCAGTTCCCTTAGGGCGGACACGAGCATCGAGGCCAGTGAGCGGGTCCGGATCGGGCTGCCGAGCGAACCGGCATAGTTGCAACGCGGGGTAATGGGCATATTCGTTCTCCAATTTTTATTAGCAGAATAGCCACACCGCATGGATGATTCTGTGCGGCATTTCGCATAAGCAGCGACGATTGCACAGTTGATCCATCTCAAATGGATGGCTCCTGCGCTATTTACCCTTGGCGGGTCGCCGCACAAGGCGGCCCATCCATTCAAACGGCAAACGACAGGAGACCTTTCATGAGCTATGCGGATCGCGACAAATACGGCATGTACAAACAAAGCGGCAGCGCAGGCCCCGGCCCGGCGCTGATGGGGGCCGACACCCTGCTCGGCGAAGACGTGGTCAATGCCAGCGACGAAGACCTGGGCGACATCAAGGAAATCATGCTGGACATGCAGACCGGCCAGGTCGCCTACGCCGTGCTGGCGTTCGGCGGCTTCCTCGGCATGGGCGAGAAACTGTTCGCCGTGCCCTGGCAGGCGCTGCACCTGGACACCGCCAACAAGCGCTTCGTGCTGAATGTCGCCAAGGAACGCCTGAAGAATGCCCCGGGCTTCGACAAGGATGCCTGGCCCGACATGTCCGACGTGCAGTGGGCCAACCAGATCCATACCTTCTACGGCACCGATCCGAACCGCAACGCCGGCCCCAGCATGGGACCGGGCTCGAACGTGGGGATGGGCGGGATGGTCGGCGGTGCGGGCGTCGGGGCCGGCACCGGGTCGATGGGCGCGGGCCATGCGGGCGGTACGGGCATGGGCGCCGGCGCGGACCTGGGCAGCGGCGCCGGGTCCAGCACCGACCCGCGTGCCGGCAACCTGGGCGACGATACGGACATCAGCCGCCTGCGCGGCAGCAATATCGGCTGAAGCGGGCGCTTGCTTACGTGGCGGGCGTGGCCGGCACGGCCGGCGCATCCGGCTTCGCGGCCACCGATGTCGGCAGCGCGGCAGCCAGCGCGAACAATTGCTGGCGCGCCTCGCCCTGCGCGGCGGCGTCGATCCACAACTGGTAATCGCGCTGCCCTTCCTGCCAGCTGAGGATCGACACGGCACGGCCTGCGCTACCGTGCAGCACGTCCAGACGCGCAGGCCGGTCGTTCACGCGCTCCGGCGCGTCCATTGCGCTGCGCTCTCGCGACGCCGTCGAATCGTGCGGATCGCGCGTGCCGTCGGCCGCCATGTCGTGTTCGACCAGCGTTACCGTACGGCCGTCCGGCAGGCGGAAGCTGCGGTACAGGCGCGCATGCTCGCCCTGGACATCCTCGGCCATGCCGCCCAGGCTCGTCAACGCGGCCAGCGGCGTGCCGGCCAGGTCGACCGGCTCGAAGTCCAGGCCGGCCAGCGCCAGCGGCAAGGGTTTCAGCCTGGAAGCGATGTCGAAGCGGGCCAGTTCGTCCCTTGCCACCGTTGCGGGCGCCTGCCTGCGCGGCACGTCGATGGCCGAGCCGGCGCTCGACAACAGGGTATAGCCTGCCGCGATGGCTGCAATGGCAATCAGGGTCAGGCGTTTGGCGTGCATGCTACTCTCCGGTGTCGATATTACTATTGTACAACTATTGTCGTGGCAACCCGCCACGAAAAAAAACGGAGCCCGGCGGGCTCCGTCTGGCATATCACCCTGGATTTACTTGACGGCGCTCAGTTCGATGTCGAAGACCAGGCCGGCGTTCGGCGGAATTCCATTCTGGCCAGCGGCTCCATACGCCAGGCTCGACGGGATCAGCACGGTGCGCTTGCCGCCCACCTTCATGCCCTGCACGCCTTGGTCGAAGCCCTTGATGACGGCGCCGGCGCCCACGGTAAAGGGGAACGTGCCGCTGTCGAACTTGTTGCCCTTGTGATCGGCGGCCGTGGCGCTGTACAGCCAGCCGGTGTAGGTCACGGTCGCGGTCTTGCCCGTCACGGCCTCGGCACCGGTGCCGACGACGGTATTGGTGATGGTCAGCGCCGCCGGGTTGGCGACGACGACACCGCTCGACGAATCGCCGTCACCACCGCCTCCGCAAGCGCTCAGGCTCAGGATGGCGGCGAATGCGGCGACGAGGGGGAACTTCAGTTTCATGATCATCCTAGGGAAATGTTTAGTGTTTATAAGAAAACGACCAACATTAACCCAGAGCCCTGTGCATATCTGTTCGGCATTTGTATTTCTTTGTAATCACACTCCATAAGGTAGTGACAAAACCGCCGGCGGACGCGCTAACATGGATGACCCGACACAGGAGTTCCCATGCCTCACCAGACCACCCTCGCGTTTTCCATCTTCGGCCGCAGCAGCCGCAACATCACCGACGCGGTGGCGAAGGCCGTTGCCGAGTCCGGCGTGCAGTGCGGCCTGGCCCACGTCTTCGTCCAGCACACCAGCTGCTCGCTCCTGATCACGGAAAACGCGGACCCGGACGTGCGCCACGACCTGGAAACCATCCTGCGCCGCCTGGTCCCCGACGGCGATCCGGCCTACCGCCACGACACCGAGGGCCCGGACGACATGGCGGCCCACGCGCGCAGCATGCTGACTTCGACCGGCATCACGGTGCCCGTCGGCGGCGGCAAGCTGCTGCTCGGCACGTGGCAGGGTATCTTCCTGTGGGAGCACCGCACGGGCGAGCATCATCGCTCGGTGGTGGTGACGGTGATGGGGGATTGATTCACATCCGGTGGGCATGCGATGTCCACCCTACGCGCGCTGCTTGAACGCGTGGACGGGAAACCCGTCCACCCTACGAAAATCCACGCGTCCGCGCGGCCAACAACCGCCGCTCAACGCAGCATCGACTCCCACACCTTCTGCAAGCGCTTGCTCGACACCGGCATCGGCGTGCGCAGCTCCTGCGCGAACAGCGACACGCGCAGCTCTTCCAGCATCCAGCGGAACTCGATCATGCGCGGATCGAGGTTCTTCAGCGGCTGGTTCTTGACCGTGCGCTGGAACTGCGAGGCGGCGGTCTGCCACTCGGCCATCAGCTGGGCGTCGCGCGACGGGTTGCCGCGCAGTTTTTCGAGACGGATGTTCATCGCCTTCAGGTAGCGCGGGAAGTGCGCCAGCTGGCTGTACTCCGTCTCGGCCACGAAGCGCTTGTGCACCAGGCCCTGCAACTGCGACTGCATGTCGCTGGCCACGGCCGGCGGCAAGCCTTGCAGGCGCTTGGGCAGGCCGTGGAACTCGGCCAGGATCTGGCCCACTAGGCGCGCGATCTCGTTGATGAGCAGGCCCAGGCGGCCCTTGCCTTCGTCCTTGCGCTTGTTGAACGAGGCCGCGTCGTGCGGCAGCGGATCCTGCAGGCAGGCGATGTCGATGGCCTTGCTGACGATCTGCTCGCGCAATTCGTCGGGCGAGCCGACCGACATGAACTGCATGCCCATCTGCTGCAGGCCCGGCACGTTCTTCTCGGCGAACTTCAGCTGTTCCTTGAACTGCAGCGCGAACAGGCGGCGCAGGCCGATGCGGTGGGTGCGCGCGGCCACGTTCGGGTCGTCGAACACTTCCAGGTCGCAGTGGTTGCCCTTGTCGACCAGCGCCGGGAAGCCGATCAGCGTCAGCTTGCCCTGCGTGATCTCCAGCAGCTCCGGCAGCTCGCCGAACGTCCACGACGTGATGTTGGTGTGCTGGCTGACGGCCGGCGCCTTCTGCTCCGGCGCGGGTGCGCTGCCCTTGCCGGCGGCAGTACCAGCAGCAGCAGCAGCCCCGGGCGCGCCCGCCTTCGCGGGCTTGGCGCCGCCGCCGAACGCCGCCTGCATCCGTTCTCCCGACGCCGGCGCGCTTTCCGCCATGCGCTGGAAGCTCTGGCGCGCCTGGCCGCCCAGCTCGGCCTGCAGCGTGGCGAGGTTGCGGCCCATGTCGAGCTGGCGCCCATGCTCGTCGACCACCTTGAAATTCATCGACAGGTGGGCCGGCAGCGTCTCCAGCTTGAAGTCGGTCGTGAGCACGCGCGCGCTGGTGTGGGCGTGGATGTCCGCGATCAGCGCGTCGATCAGGTCGCCGCGGCCGAAGCGCACCGGGTCCTGGTTGCGGTCGAAGAAGTTCGCCGCGTACTCCGGCAGCGGCACGCAGTGGCGGCGCAGCTTCTGCGGCAGGGATTTCAACAGCAGCTGTACCTTTTCCTTCAGCATGCCCGGCACCAGCCAGCCCGGACGCTCCTGGGGAATCTGGTTCAGCGCGAACAGCGGCACCGTCAAGGTCACGCCGTCGCGCGGGCTGCCCGGCTCGAAGTGGTACGTGAGGCCCATCTCGATGCCGGTGACGTTCATCGTCTTCGGGAACAGCTCGGTCGTGACGCCGGCCGCCTCGTGGCGCATCAACTCCTCGCGCACGAGGTACAGCAGCTTCGGATTGTCGCGCGACGCGTCCTTGTACCACTTCTCGAAGCCGGCGCCGTTCACCACGTCGGCCGGGATCTGCTGGTCGTAGAAGGCGGCGATCAGCTGGTCGTCGACCAGCACGTCCAGGCGGCGCGACTTGTGTTCGAGGTTCTCGATCTCGCGCACCAGCTTGTGGTTGTGGGCGAAGAACGGCGCGCGCGTGTCGTAGTCGCCCGCCACCAGCGCGTCGCGGATGAAGATCTCGCGCGCCTCGGCCGGGTTGTGCAGCGCGTAGTTGATGCGGCGCTGGCTGTAGACGACGATGCCGTACAGCGTGGCGCGCTCCGCGGCCGTCACCTGCGCCGTGCGCTTTTCCCAGCGCGGCTCGCCCCACGATTTCTTCAGCAGGTGGCCGCCGATCTTCTCGACCCACTCGGGCTGGATCTGGGCGACGCAGCGCGCGTACAGGCGCGTCGTCTCGACCAGTTCGGCCGCCATGATCCACTTGCCGGCCTTCTTGCCCAGCGAGGAGCCAGGCCAGATGTGGAACTTGATGCCGCGCGCGCCCAGGTAGGCGCCGCCGGCGCCCTCTTCTTCCATCTTGTAGCCGATGTTGCCGAGGAGGCCCGTCAACAGCGCCAGGTGCACCTGGTCGTAGGTCGCCGGCAGCTCGTTCAGGCGCCAGCCCTGCTCGCGCACGATGGTGAGCAGCTGCGAATGCACGTCGCGCCACTCGCGCAGGCGCACCTGCGACAGGAAGTTCTCGCGGCAGTTTTCCTGCAGCTGGCGGTTGGTCTTCTTGTTCTCGATGGCCTGCTCGAACCAGCGCCAGATCTTGACGAAGCTGAGGAACTCGCTCTTCTCGTCGGCGAACTTCTTGTGCTTCTCGTCGGCCTGCTGCTGGTACTCCATGGGCCGGTCGCGCGGATCCTGCACCGACAGCGCGGACGCGATGATCAGCATCTCGGTCAGGCAGGTGTTGTCGACGGCGGCCAGGATCATGCGGCCCACGCGCGGGTCGAGCGGCAGCTTGGCCAGCTTACGGCCCATGGCGGTCAGCTGGTTGGCGTCGTCGACGGCGCCCAGCTCCTGCAGCAATTGATAGCCGTCGGCGATGGCGCGGCCCTGCGGCGGCTCGACGAACGGGAAGGTCTCGACGTCCGTCAGGTGCAGGGACTTCATGCGCAGGATGACGGCCGCCAGCGACGAGCGCAGGATCTCCGGGTCCGAGAACTTGGGACGCTGCAGGAAGTCCTCTTCCTCGTACAGGCGGATGCAGACGCCGTCGGCCACGCGGCCGCAGCGGCCGGCGCGCTGGTTGGCGGCCGACTGCGCGATCGGCTCGACCTGCAATTGTTCGACCTTGTTGCGGTAGCTGTAGCGCTTCACGCGCGCCAGGCCCGAGTCCACCACGTAGCGGATGCCGGGCACGGTCAGCGAGGTCTCGGCCACGTTGGTGGCCAGCACGATGCGGCGCGCGTTCGTGGTGCGGAACACGCGGTCCTGCTCCTCGACGGACAGGCGCGCGAACAGCGGCAGGATCTCGACGTGCGGCGGATGGTGCTTGCGCAGCGCCTCGGCGCAGTCGCGGATCTCGCGCTCGCCGGGCAGGAACACGAGCACGTCGCCTTGTCCGAGGCGGCACAATTCGTCGACGCCGTCGACGACGGCATCCATCAGGTCGCGCTTGTCGCGCGCGGCCTGCGCCTTGGAGACGGACTTGCCGTCGGCGGCCGGCGCGAACTCCTGGTCGCGCTCGACGGGGCGGTAGCGCACCTCGACCTTGTACAGGCGGCCGGACACCTCGATCACGGGCACCGGCTTGTCCGGCGTGCCGAAATGGCGCGCGAAGCGCTCGGCGTCGATCGTCGCCGAGGTGATGATCACCTTCAGGTCGGGACGGCGCGGCAGGATCTGCTTCAGGTAGCCGAGCAGGAAGTCGATGTTCAGGCTGCGTTCGTGCGCCTCGTCGATGATGATCGTGTCGTAGGCCTTGAGCAGCGGATCGGTCTGGGTCTCGGCCAGCAGGATACCGTCGGTCATGAGCTTGACCCAGGCGCCGGACGTCAGCGTGTCATTGAAGCGCACCTTGAAGCCCACATGCTCGCCCAGCGGCGAGCCCAGTTCGTGGGCGATGCGCTTGGCGGTGGACGATGCCGCGATGCGGCGCGGCTGCGTGTGGCCGATCAGGCCCTTCTCGCCGCGCCCCAGCTCCAGGCAGATCTTCGGCAGCTGGGTGGTCTTGCCCGAACCGGTCTCGCCGGACACGATGATCACCTGGTGCTCGGTGAGCGCCTTGGCGATTTCCGCGCGCCGGCCCGAGACGGGCAGGTCTTCCGGAAAGGTGATCGGGGGCAGAGGATTACGCGCGGCGGCCTTGCGCTCTGCATCCTTCGATGCACCGCCGCGGCGCGCGTCGTCGCGCGGTCCACGCTCTTCGCGCTGGCCGCGTCCTTCATGCCCCTTGCGCTCCTTGGCGCCCTCGCGCGCGGGCTGCGCCGGCGCGGTGCGCACCTGGGCCTGCGCCAGCGCATCGGCCAGCGCGCCGTTGCGGCCCGGGGCGGCGGCACGGCGCTGGTTCGGATGGCGATCGGGGGAAGCGGCGCGCGCTCCATTCGGCGCAGGCTTGTTACTCTGTTCAGACATTGATTTTTACGAGGTATTTGGTGCGCAAATCGCGCAGCGAATTATAATGCGGCAAATGGAAAACCCTACCCAATTCGTCCAGTGGCTGCGCTCCGTCGCGCCGTACATTCACGCATTCGGCGGCAAGACCTTCGTCGTCGCCTTCCCCGGCGAACTGGCCGCGGCCGGCGCCCTGCCGGTGCTGGCCCAGGACTTGTCCCTGCTGGTCGGCCTGGGCATCCGCATCGTGCTCGTGCACGGTTCGCGCCCCCAGGTCGCCGAACAGCTCGCGCTGCGCAACGTCGAGGGGCGCTTCCATAACGGCGTGCGCATCACCGACATCGCCGCGATGGAATGCGCGAAGGAAGCGGCCGGCGAACTGCGCCTGGACATCGAGGCGGCGTTCAGCCAGGGTTTGCCCAACACGCCGATGTCGAACGCGCACATCAGCGTCGTCTCCGGCAATTTCGTCACGGCCCGCCCGCTGGGCGTGATCGACGGCGTCGACCACGAACTGACGGGCGTCACCCGCAAGGTCGCGGCCGACAAGATCCAGACCATCCTGGACACCGAGGACAACGTCGTCCTGCTGTCCCCGCTGGGCTTCTCGCCCACCGGCGAACTGTTCAACCTGACCATGGAAGACGTGGCGATGTCCGCCGCGATCGCCCTGCACGCCGAAAAACTCATCTTCATCACGGAAACCTCGCTGATGAAGGACGCCGGCGGCGCCGAGATCCGCGAACTGTCCTCGCACCTGGCCGAAGCCGTGCTGCAGGCCGGCTTCCTGCCATCGGATGCCGCGTTCTACCTGCAGCACGCCATCAAGGCCTGCAACAGCGGCGTCGACCGTACCCACATCATCCCGTACCAGCTGGACGGCTCGGCCCTGCTCGAACTGTTCACCCACGACGGCGTGGGCACCATGATCACGCACGAGAACCTGGAGAGCCTGCGCAAGGCCACAATTGAGGACGTCGGCGGAATTATCAAGCTCATCGAACCGCTGGAAGCCGACGGCACCCTCGTCAAGCGCCCGCGCGAGCTCATCGAACGCGAGATCGAGCAATTCTCCGTGATCGACCACGACGGCATCATCTTCGGCTGCGCCGCCCTGTACCCGTTCCCGGAAGACAAGATGGCCGAAATGGCATGCCTGACCGTCAGCCCCGACGCGCAAGCCCAGGGCGACGGCGAACGCATCCTGAAGCACATGGAAAACCGCGCGCGCGCCGCCGGCATGACCAAGCTGTTCGTGCTGACCACGCGCACCTCGCACTGGTTCAAGAAGCGCGGCTTCGTGCCGGCCACCGTCGAGGACCTGCCGAAGGACCGCGCGCACATGTACAACTGGCAGCGGCGCTCGCAGGTGCTGATCAAGACGCTGTAAACACACGAACCTCAGCACGAACCTCAGCACGAACCTCACATAGCGTCGTCCCTGCGAAGGCAGGGACCCAATTCACGATGCGACTTCGGACGCAACATTGGGTCCCTGCCTTCTCAGGGACGACGTACGAGCGCCGGTAGAATTTTTGTGCTCCCCGTATAATCACGTTTTTCGCATACCAACCAGGAGCAAGAACATGGCCCGCACCGTCCACTGCATCAAACTGAACAAGGAAGCCGAAGGCCTGGCCTTCCCGCCGTACCCGGGCGAACTGGGCAAGCGCATCTACGAAAGCGTGTCGAAGGAAGCCTGGGACGGCTGGCTCAAGCACCAGACCATGCTGATCAACGAAAACCGCCTGAACATGGCCGACGCCCGCGCGCGCAAATACCTGGCCACCCAGATGGAACGCCACTTCTTCG
The DNA here is from genome assembly GCF_030412015.1 of Massilia sp. YIM B02763. Taxonomy (GTDB): domain Bacteria; phylum Pseudomonadota; class Gammaproteobacteria; order Burkholderiales; family Burkholderiaceae_D; genus Telluria. The sequence continues at coordinate 194,946 of NZ_JASNRD010000003.1, read as the reverse complement.
GCGAAGGCGCCGACCAGGCCGCCGGTTACGTGCCGCCGAGCGCCTGATACGGCTGCCTACGGCGCCGCCGGCACGCAGGCCGGCGCGCCGTTCAGGTAACGCCATCCATCGCGCCGCTCCACCAGCGGCAAGGCGCCGGACAGGCGCTGGCCCCGCGGGCACAACACCTCGTCGACGCGGCGGCTTTCCACATTGAACAGTACTTTCCGCACCGGCCCCTGCCTGGGCCACACCACGACCCCATGGATGTCCATGCCGTCTTCGGTGCCGCGGCTGCGCTCGAAGAAAATTTCCGGATCGGGGTTGTAGAGCGCCGGCGCATGCGCCAGCACCAGCCGCGCGAGCGGACTGAATTCGGTGTGCCCGTATTTCTTGGCGTGCACCATGGCGGCCGCCTGCAGCGCGAACGCCGCGCACAGCAAGGCCAGCGGCCAGCGCGAGCGCGTGCGCAGCCAGCCGAACGCCAGCAACAGCAGCGGCATGGCGCCCCAGAACACATAGCGCAGGATGCCCACGCCGCCGGGATTCCAGTTCTGCGCCGACAAGGTCGGCACGGCCAGCGCCAGCATGAACAGCAGGGCCAGCACCGCCGCCAGCCGTGGCACGGGCCGGCGCGGAACGATCCCGGCCAGCAGCAGCAGGATGCCGGGCACCGCCAGGATCATGCCCTGGTCCAGGTCGAAGTAATAGGAAAACAGCCGCTGCGGCCCGACCAGGTGGGGATCGGTCCAGTCGCGGCCGATAATGCTGGGCACATGCCATTGCCACAGCCCGAAAGCGAACGGCAGCAATGCCAGCACGCCCAGCAGCAACGCCCCGTGCAGGCGCGCATCGCCCAGCACGGCGCGCCAGCCCGTGAATGGATGCGGCCGGCCTTCGGCGCGGTCGTGCAGCAGGCTGAACAGCGGGGCGAACGCGGCGACGAAGACGAGTGAGGGATTCTGCATCGCCGCCACGCCGGCCAGCAGGCCGCCGGCCAGCGGCCGGCCGAGCACGAACAGCAGGGTGCCGGCCAGGCAGGCGCAGGCGGTGACCATTTCCGGTCCGCCCCAGTTGATGTACAGGATGCCGCCGGTCCCCAGTACGAGCCCGAGCCCCACGAAGGCGCGCCGCGCGGAGCCGAAGAAGCGGTGCAGCACCAGCCCCAATAGCCAGAAAGCCGCGAAGTTGACGACCTGGAAGGCCTTCATGGGATTGGCGCCGACGCCCTGCAGCAGCCGGAACGCCGGCGCCGCCAGGGCCGGGTAGGCAAAGAAGTGGATGGGGAACATGTCGCCGTCCTTGCCGCGATGCAGGCCCGGCAGGGAGTCCTTGCCGCCGCGCGCGATATCGTCGCGGATGCCGTCGAACAGCGCGCGGTAGTTGGCATCGGGCGCCAGCGCCGCGGCCAGCGCCGCATCGTCCGCGCGCACGTCCGGCGTGCCGTGGCGCGCGATGGCGATCGTCGTCAGCCAGTATTCGAAAAAGTCGCCGACCAGGTAGGGCCGGCTCGCCAGCAGGGCAAGCAGGATGAAGGCCAGCTGGACGGCGAACGCCCGCGGCGACGGCCCCCATCCGCGCCGCGCGCCAATGCCGGCGCGGCCGGCAGGCACGGCGTCCGGCGCATTGCGCAGCAAGGCCAGCGAACGCATGCGCATTACATCTGCCGGCACTGGCGCAGCTCGCAGCGCGCCATGAACACCTTGCCGTCGTCGCACACCATGCGATAGACCTCGACCGGTCCCGGCTCGGTGACGAGGCCGGCGCCCTGCCCGCCCGTGCAGGCCTGCTGGCGCGCCAGCTTCTCGACCGTGGCCGAGGAGACGCCGGTGCGGAACGGGATCTTCTGGATGGCGTCGCTTTCGGACCGGGCCGCTGCCGCAGGCGCCGGGGCCGGCGGCGCGACCGGCTCCGGGAACACGCTGCGGTACGCGGCGCAACCGCCGAGCGACAGCAGGAGGACGGCGGCGAGCAGGCGCGTCATGGCGGTCCCGGTCAGAAGGCCATCGTCTTGACGCCGTCGCCGGTGCCCAGCAGGCAGACGTTGGCGCCGCGCTGGGCGAACAGGCCGACGGCGATCACGCCGACGATCTGGTTGATCTCGGTTTCCAGCGCCACCGGGTCCGTGATCGACAGGCCGGCCACGTCGAGGATGTAGCCGCCGTTGTCGGTGACGAAGGCGTCCGTGCCGCCCGCCTTGGTGCGCAGGCGCGGCTGGCCGCCCAGCAGGGCCAGCTTGCGGCTGACGGCATTCGCGGCCATCGGGATCACTTCGACCGGCAGCGGAAACTTGCCGAGCGTGTCGACCAGCTTGGAGCCGTCGGCGATGCAGACGAACTTGCCGGACACGGAGGCCACGATCTTTTCGCGCGTCAGCGCGGCGCCGCCGCCCTTGATCATCGCGCCCGAGGCGTCGATCTCGTCGGCGCCGTCGACGTAGACGGAAATCGACTCGACATCGTTCAGGTCGAGCACCTCGATGCCGTGGCCGCGCAGGCGGGCCGCCGTCGCTTCCGACGACGCCACCGCGCCCTTGATGCGGTCCTTGATCTTGCCGAGTTCGTCGATGAAGAAATTGGCGGTCGAGCCGGTGCCGACGCCGATGATCTCGCCGTCGACCACGTAGTCGATGGCGGCGCGGGCCACTGCCTGCTTGAGTTCGTCCTGGGTCATGATGATGCTTGGTGGGAGTAAAGGAATCCGCCATTCTAGCGGATACGGCGTGTACTTCCGCCAAATCCTTGCACAGGTTTTTGTCGATTCGGCATTATAATGTTGCAACCAAAGAAACACATCGACCGCCATGTCCCGATTCCTGCCTGCCCTCCTGCTCGCTTCCCTGCTGACGCTCGCGCTGGGCGTCGCCAGCGCCGCCGACCTCCAGTCCTTCCTGCCCTCCGGCCCCTACCGCGTGGGCCTGCACGTGAAGCAGCAGTACGACCGGGCGCGCGTCTACCAGCATGCGCGCAATCCGGTCACGGCCCAGGCCAATGGCGGCGACCGTTCGCGGCCGATCCAGACGCTGGTCTGGTATCCGGCGATCGGCCACGGCGCCCCGCTCTCCTACCGCGACTACGTGGCCACCGTGGCCACCGAGGAGGAATTCAGCCGCACCGCGGACCAGGTACGGCTTGCCACCGACCTGCTGGTCCGGCAGCGCTCCGCGGGCGCGCCGCAGGTGCCGGCCGCCATGGCGCAGCGGGTGCGCGCGCTGCGCGACGCGCCCGAGCGGCCCGGCAAGTTCCCCGTCGTGATCTACGCGCCCAGCCACAGCGCCTATGCGATGGAAAACGCCGACCTCTGCGAATACCTGGCCAGCCATGGCTACATCGTGATCGCCAGCGCCTCGCTGGGCGCGCGCTCGCATGCGATGACGGCCGACCTGGAAGGCGCCGAAGCCCAGGCAAACGACATCGGCTTCCTGGTCGGCTACGCGCATACGCTGGAGCAGGCCGACACGACGCGCATCGGCGTGGTCGGCTACAGCTGGGGAGGCCTGTCGAACGTGCTGGCCGCGGCGCGCGACGACCGCATCCGCGCCCTCGTCAGCCTGGACGGCTCGCTGCGCGCCGCCTTCGAATACGTGAACGGCGGCCCGCGCTCGGCGCGCTACGTGACGCCCGAACGCCTGGCCGTGCCGCTGCTGTACGTGACGCGCCTGCAGGGCGGCGGGCAAGGCGGCGATCAAGACAAGGGCGAGATCGACAGCGGCATCGGCGCCGACCTGCTGGCACGCATGCGCTACGCCGACATCTACCTGGCCACCATGGAAGCGGCGAGCCACATGGACTTCTCGTCGTGGTCGCTGCGCATGGCGCCCGACAGCGCCTTCCGCGGCCGCACGCGCGCCCGGGCGGAGGCCGCCTACGGCGCGATGGCGCGCACGGTGCAGCGCTTCCTCGACGCCCGCCTGAAGAACGACGCCGCCGCCCTGCGCCTGCTCGACGCCGACCTCGCGCCGAACGCCACCCCGCCCGGCCTGGTGTCGCTCGCCGTGCGCCGCGCCGCCAGCCCGGCGCCCACCATGGACACCTTCCTCGACCAGCTCGGCCGCCAGGGCTTCGAGCGCATCGGCGCCATCTACGACCAGCTGCATGCGCAGAACCCGGAGCTGTCGCTCGACCCGCTGCAGGTCCACGACTGGGGCATGAAGCTGCTGCGCGAACGGCGCCCGCGCGAAGCGGCGCAGGTGTTCGCCCTGGGCGTGCGCCTGTATCCGGAGCGCTTCGAATTCCTGTACGACGGCCTGGGGCAGGCCCAGGAAGCGGCGGGCGAGCGCGCCGGCGCCATCGCCAGCTACCGCCAGGCGCTGGCGCTGGAACCCACGCACCCGCACGCGCGCGAGCGCCTGGGCGCGCTGGAGGCGGCGCCGGCCATGCAATAGCGCACGCGGGAACACAGCGCGCAGGACCGCATCGAATTCCCATCGTCAACCGTGCGCCCGCGCACCGCTCAGCGGTGTAGCGTGAACGACCGGGCCAGGCTTGCGCGCTGGCCCTTTTGCGCCAACGGACGAGAAAGGAGCGACTGTGAACCAGCGTTATCGACCGATCACGCGCCTCGGCATGGGCGGCACCGGCCTGGGCGACATGTACCACGCGACCACCGAGGAATCGGCCCAGGCGGCCGTGGACGCATCCTGGGATGCGGGCATCCGCTACTTCGACACCGCGCCGCACTACGGCGCCGGCCTGTCCGAACACCGCTTCGGCCAGGCGCTGCGGCGGCGCCCGCGCGACACCTACACGCTGTCGACCAAGGTCGGGCGCCTGCTCGCGCCGCATCCGGCGGGCGACATCGAAAGCCCCTTCGTCGGCACGCTGCCGTTCAAGCGCGTGTTCGACTACACGGCCGACGGCGTACGCCGCTCGATCGAGGACAGCCTGCAGCGCCTGGCGCTGGGCCACATCGACATCGTCTACGTGCACGACCTGTCGCCGGATTATTTCGGGAACGAGTTCGACCGCAACTTCGCCGTCGCGGCGGGTCCCGGCGGCGCCTTCGAAGGCCTCGTCAAGCTGCGCGAGGAAGGCGTCATCAAGGGCTGGGGCCTGGGCGTGAACACGGTCGAACCCTGCCTGCGCGCGCTGCGGCAGTCCGACCCCGACATCTTCCTGCTGGCCGGCCGCTACACGCTGATGGAAACGACGCCGCTGGACGAGCTGTTCCCTCTGTGCGCGCAACGCGGCGCGAGCGTCGTGCTGGGCGGCCCGTTCAATTCGGGCTTCCTGGCCGGCGGCGACCACTACGACTACGCGCCGGCCACGCCGGACAAGATCGCCCAACGCGAACGCCTGCGGCAGGTCGCGGCGCGCCACGGCATCGACCTGGCCGCCGCCGCCCTGCAGTTCGGCCTCGCGCATCCGGTGGTGGCCGCGACCATCCCCGGCGCCAGCAGCCCGGAACACGCGAAACGCAATGCGGCCCTGATGGACGTGGCGATCCCCGCGCAGTTCTGGCAGGAGCTGCGCGCCGAGGGACTGGTGCCCGAGGCGGCGCCGCTGCCGGACGGGAAGCCGGTCCTGTAGTCGGCCGGACGCGCGTGCGGGATTACAGAATCGAGCGGTAGCTGCCGCCCTCCACGCGCACGGCCGCGCCATTCGTCGCCGCACCGAGCGGACTGGCGAGCAGCGCCACCATGGCGGCCACCTCGTCCGCGTCGATCATGCGCGCGATCAGCGAGCTGGGACGGTAGGTCGCGAAGAAATGGGCTTCGATCTCCGCGTCGCTCATGCCGGGCCGCGGGGCGGTCTGGCGCAGGTACTCGACGATGCCGTCCGAGCGCGTGGCGGCCGGCAGCACGCTGTTGACCGTGACGCCGGTGCCGCGCGTCAGCTCGGCCAGGCCGCGCGCCACCGCCAGCTGCGCCGACTTGCTGACGCCGTAGTGGATCATGTCCGGCGGCGTGAAGGCGCCGACTTCGCTGGACACGAAGATCACGCGTCCCCAATCCTTGTCCAGCAGGCGCGGAAAATAATGGCGCGCCAGCCGCACGCCCGACATGACGTTGACGTCGAACATGCGCATCCAGTCCGCATCGCTGATCTCGGCGAACGGCTTGCCCTCGTAGTAGCCGAGGTTGTTGACGAGGATGTCCACGTCGGGCACCGCGCCCGTCACCGCCGCGGCGCCGGCCGCATCGCTCAGGTCCGCCACGACCGGCGTCACGCGCGCACCCGGCGCCGCGGCCACGATCGATTCCACGGCACGATCGAGCTTGTCACGGTCGCGCCCCGTGACGACGACGGCAGCGCCTTCGCTGGCGAGCGTCCGGGCGATGGCCAGGCCGATGCCGGCCGTCGCTCCCGTGACCAGTGCGGTCTTTTCCTTCAGTTGCAAATCCATGATGTAGGCGGCTGTAGTTGAACGACCCCAGACTTTATTGTTTCCGCCTGTGCGGATAAACTGGGCTCCGGGGAAATCATTTGTTCCAGGGAGGACCAAATCAGCCGCCAATTCGACTATCTCGACGACCTGGAAGCCTTCATCGCCGTCGCCGAACACGGTTCGTTCACCGCCGGTGCGGTGATCCTCTCGACGACCCCGTCCGTGCTGAGCCGCGCGGTGACGCGGCTGGAGCAACGGCTCGGGGCCCAGCTCATGCGCCGCACGACCCGCAGCGTGACGTTGACGGAGGCCGGCCGCCACTACCTGGAACAGGCGCGCGCGGCATTCAACCTGCTGGACGAGGCGGAACGCGAACTCCAGGGGCAGGCCGGCCCCGTGCGCGGACGGGTGCGCATGAGCGTGCCGACCACGTACGGCCACTACCGGATTCCCGCCCTGCTGGCACGCTTCGCGCACCGGTATCCGGACGTGAAGGTGGAACTGAACATCACCAACCGCAACGTCGACCTGGTCGCCGAAGGGGTGGACCTGGCGATCCGGATGGGCGACTTTTCCCCCAGCGGACTGGTCGCGCGCAAGCTGGCCGACGAAACCCTGTGCCTCGTCGCGGCGCCGGCCTACCTGGAACGGGCCGGCGTCCCGCAAGCGCTCGCGGACCTGGAGCGGCATCGCTGCATTCCGTTCATCCTGCCGCGCACGGGCCGGGTCGCTCCCTGGGTGTTTCGCGAGGGCGGCGGGGACATCGAATGGCAACCGGCGCCAAGCGTCGAGGTATCGGACGACGTGCTGGGCGTCGTGTCGCTGGCGGTTGCCGGCATGGGCATCGCGCAGAGCTACGACTTCATCGTCCACGAGCGCATCGCCAAGGGCGAGCTGGTCGAGGAGTTGCCGGCGCTGCGCGGCCGCACCCGTCCCTTCTCCGTGATCTATGCGCCGCACCGCCTGCAATCCGCCGCGACGCGGGCGATGATCGACGTGCTGGTCGCCGCGAGGCAGGCGTAGCGTTGCCTAGCCCGAGTATTGTTCGCCGCATCCGGGCGGCCTAGAATGGACGAGCATTGCCTTTTCCCCGCCATGGAGCGCCAGACACAATGAAGAACACACCGGGTTTAGTTAAACGCAGCCTGTTTCTCGCGCACGGCGCGCTGCTCGCCGCCGCGGCCGCCGTCGGCCTGCCCGCGCAGGCATCCAATCCGATCGTGCAGGGCTGGTACGCCGACCCCGAGATCCGCATCTTCGAGGGCCGGTACTGGATCTATCCGACCTACTCGGACGATTTCGGCACGCCGGACCGCTCGACGTCCTTCACGCCCGAGCAGCAGCGCATGCGCGCCCAGTCGAAGCTGATCTGGGCGCCCTACCTGAAGCAGACCTTCCTGAACGCGTTTTCCTCGCCGGACCTGGTGCACTGGACGAAGCACCCGCACGTGCTCGACGTGGAGAACGTGGCCTGGGCCGCCTACGCCGTGTGGGCGCCGTCGGCCATCGAGCACAAAGGCAAGTACTACCTGTTCTTCGGCGCCAACGACATCAAGAGCAACGAGCAGGTCGGCGGCATCGGCGTCGCCGTCAGCGACCGGCCCGAAGGCCCGTTCAAGGATGCCCTCGGCAAGCCGCTGGTCGGCCAGATCCGCAACGGCGCCCAGCCGATCGACCAGATGGTGTTCAAGGACGACGACGGCCAGATCTACATGGTTTACGGCGGCTGGCGGCATGCCAACGTCGTCAAGCTGGCGCCGGACCTGCTGGGCGTCGTCCCCTTCCCCGACGGCCAGACCTACAAGGAGATCACACCCGACCCGGCCTATGTGGAAGGCTCGTTCATGGCCAAGCGCAAGGGCGTGTACTACCTCATGTGGTCGGAGGGCGAGTGGACGGGGCCGGACTACAGCGTCGCCTACGCGATGAGCGCGTCGCCCTACGGTCCGTTCAAGCGCATCGGCAAGATCCTGCAACAGGACGGCAAGATCGCCCGCGGCGCGGGCCACCATTCCGTCGTCAACATCCCGGGCACCGACGACTGGTACATCGCCTACCACCGCCGCCCCTTGAACGACAAGGACGGCCACCACCGCGAGATGGCCATCGAGCGCATGTTCTTCAACGAGGACGGTACGATCCGGCCGGTCGTGATGACGAACGAAGGCGTGGCGCCGCGGCCGCTCGTGCCCGGCGGCTGAATCGCCGCGCCGCGATCACGCCGCGGTCCTGCTCCGGGCCGCCGCGGCGGCGCCCGCGAAACCGGCCGCGTCGAGCAGCCCGCGCGACAGCGCGATGCTGGCGGCCTGCGTGCGCGTGCTGGCGTCGAGCTTCATCATGATCGCGCGCACGTGCCATTTGGCGGTACCGACGGCAATGCCGAGGTCGCGCGCAATGGACTTGTTGCAGGCGCCCTGCACGAGCAGTTGCAGCACCTCCGCCTCGCGCGGCGTGAGCATGTCCTCCGCCGGTCCCGTCGCCATCTCCCAGGTCAGGGTCTGGCACAGGTAATTGCCCCCGCGCGCCAGCGTGCGCACGGCATCCACCAGCTCGTGCAGCGGCACCGTGCTGAGCACGAATCCTTGTACACCCTGGCGCAATGCATTGCGCACCGCGTCGATCGGCGCCGTGCGCGTCACGGCGAGCACGCGGTGCCCGGACGGCGTACGGGCCAGCCCCGCTTCGGCGAGCGCGAAGGCACGCTCGCCATCCACCACCGCAACGTCGACGGGGTGCTCCGACGTCTCTTCCACGACGCGGATGCCGGGCTCCCGTTCGAGCACCGCGCGCACGCCGGCCTGCAGCAGCGGTTCCTGGATCGTTGTGGACACGACGATCGCCGGTCCTGGTCCTTCCTGTTTCATGTCGCTTCCTATCCTGGTATGACAAACACTAGTCTGGTGATCAGTGTCGCCGGAAGGACGCGGCAGGTCGAGTTAGCAGTTGTTGGGCCTTGTGAGGAGCGCGCTCACGCCGTTGGCGCGGGGCGGGTTTCCGGCATGCGCAGGATGGCGGCAATGGAGACCAGGCTGGCGGCGACGACGCACCAGGCGGGCGCCAGCGGATCGCCGGTCGCGCCGATCAGCCAGGTCACGAGGAACTGGGTGGCGCCGCCGAACAGCGAGACGCCCGCCGAATAGACGAACGCCAGTCCGGCGGCGCGCTGCCTGGAAGGGAACAGTTCGCAGATCGCCGTCAACACGCCGCCGCCGTTGAGCGCAGTCAGGAAAGCCAGCGCCGCCGCCACGGCCAGCAGCGTCGCCGGATCGCGCCGCGACGCCAGCACCATGAATACCGGCACGACGGCCAGCGCCATGGCCAGGCGCGGCCAGAACATCGCCGGCCAGCGTCCGAAGCGGTCCGCGAGCCAGCCGCCGCCGATGCCGCCGGCGATGGTCGCGAAACCGACGGCCAGCGCTGCGTGCAGGCCGCTTACCGCCGACAGGTGCAAGACCGTCGTGCCGTAGGTGGCCATGTAGCTGGCGACGTAGGTGGCGACCGTGCCGCCCGCGATGGCGCCGATGCCCAGGATCACGTGGCCCGCGCGCCACCGGACGGGCACGGGCACGGGAGCCGCCGACGACGACGGCGCGAGCGTTTCCGGCATGCCGATGCGCAGGTACAGGGCCACGGGCACGAGCAGCAGGCCGCACGCGAATGGCACGCGCCAGCCCCAGGCATCCATGGCGGCGGCATCCAGCACCTGGAACAGCGCCAGCCCGATCGCCGCGGCCAGCATGCCGGCCAGGCCCTGGCTGACGAACTGCAGCGCGACGTAGGAGGCGCGCCGTCCGGGCGGCGCGATCTCGAGCAGGAAGGCCGTTGACGGCCCGATGTCGCCGCCCAGCGCGAAGCCTTGCAGCAGGCGCAGCGCGGTAAAGACGATGGGCGCCGCCACGCCGATGGCGGCGTAGGCCGGGGTGAGCGCCAGGCCCAGCGTGGCGCACGTCATCAGGACGGCGGTCAGGTAGAGGGCCGGACGGCGGCCGGAGCGGTCGGCGAAGCGGCCGATGACGACGCTGCCGACGGGCCGCGCGACGAAGCCGACGCCGAACACGGCGACCGACAGCAGCAGGCTGGCTCCCTCTTCCCGGGTCGGGAAGAATGCGCGCCCGATCTGCGCGGCGAAGAAGGCGTAGGCGACGAAATCGAAGAATTCCAGCACATTGCAGGCCACGGCGGCGCCGATGGCGCGCCGGCGCCGCGTGGCGGCAGTGTGCGGCGGGTCGCTGCGGCTCATACAAGCAGCGCCTGCAATGCCCGCGCGCACGCGAGGTCGGGCGATTCGTCCAGGCCCGCCTCCAGGCAGCCTTGCAACAGGACCCGCGCCTCGTCCGCGCGGCCGTCGTCGCGAAGATGCCCGGCCAGCGCGACGGCGGCACGCAACCTGCACCACGCGGCGCCCTGTTCGCCGGCGAGCGCCATCGCCTTGCGATAGCCCTGTTCGGCCTCGTCACGGCGTCCCATGGCGGCCAGGCAGCGCCCCTGCACGACCAGCAGTGCCGGCTCGCGCAGGAAATCGCCGCCGGCGCGGATCATCGCTTCCGCCTCGTCGCAGGCCGCCAGGCCGGCCGCATGCAGGCCCATGTCGCACAATCCCCCGGCCATCGCGATCAGCGCCTCGCTGCTGACCATCTCGTAGCCGACCGCATGCAAGGCATCGACGGCGGCGCGGATCTGCTCGACGCCGTCGGCCAGCGCGCCTTGCAGCAGCATGACCTGGCCCCGGATCACATTGGCCGTGTAGCGGTACGGCGCCAGCGAATGCGCATGCCCGACCCGGTCCAGCTCGTCGGCGACCGCCGTCATGCGCGCCGTGTCGCCGGCATACGAATACACGGAGCCGGCCCAGATCATGGCGATGCTGTAGGTGACCGCATGGCCGTGGCGTTTCGCCAGCGCGATCGTTTCCGCCGCGACGGCGAAGGCGCGGGCATGGCGCCCCGTCAGCCAGGCGCCGCGCGCCATGCCGCACAGCGCGCGGATGTGGTACTCGAACGCGAGGCCGGAACCCAGCTCGGACGCGCGCGGCGCCGTATAGGCGAGGCAGCGCTGCCACTGCTGCAGCGCCTCGTCGATCCTGCCGACCAGGTGCAGGCACACGCCCATCAGCGACGCCACCACGGCGCGCGCTTCCGGATCGTCCAGCTCCTGCAGCAGCGACTGGGCCTGGCGCGCCGTGTCGAGCGCGTCGATATAGCGGCCTTCGCGGTGCAGCAGGACCAGGTACTGGCACAGCAGGTGCAGCATGCTGCGCGAGTCGCCCAGCTGCTCGGCGATGGCGAGCGCACGGCGATAGGCTTGTGCGGCATTGCCGCGCGCGCCTATGCCGGAGAACGTCAGCGACTGGCCCAGCGTCCCCTGCAGCGTCAGCTCGAACGGCGAGCCGGCGAATTCCGCGGGCAGGCCGGCCAGAGCGGCCTGGGCCCAGTGCGAGCATTCCGCCACGTGCGAGGACCGCAGCAGCAGCGGGCACAGGGCCGCCGCCAGGCGCATCGCCCCTTCCGCCTGGTCCGCATCGCGCAGGTACCAGTCGAGGGCCATGCGCAGGTTCGGCAGCTCGAGCGCGAATGCCTCGGGGTCGGTGTCGCCCGCCTGCGCCTGGGCGACGACCCAGTCGCGGAAATGATCGGCCAGGCGCCGGGTCACGGCGGTTTCCTCGGCGCCGGCGCGCAGCTTGTCGCGGCAATAGGTCTTGGTCGTGTCCAGCATGCCGTAGCGCAGCGCGGCCCCGCCCGCGTCGACGGTCACGAGCGACTTCGCCACCAGGTTCGCGACGAGCTCCAGGGCCGCGAGCCGGTCGTAGCCCTCGCAGCAGATGCCCAGGGCCGCGTCGAGCGAAAACGTTCCGGCGAAGACCGACAGCCTGCTCAACAGCCGCTTCTCGTCGTCCGACAGCAGGTTGAAGCTCCAGTCGAGCGTCGCGCCCAGCGTCTGGTGGCGCGGCACCGCCGTGCGCCGCCCCTGCCAGATCAAGGTCACGGACGGATCGCCATGCATCGCGATTTCCTTCAGGCCGAGCGCCTCGATGCGGCCGGCGGCCAGTTCGATGGCGAGCGCGATGCCGGACAGTTCGCGGCACAGCCTCGAGACCATGGGTGCGTCGGCGTCGGTGAGCGCGAAGCCGGCGCCGCTGGCGGCGGCGCGCTCGACGAACAGCTGGACCGCCGGATAGGCCATCGCCGCCATGGCGCTCAACCCCTCCCCTTCGGGCGGAAAGCCCAGCGGCTGCAGGCGGTAGACGAATTCGCCGTTCGCGCGCAGCGGTTCGCGGCTCGTCGCCAGCACGTGCACTCCGGGACAATGCAGCACCAGGGCTTCGGCGATGCCCGCGACCTCGTCGATCACGTGCTCGCAGCAATCCAGCACGATGAGGCAGGTGCGCTCGGCGAGCCGGTCCAGCAGGGCCTGCGCGTTGTCCAGCGACTGCTGCATGCCGACCGCTTCCGCCACGGTCGCGTGGACCAGGCCCGGCTTGCCGATCGAGGACAAATCGGCGAAGTGCACGTCGCCGCCGACGTGCCGGTACGCGGCCCGCGCGGCCGCGATCGCGGTGGTCGTCTTGCCGATGCCGCCCGCGCCGACGATCGTCGTCAGGCGGTACTGCAGCAGCGCGGCGACCAGTGCCTCGACTTCCCGGTCGCGCCCGAACACGGCCGTCGACAAGGCCGGCAGGCGCCTGGCGGCGTCCGCCGGCGCAGCGACGGCGCCCGGCATCGCGGCCGGCGCCGTCAGGCGTTCGACGCGGGCCACGAAGGTGTAGCCCTTGTTGGCCGTATTCACGATATAGCGCTCGGCGCCGCCGTCGCCGAGCGCCTTGCGGATGGCGACGATGTGGAAACGCAGGCTGCCTTCGTCGACGACCATGTTCGGCCAGACGCGCTCCAGCAGCTCGCGCTTGCCCACCGTCTCGCCCGCCGATTCGACCAGTGCGATCAGGATGTCGAGCGCACGCCCGCCCAACCTGACCGGCACGCCGTCGCGCTCCAGCAGGCGTTCGGAAGGCACCAGCACGAACGGCCCAAACGCCGCGCGCCATTCGCTACTGATTTTTTGCTCGCTATGCATCTTGTTCGTACGCCGATCCCGCAATGTCGATGCGCGATCACGAACGACCGCACTTGTCTACCACCCATTGGACAGGGTCGCGACCCTCCCACCGGACAGGGCAGACAGTATAGTGCAATGTCGGCATGGTTGCACTGGCCGATGGCCTCGCCAGCAGCCATGCTGGCTCCGCTCAGGGCAGCTGCCCGGCGGCGCGCAAGCGCTCGATCGCGCCCACGATGGTGGCCTCCGTCTCGACCGCCTCGGTGAAGCCGGCGCGGCGGATCTTGCCCATGTCCGAGATCATGTCGAACTCGGTGTTGAAGACGAAGTCGCCGAACCACCAGCCGACCAGCTTCTCGTAGGCCGGCGTCCGCAGGCCGTGGCGCTGGGCCACGCGTGCCCAGGCGTCGGCCAGCAAGGGCATCTGCCTGGCCAGCGCGAACGGCTGCGGCGGGCCGACTTCCATGCCGAAGGCGTCGGCCACGCGGCGCCAGATGCGCTCCCAGCGGAACGGTTCGTTGACCAGGTTGAACGCCTCGCCCGCCGCCGCCGGATCGAGCGCGGCCCACACGCTGGCGCGCGCCATCCAGGCCGCATCCGTGGTCTGGGCGAACACGCGCGAATAGACCTTGTCCGTGCCCGGGAAGCGCAGCGGCACGCCCGCTTCCTTGCTGAGCGCGGCGAACACGCCCACCACCATCACGATGTTCATCGGGTTGCCGACGATGTCGCCGACCACCACGTCCGGGCGCAGGATCGACCAGGCGAAGTCGCCGGCCGCGCCGCGCTCGCGCAGCAGGTCTTCCTGGGCATAGTAGAAGTTCGGCGTGACGTGGCGCGGATCGTCCTCGTAGAACGGCGCGTGAGCGTGGCCCAGGTGCACGCCGTACACCTTCGCGCCCTGGTAGTGGACGACGCGCTGCAGCGGCGCGCCCACGGCCTTCAGGCCGTCGAGCAGGTTGCGCAGCATGCCGCCGTTGATGCGCTCCTCGTCCAGCAGGTCGCTGCCGCCCTTGAGCGCGGCGTAGAACACGTGGGTCGTGTCGCGCGCCGCCTCGAGCGCGCGCGCGGTGGCCGCGGCATCGGTGAGGTCGGCCTTGATGGTCTCGACGCCGTCCACGAAGGTGCGCGGCAGCGCGCGCACCGACCAGTCGGGACGTCCCTTCAGTTCCTGCACGACGGCGTTGCCGATGATGCCGCTGGCGCCGACCACGAGCGCCTTGTAGGGGGTATGCATGCCTGTCCTTTCGAAGCAATGGAGAACGGCATGAGCATACCGGCTCGCGGCGATCGACGCGGGACGCTTCGGCGCCGGCGCGTGGCGACGGATACCGGCGCCCATGCAGGCCGTTACGGCCTCAGGCAGGAATGCGGATGAGTTTGCGCGACATCCCGCGCGGCAGGTTCTCGCGGTCCGACGGGTCGGCCAGGAAGCGCGCCAGCACCTGTTCGTACAGCGGCAGCTGGCTCGCATGGCGGCGCTGGCGCATCACGCGCGGGCGGTGCATGTGCTTCAGGGCGAAGTAGTCCGCCAGCAAGTCGCCCTGGGCTTCCATATTGTAGTCGGACAGCTGCGCGCCAGGCCGCAGCTCGTACGCGTACGACAGGCCGACGCGGATCGCGCCGCGCAATTTGACGGGATAGCCCAGCTGGTGCTGCCACACGTGCACCATCTCGTGCATGAACCAGTGGATGGTGGGCGGGTCGCCCGCCGTGTAGTCGGGCAGGAAGCAGGAATGGTGGAAATAGATGCTGCCGTTGGGCGTCATCGCGCAGTTGCGCGGCTGCACCAGCGGCAGGTAGCGGCGGTTATGGACGCGCACGCGTCCATAGTCGATGGCGTCGCCGAACAGCAGCGACGCCATCCCGATCTCGTTCGCGGTCATCGGCCGCGCGAGGCGCCGCATGGGCTGTCGACTTCCTCAGGCAGCGCGCAGGCCGGCTGCGGACTTGGCCAGGTCGGTGATCAGGTCCCAGTCGCCGGTCTTCATCGCGTCCGCCGGGGTCAGCCAGGAGCCGCCCACGCAGGCCACGTTCTTCAGCGCCAGGAACTGCGGCGCCGTCTCGATCGAGATGCCGCCGGTCGGGCAGAAGGTCACGTCCGGCAGCGGGCCGGCGATCGCCTTGAGCATGCCGACGCCGCCCGCCGGCACGGCCGGGAACAGCTTCAGTTGCTTGAAGCCGGCTTCGCGCGCCACCATCACCTCGGACGGGGTCATGCAGCCCGGCAGCAGCGGCAGGCCGCTCTTCCTGGCGGCATCGATCAGCGCCGGGGTCAGGCCCGGCGAGACGCCGAACACGGCGCCCGCATCGCGCGCCGCGGCGAATTCCTCCGGCTGGGTCAGGGTGCCGACGCCGACGATCGCGCCTTCGACCTCGGCCATGGCGCGGATCGCGTCCAGGCCGTGCTTGGTGCGCAGCGTCACTTCGAGCACGCGGATGCCGCCGGCGACGAGCGCCTTGGCCAGGGGGACGGCGTGGTCCGGATCGTCGATCGCGATCACGGGGATCACGACGGCCGAGCGCATGATGTCGAGCAGGTTGTTATTCGTGGTCATTGGCGTCTCACTTGTTTTTACGGATCAGGAAATCTTCGTCGGAACCCGGCATGATGTCGCCGCTGTCGACGCCTTCATGCAGGGGCACGGTGGTGTCCTTCGGGGACGGCAAAGGGAAGGTCGCCGCGCCCTCCTCGGCCGCGCTGGTCGCGTTGCGGAAGATGGCGAACAGTTCGCGGCCCATGCCGATGTGGCTGGCCGACAGGTCGGCCGTGGCCTGCTTGCGCGCGGCCCAGACGTCGGCCGGCACCAGCGCCTCCAGCACGCCCTGGGTCGCGTCGACGCGGATGATGTCGCCGTCGCGCACCAGGCCCAGCGGACCGCCGGCCAGGATTTCCGGCGACACGTGGATCGCCGCCGGCACCTTGCCCGACGCGCCCGACATGCGGCCGTCCGTGACCAGCGCCACGTGGTAGCCGGCGTCCTGCAGGTTCGCCAGCGCCGGGGTCAGCGCGTGCAGTTCCGGCATGCCGTTGGCGCGCGGGCCCTGGAAGCGGAGTACGGCGACGAAGTCGCGATTCAGCTTGCCGGCCTTGTAGGCATGCATGAAGTCTTCCTGCGAATCGAAGGTCAGCGCCGGCGCCTCGACGATGTGGTGCTCTTCCTTGACGGCCGAGACCTTCATCACGGCGCGGCCCAGGTTGCCCTTCACGAGGATCAGGCCGCCGTCGGCGCGGAACGGGTTCGAGGCCGGCCGCACGACGGCTTCGTCGCCGCTTTGTGCCGGCAGGTCCTTCCAGACCACCTTGTCGCCGTCCAGGAACGGTTCCTTGCAGTGGGCGCGCAGGCCGTGGCCGAGGATGGTGTTGACGTCCTCGTGGGCCAGGCCGGCGTCCAGCAGTTCGCGGATCACGAAGCCCGGGCCGCCGGCGGCCTGGAAGTGGTTCACGTCGGCGTCGCCGTTCGGGTAGATGCGGGTCAGCAGGGGCACGACCTTGGACAGCTCGTCGAAGTCGGTCCAGTCGATCACGATGCCGGCGGCGCGCGCGATGGCGATCAGGTGCAGCGTGTGGTTGGTCGAGCCGCCCGTCGCGTGCAGCGCGGCGATGGCGTTGACGATGCTCTTCTCGTCGACGATGCGGGCGATCGGCATGTACTCGCCGCCCTGCTGGGAAATGGCGACGGCGCGCTGGGCGGCGGCGCGGGTCAGCGCATCGCGCAGCGGCGTGCCCGGGGTGATGAAGGCGGCGCCCGGCATGTGCAGGCCCATCATCTCCATCAGCATCTGGTTGCTGTTGGCGGTGCCGTAGAAGGTGCAGGTGCCGGCGCTGTGGTAGGAGCCCGACTCGCCTTCCAGCAGCTCTTCGCGCGTGGCCTCGCCTTTCGCGTAGCGCTGGCGGATCGCGGCCTTTTCCTTGTTCGAGATACCGGTCGTCATCGGGCCGCCCGGCACGAAGATGCCCGGCACGTGGCCGAAGTGCAGCGCGCCGATGAGCAGGCCCGGCACGATCTTGTCGCAGATGCCCAGGTACAGGCTGGCGTCGAACATATTGTGCGACAGCGCGATGGCGGTGGCCATGGCGATGGCGTCGCGCGAGAACAGCGACAGTTCCATGCCCGGCTGGCCCTGGGTGATGCCGTCGCACATGGCCGGCGTGCCGCCCGCGAACTGGGCCACTGCGCCGACTTCGCGCACGGCTTCCTTGATCACCTTCGGGAAGTATTCGAAGGGCTGGTGCGCCGACAGCATGTCGTTGTACGAGGAAACGATCGCCACCGACGGCTGCTTCTGCTCGCGCAGCTTCAGCTTGTCGTTGGCCGGGAAGGCGGCGAACCCGTGCGCCAGGTTCGTGCACGACAGGGCGCCGCGCTGCACGCCCTTGATGCGGGCGGCTTCCACATGCGCCAGGTAAGCCTGGCGCGAATGCCGGCTGCGTTCGATGATCCGATTAGTCACCTGTTCTACTACGGGATGTACCGCCATGATCGTTCCTTGTAAATTGGATTTCTGAAATTTTACTACAAAATGAAAATGGCCGCATGCGGCCGTCAGGAGTTTTTATATGGCTGAGCCAGATCCGCCGAACGCGTGGACGGCAGAGCCGTCCACCCTACGGATGAGTTGCCGGTACAGGCAGGGTGGACGGGTCTCCCGTCCACGCGTTCACCGTACGGGAGACCATCGGGATAGTGTTTTTCTGTAGTGAATTTACGCGCGCTTCCTGTATGATTCGATAACCTGCATAAAATGACATCATACCGTCCAACATCATGTCCCAACCATCCCTGACCGCCAGCGCCGCCTACCAGGCCCTCCAGACCCACGCCATCGATGCCGAAGACTGGCTCATGCGCGACTTGTTCGCCCAGGATCCGCAGCGCTTCGAACGCCTCTCGGTCGAAGCCGCCGGGCTGTTCCTAGACTATTCAAAAAACCGCCTGGACGGGCGCACGCTTGAACTGCTCGCGGGCCTGGCGCGCGAGCGCGGCGTCGAGCAGCTGCGCGATGCGATGTTCGCCGGCGAGAAGATCAACATCACGGAAAACCGCGCCGTCCTGCACACCGCCCTGCGCGCGCCGCGCGACAAGCAGATCACGGTCGACGGCCAGGACGTGACGAGCGACGTGCACGCCGTGCTGGACCACGTGAAGACCTTCACCGACGCCGTGCGCAGCGGCGAATGGAAGGGCCATACGGGCAAGGAAATCACGGACGTCGTCAATATCGGCATCGGCGGCTCGGACCTGGGCCCGAAGATGGTCTGCCTGGCGCTGCGCCAGTTCGCCCATCCGCGCCTGACGATGCACTTCGTCTCGAACGTCGACGGCCACGACATGGACGCCGCCCTGTCGCGCGTGGATCCGGAAACGACGCTGTTCATCATCGCCTCGAAGACCTTCACGACGGCCGAGACGATGATGAACGCGAACACGGCGCGCGCCTGGTTCCTGCAGAGCGCATCCGAGGAGGCCTTGGCGAAGCACTTCGTCGCCGTGTCGACCAACGTCGAGGCGATCAAGACCTTCGGCATCGACCCGGCCAACATGTTCCCGTTCTGGGACTGGGTCGGCGGCCGCTATTCGGTCTGGTCGGCGATCGGCCTGCCGGTGGCGCTGTGCGTCGGCTACGGCTACTTTGCCGACTTCCTGGCCGGCGCCCATGCGATGGACGAGCACTTCCGCACCGCCCCCGTCGAGCAGAACATGCCCATGATCCTGGGCCTGGTCGGCTTCTGGAACCGCGAGTTCCTGGCCTGCCCGTCGGTGTCGATCGCGCCCTACCACCAGGACCTGAACCGCTTCCCGGCCTACCTGCAGCAGCTCGACATGGAAAGCAACGGCAAGCGCGTCACGCGCGACGGCGACCCCATCGTCGACTACGCGACCGGCCCCGTGATCTGGGGCGACGTGGGCACCAACGGCCAGCACGCCTACTTCCAGCTGCTGCACCAGGGCACCGACGTGACGCCGATCGACTTCATCGCCGCCCTGCGCCCGGCCCACGAGTTCCACAACCACCACGCCGCCCTGCTGGCGAACTGCTTCGCCCAGTCGGAAGCCTTCATGAAGGGCAAGACGACGGACGAGGTGCGCAAGGACCTGCAGGACCAGGGCCTGGCCCTGGCCGAGATCGAGCGCCTGGCGCCGCACAAGACCTTCCCGGGCAACCGCCCGAGCAACACCATCCTGCTCGACTACCTGACCCCGGCCACGCTGGGCGCCCTGATCGCGCTGTACGAGCACAAGGTGTTCGTGCAGGGCGCACTGTGGGACGTCAACAGCTACGACCAGTGGGGCGTCGAGCTGGGCAAGGTGCTGGCCAAGAAGATCGAGGCGGAACTGAACGGCGACGCCCAGCCGGCGCTGCACGACGGCTCGACCAACGGCCTGATCGCGCGCGCCAAGGCCGCGGTATAAACGCTACGCTGTGGGCAAAGGAGGCGATGCAAGCATGAAGAGCGAAAAATTCACGGTCGTCCACGACGAACGCATGCAGGTGGGCGAGTCGCCCGTCTGGCACGCGGTGGAATCGGCGCTGTACTGGGTCGACATCAACGGCTTCACGGTGCACCGCCTGCACCCGGCCAGCGGCAAGCACACGTCGTGGAAGATGGACACGGAACCGTCGGCGCTGGCCGTCGACCAGGACAACAACCTGGTCGTCGCCACCCGCGCCGGCTTCGTCCACCTGAACACGACGTCGGGCGAAGTGCAAGACCTGGCGCCGGCGCCGTACGACACGAAGATCATGCGCTTCAACGACGGCCGCGTGGATCCGGCCGGCCGCTTCTGGGTCGGCACCATGTACGAGCCGCGCGACCAGCAGAAGGCCGAGATGTACGTGTTCGAGGGGGGCAAGCTGCGCCAGGCCTGGGCCGGCGGCATGACCAATTCGAACGGCCTCGCATGGAGCCCGGACGGCAAGACCATGTACCATGCCGACACGACGAGCCACCGCGTCGACGTCTACGACTACGACGTGGCCAGCGGCGCCGCCTCGAACCAGCGCAACCTGGTCGCCTTCCCGGACGACAAGAAGGCGCCGGACTACGGCGGCCGCCCGGACGGCGCGGCCATGGACAGCGAAGGCAACTACTGGGTCGCCATGTTCGAGGGCGGACGCATCGTCAAGCTGTCGCCGACCAGCGAACTGCTGGCCGAGATCCAGCTACCCGTGCGCTGTCCGACGGCCGTCTGCTTTGGCGGCCCGGACCTGCGCACGCTGTACGTCACCACCGCCAGCCATGGCCGCTCGAATGCGGAGCTGGAACAATATCCGCATACGGGCAAGGTGCTGGCCTTTGCCGTCGAGGTGCCGGGGCTGAAGCAGCCGGAATACCGCGCCTGAACCGGCAACCGGTAGGGTGGACGGCTTGCCGTCCACGCGTCCAACAAGCGTTCGGTTCGCCGCATGCACTGTTTGAACGCGTGGACGGCACAGCCGTCCACCCTACCAATCCATCCTGACCGCCTCCCGGTACGTAGTAAATTTTCTTGCGAAATCAAAGATCGCGTAGTAAATTTACATTATTCCCCACCCTTCCGCTTTCGACACCATGGCTCTTTCCGATTTCGACCTCGTTTTCTTTGGCGGCAGCGGCGACCTTGCGATGCGCAAGTTGCTCCCTGCGATGTTTGCCCGCGACGTCGCCAATGACCTGCCGGCCAGCGCGCGCATCATCTGCGTGGGCCTCGAGCCCATGTCGCAGGAAGCCTTCCTGCAGATGGTCGAGACGAACGCGAAGCCCAACGTCAAGGAAACGGTGGACGAGAAAGCGTGGCAGAAATTCCTGGCCCGTATCACCTACGTCGCCGTCAACGCCAGCGACGTGGGCACCTACGACGCCCTGGTGGAGGCGCTGCGCAAGGACGAATCGCTGACCCGCGTCTACTACCTGGCGACGCCGCCTTCGCTGTTCGCCCGCATCTGCGACAACCTGGCGGCCGTGGGCCTGGCCACGCCGAATTCGCGCGTGGTGCTAGAAAAGCCGCTGGGCCGCGACCTGGCGTCGGCCAAGCAGATCAACGCCGACGTCGGCAAGGTGTTCGCCGAATCGCAGATCTACCGCATCGACCACTACCTGGGCAAGGAGACGGTGCAGAACCTGCTGGCGCTGCGCTTCGGGAACATCCTGTTCGAGCCGCTGTGGCGCCGCGAGTGGATCTCGGACGTGCAGATCACCATCGCCGAGAAGATCGGCGTGGGCAACCGCCTGGGCTACTACGACAATTCGGGCGCCCTGCGCGACATGCTGCAGAACCACCTGCTGCAGCTGCTGTGCATCGTGGCGATGGAGCCGCCGGCCTCGATCGCCCCGGACGCCGTGCGCGACGCCAAGCTGCAGGTGCTGCGCTCGCTGAAGCGTTTCACCCCGACCACGCTGTCGCAGAACATCATCCGCGGCCAGTACCGCGCCGGCTACGTCGACGGCCAGCAGGTGCCCGGCTACCGCGACGAGCCGAACGCGCCGAAGCACTCCAAGACGGAGACCTTCGTCGCCATGAAGGCGGAAATCGACACCTGGCGCTGGGCCGGCGTGCCGTTCTACCTGCGCACCGGCAAGCGCATGGCCGACCGCCTGGCGGAAATCGTCGTGCGCTTCAAGACCATCCCGCACTCGATCTTCAACCAGCCGACGTCGAGCTTCCAGCCGAACAGCCTCGTGATCCGCCTGCAGCCGGACGAAGGCCTGTCGATGAACCTGATGGCCAAGACCCCGGGCGACTCGATGCGCCTGAAGCAGGCCGAGCTCGAACTCGACTTCCGCGAACAGTTCAAGGCCCCGCGCATGGAAGCCTACGAGCGCCTGCTGCTCGACGTGCTGCGCGGCCAGCTGACGCTGTTCATGCGCGGCGACGAACTGGAGGCCGCCTGGGAATGGGTCGAACCGATCCTGGCGCACTGGGAACAGGACGACACGACGCCTGCGCCCTACACGTCCGGCACCTGGGGCCCGGCCTCCTCGTCCGCGCTGATCGGCCGCGACGGCCTGCAGTGGCGTGAAGAAGCTTTGCCGGAAGACTAAAGGACCTGCTTTGCTGCTCGATTCGATCCGCACCCAGCTCGACTCGCTGTCGAAGTCCGAACGCAAGGTGGCGCTGGCCGTGCTCGCCGCGCCCGGCGCCACGGTCAGCCAGAACATCACGGCACTGGCGCGCAGCGCGCAGGTGTCCGAGCCGACCGTCGTGCGCTTCTGCCGCACGCTCGGTTACGACGGCTGGCACGAGTTCAAGCTGAAACTGGCGCAAGGCCTCGCACTCGCCCTGCCCGGCGCCAACGAGCAGCCGTCGCAGGACGATCTCGCGTCCGACCTCGTGAACAAGATCTGCAGCCGCTCGATCAACACCCTGCTCGACCTGCGCAACAACCTCAAGCCGGAGCTGATCCAGAAAGCGCTCGACATCCTGTCGCGCGCCAACAAGATCGAGTTCTACGGCCAGGGCACGTCCGGCTTCGTCGCCTCGGACGCGCAACATAAATTCTTCCGCTCGGGCGTGCCGACCGTCGCCTACACGGATCCCGCCATCCACTCGATCGCCGCGGCCCTGCTGCGCGAAGGCGACGCGCTGGTGGCCATTTCCCAGCGCGGCAACAACCCCTCGCTGGTGCGCTCGGCGAAGCTGGCGCGCCGCGGCGGCGCCGAGGTCATCGTACTGGCGCCGTCCGGCACCCAGCTGGCCGACATGGCGAGCCTCCTGATCCCGATCGACCTCGTGTTCGCGACCGACCCGTACACGCCGATCTCGGCGCGCCTGGCCTACCTGGTCGTGATCGACGTGCTGGCCGTAGGGCTGGCGCTGCAGCGCGGTCCGGAATTCCGCAAGAAGATGCAGAACGCGCAGAAGGCGCTGCAGGAATTCGACATGCAGTTCGACTCGTTTATTGGCTAACGTCGTCAACTAACCCGCGCCGGGACAACACGTTGTTGGTAAGGGGCGCTTTAGCCAGCACGCAGCGGCCGGAAGAATTCCCGTATCTCCCGCGCCAGCAACTCCGGCTGCTCCAGCGCCGCGAAGTGGCCGCCGGCCGGCATCGCCGTCCAGCGCTGCACGTCGAAGGCGCGCTCGACGAAGCTGCGCTGCGGAATGGGGATCTCGGCCGGAAACTGCGCGATGCCCAGCGGCGGCCGGACCTTCTCCTGCAGCGCCATGGGTTTCGCCCGGCCTTCGACATACATGCGGAACGACGAGCCGATCGTCTGCGTGAACCAGTACAGGCTGATGTTGGCCAACAGCGTATCGAAGCCGATTGTCCCGTCGAAGTCCTCGGACCAGGCGTGGAACTTCTCGCCGATCCAGGCGGCCAGGCCGGCAGGAGAGTCGTTCAGGCCCACGGCCGGCGTGGCCGGCTTGGTGCCCTGGATGTGCGCGTAGCCCCCCTCCTTGTCGACCCAGGCGGCGATCCGCTTGTGGAACTCCTGCTCCTCGTCCGTCAAGGGCGGCTGCCCTTCGCCCAAGGGCGGCTTCAGGGAACCGGGCACGTAGTTCAGGTGCATGCCGACGACGCGCTCCGGAAAGCGCTGGCCGAGCCAGATGCTGACGACCGCGCCGAGGTCGCCGCCCTGGGCGCCGAAGCGCTCGTAGCCCAGCTGCGCCATCAGTTCGGCCCACAGCGCCGCCGTCGCCCAGGCACCGACGCCCTTGCCCCGCGGCGCCGGCGAAAAGCCGTAGCCCGGCAGCGAGGGGACGACCACGTGGAAGCTGTCGGCCGGGTCGCCGCCGTGGGCACCGGGATCGGCCAGCAGCGGAATGATGCGCTCCATCTCGATGAAGGAGCCGGGCCAGCCGTGGGTCAGCACGAGCGGCAGCGGAGACGGGCCGGTGCCGGGTCGATGCACGAAATGGATGGTCTGCTCGCCGATGCGCGCCAGGTACTGCGGCAGCGCATTCAAACGCGCCTCGTGGACGCGCCAGTCGAATTCGGACGCCCAGTATTCCAGCAGGTCGCGCAGGAAGCCGGGCTCGATGCCTTCGCTACATCCCTGGTCGTCGATGCCGGATGCGAGGCGGACGCGCAGCAGGCGTTCGTCGAGGTCGACCAGGTCCTTGTCGGAGATGGCGATGCGGAATGGCTCAATGCGAAATGGGTCAATGCGGGATTCGGTATTCATCGGCGCACCTCGCGGTATCGTGGCAGCTCATTGTAGACTGCGTTCCCGCGCGTCTGCGCACGGGACGTCACGCCGTCGGCAGCCAGCGTGGCTTGGTATCCGTATAAATTTCCCGCTCAACAGGCCCGTCATAGTCCGGGTCGAGCGTGCCCAGCGTGACGGAGATGACGTCCGGCTCGGCCTCGCTGCGCCAGTACAGGGTCGAACCGCAGGTGCGGCAGAAGGCGCGCCGCCCGTGCTCCGACGATGCGTATTCCGCCACCAAGTCGGCGCCGCGCTCCAGTGCGAAGCCGGCGCTCGGCACGTTGGCGTAGGCCCCCGCGGCCGCGCCATGCTGCTTGCGGCACATGGTGCAATAACAATGGCTGGCGTCGTTGACCGGAGCGTCGACCCGGTATGCCACCCCACCGCACAGGCAACTGCCTTTCAACATGTCGATTCCCCTCCGCTGGTCCACACCACTGATCGTCTTAGTTTATTCCACTTGGCGACCTTCGAGCCACGCGCTCATGATGTTTGCCAGCACTGGCGCAAATGCTTCAAGCCGCCCCTCTTTGGGTTGCAACAGGTCGGCGATGACGATCCGGATGAGTTCCTCATCCTCGAGCCCCTGTTCCGGATCGATCCCGTTCGTCCACAACAAGGCATTGCACAAAGCCTTGCGCTTTTCTATGAGTGCCTTGTTTGCCTGTTCCGCATCCCCAAGGTTCAAGACACGAATGGCTTCCCTTGCCCTATCCGTCAGACCCTCTACCCTTCCGCTGATCTTGTAGCGAAGTTCGCTCTCGCATTCGGCCATCAGGGGTGTCAGCGGCAAGGCTTGCGAACCATGCGCTTTGTCGCAATGATGCAGGGCTGCGCAACTCGCAATGATATTGCTGAAATCGACAGTACGGTGCGGAGCAAGCTTCTGCGCTTCTACATGCTCGTTGGTAGTATCGCTCGCCTCTCCTGATATCGCATCACAGCAATATCCACACAAGTAGTACTGCTCCAGCGCACAGGCTTGTCGGATGGCTTGCCGTTCCTCCGGAGGGAGATCGGCATAGGTGCCGTGCTGGTGCGCACGCTTCCATGCCGTGAGGCTGCGCGGCTCCACCCCCTTGTCAATTCTTCGCAAGACGCAATTCCTCCTTACGCAAAAGCAGCCTTGCTTTCGCGAGCTCGACATGCTGGGCCGGAAGCTCCGCTTCCAAATCCCGTGCCATCCTCCTGGCGTCGTCCAACTTGCGGTCATGGATTGCATCCAGAAGGTCGTTCAGGCGCTGCGCTACCAAGGCATTCCGCACATGCGTATCCATTGCTTCGAGCAAGACGGTGTTCACGTCCTGCCCGTAGAGCGGTGGCACCTTGACCAGTTCACCGTTTTCCAGCGCATAGACCAATATGTCCTTGCTGTCGCTGATGACGAGTGGAGAATGGGTCGTCAGCACGAACTGGCAGTTCGGGAACGTATTCGTCAATCGCTGAACGATGCTGCGTGCCCATTTTGGATGCAGGTGCATGTCGACTTCGTCGATCAGCACAATACCTTCGCCCTCCAGTGGATTCGCCAGGCCGGGATTCATCATGGCCAATCGACGCGCGATATCTCCCACCAATGCCATCAAGGATTTCTCGCCCTGGGACAGTTGAGATACGTTCAGGGTTTCCGCTCCCTTGTCGATCGACATGTACAGCCGCGGCTTGCGCCGCACTCTCAGGTTGCTGAATCCGGGCATGAAGTGGGCGATCGCTGCACGCACAGCGGTCAACTGACGGTCCCTCGGCGAGATGAGGCCTCCTTTGACCAGTGTGTTCCAAGTATCCGCATCGAGCGTACTTTCAATTGCTTTTAATGTTTCCTCAGGAATGCTGCTTTCATTTTCCGAATCCTCACGTTCTCGAAACCACTCGAAGAAACGACGAAAATCGACGCCTTGACTCAGGGAGTTGTCATACCCATCCAACTGTTGAAACGTATGCTTCTCCCTGATTTTCAGTGGAATATCAAGCACGACACGCTCGACCGGATAAAACGCGATGAGTGGGACATTCGCCTGTTCATTTGAAGACAAGGAAGTGCGATAGACGTCGGCAAGCCGCGTCGCATTGTTCAACTGCGACGGATGACCATTCTTGCGACCGATGCGCGTCTTGGAAAGTGTCCATTCATACGGCTCGCCCCCGTCCACGACTGCCATGGCAACGGAAGCAGCGTTGGCGCCGTTGAGTATCTGTTCCTCGTCGATCGCGCTACCGCTCCCTTTTTCGCTGCGAAAACGTGCAACGAACCAGCTCAGCGAGGTAGCCAAGGATTTGAGGATGGTCGTCTTGCCGGCACCGTTATTTCCGATTAATACGGTCACGGCTGCATCAAGCTCGACCGCAAGCGAACTGAATGGCCCCACATTTTCTAGACGAAGCTGCTTGATTTTCATGCTGATCCTGATCCGTAGTGGCGGACGTCGAAACCAACATTCTAAGTCATCATCAAGTCATCAATACGACATCGTCGGTCGGCCTGCGCCAAAAACCGGGCTGCCGTAAAATATGGCATTTAGACCAGTTTAGCCATACGCCATGCACATCAATCCCGAACGCAGCACCCGCCCCGACTACGACCTGCTGGTACGCCAGGTCGCCAGCGTCCTCGAAGGCGAGCGCGACCTCATCGCGAACGCCTCGCAATTCTCGGCCCTGGTCTACGACACCATCGCCGACCTGAACTGGGCCGGCTTCTACCTCACCGTGCCGAGCAAGAAGGGCGAGGGCCAGGACCTGCTGGTCGGCCCGTTCCAGGGCAAGCCGGCCTGCGCCCGCATCCCATTCGGCCGCGGCGTGTGCGGCACCACGGCCGTCGAGCGCAAGACCATCGTCGTGCCGGACGTGCACGCCTTCCCGGGCCACATCGCCTGCGATTCGGCATCGGCCTCGGAAATCGTGATCCCGCTGGTCAAGAACGACAAGCTGATCGGCGTGTTCGACATCGACAGCCCGACCCCGGACCGCTTCTCGGAAGAAGACAAGGCCGGCCTGGAAGCGATGGTGCAGGCGTTCCTGGACGGGACCGATTGCTGACCGGACTGAATCACCTGACGCTGGCGGTGACGGACGTCGAACGCAGCGTCGGCTTCTACCGCGACCTGCTCGGTTTCCGCTGCGAGGCCGTGTGGGATGCCGGCGCCTACCTGGCGCTCGGCGAATTGTGGCTGTGCCTGTCGCTCGACCCGGCGCGTGCCGCCGCGCCCCCGGGCGCGGACTACACGCATTACGCGTTTTCCATCGCCCAGCAGGATGTCGCGGCCTTCCGCACACGGCTGCTGGCGGCTGGCGTACAGGAATGGCGGCGCAACCGCAGCGAGGGCGAGTCCGTCTATTTCCTCGACCCGGACGGGCACCAGCTCGAAGCGCACGTGGGCGACCTGGCCAGCCGGCTGGCGGCCTGCCGCGAGAAACCGTATCCAGGGATGCTCTTTGCGTAGGGTGGACGGCTCCGCCGTCCACGCGGTGATAGGCACAGGCGCCGATGCCGTGCTCGATCAGGGCGCCGACAACAATCGCCGCATGGACGGCAAGCCGGCCACGAAATGCCGCCGGACCTGCCGAAGGCGTACAATATCGCCCTAATTTCCACCCCTCCCCTTCCCAGCACCATGAATCAACTCGAACAGCTCAAGCAATTCACCACCGTGGTGGCCGATACCGGCGACTTCCAGTCGATCAAGGCCTACGCGCCGCAGGATGCGACCACCAACCCGTCGCTGATCCTGAAGGCCGTCCAGAAGCCGGAATACCGTCCGCTGCTGGAAAAAGCCGTCGCCGATTCGCCCGACGGCTCGATCGAGGACGTCGTCGACCGCCTCCTGATCGCCTTCGGCGTCGAGATCCTGAAGTACGTGCCGGGCCGCGTTTCCACCGAGATCGATGCCGCCCTGTCGTTCGACACCGAGGCGACCGTGGCCAAGGGCCGCGAACTGATCGCCCTGTACGAAGCCGCCGGCATCTCCCGCGAACGCGTGCTGATCAAGATCGCATCGACCTGGGAAGGCATCCGCGCCGCAGAGATCCTGGAAAAGGAAGGCATCCGCTGCAACCTGACCCTGCTGTTCTCGCTGTGCCAGGCGATCGCCTGCGCCGAAGCGAACGTGCAGCTGATCTCGCCGTTCGTCGGCCGCATCTACGACTGGTACAAGAAGTCGACCGGCCTTGAATACACCGGTTCGGACGATCCGGGCGTGCAGTCGGTCAAGCGCATCTACCAGTACTACCGCAAGTTCGGCTACAAGACCGAAGTCATGGGCGCGAGCTTCCGCAATACCTCGCAGATCCTGGAACTGGCCGGCTGCGACCTGCTGACGATCTCGCCGGACCTGCTGCAGAAGCTGGCCGATGCCGACGGCGCCGTCGAGCGCAAGCTGACCGCCGACGCGGGTGCGGACATCGAGAAGATCGCGATGGACGAAAAGACCTTCCGCTTCATGCTGAACGAAGACGCGATGGCCACCGAGAAGCTGGCCGAGGGCATCCGTGCGTTCTGCGCGGATTCGGCCAAGCTGAAGAAGATGATCGAAGAGATGCGTTGATCGCATCATTTTCGATCGTTAAACACCGTCGCCCCCGCGCAGGCGGGGGCCCAATTTGCACGCATTGCGATACGCATGCAGACATTGGCCCCCCCGCCTGCGCGGGGGCGACGTTTCGGGACGCTTTTTCTTACTTGACTGCGTCTGCCAGCTTGCCGCACCCCACCCGCAAGCCATTCAGATAGGGATCGATCATGCACTCGCCCTGCTTGATCAGGTCGAAACCCTGCGGATCGAACATCCAGGTGCGGATCAGGCCGTCGATCATGATCCACATCGACCGCGCCACCGTGCGCGCGTCGCCCGTGCCTTCGATCTGGCCCTTTTCCACGGCGCGCGCGACGCGCCGCTCGGCGCGGCTCATCCAGTCGTTGATGTTGTGCTGGCGCCGCTGGCGCACGGCATCCATCTCGTCGACGAATTCCACTTTCAGCGTGGCGATCTCGAACACGCGCCGCGCCTGCGGGTCGTTCACCGTGCGGCGCAGCACCGCCATCACGTAGTTGCGCAAGTCATCCAGCGGGTCGGCGGACTCGGATTCGTCGAGCACCTGCAGTTCGGCTTCGAGCGGCAACCTCACCCGGTCCATCATTGCATTGAACAACGCGCTTTTGTCGTCGAAATGCCAATAGATCGCGCCACGCGTCGCGCCGGCTTCGCTTGCGATATGCTGTAGCGTGGTGCGTGAAACGCCCTGTTCTACAAACAATTTTTCAGCTGCATCCAGGATGCTGTCGCGGGTGGCAGCCGCCTCTTCTTTCGTTCTGCGGGCCATCAGCCACGTTCTCCAAATGTAGTAGACAGAAACATTTAAACATACACTCGTGATAGTATAGCCGGGTTTTCATGAAGCCAGCGATAAAACCGTATTGCCGTACCAGAGAGTACTGCAGGACGGTTTTATCCTTTTTCTAACAAAAAGGAAGCATTAATGCGCTCTGCCCCATCCTCTTCCCTGTCATTGACCGGATCGCCGGCCGCCCGTCTCGCCGCGAGTACCCTGGTTGCCGTGGCCCTGCTGTCCGCCTGCGGCCCCAAGGATGACGCCAAGGCCGGTGCCGGCGCCGGCGCCAAGATGCCGCCGCCGCAGGTTGGCGTGATCACCACCAAGTTCCAGCCGGTGGCGCTGGAAACCGAACTGCCGGCACGCGTCCAGGCGATCCGTACGGCCGAGGTCCGCGCCCGCGTCAACGGGGTCGTCCTGAAGCGCCTGTTCACCGAGGGCAGCATCGTCAAGCAGGGCCAGTCCCTGTTCCAGATCGATCCGGCACCCTACCAGGCCCAGGTCAATGCCGCCAAGGCGGCAGTGGGCAGCGCAGAAGCCACTCTGGTCTCGACCTCCGCCGTCGTCGAGCGCTACAAGCCGCTGGTCGAGGCCAATGCCGTCAGCAAGCAGGAGTACACGAACGCCGTCGCCGCCGCCAAGCAGGCCGAGGCGGAAGTCAACTCGGCCAAGGCCCAGCTGAAGATCGCCCAGATCAACTACGACTACGCCAACGTCTACGCCCCGATCACGGGCCGCATCGGCCGCGCGCTGGTGACCGAAGGCGCCCTCGTCTCGGCGACCGAGGCGACCCAGATGGCGCTGATCCAGCAGACCGATTCCGTATACCTGAACATTACCCAATCCGCGCTGGAACTGCAGAACCTGCGCAAGAAGGCCGGCGGCAAGGGCATCGACGCGGCGCTGCCGGTCACCGTCGTGCTGGAAGACGGCACCACGCTGAACCGCAAGGGCACCCTGCTGTTCTCCGACGTCACCGTCGACGAGAGCAGCGGCCAGGTGACCCTGCGCGGCCAGGTCGCCAACCCGGACAATGCCCTGCTGCCGGGCCAGTACGTGCGCGTACGCCTGTCCCAGGCCGAGCTGCCGTCGGGCATCCTGGTGCCGCAACAAGCCGTTACCCGCGGCGGCCAGAATGGCGATACCCTGATGGTCGTCGGCGCCGACAACAAGCCGGTCAGCCGCACCGTCAAGATCGCTTCGCAGCAAGGCGAGAACTGGGTCGTCGTGGACGGCCTGAAGGAAGGCGAGAAGGTCATGGTCGACGGCTTCCAGAAATTGCAGATGATGCCGCCGGGCACGCCGGTGCAACCGGTCGCCTGGACCCCGGCCGCCGCGCCGCAAGCCCCGGCAGCCGCCGGTGCGCCGGCGGCCCAGCCGAACGCCGCCGGCGCCCAGGCCACGGCAGCGGCCGGTGGTGCACGCACCCCGGCGACCGGCACTCCGCCGGCCGGCGGCC
Organism: Massilia sp. YIM B02763; assembly: GCF_030412015.1. Classification (GTDB taxonomy): domain Bacteria; phylum Pseudomonadota; class Gammaproteobacteria; order Burkholderiales; family Burkholderiaceae_D; genus Telluria. The sequence continues at coordinate 163,672 of NZ_JASNRD010000003.1, read as the reverse complement.
AGACCCCGGCCAACGGCAACCGGTAAGTTGAAAGGAACAGGACTTTCCAATGGCACGTTTTTTTATTGACCGCCCAATCTTTGCCTGGGTGATCGCACTGTTCATCATGGTGCTTGGTGGCGTTGCCATCAATCAGCTGCCGATCGCGCAATACCCGACCGTGGCGCCGCCGTCGATCGTCGTCAGCGTCACCTACCCGGGTGCGTCGGCCCAGACGCTGGAAGATTCCGTCATCTCGATCATCGAACGCGAGATGAATGGTGCCCAAGGCATGATCTACATGGAATCGACCAGCCAGGCCAACGGCACCGGCTCGATCACCATCTCGTTCGAGACCGGCACGGATCCGGACCTGGCCCAGGTCGACGTCCAGAACCGCCTGTCGCGCGCGACCCCGCGCCTGCCGCCGGCCGTGACCCAGCAGGGCGTGCGCGTGGACAAGGCGCGCTCGAACTTCCTGCTGTTCACTATCCTCTCGTCGGACGACCCGAACACCGACTCGATCGCGCTGGGCGACTATGCCTCGCGCAACGTGCTGCCGGAGATCCAGCGGATCAAGGGCGTGGGCCAGGCCCAGCTGTTCGGTACCGAGCGCGCGATGCGCATCTGGATCGACCCGGCCAAGCTGGTCGGCTTCAACATGTCGCCGGCCGACGTGACCACGGCGATCAGCCAGCAGAATGCCCAGGTGGCTTCCGGCACCATCGGCGATCTGCCGCTGGCCAAGGGCCAGCAGATCAGCGCGACCGTCGTCGTGACGGGCCAGCTGTCGAACATCGAGCAGTTCGGCAACATCGTGCTGCGCGCGAATCCGGACGGCTCCACCGTGCGCCTGAAGGACGTGGCACGCATCGAGATCGGCGGCCAGGCCTATACGACCACCGCGCGCCTGAACGGCAAGCCGTCCGCCGGTATCGGCGTGCAGCTGTCGCCGTCGGGTAACGCGCTGGAAACGGCTAACCTGATCAAGGCGCGCATGAAGGAATTGCAGAAGTACTTCCCGCAAGGCATGAAGTATTCGATTCCCTACGACTCGACCACTTTCATCCAGATCTCGATCGAGCAAGTGGTGCACACCCTGTTCGAGGCGATCGTGCTGGTGTTCATCGTGATGTTCATCTTCCTGCAGAACCTGCGCTACACGATCATCCCGACGATCGTCGTGCCGGTGGCGCTGCTGGGCTCCTTCGCCTGCCTGCTGGCGATGGGCTTCTCGATCAACGTGCTGACCATGTTCGGCATGGTGCTGGTGATCGGTATCGTGGTCGACGACGCCATCGTCGTGGTGGAGAACGTCGAGCGCATCATGTCCGAGGAAGGCCTGCCGCCGCTGGAAGCGACCCGCAAGGCGATGGGCCAGATCTCGGGCGCGATCATCGGCGTGACCGTCGTGCTGATGGCCGTGTTCGTGCCGCTGGCCTTCTTCGCCGGCGCCGTCGGCAACATCTACCGCCAGTTCTCGGCCGTGATGGTGACCTCGATCGGCTTCTCGGCCTTCCTGGCGCTGTCGCTGACCCCGGCGCTGTGCGCGACCCTGCTCAAGCCCGTCGAAGCCGGCCACCACCACGAGAAGAAGGGTTTCTTCGGCTGGTTCAACCGCAACTTCACCGCCGGCGCCAAGCGCTATGAAGGCCTGGTCGCCAGGATCCTCAAGCGCGCCGGCCGCTGGATGGTCGTGTTCGCCGTGCTGGTCGTCGTGGTCGGCTGGATGTTCACCCGCCTGCCGAACTCCTTCCTGCCGAACGAAGACCAAGGCTATGTGATCGCCAACATCCAGCTGCCGCCGGGCGCCACCGCCGAGCGTACCGGCACCGTGCTGCGCGCGATGGAAGACTACGTCATGAAGCAGCCGGAAGTGGCCAACATGGTCGCCGTGACGGGCTTCTCCTTCTCCGGCCAGGGCCAGAACATGGGCCTCGCCTTCATCCCGCTGAAACCGTGGGACGAGCGCAAGGGCAACGGCCATACGGCGCAGGACTTCGCCGGCCGCGTCACCATGCACATGGGCGCGCTGCGCGACTCGTTCATCTTCGTGGTGAGCCCGCCGCCGATCCCGGAACTGGGTACCGGCACCGGCTTCTCGTTCCGCCTGCAGGACCGCGGCGGCAAGGGCCACGAAGCGCTGGTGGCCGCGCGTAACCAGCTGCTGGGCATGGCGATGCAGAGCAAGGTGCTGACCGGCATGCGTCCGGAAGGCCTGGAAGACGCGCCGCAGCTCAAGCTGAACATCGACCGCGACAAGGCGCAAGCCCTGGGCGTGACCTTCGCGGCGATCAATACCGCGCTGTCGACCTCGCTGGGCTCGTCCTACGTGAACGACTTCCCGAACGCCGGCCGCCTGCAGCGCGTGATCGTGCAGGCCGATGCGCCCCAGCGCATGCAGCCGGACGACCTGCTGCGCATCAATGCCCTGAATACCCAGGGCAGGCCGGTGCCGCTGTCCTCGTTCGCCAGCACCTCGTGGGTGACCGGCCCGATGCAGACGATCCGCTACAACGGCTATCCGTCGATGAAGCTGACCGGCGAACCGGCCCCGGGCTATTCGACCGGCCAGGCACTGGACGAGATGCAACGCCTGGCAGCCCAGCTGCCGGCCGGCTTCGCCTACGAGTGGACCGGACAGTCGCGCGAGGAGATCCTGTCGGGCTCCACCGTGTTCATCCTGATCGGCTTCGCCCTGCTGGCCGTGTTCCTGGCCCTGGCCGCGCTGTATGAAAGCTGGTCGATCCCGGTCGCGGTGCTGCTGGTGGTGCCACTGGGCGTGCTCGGCTCGCTGCTGGCGGCCTCGATGCGCGGCCTGTCGAACGACGTGTACTTCAAGGTCGGCCTGATCACCATCATCGGCCTGGCGGCGAAGAACGCGATCCTGATCGTGGAATTCGCCAAGGACCTGCAGGCCGAGGGCAAGTCGCCGTTCGACGCGGCGCTCGAAGCGGCGCACCTGCGTTTCCGCCCGATCATCATGACCTCGCTGGCGTTCATCCTCGGCGTGCTGCCGCTCGCGATCTCGCGCGGCGCCGGCGCGGCGTCCCAGCACGCCATCGGTACGGGCGTGATGGGCGGCATGATCACCGCGACCGTGCTCGGCGTGATCTTCGTTCCCGTGTTCTTCGTCGTGATCCGGGGCTTCTTCAAGGGCAGCAAACGCCAGCAGGCGCTGCACAAGCACCAGGAAGAAGATAAACTTGCTGAATCGAAAGTCTGATCCGGAACATGAAACCAATCGCACTCATCCCCCTGACCCTGGCCCTGACGCTGGCCGGCTGCATCAACCTGGCGCCCAAGTATGAGCGCCCGGCCGCCCCGGTCGCCGCCGGCTTCCCCACCGTGGAAGGCACGGTCAACAGCGGCAACCCCGTTGCCGCCGAGGCCCCGGCCGCCATGGCCTGGCAGCGCTTCTTCACCGATGCGCGCCTGCAGCGCCTGATCGACATCGCCCTGGCCAACAACCGCGACCTGCGCGTGTCGATCCTGAACATCGAACAGGCGCGCGCCCAGTACCGCATCCAGCGTGCCGACCAGCTGCCGACGATCGACGCGGCTGTCACCGGCAACCGCGCCACCACCGGCCGCGACCAGCCGATCACCAGCTCCTACCGGGCCGGCCTGGCGGTATCGGCGTTCGAACTGGACTTCTTCGGCCGCGTGCGCAACCTGACCGAATCGGCACTGGCCCAGTACCTGGCCACCGAGGAAGCCCGCAAGACCACCCAGATCAGCCTGGTCTCGCAGGTGGCCACGACCTACCTGGCCTACCTGGCCGACGAGGAACTGCTGGGCCTGACCCAGCAGACCCTCAAGACCCGCGAGGAATCGCTGCGCCTGACGCAACTGCGCTTCGATAACGGCGTGTCGTCCAAGCTGGACCTGCAGCAGGCCGTGTCGCTCGTCGAACAGGCACGCACGACGCTGGCGCAAGCCCAGCGCCAGCGCGCCCAGGACCTGAACCTGCTCACGCTGCTGATCGGCGCGCCGATCCCGAACGACCTGCCGCAAGGCGCCACGCTGGCGACGACCAACCTGCCGGACCTGCCGGCCGGCATGCCGTCCGACCTGCTGGCCAGCCGTCCGGACATCCGTTCGGCCGAGCAGCAGCTGATCGCCGCCAACGCCAACATCGGCGCGGCGCGCGCGAACTACTTCCCGAACATCACGCTGACCGGCACCGCCGGCAGCGCGAGCACGGAACTGTCGGGCCTGTTCAAGAGCGGCACCTTCGGCTGGACCTTCGCACCGCAGGCGATCGTGCCGATCTTCGACTACGGCCGCGTGCGCGCCGGCGTCGAGAGCGCCCGCGCCGGCCGCGACATCGCCGTGGCCCAGTACGAGCGTTCGATCCAGACGGCGTTCCGCGAAGTGGCGGACGCGCTGGCCGGCCAGGCGACCTACAGCGAGCAGCTGCGCGCCCAGCAGGCCGTGGCGACGGCCGAGTCGGACCGCTTCCAGCTGTCCGACCTGCGCTACCGCAACGGCACGGCCAGCTACCTGGACCTGCTGGACGCCCAGCGCTCCCTGTTTACCGCGCAGCAGCAGGCCATCGAGGCCAACCTGGCGCGCCTGCAGAACCAGGTGGTGCTGTACCGCGTGCTCGGCGGCGGCTGGAGCGAGCCCGTCAACCAGGCGACGGCGGCGCGCTGATCGCAGCCGGCTGCCGTCAGCCGGCTGAAGCACTTTCCGCGCACCATTGCACGACCCCGACCGGGGCCGGCTTCGCGATTTCGGTATGATGGAATCGCGGACCGGCCCCGATCTTTTTCGTGGCCGAGGAACTCGAGCGAGCGGACCCGGTCCATCCGGTGCGGACGCCTTTTGCGCCGCCCGCCACCCATGCGCAGCTTTTTCCGATCACACTGGAAAGCCATCGTCGCCATCATCCTGCTGGTCTTGCTGGCACTCGTCACCGTGAACCCCGGCGCGGCCACGCTCGAGCCGCCGCTGGCCGTGCGCCTGCGCGCCCACGTGATGGCGCTGCAGTCGCCCGGCCCCATCGACGCGCGCCGTGCCGATACCGCCGCCTACATCGGCGGCGTGCTGCGCATGGCGGGCTACCGCGTCAAGCGCCTGTCCCCGCCGGACGGCGGCGGCCACGACCTCGAGGCAACGCTCTCCAACATCCCCGCGCACGGCAAGCCGGAACGCACCTTCGTCATCGGCGCCCGCCTCGATCCGCTCCGGCTGGACCCGCCGCCGGACGGCGCCGGGGACAGCCTTCCGGTGGCCACGCGTGACGATGCCGGCGGCGCCGCGGCCGTGCTGGAACTGGCGCGCCTGCTGAAGGACGTGCGTCCCAGCCCGGGTACGGCAATCCGCTTCGTGTTCTTCCTCGATCCCCGCCCAGCCGCCGCATCGGCCGCGCCCGCGCGCAAGCGCCATGGCCGGCTGGCCGGGCCGCCATCGCAACCGCCGGCCGACAGCGGCAGCTTCGTCGCCTACGTGGGTACGCTGGGTTCGGCACGCCGGGTACAGGATGCGCTGGCGGCGTTCCAGGGCGGCGCCGAGACCGACGATCACGGGCTGGCGGCGCCCGCCTACATGCAGGGCGTGACGCTCTCCGGCGGCGCGGCCTACGGCCAGGCCGGTGCCGGCGCGCCGGCGCTGACGGTGACGGACACGGCGTTCAACCGCTTCCCGTACCGCCCCATCCAGGACGACGACCGGGAAGGCATCGACAACGAAGGACGGCGCGACCCGCGCGACTACGACGGCATCGCGCGCGTGGTGGCGGGAATGGCGCGGACGTTGACCGCCTTGGCGGCGGGGCAGCGGGGTTGATCGAGCCTTCAGCTCAGGTCGTGCAGGTCCTTCTTCAACGCCGCCGTCACCACGAATTCGCTGAACGCGACGTCGAGCCCCTTGCCTTTCGGTGTACAGCACATCGGACCGACGGCGTAGTGGGCCGCCTCCGGAAACGGCGCCAGCCGGAGCATCGGCCAATTCTTCTTGTCGACGGAATATTGGGCACGTACGACGCCGTCGCTGACGGTAATGCGGATCCAGAATCCATCCTTGTTGTCGGGCGCAGGCATTACGCTCCAGTCCGACTTCCCATTCGTCAGCACGGTGCTGAACATGGGTTGTCCGTCCGAAAATTCAGCTCCCACCTTGATCCACGTTGTCTCGTCGATGCGGACCATTAATCCGGCCTGATCGTACAACTCCTTGAAATCAGCATGGATCCGGACCTGCGCCGTAAAGCCTCCGTCGACTTTTTTCGCGAAAAAGTGCCCGTTATCGTGGATGAAACCGTAGCTGGTGATCCGCCAGAAATCGGTATCGTGAGCCGTCGTCACATGAAGCGTGTCGTCGACAATACGCGATTTCGGGGGAGGATTCGTCCACCCGCAGCCTGCGAAGCTGGTTCCGGACGTGTCGAGGTTCTGCGGAGTCGATGATGGCATTGTTTTTTTGCTGGATCGGGCGTGTGCGGAGAAGGCCACAATGGGAAGAACACGTCATATTGTACGACGACGCATGGAAGGTTCCTTCAACCTGGATTGGCTAGCCGCGACCGCATCCGGCGGAGATCAGGTTTTTTCGTAGCGCCCTGCCACGCGCACGTCCTGGTTCGGCCTCGAACTTATCGGCTTCAGTCCCGGGACTTTGGCGAAGCACCGGAAGGATTTATGACCGTCTACATGCGCTCTTTTCTGATAACAAGTAGAAATAGCGACACCGGCTATATCATCAAGTAGATGCGAAGGCTCATTGGGCTGGTGGCGGGCCTCGTGACACTCTGTGATCTTTCCTTGAGTACAACCTGTTATTCTGAGGCTAACGGCCGAGATCGGCCAGGAGCGGACGCTCCCGCCCTAATGGTCTAACGATCCTGTCATTCGAGGAGTCCAATGCAATCTGCCTACGACATAGCTAGTGGATTCGCTCTGCCTGCTGAGTACGTCCACTTTTTAGTTACCCGTAATGGCGGTACCTGTCGACAAGATCGCAGCATCAGACTGAGCGACGGAACCGAGGTGCTATGCGACTGCCTGTTCGGGTTCGATCTTCAACCGAACCTTGACTTCCAATTCTGGCAGAGGGAGCTTGCGGAAGATATCCCAAAAGACGGCGTGGTGATCGGTAATGACCCTGGCGGGGCCTTTTTCATCTTGTTGAAGAAGGGAGAGGCATGGAAGCTCATGTACTACGACCATGCTTATAGGTTGTCCTCATCAAGCGACCAACGAAATACCTACGAGTGCGAAATTAGCTTGCACGACCTACTCGCCTTGGTGACGGAAGAATTTCAGGCCAAGGCTTAGCGGTTCTTCGTCCGCTTCGGGTCGGTTGCTGCCGTACACTAGAGGCAGGAAACGGCCAGAAGCGGACATTGGCTTGCTACGAAACCCGCGCCTTACAAGGGATGTTCGATGAGTGAACTACACATTATCTTCACTAGAAACGAGGAAGTGCTGATCTCTCGGAAGCCTTACGCATCGTGGCGAGAAATCCAAGATGAGTACGATGGGTACATGGCGTCGCTCGGGCCTTGGGAGGTCGACACTGTCGTATCCTGGTTAGAAGATGAATATAGCAATCTTGTCCCGTCAGCACAGGAGCAGGTCGATGTCCTACTCACGAGCGGACAAGTAGTCCGACTTCTTTCTTTCAAAAGAAAAAATTAAATCGAACGCCATCGTCCGCTTTGGGTCGAAAGCGGACGTTGCCGAAGCCCATAAGTCGCCTACATCGCAGCGAGCCCTTTGTTGCAAGCAACGGTGCAATACCGCTCACCGCGATGTTGGAGCAAACATTATTCGCATGAACAATATGCCGGAATTGATCCAGCTCGTACGAGAGCTTGTGGCAAATTTTGTTGTTCTTCCAAAGTCGAGCGATCGATCCATCGGGTGGGCGCAGCCGCTGCAGCCATCACATGCCCGCCACGTTACTCGGACAGGAACATCTCCTGCAAATCGTTGAGGAAGCGCTGGCCCAGCGCCGTCGGCCGGATCACCTTGAAGTCGCGGTACAGCAAGCCCTTGCCTTCCGCCTCATCCAGCGCCTTCTCGATCGCCGTGATCGACAGGCCGGTGCGCTCGCCGAACAGGTTCGGATCGAAGCCGTCCGCCAGGCGCAAGGCGTTGAGCATGAACTCGAAGCCCATGTCGGCGCGCGCGATCTCGTGCTCCTCGGCCACGGCATTGCCCTTCTTCGCCGCCTCGATGAACGAGGCCGGCTGCTTGTAGCGGGCCTGGCGCAGCACGCGGTGCGGGAACGACAGCTTGGAGTGGGCGCCGGCGCCGATGCCGAGGTAGTCGCCGAATTCCCAGTAATTCAGGTTGTGGCGCGCGCGGTGGCCCGGTTTCGCATAGGCCGAGACCTCGTAGTGCTCGTAGCCGGCCCCCGCCATCTTCTCGAAGATCATGTCCTGGATGTCGGCGCTCTCGTCGTCGCTGGGCAGCTGCGGCGGGTACTTGGCGAACACCGTGTTCGGTTCCATCGTCAGGTGGTACAGCGACAGGTGCGGCGGCGCGAACGACAGCGCCTTGTCGAGGTCCTGGCGCGCTTCCAGCAACGTCTGGCCGGGCAGCGCGTACATGAGGTCGAGGTTGAAGTTGTCGAAGTGCGCGTGCGCGATCTCGACGGCGCGCATCGCTTCCGCATCGTCGTGGATGCGGCCCAGCGCCTGCAGGTGCTTGCCGTTGAAGCTCTGGATGCCGATCGACAGGCGGTTGATGCCGCTGGCGCGGAAGGCGCGGAATTTCTCGGACTCGAAGGTGCCGGGATTCGCCTCCATCGTGATCTCCGCCGCCAGGTCGAGCGGCAGCAGCGTGCGCACGTCGGACATCAGGCGGTCCAGCGCCGCGGCCGACATCAGGCTGGGCGTGCCGCCGCCGATGAAGATCGTCTGGATCTTGCGGCCCCAGATCAGCGGCAGCGACATCTCCAGGTCGGCGCGCAGCGCCTCCAGGTATTCCTGCTCGGGAATCGGGCCGTTCGACTCGTGCGAATTGAAATCGCAGTACGGGCACTTGCGCACGCACCACGGCCAGTGGATGTACAGCGACAGCGGCGGCAGCGCCTTCAGGTTCAGCGAACCGGGTTGCAGGTATTGCAGCGCCGCCGTCGCCGGCGAGCGCGGTTCCACGCCCGGCAGGTCGGCGACCGGTTTGATCGGAATCATTTCAGTTTTTCTACCAATGCACGCAGGGCCTGGCCGCGGTGCGACAGCCCGTTCTTTTCGCCCGGCGCCAGCTCGGCCACGGTCTTGCCCAGCGACGGGATCAGGAAATAGGGATCGTAGCCGAAGCCGTTGGCGCCGCGCGGCGTGTCGACGATCTGGCCGCGCCACATGCCGTCGGCGATGACGGGCTGCGGATCGTCCGCATGGCGCACGTACACGAGCACGCAGTAGTAGTACGCGGACTTGTCCGCGTGCGCGGCCAGGTCCTTGACGAGTTTTTCGTTGTTGCGGGCATCCGACTTCGGCTCGCCGGCAAAGCGCGCCGAGTAAACGCCGGGTGCGCCGCCGAGGGCGTTCACGCACACGCCGGAATCGTCGGCCAGGGCCGGCAGCCCCGTCAGGCGCGCCGCGTGGCGGGCCTTCTGCAGCGCGTTCTCGACGAAGGTGCCGAACGGTTCCTCCGCTTCAGGAACGTTGAATTCGCCCTGCGGATGCAGGTCGAAGCCGATCGGGGCAAGCAACTGGGCGAATTCCTTGAGCTTGCCCGCGTTGTTCGAGGCAAGGATGAGGCGTTGGGTCATGGTCGGTATCTGTTCGCGGTATCTGTTCATGACGGCGCAGCGGGCGCCGAAAGGCGTCATTCTACCTGCGCGGCTGCCCGGGTGCTGGCCTTGCCTGCGCTTTCGCGCTTTGTGCACGCTGCGTCGGTTAGTTGCAAAATATTGGACTGTGCCCTGATGGCCTGCGCTGGTATCGGCAGCCGTATCGATCGCAGGCCATCGTCCGCCGTTACAGTGTGTGAGTTTTGACGCGCGTCACCCCGCTAGAATGATCCGATGAGCCAAACCGCCAGCCTGTCCAGTACCATCATCTTGCAGCGGCCTGCGACGCGCCGTTCCATGCTTGGCCTGGGCATCAGCCTGCTGCTCCACGTGCTTGCCGTGGGCTGGCTGTGGCATTCCGGACTCTCCCCGCGCGCCGACGAGGACACCGGCCCGACCAGGCAGATGGAGGTGCGGCTGGTGCCGGCTGCGCCCAAGCCGACTCGCGCTGTGCCTGTGCCTGTGCCTGTGCCTGTGCCCGCGCCCGCACGTGCGTCGAAGGAGGCCGCTCCGCTTTCTAGTCCCACGCAGGCACGCGCTGCGCCCAAGCCGGCGCAGCCACGGCGCCAAGCGCATGCGGATACGCCATCCTCCGGACCGGCAGTGACGGCCATCGAAACGCCGGACGAGGCTGCCAACAGCGCGGACGCCAGCACCCGCCCCGCCACCGATCCCGGCGCCGCCGCGCCGGCCGTCGACCTGGCCGCCGCGCGCGCCACCGCACGCCTGGTCGCGCGCGAACACGGCAACGCCATGCTGGCGGCGCAGAGCCGCAAACCGGTCGTGGATCCGAACGCCGACCGCCGGGTCGTCAGTCCCCTCGAACGCGCGCGCCGCGTCGACTGCCAGACGGCCCGTGCCGAGAGCACCAACCTGCTGGCCAACGTGGTCTTGCTGGCCGTGGACCTGGCGAAAAACGCCGTCGACGACAGCGGGTGCAAGTGGTAGGCGCAATCTTTCCGGCCTTGCATTCGACGGACGAACGGAGAACACCATGGGCCTGTTGACCTTCAGTATCAACGTGACGCTGGACGGCTGCGTCGACCACCAGGAAGGCATCGCCGACGACGAAACGCACGCCTTCTTCACCCGCCTGATGGACGCGTGCGGCGCGATGCTGTGGGGCCGCGTCACCTACGAGATGATGGAGAACTACTGGCCGGCGGTCGCCCGCGGCGACACGGCGGCGCCACCGGCGATGCGCGAATGGGCGCGCAAGCTGGAAGCCAAGCCGAAGTACGTCGTGTCCTCGACGCGACAGGATTTCCCCTGGACGAACAGCTACCACGTCGCCGGGGACCTGTCCGCGGGCGTACGCCGGCTCAAGGATGCGACGCCGGACGGCGTGCTCCTCGGCAGCGGCAAGCTCGCTGCCGCGTTGGACCGGCTGGACCTGGTGGACGAGTACCGGTTTCTCGTGCATCCCAGGATCGCCGGCCACGGCCCCACCCTGTACGCGGGTGGCCTGCCCGGCACGCGGCGGCTCGCCTTGGTCTCGGCGACGCCGCTGCGCAACGGCGCCGTCGCCATGCACTACCGGCGCGCACCGTGAGCTTGCGCTGTCGTGTCAAGCCGGGCGCGCCGCGCCTGCAATGGGAAACACCCGGTCGTAAGCGATGTTGAACAGGAACCCGTACACGAGGTAGAACGTCACGATCGCAATGTCCATCAACAGCGCCGCCCACAGGCCGATGCCCAGGTACCACCCGATCATCGGCACCAGCATGGCGACCAGTCCCGCCTCGAACAGGAAAGTGTGGGCGACCCGGATCGGCATCGTCTTGTGCACGCTGCCGCGCAGGCGCAGCATGGCGCGGTCGAAGCCGACGTTGAACACGAAGTTCCACAGCGTGGCGATGGTCGCCGAGGCGATGCCGATCACGCCCATATGGGCCAGAGGCTCGCCGAACAGCAGGGACGAGCCGGGAATGAAGATGGCGAGGGCAACGGCCTCGAACAGGAGCGCGTGTCGTACGCGATCGCGGAATGGTCGCATGGGTATCCTTAAAGGGTGCCGCGATCACGGTGCCGATGGCCCGGATGCGCGATGAGTCATCGGCACGCATGATCGCATAGCCAAAAATGTATTCATACGGGCAAAATTGAGGCATGATGCTTCAGATATGAAACACCTGAACTGGGATGACCTGCGCCTCCTGTCCTTTATCGCGCAGGAAGGAACGCTGCGCGGCGCCGCCAGGAAGGCCGGCCTGAGCGCGGCCACGCTGTCGCGCCGGCTCGACGACCTCGAGGAAGCGGTCGGGCAGAAGCTCGTCGAGCGTTTCCAGGGCGGCTGCATCCCGACGGCGTTCGGGACCGACGTGTTCGCACTGGCCGAGCAGATGGGCGAGATCGCGCTGGAAGTCGAGCGCACGCGCGACCGCAAGGACGCGCATGCCGTCTCCGGCCTCGTGCGCATCAATACCGACGAGTGGCTGTCCTATTTCCTCACCACCCGCTTCGCGCGCTTCCACGACCGCCATCCCAACGTCGACGTGGAAATCGTCACGTCGCACCGCCCCTACAACCTGGCGCGGCGCGAAGCCGACATCGCGATCCGGCCGTATCGTCCCGAACAGCTCGACCTCGTCGCGCGCCGTATCGGCACCTTGTCGTTCGGCCTGTACGGCAGCCGGGCAGTCACGGTGCGCCATGCCGGCGCCATCGCGCAAGGGGAATGGGCGGGCGTGCCGTTCGTGGGCTTCGACGAGCCGCGCGCGGAGTTCCAGTCGGACCGGTGGCTGCGCGCGCTGCCCGGCGCGCAGGCGCCGTGGATGCGCTGCAGTTACGGACTCGGTATCCTGGACGGCGTCGCCCATGGCGCCGGCCTTGGCGTGCTGGCGACCTTCCTGGCGGACGACCAGCCGCATCTCGCCGCCGCGATTCCCCATATCCCCGAGCTGGACCAGGAGATCTGGCTGTCGATGCACGGCGGCCTGCGCAAGAGCGCGCGCATCCGGGCCGTCGTCGATTTCATGGAAGCGGTGTTCGGCGAGTACGGGCAGGGCCTCGCAGGCAAGGGCGAATTTACTCGCGACACCATGACATGAAAGGACAAACATGATGACAAAAGTGATCTTGATTACCGGCGGCGGCCGCGGCATCGGCGCCGCCTGCGCCCTCCAGGCCGCCGAACAGGGGTACCGGGTGTGCATCAACTATCTGGCCGACGAACGGGCCGCGCGCGGCGTCGTCGACGCCATCGCCGCGCGCGGGGGCGTCGCGATGGCCATCAAGGCCGACGTGTCCGACGAACGCCAGGTCGAGGCAATGTTCCGCACCGTCGACGATGCCCATGGCCGGCTGGACGCGCTGGTCAACAACGCCGGCGTACTGTCGCAGCAGATGCGCGTCGAGCAGATGAGCGCCGCGCGCATCCACCGCATCATGGCGACGAACGTCGTCGGCAGCATGCTGTGCGCGCGCGAAGCGGTGAAACGCATGTCCTTGCGCCATGGCGGCCCGGGCGGCGCCATCGTGAACGTGTCGTCGCGCGCCGGCGTCCTCGGGGCCGCGGGCGAATATGTCGATTACGCCGCGTCGAAGGCGGCGATGGATGCGCTGACGGTGGGCTTGTCCAAGGAAGTCGCCGGGGAAGGCATCCGCGTCAACGGCGTACGGCCTGGCCTCATCCATACCGACATGCATGCGAGCGGCGGCGAGCCGGAACGCGTGGCGCGCCTGGCGGGCTCCGTGCCCATGGGACGCGGAGGGCAGCCGTCCGAAGTCGCGCATGCCATCCTGTGGCTGCTGTCCGATGCCGCCTCGTACACGACCGGGTCGTTTATCGACGTCTCCGGCGGGCGTTAACCGGACCTGATCGTTAGCCCGGAAACCGCATGCTCGCCTCGAGCCCCGGTCCCGCGTTGCGCAGCCTGAACGCGGCGCCGTGCAGCTGGGCGATCGCCGTCACGATCGACAGCCCCAGGCCGTTGCCCGGCAGGTGGCGGCTCTGGTCGACGCGGTAGAAGCGTTCCGTCACTTTTTGCAGGTCTTCTTCGGGCACGCCCGGGCCATAGTCGCGCACGCTGACGACGGCGCCCGCTTCCGCCTGGCGAACGTCGATGTCGACGTACTGACCCGTGCGCGCATACTTGATGGCGTTGTCGATCAGACTGGCGAGGGCGTTGGCCAGCAGGTGGCGGTCGCCCGGCACGCGCACGTTCTCGCCGTCGGTGACGCGCAGTGTGACGCCCTGCTCTTCCGCGGTGGCTTCGTACAGCTCGGCCATGTCGCGTGCGATTTCCCCGAGGTCCAACGGTTCGAAGGACCGGGTGCGCATGCCCGCTTCGGCGGCGGCGATCTGCAGCAGCTTGTCGAACAGGGAGATCAGGCCGTCGATGTCCTCGATGGCCAGGCGCGCGTCGCCCACCAGGGCCTGCGGGTCGGCGCTGGCCTGCAGCGCGCGGTCGAGGCGGTTGCGCACGCGGCCCAGCGGGGTGCGCAGGTCGTGGGCGATGGAGTTCGAGACGTGGCGCACGCCTTCCATCAGCGACTCGATCCGGTCCAGCATGCGGTTGATGTCGGCGCCCAGGCGCGCGAACTCGTCGTCGCCCTGCACGGCGATGCGGCTGGACATGTCGCCGCCGGCGATGCGCGCGGCGGTGCGGCGGATGCGGCCCAGGCGCGATTCCAGGCTGCGCCGGAACACCAGCGCCCCGATGAAGGCCAGCAGCACGGAGACGGCGGCGCTGGCGGCCAGCGCGCGTTCGATCACGCTGCGGATCGCATCCAGCTCGCGCAGGTCGCGTCCCACCAGCAGGCTGCTGCCGTCGTCCAGCGGCAGCGCCACCAGGCGCACCGAGACGGGGGCGCCGTCGCGCTCGATGGTGGCGAAGGCCAGTTCGCCGGATGCCGGCAAGGGCCTCTTCCAGCGCGGGATGTTGCCCGCCATGACGCGGCCGCGGTCGTCCACCAGGCCGACGATCTCCACGTCGCTGTCGATGCTGTCGTTGAGCTGGAGGTCGATCTCGTGGCGCAGCGCCTGCGAACCCTGGCTGTGCCAGGCCTGCGCCATGCGCGTGGCGATCGCCGTGATCTGGTTGTCGATGGCGCGCTCGAACACGCCCACGGTGCCGAGGTAGAACACGAGCGAGACGGCGGCGACGGTGGCCGCCAGCAGCAGGCCGTAGCCGACCGCGAGGCGCGCGGCGATGGAGCCGCGCAGGCTCAGGCGCGCATCAGCGCTTCCCATCAGCGCTCCGCATTGGCATGGCCGAGGACGGGCGTGCTGCTCAGGACGTAGCCGGCTCCGCGCACGGTGTGGATCAGCGGCGTGCCGAAATCCTTGTCGACCTTGCCGCGCAGGCGGCTGATCTGGACGTCGATGACGTTGGTCTGCGGGTCGAAGTGGTATTCCCACACGGATTCCAGCAGCATCGCGCGGGTGACGATTTGTCCCTCGTGGCGCATCAGGTATTCGAGCAGGCGGAATTCGCGCGGCTGCAGGTTGATCACGGTGCCCTGGCGCGACACGCGCTGGGTGCGCAGGTCCAGCTGCAGGTCGGCCACTTGCAGCTGGCTGACGTCGCGCGACCAGGCCGAGCGGCGCGCCAGGTTTTCCACGCGCGCGAGCAGCTCGGACATGACGAAGGGCTTGGACAGGTAGTCGTCGCTGCCGGCGCGCAGGCCGTGCACGCGTTCGTCGACGCTGTTCAGCGCGGACAGGATCAGCACGGGCGTGGTGTCGCCGCGCGCGCGCATCTGTTCGAGGATGTCGACGCCGTCGACCTGGCCCGGCAGCATGCGGTCCAGGACGATCACATCCCACGGTGCCTCCTGGATACGGCGGTTGCCTTCGATGCCGTCGAGGGCGACCGTGACGGCGTAGCCGGCGGCCGCCAGGCCGGTGCAGAGGTAGTCGCGGGTTTCGGTGTCGTCTTCGATGACCAGGCAGGTTGGCATAACGGATAGGGAAATACGGGTGAAATCAGGAGGCGGCTGACGTCCGCCCGACTATAACATGGTGCCCAGGCGCGCCATCGTGTCGACCACGTGGTCGATCTGGGCACGCGTGTGGGCGGCGTTGAGCATGAAGCGCAGGCGCGCCTGGCCGACCGGCACGGCCGGGAACTGGATCGCGTCGACATGGATGCCCTCCGCGCGCAGGGCGCGGGCGAACCGTTGGCAGCGTTCGGCCTCGCCGATCATCACGGGCACGATCGGCGTCTCGGTCGCGGTCAGGGTATAGCCGAGGGGACGCATGCGCTCGACGAAGTAGCGCTGGTTGTCCCACAGGCGCAGGCGCCGCTCCGGCTCTTCCTGCAGCAAATCGAGCGCGGCCAGCAGCGCGTTGGCCTGGTCCGGCGGCGGCGGGCAGGTGAAGCCGTAGGCGGAACTCGTCAGGCGCAATACGTCGGCCATCTCGCGTTCCAGCGCGACGAAGCCGCCGATGGAACCGAGCGCCTTGGACAGGGTCCCCATCTGCATGATGGTCTCGCTGTAGCAGCCGAAGTGTTCCGAGGTGCCGCCGCCGTTGTCGCCCAGGATGCCGGTGGCGTGGGCATCGTCGATGTACAGGATGGCGCCGTATTTCTCGGCGAGGGCGGTCAGCTCGGGCAGCGGCGCGATCGTCCCTTCCATGCTGAACACGCCGTCGCTGACGATGATCGGGCTGACGCCGTCCGCGCTTTTCAGGAGCGACTCCAGGTGATCCATGTCGGCGTGGCGGTAGGTGTGCTTGTCGGCGCCCGACATCAGGATGCCTTCGCGGATGCTGATGTGGTTGTACTCGTCCGTGAAATAGGCGTACTTGCGCCGCTTGCTGGGACGGAAGCCGTGCAGGCGCGCCAGCAGGCCCGCCTTCACCAGCGTCGACAGCACGCCGATGTTCGTCATGTAGCCGGTGACGAACAGCACGGCATCGCTCTTGTGCTTGAGCGCGCCGAGGCGCCGCTCCAGTTCGCGGTACACGGGCAGGTCGCCGCCCAGCAGGCGCGACTCGCAATTGCCGACGCCGTAGCGTTCGAGCCCCGCCTTGGCCGCCGCCACCAGGCGCGGATGGTTGGCCAGCGCCAGGTAGTTGTTGGTGCTGAAGGACACGGCCGGCTCGCCGCCCACGCGGAACACGGGATCGGGCAAGGTATCGTGCACCGCGGACTCGTGGTGGATGGCGTGGCTGTGCAGCCAGTCGGCGATTTCGCTGATGTCGTGCATGGCGGTCATGGCATGGATTCGGGCTGATGGGAAGCGGTAGTGTCAATCCAGTATAGGTGAGGGCCCGCCTCCCGGTTATTACAGTTCGGTAATATCCAGTGCCTGCGCGGCGCGCCTGCATCCCTGCCAAGCCATCATTACCAAACCGTAACCCACTGCAAGGTCCATGCGGACTATCATGGCTTCCATTCCGAATGCGCCGGCACGGTCAGTGTCGGCGCCACCGGCATCGCGCCGGACGGAAGCACCCTTTATCGTTTTTTATGGAGTCCCTTTCATGGGCACTTGTTCGAGTGGCAGTTGTAGCCGGCGTCGTGCCGGCCGCGCCCCGGCAAGATAACGCAGGTTCTCTCCCTGCCGTCGTCTCGCCCCAGCGCGAGTGACGGCATTTGCGTCCCCTTTTCTCCCCGGGGGACGCTTTTCTACACGTCGACCCGGCACACGCCGCCCTCCACGGAGGGCGGCCCGCGGTCGCGCCCCGCAACGGGCGCACTACCGATCGAATCACGCACTGAAAGGGTTCCCGCACCGCCGGAGAACCCGATGTCACGCATCCGTCTTGCCGCCGTTCCGGCGGCCATGCCCAACCGCTGGGACTGGGCGCTGCTGCCGCTCGTGCTGGCGCTGCTGGCGATCGTCGCCTGGGGCGCCATGCAGATGGACCGGCCGTTCGTGCTGGGCCAGCAGGCGCCCATCGTCCTCGATCCGGCCCTGCTGCCCTGGTACCTCATGCGCACCATCCTGCGCATGTTCGCCGCCCTCGCCTGCGCACTGGTCTTCACCTGCGCCTTCGCCGTGGCCGCCACGCGCTGGCGCGCCGCCGAGAAAGTGCTGGTGCCCTTGCTGGACGTGCTGCAGTCGGTGCCGATCCTGGGCTTCCAGGCGATCGCCATCGCTCCGTTCATCGCGCTGTTTCCCGGCCGCCTGCTCGGCGTCGAATGCGCCGCCATCTTCGCGATCTTCACCTCGCAGGCCTGGAACATGGCGTTCAGCCTGTACCAGTCGATGAAGACGATCCCGCCCGAGCTGGCGGAGGCGGCGCGCGTGTTCCGCCTGTCGGCCTGGCAGCGCTTCTGGCGCCTCGAACTGCCGTACGCGCTGCCGGCGCTCCTGTGGAACATGATGATGTCGATGTCGGGCGGCTGGTTCTTCCTCGTCGCCGCCGAGGCGATTTCCGTGGCCGGCCAGGACATCAAGCTGCCCGGCATCGGCGCCTGGATCGCCGTCGCCATCGAGCATCGCGACGGCGCCGCCATCGCCTGGGCCATCGGCGCCATGTTCGCCGGCATCGTGCTGTACGACCAGCTGTTCTTCCGCCCGCTGCTGGCCTGGGCCGACAAATTCCGCTTCGAGGAGGCGGGCGCCGAAGGCGAGGCCGTGCGCCGCTCCTGGCTGCTCGACTGGGGCCGCCGCAGCAAGTGGATGCGCGCCGTCAGCGATGCGGCGTGGGAGCGGCTGGCGCGCACGCTCGCCTGGTTCCCCGGCGCCCGCGCCGTGGCGCCCGCGCGTCCGGCCCCGGCCTGGCAGGCGCGCGCCGTGGACGCGGCACTGGTCGTGCTGGCGCTGCTGGGCGCCTGGCGCTTCCTCGTGTTCATCCACGCGCAGGTAGGCTGGGGCGAGGCGCTGCGCGTCGTCGGCCTGGGCTGCATCACGCTCGCGCGGGTGCTGCTGCTGATCGCGCTGGCGTCGCTGTTCTGGGTGCCCGTATCGGTATGGATCGGCCTGCGCCCGCGCTGGGCCCAGAAGGTGCAGGCCGTGGCCCAGTTCCTGGCCGCCTTCCCCGTGAACCTGATGTTCCCGCTGGTCGTGTACCTGCTGGTGCACCTGCGCCTGACCCCGAACGTGTGGCTGAGCCCCCTCATGGTGTTCGGCACCCAGTGGTACATCCTGTTCAACGTGGTCGCCGGCGCTTCCGTGCTGCCGGGCGAGCTGCGCCTGGCGGCGGCCAACCTGGGCCTGTCGGGCTGGCTCAAGTGGAAGCGCGTCTACCTGCCCGCCGTGTTCCCGAGCTTCGTCACCGGCGCCATCACGGCCAGCGGCGGCTCCTGGAACGCCAGCATCGTGGCCGAATACGTCAGCTGGGGCCAGACCTCGCTGGTGGCCGATGGCCTGGGCAGCTACATCAAGCAGATGACGGATGCCGGCGACTTCCACCGCCTCGCCCTCGGCATCGGGGTCATGTGCGTATTCGTGATGCTGCTGAACCGCTTTTTCTGGCGCCGGCTGTACGAGCTCGCCGAACGCCGCCGCTGAGATCCGAGACAACCAGGAGAACCACCATGCACGACAAACTGATCGAACTGACCGGGGTCGCCAAGACCTTCCGCAGCGCCGACGGCGCCCCCCGCACCGTCCTGGACGGCGTCGACTTCGCGCTGCACGACGGCGAGATCGTCGCGCTGCTGGGCAAGTCCGGTTCCGGCAAGTCGACGCTGCTGCGCATCGTCGCGGGCCTGGCCCGGCCCGATGCGGGCAGCGCCGCCTACCGCGGCCGCCCGATCAACGGCCCCTTGTCGGGCGTGGCGATGGTGTTCCAGTCCTTCGCGCTATTCCCCTGGCTGACCGTGCAGCAGAACGTGGAGCTCGGACTCGAGGCGCAGGGCGTGGCGCCGGCCGAACGGCGCGCCCGCGCCGACGCCATGCTGGAACTGATCGGCCTGGCCGGCTTCGGCGGCGCGCTGCCGCGCGAACTGTCCGGCGGCATGCGCCAGCGGGTCGGCATCGCGCGCGCCCTCGTCACCAATCCGGACGTGCTGCTGATGGACGAAGCCTTCTCGGCGCTCGACGTGCTCACGGGCGAGACGCTGCGCAACGACATCCTGGGCCTGTGGGACGGCGCGAGCATCCCCACGCGCGGCATCCTGGTGGTGTCGCACAATATCGAGGAAGCGGTGATGATGGCGGACCGCATCGTGATCCTGTCCAGCGATCCGGGCCGCGTGCGCAGCGAGATCCGGATCGACCTGCCGCGCCCGCGCGACGCCGACTCCCCGGCCGTGCGCGCGCTGATCGACGAGGTCTACGGCTTGATGACGATGCGCGCGCCGGCGCCCGCGCCGCCGGGCCGCCCATCCGCCGCCGGCGCCGACTGGCGCCTGCCGGCGGCCGACGTCGCGCGCATCGAGAGCGTGCTGGAACTGCTGGCGGGCAGCCCGTTCGACGGCCGCGCCGACCTGCCGCAGCTGTCGGAAGACGCGGCGCTGCCGGACGAGGAACTGTTCCCGGCCTACGAGGCGCTGGCCATGCTGGGCCTGGCCCAGGTCGAGGGCGGCGACATCGCGCTGACGGCGCTGGGGCGCCATTACGTCCATGCCGGCCAGGCGCTGCGCCAGTCGCTGTTCGGGCGCCAGCTCTTGACCGAGGTCCCGCTGACGGCGCGCATCTGCCGCCAGCTGCGCGAGGAACCGGAACGCGTGCTGGCCGAGGAAAGGGTGCTGGCGCTGCTGGAAGAAACGCTGGAGGCCGAGCAGGCCAGGCGGATGCTGGAAGTGGCCGTGGAATGGGGGCGCTACGGGGAGTTGTACGAGTACGATTACCACACGGGGCGCTTGAAGCTGCCCGCGGCCTGATCCGCGTAGGGTGGACGGCTTGGCCGTCCACGCGTTCAACGGAGGCATGCGTTTCCGCGGGGCCGGCATTGGCTGAACGCGGGGCCGGCACTGGCCGAACGCGTGGACGGCACAGCCGTCCACCCTACCGGTGCCCGGGCTCAATCGTAGGGTAGGCACCACGTGCCCACCATGCGTTCCCGCGGCGTCTCAGGCCGCGAGCCCGAGCGCCCGCTTCTGCAGCACCACCAGCTCGCGGATGCCCCCCTCCGCCAGGTCCAGCAGGCGGTTCATGCCGGCGCGGTCGAACGCCTCGCCCTCGGCCGTGCCCTGCACCTCGACGAAGTGGCCCGCTTCCGTCATGACGACGTTCATGTCGGTGTCGCAGCTGGAGTCCTCGACGTAGTCCAGGTCCAGCATCGGTACGCCGCCCACCACGCCGACCGAGATCGCGGCGACGAAGTGCTTGACGGGGACGGCCGGCAGCAGGCCCGCCGCCACCAGGCGCGAGAACGCGTCGTAGGCGGCGACCATCGCGCCCGTGATGGACGCCGTGCGGGTGCCGCCGTCGGCCTGGATCACGTCGCAGTCGAGGTGCAGCGTGCGTTCGCCGAAGGCCTGCAGGTCGAAGGCGGCGCGCAGCGAGCGGCCGATCAGGCGCTGGATTTCCTGGGTGCGGCCGGACTGCTTGCCGCGCGCGGCCTCGCGGTCCATGCGCGTGTGGGTCGAGCGCGGCAGCATGCCGTATTCCGCCGTCATCCAGCCTTGCCCCTTGCCCTTCAGGAAGCCCGGCACCTTCTCTTCGATGCTGGCGGTGCAGATCACCTTGGTATCGCCGCACTCGATGAGGACCGATCCTTCGGCGTGCTTGGTGTAGGCGCGGGTGATGCGGATGACGCGCAGCTGGTCGACGGTGCGGCCGCTGGGGCGGGTGGTGGCGCTCATGGGAATCCTTTGTCCTTGTTGCTTGGTGGGCCAGTATAAATTGTTTATTTGAGCAGCTGCGAGGACTTCTCGATGGCGTCGCGGATCTCGGCGATCGCCTTTTCGATGTCGTCCTCGTCGAACGGGTCCGCTTCGCCATCGCTGCCGTCGCCGCGGCCTGCCATGCGGGTCGTGACCTCGCCTTCCTGCAGCAGCTGGGTCGAGACGACGCCGGCAGCGCCGGCAGCGCCCTGCGCGTGTTCGCCCTGCCACTGGATCGCCAGCGCCGTCGTGTTGTCGGCGCGGCCGCCGGCGATCGACGTCGCCATGGCCACCATCTCCGGTACCGCCTGCACCACGCCGCGGCTGGACAATTGGTGCGCGATCTCGGTGTCGGGCAGGACCGACCACAGGCCGTCGGAGCACAGCAGCAGCATGTCGCCCGGCTGCAGGCTGGCCTGGCGCGACAACTCGACGCGCGGCGCGGCGTTGGCGCCCAGGCAGCTGTACAGCTTGTTGCGGTCGGGGTGGGTATTGCGCTCGGACGGATCGGCCAGGCCCTTGGCGATCAGGTGCTCCAGGTGCGAGTGGTCGCGCGTCCTGGCCAGCACCTGGCCGCGCCGCATCCAGTACAGGCGCGAGTCGCCGCAATGCGCCCACACGGCGCAGTTGTGCTGCACGAGGCAGGCGACGATGGTCGTGCGCGGATTGTCCGGCATGGCGCGCTCGCGCGCATAGCGCACGATGTCCTGGTGCGCCTGCAGAAGCGCATCCTCGAGGAAGCGTTCGGGCTTGCGCACATAGGGCGTGGCCTGGGCGCGGAACAGCGCCGACAGGCTTTGCAGGGCGATGGCGGCGGCGATCTCGCCGCGCGCGTGGCCGCCCATGCCGTCCGCCAGCACCAGCAGCAGCGCCTCGCGCGTGTACACGTAGCCCATGCGGTCCTGGTTGACCGCGCGTCCTCCTATATGGCTTTGCTGGTAAACCGAGAATTGCATCGCACCCTCCGCTGTTCAGGCGCGGCCGCGGCCGAAGCCGATGCGGTCGACCAGGCCGCGCCAGCCCGATGCCGGCGGCTGCTTCTGCTCCTGCTCCTGGTTTTGCTCCTGCTCCTGCTCCGGCAGGCCCCGTTCCTCGTCGCCGCCGCGCGCTTGCGCCAGGCCGGCCTGCAGCGTCTTCTGCACGGCGAACACGCTTTGCGGGCGCGCCAGCGGATCGAGCGCCAGGCAGGACTTCACCAGCGCCACCAGGTCCGGAGAATAGTCCCCGCCGAGCTGCGCGCACTGCGCGTCCATGCGGTCGTCCGTGCGGCGCTGGTCGGCCGGTTGCGGCGGCGTGCCCGCCATGCAGGCATACAGGGCGGCGCCGATGCTGTAGATATCGGTCCACGGCCCCAGCGCGACCGCCTTGCTGGTCAGCTCGGGCGCCGCGAAGCCGGGCGTGTACATGGGCGTGAGCGTCGGGGAATCCGTATGGATGGTCTGGCGCGCCGCGCCGAAGTCGAGCAGCATGGGCGAGCCGTCGGTACGCAGGTAGATATTGGCCGGCTTCAGGTCCAGGTGCAGCAGCTTGTTGGCATGCACTTCGCGCAGGCCGGCGCACACGCCCATGAAGATGCGGCGGATGAAGGCCTCGCCCGCGCGGCTGCCGCGCGCGCCGAGCCGCGCCGCGTATTCCTGCAGCGAATGGCCCGATTCGTAGGCCATGACCATGTACACGGTGTCGTTGGCGCGGAAGAAGTTCAGCACGCGCACGACGTTCGGATGGACGATGCGCGCCAGCGCCCTGCCCTCCTCGAAGAAGCATTTCAGGCCGATGCGGAACACGGGCAGATTGGGCTTGGCGACGGCCGGCACCAGCTCGCCGGGCTGGCGCAGCGCCAGGCCGCTGGGGAGATATTCCTTGACTGCAACTGCATTGCCATCGCAATCATATGCAAGATAAACAATACTGAACCCGCCGGACGCAATTTTCTTTACAATGCGATATCCACCAATTTCCAGCCCATCGGGCAGGGGTGCGTTATTTTGTGCAGCCATGTGGGAAAAGTATTCCTTGCTAAACACGGCGATTGTGTGGATAAATCACCGCTTTGTAAAGAATAAAGGGAGCTCGGCAACCCCTTGTCGGCGCGGGCCAACGGCGGACCGGCAGCGCGGCGCACGGTGGTGAGGCGAGATTCCATGAAACCCGGGGATTCCATTGAGCATTTCTAGCATGACAGGTTATGCGGTAGCCACCAGCGAAGGGGCTGCCGGGACACTGACGATCGAGATCAAGAGCGTCAATTCACGCTTCCTCGACTTGCAGTTCCGCATCAACGACGAGTTGCGCGCGCTGGAACCGGACCTGCGCTCCGCGATCATGGCCGCCATCACGCGCGGCAAAGTCGAAGTCCGCCTGTCGTTCGGCCGCAAGGCCGCGGCCGGGTCGCAAGTCCTGAACCACGAACTGCTGGCCGACCTGGCCCGCCTGCAGGGCGAGGTCACGCGCCACTTCGTGTCGGCGCCGCCGATGACCGTGGCCGAACTGCTGCGCTGGCCCGGCGTCATCGAGGAAGCGCAGGTCGGCCAGGAGTCGCTCCAGGCCGACGTCGCCGCGCTCGCCGCGAAAACGATTGCGGCCTTCGTCGACAGCCGCCGCCGCGAAGGCGCGGCGCTGGAAGCCATGCTGGTCTCGCGCATCGAGTCGATGGAAGCCATCGTCAAGCGCATCACGCCGCTGATCCCGCAAGTCATCTCCCAGTTCCAGCAGAAGGCCGTCGAGCGCATGCAGGATGCGCTGGGCCTGGCCGGCCACGGCAACCCGACCGTGCTCACGCGCCAGGAAGTGTTCGAGCGCATCCGCCAGGAAGTGACCCTGTACGGTATCCGCATCGACGTCTCGGAAGAACTGTCGCGCCTGACCGCGCACCTGAACGAGACCCGTCACATCCTCAAGAAGGGCGGCCAGGTCGGCAAGCGCCTGGACTTCATGATGCAGGAACTGAACCGCGAAGCGAACACGCTGGGCGCCAAGGCGTCGGTGAAGGAGCTGGCGGATGCGTCGATGGAGCTCAAGCTGCTCATCGAGCAGATGCGCGAGCAGGTCCAGAACCTCGAATAAGGTGTGCGGCCAGCAGGCCGTGTTGGACGCGTGGACGGCGGAGCCGTCCACCCTACGTAGGGTGGACAGCTTCGCTGTCCACGCGTTCAATTGCATTCTGCAATACCGGAATGCGACAATACGCGAATCACACGTAATAAAAGGAACCCACCATGCTCACCAACGCCTTCTCCGGCAGCCTGTTCGTCGTCGCCGCCCCTTCCGGCGCCGGCAAATCGACCCTGGTCAATGCGCTGCTGGCGCAGGAACCGGGCATCAAGCTGTCGATCTCGACCACGACGCGTCCGCCGCGCCCGGGCGAACAGGACGGCCGCGAATACCACTTCACGAGCGCCGAGGACTTCGTCGCCCGCGCCGAGCGCGGCGAGTTCCTGGAGTGGGCCGAGGTGCACGGCAATTACTACGGCACGAGCCGCCTGACCGTGGAACAGGAAATGAAGACGGGCACCGACATCCTGCTGGAGATCGACTGGCAGGGCGCGCGCCAGGTGAAGAAGCAGTTCCCGGACGCGGCCGGCATCTTCATCCTGCCGCCGTCGATCGCGGCGCTGGAAGAACGGCTGAACAAGCGCGGCACCGACGAACCGCACATCATCACGCGGCGCCTGCTGGCGGCGGGAGGCGAGATCGCTCACGCTCCCGAGTTCGAATATGCTATCATCAACGAAGAGTTCAACGTCGCCCTATCCGAGCTGCAAGCAATTGTCAAAGCGACACGCCTGCGCTTCGCCCAGCAAGCCGCCCGCAATTGCGAGCTGTTCGCCCAGCTGGGAATCCACGCACTGCAACCAAACACCTGAAATCCGGCTCGGAACATTCGTCCCGCCAGCACCATTTTTCTGATTAGTCCGTCTAGGAGTTAGCACCATGGCCCGTATCACCATCGAAGATTGCCTGAAGAACGTCCCGAACCGTTTCCAGCTGACCCTGGCCGCCACCTACCGCGCGCGCCAGCTGCTGCAGGGCCACACCCCGAAGGTCGAAGCGAAAGACAAGCCGACCGTCGTCGCCCTGCGTGAAATCGCCGCAGGCAAGGTCGGCCTGGAAATGCTGAAGAAAGTCCCGATGTAATAGACCAGGGATGACTCTGGTTTAACCGATCGTCACGATCACCCGTCGTCCCCGCGCAGGCGGGGGCCCAATTTAGCAAGCGTATCGGCAATGCAAATTGGGTCCCCGCCTTCGCGGGGACGACGTCGTTAAGGCCCCTGGCAGCACCCCCCGCCGAGCGACTTCCGGTACCTGGATTCGACCGGCGCGTTATTCTGATATCCTGCTTCCATATACAGCGGCTGATTAAATTGCGTATGAATTTGTCTTCACCGGACTCCGTCCACTCAGGCACCACTTCCCAAGCGAACCGGCCCGGCCGTTCCGCCAAGCCGCAGGAAGCCGATACGGCGAGCGCCCCGGGTGTCGCGTCGATCACCCACCTGGCCAACAAGCTGGCCGAATACCTCACGCCCGTCGAACTCAAGCGCGTCAAGGAAGCCTACCGCTTCTCGGACGAGATGCACCTCGGCCAGGTGCGCAAGTCGGGCGAGCCCTATATTTCGCACCCGATCGCCGTCGCCGAGATCTGCGCCGACTGGAAGCTGGACGCCCAGGCCATCATGGCCGCGCTGCTGCACGATGTGATCGAGGACCAGGACGTCAAGAAGGAAGAGCTGATCGAGCGCTTCGGCCCGCAGGTCGCGAACCTCGTCGACGGCCTGTCCAAGCTGGAAAAGATCGAGTTCCAGAGCGTCGTCGAGGCGCAGGCGGAAAACTTCCGCAAGATGCTGCTGGCGATGGCGTCGGACGTGCGCGTCATCCTCATCAAGCTGGCCGACCGCCTGCACAATATGCGCACGCTGGGCGTGATGGTCCCGGCCAAGAAGCGCCGCATCGCCGGCGAGACGATGGAAGTCTACGTGCCCATCGCCCACCGCCTCGGCCTGAACGACATCTACCGCGAGCTGCAGGACCTGTCCTTCTCGCACCTGTACCCGCTGCGCTACCAGACCTTGTCCAAGGCGATCAAGGCGGCGCGCGGCAACCGCCGCGAAGTGGTCAAGAAGATCCTCGACGCGGTCAAGAACCAGCTGGCCACGGCCGGCATCCAGGCCGAGGTCTACGGCCGCGAAAAGACGCTGTTCGGCATCTACAAGAAGATGCGCAACAAGCACCTGTCGTTCTCGCAGGTGCTGGACGTGTACGGCTTCCGCGTCGTGGTCGACTCGATCCCGAACTGTTACGTGGCGCTGGGCACCCTGCACGCCCTGTACAAGCCCATGCCGGGCAAGTTCAAGGACTACATCGCGATCCGCAAGATCAACGGCTACCAGTCGCTGCACACCACCCTCATCGGCCCCTACGGCACCCCGGTCGAATTCCAGATCCGCACCCAGGACATGCACCGCACGGCGGAATCCGGCGTGGCCGCGCACTGGCTGTACAAGACGGGCGACCAGAACATGTCCGACCTGCAGCAGCGTACTCACGCCTGGCTGCAGTCGCTGCTCGACATCCAGCAGCAGACGGGCGACTCGGCCGAATTCCTCGAACACGTCAAGGTCGACCTGTTCCCGGATTCCGTCTACGTGTTCACGCCCAAGTCGAAGATCATCGCCCTGCCGCGCGGCGCCACCCCGCTGGACTTCGCCTACAGCATCCACACGGGCATCGGCGACCACACGGTGGGCGTCAAGATCAACCACGAACCGGCGTCGCTGCGCACGGAGCTGCACAACGGCGACATCGTCGAGATCGAGACCGACCCGCAATCGCGCCCGAGCCCGACCTGGCTGAGTTTTGTCCGCACCGGCAAGGCGCGCTCGGCGATCCGCCACCACCTGCGCACGGTCAACCTGAACGAATCCGTCGAACTGGGCCAGGAACTGCTGGCCCAGTCGCTGGCCCAGCTGGGCGTCACGGCCGAGCTGACGCCGGCGACCATCGAGCGCCTGCTGGCCGAATCCTCGGCCAAGTCGATGGAAGAGCTGTACGCCGACCTCGGCATCGGCAAGCGCATGCCGGCGCTGGTGGCGCGCCACATCTTCGGCCTGATGGACGGCGACGTCGACGCCCTGCCCGCGCAACCGAGCAGCGGCGGCGAACTGGACCCCGTCACGATCTACGGCAGCGAAGGGGTGGCCGTGCAGCTGGCGCCGTGCTGCCTGCCGATCCCGGGCGACCAGATCATCGGCCAGCTGCGCCGCGACCAGGGCCTGGTCGTGCACACGTCCGACTGCTCGCAGGCCCAGCGCCTGCGCCTGAAGGAACCGGACCGCTGGATCGCCGTGCGCTGGGGCGAGGAACTGAACCGCCGCTTCGACTGCCGCATCCGCCTCCTGATCAACAACGAGAAGGGCATCCTGGCCCGCGTGGCGGCCGAGATCGGCGAATCCGACGCCAACATCACCTATGTGGGCATGGACGAGGACGACGAAGCCATGATGACGCAGCTGCGCTTCACCATCCAGGTGAAGGACCGCGTGCACCTGGCCCACCTGATCCGCAACCTGCGCCGCGTGGCGGGCGTGAACCGCGTGGAGCGCGAGCGGACCTGAACGCCGTAGCGGCTCCGTGTCGGTAGGGTGGACGGCTTGCCGTCCACGCGTTCGACGCAAGCATACATATCGACATAGTCGCCGCTGCCTGCACGCGTGGACGGCAGAGCCGTCCACCCTACCATGTCACGCCATCGTCGTACGTAAAGCCAGAATCCGGTCGAACGCCGCGCACGCGCCCGCGCATGCGTCGGCGATCTCCTCCGGCGAGCGCACGTTCGCGCGCAGCGCCTGCATGAAGGCGCGCCAGCGCGGCCCCGGGCCGGCGTCGTCTCCCTTCAGGTAACGCAGCGGATGCGGCGCCAGCCGCGCATGCAGGCGGCCGTACAGCACGGCGCCGCCCAGCTGCGATCCTTCCACCACGTAGGCCACACCCCAGCGCCATGCAGGGCTGGCATCCTGCGGCCAGGCCGCGGCGTCCGCCGGCAGGGCGGATGGGGGCATGCCCGGCTCGTCCAGATCAGCTTGCAGCAGCGCCAGGCGCTTGTCGTTGTCGAAGCGGGCATCGGCCTGAGGGCCGTCCTCGACATGGCGCAGCCAGTCCTGCAGCGGCGCCAGCCAGGCGCGCAACAGCGTCAGGTGGGCCGCGTAATCGGCCAGCGACGCGTCGTCCTTGCCGATCGGGAGGCCGCTGTCGAGCGCTTCGTGGCGCGTCTGGGTGGCGGCGCGCAGCGCGGCCAGCGGGTCGGGGCCGCATGCGAGATCGGTGGAGCCGTCCATCAGTCCGCAACCGGTTCCGGATACTCGACGGCGACGATTTCCAGCTCGTCGACACCCAGGGGCGTGTTCAGGGTGACGACATCCCCCTCGCGCGCCTTGGTCAGCGCGCGCGCCACCGGCGACACCCAGCTGATGAGGCCGCGCAGCGGATCGAGCTCGTCGATGCCGACGATGGTCACCGTATGCTCTTCCCCCGCCTTGTTGACGTACGTGACGGTGGCGCCGAAGAACACCTGGTCGTTGCCGTAATGCACGGACGGATCGACGACGAAGGCCGAATCGAGGCGCTTGGTGAGGAAGCGGATGCGCCGGTCGATCTCGCGCAGGCGGCGCTTGCCGTAGATGTAGTCGCCGTTTTCCGAGCGGTCGCCGTTCGAGGCGGCCCAGTGCACGATGCGCACGACCTCGGGACGGTCGACGTCGATCAGCTGCAGCAGCTCGTCCTTGATGGCCTTGTGGCCGGCCGGCGTGATGTAGTTCTTGGAGCCGGCGGGAATCGCCTGGGCGAGCGCCAACGCCTCGGCGTCATCGTCGTCGTTGTCCGACTCTTTTACGAATGCTTTGTTCATGCCGCCATTCTAGCGCCAGATGGTCAGCCGGGACGCGAGCACGCTAGGCCGGGTTCCTGTTTCATATTTACCGTATCATTCAGGCATGACTCGCCCCGCCACACGAAGCCTTGTCGCACCGTTGGTCTACCTGGCAGCCCTCGTCCTGCTGCTCGAGGAATGGTGCTGGAATGCCGGCCTGCGCCTGTGCCGCGCTATTGCGCGCTGCTTCGCGCGCTGGCCGCTGCTGGCGGCGCTGGAGCGGCGCGTGCGCGCGCTGCCGCCGTACGCGGCCCTGTGCGCCTTCGTGCTGCCCGGGCTGCTGCTGTTTCCCGTCAAGCTGCTGGCCCTGTGGGCGATCGCCAAGGGCCATGCGGCATCCGGCGTCGCCTGCTTCGTCGCCGCCAAGCTGGGCGGCGCGGCCGTGGTGGCCCGGCTGTATGCGCTGACGCTGCCGACGCTGCTGGCCGTCGGCTGGTTCGCGCGCTGCCATGGCTCCTTCATGCGCATCAAGAACCGCTGCATCGCCTACCTGCGCGCAAGCCGCGCCTATGCCGGCACGACCCGCGCCTTGCGCGCGGCCAGGCTGAACTGGCGCCGCTGGCGCCGCCGCCCCCGTCCCGGACCGGCCTTCGGCAGCCGCGACGGCAGCCACGTGGCGCGCGTGCTGCGCCGTTTCATCGTCCAGTGGCGCGCCCGGCGCCGCTGATCCACCATCCGCCCAGACCAAGAGCCCGACATGAGCCTCAACCTCCCTGTTTCCGGCACCGCCCAGTCGCCCACCCTCGCCCCCGAGCTGCAGTCCGGCATCAGCGACGTCTACCTGTTCGATGCCGCCACCTTGCTGCTGGTCGACGCCAGCGCCGCGGCGCAGGCCAGCCTGGGCTACGATGCTGAGGCGCTGCGCACGATGACCCCGTTCGACCTGGCGCCGGAACTGGAGCGCGGCAAGCTGGAAGACCTGCTGGAAGGCTTGAGCCAGGATGCCGGCGCCCACGACAGCCTGCGCACCCAGTTCCAGCGCGCCGACGGCGGCAGCTATCCGGCCAAGCTGCACTTCCTGCGCGTGGTGCGCGACGGCCGCCGCCTGCTGCTGGCGATCGACGACGACCTGGCGCTGGTGTACGCCGTCGCCACCGCGCTGGAACAGTACCAGGCCCATTTCGACGCCGTGGTCGACCACACGCCGGGCCTGGTCTACCAGTTCGTGCAGTACGACGACGGCCGCGTCGCCTTCCCCTACCTGAGCGAAGGCTGCGGCGCGCTGCTGGGCATGTCGGCGGCCGAACTGCAGGAGGCGCCGCAGCGCTTCCTGGAACTGATCCTGCCGGAAGACCGCAACGACTACCTCGACGAACTGGCCGCCTCGCAATCCGAACTGACCACGCTGAACTGGGAAGGCCGCATCTGGATCGACGCCTGGAAGGACGTCAAGTGGATCAACCTGCGCGCCACCCCGCTGCCGCTGGAAGACGGCACGCAGTGGGACGGCTTCATGACCAATATCACGGCCAGCCGCCTGGAGCAGGAAGAGATCCGCGCCTCGCGCGCGCGCCTGGCCGAGTTGAACGAGCACATCGAGCAGGTGAAGGAACAGGAACGCGCCCGCATCGCGCGCGAGATCCACGACGACCTGGGCGGCAACCTCACGGCGATCAAGATGGCGCTGGCGATGCTGGCCGAACGCCTGCCCGACGACCCCGCCTTGCGCGACAAGGCGCGCTACCTGGACGACCTGGTCGACCGCAGCATCGAGGCCGTGCAGCGCATCGCCCTCGATTTGCGCCCGGCCATGCTGGACCTGGGCATCGTCGCCGCGCTCGGCTGGCAGGCCCAGGAATTCGAGAAGCGCATGGGCATTCCCTGCATCTTCTGCAGCAACACCAAGGAAGTCGCGCTCGACCCGGACCATGCGGCCGCGTTGTTCCGCATCTTCCAGGAAGCGCTGACGAATATCGCCAAGCATGCCGAGGCGACCCGCGTGACGGTGGACCTCGACCGCCAGGGCCGCGACTTGCTCCTCACCATCTGCGATAATGGACGCGGCATCGCGCCTTCCGACCGTCTCAAGCCGCAGTCCTTCGGCCTGCGCGGCATGAGCGAACGGGCCCGGGCCCTGGGCGGCACCCTGACCTTGTCGCCGGCCCCCGGCGGTGGCACGATGGTGGCAGTGAAGATCCGGCTGGACGCGCCGCAGGCGGCCGGCCAACCCTCGACAACGACAGCATGAGCGACAAGACCAGCATCCGCGTTTTTATTGCCGACGACCACGCCATCGTGCGCGAAGGCCTGAAACAGATCCTCGCCGAGCAGCGCGACATTGCCGTCACCGGCGAGGCGGAAACGGGGCTGGATGCCGTCAAGCTGTTCCGCAAGTCGCGCTGCAACGTGCTGTTGCTGGACATCTCCCTGCCCGACCGCAACGGTATCGAGGTCCTCAAGCAGATCAAGAAGGACAAGCCGGAACTGGCCGTGCTGATGCTGTCGATGCACCGCGAGGACCAGTACGCGATCCGCGCCCTGAAGGCCGGCGCCGCCGGCTACCTCACCAAGCAGAGCGCGCCGCGCGAGCTGGTCACGGCGATCCGCCAGGTGGCCTCCGGCCAGCGCTACGTGAGCCCCGTGCTGGCCCAGGTGCTGGCGGCCCAGGTCGGCGACGACCACGAGGCGGCCCCGCACGAAGGCCTGTCCGACCGCGAATACCAGACGCTGACCATGATCGCCTCCGGCAAGACCGTCAGCGAGATCGCGGGCGAATTGTCGCTGTCGGTGAAGACCGTCAGCGAATACCGCTCGCGGCTCTTATCTAAAATGAAACTCAAAACGAGTGCCGAATTGACGCATTACGCCATCCGCAACCAGTTGGTCGATTAATCTTTTGATCACACGCAAGTTGTAAGGACAAGACTACGCGGTAATTCAGTGGTTTTTCCCTGAATCAAGTCTTGCAACTTCCAGTACCATGACGGACATAATTATTCGAAGTTGCATCGTCCATCATGTCCAGCACCACGAACCCGCCAGGCGGCCAGAACCCGGCAGACATTGCCCGCGAAGCCTTCAAGCGCCTGGCCCTGCGCCGCATCGCGCCGACGCCCGAGGCCTACCGCGACATCTATAACGAAATCCTCGGCATCGCCGCCGAACCGGCCCCCGTTCCCGTGCCGGCGCCGGCCCCGGCACCCGACCACGGCGCCGAGAACGTCCTGTCCGGCTTCGCCACCCGCCTCGTCGAGACGCCCGGCGAGCTGGCCGACTTCGGCATGCGCCTGAACCGCGCCGTCAAGCAGCGCGACTGGGAAGGCTACGCGCGCACGCTGTCGCAGCTGGCGGAAAAACACCTGCGCCGCCACACCCACCCGGTGATGGCGCTGGGCGTGGAGGACGCCGAAGCGAAGCTGCTGCGCGACGCCCTCGGCCGTACGCTGACCTTCGCCGTCGCCGCCCTGCTGCCGCCCAAGTCGCCGCTGGCGAACGAAGCGGAAGCGCTGGGCGCGGCGCTCAAGACGGCGCAGGGCGATGACGCGCTGCAGGACATCGCGCGGCGCCTGAAGGAACTGTGCTATCAGATCGAACTCAAGAGCGGCGACCTGGGCGAGCAGCAGGAATTGCTGCTGCGCCTGTTCAAACTGTTGCTGGAAAACGTCAGCGAGCTGCTGGACGACGACAGCTGGATGCGGGGACAGGTCGCCGCCGTGCAGGACCTCATCTCCGGCCCGCTCGACGGGCGCGCGCTGGAAGACGCCACGCGCAGCCTGAAGGACGTGATCTACAAGCAGGGCCAGCTGAAGCACGGCATCGCCGACGTGCGCTCGACCGTCAAGAACATGATGATGACGTTCATCGACCGCCTCGGCTCGGTGGCGGCCTCGACGGGCGACTTCCAGGAAAAGATCGGCCGCTTCTCGGACCGCATCCGCGGCGCCTCGAACATCGAGGAACTGAACGAGGTGCTGGAAGAAGTGCTGCGCGAGACCCGCAGCGTGCAGGCCGAGGCGCTGGATTCGCGCGACCGCATGCTGGCCGCGCACCAGGAAGTGCAGGAAGCCGAGGCGCGCATCCGCGAGCTGGAAGCCAAGCTGCAGCATATGAGCGAACTGGTGCGCGAAGACCAGCTGACGGGCAGCCTGAACCGCCGCGGCCTGGACGATGTGTTCGAACGCGAAACGGCCCGCGCCGACCGCCGCGGCACGCCGCTGTGCGTCGCCCTGCTCGACCTGGACAATTTCAAGAAGCTCAACGACACCTACGGCCACATCGCCGGCGACGGCGCCCTGCGCCACCTGGTGAAGGTGGTCAAGGACACGCTGCGCTCGATGGACGTGATCGCCCGCTTCGGCGGCGAGGAATTCCTGATCCTGCTGCCCGAAACGACGGTCGAAGCCGCCACGGCCGCGATGGTGCGCGTGCAGCGCGAGCTGACGCGGCACTTCTTCCTGCACGATAACGAGAAGATGCTCATTACCTTCTCGTGCGGCGTCGCGTTGCGGCACCAGAACGAGGAGCAGGCGTCGTTGATGGCCAGGGCCGATCGGGCGATGTACCTGGCCAAGCAGAGCGGCAAGAACCGGGTGGTGGTGGCCGACTGAGCCATCCTTGCCCTAACGATTCATACCAGCGGCGCCGCGGCGCCTCCTCCATCCATGGCCATCCTTCATCGTACCCGCAAGCTGACCGCCCTCGTCCCCCGCTACGCCGCACGCTTTTCCTGCATCGGCCCGGCCTGCGAGGATTCCTGCTGCTCCGGCTGGAGCGTTCATCTCGACAAGAAAACCTACAAGGCCTATCGCCAGCAGACCGACACCGTGCTCGGTCCGCTGATGGCGCAGAACGTGATGCGCGAACCTGACACGGCGGGCGCCAAGCGCTATGGCGTAATCCGTCTGCAGGGACCGCAACAGGACTGCTCGCTGCTGGAAGGCCGCCTGTGCGCAGTTCACAAGCACCTCGACGAAAGCTTCCTGTCCGACGTCTGCTTCAGCTTCCCGCGCGCCACCCGCCTCTTCGCCGGTCAGACCGAGCAGGCGCTGACGCTATCCTGCCCCGAGGCCGCGCGCCTGGCCCTGCTGGCCGCGGATGCCTTCGAGTTCACTGAGGCCCCGATCGCGGTGCGCGACAACACCGTCGACACGATCCAGCCCCAGTACGGCCTGTCGCTCGATCAGATGAACGAGACACGCATCCTCTGCCTGAACCTGATGCGTACCGAGGACCTGGCAATCTGGCAAAGGCTGGCCATTCTGGGCGTGTTCTGTGACGAACTCACACGGCTGATCCAAAATGGCAGGCAGGCGGAACTGTCAGCCTTGCTGGAACGTACGGTTGCCACGCTCGAGAACGGCGAACTACTGTCCGCGCTCGACCTGATCCGTCCGAACTACCAGGCCCAAGCCATGGTATTCGCGACTCTGTGGGCCGCGAAAGGATTTACCACGATCTCACCCATGCACGCTGCCATGCTCGACCGTATTGCACAAGGCCTCGGTGCCGACCAGCACGGGCAGGTCGCCGCCGCCGCCCTGGTCGATGCCTATGTGCATGGGTTGGCGCGCCTGGACGAGGCACTGAAACTGGCCCCCTACCTGCTCGGCAATTACCTGTTGAACGATATGTTCCTCAACTGGTTCCCGCTCAACGGCAGCTCGCCTTACCGCAATTACCTGCAGCTAGTTGCCCGTTTCGGCCTGCTGCGCTTCATGCTGGCGGCCCAATGCGCAGCGGATGGCGCGCTAGCGGCCCCTGAAACCCTAGTCTCCACCGTCCAGCTGTATTGCCGTCGCTTCGAGCACGACCCCGTTTTTGGTAAGGAAGTCAACCAGTCGCTTGAGGACAGCGGCTGGGGGGAGCTGGATAAATTGTTCGGTTTCCTGCGCAGCTAGGCCAGCGTCAAAAAAATTTATGGTCGGCCCTAAACTTTTTCCGCAGGGCACCGTTACCCAAAACAACGGCGGTTTGAATGTCACGGAACAGTGTGACAGACCAAAGTGAACCAGTGGCACGTCGCCACACCCCGCAAGACCTAAGTCGAGAGAGACTAACATGGCATCCGTAATCAATACCAATGTCGCATCCCTGAACGCCCAACGTAACCTGTCGTCGTCGCAAGCTTCGCTGAACACCTCGATCCAGCGCCTGTCCTCGGGCCTGCGCATCAACAGCGCAAAAGACGACGCCGCAGGACTGGCGATCTCGGACCGCATGAATTCGCAGATCAAGGGCATGAACCAGGCGACCCGCAATGCGAACGACGGCGTGTCGATGGCCCAAACCGCTGAAGGCGCCCTGGCAAGCTCAGGCAATATCCTGCAGCGTATCCGCGAACTGGCAGTGCAATCGTCGAACTCGTCGAACTCCGCCAGCGACCGCAAGGCGCTGCAGACCGAAGTCACCCAGCTGACCTCGGAACTGAACCGCATCTCGAACACCACCGAATTCAACGGCCAGAAGCTGCTGGACGGCACCATGGGCACCGCCAACTTCCAGGTCGGCGCCAATGCGGGCCAGCTGATCTCGATGAACGGTGCGAACTTCCAGACCAACACCTATGGCGACAACCGCCTGCAGAAGGACGCAGCCGCCATTTCCGCGACTGCCGCCGTTGCTACCGGCAAGGAAATCAAGATCTCGGGCTATCTGGGCACCGGTTCGTACACCACCAAGGCTGGCGACACCGCCAAGGACGTGGCGGCCGGCATCAACGCCGCCTCGGGCGACTCCGGCGTCACTGCCACCGCCCGCACCGACGCGCTGCTGAAAGGTACCGCCAGCACCGCGTACACGATGTCGCTGAAGGGCGACAACGGCACCGCCGTCGACATCTCGTTCTCGATCGGTGCCACCACCGACGCCAACGGCTACGCCGCCGCGATCAGCGCCTTCAACGCGCAGTCGGCCAAGACCGGCGTCACCGCGTCGTTCGCGGATGGCGGCGTGAAGCTGACCCATGAATCGGGCAACACGATCGAGCTCGCGACCGCCGGCACCGGCGCCACCCTGACCAAGTACCTGGGTACCGGCAAGGCAGACACGACCCCTGTGGCTATCGCCGCCGCCGGCGTCAAGGCACTGGGCCGCATCACCATGGACTCGGAAAACAGCTTCGCGGTCACCGATGCCGGCCCCTCGACTCTCGGCCTGGACGGCAACTCGAAGCTGAATGCCGTGTCGGACCTGGACATCAGCACCTTCGACGGCGCCCAGCTCGCCATCAAGATCGCCGATGCAGCCCTGTCGAAGGTCAACGGCCAGCGCGCTGAATACGGTGCACTGCAATCGCGCTTCGATTCGGCAATCTCGAACCTGGCAACCTCGACCGAGAACCTGTCGGCATCGAAGAGCCGCATCACCGACACCGACTTCGCTTCGGAAACCGCGAACATGACCCGCGGCCAGATCCTGCAGCAAGCCGGTACCTCGATGCTGGCCCAGGCGAACTCGCTGCCGAACGGTGTCCTGTCGCTGCTGCGTGGCTAATCATTGAAATAAGTCACAAGTTAGTGCAGTAAGCGGTTCCTCGGCTGAAGAAATTCAGCCGAGGAATTTTTGCTAAGGGAACTCAACATGAACATCCAACCCGTTGGTTCGCCCGTCACCACGAAGATCGAAGAACGTCCGGCCCAGGCTGTCGACCAGCAAGGGGCCGTGTCTTCCGTGGCAAGCAAAGCCAAGTCCGATGGCCCGGAACCGTCGCGCGAAGACGTGACCGACGCCGTCAAGAAGCTCAACGAATCCATGCTGGGTTCGGCGCAGAGCCTGGAATTCTCGATCGACGAAGACACCAAGGACATCGTCGTCAAGGTGATCGACCAGGATACCAAGGAAGTCGTGCGCCAGATGCCGTCCAAGGAAGCGCTGGAAATCGCCAAGTCGCTCGACAAGATGCGTGGCCTGTTGATCAACCAGACTGCCTGATTGCCGGTCGTACCGCATCGGAAAGCCGCTGCCGCCCATGGGGCGCCAGCGGCTTTTTCTTTTCCCGCACCAGCTCAACCGTTCGAATTTGAATTGGATGGGATTTCCTGCTCTCAAGTACGAATTGCCGCTGCCGTTAATGACTTACATTATCGCTTTCACAGGAGAAAGAAGTGGGACTCAGTTCATCCGGTATCGGCTCAGGCCTCCCCGTCGACAGCCTCGTCAGCCAGCTGATGGCGGCCGAGTCCGCGCCTCTGAACAATTACGACTCGAAGACGGCGGCCTACCAGACCAAGCTGCAGGCCTATAGCCAGGTCAGCTCGGCCGTCGGTACCTTCCAGGCCGCCCTGACCTCGCTGAATTCGTCCTCGACCTTCAGCGCGCTGTCGACTTCCTCCACCAACAAGGATCTCGTGTCGGCCACGGCCAGCGCCAGCGCGGTGCCCGGCAAATACACGGTCAACGTGACCCAGCTGGCGCAGGCCCAGAG
Organism: Massilia sp. YIM B02763; assembly: GCF_030412015.1. Taxonomy (GTDB): domain Bacteria; phylum Pseudomonadota; class Gammaproteobacteria; order Burkholderiales; family Burkholderiaceae_D; genus Telluria. Next base: position 125,991 of record NZ_JASNRD010000003.1, on the reverse strand, counting down.
CCTGATCACGGGCGGCAAGGCCAGCACCAGCGCCATGATCGGCGCCGGCGCGAAAACCACGTTGTCCTTCTCCTTCGGCACGGTGACCGGTGGCACGTTCGGCACCAAGGGCAGCCCGCTCGCGCTCGGCGTAGCGTCGTCCGGCATCGCCAACGGCTCGCTGACCATCAACGGGACCACGATCAGCACCAACGGCACGACGCGCAGCGCGCGCGACCTGGCCGCGGTGATCAACGATGAAAGCGACGTCACCGGCGTGGTCGCCAAGGCCGGTACGACGACGACGTCGGCCGACCTGTTCAAGACCTTCGGCGACGTCACCGTCACCAACGGCAGCTACAAGCTGACGGTCGGCGGTGTCGACCTCGCATCGGCCGTGGACGGCGACACGGTCGGCGCCGCGTCGATCGACGCGTCCCTGGCCAGCACGGCCACCAAGAACGCGCTGGCCGCCGCCAATATCACCGTCACCGGTTCGGCCGCCGACGGCACCCTGCAATTCCTGGCGGCAGACGGCTCCAACATCAGCGTGACCGAATCGGTGACCGGCGCCGTCACGGGCGGTATCGGACTGAGCGATAAGGCCACAAACAAGGGCTCGACGACCACCGCGACGGCCGGCGTCACCCTGAGCTCCGCCGACGGCAGCCAGATCACCGTCGGCGGCACCAATCCGGCCGCCGCCGGCCTGACCGCAGGCAGCGGCGGCAGCTACCTCGACTCCGGGTTCTCGCAAGACGGCTCGCAGAACATGGGCACCGTCACGCTCGATGCCAAGGACCAGTCGCTGCAAGGTATCCGCGACGCCATCAACAAGGCGAACATCGGCATCACCGCGACCGTCGTCTCGGACGGCGGCGCCAACCCGTACCACCTCGTCATCACCTCGAACAAGACGGGCGCCAGCTCGGCGATGAAGATCAGCGTCGGCGGCGTCGACGGCCAGGCGCCGGATGCCGCCATCGCCAGCCTGCTCGGCTACGATCCGGGCGGCGTGCAGAACCTGACGCAGACCTCCGGCGCCCAGGACACCAAGCTGACCATGAACGGCATCGAGGTCACGAGCAAGAGCACCACGGTGTCCGACGCGATCCAGGGCGTCAGCCTCGATGTGAGTGGCCTCGGCAAGAGTACGCTCACCGTGTCGAAGGACACGGCGTCCGTCTCGACCGCGGTCAATGCCTTCGTCAAGGCCTACAACGACCTGAACTCGACGATGTCGAAACTGACCGCCTATAACGCCGACACCAAGACCGGCGCCGTCCTGCAGGGCGACTCGTCGGTACGTTCGATCCAGTCGCAGCTGCGGCGCCAGCTCACGGCGACGGTCGAGGGCCTTGGCGGCAAGCTGACCAACCTGAGCCAGGTGGGCATCTCGTTCCAGAAGGACGGCAGCCTGGCCGTGAATTCGACCAAGCTGAACGACGCCATCACCAACAACTTCGAGGACATCGGCGGACTGTTCGCGGCGATGGGTTCGGCCAGCGACGGCAACATCAGCTTCGACAAGTCGACCGCGGCCACCAAGGCGGGCGAGTACGCGATCAACATCACGAAGATGGCGGCCCAGGGGTCGCTGACCAGCGCCAATGCGCTGAGCGGCTCGACAAAGATCGCGTCCAACACCACCTGGACGGTGACGCTGAACCAGACCGACCCGGCCACGGAGACGAAGGTGCAGAACATCTCGATCCCGGCCGGCACCTACGACAACACCCAGCTCGCGGCCGTCCTGCGCGCGGCGATCAACGGCAATTCAACCTTCTCCGGCGCGGGCGACTCGGTCGAGACGTCCGTCGGCACCGACGGCAAACTGAAGATCTCGTCCAGCAAATTCGGCGACATGTCGAGCCTGTCAATCGCCAGCGTCACCGGCACCAGCGTCAGCGACATCTTCGGCAGCGCCACGCCGGTCAAGGGCAACGACGTCGAAGGCACGATCGGCGGCGTGGCCGCCACCGGCAATGGCCAGACCCTGACCGCCGCCGGCGGGTCGCCGGCCGAGGGCATCCAGCTGACGATCAAGAGCGGCGACGTGGGCGACCGCGGCACCGTCACGTTCTCGCAGGGCTACGCCTACCAGCTGACCAACCTGACGGCGACCTTCACCGGCAAGGACAGCATCCTGCAGGGCAAGACCGACGGCATCAACGCCAGCATCAAGTCCGTGGCCGACCAGCGCGACAAGTTCAGCCAGCGCCTGACCGCCATCGAAGCCCGCTACCGCGCCCAATTCACCGCACTCGACACGATGCTGCAGTCGATGCAAAGCACGCAAGCCTATCTTACCCAGCAACTCGCGGCCATCGCCGCCAACAGCTAACACTGAATCACGGAGAAACCAAGATGTTTGGAACCATGAAACGCGGCGTCAACGCATACGCCAACGTGGGCCTCGAGACCGGCATCGCCTCGGCCTCGCCGCACGCGCTGATCATCATGCTGTACGACGGCGCCCTGGTCGCGCTGCTCAGCGCCAAGACGAATATCGCCGCCAACAACATCGCCGCCAAGGGCCAGGCAATCTCGAAGGCGATCACGATCATCGACAACGGCCTGCGCGCCTCGCTCGACAGGAACGCCGGCGGCGAGATCGCGGCCAACCTGGACGCCCTGTACGACTACATGAGCCGCCGCCTGCTGCACGCCAACCTCAAGAACGACGTCGCCATCATCGACGAGATCCACGGCCTGCTGGCGGACCTGCGCAGCGCCTGGGTCCAGATCGGCGAGAAGGTCAACCAGCCGGCCCTGGCGCCGTCGCCGATGCCGAAAGCCGCCACGCTCGTGAGCGCCTGATTGGGAAACGCAATGATGATGAACGGACAGGAAGTGGTCTCGGTATATGAAGCGATGGTCGGCATCAGCGACCAGATGCTGGCGGCGGCCGCCAGCAGCGACTGGGACCGCCTGGTCCAGCTCGAGCACCAGTGCGCCGCCTGCGTGCGCCAGCTGAAGGACAATGGCGACGGCCAGCCGCTCGCCGCCCAGGAGCGCGTGCGCAAGGTCGATGCGATCCGCAAGATGATGGCCGTGGACCGCAAGATCCGCGACCTGACGCAGCCGTGGATGGCCAACCTGTCCGCCCTGATGAACAACAACCAGACCGAACGCCGCCTGGCGCGCGCCTACGGCCTGTAAGCCCGCCCTCCCTGAACCATGCTGTCGCGCGACCAGTTGTCCATTCCGCAGGTCGCCCGTACCGCACCGGTCGCGGCGGCGCAGGGCGTGGCCGATCCGCGCCAGCAGGACTTCCAGCGCGCGCTCTCGGTCATGCTCGGCCAGTCGATGCAGGCCGAGGTGCTGTCGAAACTCCCCGACGGCAGCTTCATGGTGCGCGTGGCCGACATGGCGGCGCGCATGCCGCTGCCGAACGGCGCGCAGCCGGGCACCCAGGTGCCGCTGACGCTCGTCGCCATCAACCCCCGTCCCACCTTCCAGGTCCAGACCGCCCAGGGCACGCCCGCCTTCGCGGAAGCCGCCGCCGCCGACGCGCAGGGCGCCGCGGCCAATGCGCCGCTGGCCTACCTGGAGGGCAAGGCGGCCGCCGCCATGACGCGCACGGCCGCCCTGCTCGCGAGCGCGCAGACGCTGGCCAGGGTGCCGGGCGGGGCCGCCGACGGCGCCAATGCCTCGATCAGCACGGCCGGCAAGGCGCTGGGCGACGTCATCGCCGCCGCCCAGAAGGCCGAGACGCAGTCGACGGCGGCGCTGGGCCGCACGCCCCTGCTGCCCGCCGCCAGCGCCGACGCGGGCCAGATCGCGGCCGCGCTGCAGGACGGCCTGGGCAAGAGCGGCCTGTTCTACGAGTCGCACGTGGCCGACTGGGCCCAGGGCGCGCGCACGCTGGGCGACCTGGCGGCCGAGCCCCAGGCGCGCGGCACGCCGGCGCCCACCGATCCGGCCACGGCCCAGTTCATCAACCTGCAATTGAACGCGCACGAACAGGGGCGCGTCGCCTGGCAGGGCCAGTTGTGGCCGGGCCAGGACCTGCATTGGGAAGTCGAGCGCGACGCCCATGGAAACGGCCAGGGCGGCCAGGACGGTGGCGATGCCGCCCCCACCTGGCAGAGCAGCCTGCGCCTGCGCTTCGGCGCGCTGGGCGAGATCGCCGCGCGCGTCGTGCTGTCCGGCGACCAGTTGCACATCCAGCTCGACGCCGCCAGCCAGGAAGCGGGCGACGCGATGCAGGCGGCGCGCGACCGCCTGAGCGACGCCTTGGCCGCGGCCGGCACGCCGCTGTCGACGCTGGCCATCAAGGCCGTGCCATCGGCACCGCCCGGGGAAGCGTCCGATGAGCAGCCCTGAGCAGGAAGCACGGAAACGGCAGACGGCCGTCGCCCTCGCCTACGGGACGGGCGACCCGGCGCCGAAGGTGGTGGCCAAGGGCCGCGGCCTGGTGGCCGAGCAGATCATCGGGCGCGCCAAGGAGGCCGGCGTGTTCGTGCACGAATCGAAGGAGCTCGTGTCCCTGCTGATGCAGGTCGACCTCGACAAGCAGATTCCGCCCGGCCTCTACCGCGCCATTGCCGAACTACTGGCGTGGTTATATTATATTGAGTCCGCGCAAGCTACCGGCGGGGCTGCTCCCCCGCCTCCGGAGACGGCGCACCTCCTGCCCCCACAAGAAAAACCGGTTGGAACCGATGCAAGCAATCACTGATGCCGAACTGGCAGCCTGGCACGACTACGAAGTCGAGTCCCGCAGGGAGATCGTCGCGCTGCTGCGCCAGATCGCCGAAAAGAACCAGCTGGTCCGCATGCTGGTCAAGGGAGAGAACGACGTCTGCGTGACGTCGCTGCTGAAAGTCGATCCCGACACCGATACCGTCGTCATCGACCGCTCGGTCAACCTGGAACAGAACCTGCGCATCGTCGCCGCGGCCCAGGTGCGCTGCGAAACCTCGCTCGACAAGATCCGCATCCTGTTCGCGCTGGAAAACCTGAGCGAGATCGCATTCGAAGGCGGCACCGCGCTGCGCGCCGACATCCCGAAGAGCCTGATCCGCCTGCAGCGGCGCGAGTACTACCGCATGCCCACGCCCGTCTCGACGCCCGTGATGGCCACGATTCCCCTGCCAGCCGACCTCGGCGGCGGCACCGCCAGCTTCCCGCTGGGCGACATCAGCGTGGGCGGCATCGCCATCCTGGACAACCAGCACCGCCTGGGCACCACGGTCGGCGCCACCTTCGACGGCTGCCGCATCGACCTGCCGGAGATCGGCCCCGTCACCTGCTCGCTGCAGATCCGCAATTCGCTGGACATGACGCTGCTGAACAACAAGACGACGCGCCGCCTGGGCTGCCAGTTCGTCGACATCTCGCGCGGCAACCTGGCCGGCGTGCAGCGCTACATCACGAAGCTGGAGCGCGAGCGTAACGCGCGGCTGGCGGGATTGGCCTAGACTAGCCTGATCCGTCGTCCCCGCGAAGGCGGGGACCCATGCTGAGCAACCGAATTCCGTATATCAAAGACGCCGCGGTGCTCATATGGATCGACTTCGGAAACTCAGCATGGGTTCCCGCCTACGCGGGAACGACGGTTTTTCAGCACTTGGTTACATCACCCGCAGCCTCACTGCGTACCCCCGCCGCAATGGCCGCCCCCAGCTTGTCCAGCGCCGCCCGGTGCCCCGCCACCAGCGCCTCGTAGCCCGGTCCCACCGTTTCCTTGAACACGCTGCGGCACGTCAGCACCGCATCGGTACTGCCCTGGCGCACGCTCCAGGTCGCGTCGATCAATGCGTACGATCCCGGCGCCGACTCGAAGCGCTGGACGTTGGTGCTGATCCGGTACGTGGTCGCCCCGGCCGGCACCGGCGTGCGGTAGACGTCGATGGCGCCCAGCTCGGCGCTGACCTTCAGCGACAGCGCGCGGCCGATCTCGTCGGACAGCGGCGCCGCCCAGCGGTGCTGCTCCAGCAGGTCGACGCGGCCCGGCCCTTCGCTCACGACGAGCTGGCTGCGCCGCACCTGGGCCGGCACGACGACGCCCATCACTTCGATGTAGACGGGGTTCGCCGCCGGCGCGGCAGCGGCCGCGGGCGCGCCGCCGCCGGCGAGCGTATAGAAATGGTCCGGCGGGGTGCTGGCGCAGGCGGCCAGCAGGGCCGCCGCACCGATCGCGCCGCACCGGCGCAGGATGGTCGCAACATTCATTTCTTCTCCTTCGCTTTGCCCCGGATCAGCGATTCCGGATGGCGTTCGAGGTAGTCGGCCAGGTTGTTCAAGGACTCCATGGTGCGCGACACGTCCTGCAGCGCCTGGCGCAGGTCCGATTGCAGCGGCGAATCCTGTTCCAGCAGGTGCTGGGCGCTGGCGAAGGTCTTGCGGGCCTCGCCCAGCGTCTGCTGCATCTCCGGCAAGACCTTGCCGTCGAGGTCCTTGAGCAGCGCATTGGCCTGCACCAGCGTCGCGTTGAGGTTCTTGCCGATGTCGTCGAACGGGATCTTGTCGAGCTTGCCCGCGATGCTGGACAGCTGGCTCTGCAGTTCATCGAGCTGGCCCGGCACCGTCGGCAGCACGATGTCCTCGCCGCGCTCGGACAGCGCCGCCTTCGGCGCCTTCGGGAAGAAGTCGAGCGCAATGTACAGCTGGCTGGTGAGCAGGTTTCCAGTGCGCAGCTGGCCGCGCAGTCCGCGGCCCACCATGCGGGACAGGATGTCGAGGCGGCCGCGTTCGCCGTAGTTCTCGACGAACGCCCTGCCCAGGCGGTCCGGATACATGTCCACCGTGACCGGCATGCGGAAATCCTTGCTCGCGCGGTCGAATTCCACGCCCACGCTGCGCACCTCGCCCAGCACGATGCCGCGGAAGTCGAGCGGCGCGCCCGGCGCCAGGCCGCGCACCGACTGGTTGAAATACAGGACCGCCGTCACGCCCGGGCCGTCGGGCGGGCGCAGCGCCGCGGCGCGGTCGGCGCTCAGCACGAACTGGGTACCGGCCGGCGCCGGCGCCGCCGGCTTCCTGCCGTTTTCCGATTCGAACGAAATGCCGCCCGTGGCCAGCGCCGCCAGCGACTGGGTGTTCAGCTTGAAGCCGCTGGCGTCCAGGCGCACGTCGACGCCGCTCGCATGCCACCAGCGCGCATTGGTGCCGACGAAGCCGACGTAGGGCTCCTCGATGAATACGGACAAGTCGACGCCGTCGCCGTCGCGGTTCAGTTCCGCCGTCGCCACCTGGCCCACGCGGATGCGCCGGTAGTACACGGGCGAGCCGGCCGACAGCGAGCCGAGGTTGGCGCCGTGCAGGCGGTATTCGCGCCCCTTCAGGCCGGGCGGCACGGGCGGCGGATTCTCGAGGCCCGTGAAGTCGGATTTCGTCACGCCGGACTTGCCCGGCGCCGCGCCGATGTAGGGGCCGGACAGCAGCGTGCCGAGGCCCGACACGCCGCTCGCGCCGATCTGCGGGCGCACCACCCAGAAGCGGGTGTCCTCGGCGGCGAAGCGCTTCGCTTCCTTGGCCATCTCGATGGTCGCCACCACGCGCGTACCGTCCGGGCCGAGCTTGACCGACGTCACCTGGCCGATGTCCACGTCCTTGAACTTGACCTTGGTCTTGCCCGCTTCCAGTCCCTCCCCCGTATTGAAGCTGACGGTGATCTTCGGCCCCTTGTTGGTCATCCAGTTGGCGACCTGCACGGCGCCGACGATGGCGGCCAGCACGGGGATCAGCCAGACCAGCGACGGCAGCCAGCGGCTGGGCCGGTCCACTTCCGGCGATGGCGGCTTGGCCGGCGGGGGCGTGGGAGAAGCGGCGTTGCCGCCTTCCTCGTCATGCATGGTGTTCTCCGTTCGGTTCGATGGGATCCCAGATCAGGCGCGGATCGAACTGCGCCGAGGCGATCATGGTGAGGATGACGACGCAGCCGAAGGCCAGCGCGCCCGGTCCCGGGGTAATGGTCGCCAGCTGCTGGAAGCGCACCAGCGCGACCGTGAGCGTGACGACGAAGATGTCGAGCATGGACCAGCGGCCGATGAATTCGACCACGCGGTACAAGCGGGTGCGGCCGTGCGGCGCCCAGGTCGAGCGCCACTGCGCCGTCGCCGCCAGCAGGGCCAGCGCCAGCAGCTTCATGACGGGCACGGCGATGCTGGCGACGAAGATGATGATGGCCAGGCCCGGCGAGCCCGTGTTCCAGAACAGCGCCACGCCGCTCATGATGGTGTCGCCCTCGGCTCCGCTGCCGAGCGTTTCCGTGACCATCACGGGCAGGATGTTGGCGGGAATGTACAGCAGCGCGGCCGCGGCCAGCAGCGCCCAGGTCCGGACGATGCTGTTGGGGATGCGCCGGTGCAGGCGCGCGCTGCAGCGGGCGCAGCGCTGCCCGTGCGCCGGACCCGGCGCCATGGCATTGACAAGGCCGCAGGCGTGGCAAGCGACGAGCGCGCCGCCGCCCGGGCGGGCCAGGGGCCGGTAGGGATCCTTGCGCAGGTAGCGGTCGCCCAGCGCCCACAGCGCGCGCGGCTCGAAGCGCATGACGAGGGCGGCCAGGATGGTCAGCGCGCCGAAGGCGAACAAGCCCGGATGGGGCACGACGCGTGCCAGGCTCGTCATCTTGATGGCGGTGATCAGGATGCCGAGCATGAACACTTCCGTCATCGCCCAGTGGCGCGCCGCCTGCACGGTGCGCAGGCAGGCGTCGAAGCCGCGCACGCGGCGTCCGCGCCACAGCCCGCCCGCCACGTACAGCAGCGCGCCGAACTCGAGGGCGGGAAACACGAAGGCGAAGAAGAACACCATCACGGCGATCACCTGCATGTGCTCGCGCCACAGCACGCCGATGGATTCGAGCAGGGTCACGCTGGTGGACAGGCCGGACAGTTCCAGCGACACGATGGGGAAGCACTGGGCGATCAGGTAGACCAGCATCGCGCCCAGCGTCACGGCCACCATGGACGAGGGCCGCACGGCCGGCCCGGTCGCGTACCAGCGGTACAGCTCGCGGCGGCACCGGGTGCAGCGCGCCCGCTCGTGCACCCGCAAGGCATGCCACCCGTGCAGGCGGCCGCAGTCGTGGCAAGCGATCGACTCCCCTTCCCTCATGCAGTCACTGCCGGGACAAGGGAAGACGGGTGGATCGAGGATGTGGATGGCAAGGCAACTCCGGCGCAAAGATTGAAACTGGTCTTGTTATTATGACCAGTTTTCCGCATGCTAATGCGCACGATTACGAGCCGCAATGGCCGAAAGTCCAAGGCCGGACCATCACACCTGCATGTTCATGATGCTCTGGTAAGCCGACACCAGCTTGTTGCGCACCTGCACGGTGGCCTGGAAGCTGATGCTGGCCTTCTGCATCGCGATCATCGTGTCCGACAGGCTGACCGAATCGTCGCCCGAGGCGAAGCGCTTGCCCATGTCCTCGGCGCCGAGCTGGGCCTTGCTGACGTTGTCGAGCTGGGCCTTCAAGGCGTCCGAAAAACTGACCTTGCTGGACGCGTCGGCCGCGCCCGGCTTGGCGATGCCGCCGATATTGCCCAGGCCACCCGCCGCGCCCGCCGCGCCGGTGCCCCCGGCCGCGGACGCGCCGGCGGACGGCTTGGTGGCCGCCGCCTTCAGCTGCGCCATCATCGCTTCGATGCGGCTGCTGTCGATGCCGCCAATATTCATAGAATGCCTCCCAAATCTTGCAGCGTGCTTGGCAACCATGTCCACGCACCGGTTTCAGGCTTCCAGAATAGCAGTCGACGGTAAAATGTTGCCCATGAGCAGTGCGGTAAACATGGCCTTATTCGGCCCTTTGAATGTTGCCGCCCGGCTCCATAATGGCGTCCATATTCACCACACCCACCTTCCGACCTTGAACATGGCAACCGTAGCGGATCCTACTCTCGACAGCGACATCGATGCCGGCGCCGAACCGCCGAAGCCGAAGTACTGGGAAACCCCGATGGGCAAGAAGGTCGTCGCCGGCGGCGCGGCCGCCCTGGTGCTGGCCATCGTCGCCGCGATCTGGCTGTGGAGCTCGGCGCCGGAATACCGCGTCCTGTTCTCCAACTACACCGACCGCGACGGCGGCGCGATCACCGCCTCGCTCGACCAGATGGGCGTCAAGTACAAGTTCTCCGACGGCGGCACCGCGATCCTGGTGCCGGCCGACCAGGTCGCGAGCATCCGCCTGAAGCTGGCGTCGCAAGGCTTGCCGCGCGCCGGCAACGTCGGCTTCGAGCTGCTGGAAAACCAGAAGCTGGGCACCTCGCAGTTCGTCGAGCAGGTCAACTACCAGCGTTCGCTGGAAGGCGAGCTGGCCAATTCGATCCAGGCGCTGTCGGCCGTCAGCTCGGCGCGCGTGCACCTGGCGCTGCCCAAGCCGTCCGTGTTCGTGCGCGACCAGCAGAAGCCGACCGCGTCGGTGCTGCTGAACCTCCAGCCGGGCCGCGCGCTGGACCAGTCGCAAGTCAACGCCATCGTGCACCTGGTCGCCTCGTCGATCCCGGAACTGACCGCCGCCAACGTCACGGTGGTCGACCAGAACGGCGCCCTGCTGTCGGATACCGCCAACAAGGCCGGCAAGCAGCTCGATCCGAACCAGCTGAAGTACGTCGAGGCGCTGCAGCAGAACATCGTCAAGCAGGTCGAGTCGATCATCGCCCCGCTGGTGGGCCAGAACAACGTGCGCGCCGAGGCGACCGCCGAAGTGGACTTCGCCCAGGTCGATACCGCCGCCGAGATGTACAAGCCGAATTCGCCGCCGGAACCGCAGGCGATCCGCAGCCAGCAGACGTCGGAATCGACCGGTCCGGGCAGCGCCAATCCGTCCGGCGTGCCGGGCGCGCTGTCGAACCAGCCGCCGGGCGTGGCCACGGCCCCGATCGAAGGCGGCGCGCCGGCCCAGCCGGCCGCGAACACGGCGCCGACGCACAAGGATTCGACCACCAACTACGAAGTCGACAAGACCGTGCGCTTCGAGCAGAAGCCGATGGGCGGCATCAAGCGCCTGACCGTGGGCGTGGTGGTGAACTACCGCCGCATCGTCGACCCGGCTACCGGCAAGGTCTCGATCAAGCCGCTGACGGCCGCCGAAGTGGCCCAGATCAACGAGCTGGTCAAGCAGGCGATGGGCTACAGCCAGCAGCGCGGCGACACGCTGAACGTGACCAACGCTCCGTTCGACGGCGTCGACAAGCCGGCCGACGTCGGTCCGGACTGGTGGAAGGACCCGGCCAACCTGCCGCTGGCCAAGGACATCGCGAAATACCTGTTCATCGCCCTGGTGCTGGCCTTCCTGTACTACCGGATCCTGCGCCCGATCCTGAAGCCGGTGATGAAGACCTTCGACAAGGCGGTCGAGATGCCGGAAGAGCCGGAGCCGGAAGAACCCGAGCCGGAACCGGAACCCGATCCGGAAGAGGAAGCCGAGCTGGCACGCCAGGCGGAAGAAGAGAAGCAAGTGATCCTCTACAAGAACAATCTGGACATGGCGAAGAGCCTCGCACAAAACGACCCGCGCATCGTCGCGAACGTGATCAAGGAATGGTTGGGAGCTGAACAATGAGCGACAAGGACAAGGACACCACCAAGGCAGCCATCCTGATGCTGGCGCTGGGCGAGTCGGAAGCGGCCGAGGTCATGAAGTACCTGGGCCCGCGCGAAGTGCTGAAGCTGGGCGCCGCGATGGCGCAGATGAAGGCCGTGCAGCACGAGGAAGTGACCACCGTGCTGGCCGAGTTCCGCGAGCGCGTGGACCTGCAGTCGACCGTCGGCCTCGATTCGGACGAATACATCCGCCAGGTGCTGACCAAGGCGCTGGGCGACGACAAGGCGGCCGTGCTGCTGAACCGCATCCTGGGCGGCAAGGACGCCTCCGGCATCGAGAGCCTGAAGTGGATGGATTCGCAGTCCGTGGCCGAACTGATCCGCAACGAACACCCGCAGATCATCGCCACCATCCTCGTGCACCTGGAACGCGACCAGGCCTGCGAGATCCTGTCGCACTTCACGGACCGCCTGCGCAACGACGTGGTGCTGCGTATCGCCACGCTGGACGGCGTGCAGCCGGCCGCCTTGCGCGAGCTGAACGACGTGCTGACCAAGCTGCTGTCGGGTAACGAGCACATCAAGAAGTCCTCGCTGGGCGGCGTGCGTACCGCGGCCGAGATCCTGAACTTCATGAGCGGCGACCAGGAAAGCTCGGTGATGGAAAACATCAAGAACTACGACAACGACATGGCGCAGAAGATCATGGACGAGATGTTCGTGTTCGACAACATCATCGACATCGACGACCGCGGCATCCAGTTGCTGCTGCGCGAAGTGCAGTCGGAAATGCTGATCATCGCCCTGAAGGGCGCGTCGCAGGACTTGCGCGAGAAGATTTTCAGGAACATGTCGCAGCGCGCCGCCGAGATGATGCGCGAGGATCTCGAATCGAAAGGCCCCGTGCGCCTGTCCGAAGTAGAATCGCAGCAGAAGCAGATCCTGCAAATCGTGCGCCGCCTCGCCGACGAAGGCCAGATCGTCCTTGGCGGCAAAGGTGAAGACTCGTTCATTTAATGGCTATCTCGAAAGAATCGCAAACCGCCTACCAGCGCTGGGAGATGACGTCGTTCGGCGACGAGCGTCCCAGCGCCGTGGCCCAGCGCCGCGCCGCCGAAGCGGCGGCGGCGGCCGCCGCCGCGCCCCCTCCCCCGCCGCCCGAGCCCGTGGCGCCGGCCATCCCCCTGCCCACCATCGAGGAAATCGAGGCGATCCACGAGGCGGCGCGCCAGGAAGGCTTCGAGCAGGGCCACGCCGAGGGCCTGCAGTCCGGCCATGACGCCGGCTACCAGGACGGCCTGGCCCAGGGCCGCGCGGAAGCGGCCGAGGAAGCGGCGCGCCTGAAGGAGCTCGCGGCCAGCTTCGGCGACGCCGTCACCTACGCCGACGAGGCGATCTCGCACGACGTGCTGGAACTGGCCCTGAACCTGGCCAAGAACATGGTGCGCATCGCGCTGGACGTGAAGCCGGACCTGATCATCCCCATCGTGCGCGAGGCGATCGACTACCTGCCCACGCTGCAGCATCCCGCGATCCTGTTCCTGAATCCGGAAGACGTCCCCATCGTCAAGAACGGCATGGCGCACGAGCTCGAGACGGGCGGCTGGCGCATCGTCGAGGACGAGCACATCGCGCGCGGCGGCTGCCGCGTGGAGACGGCCAGCAACCAGATCGACGCCCAGGTCGCGCAGCGCTGGCAGCGCCTGGCGCATGCGCTGGGCAAGGACACGGAGTGGCTGGAGTGAGCGAGGCGCATGGCGAGGTGTCGGGCCAGGCCCGCCATACCGGCCGCTGGAAGGCCTACCTGAAGGATTGCGGCAACGTGCTCGACATCGTCGAGCCGATGCAGGTCTCGGGCCGCGTCACGCGCGTGGCCGGCCTCGTCATGGAATGCGTCGGCATCAAGCTGGCCGTCGGCGCCGCCTGCGAGATTCCCGTCGCTTCCGGCGCGCGCATCGAGGCCGAAGTGGTCGGCTTCGAGGGCGAGCGCCTGTTCCTGATGCCGCAGAGCGACGTCGAAGGCGTCGTGCCCGGCTCGCGCGTGTTCCCGGTCGAACCCGCCATTCCGAAACCCGGCAGCGTGGCGCACCCGCGCCGCCGCCCGGCCGACCGCGCGCGCCACCTGCCCGTCGGCTGGGGCCTGCTGGGCCGCGTCGTCGACGCCGCCGGCCGGCCGCTCGACAACAAGGGACCGCTCGACACCACCGAGATGGGCCCGCTGAACGCGCGCCCCATCAACCCGCTCGAGCGCGTGCCGATCTCGGAAACGCTGGACGTGGGCGTGCGTGCCATCAACGCCATGCTGACCGTGGGCCGCGGCCAGCGCCTGGGCCTGTTCGCCGGCACCGGCGTGGGCAAGTCGGTGCTGCTGGGGATGATCGCGCGCTATACGACGGCGGACGTGATCGTCGTCGGCCTGATCGGCGAACGGGGACGCGAAGTGAAGGAATTCATCGAGCAGATCCTGGGCCCGGAAGGACTGGCGCGCTCGGCCGTCGTGGCCGCGCCGGCCGACTCGCCGCCGCTGATGCGCCTGCAGGGCGCCGCGTATGCCACCGCCATCGCCGAGCACTTCCGCGACCAGGGCAAGAGCGTCATGCTGATCATGGATTCGCTGACCCGCTACGCGATGGCGCAGCGCGAGATCGCGCTGGCGATCGGCGAGCCGCCGGCGACGAAAGGCTATCCGCCGTCCGTGTTCGCCAAGCTGCCCGTGCTGGTGGAGCGGGCCGGCAACGGCCAGGAGGGCGGCGGCTCGATCACGGCGTTCTATACCGTGCTGTCCGAGGGCGACGACCAGCAGGATCCGATCGCCGACGCGGCGCGCGGCATCCTGGACGGCCACATCGTGCTCAACCGCCGCCTGGCCGAGGCGGGCCACTACCCCGCCATCGACATCGAGCAGTCGATCTCGCGCGCCATGCACAACATCACCTCGCGCGAGCACCAGATGGCGGCGCGCCAGCTCAAGCAGCTGTACTCGCGTTACGAGCGCTCGCGCGACCTGATCACGGTGGGCGCCTATGCCGCCGGCTCGGACCCGGTGCTGGACAAGGCGATCAAGCTGCACGACCGCATCGAGGGCTTCCTGTGCCAGGAAATCCACGACAACACCACCATGCTGCAGAGCTTGGGGGAATTGACCTCGCTATTCGACTGATTGAAAAGTTGCAGGTAGGCATATACTGACTCTCATTATGTCCACCATGTCCGCACTCGAAACACTCATCGACCTGGCGCAGCGCGAATCCGACGCCTGCGCCAAGCGCCTGGCCGCCGCGATGAAGGCGGTCGAGGAAGCCGAACAGAAGCTGCAGATGCTGCACGGCTACCGCGACGATTATGCGAACCGGCTGGACGCGGCCATGGTGGCCGGCATTACCCCCTTTGCGCGCCAGAATTTCGTCGCCTTCCTGGACAAGCTGGACGCGGCCGTCAACGGCCAGGCCGAAGTGATCCAGCATGCGCGGCGCAAGGCGGAAAAGGAAAAGAAGGCCTGGCAGGAAAGCGAACGCAAGCGCCTGTCCTACCGCACGCTGACCGAGCGCGCGGCGGCCCAGGCGCTCGCGCTGGACAACAAGCGCGACCAGAAGATGATGGACGACTACGCGGCGCGTTCGGCGCGCCGCAACAGCAATTAGCACCAGTACCGATCAACGAGCGATACCACCGCGGCGACACACCATGCAGACGAATCTCCCTATCCAGCTCAACACCACCGGCAGCGCCGGCCAGCGCAACGCCGTCAATGGCGGCGCCAACGCCAGCGACGGCGGCCAGTTCGGCGCCATGCTGTCAAACGAGATGGAGCGCAACGCGCCGGCCCCGGCCCCGGCCAAGCCCCAGCAGGCGAGCAAGCCGCAGGAAGCCGCCAAGCCGGCCCAGCCGGACGATGCCAAGCCGGCCGACAGCCAGGCCGGCGCCGCCGATGCGGCCAATCATGCCCAGCAGGCCGACGATGCCGGCAAGGCCGACGCCGCCGACCAGGCCGATGCCCAGGGCGAAGAAGCGGCCGACGGCAGCGCAGCGCCAACCGACCCGGCCAGCGCCATGCTGGCGCTGATGGCCAGCCTGCAGAAGCCGGCCGACGAGGCGGCGACCGGCAAGGCCGCCGCCACCACGGATGCCCCGAGCCAGGCCTGGGATGCCTTGAACGGCGCGCGCGGCAAGCGCAGCGACGCCGGCCAGCTGGCCGCCCTGCAAGCGGCCCTCAAGTCGACGGCCAAGGAAACGGGTGCCGACGGCGGCAAGACCTTCGCCGCCACCGGCACGCCGAAGAACCCGGCGCTGGCGGCGGCCGGCGCCGCCCTGGGCGCCGACGACAAGGCCGGCGCGGGTGCCGCCGTCACCGGCGCCGGCACCGGCAAGGACGGTCCGATCGACCTGCGCGCGCTGCAAGGCGTCGCCAAGGCCGAGGGCCAGGCCCAGCCGGAAGTGGAATTCACGCTGCAGCAGGCGCGCGACGCCGCCCTGCTCGCGGCCCAGAAGGAAGCCGCCCCGGCCGCCGCGGCCCTGGCCCCGGCCCAGCCGGCATCGCTGGCCGCCGTGCAGGCCGCGGCCGCCGCCAGCGAACAGCTGACGGCGCGCGTGGGCACCACGGCCTGGGAAAACCAGGTCGGCCAGAAAGTCGTCTACATGGTCGGCAGCGAAGAGCAGACCGCCTCGCTGACGCTGAACCCGCCGGACCTGGGCCCGCTGCAGGTCGTGCTGTCGGTCAGCAACGACCAGACCAACGTGACCTTCTCCTCGAACGAGCTGGAAGTTCGCCAGGCCCTGCAGGACGCCCTGCCGCGCCTGCGCGAGATGATGGACCAGAGCGGCATCGCGCTCGGCAATGCCACCGTCAACGCCGGCATGCCGGACGGCAGCCAGGCCCGCGACCAGGCGGCGCGCAATGACGGCGGCTTCGGCCGCCGAAACGGTAGCGGCCGCGGTAACAATGGCCGCGACGACGGCGCCATCGTCGGCGAAACCACGGTCCGCCCGGCCCGCGCCGTCGCGGGCGGCGCCCGCGGCGCGGTCGATACCTTCGCATAATCCACGTAACGCAACCGACCGTTGAACGCGTGGACGGCCGAGCCGTCCACCCTACGTAGGGTGGACGGGTTTCCCGTCCACGCGTTCAACCACCGTCGAAACACCAGCCAACAAGCCCCAGCCCCCGGCTTGTTCACAAGGAAATGAGGAGATGACCCTCGTTCCCCCCTCTTTTCAACCGTTGCCGCTGCTCACTTTTTCTCGATAATGCCATAATCACGGCACCATCCAGAACAGCGGGAACAGAGATAACTTGAAAGCGAATCCAAAAGTGAAAGCCGATCCGAAGGCGGAAGCACCAGCGCCGGCAGCAGCCGGTGGCGGCAAGGGCAAATTGATGATGATCGTCGGCGCGGTCGTGCTGGTGCTCGGCCTGGGCGGCGGCGGCGCGGCGTGGTACTTCATGCACGGCAGCGGCGAGGCCGCCGAGGCGGCCGAGGAAGCGCCCAAGAAGGAAACCAAGAAGAAGAAAAAGAAGGAAGAAGCGCCGGCGGAATACATCGCCATCGAGCCGTTCACCGTCAATCTGCAGCCGGAAAACGGCGACCAGTACCTGCAGGTCGCGTTCACGCTGCAGGTCGAGGGCCCGGAACAGGCCGAGCTGGTCAAGACCAACATGGCGAAGGTGCGCAGCCGCGTGCTGCTGCTGCTGTCGGGCAAGAAGGCGTCCGAGATCAGCACGGTCGAGGGCAAGCAGCAGCTCGCCGGCGAGATCCTGGCGGCGGTCAAGGAACCCTTCGACGCGCACGGTGACGAACAGGAAGTTTCCGACGTCTTGTTTACCTCGTTTATCATCCAGTAAACAGCCTTACCCCGGACAAGCAGCATGGCCGATAATTTTCTCTCACAGGAAGAAGTCGATGCCCTCCTCAAGGGGGTCAACGGCGATCAGGACGACATCGCGACGCCTGAAGACGCCTCGGGAGTCCGCACCTACAACCTGGCAACGCAGGAGCGGATCGTCCGCGGCCGCATGCCGACGCTCGAGATCATCAACGAGCGCTTCGCCAGGTACCTGCGCGTCGGCCTGTTCAACTTCCTGCGCCGCAGCGCCGAAGTGTCGGTGGGCTCGGTGCGGGTCTCGAAGTACAGCGAATTCATCCGCAACCTGGTGGTCCCGACCAACCTGAACCTGATCCACATGAAGCCGCTGCGCGGTACCGCGCTGATGGTGTTCGATCCGGGCCTGGTGTTCCTGCTGGTCGACAACCTGTTCGGCGGCGACGGCCGCTTCCACACCCGCGTGGAAGGCCGCGACTTCACCCAGACCGAGCAGCGCATCATCATGCGCATCCTGGACATCGTGTTCGAGGCCTATGCCAAGTCGTGGGAACCGGTGTACCCGATCGAGTTCGAGTACATCCGCTCGGAGATGAACACGCAGTTCGCCAACATCGCGACCCCGAACGAAGTCGTGGTATCGTCCACGTTCACCATCGAGCTCGGTTCCGTCTCCGGCCAGATCCACTTCTGCATGCCGTATTCGATGATCGAACCGATCCGCGATACGCTGACCTCGAGCCTGCAGGGCGAGGCGCTGGAAGTCGACAAGCGCTGGATCCGCCTGCTGACGCAGCAGATCCAGGTGGCCGAAGTGGAACTCGTCGCCGTGCTGGGCCACGGCAAGGCGAACTTCGACGAAATACTGAACATGAAGATCGGCGACGTCATCCCGATCTCGGTGCCGGAGCACATCCAGGGCACCGTCGACGGCGTACCGGTCATGGACTGCAGCTACGGCGTCTTCAACGGACAATACGCGCTGAAGGTCGAGAAGCTGCTGGCCAACAGCGACACGTTCAACAAGGATGGGCCCGGTGCAGGAAGCGCCAATCCCTTCCAGAGTAACCCAGGAGAGTAATCATGTCTGATACCCAAGACGACCAGGAAAACCTCGACGACGACATGTGGGGCGCCGCCATCGCGGAACAGGCCGCCGCCGAAGCGGCCGCGCTGGCCAACCAGCAGCAGGCCGCCACGGCCGCCGTGTTCAAGGATTTCTCGAACAAGGGCCCGCGTCCGGACACCCCGAACGACATCGACTTCATCCTCGACATCCCGGTCCAGCTGACCGTGGAACTGGGGCGCACCAAGATCGCCATCAAGAACCTGCTGCAACTGGCGCAGGGTTCCGTGGTCGAGCTGGACGGCCTGGCGGGCGAACCGATGGACGTGCTCGTCAACGGCTGCCTGATCGCCCAGGGCGAGGTGGTCGTGGTGAACGACAAGTTCGGTATCCGCCTCACCGACATCATCACGCCGTCGGAGCGCATCCGCAAACTCAACAAATGAGGCGCCTGCTGACCATCCTGGCCATGGGCATCGCCTTCCCGCTGGCCGCTTCGGCGGCCCAGCAGGGAGGCGCGACACCGCCCGCCGGACCAACAACGCAAGCGCGCAACGACGATGCCGGCACCAAGCCGGCATCTGTCGTTCCGGCGCCCGATAAAAACACGGCCCCTGTCGCCCCGCCGCAACAGCCTGCGGCCACCACGCCGCGCGCCGCCGCGCCCGATGCCGCGTCCGGCATCACGGCCGGCACCACGGTGGGCGAGCCCGGCACGGGCAGCGCCGCGGGCACGGATCCGAACGCCAACGCGGACACCGCCAACGGGGGCGCGGGCACGAACGCCAACGCGACACTGCCGACCACGCCGGCCCAGCCTGCCGCGACGGCGCCGGTGGCGCCCGCCACGGCCCCGGTGGCGATGCCGTCCGGCTCGGCCACGGGCAGCCTGCTGCAGACGCTGTTCGCGCTGGTCGCCGTGCTGGCCCTGCTCGCGGGCCTGGCCTGGTTCCTGAAACGCTATGGCCCCAAGGTCGGCGGCGGCACGGCCAACCTGCGCATCGTCGGCTCGCTGAACCTGGGCGGGCGCGAGCGCTTGCTGGTGGTCGAGGTGGGCGACCAGTGGATCGTGGTGGGCGCCTCGCCCGGCCGCGTGAACGCGCTGGCGACCATGCCACGCCAGGAAAGTGCCGGCATGCACCCGGGCGCCAGCGAAGGCGCTACACTGGCTCCCCACGCGCCGGCCGCGGGCAACTTCGCGGACTGGCTGAAACAGACGCTCGATAAACGGAAGTAATACGCGGAAGTCATACGCAAGTGATACGCACCAAACAACGAATCCTCCTGGCGGCCGGCCTGACGCTGCTGCTGCCGCTGGCGGCACTGGCCGCGCCGAGCGTCCCCGCCTTCACCACCAGCGCCGGCCCCGGCGGCACCACCTACTCGCTGCCGGTGCAGACGCTGCTGTTCATGACGGCGCTGACCTTCATCCCGGCCGCCCTCTTGATGATGACGAGCTTCACCCGCATCGTCATCGTGCTGTCCCTGCTGCGCCAGGCGTTCGGCACCCAGACGGCGCCGCCGAACCAGGTGATGATCGGCCTGTCGCTGTTCCTGACGCTGTTCGTGATGGGCCCCACGTTCGACCGCATCTACACGGAAGCCTACGTGCCCCTGCAGGAAAACCGCATCCAGTTCGGCGAGGCGATGGACAAGGCCGCCGTGCCGCTGAAGGGCTTCATGCTCAAGCAGACGCGCCAGTCCGACCTCGCCCTGTTCGTCAAGATCTCGCGCACCCCCGCCCTGCAGGGGCCGGAAGACGTGCCGCTGCGCGTGCTGATCCCCGCCTTCATCACGAGCGAGCTGAAGACGGCATTCCAGATCGGCTTCGCCATCTTCATCCCCTTCCTCATCATCGACATGGTGGTGGCGTCGGTGCTGATGTCGATGGGCATGATGATGATGTCGCCGGCCGTGATCTCGCTGCCGTTCAAGCTGATGCTGTTCGTGCTGGTCGACGGCTGGCAACTGCTGCTGGGCTCCCTGTCCCAGAGCTTCTACTAGGAGGCCGCGATGACCCCGGAAAGCGTGATCCAGATGGGCCGCACGGCCATGGAAATATGCCTGATGGTCTCGGCCCCGCTGCTGCTGGTGGCCCTGATCATCGGCCTGGTCGTCAGCATCTTCCAGGCCGCCACCCAGATCAACGAACAGACGCTGTCCTTCATTCCCAAGCTGGTCGGCATCTTCGTCGCCCTCGTCGTGGCCGGGCCGTGGATGATCGGCGTGATGACGGACTACATGCGCACGATCTTCACGGGCATTCCGGGGATGATCGGGTGATTTCCGTGTGATTTCCTTTACCTCGACCGAGCTGTACGCCTGGATCGGCACCATCATCTGGCCGCTGACGCGCATCCTCGCGCTGGTGGCCGCCGCCCCCGTGTTCGGCAATACCGGCGTGCCCCAGACCGTCAAGCTCACGCTGGGCGCGCTGCTGGCCAGCATCGTCGCGCCGAACCTGCCGCCGGTGCCGAACGTGGACCCGATGTCGTGGGCCGGCACGCTGATCCTGATCCAGGAAATCCTGATCGGCGCGGCGATGGGCTTCGCCATGCGCCTCGTGTTCGCCGCCATCGAATTTTCCGGCGAGGTGGCCAGCCAGACGATGGGCCTGTCCTTCGCCAGCTTCTTCGACCCCAACACCTCGGCGCGCACCTCGGCCATCAGCCAGTTCCTGGCGCTGGTGGCCACGCTGGCCTTCCTGGCCACGAACGCCCACCTGGTGATGATCGAGGCGCTGGTCGAGAGTTTCTACACGCTGCCGATCTCGGCGACACCGATGTCGCTGGCGGCGCCGCTGGAAATGGCGCGCTGGGGCGGCCGCATCTTCTCGGCCGGCATGCAGATCGCCATGCCGATCGTCGCCACCCTGCTCGTCACCAACATCGCCCTGGCGATCCTGACCCGCGCCGCACCGCAGCTGAACCTGTTCGGCATCGGCTTCCCGATCACGCTGGGCGCGGGCTTCCTGGTGATCAGCATTACCCTGCCCTACCTGAACACGCCGCTGCAGAACCTGTTCAACCAGGGGATCGAGGCGGGGAGAAGGATTCCGCGGACGGGTGGGGAAAAGCAGAACCAGGCCGCTACGCCACCCGCTCCGGTGCCTGCGCCGGCAAACCGCTGAACGCGTTTCATCGCTAACGAAAAACCGTCGTCCCTGCGCAGGCAGGGACCCATACCGAGCTTCAGAATTCGATGGCTCGATGCCACCGGCTTCGCTTGGTTCAGCATGGGTCCCCGCCTACGCGGGGACGACGGAGTTTTAGGGTAGAAAATTACGAGATGTAGTTGAACAGCGACAGCCCCGACATCGTCTTGAACGACACCTGCGCCGCCTGCAGCGTGGTCTGCTGCTGCGAGAACAGCGAGATGGCCTTCACCATGTCCAGGCCCGTCAGGTCTTCCAGCGTGCTCTGGTACTGGATGTTGAGGTCGTCGCCCGTGCTGTCGAGGTAGTCGAGTTCCTTCTCGCGCGCGCCCACCGAGGCCTGCACGGTCAGCACGTTGTCCAGCGCGTTCTTCATGTTCGAGCCCGCTTCCGCCAGGCGGTTCGCCAGCTCGGCCTTGCCGGTCGAGCCATCGGCCGGCATGCGCAGCGTCTGGATCAGGTCGGTGATCGTGGTGAACACCGACTGGTTCTCGCTCGGCTTGACGGAGAAGGTGTCGCCGTCGGCCGGCTCGCCCTTGATGTCGAGCGACATGCCGCCGAACGTAATGCTGGCGCCGGCCGTGTAGGGCTGGTCTTCCAGCACGTTTTCCACCGGGTTCTTACTCGTTTTGACGACGGTATAGGTTGTCACAGCGGGGTCGCCTACTTTGGTGAAATTGATCGCGAAACTGTCGCCCTTGTAACTCCCACTGTCGACCACCGAGCCCGGCGAGACGATGCCCGAGCCCGTATTGGCATCGCCCTGCAGCGCCTGGAACTTGCCGTTGCCCGTCTTGATGGTCTCGAAGATCGCGCTGCCGCTCTCGCTGATCGGCATCTTGCGGGTCGAGCCCACCTGCAGGCTGCGCTGGCCCTGGTCGCCCTGGTAGGTGGCGCCCGTCGTGGTCTGGGTGAACGGCTGCGTGGTCGACTTGTAGCCGGAGAACAGGTAGCCGCCCGTGCCGTCGGCCGTGTTGGCCAGGCCCAGCATGTCCTTCAGGCGCCCTTCCAGCTCCGTGGCCAGCGCTTCGCGGTCGCTCTGCGTGTAGCCGCCGTTGCCGGCCGTGACGATCAGCGACTGGATGTCCGTCATCTGGGCCGACACGTCCTGCAGCGTCTTGTCCACCAGCGACAGCGAGGCGCGCGCGGCGCTGCGGTTGGTGCCGAACTGGGTGTTCATCGACTGCGACTGCGTGACCTCGAGGGCGCGCGCGGAGGCGATCGGATCGTCCGCCGCCGTCAGGACGCGCTTGTTGGTCGACAGCTGCATCTGGGTCTTGGCGATCTGGCTCTGCAGTGTGTTGATCTGGCTAGTGCCGGTGGCGTAGATGGAAGCGGTACTGAGGCGCAGGGTCATGGTGCGGTTTCCTTGTGGTCAGGCGGCGATCAATGGCCGATCGACAGCAGCGTGTCGAAGATGGTGTCGGCGATCTGCATCACCTTGCCCGAGGCCTGGTAGGCCTGCTGGTACTTGAGCAGGTTGGCCGCTTCCTCGTCCAGGTTGACGCCGGAAACGTTGTTGGCGGCGGTCTGGGCCGCTTGCAGCTGGGCATTCGCGGCCTCGGCGTTGACCTGTACCTCGCGTGCCTTGTTGCCGATCGTGCTGACCATGTTGGCGTAGGCGGACTGGTAGGTGGCCTTGCCGTTGTCCAGGATGTTCTTCGACTGCAGGTCGCCGATCAGGCTGGCATTGCGGGTGTCGCCCGAGCCCGTATTGTGGGCGATCTTGAAGGTGTCGCCGTTGGCCGGCTTGCCCGTCATGCCGACCGTCATGCCGCCGAAGCTGTAGCTGGCGCCGTCCTTGAACGGCACCGTTTCGCCAGGATCGTAGGTCTTGGACTCGCCGTTCCACGTCATGGTGACGGTCTGGCCGGTCGGGAAACCCGTCAGGTTGCCGCTGGTGCCGTCGTAGGTCAGCGTCACCGGCGTGGCGTCCGTCAGCGGCGAGGCCAGGTAGTTCTTGTCGACCGAGCCTTCGCTGATCTTGCCGGTGCCCTTGTTGGTCAGCGGGATGCTGGTGGCGATGGGGGCCGCGGCCGCGATCTGCGACTGGTCGGTCAGCGCCAGCTTCATGTTCGAGGCGCCGTTGATGGTCGGGCGCACCAGGAAGTTGTCGCCGGCAGCGACCTTGGTATTCGAGATCTTGAAGTCGATCCCGTCGATGGTCTGCGCCGTGCCATTCTGCGGGAACGGCGAGATCACCGTCTTCTTGTTGTCCGACTGGCGGATGACGTTGTAATTGGTGCCGTCGAACTCGACCTTGTAGTCGCTGGTGGTGAGCTTGGTCGCGTCGCTGATCGTCGCCGTGATCTTGGTGTCCGACGTGATGTTGTTGTTGACGTTCTTGGTGACCTCGGCCGGCGGCACGGTGAAGAAGTCGGCGCCCGGGTTGCCGTTGGCATCCAGGCCCAGGTGCTGCTGGTCGTTGATCGTGGTGGCCATCGCGATGGCGATGCGGCCCAGCGAATTCTGCGCCAGGTCGAGCGACTTGGTGCGGAATTCCAGTACCGAGCCGAGGGCGCCGCCGGTCAGCGTGCTCTCCGGCAGCGGCGTGGTCTTGGCGCCGTTGATGTAGCCGACCGTGATGCGGGTCTGGTCGGTCGGCGACTGCATCGCCGCCAGCTGGTAGGCCGTGGTGCCCACGACCAGCGGCTGGCCGTTGCCGATCGAGACGGTCAGGCTGTTGTTGTCGCCCGGAACCACGGTGGCCTTGACCTGCTTGTTCAATTCCATGATCAGCTGGTCGCGCTGGTCCAGCAGGTCGTTCGGCACGTCCAGGTCGCTGCCCGCGGACAGCTTGCCGATCTGGTCGTTCAGCTTGGCGATCTGGTTGGCGTAGACGTTGATCGTCTCGACGCTGGCCGTCAGCTGGGTATTGACGCCCTCGCGGATCTCGCCCAGGCGCTTGTCCATGGACTGGAAGCGCGCCGTCAGCGTCTCGGCCGACGTCAGCAGCGAGCCACGCGAAGGCACGCCGGCGCGGTCGCCCGTCAGGTTCTGCACCGAGGCGAAGAAATCCTGCAGCGCCGGCGACAGGCCCGAGGTGCTGTCGGCCAGCAGGTTGTCGATCTGGTTGATCTGGGCTTCGTACGCTTCCAGGCCGCTGGTCTGGGCCTGGGCCGTGCGCACCTGGGCGTTCAGGAACTCGTCCGAATAGCGCTTGACCTGGGCGATCTGGGTGCCGGTGCCGATGAAGCCGCCGCTCGTCTGCATCGCCGTCGTCGTCGCCTGCACCACCGCCTGGCGGCTGTAGCCGGCCACGTTGGCGTTGGTGATGTTGTGGCCCGTGGTCGAGAGGGCCGCCTGGGCCGCGAACAGGCCGGATTTGCCGATGCTGAGGAGGGACATAGTGTTTACCTGTGTGTTGTGTCATTGACGGCAAATTTCGCCGGAACTTTATTGTTTTTTTCAGCGTCCACGCAATGTTGCCGTATTTGCCATCACGGTCAAGCCAGCGAATGCTTGATGATGCGCGACAGCTTGGCGGCGTACTGCGGGTCGGTCGCGTAGCCGGCGCGCTGCAGGCCGTGGGCGAAGGTCGAGGCGTCGCCGCCGTGCTGCAGCACTTTCTCGTAGCGCGGGTTATTGCCGATCATGCGGGCGTAATCCTTGAACGCGTCCGCATGGCTGTCGTAGGCGCGGAACTTCTCGACCTTGCGGTGCGGATGGCCGTTCACGTACTCGGTGGTCACGGCGGTGGCGACCTTGCCCTTCCAGTCCCCGCCTGCCTTGATGCCGAACAGGTTGTTGCTCGAGCTACCGTCGGCGTTGCGGATCATGCGCTTGCCCCAGCCCGTTTCCAGCGCGGCCTGGCCCAGCATGAACTTGGCCGGCACGCCGGTCGCCTGTTCGGCTTCCTCGGCGGCGTCGGCCAGCTTTTCCTGGAAGGCGC
This sequence comes from Massilia sp. YIM B02763, assembly GCF_030412015.1. Classification (GTDB taxonomy): domain Bacteria; phylum Pseudomonadota; class Gammaproteobacteria; order Burkholderiales; family Burkholderiaceae_D; genus Telluria. The sequence continues at coordinate 100,584 of NZ_JASNRD010000003.1, read as the reverse complement.
GCACGTGGGCCGGCTTGTTCTCGTTGTTGGTGCCGCGCGCGCTGCCGGTAATGCCGGACGCCGCCGAGGCCGCGGGGCGGTCGGTCGACATCGTGTCGGACGAGCGCAGCATGCGCGACGCATCCTGCAGCGCCTGGCTGGTGCCGGTGGCGCCGGAGCTCGCGTCGGCGCCGATCGACAGCGCCTGCTTGTCCATCTGCGCCATCGCCGCCTTGCCCTGCTCCTGGGCGCCCAGCTGGCGCACCAGCACGTCGGCCAGGCCGATGCCGCGCTTGGCCAGCTTCTGGCTCATCTGCTGGTCCAGCATCGTGGTGAAGGTGCGGGTCTCCTGGCTGTCCATGGGACCGTCCTTGGGCGTCGCGTCGCGCATGCTCTTCATCATCATGTTGATGAACATGGATTCGAACTGCGTCGCCGCGCCCTTCAGGGCGTCGGACGAGCCGCTCTTGGCGCCGCGCTTGAGGTCGCCGAGGGCATTGGTGTCGAGCGCGAACTTGCCGGACAGGTCGGGAGTGGAGCCGAGCATGGTATTCCTTCTTTGCTGGGGTCGGTTAGATGATCTCGAGTTCCGCGCGCAGCGAACCGGCGGCCTTCAGTGCCTGCAGGATCGCCAGCAGGTCTTGCGGGGTGGCGCCGATGGCGTTCATCGCCTTGACCACCTCGGCCAGCGAGGCGCCGTTGTTCAGCGCGATCACCTTGCCCGCATCCTTCTTGATCGACACGGACGGGTTCTGGGTGACGACGGTGGCGCCGCGCGAGCCGGCCGGCGGCTGGCTCACCTGCGTGTCGTTGCCGATGCTGACCGACAGGTTGCCGTGCGAGATCGCGCACTGCTCCAGCGTCACGGCGCGGTTCATCACGACCGAACCGGTGCGCGCGTTCAAGATGATCTTGGCTGCCGCCTCGGACGGACGCACGTCCATGTTTTCCAGCGTGCCCAGGAAGGCCACGCGCTGGTCGCTCGACGAGGGCACGCGCACGCGGATCACGCGGCCATCCAGTGCGGTGGCGATGCCGGGGCCGAACTTGTCGTTGATGACTTCCACGACACGGCTGGCGGTGGAGAAGTCGGTCGCGTTCAGTTCCAGCTTGACCTGGTTGTCGGCGCCCAGGTTCGACGCGACGGCGCGCTCGACGGTGGCGCCGGCCGAGATGCGGCCCACGGCCAACTGGTTCACCTGGACCGATGCGCCGCCCGCCTGGGCGCCGGCGCCGCCGACCAGCACGTTGCCCTGGGCCATGGCGTACACCTGGCCGTCCGCGCCCTGCAGCGGGGTCATCAGCAGCGTGCCGCCGCGCAGGCTCTTCGCATTACCCATCGAGGACACGGTCACGTCGATGGTCTGGCCCGGCTGGGCGAACGCCGGCAGCGAGGTCGTGACCATGACGGCCGCGACGTTCTTCAGTTGCAGCTGGGTGCCGGCCGGCAGGCTGATGCCCTTCTGCTGCAGCATCGCCATGATCGACTGCACGGTGAACGGGGTCTGCGTGGTCTGGTCGCCGGTGCCGTCCAGGCCCACGACGATGCCGTAGCCGGACAATTGGTTCTGGCGCACGCCGCCGATGCTGGCGAGGTCCTTGATGCGTTCGGCGTGGGCCGGCATGGCGACGACCGGGCCCAGCAGGGCTGCACAGAGGGCGATCAGTTTCAGGTTCAGGCGCATGGTCTTCAAAGAATCAGAACGGCAGCAAGGATTGGAAGAAACGCGACATCATCGAGGTCATCTCGGCGCGGTCGATCTGGCTGTTGGTGCGGTACTCGACGCGGGCATCGGCCACCAGCGTGGAGGACACGATGTTGCCGGCCTGGATGGTGTCCGGATTGACCATGCCCGAGAAGCGGATGAACTCGACGCCCTTGTTCATGGCGATCTGCTTTTCGCCGACCACGATCAGGTTACCGTTCGGCAGCACCTCGGAGACGGTCACGCCGATCGTGCCGGTGAAGGCGTTCGACGCGCTCTGGGTGTCGCCGTCGGCGTACTTGGTGCCCGAGCTGGTGCCGATATTGGCGCCCAGCCTGCCCTGCAGCGGCCCCGGGATGCCCATGTCGACGCTGCCCGACTTGTTGCCGCTGCTGGCGCCGCTCTTGTTGGCCGAGGTCTTCTCGACGATGCTCACGGTCAGGACGTCGCCGATGTGGCGCGCGCGGCGGTCTTCGAACATCGGACGGTAGGTGTTGACGTTGAAGATCGCGCCTTCCGTCGGCGTGCCGGTGTCGGCCAGCATCGGGCGGACGGAAGTCGGCTGTTTCACGATCGAGGTCGGGGTCGAAGCGCACCCGGTCACGAGAATCAACGTCGCCCCTGCGAAGGCAGGGGCCCAATTGCGAATGTTAAAAAACATTTTCATTACAGTTGAGCGAGTTTCTGCAGCATCTGGTCGGACGTCGTGATCGCCTTCGAATTGATCTCGTAGGCGCGCTGGGTCTCGATCATGTTGACCATTTCCTCGACCACGTTGACGTTCGAGGTTTCGACGTAACCCTGCATCAGCACGCCGGAACCGTTGGTGCCCGGCACGTTGGCGTTCGGGGTGCCCGAGGCGCCGGTCTCGGCGTACAGGTTCTCGCCCAGCGATTCGAGGCCGGCCGGGTTGATGAAGGTGTGCAGCTGGATCGCGCCGATCTGGGTGGCGGCGGCCTGGCCCGGGGTGGTCACGGACACGGTGCCGTCGCGGCCCACGGTCAGCGACAGCGCGTTCGGCGGCACGGTGATCGGCGGCTGCAGCACGTAGCCGCTGGAGGTGACCAGCTGGCCGTTGGAATCGGTCTGGAACGAGCCGTCACGGGTGTAGGCCTGGGTGCCGTCGGGCATCGCCACCTGGAAGTAGCCGGCGCCGTTGACCATCACGTCCTTCGAGTTGCCGGTCTGTTGCGGGTTGCCCTGGGTGTGGATGCGCTCGGTGGCGACGGTGCGCACACCGGTACCGATCTGCAGGCCGGACGGCAGCTGCGTCTGTTGCGAGGATTGCGCGCCGGGCTGGCGCACGTTCTGGTAAAGCAGGTCCTCGAACACGGCACGCGACTTCTTGAAGCCGTTGGTGCTGACGTTGGCGAGGTTGTTCGAGATGACGTCGAGGTTGGTCTGCTGCGCCTCGAGGCCGGTTTTTGCGATGTGAAGCGAACGGATCATGGTGTCCTCCAAACGGCAACGAGAACACCTCGTCGCCCACCATGAAATTATGTCCCAGGGGCAATCAAGTCAAAGAGAGGATCTGAGCGGCTTTCGCCGCGTTATTCTCGGCGTTCTTCAACAGGCTCATCTGTGTCTCGAAGGACCGGCCCAGCGAGATCATGTCGACCATCGCTTCCACGGCCGAGACGTTGCTGCCTTCCAGCGCCCCGCCCGTCACCGTCACGGACGCGTCGGCCTGGGCGGCGCTGCCGTCCTTCAGGCGGAACAGGCCGTCGTCGCCGCGCACCAGGTCGGCCCCGTTCGGATTGACGAGCTTGATGCGGCCCAGCACGGTCGAGGCGGCCGGGCGGTCGGTGGTCGGCATCGTGGCGATGGTGCCGTCCGAGCCCACCGAGATGGTGACGTCGGGCGGAATCGTGATCGGACCGCCCTCGCCCGCCACGGTCTGGCCGCCGCTCGTCTGCAGCAGGCCGTTGGGGCTGACCTGGAACGCGCCGTTGCGGGTATAGGCTTCGGAGCCGTCCGGATTCTGCACGGCGATCCAGCCGCTGCCCTTGACGGCGACGTCGAGGTCGCGGCCCGTGACCTGGATGGGGCCGGCAGAAAAATCGGCGCCGACCGTGTTGTCGACCACGAAGGCGCGCGTCGGCATGCCTTCGCTCCGGACCGGCACGGCACGGAAGGTATCCAGCTGGGCACGGAAGCCCGTGGTGCTGACGTTGGCCAGATTGTTCGACGTCGTCGCCTGCTTTTCCAGGATGTGCTTGGCGCCGCTGGCTGCCGTGTAAATCAACCGATCCATGTTTGTTCTCCGAACTACTGATTTACTACCGTCGTTCCCGCGAAGGCGGGAACCCATACTGAGCTTCAGAATTCGATATCTCCAAGCTACCGACTTCGGTCATTCAGCATGGATCCCTGCCTTCGCAGGGACGACGAACTAACGACGATTAACGCAGGTTCACCAGCGTCTGCAGCACGGAGTCCTGGGTCTTGATGGTCTGCGCATTCGCCTGGTAGACGCGCTGCGCCGTGATCATGTTGACCAGTTCCGCCGTCAGGTCGACGTTCGACGCTTCCGTCGCGGCCGACTGCAGCACGCCGAAGCTGCCCGAGTCCGGCGTGCCCACTTGCGGCGTGCCCGATTCGGCCGATTCGGCCCAGGCGTTGTTGCCCAGCGGCTCGAGGCCGTTCGGGTTGGTGAAGTTGGCGAGCACGACCTGGCCCAGGGCCTTGGTCTGGCCGTTGCTGTACTGGCCCAGGATGGTGCCGTCGTCGGCCGTCGAGAAGCGCTGCAGGCGGCCGGCCGTGTAGCCGTCCTGGACCGTCTTCTTCTCGCTGGTGTCGCTGCCGTACTGCGTCGTGCCGGCGAAGTTCAGCGTGAACGTCATCGTGTCCTTGGCGCCGGTCGGCGGATTGATCGGCAGGTTGATGGTCAGCGGCAGGGTCTGCGGAGGATCGAGCTTGCCCATCAGGGCGGTCGACAGTGCGCCGTTCGAGTCGAACTTCAGCGTACCGACTGGCTTGCCCGGCACCGAAACCACTGCGGAAATCTGGGCATCGATCTGCTCCGGCGTGATGCCCGGCGTGGTGCCGGCGCTGCCAGCGGCGGCCGTGATGGCGGCCTGGGCGGCGTCACGGGCGGCCTGGCTGTTCGGACCGTTGCCGATAGCGGCCAGGGCGGCCGTGGTAACTGCCTTGCCCGCCGCGTCCGCGTACGCCTTGGCGGCAGCGTCCACGTCGGCCTGGACCAGCGGCGACGCCTTGGTGGCAGCGAGCCAGTCGGCGCGCGCCTTGACCGAATCGGCATCCGCCTGGCTGGCCGAGGCCGCCTCGGCGGATGTGATCTCGACGCCGTCGCTGCCCGCATACACGTCCCAGGTGCCGGCATCGGTCTTGACGTAGTACATCGACATCGTGTGCGCATTGCCCAGCGTGTCGTAGACCTGCACGGGGATCTGCTTGTTGTAGGTTTCCGGGTCGTCGGCGTTGAACGGCACCTTGGTGGGCGGCTTGGTGCGCGAGTCCAGGTTCATCGCGGTCTCGACCTTGGTGGTGGTCACCGGCTTCAGGTCGGCCGTGTTGATCTGCAGCGGCTGCGGGGTGCCGGCCAGGATCTGGTTGTTGGCGCCCACGCCATAGCCGGTCAGCTTGGCGCCCTGGGCATTGACGATGTAGCCGTTCCGGTCGAGCGAGAACTGGCCGTTGCGGCTGTACTGCACGAGGCCGTCGGTTTCCATGCGGAAGAAGCCGGAACCGTTGATGGCGATGTCGAGCGGGTTGTTCGAGGTTTCGATATTGCCCTGGGTGAATTGCTGGGCGATGTCGGCGACCGACACGCCGATGCCGGCGGTCTTGCCGCCCGCGCCATTCAGCGAACGGGCGTAGACGTCGGCGAACTGGGTCGTCGAGCCCTTGAAGCCGACGGTGCTCGCGTTGGCGATGTTGTTACCGATGACGTCCAGCGATTTCGCCGCGCCGTTCAAGCCGCTCAGGCCTTGTTGGAAAGACATGTGATGCTCCTGTGTTCGAGATTCGGATGCTGCGGTTTAAAGGTTCTGTAGCGGCGCGCTTACAGGACTTGCTTGATGTCGGCCAGCGTGAGCGTGCCCGACACGGGCAGGTTCAGCTTGACGCCATCGGTGGAATTGGTGGTGACGCTCAGCACGCTGTCGAAGGACAGGGTCTTGGCATCCTTCAGCGCCTCGCCGCCGCGGGTGGCGGCGACGGAGATGGTGTAGGTGCCGTCGGCCACGGTGACGGGCTTGCCGTCGCTGCCCAGCTTGGTCGGGTCGGGGACGCCGTCCCAGGCAAGCGGAACGATGCCGGCCTTGGTCGCGCCCAGGTCCATGGTCTGCACCACGTTGCCGGCCTTGTCCGTGATCGTCACCTGCACGGCGTCGGCATCGCTGCCCAGCTCGACGCCCAGGATGCCCTTGCTGCTGGACAGCGTCACGGTGCTGCCCTCGACCAGCACGCCGTGGCCGATCAGGTTCGTGGCCTGCAGCGCTTCCGAGCTCTGGTAGCTCGACTTGAGCGATTCCAGCGTCGTGTTCAGCTTGTTCACGCCGGTCACGGTCTGCAGCTGGGCCAGCTGGCTCGTCACCTGGGCGTTGTCCAGCGGGTTCAGCGGATCCTGGTTCTTCAGCTGGGTGACCAGCAGGGTCATGAACTTGTCGGTGTCGGCCTGCACGCTGTCGGTCGCGGTGGCCGGCTTGGCGTTCATGGTCGACATCAGGTCGGTGATGTTCGAGGTGGTGTTGTTGGTTACGGTCGTCGCCATGGGAGCGTCTCGGGTCTGGGCTTGAAGGAAAGGGTTACTGGCCGATGGTCAGCGTCTTGAGCAGCATGGTCTTGGCCGCGTTCATCGTCTCGACGTTGTTCTGGTAGGAACGCGAGGCCGACAGCATGTTCACCATCTCGTCGACCACGTTGACGTTGGGCATGCTGACATAGCCCTTGTCGTCGGCGAGCGGGTTCTTGGGGTCGTATACCTGCTTCAGCGGCGACGGGTCCTCGACCACTTCGCGCACCTTGACGGCGGTGGCGCTGCCGTTCGCGCCGCTCATCGGGACGGCCTCGAACACGACCTGCTTGGCGCGGTAGGCTTCGCCGGTGGCGCTGGTGGCGCTGTCGGCGTTGGCCAGGTTGCTGGCCGTGGTGTTCAGGCGCATCGACTGGGCCGTCATGGCCGAGCCGGCGACGCCGAAGACATTAAACAGGGACATGGTTACTGGCCTCCGGACTGGATCGCGGTCATCAGCTCGCGGATCTGGTGGTTGATCATCGAAATGCCCGCTTCGTAGCGCAGCGCGTTGTCGGCGAACTGGGTGCGTTCGGTATCCATCTCGACCGTGTTGCCGTCGACGGCGCCCTGGGTGATCGTGCGGTACAGCACCGGGGTGCCGTCGGCCAGCGCCTTGCCGTCGGCCGCGCCGTTCGGGTAATGCGCCTTGGCCGTGGTCGACAGCGGGCCGCCGCCCTGGCCGCCCTTCGCGACGGCATTCTGCAGGGCGCTGGCGAAATCGATGTCGCGCGCCTTGTAGTTGGGCGTGTCCGCATTGGCGATGTTCGACGCCAGCACTTCCTGGCGCTGTGCGCGCAGGCTCAGCGCCGTCTCGTTGAAACGCAGGTAGTCGTCGAGTTTGCCGATCATGGTGCTCTCCGGTGGATGGACAGCATGGATCATACGGACCCCGAGACTCTTCCCATCGGGCAATAAGGGGCCCCAAAACCAGTCTATTCGATGTTTCAGCACGGCATCAACAAGCCTAAGATGGCAACCGTCGTAAAAACCACACCATCGCCATCCATGAAACGCACGTTGTTCACCATTGCGCTGCTGGCCGCCTCCTTCATCGGCGTTCCGGCTTTCGCGCAGAGCGCGCAACCCGCCGGCGCGGGGGCACGCCAGAACCTGAATGCGCTCAAGCCCGTGATCGAGCAATTCCTCAAGACCCAGGCGGCCGGCCTGCCGGGCACCGTGACGGTCAAGGTCGGCGCGATCGATCCGCGCACCGCCGTCGCCTCCTGCCCGGCCCCGGAAGCCTTTTTGCAGCCGGGCGCCCGTCCCTGGGGCAAGACCACGGTGGGCGTGCGCTGCACGGCGCCGTCGAACTGGACGCTGTTCGTCCAGGCCCAGGTGAGCGTCCAGGCCGAGTATGTGGCGGCCGCCCTCCCCCTGGCCCAGGGCCAGGCGATCGAGGAAGCCCAGCTCGTGTTGGTAAAAGGCGACATCGCGGCAATGCCGAACGGCATCATCACGGACATGGCCCAGGCCGTTGGACGCACGCCGACCGTGTCGCTGGCGGCCGGCACGCCGCTGCGCCTGGACACGCTCAAGAGCAAGCCCGTCGTGCAGGCCAACCAGGCCGTACGCCTGGTGTTGAACGGCAATGGTTTCTCGGTATCGGCCGACGGCAAGGCCATCGGCACGGCCGGCGACGGCCAGGTGGTGCAGGTGCGGACTCCGTCGGGATCGATCGTCAGCGGCACTGCGCGCAGCGGCGGCATGGTCGAGGTGGCGTTCTGACCGGATAGGCCACGGCATCGACCGGTGGTTACAGATAGTTGCAGGAGATGCTAAAGTTTTCGGCGGAGACGCCGATAACCCAGGCAGATCCCGGGCTTTCTGCTCGACCTGAGAAGGATGATGCTGTGAAAATCAACGATACATTAAAAGGCAACGCTGGTATTCCGGCCCCCAACACGCCGGCAACCACCAATGCAAAAGCGAACGATGCGGCCGCTGCGAGCAAGACCACGCCCGCGGCGACCGACACGGTAAGGCTGTCTTCGCAAGGCCAGGCACTGGCCGGCACGGGCAGCACGAGCCAGGTGTTCGACACCAAGAAAGTCGAACGCATCAAGGCGGCCATCGCCGATGGCCAGTTCCAGGTAAATTCGGAGAAAGTGGCGGACGGCCTGCTGGAAACGGTACGCGACCTGCTGCATTCCCGCCAACGATAGATCATTTATGGCCATAGCATCCCCTGGCGCGACCCTGCGCGACGAACAGCAACTGATCGGTTCCATGGTGGAACTGATGAAGACGGAGCAGCAGCTCCTTGTCAGTGCGGATGCCGATGGCCTCTCGACCCTCACGCCGGAAAAGCTGAAGCTGGCGCAACAGGCGGCCGAACTGTCGCGCCTGCGCCACCGCGCCCTCGGCACCGCGGGATTCGTCGCCGGCGAAGCGGGCATGGAGCCCTGGCTGGCCGTCGCCGGCAATGCCGAGGCGCGCGGCGACTGGGACCGCCTGCTGGACCTGACGCGCGAAGCCAAGGAGCTCAACCGCGTCAACGGCATGCTGCTCAACAAGCAGCTGGCCCATACCCAGGGCGTGCTGAGCGCCCTGCGCGGCCCGGCCAACGGCAATGCCAGCGTCTACGGCAAGAGCGGCCAGACCATGGCGGCCGGTCCCTCGAAGCGCTTCGTGGTCGGTTGATGCGGAGGGGTCAGAGTCCGGTGTTGCCGGTTGGACGCTGACCCCGGTGTTCCGCCGCGAACGATTATTTCACCGTAACCCCGTTCCCGACGGATTCCTTCGCCAGCATGGCTTCCAGCTGCTCCGCCCACACGGGCGGACTGAAGTAATAACCCTGGATCTCGTCGCAGCCGTGCGCCTTCAGGAATTCCATCTGCTCGCGGGTTTCCACGCCCTCGGCCACCGCCTCCAGATTCAGCCCGTGCGCCAGCGCGATGATGGCGCAGGTGATGGCGGCGTCGTTCGGATCGTCGATCACGTCCTTCACGAACGAGCGGTCGATCTTGAGCACGTCCAGCGGGAAGCGCTTCAGGTAGCTCAGCGACGAGTAGCCGGTGCCGAAGTCGTCGATCGACAGGGCGACCCCCAGCGCCTTCAGCGAACGCAGCACGCTGGCCGCCTCGCCCGTGTCGCGCATCACGGTGCTTTCCGTGATCTCCAGTTCCAGCGCGGAGGGCGGCAGGCCGCTGTATTCCAGCGCCGCGCGCACGCGCTTGTCCAGGCCGGCCTGCTGGAACTGGCGTGCCGACAGGTTCACCGATACCCGCACCGGCGGCAAGCCCCGCTCCCGCCAGCCGGCCGCCCGCACGCAGGCTTCGCGCAGCACCCATAGATCGAGTTCCTCGATCATCCCCGTCTCTTCGGCGATGGGGATGAAGCGCCCCGGCGGCACCAGTCCCAGCACCGGGTGGCGCCAGCGCACCAGCGCTTCCACACCGACGATCGCACCGTCCTGCGTCGCGCCGCCGGCCACGCGGATGCGCGGCTGGAACTGCAGCACCAGCTGGCCGCGCTCGAGCGCATGGCGCAGCAGCGCCTCCATGTCGACGCGCTCGCGGATCGCCTCGGCGATCTCGGCCGTGTAGAAGCGGTACTGGGCGTGGCCCTCGGCGCGCGCGCTGCCCATCGCCACCTGGGCCATCTGCAGCAGCGCCTCGGCATCGCACGGCTGCTGCGGCAGCAGCGCCACGCCGACGCCGGCCGACAGGAACACGCGCTGGCCGCGCAGCACATACGGTTCGCGCAGGCAGCCGAGCAGCTTCTCGGCCAGCGCCGCGGCGGCCGCGGCGTCCGAGTTCTTCTGCACGACGATGAATTCGTTGCCGCCCTGGCGCGCCAGCATGTCGCCCGGCTGCAGCAGCGCGGACAGGCGCTCGGCGCATTCGCGCAGCACGTCGTCGCCGCCGGCCCAGCCGTAGCCGCTGTTGATCTTCCTGAACTCGTCCAGGTCGAGCACCAGCACGGCCAGCGTGCGTCCCAGGCGGCGCGCGCCGTCGATCGCCTCGTCCAGCGCTTCCAGGATGCGCGAGCGGTTCGGCAACCCCGTCAGCGCGTCGCAGGTCAGCTGTTCGAGCACGGCGCGCTCCAGGCGGCGGCGCTCGGAAACGTCGCGCACCACGGCCACCTGCTGCCCGGTCGGCATGGCGGCGCGCCGCACCTCGGCCGGGAACGCACCGGCGTGCGGGCGCCGGCAGCTGGTCTCGTCCTGGCCCGCGCCCGGCGGCACCAGCGCTTCCAGCGGCATCCCGGCCGCCGCCTCGCGCGACACCCCGAACATCTGCTCGGCGCGCGCGTTCATCATGGCGATGCGGCCGTCGGCGCCCGCCAGCACGATGGCGTCCGGCGCCGCTTCCATCAGGCCGCGGAACTTGTTCTCGCTTTCGACCAGCGAGCGCTCGGAGCGCTGCAGGAGCAGGTAGGGTGCCTGCACGGCGGCCACGTAGACGGCGCGGTACAGGAACAGGTAGGCGATCACCTTGTAGACGTGGCCGATCATGTTGAACACGTCGTCCGGGGCGTCGTACATGGCGAAGCCCACGCCCGACAGCGCCAGCACCGCGGCCGCCGCGGCCAGGTAGCGGTCGGTGCGCAGGCCCGTCCGGAACGCGCGCGCCAGCAGCAGGCCGGCCGCCAGCGCGTTGATGGCGACCAGCGCCAGCTCGCAGCCGATCTTGAACGGCGTCAGGCCGCGGCCCGGGACCCAGGTCGCCGGCAACGCGAGCGGACCGCCCAGCGCCTGCCAGGACGCCAGCAGCACCAGGGCCAGCGCCGTGGCGAACGCCGCGCGGTGCAGCGCGCGTCCCACGGTGCGCTCGCGCGGCGCCAGCGCGGCGCCCAGCAGGGCCAGGGCACCGATGGCGCGCGCGGCCAGCCAGAACGCGATGCCGGTCGCCACGTTCCCCGGTCCGCCGATGCCCGGCATGCCCTGCACCGTCATCAGGTGGCCCAGGTCGAGCAGGCCCACCGCCAGCGCGGCCGGCGCCAGCAGCGCCACGCGCACGGGGATGCGCCGGCCGATGCCATGCCAGCCGGTGCTGAACACCAGCAGGGCCACCACCACCGCGAACACTTCGACCGCCGTGTGCAGCGACAGGTACCAGCGCGGCTGCCACGGCAGCACGGCCTCGCCGCCGAGCGCCAGCCAGGCCGCGAACGCGGCCAGCACGGCGACCAGCAGCGCCAGGCGGCGGCCCGTGGAGATGCGGCGCAGCCACAAGTGCGCGCGGAACGTGGCGCCGCCGCTCATGCCGCCCGTCCGTTCGCCTCGGCCAGCCGGGCGCGCAGCAGCAGTTCGAGCTCGGCCGCGCCGAGCGGCCGCGCGAACCAGTAGCCCTGCATCAGGCGGCAGCCGTGGGCATCGAGGAAGGCCTGCTGGGCCGCGTCCTCGACGCCTTCCGCGATCACCTCCAGCTTGAGCGAGCGGGCCAGCGCGATCACGGCCTTGGCGATGGCCGCGTCCTCGCCGTCGCCGATGTCGGCGATGATCGAGCGGTCGATCTTGAGCGCATGGATCGGGAAGCGCTTCAGGTTCGACAGGCTGGCCGGGCCGGTGCCGAAGTCGTCGATGGCCAGCCGCACGCCCAGCGCCGCCAGGCGCGCCATGGCGGCGGCCGCGACGTCGGAATTTTCCATCAGCACGCTCTCGGTGATCTCCAGCGTGAGCATGGCCGGATCGACGCCCTCCTGCGCCAGCAGGCGCGCCGCCAGGCCGGCCACGTCCTGCTGGCGGAACTGGCGCGCCGACAGGTTCACGCTCATGCGCAGGGGCAGTCCCATGCGCGCGAGCAAAGCCTGCTGGCGCAGCGCCTGGGCCAGCGCCCACTCGCCGATCGGCACGATCAGGCCGGTCTCCTCGGCCAGCGGGATGAAGTCGGACGGCTGGATCAGGCCGCCGTCCTGCGGCTGCCAGCGCAGCAGCGCCTCGACGCCGACGATCTCGCCCCGTACGGCATCGACCTGGGGCTGGTAGTGCAGCACGAACTCCTCGCGCTGCAGCGCGTGCTGCAGGCCCGTCTCCAGGCGCAGGTGCTCCTCGGCGCGCGCCAGCATGTCGGCCGCGTAGAAATGGAAGCCGTTGCCGCCGCCCGCCTTGGCGTGGTACATGGCGCTGTCGGCGGCGCGCAGCAGCGCGTGGCTGTCCTGGCCGTCGCGCGGGTACATGGCGATGCCGATGCTACCGCTCGGGAACACTTCCTGGCCGGCCAGCATCAGCGGCTGGAACAGCCCGCCCTGCACCTTGCGCGCGACGGTGGCCGCATCGTCCGGGCCTTCCAGGTCGGCCAGCACGACGACGAATTCGTCGCCGCCCTGGCGCGCCACCGTGTCGCTCTCGCGCAGGGCCGAGGACAGGCGCCGCCCGATCTCGACGATCAGCCGGTCGCCGGCCTCGTGGCCGAGGCTGTCGTTGATGTGCTTGAAGCGGTCCAGGTCGACGAACATCACGCCGACCTGGCGCCCGCTGCGCTGGGCCTGGACGATCGCCTGCGCCAGGCGGTCCTGCAACAGCAGGCGGTTCGGCAGCCCGGTCAGCGCGTCGTGGTTGGCCATGCGCAGCAGCGCTTCCTCGGCCTGCTTGCGGCGCGAGATGTCCTCGACGGCGAAGATCAGGCGCAGCTGGCCGCTGGACGCCTCGCGCATGGTCGAGGCGCTGACGGCAACCCAGACCAGCGTGCCGTCCTTGCGCCGGTAGCGCGTCTCGCGCTGGTAGTCGCGCAGCTCCCCGGCGACCAGGCGCGCGACCAGGGCGCGGTCTTCGGGCAGGTCCTCGGGACAGGTGATCTGGTGGAAGAAGCGCTGCAGCAGCTCGATCTCGCTGTAGCCGACGATCTGCGACAGCTTGCGGTTCACGCGCAGGAAGTGGCCTTCGCGCGACAGCAGCGCGATGCCGACGGCGGCCTGGCTGAACGTGAGGCGGAAGAATTCCTCGCTCTCCTGCAGGCGCAGGCGCGTCTGGCGCCGGTAGGTGACGTCCTGGCCGATCAGCAGCAGCAGCCAGCCGCCGGCCTGGCGCGTGCGCCGGATGTTGAATTCGAACCAGCGCACGCCTTCGTCCCCGATCGCGACGGCGGCGGCAATGCCGTCCTGCGGCGCGCCCGAGGCCAGCGCCGCGGCCGCGCGTTCGGCCAGTTCGGGATTCGCAATCAGCGTGGCGAGCGGCGGATGGGCGGCCAGCGCCTCGTCCGGGATCGCCAGCATGTCGCTCATCGCCTTGTTCATCGACAGCACGCGGCCGTCGGCGTCCACGACGATCAGGCCGGCCGGCATCGCGCCGATCACCTGCTCCAGGTAGTTCTGGTGCTGTACCAACTGGCGCCGGCCGGCGTGCGCATAAGTGTCGAGCGCCAGGCCCATGTCGAACGCGACGACCTTCAGCACGGCGTCGCAGGCGGCGGGAAAGCGTTCGGGCGTTTCGCGCATGCGGCGCCACAGCAAGGCCATCAGGTCGGACAGGCACTTGCGGTAGGCACCGATGTACCACTTCGGTTCCAGGCCGATGCGCTCGTGCGCCACGCCCACGCGCAGGCGGTTGCGCACATAGTCCTCACCGTAATTGCCGGCCAGCAGGCTCGACAGGTAGGCCCCCTGGGTACGGCGCAGGCCTGCCTCGACGGCGTCGTCGGCAACCAGCGCGCGCGGCGCGGGAAAGCTCAGCACGTGCGCGTAGAAGCTCTCGGCGAAGGCCTCGGCATCGTCTGCCAGCAACGCGTGCATCTCGCGCAGCCGCGCCAGGTCGTCCTCGCCCAATTCCAGGAACGCCTTGCGCGCGACGATTTCTTCCTCGTCCAGGCCGATCTCGCGCGCGATCGTTTCGATGGAATCGGGCGCCTCGAGCATCCCGCCGACCGTGCCCCGGCCTTCGCCCGGACAACCAGGCTTCCCGCTATATGTATTCGTCAAGATCGTCTTCGTCCGTTCCAGGATGCTCGTGCCGACATCCGTCGCGGCCAGCGGCACGGTCTCATTGAGAAAGGAAAAGTGCTGTCGCGAAATTATGATGTTTTTGCAGAATCATTTCATTCTATCAATACAGTATCTTTTGATCGAGAATTTCCCACGACCTGCAATCAAACTGTTGTGGCAATACAGCATGTGGACGGCTTCTGCATGCTGTTTCATTGTGATTATGCAATGTGGGCAATGACGGCAAGCGGTACAACGAAGCTTTCGACACGCGCGAGCGGAGGAAGCCATGAGCATGGAACGCAAGAGCATCGGCAAGGCAGTCGCGGCAGCACTGGCGCTGGGCATGAACGCGGCCTGGGCGGCATCCGGGGTGACGGTCAGCGTGACGCCCGAGCGCCCGAGCCTGGCCAGGAGCGAGGACGTGATGGTGACCGTCACGGTGACCAATACGACGGGCGAGACGCAATACCTGCTGGCCTGGCAGACGCCGTTCGCCCTCGGTTCATCCGGCGCGCCCACGGCGCCGCTGTTCGACGTCACGCGCGACGGCCTGGCCGTGTCCTACGTCGGGCGCCAAATCAAGCGCGCGGCGCCGACGGCGGCCGACTACATTGCGCTGGCGCCCGGCAGTTCGCGCAGCGCCAACGTCAACCTGGGCGCGCTGTACGACCTGAGCGCGAGCGGGACCTACAGCGTGCGCTGGCGCCCGGGGGCCCCGCTGTACAGCCGCCCAGGCGTGCCGCGCGCCAGGGCCACGGCCGAGGCGGCGCCGGGCGCCACGATGCGCGTCGAGGGCCGTCCTTCGGCCCGCCAGGCGGCGCTGCAGGCGCCGGCGGCCGGCGCGGGCCTGACGTACCGCAGCTGCTCGGCCACCCAGCAGGGCCAGATCGCCCTGGCCAGCGAAGCGGCGCTGGCCATGTCCGCGGACGCGGACGCCTACCTGCACAAGAAGACGCGCGGGCCCCGCTACACCCGGTGGTTCGGCACCTTCGACGCGACCCGCTGGACCACGGTGATGGGCCACTTCGTCGCCATCAAGGATGCCTTCGCCACCAGGCCGGTGACGGTCGACTGCAGCTGCGACGAGCCCTATTACGCCTACGTCTACCCGAACCAGCCCTACGAGATCTACGTGTGCCAGGCCTTCTGGGCCGCGCCGCTGACGGGCACCGATTCGAAGGGCGGCACGCTGGTGCACGAGATGAGCCACTTCACCGTGGTCGCCGGCACCGACGACTGGGCCTACGGGCAATCGGCGGCGGCGGCGCTGGCCGTCAGCAATCCGGCGCGCGCGATCGAGAACGCGGACTCGCACGAATATTTTGCCGAGAACACGCCGCCGCTCGAATGACGGTGAAGGGATGACCGGTGGGCACGTGGTGCCCACCCTACGGTGTGCATCGGCGTCAAGGCGCCGTGTGCGTGAACGTCACCGGCTCGGTGGACGCTTCCGTATAGGCCTCGAGCTGCTTGACGTCGGCCAGCACCAGGCCCCACCAGCTGATGCGGTACTGGTGCTGCCCCGGCGCGAAGGCGTAGTAGCGGGTGATGTCGATCGTGTGCGCATGCGCCGAATGCGGCGCCAGTTCCACGTAGTCGGCCGCCGTGAACGGCAGGCGCTTGACCATCGGGCCCTGGTAGGCGACCTCGCCGCCATCCGGCCCGCGCAGGTCGAACAGGCGGCCCGTCAGGCGCTCGTCGGCCGCCACCGCGCGCGGCAGCCAGACGCGGCGCTCGCCGCGGTTCTCGAAGCGGACGGTGACGAGCACCTTGTCGTGCTGGGCATCGACGCTCAGGCTCGCATGCAGGTTCATCGGTTCCTCTCCCCGTGGTGTTGCGGCACAGCCTGCTGCCAGCACGGCACCCAGGGCGGCGCACAGTATCGTTCGTCGTTGCATATGGCTCCATTCATGGGATCGATTATGCGCAGGAACGGCCGGGCGCAGCGCCCGCCTCGTCGCGCGTGAAATCATGGCCATCATTTTATCCGACGCGGCGGATGACGATTTACTCCGCGGCTGCGGTGCCCGAGAGGATGGTGACGGCCACACGCCGGTTGCGCGCGCGTCCCGCGTCGTCCGTGTTCGGCGCGATCGGGACATTGGACGCGCGGCCGACGGCGGCCAGGCGGCGCGCGGCCACGCCGTTCTCGGCGAACAGGCGCACCACGGTGCTGGCGCGCGCCGAAGACAGTTCCCAGTTGGAGGGGAACAAGGGACTGGCGATGGGCGTATCGTCCGTATGGCCTTCGACCTCGATGGCGTGCGGGTCGTCCTTCAGCAGGTCGCCGACGGCGGCCAGCGTCTCGCGCGCATTGCCGGACAGGCCGGCCTGCCCTTCCTGGAACAGCACGCTGGCATTGATCTCGATGGTCACGCCGCGCGCCGTCTGCATCACGCGTACCTTCCCGCTGCGCACCAGCGGCGCCATCACGCTGTCGAGCTTCCTGGCCAGCAGGTCGAGGCGCTCGCGGTCGCGCTTGGCCGCCTCGGCGCGCTTGCGCGCGAGGATGTGCGACAGCGGCAGCGCCTCCAGCTCGACTTGCGTATTCGACTTGACGGAGGCGCCGCGCCCGCCGAAGGCATCGCCCAGCGCTTCCGACAGCACCGTGTACTTGCCGATGTTGACGACCGAGATCGCGTACATCACGACGAAGAAGGCGAACAGCAGCGTGATGAAGTCGGCGTAGGAGATCAGCCAGCGCTCGTGGTTCTCGTCGTCCTGCTGGTAGGGCTTGCGGCGCGCCATGGCGGTCTCCTCAGTGCTCCGACAGCAGGCAGCCGATGCGCTCCTCGATGACGCGGGTATAGTCGCCCGTGGCGAGGTCGTGGAACACGTCGGCCAGGATCTCGTACTGGGCCACGCGCTCGGTGACGATGCCCTTGATCTTGTTGCCGGCCGGGTAGAAGAACAGGTTGGCCAGGCCCACGCCGTACACGGTGGAGACGAAGGCCACGGCGATGCCGGCGCCCAGGCGCGACGGATCCGTGAGGTTTTCCATCACGTGGATCAGGCCCAGCACGGCGCCGATGATGCCCACCGTGGGCGCGTAGCCGGCGGCCGACTCCCAGACCCTTGCGGCCTGGCGCTCGCGGAATTCGTAGGTATTGATCTCGGTGTGCATCAGGCTGCGCACCTTGTCCGGGGCGATGCCGTCGACGACGAGGCGCAAGCCCTTCTGGATGAACGGGTCGGCCTTCGCCATGTACTGTTCCAGCGACAGCAGGCCGTCGCGGCGCGCCGACAGGCTCCACAGATTGATCTCGCGCGCCAGCTGCTGGCGGCGGTCGGGCGGCGGAAAGAACACCCAGCGCAGCATCTTGACGCCGCGCCAGAAGGCCTTGCGCTTCGTCTGCAGCAGCACGGCGCCGAAGGTGCCGACGACGACGATGAGGAAGGCGGCCGGCTGGACCAGCGAGGCGAACTTGCCGCCGTCGAGCGTGAAGCCGACGACGATGCCCACCAGGGCGAGCGCGAGGCCGAGCAGGCTCGTCAGGTCCAAGCGCGCTCCTTCAGGTAGCTGCGCAGGCGCGCCACGGCCTGCGTGTGCAACTGCGACACGCGCGACTCGGACACGCCCATGACGGCGCCGATTTCCTTCAGGTTGAGCTCTTCCTCGTAGTACAGGCCCATCAGCATCTTCTCGCGCGGCGGCAGCGCATCGATGGCGTCGATGACGGCCTGGCGGAAGTCCGTGTCGAGCAGGCTCTTCAAGGGATCGTCGTCGTCCACGGCATAACGGTCGAGGAAGCTGTCGTTGCCGTCGGCGTCGTCGTGGAAGTCTTCGTAGTAGACCAGCTGGTGGCCGCCGGAATCGCCCAGCATTTCCTGGTAGTCGGCCAGCGACAGCTTGAGCGACTGCGCCACTTCCGACTCGCTCGGCGGCCGGCCCAGCGATTGCTGCAGCGAGGCCATCGCCTGTTCGACCTTGCGCATGTTGGAACGGGTCGAGCGCGGCATCCAGTCGCTGCTGCGCAGCTCGTCCAGCATGGCGCCGCGGATGCGCAGCACCGCATAGGTCTCGAACTGGGCGCCCTGGTTTTCCTCGTAGCGGTTGATGGCGTCGAGCAGGCCCATCATGCCGGCCTGGATCAGGTCGTCGACTTCGACGGACGGCGGGAGCTTGGCCTTCATGTGATGGGCGAGACGCTTCACCAACGGCATGTGCTCCGTCAGCAAAGAGTTCTTGTCCGCTGTCCCTTTAACCGTGTACATGGTTCCTGTATCCGTTCGTTCATCGCGCCGCTCACGCGGCCCGTCCCTGCTGCATGCCCGCGCCCGCGAAGCGGCCGGCCAGGCGGCGGAATGCCACCGAGGCCCCGGCCAGCGGGAACGCATCGACCACGGCGCGGCCGAGGCGCGCGGCGCGCTGCAGGTATTCGTCGGCGGGGACCGAGCCCATGGAGCTCAGCGTTACCGCCAGGTAACGAGTTGCTGCAGATGACATATTATCGTATACGACCTTGGCCTCGGCTTCGCTTGCTCCCGTGACCAGGATGCCGAACGGACGGCGGCCCAGGTGCTGCGCCAGGCGCTTGACCAGCGCATACGCATTCGTGATCGACGTCGCACCCGTCGACACCTGCACGACGATCTCCGATCCGGCCATGGCCGCCACGGGGAAACTGTCGTACTGCGCGCCGTGCTCGAGGAATTCGCCGTCGACGATGACGATGCTGCCGGCCGACTGCTTGACCAGCACGTCGAAGGCATTCGACAGGCGGCGCGCCTCGTCCTGCGAGCGCACGCCATGGCCCATCTCCACCACCGAGAAGCCCTGCGGCACCTGGTGCATCACCTGGTTCAGCGCGCACTCCTGGCGCGCCACGCCCAGCAGGTTGCCGCGGCCGTCCACGCCCAGGCGCCGGGCGACGCCGTAGTCGTATTCGCAGGCGTCGACGATCACCACGTCATGGCCGGACTGGACCAGCGAGGCGGCCAGGTTGACCAGCATGGCGCCCTTGTCGTCCGACGGCGTGGCCGACAGGAAGGTCACGATGCGCGGCTTGGGGCCGGACAGCATCCGGCGCAGGCCTTCGGCCTGGTCGAAGTCGAAACTAGCCAACATGCACCTCGCGCAGCGAACGGTCGTTGTTCAGGTTGCCCACGCCGGCCATCAGCGTCGGCAACTCGGCATCCTGGACCTGGGCGGCGGCGTCGCGCTTGTTGCGGAAGGCGCGGTCCACCAGCATCGCACGGTCGGCCAGGTACAGGTCTTCCGGCACGCGCTGGCCGTTCGACACATAGTGCAGGTTCAGCTTCTGGCGGATCATCACGTCCAGCACGCCGCCGATCGACGCCGCTTCGTCCAGCTTGGTCATGATGCAGCCGGCCAGGCCGCTGCCCTGGTAGGAGCGCACCACTTCGTTGAGCGTCTCGCTGGTCGCCGTCGCGTTCAGGCACAGCAGGCGCTGCACGTTGGCGCCGCTGTTCGTCAGCATGGCGACCTGCTCGGTGACCATCTGGTCGCGCTGCGACATGCCGATGGTGTCGATCAGCACGGTGTGCTTGTTGCGCAGCTCCTTCAGGGCGATGCGCAGGTCGGCCTCGTCCTTCACCGAGTGCACCATCACGCCCAGGATCTTGCCGTAGATGCGCAGCTGCTCGTGGCCGCCGATACGGTAGGCATCGGTGGTGATCAGGGCCAGCTTGTCCGGGCCGTGGCGCATCACGCAGCGCGCGGCCAGCTTGGCGGTGGTGGTGGTCTTGCCCACGCCGGTCGGGCCGACCAGGGCGAACACGCCGCCGCGGTCCAGGATCGCGTCTTCGTTGGCCATCGTGGTCAGGTTACGTGCCAGCACGGTCTTGACCCAGCGCATCGCCTCGGCCGCATCCTTGCCGGCCGGGAGCTTGTCGATCAGGTAGCGCGCCAGGCTGGCCGAGAAACCGGCCGCCAGCATCTCGCGCAGCACGGCCGCCTTCTGCGGCTCGCGCTGCTGGGTCGTGCCCCACGACAGTTCGGCCAACTGGCTTTCCATCATGCCGCGCATGGCGCGCAGCTCGTTCATCATGCCGTTCATCTCGGCGGCAGCCGATTCCTTGGCCTGGGCAATCGCGGCCGACATCATCGCCGTCATCGCGCTCATGTCGACGGGGGCCGCTTCCGCCTGGGGGGCGCGGCGCTCGGCATAGGTTTCGGGTGCGGCGGCCGGCGCAGGGATCGGTGCCGGGATCGGCGCCGGGATCGGGGCCGCGGCGGGCAGTTCTTCCTGGGCGCTGTACAGGCGGTCCAGCAGCTGGCGCGCCTGCGGCATGGCCGGCTGGGCGGCCGGGCGGCTGGCACGGGCCGGGGAGGCCGGGACGTCGTCCTGGCGCAGGTTCAGCTGCGGACGCGGTGCGGCCATCTCGGAGTCCGGAGCCGGCGACGCCAGCGACGCGACGTCGTCGTTGTCCAGTGCCAGGATCTCGACGACGCCGTCGACCGGACGGTTGGAAAGAATGACCGCATCCGGCCCCAGGGCGTCGCGCACCTTGCGCAAGGCCTCACGGGACGTAGGGGCAGTAAATTTCTTCACATTCATCGTTGCTCTCCGCTGTTGCTTCGCTTCGCCGGTTGGTCGGCTATTTCAAGAGCGCAGTGCGCTCATCACGAATAGGATTATTGACGATGCCGGGAGGAAACGATCGAGGGAATAAGACGGGGAAAAAGGCCTATTTCAGTCCAGGCCGTTGCGGGGGAATGGGATGATGGGGGGCATGCATGGTGGGCACGTGGTGCCTACGCCGGCCGCGCCCACCCTACATGGAATCGGCCGTGAACGCTCCCGTAGGGTGAGCATCACAGGCCCACCTTGGCGGCGCATACCGTGGTGGCGCATACCGTGGTGGCGAGCACACCGGGGTCAGAGTCCAACCGGCAAAACCGGACTCTGACCCCTGCCTGCCTTAAGCGCCGACCAGGCTCGTGACGCGGATCGTCTTCGACTCCGGGATCTCGGAATGCGACAGCACCTTCAGTTGCGGCAGCGCGCGGCGCAGGAAGCGCGACAGCAGCGTGCGCAGCGGTCCCGGCACCAGCAGTACCGGGGTCAGGCCCATGGCTTCCTGCTGCTGCGAGGCATTCGCCGCCTGCTGGACGATGGTGTCGGCCAGGCCCGGCTCGATGCCGGTGCCGTCGCCGCCCGCGTTCAGGGCCTGCACCAGCAGGCGCTCGAGGCGGTTGTCCAGGGTCATCACCGACAATTCGTTGGTGCCCGGGAACAGCTGCTGGACGATGGCGCGGCCCAGCGCGATGCGCACCAGCGTGGTCAGGTCGTTGGCGTCCTGGGTGCTGCCGCCGTGTTCCGACAGGGTTTCGATGATGGTGCGCATGTCGCGGATGTGCACGCCTTCGTTCAGCAGGTTCTGCAGCACTTTCTGCAGCGTCGACAGCGACACGACCTTCGGCACCAGGTCCTCGACCAGCTTCGGCGATTCCTTGCCCAGGTGGTCCAGCAGCGCCTGCACTTCCATGCGGCCCAGCAGTTCCGCCGCGTGGGTGGTGATCAGGTGGTTCAGGTGGGTGGCGATGACGGTGCCGGCGTCGACCACGGTATAGCCCATGCTCTGCGCCTCGTCCTTCAGGCCGGCGTCGATCCAGATCGCCGGCAGGTCGAACGCGGGATCGGTGGTCACCAGGCCCGGCAGCGTGCCGCTGGCCATGCCCGGGTTGATCGCCAGGAACTGGCCGTTCATCGCCTCGCCGCTGCCCACTTCCACGCCCTTCAGGGTGATGCGGTAGGCCGAGGGCTTCAGTTCCAGGTTGTCGCGGATGTGCACGGGCGGTGCCAGAAAGCCGACTTCCTGGGCGAACTTCTTGCGGATGCCCTTGATGCGCTTGAGCAGCTCGCCGCTCTGGCCCTTGTCGACCAGCGGGATCAGGCGGTAGCCCACTTCCAGGCCGAGCGTGTCGACCGGCATGACGTCCTGCCAGCTCGCCTCTTCCTGCTCGGCCGGCGTGGTCGCCGCCGCCGCGCCACCCGCCGCGCCCTGGGCACCGGCCGCGCCAACGGCGCCGCCGGCCGCACGGGCCGCTTCCTGGGCCGGGGCGTCCTTCTGGCGTTTTTCCAGCAGGTAGCCGGCGCCGAACAGCAGGCTGCCCAGCAGCAGGAACACGAGGTTCGGCATGCCCGGGATCAGGCCCATGCCGCCGATGATGCCGCCGGTGATGTACATGACCATCGGACGGGCGAACAGCTGGCCGATGACCTGCTGGCCGACGTCCTTGTCGCTGGCGACGCGCGAGACGACCATGCCGGCCGCGATCGAGATGATCAGCGAGGGAATCTGCGCGACCAGGCCGTCGCCGATGGCCAGCAGCGTGTAGTTCTTGACGGCGTCGCCGAAGGCCATGTCGTGCTGGACCATGCCGACGATGAGGCCGCCGATGACGTTGATGACGGTGACGAGGATACCGGCGACGGCGTCGCCGTGGACGTACTTCGAGGCACCGTCCATCGAACCGTAGAATTCCGCTTCCTGGGCGGTCTCGGCGCGGCGCTTCTTGGCTTCGTCCTCGCCGATCAGGCCGGCGTTCAGGTCGGCGTCGATCGCCATCTGCTTGCCCGGCATCGCGTCCAGGGCGAAGCGCGCGCCCACCTCGGCGATACGGCCCGCGCCCTTGGTGACGACGGTGAAGTTGATGATGGTCAGGATGATGAACACGACCAGGCCGACCGTGTAGTTGCCGCCGATCAGGAAGTGACCGAAGGCCTCGATCACCTTGCCGGCCGCGGCGCCGCCCGTGTGGCCCTCGGTCAGCACGACGCGGGTCGAGGCCACGTTCAGCGCCAGGCGCAGCATGGTGGTGACCAGCAGCACGGCCGGGAAGGCCATGAAGTCGAGCGGCTTGACCGTGTACAGCGCGGTCAGCAGCACGATCACGGACATCGCGATATTGAAACTGAAGAACAGGTCGAGTGCGAACGCCGGCAGCGGCAGGATCATCATCGACAACAGCAGGATGATGAGGATCGGCGCCGCCAGCGCATTGCCGCGCGAGGTGATCGCTCCCATCCATCCTGGCAGTTTGAATCCGTTCATGCGTGCTCCGTCGTTCCGTGTGCGTTGTTGGTGTCGGCAAGCGGCGATAGCTTACCCAGGCACAACATTATTGCTGATGCCCAGAGGAAACCATTGGGGGAAGAGACGGGAAAAAGCGCCGTAATTCGTGCGCAGACGCGAAAATGGCCGGCGCCAGGCGCCGGCCATCGATGGAATCAGTGCAGATTGTTTGGCGGGGTGCCCGCCTTTTGCGATGCCGGGTTGAACGGGTCCATCTCCGGCGGCACGGGCAGCCTGGTCGGGCGGTCCGGGTAGTGCTCGGTGGTGCCCTTGCTGTAGGCACGCAGCTGGTAGACGTAGGCCAGCACCTCGGCGACGGCGGAGTACAGCGCCTCGGGAATCTCGTCGTCGATGTCCGTGTGCTTGTACAGCGCACGCGCCAGCGCCGGCGCTTCCAGCAGCGCGACCTTGTTCTCCTTTGCAATTTCTCGGATCTTGGCAGCCACGGCGTCGGTACCCTTGGCCACCACGCGCGGGGCGCCGCGGCCGCCTTCGGCATACTTCAGCGCCACCGCGAAGTGGGTCGGGTTGGTCACGACCACGTCGGCCGTCGGCACGTTCGACATCATGCGCTTCCTCGCCATCTCGCGCTGCAGCTGGCGGATCTTGCCCTTGATCTGGGGGTTGCCGTCCGATTCCTTCGATTCCTGGATGACTTCCTGGCGCGTCATCTTCATCTTGTCCGCGTAGTGCCAGAGCTGGTACGGCGCGTCCAGCAAGGCGATCGCACCGAGCGCGCCCACCATGACGAGGAAGGCCTTGGCCAGCAGGCCGCCCAGGTGCGGAGCGGCCGTGCCGACGGGCTCGACGGCCAGGCCGATCAGCGCATCCTTCTGTCCCATGATGACGATCCAGGCCACGGCGCCGACCAGCAGCGTCTTGGCGATCGCCTTGAGCAGCTCGACCAGTGCATTCTTGGAAATCATGTTGCCGATGCCGCTGATCGGGTTCAATTTCCCGAATTTCGGCACGAAAGCCTTGGCCGAGAAATTCCAGCCGCCGATGACGAGGGGCGACGCCAGCATCACCAGCATGACGGCGGCGGCCAGCGGCAGGCAAGCCAGCAGCACGCCGACGACGTCGCTGCCGATGCGCTCGAACAGCAGCGCCGGGTTGTGGATCTGCTCGCGGTCCAGCGCCAGGCCGCGGTGCAGCGTGGTCGTCAGCTTGTCGACGAGGCCGCCGCCCAGCATCCACAGGCCGGCGCCGGCCGTCATCAGGACGACGAACGTGGCGACTTCGCGCGAACGGGGAATGTCGCCGTTCTCGCGTGCCTGCTTCAGCCGTCTCTCCGATGCTGGTTCGGTCTTGTCCTGGCCGCCTGCTTCCGCCATGTCTGCTCCCGGGTTGATTTCAGGTGAGCATTATTCCAGATGTTGCCCGTGGGCCATTCAAAAAGCAGCGCGGGAAAGGCAGCGCATTTTTCGTGCCCTCGCCTGTCCAACTTGCCGAGCTGCCGGATGGGCAGCGCAAAAGCGCAATAATTCCATTTGATGGAAATTTATATTGCCATTACATAGAAGTTAACGATACCTTTCATAGGAATCAATATTCAATGACATCATGATGGAGGTGGCGCATGAACAAGAAGCCGAGTATCTCCGCTGTCCTTCTCTACGCGGCGCTCCACGCCGCGCATGCGGACGAGCCAGGCAAGGACCGCGACCCACCGGCGCAGCAGCTCCGGCTCGACGACATCAGGGGCCAGTACGCCTTTCCGGGAGGACGCCTGCTGACGATGACCGGCAGCGCATACAGGATTCGCGCCCAGCTCGACGGCCACGGCGAGATGGGCGTGACGCGCGTGGGCCCGGCCGCGTTTCGTGCCGCGGACGGTAGCTTCACGCTGCGTTTCCGGCCCCAGGGGAACGGCACCGTCCTCATCGTCGACCTCGCGGAGGCCGCCGGAGGGGCGCAGGCAACGGACGCGGCGCCGGATACCGGACGCTAGGCGGCAGGGGCCGCGATACGCGGGCGGTTGGCATCCCGGGGCGCCGCCAGGCGGGCGCCGCCGGTCTGTTCCAGGCGGAACACGCGCAAGGCCGACGCGACGTTTTCCGCCTGCTGGGCGAGCGAACCGGCCGCGGCGGCGGCTTCCTCGACCAGCGCCGCGTTCTGCTGGGTGATCGCATCGAGCTGGCTCACGGCCTGGTTGACCTGGCCGATGCCGCCGTTCTGCTCGACCGTGGCGCCGGCGATCCCCTCCACCACCTTGCGCACGCTCTCGACGGCCGCGATGATCTCGCCCATCGTCTGCCCCGCGAGCGCGGTCAGCTTGCTGCCGCTGTCGACGGTGGCGATCGACACGTCGATGAGCTGCTTGACTTCCTTGGCCGCCGCGGCGGTGCGCTGGGACAGGTTGCGTACCTCGCTCGCCACGACCGCGAAGCCGCGGCCCTGCTCGCCCGCGCGCGCCGCCTCGACGGCCGCGTTCAGCGCGAGGATGTTGGTCTGGAACGCGATCGCGTCGATCATGCCGATGATGTTCAGCACCTGGTGCGACGACGTGCTGATCGCCTGCATCGTCTTGACGGCTTCGTCGACGGTACCGCCGCCGCGCACGGCCATGCCGGCGGCACGCACGGCCAGTTCGTTCGCCGTCTTCACGTTGTCCCCGTTCTGCAGCACGTTCCGGGTCAGCTGTTCCATGCTGGCCGCCGTCTCCTGCAGGCTCGAGGCCTGCGATTCCGTACGGCTGGAGAGGTCCATGTTGCCGCTGGCGATTTCACCGGTCGCATGGCGGATCTCGTCGAAATTGCCGCGCACGTCGCCGATCACGCTGAACAGGTTGACCGAGGTCTGGCGCAGCGCCGCGACGAGCTGGCCCATTTCGTTGTCGACGTTGCTGTCGACGCGGGCCGTGAGGTCGCCACCGGCCAGGCGCCGCGTGAACGACGTGACGCTGTCGAGCGGCGCCAGCACGTTGCGGCGCAGGCTGAGCCAGAGCATGGCGGCAACGCCGATCGTGAGCGCCAGCGACAGCAGCACCCACGACGACACCCCGGCCTGCCAGGCTTCCACGAGCACCGCCAGCAGGATCGCCGCCATGGCGCCCATGCCGCCGTCGATCTGCACACGCAAGGGCAGGTGGCGCAGCTGCGCCAGCCGGCCCGCCATGCCGGTGCGGTGCAGGCGGCCATGCTTGAGGACGAGCTTGCGCGGGTTGCCGGCCTTGAACTCGGCATACAGCGCACTGGCCGCCGCCACCTGCTCGCGCGACGGCTTGGTGCGCACGGACATGTAGCCGACCGCCCTGCCGGATTCGATGACGGGCGTGACGTTCGCATACACCCAGTAGTGGTCGCCGTTCTTGCAGCGGTTCTTGACCATGCCGCTCCAGGGACGGCCCGAGCGGATCGTCGACCACAGGTCGGCAAACGCCTCGACGGGCATGTCGGGGTGGCGCACGAGGTTCTGCGGCGCCGATCAGCTCTTCCTCGGTGAAGCCGCTGACCTCGATGAAATACGGATTGGCGTACTGGATATTGCCGTGCAGGTCGGTCGTGGACACGATCGTGCGGCCATCGGCAAGCATGGCTTCGTTGCCGGTAACGGGGGAATTGATACGCATGCGCGCTCCTTCGACGACGAGGAATGGATGTCGTTAGTTGTTTGAAAAGACGATGTGCGGAGACCGGCGCATAGCCGGCCACCCATCAGTTGCGGGCCAGGCGCGCCTCCGGATACGCGCCCCGCACGCGCTCGCGCTGGCCCGGCGCGGCCAGGGCGCTTGCAGCGCCCTCCGCCCTGTCGAGCTTGAAGTGGCCGACCAGCGTGGCGAGGCCGGATGCCTGCTCCTTCAGTTCCTGCGCCGCCGCCGAGGTTTCCTCGACGAGGGCCGTGTCCTGCTGGGTCATGCCATCCATTTCGCCGATCGCATTGCTCACCTCGCCGATGCCCTGGCTCTGTTCGGCGCTCGCGATGCTGATCTCTTCCATGATTTCGGTCACGCGTTGCACGCTTTCCACGAGGGTCTGCATCGTCGATCCGGCACGGTCGACCAGTTCCGAGCCCATGTCGACCTTGCCCACGGAATCCTCGATCAGGGTCTTGATTTCCTTGGCGGCGCCGGCCGAGCGCTGCGCCAGGCTGCGCACCTCGCTCGCCACGACGGCGAAGCCGCGGCCCTGTTCTCCCGCGCGGGCCGCCTCGACGGCCGCGTTCAGCGCCAGGATATTGGTCTGGAACGCGATGCCGTCGATGACGGAAATGATGTCGACGATCTTCTTGGACGAATCGTTGATCGCCGCCATCGTATGCGTCACCTGGCGCATGACCGCCCCGCCCTCCTGCGATACCGTGGATGCCGATTGCGCCAGCGTATTGGCCTGCTTGGCATTGCCGGCGTTCTGCTGCACCGTCGTCGTCAGCTCTTCCATCGCCGACGCGATGCGTTCCAGCGAGGATGCCTGTGCGGCACTGCGCGAGGACAGGTCGCTGCTGCCGTGCGCGATATCGGACGACGCATGGGTGATCGCATCGACGCCGTGGCGCACCTGGCCGACGATGGACGCCAGGCTGTCGCGCATCGTCTTCACGGAAAACAGCAGGCTGGCACGGTCGTCCGCGCGCACGTCGACGGACGTCGCGAGGTCGCCTTGCGCGATGCGGTTGGCGACGGCGGCCGTGTACGCGGGCTCGCCGCCCAGCTGGCGCAGCAGCAGGCGCGTGATGGTGCTGGCGACCAGCGCGCTCAGCACGACGGCGGCGACGGCGAGCGCGATCGCCCATTTGTGCGCGACCTCCTCGGCATGCTGCGACGACGCTTCCGCCTGTGCCACTTCCCGCTCCGCCTCCGCCACGAGCACGGCGATGTCGGCCACGATCTGGTGGCGCAGCGGGCTGCACTCCTCGACGAGGAATTTCCCGTATGCCTCCATTTCCTTCGCCTCGCGGTACTTGCGCGGGCGCTCGAGCGCACTGGCCATGGCCAACAGCCCAGTGCGGACCTTGTCGAACTGGCGATTGCCGGCGAACGCCGGCGTCATTTTTTCCAGCGCATCCAGGTAGATCGCCTTCTGCTGGTCGACCAGGTCCAGCTCGTTGCGCGCCTTGCCTTCATCGGTGAAGATGTAGGCGTTGCGCGCCGCCAGGCCGGTCTGCGCCAGCGCTTCGCGCGCCACGTACAGGGGTTTCAGGTGCAGGCCGTTGGCATTGTGCTGGCGTTGGAACGCCTCGCGAATGGATGACAGTCCGACGATCGACACCGTGACCATCACCAGCATCAAGACCGTCAGGATGCCGAATCCCAGCGTCAGCTGGGTACCGATCCTCAGATGTTTAAACATGTTCATTCATTGCCTCCGGCGCGCGATTGGTTTTGCTGACAAACGCATGGGGTATCGGGCTCCCGCACGGGAACTGGAAGGCGATCGCAGGGATGGAGCGAAGCCGGGCCGTATCGACCAGCGCGACCGTCATGCATCGTGCGACGGTGGCGGCAAGGTGACCATCGGATTTGGGGATGGTCGACAGCAACGACTGCCGGGAACGTAAAGCCGGCAGGGTTTGGTGGTGTAGCGGAACTGCTTTGTCAGTACATACGGGCAGTGTAGGCAACTCTTCCGTTCCGCGGACAAAGAAAATCGAAAAATTCCGCAACCGTTGCCGCACAACAACGAAAATAAGCGCAAGAATATTTCTTTGTTAAAGCATGAGGCCCGCGTTCCTGGCTGCCGGACGGCAGCCGCTGTCAGTCGAACAAGTCGGCCGCGTCCAGCGTCCGCCCGGCCGCGTCCTTCGCGGCCATCGCCGGCACGCCGTCGACGGGCCAGGCGATGCCCACCGCCGGGTCGTTCCACAGCAGGCAGCGCTCGTGCTCGGGATACCAGTAGTCGGTGGTCTTGTACAGGCACTCGGCCGCCTCGTCGCCCAGCACGACGAAACCGTGGGCGAAGCCGGGCGGCACCCAGATCTGGCGCCGGTTTTCCGCGCTGAGGACGGCGCCGACCCAGCGCCCGAAGGTGGGAGAGGAACGGCGCAGGTCGACGACGGCGTCGAACACGCTGCCGCGCACGACCCGCACCAGCTTGCCCTGGGCATGGTCGACCTGGTAGTGCATGCCGCGCAGCACGCCGGGACCCGAACGGCTATGGTTGTCCTGCACGAACGTCGCGTCCAGGCCCGTCGCCGCGCGGAAATCGCGCGCGTTGAAGCTTTCGAAAAAGAAGCCGCGGTCGTCCTCGAACACCCGGGGTTCGAGCATCAGGACGTCGGGGATCGCGGTGCGGGTGGCGGTGTACGGCATGGCGGGGTCACGTCATTTCAACAGGCTGAGCAGGTAGGCACCATACCCGTTCTTGGCCAGCGGCGCCGCCAGCCTCTCGACGTCGGCCGCGCTGATCCAGCCCTGGCGGTAGGCGATCTCTTCCGGGCAGGACACTTGCAGGCCCTGGCGCTTCTGCAGGGTGGCGATGAAGCTGGCCGCTTCCAGCAGGCTGTCGTGCGTGCCCGTGTCGAGCCAGGCGAAGCCGCGCCCCATGATCTCCACGTCCAGCCTGCCCGCTTCGAGGTAGCGGCGGTTGACGTCCGTGATTTCCAGTTCGCCGCGCGCCGACGGCCGGATGTCGGCGGCGATGTCGCACACGTCCTTGTCGTAGAAATACAGCCCCGTCACGGCATAGTTCGACTTCGGCACGCGCGGCTTTTCTTCGATGCTGATGGCGCGGTGGTCGCCGTCGAACTCGACCACGCCGTAGCGCTCCGGATCCTGCACGTGGTAGGCGAACACGGTGGCGCTCTCGGTGCGCGCGCTGGCGCGCAGCAACTGGCCGGCCAGGTTGTGGCCATAGAAAATGTTATCGCCCAGCACCAGCGCACTCGGGTCGCGGCCGATGAAGTCGCGCCCGATGAGGAAGGCTTGCGCCAGCCCGTCCGGCGACGGCTGCACGGCGTACTGGATGTTCATCGCCCAGCGGCTGCCGTCGCCCAGCAGTTCGGCGAAGCGCGGCGTGTCTTCCGGCGTGCTGATCACGAGCACGTCGCGGATGCCGCTCAGCATGAGCGTGCTGAGCGGGTAGTACACCATCGGCTTGTCGTAGACAGGCATCAATTGCTTGCTGACGGCCTGGGTCACCGGATACAGCCGGGTGCCGGAACCTCCCGCGAGGATGATGCCTTTTCGTGTGGTGTCGGACATGATGGTCTTTCGAACGTTCAAAGAAGATGGGCCAGCACCCCGTCCACGCCGTCCTTCCAGGACGGCAGGACGAAGCCGAAGGTCTGGCGCAGCCGGGTGGTGTCGAGGCAGGAGTTGGCCGGGCGCCGCGCCGGCGCCGGATAGTCCGCCGTGGTCACGGGCAGCACGCGGTCCGGCGTCGTGGCCAGCGCGTGGCCGGCCGCCAGCGCGGCGGCCAGCACGTGGCGGGCATAGCCGTGCCAGCTGGTGACGCCGGACGATGTCAGATGATACGTCCCGTAGGGAAAATGTTCGCCGCCTTCGCGCGCATATTGCCGCACCAGGTGGGCCGTCACGTCGGCCAGCAGCGCCGCCGGCGTCGGCGCGCCGTACTGGTCGGCGACCACGCGCAAGCTGTCGCGTTCGCGCGCCAGGCGCAGCATCGTCTTCGCGAAATTGCCGCCGTGCACGCCGAGCACCCAGCTCGTGCGCAGGATCAGGTGGCGCGGCGTGGCGGCGGCCAGCGCCCGCTCCCCGGCCAGCTTGCCGGCGCCGTAGGCGTTCAAGGGCGCGGGAAGATCGTCTTCCGTGTAGGCGCCTTCCTTGGCGCCATCGAACACGTAGTCGGTCGAGTAATGCACGACGAGCGCGCCCAGCCGTGCGGCCTCTTCGCCCAGCACGCCGGGCGCGGCGGCGTTCACGGCCCAGGCCAGGTCGCGCTCGCTTTCGGCGCGGTCGACGGCCGTGTAGGCGGCGGCGTTCACGACGACGTCCGGCCGCGCGCGGCGCACCAGCGCGCGCACGGCGTCCGCGTCGGCCAGGTCGCAGTCGGCGCGGCCCGCGGCCGTCACCTCGCCCAGCGGTGCCAGCGCACGGCGCAGCTCGGCGCCCAGCTGGCCGTCCTTGCCGGTGAGCAGGATGTTCATCTAGGCCCCGTACTGGCGCAGCGTCCAGTCGCGGTAGGCGCCGCTGGTCACGTCCCGTACCCAGTCCTGGTGCTCGAGATACCAGCGCACGGTCTTTTCGATGCCCGTCTCGAAGGTCTCGGCCGGCTTCCAGCCGAGCTCGCGTTCCAGCTTGCCGGCGTCGATCGCGTAGCGGCGGTCGTGGCCGGGGCGGTCGGCGACGAAGGCAATCTGCTCCTGGTAGGAACGGCCGTCGGCGCGCGGCTGCAGGTCGTCCAGGATCGCGCACAGGATGCGGACGACGTCCAGGTTCGCCTGTTCGTTCCAGCCGCCGACGTTGTAGACCTCGCCGACGCGTCCCGCGTCGAGCACGCGCCGGATCGCCGCGCAGTGGTCCTTCACGTACAGCCAGTCGCGCACCTGCTGGCCGTCGCCGTAGATGGGCAGCGGCTTGCCGGCCAATGCGTTGTGGATGCACAGGGGGATCAGCTTTTCCGGAAAGTGATAGGGACCGTAGTTGTTCGAGCAATTCGTCGTCAACACCGGCAAGCCATAGGTATGGCAGTACGCGCGCACCAGGTGGTCGCTGGCGGCCTTGCTGGCCGAGTACGGGCTGTTCGGTGCGTAGCGGTCCGTTTCGCGGAAGGCGGGATCGTCCGCCTGCAGGGAACCGTAGACCTCGTCCGTGGACACGTGCAGGAAGCGGAAGGCGGTCTTGTCGTCCCCCGTCAATGTCCCCCAATACTCGCGCACGGCCTCCAGCAGCTGGAAGGTGCCGACGATATTGGTCTGGATGAAGTCGCCGGGGCCGTGGATGCTGCGGTCGACGTGGCTCTCGGCGGCAAAATTCAATACCGCACGCGGCCGGTGGGTGCGCAGCAGCGTGCGCACCAGCTCGAAGTCGCCGATGTCGCCGCGCACGAACACGTGGCGCGCGTCGCCTTCCAGGTCCGCCAGGTTGGCCAGGTTGCCCGCATAGGTCAGCTTGTCCAGGTTGACCACCGGCTCGTCGGTGCCGGCGCACCAGTCGAGCACAAAATTACTGCCGATAAAGCCGGCACCACCTGTGACCAAAATCATTTCCACTCCTTCATCACCGGCGCGTGTCGCCGGATTCGCCACTATACAGACTCGCGCAAAAGTTGCGCATTTTCAACTTCTCGCGACGGTCGCCCTGCAAGAATATCGCCTTCGTCCCCTCCATGGGAAGCCAGGGAATGCGCATGAGTCCGTTCACACGATGCCTGCTGGCCGCTGCGCTGGCGACGGCCGCACCGGCCCACGCCCTGCAGGACACGGCGGCAAGCGCCCTGGCCGAGGCCCAGGCGCGCGCGCGCGAAGCGGAGGCGCGCGCCGCGCTTGCCGAGGCGCAGCAGGCCGAGCTGCTGGCGCGCCTGCCGCCGTCGACGTCGAAGGCGCTGGCCGGCACCAGCAATGTGGGCGCTATCGGCGCGGCCGGCCTCGTCCGCGCCTTCGACCTGGCGCAGCAGCTGGCGGCCGAGGTCTGCGCCGTGCTGCCGGCCGAGCGCCCGGTGGTGCTGTACGATCCCGCCGCTACGCAAGGCATGCTGGCCGCGCGCCTCGTCGACGACGCCATCGCCCGCCTGGATGCCGACCTGGTCCGGCAGAACGAGGAACTGCAGGCCGTCATCGACGCCCGCCTGCCGCGGGGCGGGAAGGCGGGCGCCGCCGTCTTCACCGTGCTGACCGTCGTCCCCGCCACGCTCAAGGCGGCGGCCGACGTGGCGGCCCTGTTCAAGACCAATGTGGCAGCCGAAGGCCTGGCCTACGGCGAGGGCGCCCGCGCCCTGTTCGCGACGTTTCTCCAACGCGACTGCCCTGCCCGCATCGGCGGACTGGGCAGCGGCTATCTCGGCGAACTGGACAAGACGCGCCACGACGCCCTGCTGGCCCGCGTGCGCCGGCTGGGAAACAGGCGCGGCGAATTCGCCCACCGCATCGCCATCGTGCAGCAGCTCGCGGACGGCGCCAAGGGCGACGAGAAGAAAACGCTGGCGGCCGTCGCCGCCGCCGCCGGCGCGGTACTGAAAAGCGTCGACGCCTTCGTCGAGTCGCTCCGGGCCGGCGAAGCGGGCGACAAGAGCCCCTTGTACAACGCGGCCCGCTACCTGGGCTATGCGGCGCGCACGGAACACATGCTGGTGCTGGACGTCGACCTGCGCCTGGAGGGATTGAGCATCGTGAAGGACGGCCTGTTCACGGGCCTGTTCAAGGGCCAGCGCGTGCGCCTGGCCGGCGTCGCCTTCCTGTGGTACCGGCTGCACGCGCCGGACGGCACCGTGCTGCGCGCCGACGCGCTGCGCCGCGTCAGCCGGCCGGTCGAGGTGGACCTGCGCGGCAGCGCCGCTGGCGACGATTTCTGGAACGGACGTTGACGCGTGGCCGGCGCCATCACCGTTCCAGCTTCTTGACCGTCTGCTCGATCGCGCCGAAGATCGACTTGCCCTTCTCGTCCAGCATCTCGATGCGGATCGTGTCGCCGAAACGCATATAGGCCGTCACCGCTTCGCCTGTCTCGATCGTCTCCAGGCTGCGCTGCTCGGCGATGCACGAGTACCCCCGCGAGGCGTCGCGGTTCGACACGGTGCCCGAGCCGACGATGGCGCCGGCCCGCACGTTGCGGGTCTTGCACAGGTGCGCGACCAGCTGGGCGAAATGGAAGACCATGTCGGTGCCCGCATCCGGCTGGCCGACGAGGCGGCCGTTCCAGGTCAAGCGCAGCGGCAGGTGGACCTTGCCGTCGCGCCAGGCGTCGCCCAGTTCGTCCGGCGTGACCGCCACCGGCGAGAAGGCCGTCGCCGGCTTCGATTGCAGGAAGCCGAAGCCTTTCGCCAGTTCCGGCGGGATCAGGTTGCGCAGCGAGACATCGTTGGCCAGCATGACCAGGCGCAGCTGGCGCAGCGCCTCGTCGGGCGTGGCGCCCATCGGCACGTCGCCCGTGACGACGGCCACTTCGGACGCGAAGTCGATGCCCCACTCCTCGTGCGCCAGCACGATGTCGTCCATGGGGCCGAGCAGGTCGTCGCTGCCGCCCTGATAGATCAAGGGTTCTTCCCAAAAGGAAGCCGGCATGTCGGCGCCGCGCGCGCGGCGCACCAGTTCCACGTGGTTGACGTAGGCCGAGCCGTCGGCCCGCTGGAAGGCGCGCGGCAGCGGCGCCATGCAGCGCACCGGGTCGAAGTCGAAAGGCCGGCGCGCGCGGCCGGCATTCAATTCCGCGTACAGCGCCTCGAGCTGCGGGGCGATGAAGGCCCAGTCGTCGAGCGCGGCCTGCAGCGTGGGCGCGATGCCGTCGGCGATGTGGGCGGTCTTGAGGTCGCGCGCCACGACGGCCAGCTGGCCGTCGCGCGCACCGTCGTTGAGGGTGGCTAGCTTCATGGCGGAAATCGAATCGTCGATCCGCCATTGTACCCGGCCGCCGGGGAGGTCAGAACGTTCCCAGGATGCCGATGCCGGCCGAGTTCTGGTAGTAGTCGTAGTCGATCAGGCTCTGGCCGTAGCCGGAGAAGTACTGGACGTAGCCCTTGAAGTGGCCGGCCAGCGGGAAGGCCCAGCTCAGCTGCACGGCGCCCCTGTCGGTCGAGAAGTTCCGGCGGATCAGCGCGGAATAATCGTGGCCGTTGTTGCGGTAGGTGACGTTCAGGTCGCCCCGCCCCATGTAGTCGACGATGTTCGGGTTGTTGTCGTCGGCGGCGGATTCGTTGATGCGCTTCCACACGCGCCCGCTCACGGTCCAGCCGCCCCGCTCCAGGCCCAGCTGGGCATAGACGCGGTTCCAGCTGCGCGACAACGTCGACGCCTGTCCGTTCGATTGGTGGACGATACCCAGATTAAGGAAGCGTGCCCGCATCCCGAGTACATTGAAGTCCAGCGGCGTCACCGCCATCAGCTCGGGCTGGTAATTGGTCTCGCGGAAGGGGCTCGACGCCTTGCGGTTACCGGCCTGCCAGAAGCTGTTCTGCGTATAGCCGAACCAGACATCCACCGGCTTGCCGAAGGCGCTTTCGACCAGCTTGGTCTTGAAGCCCAGCTGGAACACGAGTTCGGAATGCGACAAATCGGTGGCCAGGTCCGAGATGTCGCGGAACGGCCGGTACGGTGCATTGTTCGGATGGGCGGTGCGCGTCACCATCAGGTAGTTCACGTTGTGCGGGCGGAAATTGAAAATGCCGCGCTTGTCGCCCTGGTCCAGTTCCCAATGGTCGGACAGGCTGAAGCCGCGCAGGCGGTCCGGGGAAAGGTCGAGGGCGGCCTCGACTTCCGGATCCGTACGCGCGGCGGGCGAACCCGGCTGGGGCGTGGTCGATGCCTGGGCGGCACTGCCGGCCGTGGCGGCGACGGCGCTGGGCGTGACGCCGGCAGCCGTCGGCGCGGGCTGGACGGTGGACGCGCCGGTGGTCGCGCCGGCAATCGCGCCGGCAGTCGGCGCTACGCCGGCGGCGCGGTCGTAGCAGGCCAGGCGCTGGGCCGCGTCCGCGATGCTCGTACAAGCGGCCAGTGGCGCCGCGCCCTGTTGGGCGAAAGCCGGGTGAAGAACGAGTAGGGGTAATAGCGCAAGGAATCGGGTGTGGGTCGCGGACATGGTTTCTTCGAAGTTGATCTGGTCTTGTGCAACTTTGACAAGAGCTCGACGAGAGTGTCGCGGAAAATCGTCGCGCATGGCGCACGCCAACGGCACCGCGCTCGCGTTCCGTGGCGCGCCGCGAGGAAAGCTGGAAAAACGGCCGCAAGGAGCGGCCGCCGAAGAGGAAACGGTGGGGAAACAGCCTGCGTCGAGATCAGCCGGGGACCAGCAAGTCCAGCTGGGCCGGCTCCAGGAAGCACCACTCGCCTTCCTTCAGGCCGAGCGCTTCCAGCGTCAGGCCGCCGATCTGGGAACGGTGCAGCGCCGCGCAGTGGTTCCCGGCCGCCGCCAGCATGCGCTTGACCTGGTGGTACTTCCCCTGTTCCAGCACGATCTCGAGCTGGTGCTCGCCGCGCTGCACGCAATGCAGGGCCGCCAATGGCGCCGGTTCATCGTGCAATTGCACTCCCGCCAGCAGCTGGTCGACCAGGGCCTGGGTCACGGGATCCTGCGTGGTCGCCTGGTACACCTTGGGAATATGGCGCTTGGGCGACGACTGGGCGTGGATGAAGGGACCGTCGTCCGACATCAGCAGCAGCCCCGTCGTGTCGTGGTCGAGTCGGCCCACGGGCTGGACTTCGCGCCACGTAAATTGTTCCGGCAACAGGGTCAGGACACCCGGATGGTGGCTCGGCTTGCGCGAGCACTCGAAGTTCGCCGGTTTGTACAAGGCGAGATAGACGTGTTCGCGGTAGACCCACTCTTCGTCGAAGACGGTCAGGACCAGTCCGTCGGTCTCCACCAGGGTCTTGTAGCTCGTCTGGACGTCGCCGCCGATGGCGACATCGCCGTCTTCGATCAAGGCACGGCAGTACTTGCGCGTGCCAAAGCCCTGCGATTGCAGCACGCGGTCAAGGGAAAGTTTGCTCATAGGCGCCACTGTAACAGATGGCTCACACCCGGCAAAATTCCGTGCAGTATTTACGAAATTTCTAAAATACGGCGTTTCAACTCTGAGCAAGAACTCGTTTGACACACCTCAAGAGACACTAAAAAGCCATTGCTACACTGAATCCCGCGTTAGGAATCGACCTACATGTATTGAGTGTAGGACTACCAACCTAGACTCTGTAGGACTGACGCCGACGATTACCAACCGAAACGAGGCCAACGTGCAGATCGAAAAAAAACAACACCGCAACATCCCTCTTGCGCCGGCGGCCACAAGCCGCAATGCGCAAGTGGCCCAGGAACACGCCGCGCTCTTCCCCACCCGCCTGGCGCTGGCGCGCTGGACCCGCGGCGGCGACATTCCTCATGTATTCGCTGCCGAAAACAAGCCCTTGCGCGCTGCCTGGTTCGACCATGCGCAGCGCGCGCTCCAATCGTGGTTCGAGGACGGCGGCTTTCACCAGGCACTGCCGGAAATGCGCCTCTGTCCGCTGCACGAGGGCGGCGATCCGACCCTCGTCTGCCCCTACCCGCGCTGAACTTGCCGCGTACAAATGAAAACGACGGCTTGCGCCGTCGTTTCCGTCCCACGGGGGGATACCAGCTCGAGGAATGGCGTTCTCTCTAAACCGCACGCATGCGGGTCTGCAACCGTCTCGACATGGCATGAACCGGATTCCTGCCGTCTTCGCGCCGATCACACACCAACTATAGACGACGGCACGCGAGTTTCAAGGCAAATATCGAGGCCGCTCGGGGTGCTCGGAATTCAACGCAGCGCAGGTACGGCGCCCTTGTAGATGGAGTGCACCGCGCCGGCACCGACCGAGGCACCGAATTTCTTCAGCACGCGTTCCGGCAAGCCTTCGTGCGCCGTGTAGTCGATGATGTCCTCGGCCTTGACGACGTCGCGGGCAACCGTGTCGACCGTGCCGAAGCCGTCCGCCAGGCCCATTTCCACCGCCTTGGCCCCGGTCCAGTACAGGCCCGAGAAGATCTCCGGCGTTTCCTTCAGGCGCTTGCCGCGGCCGGCACGCACGACGGCGATGAACTGCTGGTGGATTTCGCTCAGCATCGACAAGGCGTGCTGCTTCTGTTTCTCCGTCTGGGGACTGAAAGGATCGAGGAAACCCTTGTTCTCGCCGGCCGTCAGCAGGCGGCGCTCGACGCCGAGCTTGTCCATCAGGCCCGTGAAGCCGAAGCCATCCATCAAGACGCCGACCGAGCCGACGATGCTGGCCTTGTTGACGTAGATTTTGTCGGCCGCCGCGGCGATGTAGTAGCCGCCCGACGCGCAGATCTCGTCCACGACCACGTACAGGGGCTTGTTCGGATACAGCTTCTTCATGCGCAACATCTCGTCGACGATGATGCCGGCCTGTACCGGGCTGCCGCCCGGGCTGTCGATGCGCAGGATGACCGCGGCCGAGCCGGGGTCGGCGAAGGCCTTGTCCAGCGACGGGATCACGCTGTCGGCGGAGCCGCTGCCTTCCGTGTCGATGGCGCCGTCGATCTCGATCAGGGCCGTGTGGCGCCCCATCGCGTCGGCGTCGGTTCCGCTGAAGTTGAAGTCGAAATACGCCCAGATCGCGAAAAATGCCAGCACCAGGAAGGAAAGCTTGAAGAAGATGCTCCAGCGCCGGGCGGCCCGCTGCTCGCGCACCGTGGCGAACACGAGACGCTCGAGGGTCTCGCGTTCCCAGTTGTTGAAGGTGGCCGGGGCGGAAGTACGGGTGTGCTCGTCCGGATGGTCCTGCCTGCTGTCGTCGCTCATAAATACCTGGTGATGCTCGCTGATGATGTTTAGCCTGTTTGCCCATCCTGCGCGGCCGGCGCCTGGACATGCTGGTCGGGCTGCCAGTACACGCGCGAGCCCTCCTCGAGGACGGCGATCGGGCGCAGCTTGCCGCCGCGGCATGGGCCGCCGGCGCAGGCTCCCGTGTCGGGCGCATAGATCGCGCCATGCGTCGAGCACATCAGGTGCTGCTTGCCGGACTCGAAAAACTCGCCCTTGAACCAGTCCAGCTCGACCGGGACATGGGCGCAGCGGTTCAGATAGGCATATACCTTCCCCTCGTAACGCACCACGAAACCGGTTGCATCTGCGCCGAACGCGCGCACCGGGAAGCGCGCGCCCTTGCCGCCGTCTTCGATGTCGGCGGCTTCGCAGACATAAATGCCGACGCCGCTCATGCGTTCTCGACCAGCCACTGATGCAGCTCGGGCACGCTCTTTGCGGTAAAGATCGGCGCACATGCCTGCAGTTGCTGCAAGGGGTGCGCACCGTACTCGACCGCGATACCGGATGCCCCGGCATTGTTTGCCATAAGCAAGTCATGCGTCGTGTCGCCGATCATAACGGTGCGGCGCATGTCTTGCCCCAGCTCTCTTGTCAATTCTTGCAACATTGCCGGGTGCGGCTTGGAAAATGTCTCGTCGGCGCAACGGGTCGCGTCGAACATCGACAGCAGCCCGGCCGCGTTCAGCGCGCGGTTCAGCCCGACACGGCTCTTGCCCGTCGCCACGGCCAGGAAATAGCCTTGCTGCGACAGATCCTCGAGCATGGCATGCACGCCCTTGAACAGGACCAGTTCATGGTCCTTGGTCAGGAAATGGTAGCGATAGCGCTCTATCATGCGCGGATACAGCGCCGGATCGAGGTTGGGCACGACCGCCTGCATGGCTTCGGACATGCCCAGCCCGATGACGTGGGCGGCGGCGGCATCGCTGGGAACCGCCAGGCCCAGGTCGCGGGCGGCGGACTGGATACATTTGACGATGGTGGCGGTACTGTCCATCAGGGTACCGTCCCAATCGAAGACGATCAGGTCGAATAACTTTCTTGCCATGTCTCCCGGCGCACGCCGGCTCCTCGTTCCCGCCTGTGCGGCGATCCATTATTGAATAGGTTGCCCCAAGCTTACCAAGAATCGCTCGCACTCCGGCGGCAGCGGCGCCTGCAAGGTCAGCGGCTGGCCCGACTCCGGGTGCGCGAACGTGATCTGCCAGGCATGCAGGAACATGCGGCGCAGTGCCCCGCGCTCGTCGTTTGCCTTCTGAAGCTGCTTGTTGAGCGCAAAATCGCCGTATTTCTCGTCGCCGGCGATCGGGAAGCCGGACGAGGCCAGGTGCACGCGGATCTGGTGCGTGCGTCCCGTCTTGAGCTCGGCCTCGAGCAGGGCGAAATCCTTCCACTTGCGTTTCAGGTTGAAGATCGTGTGCGCTTCCTGGCCGCCCTCCTGGACGACGACGACGCGTTTCTCGCCTTCCGCCGTGTTGTACTTGTGCAGGCGCAGGCGCACGTGCTGGCGCGCATTCTTCCAGTCGCCGGCCACGAGCGCAAAATAGCGCTTGTCCGTCGTGCCGTCGCGCATCTGGTCGTGCAGGTTCGTCAATGCCGAACGCTTCTTCGCGATCAGCAGCAGGCCGGACGTCTCGCGGTCCAGGCGGTGCACCAGTTCCAGGAACTTGGCGTCCGGGCGGGCGGCGCGCAACTGCTCGATGACGCCGTAGGACACGCCCGAGCCGCCGTGCACGGCCACGCCGGCCGGCTTGTCGATGACGAGCAGGTGGCTGTCCTCGTGCACGACATGGAATTCCGTGCCCGGCACCGGGGCCGGGCCGGCCGGGCGCTCGGCGATGCGGATCGGCGGGATGCGCACGAGGTCGCCCTCGGCCAGGCGGTACAGTTGATCGATGCGGCCTTTGTTCACGCGCACTTCGCCGGAACGCAGGATGCGGTAAATATGGCTCTTGGGGACGCCTTTACAAACGCGCAACAGGTAGTTATCGATACGCTGTCCGGCGTCTTCTTCGGCGATTGTGACAAACTGGGCGGCTGCTGCGGGGCGGTGATCCGTCTGCGATGAAGGGGGAACGACATCGTTTTGCAAGGCCGTTCGCTTTGTCTTGCCAGAAATTCTCTCTAAGTCCTTCATTTTGAATATATAATCGACAGGCGGCGGTCAAACCTCTGCAGGTGTAAGAATTAAAACGATATTTTACACAGGGGCGTCTCCATCGGCCTCGCCAAAATGCAAATTCGATGGAAAAAAGCGGAATCGCAAGAAGCCTTCGCGAGCGGCGGCCGGATCGGCCTGAAAGCGCTGTCATGCCGGTGGCAGGACAGGCTCCACAAGCCCGTAAGGCAAAGCGCAGCTGGGTTTTGCGCGGTTCCTGAACGTGTACGCACATTCCTGTGCGGGCCAGGGTTGCACCGCAGTTGCAATCGGGTTGCTCACAGGACTGCAGGATTGGATTGTTTGGATTTATCAGGATAAGTACCGGCAAGCCGGCGTAAAGGCACTTCAGGTGTCCGCAGGCTGGCTTGCCGGGTGATGGCGTCGATAACGCTTGTCGTTTTCGCCCGACCGATGCAGGAGTCTCTGAAGCCGTCGCGAGCGGCACGTGGTGGGATACATGAGTTCGGGGAATGCGGCTGCCATGCAGCGAGCACGGCGCATGAGTGCGCGCTCCGGAACAGGCGTCTCCGCCACCATGCAGGAAGCAGGTTGCAGAGATTTCGCGGAAGTCATGCGACGGTAACCGGACCCAAGGCTGACAATCGCCTGGCCGCTGCCGTGTCATCCCTTCTGCTGCAGGTCAGGCTTTTGCCGCACCTTCCCACGGTCTGCGTGCCGCCCCGATCGGGCCACGAGATTTGCCGGGACGCCCGTGCGCGCGACAATCAGGTTCGATGCCATCGGCGCCCTTGTGGCCGGCCCAGCCGTGCCACGCCCCGGGCATACCCCCGCCAACACTCCCTTCCCCGCGTACATCCCTGTACCTGCGTCATCCTGCAAAGGATGGCAATGACACGGCCCACGGGTCGCGGAGTTAATAAAAATGAAACGTATGTTGTTTAACGCTACGCAGCAAGAGGAGCTGCGCGTAGCGATTGTCGACGGCCAGAAACTGATCGACATCGATATCGAAACCGCTGGCCGCGAGCAGCGCAAATCGAATATCTACAAAGGCGTCATCACCCGCATCGAACCCTCCCTCGAAGCCTGCTTCGTCAGCTACGGCGAAGACCGCCACGGCTTCCTCCCCTTCAAGGAAGTTGCCCGCTCCTATTTCCGCGACGGCGTCGACGTGCGCAACTGCACCATCAAGGAAGCGCTGCGCGAAGGCCAGGAAATCATGGTCCAGGTCGAGAAGGAAGAACGCGGCAACAAGGGCGCTGCCCTGACCTCGTTCATCTCCCTGGCCGGCCGCTACCTGGTCCTGATGCCGAACAACCCGCGCGGCGGCGGCGTGTCGCGCCGCGTCGAAGGCGAGGAACGCCAGGAACTGCGCGAGACGATGGACAAGCTGGACCTGCCACAAGGCATGTCGGTCATCGCCCGCACCGCCGGCATCGGCCGCAACGTCGAAGAACTGCAGTGGGACCTGAACTACCTGATGCAGCTGTGGCGCGCGATCGAAGGCGCCGGCAAGTCGGCCCCGGGCCCGTTCCTGATCTACCAGGAATCCTCGCTCGTCATCCGCGCGATCCGCGACTATTACCAGCCCGATATCGGCGAGATCCTGATCGATACCGACGAGATCTACGACCAGGCGCACCAGTTCATGAGCCACGTGATGCCCGACATGGTGCACCGCGTGAAGCGCTACAGCGACGACGTGCCCCTGTTCTCGCGTTTCCAGATCGAACACCAGATCGAGACCGCCTACTCGCGCACCGTCCCGCTGCCGTCGGGCGGCGCCATCGTCATCGACCACACCGAAGCCCTGGTCTCCATCGACGTCAACTCGGCCCGCGCCACGCGCGGCTCGGACATCGAGACCACCGCCTTCAACACCAACTGCGAAGCCGCCGACGAAGTGGCGCGCCAGCTGCGCCTGCGCGACCTGGGCGGCCTGATCGTCATCGACTTCATCGACATGGAAGTCGCCAAGAACCAGCGCGAAGTCGAACAGCGCCTGAAGGACGCCCTGCACCATGACCGTGCCCGCGTCCAGATGGGCAAGATCTCGCGCTTCGGCCTGATGGAGCTGTCGCGCCAGCGCCTGCGTCCGTCGCTGTCGGAAGGCTCGCACGTGACCTGCCCGCGCTGCTCGGGCACCGGCCACATCCGCGATACCGAATCGTCCGCCCTGCAGGTGCTGCGCATCATCCAGGAAGAGGCGATGAAGGAGAACTCGGCCACCATCCACGTCCAGGTGCCGGTCGACGTCGCCGCCTTCCTGCTGAACGAAAAGCGCGGCGAGATCCTGAAGATCGAGAACCGCCACCGCATCACCGTGATCCTGGTGCCGAACAAGCACCTGGAGACCCCGCACTACAAGCTCGAGCGCATCAAGCACGACGACCCGCGCCTGGAAGACGCCGCCGCCAGCTACACGCTGGCCGAGACGGCCGAGACCGACATGGCGTTCTCCAAGCGCCAGAAGGAAGAAGCCAAGCCGCGCCAGGAAGCCGTCGTCAAGACCATCACCCCGGCCCAGCCGGCCCCGATGGTCGACCGCAGCGAAGCGGCCAAGCCGCAAGCCGCCGCACCGGCGGCCGCGCCGGCCCCGGCCGCCCTGCCGCCGGCCGAGGAAGGTTTCTTCGCCAAGCTGCGCAACTTCTTCTTCGGCCGCCCGTCCGTCGCTCCGGCGCCGGCACCGGCCACGGCGCCGGCCGCACCGGCACCCGCCGAGCGCGGCGAGCGCAACGGCCGTGGCCAGCGTCCGCGTAACGGCCGCAATGCCGCCGGCGGCGCCAACGGGGGCGGCAACTCAGGCGGCAAAAACCGCGCCGAACGCGAGGACCGCGACCAGCTCGCCAAGGGCGTGACGACGGAGGACGGCGCCAAGCCGGCCGACCTCGACGCCAAGCCGGCGCGCCAGCCGCGCGAGAAGCGTCCGCCGCGCGAAGCCCGCGAGCCGCGCGAGCAGGCCGTCGAGGGCGCCGCACCGGCCGCCCGCGCGGAACGTGGCGAGCGCGCCGATCGTGCCGAGCGCCCGGAACGGGCCGAACGTCCGGAACGCGCACCGCGCCAGCCGCGCGAGCGCGGCGAACGCGCCGAGCGCACCGAACGCGCCCAGGTCGTGGAAGCCAAGGCCGAGGAACTGGACATCGTCCAGGCCACCTCCGCGACCACGATCACCGTGGCCGCCACCGGTCCGAATGGCGAGCAGGAAATCATCCGCGAGCAAATCGTGAAGTCGGTGACGGCGATCGGCGTGCCGGGCGAAGAGCTGGACGACGCCCAGGGCGACGAACCGCGCCGCCGCCGCCGTCGTGGCGGCCGCAACCGTAACCGCCGCGACCGCGACCAGGTCGAGGGCATGGAGCAGGACGGCATCGAGGGTGAAACGACCCCGGTGTTCAACCCGGTTGCCGACGAGGAAGCCGCCAAGGTGCAGGCCGAAGCCAAGGCCGCCCGCGCCAAGGCGGAAGGCAAGCCGGCCAAGGCTGCCGCCGACAAGGGTCCGTGGCCGTTCCCGACCGCCGCCTCGGTGAAGGCCGCCGCCGTCAAGGCCGCG
Source organism: Massilia sp. YIM B02763 (assembly GCF_030412015.1). Taxonomy (GTDB): domain Bacteria; phylum Pseudomonadota; class Gammaproteobacteria; order Burkholderiales; family Burkholderiaceae_D; genus Telluria. Next base: position 56,204 of record NZ_JASNRD010000003.1, on the reverse strand, counting down.
GCCGAGCAAGCGGCCGCGGAACAGGCTGCCGCCGAGCAGGCCGCTGCTGCCAAGGCCAAGGCCGAGCAGGCCGCCAAGCCGGCTGCGGTTGCCACCCCGGCCGCCACCCCGGCACCGGCCGCCGCCAAGGGCCCGTGGCCGTTCCCGACGTCGCAATCGGTCGCCGCGGCGGTAGCGCATGCCAGCGCCGCCCAGGCGCCGGCCGAGGCTGCGCCGGTCGCTGAAACGGCCCTGGCTGTCGAAGCCGCACCGGTTGCCGAAGCCGCGCCGGTTGCAGCCCCGGCACCTGTCGCCAAGCCGGTCGAGACCGCTGCCCCCGCCCCGGTGGCCGCATCCGCCCCGGCGCCGGCCCCCGCCGCCGCGCCGGCCGACATGAGCGAAGTGCTGGCCGCCGCCGGCCTGCAACTGGCATCGACCGACCCGGAAAAGCTGCGCGCCGCCCAGGAAGCCGCCGCCGCCCAGGCGGAAGCGCCGGCCCGTCCGCGCCGCACCCGCAAGCCGGCCCCGCCGCCGGTGGACGAACCGCTGATCCAGGTGGATACGCGCCAGTAATCATGCGTTGACGACGCATCGATGCAAAAAGGGGAAGCCGCGGCTTCCCCTTTTTTATGGCACGTGCCGACCAGCTCAGGCGATACCGTCGAACACCAGCGAGCGGTGCGCCCCGATGCCGGCCAGCGCGCCGTCGCCGATGGCCAGCGACAGGCTCGCCATCATGCGCGCCGCATCGCCGCAGGCAAACACGCCCGGCACCGTCGTCATCTTGACCTCGTCGGTCTGGATGACGGGACCCATCGGTCCCTCGGACGTGGCGCAGCCTAGCTTGGCCACGAGCGGATCCTGTTCGATGCGGGTGGCCACGAACAGGCCGTCGAGCGCGACCGTGCGGCCGTCGCGCAGCCGCACCGAGGCCTTGTCACCGAACACTTCCGTCACCGCCGCCGCCTCCACCGTAACATTGCGCGCGGCCAGCTGCTCACGTTGCTGGCCAGTCAGGTCCAACATGCCATTCGTGAACAGTACCGTGCTGGACGCCCATTCCGGGACCAGCAAGGCATGGTGCAGCGACAATTCCCCCGCCGCCAGCACGCCCAAGCGCCCGCGTCCGAATTCGTAGCCGTGGCAGTAGGGGCAGGAGGCGACCGTATCGCCCCAGCGCTCGGCCAGGCCGGGGACGTCGGGCAAGCGATCGCTCACACCGGTGGCCAGGATCAGGCGCCACGCCTGCACGACGGCACCGTCGTCCAGGCGCACGGCGAAGCCGTCCCCCTCGCGCTCGGCCGCCGCGACCCGACCCTCGCGCCAGCTCAGGTCCGGGTAGTTGCTTAGTTGTGCTTTCGCATCGGCATGGATCGCATCCGGGCTGCGGCCGTCCTGGCCCAGCAGGCCGTGCGATGCTTTCGCGAAGCGGTTGCGGCGCCGGCCGGCGTCGACGACGAGCACCTTGCGGCGCGCGCGCACGAGTTGCAGGGCGGCGGCCATGCCGGCGTAGCTGCCGCCGGCGACGATGACATCGAACATGGTTTTCTCCTTGTAAAAGGACGAACGCCGCCCGCCGGCAGGCAGGCACCGGCCGGAAAACGCGTCGTCGGAATGCCGGCGCTGGCGCCGGCGTGTCAGTGCGGATTAGCCGGACACAGCGGCCGCTCCCGCAGACGGCGATGGAAATCGGCGCTCAGCCGGGCCAGCGTCACCTCGCCCAGGCGCGCCAGCAGCAGCGCCTCGGCGGCCCGGAACGCGTCGTCCATGGCGGCATTGACGGCTTCCTCCACCAGGCAGCCGGGCGCCTCGGTACGGTTGCCCAGCGCCAGGATCGTCGGGGCGCCCAGCGCCTCGTAGATGTCGCGCAGCGTCACGCGCGCCAGGTCGCACGACAATTGCCAGCCGCCGCCGTGGCCTTTTTCCGACTGCACCAGGCCCTGCTCGCGCAGGCCGGCCAGGATGCGGCGGATGACGACGGGATTGGTCTGCATCATGGCGGCCAGCGTGTCCGAGGTCATCGGGCCGGGGCTTTCCGCCATGTGCAGGAGGACGTGCAGGACGCCCGATAGTTTGCTGTCTCGTTTCATGTAACTTATCGTATTACATGAATCCGCCGAAAGCAAGCAGGCTGACAGGCGGCAATGCTGCGACTGTCCCTGGCCCCGCTTGGCATACTGGCCGCTTACCCAACGAGAATGGATGCGACGATGAATGGAAGGAAGAAGATCAGCCTCGGCCTGCAGGGCGGCGGCTCCTACGGGGCGTTCGCCTGGGGTGTGCTCGACCGCCTGCTGGAAGACGGCCGCCTGGACATCGCGGCCATCGGCGCTGCGAGCGCCGGCGCCATCAATGCGGTAGCGCTGGCCGACGGTTACGCGCTCGGCGGCGGCCTGGACGGCGCGCGGCGCAGCCTCGACACGTTCTGGACCACGCTGGGCCGCACCGCCCTGATGAGCCCCATGCGCCCGACGCCGCTCGATGCCTTGAAGGGAAACGGCAGCATCGAGAGCTCGCCCGGCTACCTGATGCTGCAACTGGCCAGCGCCACGCTGTCCCCGGGCGTGCTCAATCCCCTGAACATCAATCCGCTGGAAACGCTGCTGGCGAGCCTGGTCGATTTCGAGCGCGTGCGCGCCTGCGAACTGGACCTGTTCGTCTCCGCAACCAACCTGCGCACGGGCCGCGGCCGTATTTTCCGCCGCCAGGAGCTGACCGTGCGCCACGTCATGGCCTCGGCCTGCCTGCCGCAGGTGTTCGCTCCCGTGACGATCGACGGGGACGCCTACTGGGACGGCAGCTTCGTCGGCAATCCGCCGCTGCCTCCGCTGGTCGATGAAGTGACGGCACGCGACCTGCTGCTGATCATGAACAATCCGATCGCGCGCAGCGACCTGCCGCTCAGCATGGCCGACGTGCACAACCGCGTCAACGAGATCGCCTTCAATATCGCCCTCGTGCGCGAGGTCAGCGCGATCCAGCACATGGCCGCGGCCGTCGACGAGGAAACGGGAGCGCGCGTGCACATGGGCGGCGTGCGCCTGCACGCGATCAGCGCCATGGCGGTGCTGCGCGACCTGAGCATTTCGAGCAAGTTCAACGTGGACATGGGTTTCATCCTGCACCTGAAGGCGCTGGGACGGGACGCGGCCGAACGCTGGCTGCGCGAGGACATCGACGGCGTCGGCACCGCCTCCACCTTCGATCCGACCCATGTCTATGCACCGGAAATTTTGTAAGCCGGCCAAGGTCGCCCCCTCCATGGCGTGTTTGCGCGACAGAATCATCGCTACGCGGCGGCGGGAAGGGGCCGATCCCTGCGCCGAGTGCGCCCTTCTGCTATCGTAGCGGGATGTCCGAGAAAATCATCATGCTGGCCGATGCCCGTGCCCCGGCAATGGCCATTCCACCCACCCTCGAAGCGCCGAACGGCCTGCTCGCCGACGCGCTCGGGCGGCCGCTGCACGACCTGCGCATTTCCGTCACCGACCGGTGCAACTTCCGCTGCGTCTATTGCATGCCGAAGGAAGTGTTCGACAAGAATTACGCCTACCTGCCCCATTCCTCGCTCTTGAGCTTCGAGGAAATCACGCGGGTCGCCGCGCTGTTCGTCGCCCACGGCGTGGAAAAGATCCGCCTGACGGGCGGCGAGCCGCTGCTGCGCAAGGACCTGGAACGCCTCGTGGCCCAGCTGCGCGCGCTGGACACGCCGTCCGGCCGCCCGCTCGACCTGACCCTGACCACCAACGGCTCGCTGCTGGCGCGCAAGGCGCGCACGCTCAAGGACGCGGGCCTGGACCGCGTCACCGTCTCGCTCGACGCGATCGACGACACCGTGTTCCGGCGCATGAACGACGTCGACTTTTCCGTGGCCGACGTCCTGGACGGCATCGAGGCCGCCCATGCCGCGGGCCTGGGCCCGATCAAGGTCAACATGGTCGTCAAGGGCGGCATGAACGACGACCAGATCCTGCCGATGGCGCGCCACTTCAAGGGCTCGCCCTACATCCTGCGCTTCATCGAATACATGGACGTGGGCGCCTCGAACGGCTGGAACATGGACGAGGTGGTGCCGTCCGGCGAAGTGGTGCGGCGCATCTCGGCCGAGATGCCGCTGGAAGCCATCGACCCCAACTATACGGGCGAGACCGCGTCGCGCTGGCGCTACGTGGACGGCGGCGGCGAGGTCGGCATGATCTCCAGCGTTACCCAGGCGTTCTGCCAGGACTGCTCGCGCATCCGCCTGTCGACCGAGGGCAAGCTGTACACCTGCCTGTTCGCCACCCGCGGCCACGACCTGCGCGCCCTGCTGCGCGAGGGCCGCAGCGAAGCGGAGCTGTCGTCCGCCATCGCCCACATGTGGCGCGCGCGCGCCGACCGCTATTCCGAGACCCGCACCATCAATACCGAGGGGCTGGTCGCGGGACGCGAGGCGCGCAAGATCGAGATGTCCTATATTGGTGGATAAATAAGCGGCGGATAATAAGCGCTGGATAACAAGCAGCGGATAACAAGATGAACAAAGAATCGATCGGCGGCCTGGTCCTCGCGGGCGGCCGCGGCACGCGCATGGGCAACGTCGACAAGGGCCTGCAGGCGTTCGGCGGCTCCACCATGGCCGCGCAGGTGCTGGCGCGCCTGGCGCCGCAGGTGGCGCGCGCCGCCATCAATGCCAACCGCAACCTCGACGCCTACGCGGCGCTGGGCGTGCCGGTGTGGCCCGACGACACGCCGGGCTTCGCCGGCCCGCTGGCCGGCCTGCAGGCGGGCCTGCGCCGCTGCGGCACCGACTACCTGCTCACCGCCCCGTGCGACTCGCCCTTCCTGCCCCTCGACCTGGCCGCGCGCCTGGCCGCCGGCCTGGAAGCGGCGGGCGCCGACCTCGCCGTCGCCGTCACGCAAGAAGACGGCCAGCGCCAGGTGCACCCCGTGTTCGCGCTGATGAAGACGTCGCTGGAACCCGTGCTGAGCGCCTACCTGGACGGCGGCGGGCGGCGCATGGACGGCTGGTACCCACAGGTCAAGGTGGCCGAAGTCGTGTTCGAGGATGCCGCCGCCTTCCGCAACATCAATACCCGCGACGAACTGGACCGGCTCGACCCCGCGCGTCCGCCGACGCTGGCCGAGGTAGCCGGCTGCCTGTCCAGCTACGACCCCGATGCCCTGCCCGTGCGCGATGCCCAGCGCATCATCCGCGACTTCGTCACGCCGGTGCGCGCCGTCGAACACGTCGCGCTGCGCGCCGCGCTGGGCCGCGTGCTGGCCGAGGACGTCATCTCGCCGATCGACGTGCCGGCCCACGACAACTCGGCCATGGACGGCTACGCGCTGCGCGGCGCCGACCTGCTGGCGGACGCGCCCACCCGGCTGCGCGTGGTCGGCACCACCTATGCCGGCCGCGCCTTCGACGGCGTGCCGCAGGCGGGCGAATGCGTGCGCATCATGACGGGCGGCGTGATGCCGCAGGGCTGCGACAGCGTCGTGCCACAGGAATTCGCGACCGCCGAGGGCGACCGGATCGTGCTGGCCCCCGGCACGATCCGCGCCGGCGACAACCGCCGCCTGGCCGGCGAAGACCTCAAGCGCGGCAGCGCCGCGCTGGCGCGCGGTCGCATCGTGCGCCCGGCCGACCTGGGCCTGCTGGCCTCCCTCGGCGTGGCCGAGGTGCCGGTGCGGCGGCGCCTGCGCGTCGCCTTCTTCTCCACCGGCGACGAACTGCGCTCGATCGGCCAGCCGCTGGGCGAAGGCTGCGTCTACGACAGCAACCGCTACACCATCCACGGCATGCTGCGGCGCCTGGGCTGCGACCTGATCGACATGGGCGTCGTGCGCGACGACCCGCAGGCGCTGGAACAGGCCTTGCGCGACGCCTGCGAGAACGCCGACGCCATCATCACCTCGGGCGGCGTCTCGGTCGGCGCGGCCGACTACACGCGCGACATCATGGCGCGCCTGGGCGACGTCACGTTCTGGAAGATCGGCATGCGCCCGGGCCGCCCGCTGGCCTTCGGCCGCATCGGCTCGAACGGCCGCAGCGCCTTCCTGTTCGGCCTGCCCGGCAACCCGGTCGCCGTGATGGTCTCGTTCTACTTCTTCGCCCGCGACGCGCTGCTGCGCATGATGGGCGCCGAGGCCCCGCTGGTCCCGGTGAAAGCCCGCTCGACGGCCACGATTCGCAAGAAGCCCGGCCGCACCGAATACCAGCGCGGCATCCTCGCGCACGGCGCCGACGGCATGCCCGAAGTGCGCATCACGGGCGCGCAGGGGTCGGGCATCTTGCGGTCGATGTCGGAGGCGAATTGCATGGTGGTGCTGCATGACGAGCAGGGCAACGTGCAGGCCGGCGATCTCGTCGACGTCATCCTGTTCGACGGTCTTTTGTAGGGTGGACGGCTCGGCCGTCCACGCGTTCAACTACCATTTGACCCGCCACATCACCCCGTTATGGGACATCGCCATACTGCGCCGATGTCCCGCTTCCGCCGCGCCGAAACCGGCACCACCTTCTTCTTCACCGTCGTCGCCTACCGGCGCCGTCCGATCCTCTGCGACACGTTGATCCGCACCGCTCTGCGCGAAGCCATCCAGGCTGTTCGCCGAACGCACCCATTCTCGATCGACGGCTGGGTCCTGCTGCCCGATCACTTGCACTGCATCTGGACACTGCCTCCCGACGACATCGACTTCTCGCGACGCTGGTCGCAGATCAAGCACTGCGTCTCTCACGCATGCGGCCAGCGGTACCGCATTCGTGCCAGCGACGCGGCGACCGCGCGGGGCGAGTCGACCATCTGGCAGCGCCGCTTCTGGGAGCATCGCATCCGCGATGAGGTAGACATGCAGCGGCATATGGATTACATCCATTTCAATCCGGTCAAGCACGGGCATGCCGAGAACGCGGCAACCTGGCCGTATTCGACGTTCGGTAGATATGTGCGCAACGGTATGCATGCGCAGGATTGGGGCGGGTCGGCGGGGATCGAAAAACTGGATGTCGAGTGAAGGTGTGATAGAGGCGCGATCGTTCGCACGATGGTTGAACGCGTGGACGGCGGAGCCGTCCACCCTACGCTGGATCGTCGTTCCCTAACATTAACTGCGCCGCCTCGCTCGGCAAGGCCTCCACCGACTTCAGCTTGCGCGCCATCTGGCGGCTGCGCACCTCGGCGCTTTCGATGTTCTTGGCGGCCCGCTCCAGCGTCAGCTTGGTCTGGGCCAGCACGTCGCCGAACTTGCCGAACTCCGTCTTCACGGCGCCCAGCACCTGCCACACTTCCGACGAGCGCTTTTCCAGCGCCAGCGTGCGGAAGCCCATCTGCAGGCTGTTGAGCAGCGCGGCCAGCGTGGACGGGCCGGCGATCGTCACGCGCAGGGTGCGCTGCAGATCGTCGGCCAGGCCGGGGCGGCGCATGACCTCCGCGTACAGGCCCTCGGTCGGCAGGAACAGGATGGCGAAATCGGTCGTGGCCGGCGGCGCCAGGTATTTGTCGCAGATCGTCTTGGCTTCGCCGCGCACTGCGCGTTCCAGCTCGGCGCCGGCGCGCGCCACGCCGTCGGCGTCGCCCCCCTCGGCCGCTTCCAGCAGGCGCTCGTACTGCTCCTTCGGGAACTTGGCGTCGATCGGCAGCCACAAGGGCGGGCCGCCGTCGACGACGCCGGGCAGCTTGATCGCGAATTCGACGCGCGCGTTCGAGCCGCGCACGGTCTCGACGTTCTTGGCGTACTGGTCGACCGTGAGCACCTGCTCGAGCAGCATCTCCAGCTGCACCTCGCCCCAGGTGCCGCGCGTCTTCACGTTGACCAGCACGCGCTTCAGGTCGCCCACGCCCACGGCCAGCTGCTGCATCTCGCCCAGGCCCTGGTGCACCTTCTCGAGGCGGTCGGAGACCTGGCGGAACGATTCGCTCAAGCGCGTCTCCAGCGTCGCGTGCAGCTTCTCGTCGACGGTCTGGCGCATCTCCTCGAGGCGCTTGGCATTGTCGTTCTGCAGGTCGCGGATCTTGTGCTCGAGCGTGGCGCGCACTTCCAGCATGCGCTGGGCATTCGACTCGGTGAGGTTGGCCAGCGCGCCGTTCAGCGTATCGGAAAAGCGCTTCAGCGCGCGCGCCTGCTCCTCGCGCCCGCCTTGCGACGCGAGCTGGATCTGCTGGCGCATGTTCTCCAGCTGCTGGGCGACGGCGGCCTGGTTCTGCGCGAGGTGGGCGGCCAGTTCCTGGCGCGTGGACTGGGCGCTGGACTGCAGCTCCATGCGCAGCTCGCGCTCCAGGCGTTCGAAGGCATGGCGTTCGTCGCCGCGCTCAGCGCCTGCGCGGGCGTGCGTGAGCAGCACGAACTGCAGCGCGAGCACGGCCAGCAGCGCGAGGGCCAGCACGATGAATTCAAGCGTCGGCATGCTGATGCTCAGTGCGGCCTGTTGCGCATCCAGTCCGCCGTCTGGAAGAAGGCGTTCATCAGGCGCAGGCGCAGCTCGTAGTCGTAGCCCATGTCTTCCAGCGCCATCGCCATGCAGCGCAGCCACTGGTCGCGCTCGGAGGTGCCGATCGCGAACGGCAGGTGGCGCGCGCGCAGCATCGGGTGGCCGTAGCGTTCGATGAACAGGTTCGGGCCGCCCATCCAGCCGGACAGGAACATGAACAGCTTGTCGCGCGAGCCGTCGTTCGGCACCGGGTGCATCGCGTGGATGCCGGCGAAGTCGCCTTCCAGCTGCATCAGGTCGTAGAAGCGGTCGACCAGTTCGCGCAGGCGGGCTTCGCCGCCGATGAGTTCATACATCGTGCGGGAGTCGTGTTGCTCTTCCTGCACGTCGGTATCTTGGGTAGCTTGGGGTTCGGACATCCGTCCATGATAACGCACGGCGCGGGCGGTAGGGTGGGCGGCTTCGCCGTCCACGCGTCCACATCCGCATGAACCGGGGCGAGCGGGTCGTTCACGCAACGGTCGAACGCGTGGACGGCAGAGCCGTCCACCCTACCCGTCATACAGCCATTGCAATCACGTGGCTTCGCGCAAGGTCTGCAACGGCGGCTGGCGCAGCACGTTGCGCAATCCCAGCCAGCCGCCCACCAGCGCGCACGCGGCGCCCGCCACGAGGCCCGCGATCCATACCTGCGGCTCGACGTGCCAGGGGAACTTGAACTGGTACTCGGCCAGCGCCCAGCCCAGCGCCGCCGCGCCCGTCGCCGCCAGCAGGCCGGACAGGCCGCCGACCAGCGCGAATTCGATGCGCTGGGCTTGCGCCAATTGGCTGCGGGTGGCGCCCAGCGCGCGCAGCAGGCCCGCCTCGCGCGTGCGTTCGGCCTGGGATCCCATCAAGGCCGCGTACAGCACCAGCACGCCCGAGGCGAGCGTGAACAGGAACAGGAATTCGACGGCGACGACGACCTGGTCGAGCACGTCCTGCAGCTGGCGGATGATGCCGCTGACGTCGATCACGGTCAGGTTCGGGAACGCGCGCGTCAGGCTGTTGGCCAGGCCGATGCCGCGCGCCGGCAGGTGGAACGCCGTCATGTAGGTGGTGGGCGCGTCGCGCATGGCCGCCGGGTTGATGATGACGAAGAAGTTGGCGCGCATCGAGCCCCATTCGAGCTTGCGCAGGCTCGTGATCCTGGCCTCGACGATCTGGCCGCCCATGTCGAAGCGCATGGTGTCGCCCAGTTTCAGGCGCAGCGTGTTCGCCAGGCCCTGCTCGACGGAGGCTTCGGCCACGCCGGGCGCGTCGCGGTACCAGGTCCCGCCCGAGATCTCGTTACCGGCCGGCAGAGCGGCCGTGCTGGACAGGTTGAATTCGCGCTCGGCGAGGCCGCGCGCGCGGTCTTCCGTATAGGTGTCCTTGGTCACGGCCTCGCCGTTCACGGCGACCAGGCGCCCGCGGATCATCGGATACAGCACGGGATCGGCCACGCCGGCGGCGCGGATCTGCTTCGCCACGCCCTCGCGCTGGTCCGGCTGGATGTTGATGATGAAGCGGTTCGGCGCATCGGCCGGCGTGGCCACTCGCCACGCCGCCATCAGGTCGCCGCGCACGACGGTCAGCACCAGCAAGGCCATGAGGCCCAGCGACAGCGACACGATCTGCACGACGGTGGCGCCGGGACGGCGCTGCAGCGAGGTGATGGCGAAGCGCCAGGCCTGGTGCTTGAACAGGGTGCGCAGGCGCTTCAGGCCCAGCAGCGCCAGCCAGCCGACCAGGGCGAACACGGCGAAGCCGCCGAGGAAGCCGCCGGCCGTCAGCAGCGCCAGGCGCACGTCGCCGGCCTGCCACAGCAGCAGCCCGACGAAGACGGCCGTGCCCAGGCCGTAGGTGGCCAGCGCGGCGGGACGCGGGGCCGCCTGCTCGCGCCGGATGACGCGGTTGTGCGGCACGTTGCGCAGCTGCAGGACGGGCGCCAGCGCGAAACCGACCAGCAGCAGCATGCCGGTGCCGATGCCCTGCAGGGCCGGCAGCGGCGACACCGGCGGCAGTTCGGCCGGGATCAGGTTCTTCACCGCCTCCAGCAGCACGAAGTGGGCGCCGAAGCCGACCAGCACGCCCAGCACGCTGCCGGCCAGGCCCACGATGGCGAATTCGACGAGGAACAGGATGCCGACCTCGTTCTGCGTCATGCCCAGGCAGCGCAGCATGGCGACGGCGTCGAGGTGGCGCTGCATGAAGCGGCGCGCCGCCATCGCCACGGCGACAGCCGCCAGCATCGCCGACAACAGGCTCACGAGCGACAGGAAACGCTCGGCGCGGTCGATCGTGTTGCGCATTTCGGGCCGGCCGTTTTCCAGCGTTTCGATGCGCACGCCCTTGACGTTGTCGGCGGCGATGCGCGCGCGCAACCACGCTTCGTAGTCCTGCACGGGGCGCGGGTCGTTGGCCGAGGGCCCCGCCACCTGCATGCGGTAGGTCACGCGCGCATAGTTGTCGACCAGGCCGGTCGCCTTCAGGTCGGCCAGGTTCAGCATCACGCGCGGCGCGAAATTGGAGAACGAGGCGCCGCGGTCCGGCTCCGTCGCGATCAGGCGCGCGATCCTGAAGGTCTTGTCGCCCAGTCCGATGGTGCTGCCGACCTTCACCTTCAGGGGCGGCAGCAGGTTGACGTCGACCCAGACGGTGCCCGGCGCCGGCACGCCGTCGGCGAGGTCGCCCAGCGCTTCGCTGGCATCCTCGGGGCTCGTCGTCGTGCGCAGCTGGCCGCGCAGCGGGTAGCCGTTCGAGACGGCCTTCACCGACGCCAGCAGGGCCTGGGAATCGTCGCCCTGCCCGGCCTGCGCCATGCTGGGGAAGGCGACGGTATCGGCCAGCACCAGGCCGCGCCGCGCGGCTTCCTGGCGCCAGGGCGCGGGCAGCGGCTGGTCGGCATTGACCAGCAGGTCGGCGCCCAGCAGCTGGCGCGCATCGCGCGTCAATCCGCTGCGCATGCGGTCGACGAAGAAGCCGACGGCCGACAATGCCGCCACGGCCACCACCAGCGCCACCAGCAGGAAGCGCAGTTCGCCGGCGCGCCAGTCGCGCGCGGTCATTCGCAGGGATTGGATCAGCATCGCGGTGCGGCCTTTACCTTAATGATGGTTAGTGGTGCTGCTCGAAGAAGGCGTCGACGTCGGCCAGGAAGGCGCGCTTCTGCTCGGGCTCCAGGAAGGCGGCCTCGAAGCTGTTGCGCGCAAGCAGGCGGGCGTGGCCCGCGTCGAGCGGCAGCGCGTCGAAGGCGGCCAGGTAGTTGTCGTTGACGTAGCCGCCGAAGTAGGCGGGATCGTCCGAGTTGACGGTGACGGCCAGGCCGGCGTCGAGCAGGCGGCGCAGGTTGTGGCTGCCCATCACGTCGAACACGCGCAGCTTGATGTTCGACAGCGGGCACACGGTCAAGGCCATGCGCTCGCGCGCCAGGCGTTCGACCAGCGCGGGCGAATCCAGGCTGCGCACGCCGTGGTCGATGCGCTCGACGTCCAGCACGTCCAGCGCGCTCTCGATATAGGCCGGCGGCCCCTCTTCGCCCGCGTGCGCGACCAGGTGCAGGCCGAGCTGGCGGGCGCGCTCGAACACGCGCGCGAATTTTTCCGGCGGGTGGCCGACCTCGGACGAATCGAGGCCCACGCCGATGAACTTGTCGCGGAAGGGCAGCGATTCTTCCAGCGTGGCGATGGCTTCTTCCTCGGACAGGTGGCGCAGGAAGCACATGATCAGCGTGGCGCTGATCGGGCCCTCCTGGCAGGCGCGCCAGATGCCGTCGATGACCGTCTTGAACGGGACGCCGCGCGCCGTGTGGGTCTGCGGGTCGAAGAAGATTTCGGCATGGCGCACGTTGTCGGCCGCCGCGCGGGCAAGGTAGGCGGCCGTCATGTCGTAGAAATCCTGTTCGGTCAACAGGACGCTTGCGCCGGCATAATAAATATCCAGGAACGATTGCAGATCGGTGAAAGCGTACGCTTGGCGCAACGCTTCTACCGAGGGATACGGTAGAGATACTCGATTTCTTTGCGCAAGCTCAAAAATCAGCTCGGGCTCGAGGGAGCCTTCGATATGAATGTGCAATTCTGCCTTGGGCATCGCCTGCAACAGTTGGCGCAGCTGTTCGTTCAGCATGTTTTCTCCACGATGGACCGTGTGGTCTGGTTCACAAGGCAGCAGTGTAGCGCATGCGCGGATGCGACCGATCCCGCCCCGCCATTCCCGGCCCTGCCGCGACACGGCATGGATACGCGTGCGCCACTGCCCGGCAAGTTCGTGCACTATCTATTTGACTTTTGATAAATATGAATGCCTCCACGGGGCCAGAAGCCGCGCCTGGAGTACCACGCCTGACCCTGCCGATCGGTATGGCCAACGGCGCAAAAACGTACTGCCGAAATAGTTATTTTCTTATTCGTTTCAGAGACTTAGCAGTTTGCCACACAGGTGCGCTCCGCTGTTTTGACTTCGAGAACTAATAGGCACATAATAAATTTCATAAGCGTAATTAGACGCTCTCAGCGGGCGCTATCAAACCGGTCCATACCGGATGAGAACAAGAACATCGCCCTTCGTTTTGTGTCAGACCAAGATGGGGATTTCCCCGCACTCTGACCTCCAGACTCAAACGGCGACCCCGACAAGAACAGCGGAGCCTTCGCGGGCACATCCGCCAATACAGGGGCTTGGACGGCCAACCTCCGCGGCCGTCGGACAGTGATCAGTTGTTAGCTCATTAGAGGACATTCACATGACCATATTTGATAATTACGCAGCCCGCTACGAGCGTACCCGGGAAGAGGAATACTCGCTGTCGGAGTTTCTTCAGCTCTGCAAGAAAGATCCCCTGACTTACGCCAGCGCTCCAGAGCGCATGCTGGCCGCCATCGGCGAACCCACCCTGGTCGACACCCGCCTCGACCCGCGCCTGTCGCGCATCTTCGCCAACAAGGTCATCAAGACGTATCCCGCCTTCCGCGAGTTCTACGGCATGGAGGAAGCGATCGAGCAGGTCGTTTCCTATTTCCGCCACGCCGCGCAGGGCCTGGAAGAACGCAAGCAGATCCTGTACCTGCTGGGCCCGGTGGGCGGCGGCAAGTCGTCGATCGCCGAAAAGCTCAAGTCCCTGATGGAACAGGTCCCGTTCTACGCGATCAAGGGCTCGCCGGTGAACGAATCGCCGCTGGGCCTGTTCAGCGAGGACGAGGACGGCGCCATCCTCGAGGAAGACTACGGCATCCCGCGCCGCTACCTGCGCGCGATCCCCAGCCCGTGGGCCGTCAAGCGCCTGCACGAGTTCGGCGGCGACATCAACAAGTTCCGCGTGGTCAAGCGCTACCCGTCGATCCTGCGCCAGATCGCCATTGCCAAGACCGAGCCGGGCGACGAGAACAACCAGGACATCTCCTCCCTCGTGGGCAAGGTGGACATCCGCAAGCTCGAGGATTACTCGCAGGACGATCCGGACGCCTACAGCTATTCCGGCGGCCTGTGCCTGGCCAACCAGGGCCTGATGGAATTCGTCGAGATGTTCAAGGCGCCCATCAAGGTGCTGCACCCGCTGCTGACGGCCACGCAGGAAGGCAACTACAAGGGCACCGAGGGCTTCGGCGCGATTCCCTTCGAAGGCATCGTGCTGGCGCACTCGAACGAATCCGAGTGGAAGACCTTCCGCAACAACCGCAACAACGAGGCCTTCCTCGACCGTATCTATATCGTCAAGGTGCCGTATTGCCTGCGCGTGTCGGACGAGGTCAAGATCTACGACAAGCTGCTGCGCAACTCCTCGCTCGACAAGGCGCCCTGCGCCCCGGGCACGCTGCGCATGATGTCGCAGTTCGCCATCCTGTCGCGCCTGAAGGATCCGGAAAACTCCAGCATCTATTCGAAGATGCTGGTCTACGACGGCGAAAACCTGAAGGACACCGATCCCAAGGCCAAGTCGCTGCACGAGTACGTCGACTATGCCGGCGTGGACGAAGGCATGAACGGGCTGTCGACGCGCTTCGCCTTCAAGATCCTGTCGAAGGTCTTCAACTTCGACAATACCGAGGTGGCGGCCAACCCCGTGCACCTGCTGTACGTGCTCGAACAGCAGATCGAGCGCGAGCAGTTCCCGGCCGAGACCGAGCAGCGCTACCTCTCCTATATCAAGGAGCACCTGGCGCAGCGCTATGTCGACTTCATCGGCAAGGAAATCCAGACGGCCTACCTGGAAAGCTATTCGGAATACGGCCAGAACATCTTCGACCGCTACGTGACCTTTGCCGACTTCTGGATCCAGGACCAGGAATTCCGCGATCCGGACACGGGCGAAAGCTTCGACCGCGAATCGCTGAACGCCGAGCTGGAGAAGATCGAGAAGCCGGCCGGCATCTCGAATCCGAAGGATTTCCGCAACGAGATCGTCAACTTCGCACTGCGGGCCCGCGCCACCAACGGCGGCAAGAACCCGGCCTGGACCAGCTATGAAAAGTTCCGCACCGTGATCGAGAAGAAAATGTTCTCGAATACGGAGGAACTGTTGCCGGTCATTTCCTTCAATGCGAAGGCGAGCACCGAAGACGCCACCAAGCACGCCGACTTCGTCGCGCGCATGGTCGAGAAGGGGTACACCCCCAAACAAGTGCGTCTCTTGTGCGAGTGGTATCTCCGAGTCAGGAAGTCCTCGTAAGGAAGTTTGTATGCCCCGAGTTGGCTTTCCAGGGGCGTGAGAAACCGTAGCGAGCGGAAGCGCAAGTGGCCGAGAAGCGCAGCCGTACTTACGGTACGGCGAGCATCGCAGGCCACTTGCGCAACGCGCAGTAGGTTTATCACGCCCCCATCCAAAGCGGGGTAAGATAGGGCACCGGGAAAGAACATCCGGCCCGCCGCGAATTTCAGCAGGAGGCCTGTTTTGACTTACCTCATCGACCGTCGCTTGCAGGGCAAGAACAAGTCTGCGGTCAACCGCGAACGCTTCTTGCGACGCTACAAGACGCAAATCAAGGATGCGGTGGGTCGCGCGATCAAGGGTCGCTCGATCACCGATATCGAAAATGGCGAAAAGGTTTCGATTCCCGTCAAGGACGTGAACGAACCGCACTTCGGGCACGCCCATGGCGGTGTCTGGGAAACCGTCAACCCCGGCAATACCGAATACCAGAAAGGCGACCAGTTCAGCCGTCCGCGCGGTGGAGGCGGCGGCGCCGGCCGCGGCAAGGCGGGCAACAGCGATCAGACCACCGAAGACGATTTCATCTTCGAGCTCAGCCGCGAAGAATTCATGAACTACTTCTTCGAGGACCTCGAGCTGCCCAACCTCGTCAAGACGCAGCTCACCCAGGTCGTCGAATACAAGAACCAGCGCGCCGGCTACAACATCTCCGGCACGCCGTCGAACATCCACGTGCTGCGCTCGCTGCGCGGCGCGCTGGGACGGCGCATCGCCGTCGGGGGCACGTCGCGCAAGAACCTCTCCGCCCTCGAACACGAATTGCGCGACCTGCGCGAGGAAGGCGTGCCCGACGACGATCCGCGCGTCGTCGAACTCAAGCACAAGATCCACCACCTGCACACGCGGCTGCTGGCGATCCCGTTCATCGACCCGATCGACCTGCGCTACAGCAACCGGATCAAGATCCCCAAGCCGTCGACAGCGGCCGTGATGTTCTGCATCATGGACGTGTCCGGCTCGATGGACGAGAGCCGCAAGGACACGGCCAAGCGCTTCTTCATCCTGCTGTACCTGTTCCTGAAGCGCATGTACGAGAAGATCGACGTCGTCTTCATCCGCCACCACACGGCGGCGGCCGAGGTCGACGAAAACGAGTTCTTCCACTCGCGCGAATCGGGCGGCACCGTCGTCTCCTCGGCCCTGCACCTGCTGGGCAAGGTGATCGCCGAACGCTACAGCAACGGCGACTGGAACAGCTACGTCGCGCAAGCCTCGGACGGCGACAACTGGGACAACGACTCGCTGCTGTGCAAGCAGCTCCTGACCAGCACGATCATGCCCAAGGTGCAGTACTACACCTATGTCGAGATCACCGACGGCCCGCCCCAGAATTTGTGGGAGCAATATGCCGAGGTGGCGGCCACGCACCAGAATTTCGCGATGCAGAAGATCGTGACGCCGGCCGACATCTACCCGGTGTTCCGCGAGCTGTTCAAGAAGCAGCCCAAATAGACAGCACAAGCAACCACGCGAGGCCCGCTCATGCCACGAGATCCCAAGAACCCGCGCGCCCTGCCCGACCAGTCCGAATGGACCTTCGACCTGATCGAACAGGCGCACGACGAAATCGGCCGGGTTGCCAAGAAATTCGGCCTGGATACCTACCCGAACCAGCTCGAGATCATCACCGCCGAACAGATGATGGATGCCTATGCATCGGTCGGCATGCCGGTCTCGTACAGCCATTGGTCGTTCGGCAAGCATTTCCTGTCGACGGAAAAAAGCTACCGCCGCGGCCAGATGGGGCTGGCGTACGAGATCGTCATCAATTCGAATCCCTGCATCGCCTACCTGATGGAGGAAAACAGCCTGACGATGCAGGCATTGGTGATCGCCCACGCCGCCTACGGCCACAATTCCTTCTTCAAGGGGAATTACCTGTTCCGCACCTGGACCGATGCCGACGCCATCGTCGACTACATGGTCTTTGCCAAGAACTATATAGCCGAATGCGAGCAGCGGCACGGCATCGACGCCGTCGAGGAAGTGCTCGATTCCTGCCATGCGCTGCAGAACTACGGCGTCGACCGCTACAAGCGGCCGGCCAAGCTGTCCGTGGTGCAGGAGGCGGCGCGCCAGAAGGAACGCGAAGAGTACATCCAGACCCAGGTCAACGAGCTGTGGCGCACCTTGCCGCGGCGCGAGGAACAGGTACGCGACCAGGCGCCGATGCGCTTTCCGCCCGAGCCCGAGGAAAACCTGCTGTACTTCATCGAGAAGTACGCGCCGCTGCTGGAACCCTGGCAGCGCGAACTGGTGCGGATCACGCGCAAGATCTCCCAGTATTTCTACCCGCAGCGCCAGACCCAGGTCATGAACGAAGGCTGGGCCACGTTCTGGCACTACACGATTCTGCAGGAACTATATAAAGAGGGCATCGTCGGCGACGGCTTCATGCTCGAGTTCCTGCAAAGCCATACGAACGTCGTGTACCAGCCGGCCGCCACCAGTCCTTATTACAATGGCATCAACCCTTACGCCCTGGGTTTCGCCATGATGACCGACATCAAGCGCATCTGCGAGGACCCGACCGACGAAGACCGTGCCTGGTTCCCGGACATTGCCGGCAGCGACTGGCTCAAGACGCTCGACTTCGCGATGCGCAATTTCAAGGACGAGAGCTTCATCGCCCAGTACCTGTCGCCCAAGCTGATCCGCGATTTCCACTTCTTCGCCGTGCTGGACGACGACCGCAGCGACAAGCTGACGATCTCGGCCATCCACGACGAAGCGGGTTACCGCTACGTGCGCCAACAGCTGGCCGAGCAGTACAACCTGGGCAACCGCGAGCCCAATATCCAGGTCTGGCAAGTCAATACCCGCGACGACCGCGCGCTGACCCTGCGCCATACGCAGTTCCAGCGCCGGCCGCTGAACCAGCAGGCCCACGAGGTGCTCAAGCACGTGGCCCGGCTGTGGGGCTTCGACGTGCGCCTGGAGACGGTCGACCCGTCCGGCCGCGTCGTCAGCAGCCTCGAGTGCCGCCGCGAAAAACGCGCGCGCTATTGATCCTTTCGGCCTGCGCCGTCCGGCGCAGGCACTTTCCCGCCCTCTCCCAGTCCAACGACTGACCAGCTCGATGTAGTCGAACTACCATCGTCGTGCCGGGCAGCCAACGGGATGGCCGATCCCTGTGCAAGAAAGTCCTGTACCCGCTTTTCTTGTATAGGCATGTTCAATAGTACGCACAGGGCAATGAAACTTGGATATAGTTAGCATAAAGGCACCTTGCCGAACAAACGTTATTTGCCAGAAGATAAAACCAGCAGCGAAAATATGGCAAATCTACGGCTTCCCCTTATGTTCCACACATCATGAAAGGAAGAGACCCGACACCTTCAAGCACAGCTTTTCGACGGCCCCAGGCCGCCCGTCCCCACACCGTCCTGATGACCCGCTTTACTTGTTTTTACAGGCAGTTAGGGGCTCATTGGAGGTATAAAAATGTATGTGCAAAAAAGAATTCGTAGGTATAATTCTTCGATGTCCCGGATGCGGCCCTGAGGTTTCTGTCGTATTTAGTGGGTTTAGTAGCAACAAAAAGAGATGGTATTGGAGAAATATGGCATGAATTTTTCGCATGAGAAGAAACCCGGGAAGAATTTAACAGGCATAGCCATCGTCGTCGTGTTGCACGTTCTGGTTGCGTGGGCCATCGTCAATGGCCTGGGCACCCGGATCGTCAGCAAGGTGACTGAAGCTGTGGAGACCAAGCTGATCGAAGAAGTGAAACCGCCGCCGCCGCCGGAAACGCCGCCGCCGCCGCCGCCGCCGGAAATGAAGGCCCCGCCGCCTCCATTCATCCCGCCGGTCGAGGTGCAAGTGCAGCAGCCGCCGCCGCCGCAAAACACGATCGCCGCTGCAACCAATACGCCGCCGCCGCAACGCGACCTGGCACCGCCGGCACCGCCGGCACCGCCGGCTCCCGCAGCCAAGGCGCCGCCGGGACCGAGCCGCACCGATGCAGTGGCCGACTTCAATACCTGCTCGCGCCCGGAATATCCGAAGTCGTCGCTGCGTAACGAAGAAACGGGTACCACTACCCTTCAGTTCCTGATCGCTGTCGATGGCGCCGTGAAGGAATCGAAGCTGCAGAAGTCGAGTGGCTTCCGTGATTTGGACCGAGCCGCCCAATCGGCTCTGAGCAAATGCCGATTCAAGCCGGCCACCGAGAATGGTCAGCCGAAAGAGGCGTGGACAGCGGTGCAGTACGTCTGGACGCTGGAATAAACCGAGACGGAAGATCGTCTCACTCTGTGATTTTCGTTGCTAATTAGTTCAGCGAACTGTCTATTTTATAATTTTGGAGGAAGCATGTTTAAGAATACCCGTTTGTCCGCTATGCTGGCGGCAGTCCTGTTCTCGGTAACGGCGGCATCGGCGCTGGTCTCGGCTCCGGCCTTCGCCCAGGACCAGGCTGCTGCTCCGGCGGCAAGCGCACCGGCCGACGCCGCTGCACCGGCTCCGGCCGCAGACGCTGCAGCCGCTGCTCCGGCTGACGGCGCCGCCCCGGCAGCTCCGGCCGCCGCCGGCGCGAAGGAAGAAGTCCACAACCCGTACGGCATCGGCGCCATGTGGGCCGAAGGCGACTTCGTCAACAAGGGCACCATCATCATCCTGTCGCTGATGTCGATGGGTTCGTGGTACATCATCATCACCAAGCTGCTGGACCAGTCGAAAGTCATGCGCCAGTCGAAGGAAGCGACCCAGAAGTTCTGGAAAGCACCGTCGATCGCTGCAGGTTCGGCACAACTGAAGGACGGCTCGCCGTTCCGCTTCATCGCCGAAACCGGCACCAAGGCAACCCAGCACCACGACGGCGCCCTGCTCGAGCAGATCGACCTGTCGACCTGGGTGACCATGCAGATCCAGCGTTCGGTTGAGAAAGTTCAATCGCGCCTGCAGGATGGCCTGTCGTTCCTGGCAACCGTCGGTTCGACCTCGCCGTTCATCGGTCTGTTCGGTACCGTCTGGGGCATCTACAACGCACTGACCGCCATCGGCATGTCGGGTAACGCCTCGATCGACAAGGTCGCAGGTCCGGTGGGTGAAGCGCTGATCATGACCGCCTTCGGTCTGTTCGTCGCAGTTCCGGCAGTTCTGGGTTACAACTGGCTGGTTCGCCGCAACAAGGCAGCAATGGAAGACATCCGTTCGTTCAGCGCCGACGTGCACTCGGTCCTGATCTCGGGCGCCATGTCGACCTCGGAAGCTGCTCGCGCTGCTGCGGGCGCCAAGAAAGTGGGCTAAATTATGGCAATGAGTGTCGGCTCCGATTCCGGAGATGAAGATGCCGTGATGTCAGAGATCAACACGACGCCGCTCGTCGACATCATGTTGGTTCTCCTGATCATCTTTCTGATCACCAGCCCGGTGGTCCTGCAGCTGAAGAAGGTGGCGCTCCCGGCCGAAACGAACCAGGTTACCAAGACCAAGCCGGAAGACATCAACATCACTGTGACCTCGGAAGGCGAGATGTACTGGAACCAGACCCATATTGCGAACACGGATGAACTGTTCAAGTTCTTCGCCGAGCAGTCGGTCAAGGTGCCACAACCGGCAGTGAAAGTTCGTGGCGACCAGACTACCCGCTACGAAGCGATCGGCCGGGTGATCTACACGGCACAGCGTGCTGGGGTGCAGAAGGTCGGTTTCGTGATCGAACCGCCGGACAAGGGCTGATCGCCCTTCCGGGCCCATCCCTTCGGTAGCGCCGGGTTCGCCCGGCGCTACCGCGCTCCCCCAACATTTGAAAAGGAAACACCATGGGTATGAACGTAGGTTCAGGCTCCGCCAAGGGAGCCGATCCGGAACCGATGATGGAAATGAACATGACACCGCTGATCGACGTCCTGCTCGTTCTCATCATTATGATGATCATCACGATTCCGAAGCAAAACCACTCGGTCAATCTGAACATGCCGGTTGGCACCCCGCCGCCGCAGACGGAGAAGCCGCAAGTGGTGACGATCGACGTGGACTTCGACGGCACCATCCTCTGGGATGGCGAAACGATCCCGGATCGTCCGACCCTGGAAGCCAAGATGAACAGCATCGCCGCGATGCCCAACCAGCCGGAAGTGCACCTGCGCCCCAACAAGCTGGTCGAGTACAAGGTAGTAGCTGGCGTCATGGCGACGGCACAGCGTCTGGGCGTTACCAAGATCGGTATGGTCGGTAACGAACAGTTCCAGTAAGTCGCTTTGGCTATAATGCACACGGCAGGGTTTCCCTGCCGTGTCTATTTTTAAGAGAGATATTCGCTAATGTCCAAGTTCCGCCTCGCACACCTCGGCCTCGCACTGGCCGCACTCGGATTCACCGCTGCCGCCCCTGTCGTGGGCCTGGCCCCGGCATACGCGGCTGAAACCCTCCGCGCCGAAGTCGGCAAACCGCTGCAGCAAGCCCAGCAACAGATGAAAGCGGGCAAGAACAAGGAAGCCCTGGCAACGCTGCGTTCGCTCGACAAGGTCAGCGGAAAGACCCCCAACGAAACCTACCTGATCGAGCGCACCCGTGCCGGTGCCGCCTCGGCAGCGGGGGACTACGATACCGCGGCCAAGTCCTTCGAGTACCTGATCGACTCGGGCAAGCTGTCGGCCGCGGAAAAGAGCCAGTTCTCGGAAGGCCTGATCGGCATCTACATGCGTGCCGGCGACCTGAACAAGGCCAATGCCGCCATCCAGCGCCAGCTCAAGGAACGCAACGATCCGAAGCTGCGCGCCTACCTGATGCAGAACTACTACAAGCAGGGCAACGTCGCCGCGCTTGAAGCCGAACTGCGCAACGCCGAGAAGAGCGGCCGCCTGTCGGAAGACGAGCTCGGCATGCTGGCCAATATCCAGCTCAAGAAGGGCGACAAGGTCGGCTACGTCGGCACCATCGAGAAGCTGGCCGCCAACTATCCGAAGGCCCAGTACTGGACCGACCTGCTGAACCGCGTGCAGGGCAAGCCGGGCTTCGCCGGCCGCCTGCAGACCGACGTCTACCGCCTGAAGCTGGCCAACAACCTGCTCAAGAAGCCGAGCGAGTACATGGAAATGGCCCAGCTGGTGCTCCAGGCCAAGGCCCCGGCCGAAGCCGTCAAGGTCATCGACAAGGGCTACAAGGCGGGCGCGCTGGGTACCGGCCCCGAAGCCGAACGCCACAAGCGCCTGAAGGACCTGGCCGACAAGTCGCTGAGCGAGCAGACCACCAACGCCGCCGCCACCGAAGCCGAGCTGACCAAGCTGGGCGACAACGATGCCCTGGTGTCCCTGGGTTATGCGCTGGTACAGGCAGGCCAGACCGACAAGGGCCTGAAAATGATGGAAAATGCCATCAAGTCGGGCAAGCTGAAGTATCCGGAAGATGCCAAGCTGCACCTGGGCGAGGCCTATGCCGCCGCCGGCAAGAAGCAGCAAGCCATCAACACGTTCAAGACCGTGGGCGGCAAGGATGGCGCAGCCGACCTGGCCCGCTACTTCATCATGGCGATCAACAAGCCGGCAGCGTAATCGCACCAGCTTCAGCGTCACTCCGTCGTCCCTGCGCAGGCAGGGACCCAATGTTGCTGGCGTTTCTACGGCGCATGCACGACTTGGGTCCCCGCCTCCGCGGGGACGACATTTTTGTGGCCCGGACGTTTCCGCGCTGCCACACTTCTTGCATTTCCAGCATGTGGATATGCAATATCCCACTTGCCGTATAATCTGGTATTTCGCCAGAAGCACGAACATCGAATGAAGGTATTCCGCGGACTTCCCAACGACCGGGCGCGCGCGCCATGCGCACTCACGATCGGCAACTTCGACGGTGTCCATCGCGGACACCAGGCGCTGTTGGCCAACGTGACGGCGGCCGCACGCCGGCTCGGGCTGGAATCCGCCGTGATGACGTTCGAACCGCATCCGCGCGAGTATTTCGCCCGCCGCAGCGGCGACTTGTCGAAGGCGCCGGCGCGCATCGCCAACCTGCGCGACAAGCTCGAATCGCTGGACAATGCCGGCGTCGACCGCGTCATCGTCGAACACTTCAACGAACATTTTGCAGCGATGTCGCCGCAGGATTTCACGGAGCGCGTGCTGGTGGAAGGCCTGCACGTCAAATGGCTGATGGTGGGCGAGGACTTCTGCTATGGCGCCCGCCGGGCCGGCAACGTCGCCCTGCTGGCCGAAGCGGGCAAGCGCCACGGCTTCGAAGTGCACAGCTTGAGCACCGTGCTGCACGACGCGACCCGCATCTCGTCCTCGGCCGTGCGCGCCGCCCTGGCCGCCGCCGACTTCGACGCCACCCGCGCACTGCTGGGCCACCCGTATGCCATGTCCGGCCACGTGATCCACGGCGCCAAGCTGGGCCGCACGCTCGGTTTCCCCACGCTCAACCTGCGCGTGGCGCACCGCCCTGCCCTCGCCGGTATCTTCGTCGTGCAGGTGCACGGCCTGGCCGACGGGCCGCTGCCGGCCGTCGCCAGCCTGGGCGTGCGCCCGACCGTCGAGGACGCGGGCCGCATGCTGCTCGAAGTGCACATCTTCGACTGGAGCCAGTCCTGCTACGGCAAGCTGGTCCGCGTCGAATTCCTGGCCAAGCTGCGCGACGAGGAAAAATACGTCGACCTGCCCACGCTCACGGCCGCGATCGAGCAGGATGCGCGCCAGGCGCGCGCCTGGTTCGCCCGGCGCGACGGCGCCACCACCGCCACCGACCGAATTTGAACGTGGCCATCCCGGCCGCCCTATCGTGCGCGGCCGCCTATCCCGTCAAGAACAACAGCAGTCCACCTTAGAAGAACCATTATGTCCGATACGAAACCAGGCAAGCAGGGCAAGCAAGGCGCCCAGAAACCCGACAGCAAATACCCGGTCAACATGACCGACACCCCGTTCCCGATGCGCGGCGACCTCGCCAAGCGCGAACCGGGCTGGGTCAAGCAATGGCAGGACAAGAAGATCTACGAACGCGTGCGCAAGGCCGCCGCCGGGCGGCCGAAATTCATCCTGCACGACGGTCCGCCGTACGCCAACGGCGACATCCACCTGGGCCACGCCGTCAACAAGATCCTGAAGGACATGGTCGTCAAATCGCGCACAATGGCCGGCTTCGACGCCCCTTACGTGCCGGGCTGGGATTGCCACGGCATGCCGATCGAGATCCAGATCGAAAAGCAGTTCGGCAAGAACCTGCCGACCGCCGAAGTTCTGCAGAAAGCGCGCGCCTATGCGCTCGAGCAGATCGACCGCCAGCGCGCCGGCTTCATCCGCCTGGGCGTGCTGGGCGAATGGGACAACCCCTACATGACCATGGCCTACGGTAACGAAGCCGACGAGCTGCGCGCCCTCGGCACGCTGCTGGAAAAAGGTTACGTCTACCGCGGCCTGAAGCCCGTGAACTGGTGCTTCGACTGCGGTTCGGCGCTGGCCGAGGCGGAAGTGGAATACCAGGACAAGCGCGATCCGGCGATCGACGTCGGCTTCCCGTTCGCCGAACCGGACAAGCTGGCGCAGGCCTTCGGCCTGGCGCAGTTGCCGGACGGCGACGGCTTCATCGTGATCTGGACCACGACCCCGTGGACGATCCCGTCGAACCAGGCGCTGAACGTGCACCCGGAAGTGACCTACGCCCTCGTCAAGACCGAGAAGGACGGCAAGCCGCTGCTGCTGCTCGTCGCCAAGGACCTGGCCGAGAGCGTCCTGCAGCGCTACAAGCTGGAAGGCGGCGTCGTCGCCGAGACCGTCGGCGCGAAGCTGGAAGGCATCCGCTTCAAGCATCCGCTGCACCGGGCCGACGCCTTCTACGACCGCACCTCCCCCGTGTACACGGCCGACTACGTGACGACCGACAGCGGCACCGGCGTCGTCCACTCGGCCCCCGCCTACGGCCTGGAAGACTTCCAGTCGTGCAAGGCGCACGGCATGAAGGACGAGGACATCCTGAAGCCCGTGATGGGCGACGGCCGTTTCGCCTCGACGCTGCCCCTGTTCGGCGGCATGACGATCTGGGAAGCGAGCAAGCCGATCTGCGCCGCGCTGACCGACGCGGGCGCCCTGTTCGAGCTGAAGATGTTCGACCACAGCTATATGCACTGCTGGCGCCACAAGACCCCGATCGTCTACCGCGCCACCAGCCAGTGGTTCGCCGGCATGGACGTCACCCCGAAGGATGGCGGCGCCACGCTGCGCGAGACGGCGCTGGCCGGCATCGAACAGACCCGGTTCTTCCCGGACTGGGGCCAGGCGCGCCTGCACGGCATGATCGCCAATCGTCCGGACTGGACCCTGTCGCGCCAGCGCCAGTGGGGCGTGCCGATGGCCTTCTTCATCCACAAGGAGACGGGCGAGCTGCACCCGCGCACCCCGGAACTGCTGGAGCAGGTGGCCAAGCTGATCGAGGCGAACGGCATCGATGCGTGGCACAAGCTGGACGCGCGCGAGCTGCTGGGCGACGACGCCGACATCTATGAAAAGAACCGCGACACGCTGGACGTGTGGTTCGATTCCGGCACCACGCACCAGACCGTGCTGCGCGGCTCGCACAAGGAGCAGCTGGCGTTCCCGGCCGACCTGTACCTGGAAGGCTCGGACCAGCACCGCGGCTGGTTCCACTCCTCGCTGCTGACCTCCTCGATGCTGAACGGCCGCCCGCCGTATAAAGCGCTGCTGACGCACGGCTTCACCGTCGACGAGAACGGCAAGAAGATGTCGAAGTCGCTGGGCAACACGCTGGCGCCGCAGAAGATCTCGGACACGCTGGGCGCCGACATCCTGCGCCTGTGGGTGGCATCGACCGACTATACCGGCGAGCTGTCGATCGGCGAGGAGATCCTGAAACGCGTGACGGAGTCGTACCGCCGCATCCGCAACACGCTGCGCTTCCTGCTGGCGAACACCTCGGACTTCGATCCGGCCGTCAACGCCGTGCCGGTCGACGGGCTGTTCGAGATCGACCGCTATGCGCTGGCCGAGACGGCGCGCCTGCAGGCCGACGTGGCCGCGCACTTCGAGCGCTACGAGTTCCACCCGGTGGTGGCGCGCCTGCAGAACTTCTGCTCGGAAGACCTGGGCGGCTTCTACCTGGACATCCTGAAGGACCGCCTGTACACGACGGGCGTCGATTCCGTCGCGCGCCGCTCGGCCCAGACCGCGCTGTGGCACATCGCGCACAGCCTGCTGCGCGTGATGGCGCCGATCCTGTCCTTCACCGCCGAGGAAGCCTGGGCCGTGTTCGCCGGCGAGAAGGCGTTCGCCGCCAGCGACGAGACCATCTTCACGCAGACGCTGTGGGCGTTCCCCGAGATCGCCGACGGCGCCGCCCTGCTGGACAAGTATGCGCTGCTGCGCGCCGTGCGCGCCGACGTCACCAAGCAGCTCGAGGAAGTGCGCGCCTCCGGCGCGATCGGTTCCTCGCTGCAGGCCGAGCTGGCGCTGAAGGCGGCCGGCGCCAAGTACGACGCGCTGGCGAGCCTGGACGACGACCTGAAGTTCGTGTTCATCACCTCGGCCGCCAGCGTCGAGCAGGTGGCGGATGCGGAACAGGAAACCGTGGCGGTGACGCCGTCGGAAGCCGCCAAGTGCGAGCGCTGCTGGCACTACCGCCGCGACGTCGGCCATGACCACGCCCATCCGGGCCTGTGCGGCCGTTGCACGAGCAACCTGTTCGGCAGCGGGGAACCGCGCCGCTTCGCGTAAGCGCATACCAGGCCGGCCCGTGCGGATGCATTCCGGCGGGCCGTTTCTTTCATCATCCTCATCGCCATGGCCACCAAAAAGAAACCGACGTTCTCCGCCGTCTCATCGCGCCCCAGCCTGACGCCGTGGATCGGCATCGCCTTCATCGTGATCCTGCTGGACCAGATCAGCAAGCTCACCATCGTCCGCACCTTCGTGCTGGGCGAGGAAAAGACCATCACGGGCTTCTTCAACCTCGTGCTCGCCTACAACCGCGGCGCCGCCTTCAGCTTCCTGTCGAACCAGGGCGGCTGGCAGCGCTACTTCTTCACCGCCATCGCCATCGCGGCGGTCGTCTTCATCCTCTACCTGCTGCGCAAGCACGCGGGCCAGCGCATGTTCTGCTGGGCCCTGGCCCTGATCATGGGCGGCGCCCTGGGCAACCTGATCGACCGCCTGGCCTATGGCCACGTGATCGACTTCCTGGATTTCCACCTGTCCGGCGTCGGCCACTTCCCGGCCTTCAATATCGCCGACAGCGCCATCACCATCGGCGCGATTTTGTTCATCGTCGACGAACTGCGGCGGGTAAACAAACACTGAGCAAACACCGAGCAAACACCGAGCAAGCACTGAGCAAACACCGAACACTCGAATCGAGCAAGGAGGGAATCATGACCATGGACCTGAAGGGCAAGAAGATCGTCCTGGGCCTGTCCGGCGGCGTCGCCTGCTACAAGGCCGCGGAACTGTGCCGCGCCCTCGTCAAGGAAGGCGCGAGCGTGCAGGTCGTGATGACCGAGGCGGCCACCCACTTCATCGGCACCGTGACCATGCAGGCGCTGTCCGGCCGCAACGTCTACACGGACCAGTGGGATGGCCGCATTCCCAACAACATGGCCCACATCGACCTGACGCGCGATGCCGACGCCATCCTGGTCGCGCCCTGCTCCGCCGACTTCCTGTTCAAGCTGGCGCACGGCGCCACCGACGACCTGCTGTCCACGCTGTGCCTGGCCCGGCCGAACCACGTGCCGCTGCTGGTGGCGCCGGCGATGAACGTCGAGATGTGGGACAAGCCGGCCACCCAGCGCAACGTGGCGCAGTTGCGCGAGGATGGCATCTGGATCCTCGGCCCGGCCGCCGGCTCGCAAGCCTGCGGCGAGACGGGCATGGGCCGCATGCTCGAGCCGCACGAGGTGATGGAAGAGCTGATCGCCTCGTTCCAGCCGAAGCTGCTGGCGGGCAAGCGCGTGCTGATCACCGCCGGTCCGACCTACGAGGCCATCGATCCCGTGCGCGGCATCACCAACCGCTCGTCGGGCAAGATGGGCTATGCGGTGGCGCGCGCCGCGCGCGAAGCGGGCGCCGAGGTCACGCTGGTATCCGGCCCGACCGCACTCGACACGCCCCACGGCGTGCGCCGCATCGACGTCACCAGCGCCCAGCAGATGCTCGACGCCGTGATGGCCGCCGTGCCGGGCCAGCACGTGTTCATCGGCGTGGCCGCCGTGGCCGACTGGCGCGTCGAGAACGCGAGCGAGCACAAGATCAAGAAGGACGGCAGCGGCCATGCGCCGCAACTGTCGTTCGCCCAGAACCCGGACATCCTGGCCACCGTCGCCGGCACCACCTCGCTGAACGGCTGGCCGTATTGCGTCGGCTTTGCCGCGGAGTCGGACAACCTGATCGAATACGGCGCCGTCAAGCGCGAGAAAAAAGGCATTCCTCTCCTCGTCGGCAATATCGGCCCGCAGACGTTCGGGCAGGACGAGAATGCCATCGTGCTGTTCGACGAAAGCGGCCATACCGTGCTGCCGCAGGCGCCGAAACTGGAACTGGCACGCCAGCTCGTCTCCGAGATCGCCAAGCGCCTGGAGCAGCGCTCGCTGCTGGCCTAGCGCCGGCCTGGACGCGGATCTGGACGCGGATTTGGGCACGGATTTGGCACATGGATCGGCGCGGCAGCGCATTGTCGTCGGCACATGCCCGCCCTTCTAATGCCGCGCTGACTTAATCCAGTGCACTTGTCTCTGTACAAGGAAATGCAGGTAGACCGGTATTTTCCACAGCAGGTACCCGATGCCGAGGCACAAATCCCACAAGCTGACCTGCTGGCGTCCGAATTTCCACCAGCTGAGCAACAGCGTGCCCGCCATGATGCCCAGCAGCCCGGAGGCGGCGATGAACGGCAGCGCCGCTTCCTGCCACAGATACAATAATGCCGCCACGGCCCACACCGTCCCGAGGGCCAGCAGGAACAGCGTCAGCGGCGGCACCATCAGGTCCAGTGCCAGTGCTGCCAGCGCAAGATTGCGCATGCGAATGCCGCGCCACAGGGCCGACGGGGCAATCCTGAGCATCATCGCAAGATGGCCGTGTTCCCAGCGATAGCGCTGCGACTTGAGTCCTTCCCGCGATCCGGGGAAATAACTGGTCACCAGCGCATCGGGACAGAATTTGGCGGCGGCGCCGCGCTCGGCCAGCTCGATCCCCAGCATCATGTCCTCGACCAGGTGGCCGTGCGCGAGCGCGGCGGTACTGATCAGTCCCCAGGGGAACGCCATCCCCGTTCCCATGAGCTGGCAGGGCAATCCGAGCCGGCGCAACCCGAGCGGCCGCACGCGATTCTTGACGGCCCAGGCGAAGCTGGCGATCCGCGCCATGATCCCGGCCCCCAGGGGCGCATACATCATGTCGAGCGCCTGCGCCGGGCAACCTGTCGCGTTGGCCTGGCGCGCCAGCAGTTCGATGCTGCCCTCGGCCACATGGCAATCCGCGTCGATCACGATCACCACCTGGGGCGGACGGGAGCTCAGGAAGCGGATGCCGTGATCGAGCGCGTATCCCTTGCCCTGTTTATGCGCGTCGTTCCGGACGCACACGAGCGCCCCGCACGCCGTGGCGACCGCTGCCGTGGCATCCGTGCAATTGTCGGCGACGACCAGCAGCCGGTCGCCGTCCGCAAGCTGGGACTGGATCGACACGAGCGTATCCCTGATGCCCTCGGCTTCGTCGTGGGCGGGCACTAGCACGGCAATCGACGGCCGCGCCGTGCGGCTGTGCTTCTTCCTCGTTTCCTTGACGACGGCGGCCGTCGCCTGGACAAACAGCAGGCCCGTCATCGCTGCCATCGGCAAGAGCACCGCGAGCAGCACGGCTTCCAGGATCAGGTCCATGGTTCACCTTCCGATCGCGTGCGCACGCTCGCCCACGACCTGGAGAAAATGCCCCACCAATTTCCTGGTCTCGCTGGCGATGTCGTGGCGTTCGAGGACGGCCCGCCGGGCGGCGTCCCCCATCCTTTCGATGTCGGCGGGCGAGGCGCTCAGGCAGCTTTCCATGGCCGCCGCCAGCGCTTCCGTGGAGCCGGACGGCACCAGCCACCCGTTGACCCCCGTGGCCACCAGTTCGGGGATGCCGGCGATATACGTCGCCAGCACGGGACGGCGCAGCGCCATGGCCTCCATGATCGCCACCGGCAAGCCTTCGGCCAGGCTCGGCAATACCAATGCCGTCGCGTTCAGCAGCTCGTCGCGAATCGCTGCGCTGTCGAGCCACCCCGTTATCGTGACATGGTCGCGCAGGCCGCGCGCCGCGATCTCGCGCTCTATCTCGGCCCGCAGTTCGCCGTCGCCAGCCAGTACCAGCCGGAAGCTCACGCCGCGGCGAACGAGCATCTCGGCGGCGCGGATCAACAACAGCTGCCCCTTCTGTTCGCACAGGCGTCCGACGCACACGAGGCGTCTTTCGGCCGGCCGCAGCGGCGGCACATGCGCATGGAAAGCGGGCTCCAATCCGCAATGCACGACCTTCACCTTGTTCCAGTCGCCGGGGTCGATCCAACGATACAGCTGTCCGCGGCCGAACGAACTGACCGCCACCACGAAGGCGCTGCGCCTGACCTTCGTGACCAGCCCGATCGATCCGGCCTTGTCGAACTCCTCGGGACCGTGTGCGGTAAAACTGTAGGTCCGTCCGCTCAGGCAACATGCAAGCATGGCGACTTCCGCCGAATTCGTTCCGAAATGGGCATGCACATGATGCACGTCCCGCCGCTTCAGGACCTCTGCGACGGCGCAGGCTTCCAACAGATAGAAGCAATGCACGGCAAAGGCCCGGCTGGAGTGGCGCGCCATCTTCGCGACCAGCGCCGCGGCCCGCAGCATCCGTAACGGACTGGACAGGAAGGCCGCGAGACAGCGGACGCACAAGCGGAACAGGCCCAGTTTCTGGATGTAGAACGTCCTCTCCGATTCCCGCCGGTCCGCGTCGTCGACGATGGCCCCGGCCCACCCCAGCAAGGCAATGCGCACCACCTCCACCCCGGACCGTTCGAGCTCCAGGATTTCCCTTCGAATGAAGCTGTGACTAACGGCAGGATATTGATTTACAAGATAAGCAATACGCATCGACGCCATGTCCTTGTTCATCATGCCTCTCGGAAAGGAAAATGTTTTTGCAACATCTACTGCTGGACAGCTTTATGAAGATAAAGAGTGGCATAGGTCTATATCTTGTCTGACCTCAAATAATTTTTTTTCATGATGTCATCATTTTTTTCTTTTCATTATTCTTAATTTCTAATATTTATTAAAAATGTACATCATTGTTTCCGTGTTGCTTAATATTGTGAACAGGAAATTTCCCATATAGGTTCGATATTCCTATAGTCAATATTTATGCATATCGGATGGAAATAGTTAATTCCAATCAAATGAGCCCGAACTTTTTCTTTACGGCAGGACTCTTAGGTACTCCTTTTCATAAAGCAGTTTCCTTACGGAGTCCTCAGTGCTCAATCTCAATCACGGTTTTTCCCACGCAAGGCTCGCGGCCGTTTCTTGCTCTGCCGCGCTAGCTACCCTCCTCACGGCTTGTGGCGGTGGCGGCGATGCAGCCGATCCCGCACAAGCGGCCTCGATCCAGACCCAGCTGGCTGCCACGGTCACATCGTCGGCAACCGCCTCCTGGACCCAATGCGCCGTCGAAGACGGCCGGTGCAACCTCTCCGGCACCAACCAGGTGCGATATGGCCTGAATACGAAGTGGACGACCAAAACCGTCACGGGTCCGGTCGCCTGCAACAACGCCACCTTCGGCGACCCCTATCCGGGCGTCGACAAGGTCTGCCAATACATGCCGGCAACCACTACGCCGACTCCGGCGCCGACCACGACCACCTGGACGCGTTGCGCTACCGAAGGCGGTACCTGCACGGTGTCCGGCACGCGTGAGGTGCGCTACGGCCTGAACGGCAGGTACGCCACCAAGTCCGTCACCGGCTCCGTCGCCTGCACGAACGCCGTATTCGGCGATCCCTACCCGGGTGTCGACAAGGTGTGCGAATCCTCCTCCACGAGCACTTCGCCGACCCCTACCCCGACTCCGACGCCGACGCCGACCCCGACGCCTACGCCGACTCCGGCACCAGGTGCGTTGCCGACGGATTCGATCTTCTCGTCGAGCAGCTTCTGGTACAAACCGATCCCGTCGTCCGTCACGCTGCATGCGAATTCGGCCAACTACGTCAAGGAATTCCTGCGTCAGAAAGCCGCCTACTACGGCACGGTCACCATCAATACCTACTCGTACGCGAGCCCGTTGTACGTGGCGCCGGCGGGTACCGCGACCAAGACCGTCAAGGTCTGGGACTGCCAGGGCAAGGGCTATCTCGACGCCAACCTGGCATCCCAATGGACTGCCGTTCCCATTCCCGCCAATGCGCAGGCATCGACCGGTACCGACGGTGAAATGACCATTTACCAACCGTCGACGAACACCATGTGGGAATTCTGGCAAGCCAAGAATTCCGGTGGCCAGTGGCAAGCCTGCTGGGGTGGTCGACTGCAGAACACTGCGTCCAGCAGCGGTATCTGGCCGAGCCCGTACGGCACCACTGCAACCGGCCTGCCTTTCGTCGGTGGCCAGGTGACTGCCGAAGAACTGAAACGCGGCGAGATCCGACACGTCATCGGCATCGCGCTGGTCGATCTCGAACGATCGAGCGTCGTTTCGTGGCCAGCCAACCGTTCCGACGGCTACAACCCGAACAACGCCGCCAATCGCATCCCGGAAGGTACGCGTTTCCGCCTCGACCCGTCCGTGAACGTCGACTCCCTCAATATGTCTGCTGCCGGCAAGACCATCGCGAAAGCGGCACAGAAATACGGCTTCGTCGTATGGGATAAAGCTGGCGCCATTTCGATCCGTGCCCAGAACGCAGTCTCGTACACCGCTCAGGGTCAAGGCGACCCCTACCCGAGCCTGTACGGTGGCCGCGCCGAGTACTCGGTGCTGGACGGCTTCCCGTGGGATCGCCTGCAGTTCCTGCCGAAAGATTACGGCAGGCCGTAAGCGCCGGATCGTCGAATGGCGAGCCTGACTCGCCTTCCTCGCACACCCTTGCAAGCCATGGCTTGCAAGGGTGTTTCGTTTTATCTCCCACCCTTCGGGGCACCATTGCTGCCACTCGCGACGGTTTTCGAGGTGCCTTTCTTCGTGCCAGTATCTCCGGCAACACCCCATGGCGTCTTGACCGTCGCTTCTCAAGCCAGCAAGTACTCCACGCAGTTCGCCCTGAATACCTTTCTCATGTGTGAAGAAACCCCTTCGAATTTCAGTGTATGCCCTGTCTTGACCTGATGGCCGTATAACAGCAGGCAAAGCCCGAGAAATGCGGAATCAACGTAAGCGACATCATGGAAGCGCACAACGATGTCGCACGGCACAGCGACAGCTTCGGAGATCGCCTGTCTGACAGGAGCGAGATTGCCCTGGTTTCTCGGCCCGTCGAGGTCGATGCAGCACGTTCCGTCGCCGCTGCGAACAGAGACAGTCGCATTGCGAAACAAATGGCTTTGCGGCCGCGCCAACCGGTACACACAGCAGGGTATCGCGCGTGCGACCAATAATTTCGCCAAGGTCAGGCCATCGTCAAAGTAACGTCGCCACAGAGACGGTTCTTCCTTGATCCTCCACGCCCATTCGAAGCCTGCTTCCTGCACCCAGCGGGGTGCCCGCCTTATCGTCCCTGCAGCAAAGTTCACCACGGCGCCCAGATTGCTGATGACGGGCGCCTTTATCTTGTGCTGGTTATGCTGCAGCCAGGCCTGCCCCTTCTTCGCGGCCAGCGCAACGATCAGGAAGTCCGGTGCGCAACGGTTGATCTCGTCGATCATGTCCGACCGGCTCATTTCCTCTATCGACCCGAAGCCAGGGTAGGAAGACCCGACACAGTTGACGCCGCCGTTGCGGGCATTGACGAAGGCCGCAGCCAGGCCGCTTGCACCTTGTCCTCCTCCGAAGAAGTACACGGACATGCGCGTGGACGTTTCTGCGACGAGCCGCTCGAACAACGTTGATCCGGCAACTCTTTTGATATCGCTCACGCCAATCAATTTTCCCAACCAGACGAGCGGCACGCCGTCCGTCAAGGACAGGTCGCTGCACAGGACAGAATTGCGGAAATGGCTGTCGCGGTAACTGGCGACCAGATAATTCAGATTCGGCGTCGATAAAAAGCAACGGGTACGTCGCGCCGACGCCTCTCTTAATTCGAATAATGCCCGCTCTATGGGAATCACATCGATCGGAAGTCCAAAAACACAATGCACATCGCGATAAAAGTCCGTTCTGGGAAGGGACGAGCACTCAACGCCCTTCTTTTCGACCGGCGCGTCGTCGCTTTCATCCCGCATGCCTATTGCCAACTCGACCTCAGCCACTGTCATTCCTTTCCTTTAAAACGACAACGCTTTGCAAGCGCTATCGCTTCTCAGATCAAAAAAGGGAATCAGTAATTGGTGCACGCACTCACGCCAAAAGTCACCTCAATTCATTCCGCGCAGAAATATGAATATGCGTTGAATAAATGATAGAGAACTGCTGAGTAGCGTTTTATGTGGCAGATCAAGCAAGGAAGGGAACCGGATTCATGTTTGATTCAATACAAATCGAGAAAGAAGAGGAGATTCTCAAGCGAGGAGAACTATGCGTAAGATTGCAGGCATTGGATGCGATGCAGCATCCTAAAATAAAATTTCTTGGCGCTAATTTCCAATACAGAACCATTCTTTAAATAAATTTATCAAAGAAAATACATTTGAATCCCCATCGATCAGGACGTGGAAAAAATCTCTGGAGGCAATTCGGTCACCCATGAGCAGAATTCGGTAGATGATTAGGCACACCTTTGACATTCGTCTGCAAGAAGTGCCCCCGCAGATTCGCAAAAACGCTTAACAGGGAATATCACATGTCTGACTCGATGGATAAGAGCCCGGCCACGCTGGAGCTGGCATTACGCGTGGGCGATATCGTTCTATTGTGGCTGTCCGGCCATTTGGCTTATTACGCGCGCTTTCGCGAGGAAATAACGCAGACACTGTCTCCCTATGCCATCGCCTTGTATCTCGGCTGTCTGCTCGCCTATCTGATTCTGCCCAGCATGGGGATCTACAATGCCTGGCGCGGTCGCCGGCCGGCGGCAATCTTCGCGCGGCTGGGGCTGGCCTGGGGATTGGTCCTTTCCATCGGCGTGCTGGCCAGCTTTGCCTTCCACATTGCCCCGCAATTATCGCGACTGTGGCTGGCGTACTGGTATGTGTCCGGACTCGGATTGCTCGCCATTTCGCGGTTCGTTGCATTCAACATCATCCGGATGCTGAAAAACCGGGGACTGTATTGCAAACCCGTCGTCATCGTCGGATATGGACCGACCGGGAGGGAATTGCATCGACGTGCCCTGGAAAACGACTGGTATGGCTACGAGGTAAAGGCCGTCTATCTCGATCCGAACCAGGCCGCCTCGCCGATCCACCACGCCCGGCTGCAAGTCCTTCCCAGCCTCGAATCGATCGGCGATTATGTGGTCGCCAACCGTATCGCAGAGGTATGGCTGACCCTGCCCCTTACCGATTCGGCACACCTGCTGAAACTGCGCAATCTGCTCCGCAACACCCTGGTGGACGTGCGTCTCGTGCCCGACGTCGACAACGTCGAGATTCTCAGCAGCGATATCGTGAGATTCTTCGGTTTTCCGACAATCGATCTGAACCGCCCGCAGATCGCCGGGTCGCACGCCCTGCTCAAGGACTTGTTCGATCGGATCTTTTCCGCCATTGCGCTAGCCGGCCTCTCCCCCCTGTTGCTGGCAATTGCCTTGGCGGTGAAGTTGACGTCGCCCGGCCCGGTCCTTTTCCGGCAACGCCGGCTTGGCCTGAACGGAAGAATATTCTATCTGTACAAATTCCGGAGCATGCGCCATGAAACCGTGGAGAACGTCAGCCAGGCGACATCCAACGATCCGCGCATTACTCCCGTAGGCAGGTTTTTACGGCGCACCAGCCTGGATGAATTACCGCAGTTTTTCAATGTGCTGCTTGGCGACATGTCCATTGTCGGCCCTCGCCCGCACGCTCTCCAGCATAACGAGATCTATATGCGCAAGCTGGAGCTTTACATGCTGCGTCACCGCGTAAAACCCGGCATTACAGGATGGGCGCAAATCAATGGCTATCGCGGAGAAACCGATACCGACGACAAGATGGCCATGCGCGTCCAGTACGACATTCACTACATAAAAAACTGGTCGTTCTGGCTCGACGTGAAAATCATTCTGCTGACCGGCATCAAGGGCTGGTCGGGAGCGAATGCATACTGAGCCTGCCGAATTCCCGCGGCCCCAAAGAGAATTCCCGGTGGAATATCGCCTTCAGGAGCGCCGTATAGACCGTATTCGCTACAACGGCGAAATGCAATATATCTGCTCCACAGGAGAACATGATGTACAAGAGAACGCTTTTCACGCTGGTTGCCGTTTTCTCCAACTGGATATTCGCTGCAAATATCGCTTCGGCTGCCGCATTGCTGCAGGCCACAGGGGCAAATCCCGCTGCGGCGGCCACAAGCAATCCCATTGCCATTGAAAATGCCAAGCCGGGTACGTCGTCCTGGAAACTGAATAATCCGGCGCTGCAGCACCAGATCGAGGGATACGTCTCCGCGACCAGCTTCAATCGCGGAGAAACCGTTTCCGTCCATGTGAATACCGCTGCGTCCACATTCAACCTCGAAGTCTTCAGGATGGGATATTACGGCGGCGCAGGCGCGCGGCAGGTTTACTCGGCGGCGAATCTGAAAGGCGGCGCGCAGAAAATGCCGTGTCTGAACCCGGATGGCGTCATCGAATGCGATTGGGCCGTCAGCCATGCGTTTACGGTACCGGCGACCACCGATCCCACGCAGTGGAACTATTGGACGAGCGGCGTCTACCTGGCCAGGATTACGACCAACGATTCCGCCAGGAATGACAGCTACATGATCTTCGTCGTACGCGACGACGCCCGCAGTGCTTCCTTCGTGGCCCAATTACCGATTACCACGTACCAGGCCTATAACTATTGGGGCGGGAAGTCCTTGTATACCGGCTGTGTCAACCACACTGCTACCTGGGCCTGTCCGAACGGACAGCCGAACGCGACGGCCGTTTCCTTCAGCCGTCCGTACACGCCGAGTTCGAACCCGGCCGCGGCATATGGCGCCGGCGCCGGCGAATTCCTGACCAATGTGCAGACCGTGCAGGAGGGCTATCCGATCAGTAGTGCGGCTTTCGACTACAACATGGTGCGCTGGCTCGAAAGACAAGGGCTGGACGTCAAATACATTACCAACCTGGATCTGCATCGCGACCAGAATGTCATGCACGGTGCCAAGGCCTTTGTGTCATTCGGGCACGATGAATACTACTCGAGCTCGATGTGGAACAATCTCGTGGCCGCCCGGGATTCCGGCATCAACCTGGCATTTTTCTCGTCGAACCAGATTTACTGGCGCGTACGATTCGCGTCCGGAGCACGTGGCCAGCCGAATGGAATCATGCTGTGCTACAAATATGCGCAGGACCCCATCGCGTCGGGCGATTTACGTACCGGCCTGTTCCGCGATCTCGGCAAGCCGGAAGCGGCACTGATCGGTGGGCAGTACGTCACGGCCCCGGTGACCGGCGACATCACCGTTACCAATGCGAGCCATTGGCTGTTCTCCGGAAGCGGCGCCTCGAATACCACCGTCCTGCGCGGGCTGCTGGGATACGAGGTCAATGCGATCGCGCCGACCATCTCGCCCGCCAATGTGGAGTCGCTCGCACACACGACCGGAGACGGTTTCGAGAGCGACATCAGCTATTACGTGGCGCCCAGCTCCGCCCAGGTCTTCGCCACCGGATCGATGGCCTGGGCCTGGGGACTGGACGACTATGTTGCCAACGGATTGCGACAGACCTACTCCAGCCCCATTGCGCAGAAAGTCACGGCAAACGTATTCGATGCGCTCTCCGAGACGAACCTGGACACCTTCGTCAATGCGGCCAGCCGGCTTTTCCTGGCGACCCTGGAGGGGAACCTCAATCCGGCCCAGGTCATCCAGAACACCGCGCCGACCGGTTTATCCAAGACGAATAAATGGCGCATCCTCCCCACCACGCCCGGCAAAGTCCGATTGGTGTCGCGATCGACCGGCCTCTGCCTGGACGCCTATGGGACGGTCGCCGGCGCTGTCGTCGGCGTGTGGAATTGCACTGGAGGGCCCAATCAGGAGTGGGTGTCGAAGGAGATGGGGAACGGCTACGTGTCGCTCCAGGACCAGCGCTCCGGCCTGTGCCTCGAAACGCCCTCGTCGACTGCGGCCGGTACCGGCCTGGCCCTGGCAACGTGCGCGCAACGAAGCAATCAGCTCTGGTTCCGAACCGCCACGGGAGGCACCTTGCCCCCCATCCCGACGCCGCCGACCTCGGACATCAAGCCGGATGTGCCCATCACCTTGTCGGACGAGAACAATATCAACATGCTCAGTCTGGGTGATCTGCAGGCGGCGCCGCTCACCCAGCTCCCGACGGCTGCGCACCCGGAATACAGCCAGTGGCGGCCCACTGCGTCGACGGAGGCCAGTTATTTCAAGGTGATCTCGCTGGCGAACGGCTTGTGCCTCGACGGCTACGGCCTGGCGAGCGGCGCGGCAGTCGGTACCTGGGAATGCAATGGCGCCCAACAACAGAATTGGCGTTTTGTTCCGCTTGGCAATTCGGTCTATACGCTGGCCGACCAGCGCTCCGGATTGTGCGTCACGCGCGATGGCGCCAGCGGCATACAACTGACTGCCTGCCAGGCATTGGCAAGCCAGCGCTGGTTGAAGACCGAGCCTGCCGTCGCGGTGCCGACCATGCTGACATTTACCAATGCGGCGAGCCAGTATTTTCTCGCCGTACCGCCGAACACATCGACTTCGTCCCTCGTGGCGCAGGCGCCGACCTCATCCGGCTTTGCCAACCTCTGGCAAGCCACATCGCTGGATGACGGCTATCTCCGCCTGACCTCCACTGTCAATGGCCTATGCCTTGACGCTTACGGGACTGCCGAGGGCGCAAGTGTGGGAACGTGGGAATGTCATCAGGAAGACCAACAGCGATGGAAATTTATTGAAAGTAATACCGGCCTGAACGCCTTGTCCGACAAAAGATCGGGGAAATGCGTCGGCAATGGCGGCTCATCGGCGGACGGCGCATCGCTGATCCTGGAGTCCTGCAATAACAATCTCGGCCAACTGTGGGAGAAGCAGGTTCAGTAAGGCCTGCTCCATGCGCGATTCCCGCTCTCGAATCCGCATATGCAGAGAAGCTTGATATTTGCCGTATCTACTTCATTCCACTGCTGTATTACTCAAGTTTCATCCTTTCGATACGGATCGTACCGCTTACAGTCCGACGTTGATTAACCATGACCATGACGATATTCCACGGCTCAATGCTTCAATTGCTTCGGGTCATTTTCCTGACGTTACTGCTATCGGCATGCGCGGGCAGTACACGCAGACACGATGCGAACGATTCCACAGCTGACGTCTTGGCGAAAGCAGAATTGACCGTCATTACGCCCGCTATCGTGCAGCGCCAGACGCTCGCAAAAAATCAGCAATCGAATGGGGAAGTCGTTCAATTGTTCACGAAGCATGCCGACTCCTACAAGCTCGGCAATGGCGACATCCTGTCGATCGTGGTGTGGGGGCATGCGGAGCTGACCAGCGGCTCGGTCGGGGGTGACGACAACCGCCCCGTTTCCAATGCAGGGACGGACTTCAGCGGGCCTGCCGGATTCGTCATCGACGACCGGGGCATGATCACGTATCCCTTTGTCGGCGAAATCAAGCTCGAAGGCCTGACCGTCGAACAGGCCCGTGCCGCGCTCGCGGAAAAACTCACCAGGTACATCAGGAAGCCCAATATCGTCCTGCGGGTCAGGTCGTTCAGGAGCAAACGCATCTACGTCGACGGCGAACTCAAGACCCCGGGCCTGCTGACCATCGACGATATTCCCATGTCGCTGGTCGAAGCGATCAATCGCTCCGGAGGACTGTTGCCGACCGCGGACCAAAGCCAGATCAAGCTGACGCGCCAGGGCACCACCTATGTGATCGACCTTCCCGAGCTGATGAAAAAAGGGCTGAATCCGACGCAGCTCGTGCTGGCAAACGGCGATGTGCTGCGCGTGCCGTCCCGCGACGAAAGCCTGGTGTTCGTCTCCGGCGAGGTCAATTCGCCGCGCGCGATTCCCATGCATGACGGGCGCCTGTCCTTGAGCGAGGCCATCGGCGCCTCGGGCGGCATCAATCCCATCAGCGGCGATCCCGGGCAAGTGTATGTCATCCGAAAAGCGGAACCGAACGCCCAGGTCTATCTGCTCGATGCGCGCGATCCGAGCGCCTTCGCGATGGCCGAGCAGTTCATGCTCTCGCCCAAGGACGTCATTTTCGTGGCGGCCAGCCCGCTGACCAACTGGCACCGGACGATCAGCAACTTGCTGCCGGGTGCCCTTTCATCCGCCGTCGGGGCAGTAGGAACAAAGCCCTGAACGCCTTCCCCCTCGCAGCGGACCATATCGTTTGCTTTCCTATGGCTTGAGAACATGAGGATAAGATGAATTTGCTACGGTTGTCGCTCATCCTGAAAGCGCGTGCCCGCACCATCGTGCTCGTCACGATGCTGACCCTCGTCGGCGCCGCGGTCATCGCCGTCGTCGCGCCCAAGACCTACAAGGCGACAACCAGTCTCATCCTTAACTACAAGGGGTCCGATCCCGTGACAGGCAGCGGCACGCCCGCCCAGGCCTCGTCCGGCTATTTCTCGACCTACGTCGCCACCCAGATCGACATCATCAAGAGCCCGGCCCTGGGACAGCGGGTCGTGCGGCGCCTCGGCCTGACGAGCGAACCCTCCTATCGGAGCAAGTATGCGAGCGAGGTGAAGTCGGCGCAAGGCACGGACGGCCTGGCGCTGTGGATCGCGGAAAAGCTGTTGGCGAAAATCGAAGTCAAGCCCTCGCACGACAGCAGCGTGCTGACCATCATGTTCAGCGCGCCGGACGCCAGGTTTGCCGCCGCCGCCGCGAACGCGTTCGCCGACGAATACAGGAAGATGGTCATCGAGCTGGATGCGAAGCCGGCGATGCTGGCGTCCGATTACCTGTACCAGCAATTGAACGATGCCCGCGGCGCCATGGAAGCGTCGCTCGCCGAGATGGCGAATTTCCAGCAGGAGACCGGCATCATCGGTGCGGAAAGCACGTCGGACGTGGAGACTGCGCGCTTGAGCGAGCTCTCCACGCAACTGGTGGCCGTCCAGTCCAGCTTGATGGAAGCGAATTCGAAGAGCACGCAAGTCATGCATGGCGAAGCCACCGAAGCGCCGGACATCGCCAACAATGCCTTGATCCAGAGCCTGAAAAGCGACTTGAGCAAAGCGAGGATGAAATTGAGCTCCATCACCCAGATCGTCACGCCCGAGCACCCGAATGCCGTCGCAGCGAAAGCCGAAGTGGATTCGATCGAAAAAGAGCTGACCCGCCAGACATCCCTGTTGAGTGCGGCACTCCTGGCAAACACGTCGATCCTGTTGAAACGCGAAGCGGAATTGACGGACGCGTTCACCCAACAAAAAAACCGGGTGCTCGACCTCAACCGGAAACGGACCACCTTGACGCTGCTGGCGAAAGAAGTCGAGAACCGCAAGCGTGTCTATGACGCCTTGTCGCAGCGCCTGGCGCAAACGAGCATCCAGGGACAGTCGCATCAATCCGACGTCGCCGTCCTGACCGCCGCATCCGTCCCTGCCCTCCCGAGCAACCCGCGCAAGCTCGTCATCGCCGCCCTTGCCGGACTGGCCGGACTGCTGCTCGGCGTGTGCGCTGCATTCCTGCAAGAATTCCTGGACCGCAGAATTCGTTCCATCGACGACCTCGCATCCATTACGCACACATCAATCATGGTCGAGCTTGGGCCAGTAAACTCGTCCACGCTGGTGGACGCCGAGTCGCTGGCGCTTTTACCGAATGGTCATTCCTGAGAGGCTGATGATGGAAAGTCTCGGCAACGTGCCTGTCAACCGCGAGGAACATTACGTCCCTCCGGAAGTACGAATGTATTCCGCCATTGGCGCCTACTTCAAGGAACAAGGATTACTCAACAAGGAGCAGGTCGAAAAGGTACTCCGTTCCCAGCAACAAAGCGGCCTGCGGTTCGGCGAAGAGGCGGTGCGACTGGGTTTGCTGACCCAAGGGCAGATCGACCTGATATTGCGCCGCCAGTTCGACGTGAGCACGCTGGCCCTCGGCGAAAGCGCGATCAGTACCGAGGTCGTCGCGGCGTACAACCCCGATTGCCCCAGCATCGGCCCCCTGCGCTCCCTGCGGACGGTCCTGATGTCCCGGCACACGAAAAGAGGCAGCAGAGGCCATACCCTGGCGATCACGAGCATGCATGCCAAGGATGGACGAAGCCTCGTGGCGGCGAACCTGGCGGTGCTGTTTTCACAGATCGGCATGCGTTCGATCATTGTCGATGCCGACCTGCGCAATCCTCGGCAGCACCAGCTTTTCGGCATCGCCGCCAAGCATGGCTTGTCCATCGCGCTGGCACGCCATTCGCTGCAAAGCATGGTCGAGAAGGTCAACGGCCTGGGACCGCTGTCCCTGCTGCCCGCGGGCGCGTTGCCGCCCAGCCCCGAACAACTGCTGAACCGGCCCGTGTTCGCCCTGCTGCTCGGCGAACTGCAGAAGGAATTCGACATCGTGATCCTCGACACCCCTGCCGGAACGCGGCATATCGAGGCACTGCTCGTCGCCGAACAAGCGAGCCATACGATCGTCATCGCCCGCAAGGACAGGACCCGGTGCGAGGAACTGTCCCGCTTCATGTCCAGCCTCGATGCGGTAAAGGCCAATGTGGTGGCGACGATACTCCGCATCGGTTGATCGCCGCACGCCTCCCAGGAACTCCAGACAAGGATGCATGAATGAGTTTCAAACACCATCCATCGATCTCCGTGGTCGTTCCCGCTTTTAATGTAGAGCGCTATATCGAGGAAGCCGTGGATTCCCTGTTGGCGCAAACGGAAAAGTTCCATGAAATTATCGTCGTGAACGACGGCAGCACCGACGGGACCGCGGAGCGCCTGGCCCGGTACGTCGATGTCGATGCGGTGCATATCGTTCACACGGCCAATCAAGGGCTCGGTCCTGCCCGCAACGAAGGACTGAAGCATGCGAGCGGCGACTTCGTCTATTTCATGGACTCCGACGATTTCATCCTGCCTCACTTCGTCACGACGATCAGCACGATCATCCGGAAAAACCCCAGCATCGACCTCATCTTCTATTCCGGGGAAATCTTCTTCGATCCGGATTACCCCGCCGAAGGCCGCGCGGACGTCAGGCGCGACGAATTCCGGCGCCGGGTCAGCGGCCTGTATCCCAGCGGCCTGGAAGCGGCCGCGGCCTTGCTGGCGACCCGGCTGTTCTCGCCCAGCGCCTGCCTGTATGTGTCGCGCCGCTCCTTGTGGAACAGCGAACTCCGATTCAAGCCGATCGTCCACGAAGACGACGACATCATCACGCGCCTCTGCGCGCGGGCACGGGTCAGCTGCATTACCAGGAGCGCACTCTATATGCGCAGGATCCGGGCGGGCTCCATCATGCACGCCAGGACCAGCAGGCGCAACGCGGCCGGCTATTTCTGCGCCCTGACATCCACCTGGCAGGTCTATGCGGACACCCTGCACGCCCGGCACCGACCCGTCCTGCTGCGGCAGTTCCACGCGCAGGCCTGGCAATACCTGCACGCATGCAGGCGTGCCGGGATCGTGCCGACATTCCACGAACTCCTGTTCCTGCTGCGCCGTCTTCGGCACATCCCCAGGGCAGAGCTATTGCGCACCTTGCTGCCGCTCACGCTCAGGCAATGGATCCGCCAAGGAAAACGGCTGCTTGCCTGATCCGCGCTCGCAAGCACATACCTCATCGCCACCAGGACGCGCACAGGAAGGAAGTGCCTCATGAGTCTCGTCTCCAGCATCAGGTGGGCAGCGGTTTCCCAAGCCGGCAGGATCGCTTCCCAGCTCGTCAGCGTCACGG
The DNA here is from genome assembly GCF_030412015.1 of Massilia sp. YIM B02763. Classification (GTDB taxonomy): domain Bacteria; phylum Pseudomonadota; class Gammaproteobacteria; order Burkholderiales; family Burkholderiaceae_D; genus Telluria. The sequence goes on along the minus strand of NZ_JASNRD010000003.1, from coordinate 11,978 downwards.
TCCTGTCGCGCATCATGCCGCAACAGGCCTACGGCATACTGGCGATGGCGATGACGATCACCAACCTGGCCTTCCTGTTCCGCGACCTGGGCATGTCGGCCATCATCATCCAGCGCCAGGAATTGACGCAGGAGCTGAAATCGGCCGTCCATTCCGTGAACGTCTTCACCGGCTTCGCGACGATGGCCGTCCTGCTGGCCCTCAGCCTTCCCGCCGCGCACGTCTTTCGCGTCGACGAACTGGCCCTGGTCATCGCCGCCTTGTCCCTCATTTTTCCGATCTCCGGATTCGGCCTGCTGGCCCAGGCGCTGATCGAGCGCGAGTCGGGATTTCGCCGGCTCGCCCGGATCGAGGTCGCCAGCATGACGAGCGGGCTCGTCACCAGCATTGCGCTGGCCCTCAACGGCGCCGGCGTCTGGAGCCTCGTGGGCCAGATGCTGGTGTCGACGCTCGTGACCAATGTCCAGCTCCGGCTCGCGGTCGACGACAGGACCCGGCTGTCGACCGCGTGGCGGGACATCCTTCCCGTGCTCCGGCTCGGCCGCAACGTGTCGCTGTTTCGCGTCCTGCTCTATGTCGAGCAGAACGCGGACGGCATGATCATCGGCCGCGCCCTCGGGGTGATTCCGCTGGCGATCTATTCCATGTCCTCGAAGATTACCTTGTTCCCCCTGCAAAACATCACCGGCCCCATATCGCGCGCGCTGTTCCCCGCATTCAGCCGCAACCAGAACAGCCGCGCGGCGATGGCGGCGACCTATCTGCGCTCCGTCGCCGCGATCTGCATCGTCGCCGCGCCGATCATGGCGGCGGTGTGCATGCTGCGCGCGGATCTCGCCTTGCTGCTGTTCGGCCCGAAGTGGGACGGCATTCCGGCGGTATTGCAATGGCTCGCTCCCGTCGGCTTCCTGCAGGCCCTCACGGCGACGACGGGCGTCGTCTTCCTCTCGCTCGACCGCACCGGACTGATGCTCAAACTCGGCATCGTCGGCTGCGTGCTGCAGCTGACGTCCTACCTCGTCGGCGTGCGCTGGGGCGTACAAGGGGTCGCGGCAAGCTTCTTCGTGGCGAACCTGATCAATATGGTGCCATGCATGGCATGCGTCATGCGGTGTCTCGAGATCGGTCCGAAGCGCATTCTCGACACGGTGGCGCGGCCCTTGATTGCCTGCCTCGTCATGGCGCTCGTCCTGGCCCTGATGGACCGCCTGCCGCAGCTGTCGGCGCTGCCGCCGATGCTCGCCTTTCCCATCAAGGCGGCGGGCGCGGCGCTGACCTATTTCCTGGTGCTCGGGATGGTGTTGAAACAGGACTTGTCGGGCATTGTCGCCCTCGTACGGCCGTCGTAACGCGCGGCCCCGCACATGGCATGGAATCGTCAAAACAGAGGTGATCGATGAATACGGATGTCAGCGTCATTATCCCGGTGTTCAACGGCGAGGCGTTCGTCGGCAGAGCGATCGACAGCGTGCTGCGCCAAACGCATCCGGCAACGGAAATCATCGTCGTCGACGATGGATCGACCGACGGCACGGCGCAAGCGCTGGCCCGTTTCGGCGACAGGATCCGCGTCCTCCACACACCGAACCGCGGGGTATCCAGCGCGCGGAACTCGGGGTTCGCCGCCTCGACCGGCAGCCTGGTCGCCTTCCTCGACGCGGACGACGAATGGTACGACGACAAGCTGGCGCGCCAGCTGGAAGTCCTGGCGCGGCATCCGCGCTCGGCCCTTTGCTGCTGCGATTACGTGGTGCAAAACGGCACGGCGGACGACCCGCAGCCGCAGCCGCACCCGCAATCGCATTTCGCGCTCGTCGCGGCACGGACGGGCACACGCCCGGACGACTGGATGCGCGATCCGCTCGCCGCCCTGGTGCAGGGGAATGTCATCGGCACGACGTCGACCGTCCTCGTCAAGCGCGCCTTGTTGAACACGGTCGGGCTGTTCCATTCCCGCTACAAGCAGGCGGAAGACTACGACTTGTGGATACGGTGCGCCCTCGTGACCGAATTCGTCGTCATGGACGAGGTCTTGCTGAAAAAAATAGGCCATGACGGCAACCTGACCAACGACCAGATCGAAACCTTCCTGTACCACGAGACGGTGCTCGGCGCCCATCTCGCCGGCAGGACCTTCGCCGCCCACGGGGCGCTGCAGTCCGCGGCCCGGCTGGCCCTTGCGCAAACGCGCTACCAGCTGGCCAACCTGTTTTACGAGGCGCGCCGGTATGCCGAGAGCGGCCGCTACTACCTGAAGGCACTGCGCACGCAGGCGTCGCCAAGGAACGTGGGCTTGTTCCTGCATTACACGTCGCGAAAACTGGTGCGCACCCTGTCGTTGGGCGCCATCCGGGCAAAGGCGGCGTGAGCGCCGGCGCCTTCGACACATTTGCATCGTCAACAGGAGCAAGCATGGCGACCTTCGACGTCCTGATGCCCGTAAAAAATGGCCTGCCTTACCTGCGCGAGGCCATCGACAGCATCCGTCGTCAAACCTGGACGGACTGGCGCATGTTCCTCGTCGACCATGGGTCCACGGACGGCAGCCTTGACGTCGCATTCCGCGCTGCCGAGGCCGACAAGCGCATCGTCGTGGTCCAGTGCCCGGCGGGGCACGGCTTTTCCCGGCTGCTGAACGACGGCCTCGCGCGCTGCGATGCCAGGTATGTGCTCCGCCAGGATGCCGACGACGTGTCGCTGCCCCATCGCATGCAGGTACTGGCGGCGGCCTTCGAGGCCGATCCCGGCATCGTTCTGCTGGGTTCGCAAGGGCATGTGATCGACGGCGCCGGGCGCGACACCGGCCGCTTCGGCATGCCGCTGGCCCCGGAACGCATCGCCGCCCTCTCCTTCTTCCGCATTCCCGTCCTGCACCCGGCTGCCGCCATGCGGCTCGACCGGCTCGTCCATCTGGGCGCCACGTATGGCCACGATTTCGTCAAGGCCGTGCCCGACGCGGAGCGGCTCGAGGTGTCCGGCCTGGCGGAAGATTATTTCCTGTTCGGCCAGCTGGCACTGGTCGCCCGCTGCCGCAACGTCAGGGAGCGCCTGCTGCAGTTCAGGTGGCACGACAATAACATCAGCAGCAGGAAGCACGTCGAGCAGACGCGGGTCGCCATCGCGATCTCGCGCTATCTCGCCAGGACGTTTGCGCTCCTCAAGGACGTTCCCGCCTTCGATCCCGCGCCGATGTGCAACCACGGGTACAGGCTCGTGGACATCCGCGGCCGCGATCGTTTCGACCGCGAATTCGACACGCTGCGCGACAGCCTGTCGCGGGGGCTGGGCGCTTCCGCGGCGCTGGATGCCGAACTGGATTTCCGCCGCTGTTTCGTGCGCCGCCAATCCGCCGCCATGATGGGACGCTACCTCCGCCACGCGGCACGCCGCGGCACCGACCGCTCGGAGTGGTACACGGTCAAGTCCTGGCTGCTGCACCGGTCGGGCGTCGCCGGGCGGGCCTCCGGCGCGCCAGCGCTGGTGGCGATCGACTAGCGCATGGGCGATGCCATGACATTCCATGCCCTTGCACCCGTACGGTCCTCCGTCGTCCATGGCCGCGCCATGACCGTGGCGATCGCGCTGTGCGCCATTGCCATGGGGGCCGGCATTCCCGCTTACCTGGCGGTCGTGGGCGACGGCGCGGCGGCGGTGCTCGCGCTGCCCTTGACCGTGGCGCTCGCCGCCCTGTTCTTCGCGCGGAAAAAGACCTTCTTCTTCCTCGTGCTCGCCGCGAGGTCGGCCTGCGATCTCGTCTTCGAATCCATCCGCCTGTCGGTCGCGGGAGGAGGACCGGGCATCGGCGGCTTCGTCAATGCCAGCATCATCGGGCTCGCCCTCCTCGTGATATCGAAGGACGACGTGCTGCGCAGGAAGCCCTTCCTGGCGGCGTGGGCGTGGTTCTTCTGCACCACGGCATACGGCTTCCTGCTCGCGCCATCCAAGGGAGAAAGCCTGCGCTTCATCCTTGCCTGGGTATCGAACTTCGCGGTGTTCTACTGCGCTGCGTCCTTCGTCACTTCCATGAAGGACTTCCGCACCGTGCTCCGGGTGATCGTCGCGTCCTCCATCATCCCGGTCGCCTACGGCATGGTCCAGGTCGCCGCGGCCGGGCTCGGGGCGCTGTCGAGCAGCCGCGTCCAGGGCACCTTTACCCACCCGAACATCTTCGCGTTCTACCTTGCCTTCGTCATCTGCATCGTGTTCTACCAGCTGAAGTCGCCGCTGCAGGGCGGCGGCATGTTCGGGAAAGCGGCCCTCGTCGCCTGGATGGCCGTGTTGTCCGGCATGCTGGTCTGTACCCAGACCCGCAGCGCCTGGCTCGTCTGCATGGCGATGTTCCTGGCCTTCGGCGTCTTGTTCGAGCGCCGCTATCTGCTCTACCTGCTGGCCGGCTGTTGCCTTGCCCTGCTGGTGGAACCGATCCGCGACCGCATCATCGACCTGAGTGCGCCCGAAGTGGTGACGAGCCAGACCAAGCTCGATTCCTTCCGCTGGCGGGTCGAATTGTGGACGGCGGCGCTCGAATGGATGGAGATCAAGCGCGCCCTGTTCGGCTACGGCATCGGCGCCTTTTCCGAGAACGCGCCCGTGTTCTTCGCGCGCGGCGACGGCATCCACTGGGATGCGCACAATGTGTACGTGCAGTGGCTGTTCGACGTCGGCCTGCTCGGGCTGGCCGCCTATGTCTGGATCCACGGCCGGCTGCTGTATCTGCTGCGGCGGCTGTCCCAGGTCGACCGCCTGCTGCGCTTCATCGTCATGGTCACCGTGATCAGCTACCTGACGGTGTCCTTCTCCGACAACATGATGTTCTATCTCGCATTCAACTGGTACTACTGGCTGTTCCTGGGCGCGGCCTCGTCCCTGCTGGCCGTGCCGGCCGAGGCGGCGCGGCAGGCACGGCCGGAACCGGCGTCCGGACGCGCGTTCGTCGTCTGGCGGTAGCGCGGCGCCATGCGATCGACATGCCGGCATATCGGCACATCGGCAAAACGGGAGATAAACATGTCCAGGAATCGTCGAGGAAGGCATGCCGCGTGGGGCGTGCTGCTGGCCCTCGTGTCGGTGACGCTGTTCACCCACGCCGAGCGCAAGCCGCCCCCGCGCACGGAGGGCAAGGGAGGCCAGGCGCGCCAATGGGGCAGCTTCGATACGCCCTTCGCGGCCGATTCGCCGTGGAACAGCCGTCCCGTCGATCCCGTGTTTTCCGATGCGTCGGTCCCGGCGGCAAAATATGCCCCGGCGATCGAATCGGGAAAATGGTCGACGGGCGTGTTCCACGCCCTGCCCGGCAAGGGAGGGCCGGTCACCGTCCATGGCCCGCCGGACAAGCCCGGCCCGTGGCGGGCCGACGACCGGACTTTCGGGAACATCGTGCTGCCCCGCTGGCCGGAGGACGTCAAGCCGGCGTCCGGCAGCGACGGCCACGCCGAGATCGTCGATACGGCGACGGGCATCGTCCACTCGTTCTGGAAGCTCAGGGCCGAGCAGGGAAAATGGATCGCGGACCAGTACGCCTGGACCAGCCTGGGCGGCTCGGGCTGGGGCGATCCCGCGCACACGATCCAGGGCGCCCGGGCCGCGGGCGTATCGGCCATCGGCGGCCTGATCCGCACGCAGGAGGTGAACGACGCCCAGGCGCTGTACCGCCACGCCTTGAGCATGTCGCTACCGACCACGGCCCTGGCGCCGGCGCCCGCCTACGTCTACCCGGCGACGTCGGCCGACAAGGAAGCCAAGGCGGTCAACACGGGCCGGATTCCCGAGGGCGCGTTGCTGATGCTGCCGGCCGCCTTCGATACGGCGACCATCGACGATGCGAGGATCAGGAAGATCGCGGAAACCCTCAAGGTGTATGGCGCCTATGTCGTCGACCGCAACGGATCGACGGGCTTCGTCATCTACAGCGAAATCGATAGCGGACTCGAGCTGCACGGACGCGTCTGGAATGCGCAGGCGGTGGCCGACCTGGAAAAGATCCGCGTCGCCTTGCGCCAGGTGACGGGTGCCAGGCAATGGGTCGACGGTGACGGCAAGGTCGTGAAGCGCAAACCGCGCGCCAACCTGCTGTCCATGCGCGGACCGTGGACGGCGACGGCAGGCCAGGCCAAAGCCTCCTTCGACTCGTGGTCGCAAAGCCTGGTGCTCGAAGGGGCAAGCGGCGGCGCCGTCGTGACGAAGACCTTTGCCGACGATGTGACCGAAGTCAGCTGGGCCAAGCCGGCGCCGGGCGACCGCTACCGGATCGAATGCCGCGCCACGGGCGGCGCGACGTGCCGGCTGCAGATGCGGAAAGCCGATGCCGGAGACAACGTCGTCGACAGCGGCGACCTGGCCGACAAGGAGACCGCGCAATTCGCCTGGCCGGCCGGCAAGGTATCGGTGTCGCTGACCGCACGCGCAAGCAGCCCCAGCGCGACCGTACGCATGCTGCTGACGCGCCAATAGGCGGCACCGTCGTCGGCAACGTACGGCTCCGTCTCTTCCATCACGATCTCATCAAGAAAGAAGCGCCGGTCCCCCGGCGCTTTCCCTTTTCAACGCGGCGTGAGCAGGAAGGCGCGCTGCCGCTCGCTGCCATCGATACCGGTCCCGATGATCTGGCCCGCATTGTTGACGGCCTTGACGTACTGCAGCCGCCAGCCCGCGTCCCTGACGCCGGCGACGGTATTGAGGTCCACCAGGATGCCGGTGCTGGCCTGCCAGAAGAAGACGGTACTGCCGCCGCCGGCCTGCATGGTTCCCACGATGTCGCCATCGTCGTTGATGCCGGCCAGCGCCGTCACGTCGCCGGCGATCACCGTGGCGATGTCGGCCACCGCGCCCTGGCGATAGCGGAACGGCCGGCCGTAGCCGCTGAAGCCGACCAGCTCTGCCGCGGTATTGAAATCGACGGGCTCCATGTAGTACGGGAAGGCGGGGCCGCCGGGAATGGAAGAGATCGTCACGGTGGACGCGTCGTGCAGGTTGTAGAGCAGGGTCGATTCGCGCGAGTTGCCGGAAAACGCCATGATCACGCCGCTATTATTGATTTTCAGTCCCCTGGAAATCTTCGCTTGCAGGTCGATGGGCGCGCCCGTCTTCCTGGCAATGTAATTGCAGCTCGCGATGGGGCTCATGCAGTCGCCTTGGCGCGTGCCGCGGTAATGGATCAGGATGTCGCCCGCATCGTTGATGTCCTGGACCTGCTTGACTGCGGTGAACGGCAAGACGATTTCGCTCAGGCTGCCGCCGTCGGACGAGAACATGCGCGCGCTCGCGATGTCGCCGCCGGTCGAGCTGCTACCCACGATCTGGCCCAGGTTATTGATCGCCACGGCCGCGCTGCCGTCGTTCCCCGCCAGCACGCCCAGGTTGCGCATCTGGCCGTTGCGGTAGAGGAAGGCGCGCTGCGCGCCGTCGGCCAGCCGGCTCCAACCGACGACGCTGCCGGCATCGTTGAGGGCGGCAACGCTGGTTTCGTCGCCGCCGAGCGTGCCGAGGTCGGCGATCGTCCAGTCGCCGGCGGGCTGGGCGAGCGAGGACGAATAACTGCAGGATTTGTCGACGCCGGGAAGCGGATCGTCGAACACGGCATTGCCGCAGCGGACCGAGCCCGTCACGCTGCGATAGACGAAGCTGCCGTCGGCGCCATAGCGCACGAGGCGCTTGCCCGTCACCGTGCACGTCGCGTCTTCGGCCGCGCACGGGGTCCAGGCGGTGTGCAGCGGCGTCTCCAGCGCCAGGCTGCAGAACTTGTCGGCGCCCGGGGCGGGGTCGCCGAAGGTGGCGTTGACGCACTGCGCGGGGCCAGTCACCGCCTTGACCACATAGGTCCCGTTCGCCCCGTAGCGCACGTCGCGCTTGCCCGCGAAGTCGCAGGCCTGGTCTTCCAGCGCGCACTGGACCCACGCGATGCCGGTCGCCGCCTCCGTTTGTGCCGACAGCTTGCTGGCCGTAGCTGCTTTCCCGGCACCATCCGCCCCACTGCCGCATGCCGCCAACGCCATGCCGCACAAGACGGACACCACTGCGGACACACCCCATCGCCTCCATTTCCTCATGATTTCCCCCACCGCGATCGCTCGCATTGTTAAAAGTATTGCAACACGAGGCATTGTCACTTGGGCGATGAAGAAAAACCCTGATTCATTACAAGCGCTCCACGAATCCCAATCAATATGATCGAGGTAGTTGATTGTTAGAAATGGTGGCAATGAAATACCGAGCAATACCAGCCATGCATGCGCGACGCTTCGCTCTGGCCCGGCCGCTGGCGGCGTCCATAATGCTGAGCGCCATCATCGGCTGGGTTCATCGTATGATGTAGGCTCAGCAAGCCCGCGGCCCGTTGCCGCGTGTACCATTTTTGTGAGAATTTATGTACCGTCGTATCGAAGCACGCATCGTCAACCCCCTGCTCGGCACTGAAATCCCGGCGCCCCGTTATGAAACGAGCGGATCGGCCGCCATGGACCTGCGCGCATGCATCCCTTCCCCGCTGTCCATTCCCGCGGGCGGCCGCGCGCTGGTCCAGACCGGGCTGGCGCTGAACATGATGGATCCGGGCCTGGTCGCGGTGGTCGCCTCGCGCTCCGGCCTGTCGCTCAAGCATGGCGTGCGCGTCGCGCAGGGCATCGGCGTGATCGACTCGGACTACCACGGGGAAATCGGCGTGATCCTGGCGAACGACGGCAGCGAGGACTACGTCGTGCAGCCGGGCGACCGCGTCGCCCAGCTGATGTTCCAGCCCGTCGTCCAGGTGGCGCTGCAATTCGTCGACCACTTCGCCATCGCCACGGAACGCGGCGAGGGCGGCTTCGGCAGCACCGGCAAACAATAAGACAAAAGGAGCAGCATGACCCTTACCCGCCTTCTTCGCCCTGGAGCATCCCTCATCGCCGCGGCCCTGCTGCTGTCGGCCTGCGCCACGCAGGCGCCCCGCCAATCCCCGGGCATCCCCGGCGTCGCCGAGCGCCCCGCGGAGGCGCCCGGATTGACGCCGCAGATGGCCGCCGCCGCCGACACCCTGACGAAGATGGCGGACCTGCAGGACCGCCTGTACAAGGTCGCGGCGCCCCTGCTGATCCAGAACGCGGAACTGTGCAAGGGCCAGGCCCGCAACCTGCTCGGCTTCACCGCCAAGAACCGCTGGTCGTATCCGGGCGAGTACAACGAAGCCGCCCACGTCGCTTTCGGCATGGACGAACACCTGCAGGTGACGGGCGTGCTGGCCGGCAGCGGCGCGGCGCGCGCGGGCCTGCAGGTCGGCGACGTGCTGCTCTCCGCCGGCGGCAAGCCGCTCCCGGTCGGCAAGAACGCGCTGGGCGAAGCGGGCACCATCTTCGCCAGGATCATCGCCACCCAGGCCAGCCTGCCGATGAGCATCGAGCGCCGCCGCGTCGAACGCGACATCGCGATCCCCGTCACGCGCGCCTGCTCCTTCGCCATCGAGCTGGGCAACGCCGACAACATCAACGCCTACGGCGACGGCAACCGCGTGCTCGTCACGCGCGGCATGATCGGCTTTACCCGCAACGACGACGAGCTGGCCTTCGTGCTGGCGCGCACGATGGCGCACAACCTGCTGAACCACCCGGCCACGCAGCGCAACCAGGCCACGCTGGCCAGCGTCATCGACAACCTGCGCAGCATCACGCCCGACACGTCCCTCTTGATCGGCAGCGGCGGCATCAAGGCCATGCCGGCCGACGCCGACGCCGCGGCCGACCGCCTGGCCACCTACCTGGCCGTGCGCGCCGGTTACGACGCCACCCGCGCCCCCGCGTTCTGGCGCCGCCTGGCCGACACCTATCCGCCCACGGTGCTGAACGGCTACAGCGCCAACCACCCGGCGCTGGCGCAACGCCTGGCGGCGATCGACAAGGCGAACGGCGAGATCAAGGCCAAGCGCGCCGCGAAGAAACCGCTGGTGCCGTAACGATCCGCTTACCCCGTCGCCCCTGCGGAGGCAGGGGCCCAAGCTTCGAGCAGCTTGCAGGCATTGGGCCCCTGCCTGCGCAGGGGCGACGGTATGTTGCAGGGATATCTGCGGCAAGCCCCGCCTCCTTGTATCATTGTCGATCCCGCGCCGGACCACGATAACGATAACGACAATGAACACCGCCAACCTGCTGCGCCTCTTTTCCCTTGCCGCCATCTGGGGCGGCTCCTTCCTCTTCATGCGCATCGCCGCGCCGGTGCTGGGGCCCGCCGTGCTGATCGAGTTCCGCGTGCTGCTGGCGGCGCTGTTCCTGGCGCTGGTGGGCCTGGTGCTGAAGAAGCGCCTGCAATTGGGCGCGCACTGGAAGCATTACTTCATCCTCGGTTTCTTCAATTCGGCGCTGCCCTTCCTGCTGTTCGCGTTCGCCGCGCGCACGCTGTCGGCGTCCGTCCTGTCCGTGCTGAACGCCACCGCGCCCATGTGGAGCGCGCTGCTCGGCGCCGCCTGGACGCGCCAGGCCATCGCTCCGCGCACCCTGCTCGGCCTCGTGCTGGGCACGGTGGGCGTGGCCCTGCTGGTCGGCTTCGACCACGTGGCCAGCCGCGACGGCGCCGGCATCGCGATCGGCGCCGCGCTGGCGGCGGCGCTGAGCTACGGCGTGGCCAGCCTGTATGCGCGCTCGGCGCCGAGCGTGGATGCCTTCGCCAATGCGCACGGCACCATGTGGACCTCGGCCATCATGGTGCTGTCCGTGCTGCCGTTCTTCCCGGCCAGCGGCAGCCCGACGCTCGGCATCGGCGCCGCCGTGCTGGCGCTGGGGGTGCTGTGCAGCGGCATCGCCTACCTGCTGTACTTCCGCCTGATCGAGGAAGTCGGCACGACCTCGGCGCTCACGGTGACCTTCCTGAATCCGCTGTTCGGCATCCTGTGGGGCACGCTGTTCCTCGGCGAGATCATCGGCTGGTACACGGTCGCGGGTTCGGCCATCGTGCTGGTCGGCACCGCCCTCGTGACGGGATTCAGCCCGCGCTGGGACCGCGCGGCGGCGGGCGCTGCGGCGAAGTGAACACCAGTGGACACCAAATGAGCACCAAGTGAGCACCAGGTGAGCACCCGCTTCGCCATCGCCCTGCCGGCCGGCTACGTCGCCGCCCACGCCCTCGCCTTCCACGGGCGCGATGCGAACGGGCCCGCGGAACGCGTCGACGGCATGCGCATCCGCAAGGCCATCCTGCTGGACGGCGTGCCGACGCTGCTCGACCTGACCCTGCACGCGGAGCACGCCGACTGCGCCGTCGATGCCGATGGCCCCGTCGGCGCACGGGCACGCGCGGCGCTCGTCAACATGCTGGGCCTGGCTATCGACCCGGCGCCGTTCACGGCGATGGTCGCCGGCGACGCGCTGTTCGCCCCGCTCGTGCGCCGCCATCCGGGCCTGCGCGTGATCCAGGCGGCCACGGTGTTCGAGGCCCTGACCTGGGCCGTCATCGGCCAGCAGATCAATCTCGCCTTCGCGATCGCGCTGCGGCGCAGCTTCATCGAACTGGCGGGCCGCCCGCATGCGAGCGGGATGTGGTGCTATCCGGAAGCGGCCGACGTGGCGCGCCTGGAAGCCGACCAGCTGGGCAGCCGCAAGTTCTCGCGCGCGAAAGCGGAAACGCTGCTGCGCCTGGCGCGGCTGGCGGCCGACGGCGACCTGGACCTGGAGCGCCTGCTGGACGAACAGGGCGCGGCCGGCGCCGCCGAGCGCCTGCTGGCGATAAAGGGCATCGGCCCCTGGACCGTCAATTACGCGCTGCTGCGCGGCTATGGGTATCCGGATTGCTCGCTGCATGGCGACGTGGCCGTGCGCAACGCGATCGGGCGCCTGCTGGGCGGCGCGGACGCACCGCGCCCGGACCTGCGCGAAGCGGAAGCCTTCCTGCAGGCGTACCGCCCGCAGCGCACGATGGCCGCCGCATATTGCTGGGCCAGCCTGGGCGACCCCATCGACTGAACGGTGCCGGGCCCATGGTAGATACCGTCTTGCCTGTCAAGCTGCGAAAGCGTAATT